>JABFGH010000010.1 GCA_013112585.1 Ignavibacteriota bacterium | reverse complement strand
GGCATTAGCTTACCGGGGTTATTTCGCCTTTATTAATCGCCCTTTAATCACTTCATCAGGTGAACCAACCTCAGCAGTTTACGGTTTTCTAAATCAACTTATAAAAATACTTACCGATACAAAGCCCGATAATGTTGCCGTTGCATTCGATTCAAAAGAAAAAACTTTTAGGCATGATATGTACGATAAGTATAAATCAACCCGAGCCAAAATGCCGGAGGATATGATACCCCAGCTTGACAGGATAAGAGAAATTGTTGAAGCATTAAATTTTCCTCTCTATATTTTACCCGGTTATGAGGCTGATGATATTATCGGCGCCGCACTAAAAATTGCAGAAAAAGAAGGCTATGAATCTTTTGCAATCACTCCTGATAAAGATTATGTGCAATTAGTTACCCCAAACATTAAACTTGTTAAGCCCGGCAAATCTTCCGATGATATTGTTATTGTTGATGAAGAAAAAGTGAAAGAGGATTATGGATTTAATCCAATTCAGATGATCGATTATTTGGCACTCGTCGGTGATTCTTCAGATGATATTCCCGGAGTTGCAGGCATCGGACCCAAAACCGCTACCCCGCTTATCCAGCAATTCGGTTCGCTCGAAGGCATTTATGAGAATATTGATTCAATTGAGAAAAAAGGTGTTAAGAAAAAATTGGAGGTGAATAAGGAGAATGCCTTCCTTTCAAAAAAACTTGCCACTATTGTACTTGACGTTCCAATGGAAATTGACATAAGTAAAACTAAGATGACGGAACCGGATTTAGTAAAGTTTGCAGAAATCTGTAATGAATTGGAATTTAAAAATATAGTAGAAAAAGTAAGTAAAATTTTTGGAGAAGAAGTTTCATCAGAAGAGATTGAGGAAGTAGAAACTGAATCAGGTTTAAGTAAAGAAAAAGTAAAGTATAAATTGATTAAAACAGAAAAGGATGCGGAAGCATTAGCAAAGAAGTTGTTAAAACAAGAGATGGTTGTTTTTGATACCGAAACAGATTCACTAAACGTACTTGAAGTTAATTTGGCGGGGGTTGCATTTTGCTATAAAGAAGGCGAAGCATATTATGCAGCAGTAAATCCGTTTTTACAAAAGGATGATTTATTCAGCAAAGATTTATCCGATAGAATTGATGTTGATAAATTTGTAAAAATATTTAAGCCGGTTTTTGAAAACGACAACATTAAAAAGGTTTGTCAGAACGGTAAATATGATATTGGAGTTTTACGAAAATATGATATTGAAGTTAAAAATTTTTACTTCGATACAATGCTCGCCAGCTATGTAATTGATCCCGATCAAAAACATGGAATGGATTTCTTAGCCCAGCAATATCTTAATCACACAACAATTCCTTTAAGCAGTTTACTCGGCGATAAAAAAGATGCATCTAAAATTTTTGAAATTGATCTCGAGATTTTATCGGAATACTCATGCGAGGATGCTGATATAACTTACCGGCTTTACAAGGTTTTTAAAAAACAAATTGAAACAGAGAAACTTGAAAAAGTTTCGTACGATATTGAATTCCCTCTTGTTCCAGTGCTTGAAGATATGGAGTACAACGGAGTTAAGCTTGATGTTAAAGGATTAAATGAATTCAGTAAAGATTTAAGTATTCTGCTTGATAATTACACAAGTGAAATTCATAAACTTGCAGATGACACTTTCAATATCAACTCACCCAAACAACTGCAGACAATACTTTTTGATAAATTGGAACTTCCCCCAACTAAGAAAACTAAAACCGGTTATTCCACCGATGCGAGGTCTTTAGAAGGTTTACGCGGGCAGCATGAAATAATTGATATAATTTTGAATTACAGGCAGGTATCAAAATTAAAATCAACTTACGCCGATGCCCTTCCCTCCTTGATTCAGCCAAGCACGGGAAGAGTGCATACCACTTTTAATCAAACAGTTGCATCTACAGGCAGATTATCAAGTGTGAATCCTAATCTGCAGAACATACCAATTAGAACTGAGCTTGGTAAAGAAATACGCAAAGCATTTGTGGCGCGAGATAAAAATTACCGAATACTAAGTGCCGACTATAGCCAAATTGAACTTCGAATAATGGCGAGCATTTGCGGCGATGAAGGCTTAACCGAAGCTTTTAATAATGATGAAGATATACATCGTGCAACCGCAGCTTTAGTTTTTATGGTCGATCCGAAAGATGTGGATGCAGACATGCGGCGGAAGGCAAAAGAGGTAAACTTCGGTATTCTTTACGGCATTGGTGCATTCGGTTTGAAAAACAGATTAGGCATTACACAAACCCATGCGAAGGAAATTATTGAAACTTACTTTAATACTTTTAAGCAGGTAAAAAGTTATATGGATGCTTCGGTTAAAAACGCTAAAGAAAAAGGTTATGCCGAAACACTAATCCGCAGAAGAAGATTTTTACGAAATATAAACAGCAGTAATAGAGTTGTACGACAATTTGAAGAACGAGTTGCAATCAATATGCCTATTCAAGGTACTGCCGCAGATATGATTAAAATTGCAATGATAAATATTCATAAAAAATTATCAGCGATGAAGACCAAGACAAAAATGGTTCTGCAGGTGCATGATGAACTTCTTTTTGATATTCATAAAGATGAGATTGATGAGCTGCAGCCGATGATAGTTGAAATGATGGAGAGTGCTTTTCCGTTAAACGTGCCGATTAAGGTTGACAGCGGAATTGGTGAGAATTGGTTAGAGGCTCATTAATAGTTTATTCATCCAAAATTAAGTATAACAGAAATCCTAAATTAAGCTGAAGTGCGCCGAAAGAAACTCCGCTGAATAGATCTTGCCTATCTGTTTTATCAAGAAAATCCTTATCGCCGGTGTCTAAATATTTATCATAATTTTTATCAGCCTTAATTTTATAGTAAGCCGCGGTAGTACCCAATGCCACAGCCGAAGTTATCAAACCCCAAAATAATTTTGATCCTACGAACCTTCCATTTTTTTCTTCACCAATAAATTTTAATTCTATTGGTTTATTTACTGCAACTTCATTTAGAAGAATATTTTTATCGGCAAAATTATTTTTTTTGATTGTAAGATCACTGAATTCACTGCTTAATAATAAAGGAGAATTACCAAGTAAACTATCACCGGCAAATATTTGTGAATCATCAGGAATAGTTTTTAAAATTATCGGGTCAATAAATTTGTAGTTGAGTTTCAAATTTTTAGAGTTTCTTTCAATTTCAATTCTATCAATAAATATTTGTGAGTTCCACTTTAGTTTATCTTCCCTTACCTTTATTTCGTATTCACCCGGTTCAAGTTTTACAACAACATTTCCGCTTCCTACCAGATCATCATTAATAAATATTTTGGAGTCCTGCTTGTTTGATTCGATATACACTAAAGTTTCTTGAGCATTGTTTGATACCGTGAGAATAAAAATCAGCAATATTGAAAGTAGAGACCGCATAATTATTTATCCCCTCCTAAAAGTTCATAAGCTAATATTTCACCTTTATCCATACCAAAATATATTACGCCGTTAAAATAAACAGGACTCAATTTCATTCTGCCGTCCGTTTCAATCTGTCTATCAATCTCTCCGTTTTCTATATCAACAAAATGTATTTTCTTGAATAGATCCGGCTGAACCAAGTAATCACTAAACAACAGCGGGGTTGTATTAATTATACCTCCTGTTTCATTCAGCCAATTCATTTCACCGTTTTTCTTATCCAGTGAAAATAAATCGCCGCTCAAATTTCCTACGAACAAATCTTCATCATTCATAACAGGGATACTGACAATCTTTGCACCGGTATCAAAACTCCAGATCACCTCACCGTCTGCAATATCAAAACAATATAAATAACCGGCATCATCACCAACATATCCTCTGCCGTTTTCAATGGTAATGCCGCTCTGTATTCTATCGGAAATTTTATTTTTATAAATAACTTTTTGCCTGCTTAAACTTACGGCAGTAATTTCCCCGGTCACACTCCCGAAAATAAAAGTATCCCCCGTTAGTGCAGGTACGCATCTTACTTTAGATTGAGTATCAAGTTTCCATCTTTCATTGCCGGATAAATTATAGTTATATAAAATTCCATTTTCTGAAATCAATAAAATTGCATCATCGGTTTTAATTAATTCATTACCGCATGATCCATTTATGATATGCTCATTAATATAATCTCCAGTGTAGTAATCGTAAAAATATATTGTTGAGTATTTTTCTTTAAATTCTTCAACCACATACACAATTATAGAATTATATAACACCGGTGCAATGCTTACAGCTCCTTTATTCTTTTCTTCTCCAGCCCCTTTACCCGATTCAATATTAAACGCATAAACTCTACCCGCCAAATCGGAGGCAAACATAATTTCATCTAAAAATATTAGCGATGTATTTTTGTAGCTCCCCTTTGTATCAGTCTCCCACTTCAATTTTAATGAGTCCCCAAGAGTAAAGTCATTATAAAAATTCCGTTCAGGAGTTTTACCGAACATTGCATGAGAATCCCCGCTCAAATTGATTTCATTAAGTACAATCCGTTTTGAACATCCGGCTATGATTAATAACATAAGAATTATTTTAGCTGAAATTTTCAAAAGTCCCACCCGAAGAAAAACTGATAAAATAATTTAGGCTGAAATTCTTGAAAATTATTTTCAATCTTTTTACCTACATCATAGCGGAAAGTAATTGCATTAAGGAAATTAATTCTTATTCCACCGCCGATGCTGCCGTAAGTTTGCCTGTATTGTTTATCCCAGGCGCTTCCTGCATCAAAAAACAGGGCACCGCGTATGCTTGTAAAACCTAATCCGAAAAAGGGAAAACGGATATAGAACTGATCGATCAGAGGGAAACGAAGCTCTAATGAAGACACCCATAATTTCTGACCGCGAATTGACCAGCGGCGCCAGCCTCTGATATCCCAGCTTCCTCCGCCAAAATATCTTCGGGCTTCTTTTCCATCATTAACATACAATGATAATCTTGCAGCTAATGTAGATCTTAAACTCAGTCTGAAATAATGCCGGTAATCCAAAATAAATGAGTAATAATTTACATTGCTGAATTTGATATCACTTGTATAAGCAAGCAGTGCACGGAAACGTGAGCCGTCCAGGGGTCCGGTTGGTCCCCACAATGAATTATCGTGAACGAATGAAACAGTGTTTGAAAGCAGAAGTGCCTTGCGGGCAATAAAGTCAGTAGTCTGTTCATCATTTTCAACGGCAAAAAATTGTTTATCGGAGTTTGCAAGACTTATACTTGTTTCAATTCTCTGAAATATTGAGAGCGGATAAATTGCACTGAAGTAACCGCCGTAGCTTCGCTCAAAAAAGAATTCATCCGATTCACGCAAGTCATATCTTCTTCCGCTGAAGTGAAAAACTCCGTATGCAAAATTTGTTCTTCCGGCAGTATTCAGTTTAGAAATTGCAACATTAAAGTTATCCAGTATTTCACTTTGAACTTCGGCATTATTGTAAAGCAGAAATAGGTATTTATCATCACTTAACAAATCACTTAATAAAAATAATGCTCCGCCTCTTGCACCGTAAATTGGGTCTGTACTAACCTGACTAACAGCGTAATCTAAGGTGTACTCTTTTTCATATTCAACTTTATCTAACTGCGGATCAATTTCAATTTTTGGCGCAGTCCAATAATTTTCCATTAAATCAAAATCGAATGCAGTGTATTTTTTAACTGAATCAGGAATCGTTTCTAAATCTAAATTATAAAACTGGAATGAAAATTTTTCAAATCCGGAAGTAACAATTGTGGTTTGATCAGTAAAAGTAAAATTGAAAACACTTGTTAAATAGTGTGTGTATTGAGTCATACCGGAAGGCTTATTCTCTTCATCATATTCTAACTTCCAAATATTATTTGTGCCGTCGTAGTCACAATTAAAATAGAGTTCGCTGTAATCGGGATTAAACTGCGGGGTCGAAATATTCGCATCGGTAAAAGTTAAATAATTAATTTCAAAAGTTTCTAAATCATGTTTGAACAGATTATATTTTCTTTCAAAAGGTTTTTCGGTTCTATCGGAAGCAAAAATTATTTCGTCATCATCTTTTCCAAAAATAGGATTTTTATCATCATAATAATCATTAGTAATTCTTTTTAATTCTCCGGTTGCAATGGTTAAAATAAATATATCTGAAAAGCCTTTTTTATCATTTCCGCTGAATACAATTTTCGCAGCATCGTTTGAAAAACTTGGTCCCGACATTCCAATTAGCTGATCAAATTGAAATGAATTAATTACTTCATTTTTTTCAATTGAAAAAAGATGAAGAGCATCTGACCCGCCATACTTAGTAATAAAGGCAACATAACCGCTATCGGTGGTTGTTATAGAGGGCTTCATAATATGGAACGCTTCAAAAAGTTTCTCTTTTTCCCCTCTAACCACAATTTCAGGATCAGGCATTTCTTTTGAATCGGCTTGATAGGGAAGCCGGTAAACGGATGAGTAACCATCATGATTACCTATAAAATATATAAACTCATTAGTATCAACCTTACAATACTGCGGCGAAAAATTATAGCCGTGATCTGTCAGCTTTTTAGTATTTATAAAATGAGGGTGCTTATCTTCATATAGCGGATAGTACCGCTGCTTTAAACTATAAACCCATTTATTATCAATGTCTTCAATACTTTCACCCAAAGTATATTCAAGGTTTTCTGTAAACTTTGGGAACCGCCAAAAATTTTCGAGAAGTTCCAATATTTTATCTTCACCGTAAACTTCACTTACATATTCAAGAAATATCTGCCCTTCCTTATACATTAAATAAGAACCTCTAATCCTTATCATCTGTTGAAGCGTTGCAAAATTGTCATTTAAAATTGCATCACGCATAATCATTTCGGCTTGCGTATCCCACTCATACGACCAATATTCTGCAAGTCCCTCGGTGAACCAGAGCGGCGGCAATCTGCCCGTCTGCACCCGGTGATCTCTTAATACATTATATATTTTACTTGTCATAAAAACATGCACAAGCTCGTGCCTAATAACATGGCGGAATTGCTCGATATTGCCGAGATAAGGTATAACAACCCGTCCTTTTAAAAATTCAAAAAAGCCGCCGACACCTTCGGGAATAAATCCGGGGGTAATGTTCGTCTGCTGAAAATGAATGTGTGTGTTATAAAATACGAGAGGAATTTTGCGAGTGACTACATGATTGAATTTAATTTTAAGTTCATCAAAAATTTCTTCGGCATAGCTTGCACCTATTTCTGCTATTTCGCCAAAATCATCGTAATAATAAATATTAAAATGATCAGTCTTAATTACTTTCCAATTAAATTTTTCGTATTGAACTTTATTTCTGCCAAAGAAATAAAATTGCGCAGGTGTTTGGCTTGCTGTTATAAATAGAATTAGTAAAAAATATTTAAGGACTTTTTTCCGCAAGTTGATTTTTCAAGTAGTTTATATTTTCTATTTCCGAAGGATCAAAACCTCGCAGCAATGCAAGATAATAACTTATCCAATCTCCTAAGTAAACTAAATCTATTTGTCTTAACCTATGGTTTGATTCTTCGCTTTCAAGATAAATTATTTCTGAACCGGTTTTTCTAATAACTCTGCTTGTAATTTCAATTCTCTTTTTATTCCTGTCGTTATAATCTTTGTCATTAATAATTATTATTTTACTATTAAGTTTGTTTTCGTTAAAAGTTTCCCAGCCAATTATTTCATTATGATCCAGCTCAGGAAAAACATTATGGAACGCGTGTAATTTTGAATTTTCATTTAACTGGCATTTAAATCGATTTCCAACAGCGTATGTTTTATCGGCAACAGAATAAATTATTGGAATAAACCCGCACAATGATTCTGCAATTTGATATGCTTTATTATTTTCAACGCTAAGTTGTTTACCATTCCTTTTAATTAATTCTATTGAGTCATTAAAAAAACTATCTTGATTGGGAATCAAGGTTATCAATTGAGCTATTTTTATCAATGTAAAAAAATTTATCCAAACTCCGTATCTCGGCTGCAAACCTTTCTGCAAAATAAAAATAGGCAGATTATTTTCTTCTGCAATATATTTTAATTTACCGCCTGTTGTGATGCAAATAATTTGGCATTCCTTCTTTAGTGCATCATTTACGGCAGATAATGTTTCCTCTGTATTGCCGGAGTAGGAAGATACTATAACCAAACTTTTTTCATCGGCAAAATTAGGGAGAGTATAATTTCTGTTTACAATTGCCGGTACGTTTAATTCATCGGTAAATAAATTGATAAACAAATCACCGCCAATTGCCGAGCCGCCCAATCCGGTAATAATAAGATTACTTACCTTACTTAAATTAATTGCAGAAATATCTGCTTCATTCTGCCGGGCATATTCAATCTGCCGGTACGAGTTTATTAAAACTTCAAATTGATTATCAAGGTCGTACTTAGATACTAATTCAGGAATGTTCAAGTTGTGCTCAAATAATATTTTGTAATTGGTCAGTTAATTTTTCGTGCGAATATTTATGCATCACTGCACAAACTTCATCGGCAGTTTTAAGTTTTAGGCATTGCTCGGCTACCTTTTTTGCTTCGCTGTAGTTTAAGCTTTTTATTATTTTTTTAATGTTAGGAATTGCTGAAGCTGAAACACTTAATGATTTTAGTCCTAAACCAACAAGCAGAGGAATTGCAACAATATCGGCAGCCATTTCGCCGCACATACTTATGTCGTCATCGTCACAGTTGGTATTCTGAATTATGTGGTGAATTGTTCTAACCACAGCCGGGTGAAATTCCTGATACTGTGCCGATACAATTTCATTGCCTCTATCAACTGCAAGCAAGTATTGAATTAAATCATTGGTTCCGATGCTGACAAAATCAACACAGTCGGAAAATTCCGCAGACATTACCGCTACCGAAGGTACTTCAACCATAATTCCTAATTTTAGGTATCGATCAAATTGAATCCCCTCTTTATCCAACTCATCATTGCACTCTGCAATTATTTTTTTTGTTTTGTCAATCTCCGTTATATCCGAAACCATTGGAATCATAAAATTAATATTTTTATGAATATTGGCACGCAGCACAGCTCTAATCTGCATTTTAAATAGTTGAGTATTGTCAAGTAAAAACCTTATACCCCGCCAGCCTAAAAACGGGTTCGGCTCTTTTACATCAAATGGTAAAACCTTATCGCCGCCAACATCAAACGCACGTATTGTTACTTTTCGCGGGTATAGTCTTTCGGCAAGTTCCTTATAAAATATATATTGTGATTCCTCATCGGGGAATTGATCATTTTCATGAAAGAGCTGCTCAGTTCTTACAAGACCAATTCCTTCTGCACCGTTTTGAATAATCGTTTCAATCTCATCGGTTATATCAAGATTAGCCATCAAATTTATTCTTCTACCATCGGATGTTACCGCATCAACATCTCGAAGCTCTGCTAACTGCTCATCATATTCGGCAAGCTGTATTATTTTGTTCTGATAATTTTCTATCTGGCTTTCATCGGGATTAACAATAACAACACCATTAAAACCATCAACAATTATTGTATCACCGTTCTGAATATTATTTGTAGAATCTTTAACCCCAACGACAGCCGGAATATCTAATGAACGCGCAACAATTGCTGCATGAGATGTAAGCCCTCCAAAATCGGTTATATAGCCTTTTACAGATTCCTTTGCAAATAAAACAGTATCTGCAGGAGTTAGAGTAGTTGTAACCACAATAACTTCAGAAGTTATTTTTGATCTCCACTTTTTCTTTTTGAGATTCCTAATTATTCTAAGTTTAATATCCTCAATATCCTGGGAGCGTTCCTTCATGTATGCTTCAGTAGAGGCATTCATCATATTTTGGTACTTGGTTATTTCATCATGAACAATGAACTCGGGATGTTTTTTTTCTTCCTTAATTCGCTGATGAATATTTCCAATTAATATCGGATCATCTAAAATCATTATCTGCGCTTCAAATATCGCAGCCCTTTTATCGCCTAATTTATCAATAGCCAAACTAAATATTTTGTTCAGCTCTTTTTTTGATTTTTCAATAGCCTCATTTAAATTATGAATCGCCTCATCAACATTTTCAATTGAAGCACACGATACATCTTCCTTTTCTTTTGCGAAAAGATATGCCTTTGCGATTGCAAACCCTGGCGCGGCTGCAATACCTTTTAATGTTTTTGAATTGTTTTTCATATTATTTTACATCTCATCAAATCCGCGTTTAAAATAATCTATAATTTCTTCAGCCGCCTGCTCCTCATCTTCACCGTCAAATCTTAAAATCAATTCCGATCCTTTTTCCGCAGCAAGTGTCATAACTCCAATAATAGATTTTCCATTAATTTCCAGACCATCTTTAATGATGAATAAATCAGATTTATATTTTGCGGCTAATTTTACAATTGTTGCAGCAGGTCGTGTGTGCAAACCTGCATCATTTACAATAACGACTTTCTTTTCCAGCATTATTTACTTCGTTTAATTAGAGTATTAGCAAGCCATATAAGCATTTCTTTCGACTCGCTGTCATTTATATTCTTTAATGATCTAAGTGCATACTTGGTATATTTCTCTACTTCTTTTTCCGTTTCATCAATAACACCAAGACTAATATACAAATCTCTATATTTTTTAATCTGATTTTTTCTGACTCCGGAATTAGTTATTACCTTCTTCAACTCGGCAAGGTCTTTCCCTTTTGCTTTTTCAAAAGCTTTTAAGAAGAGGAAAGTTTTTTTTCCTTCGATTAAATCACCGCCGACAGTTTTACCAAACTCTTTTTCATCCCCAAAAATATCAAGCAGGTCATCTTGAATCTGAAATGCCATTCCCAGATTACGACCGTAGTTTTCGAGCGCGCGAACCTCCTTCTTAGTTCCCTTGCCAATCTGTGCTCCAATTGAGCAGCACATTTGTACCATCACCGCAGTCTTTTTGAGAATCATCGTTTTGTATTCATCAATAGTAACTTTTTGCTGATTCTCAAAATCTTTATCGTAGCTTTGACCTTCGCAAATTTCTGTAATTCCTTTTGTAAAAGTATCCAAAACTAATTTATCGTTGTCCTTGCAGTCTTTAAGCAAACTGTGGTATGCTTCGGCAATTAAATTATCACCGGCTAAAATTGCAGTGTTAGTATCAAACTTAATGTGAGTAGTTGGTCTTCCTCTTCTAATTTTTGCATTGTCCATAATATCATCATGCACAAGAGTAAAATTATGAAGTACTTCTACTCCGATTGCGGCATTATATGCATCACTGAATTTTGCGCCGACCGCTTTACATGCAAGCAGAACAATAAACGGTCGCAGCCGTTTTCCGCCGCCGGTAATTATATATTCGCAGGGATCATATAATGATTTTGGTTTTCTCCCTTTTAATAATTGACTAAGCTTGGTTTCTATCTTTTTAACTTCTTTAGCGTAAATATTTTGATAATATTTATCACCGTGGGATAAATTCAAAACAAATCCTCTTTTTTTATCAGATTAACATTTTTCAGTTCAGAAATATTTTTACAATTTGTTAAGTACATTATTTTTTTCAAATTGAAAAACCAATTTAATAATAAATTAGTTACACCTTCAACGCCGTTTGCTGCTACTTCCTTTAAAAGAATTCCTGCGGAAGCAGAAATGTCTGCACCCAGTGCAAGGGCTTTTGCAGCATCTTCAGGTTTGCTTATTCCGCCGGAACCGATAAGCATAAAGTCATAATCCTTTTTAAGTTTAAAAAGTTCCTTAATACAAAAAGAAGTCGGCAAACCCCAATCCCAAAAATATTCATTGTATGAATTTTTATTTCTTTTCATTTCAACTCCCGACCAGCTAGTACCGCCTGCTCCGGCAATATCAATTCCTTTAACACCGCAATCAAGCAATATTTTTGCCGCACGTCTGCTTATCCCCGATCCAACTTCCTTCACAATTATTGGAATTGAAATTTTCGCACAGACAATTTCCAGATTTTTTTGTAAGCCTTTAAAATTAGGTGTGCCCTCAATTTGAAAAAGTTCTTGAAGCGGATTTACATGAATAACCATCGCTGATGCGTTGACTGCTTCTGATAAATACATAATTTTATCAGCCGGATTATCAAACTTCGAAAATTCCGCTGCGCCAATATTACCTATTATCGGAACTGATTTTACCGTTTCAGAAATAATTTTAAATGAAGCAATATACTTATCGTCTTCCAGTAACTGCCGTTGACTGCCGACACCGATCGGAATGTTTAATTGCTCTGCAGCCTCGGCAAGTTTTGCATTAATTGACTCTGCCTCAATTGTTCCCCCTGTCATACATGAAATTAAAAAGGGGTAAGATATTTTTTTGGCGAAAAATTCAGTTGATAGATCAATTTCATCTAATGTCAATTCAGTAATTGCAAAATGTTCAAATTCATACTTCTCAAAACCGGTCGTCTTGCTCTTAAATTGCACATCATCTTCCAGGCATATTTTAATATGGTCTTGCTTTCTATTTGAAGTATTATTTTTTGAACTTTTCATAATTTGTTTTTGAAATGATAAGATGGAATTCCAAAATAATGATTTTTATTATAATCTACATAAATGAAAATTACATAGCAGACATGGCTTCCCAAAAACCCAACTTCTCAAAGAAGTTGGGTTTTTCTAATCTCTCGAGATCACATCCATTTCAGAGATACCATCTTCAAACATTGAATTTCTTTAACAATTTATTTTCTAAATAAATAGATCCAACCTTGATAGTTTTCCTAACAGAGTTTGTTAAAATAATTTCATCGGCATCAATCAAATCATTCATCGTCAAAATTTTTTCATTTATCGATTTATCATTATCAATCAAATACTGCCGGTAAACTCCATTTAACAATCCGCAATTTACAGGAGGAGTAAACCAAGCATCATTAATTTTTACAAATATATTTGTGAAAGATCCTTCGCATAACTCATCCTTCTCATTAAAAAATATTACCTCATCAAATCCTTGCTCACTATACTTTTTTAGCTCATTAGAATACAATTCTCTGTTGGTTGTCTTGAAATAATAAAAGGAATTCTCAGAATCAATTTTCTTGGTTGAGATTGCGACTTTATAATTACTCTTGGAGTCAACAATTTCTGATACTTCAATTTTGGTTTCGCCCCATTTGGTTAAACTCAACTTTACTTTATATTTTTTGGAGGCATCGAGAATTTCAACTGCCTTAAATAGTGCTGACGAAATTTTTGCCAAATCAAAAATAAAAAGAAAAAATTCCGAGGCTGTTCCTAATCTCTCCAAATGTTCATCAAGCAAAAATATTTTTCCATTTTCAATCAGCATAGTTTCAAAAAGTTCAAAATATTTTTTCGGCTTGATTAAAAAATTACTTTTAAGAAGAACCTCATTGTATTCTTCATCCGCATCACTGTCCCAAACAATACCGCTGCCAATTCCAATTTCTCCTTTGCTTAACATTTGATCAATTAAAATAGTTCGGATACCTACGTTGAAAATCCAATTATTTTTTTGAACAATTCCAATTGCTCCCGTGTAAATCCCCCTAGCTTCATTTTCCAATTCATTTATGATCTCCATTGTTTTGATCTTGGGCGCCCCCGTAATTGAACCGCACGGAAAAACATTTTTTATTACCTCTGCAAATCTATTTGTGCTCAATTCTGATCTCACTTCAGAGGTCATCTGGTAAACAGATTCATATTTCTCAATGTTGTAAAGTGAATCGGCTGAAACCGAATTAGTTTTACTAACTCTTCCAAAATCATTTCTCAACAGATCAACTATCATAATATTTTCTGCTCTGTTTTTGCCGCTTTCAATCAAATGATTTTTAACAATCTCGTCTTCGTGAATATTTTCCCCCCGTCTTGCAGTGCCTTTCATCGGGTGAGTTGATATTTCGCCATTATTATTTGAGAAAAATAATTCCGGTGAAATGGAGATAATAATATTATCATCATCATTTATCAAAGCTGAATAACGGGCGGATTGGTTAAATACTAATTTTAGAAAAAGTGATTCAATTCTTCCCGCAAAATCAAATTTTCCTTTAACGGTATAGTTTACCTGGTAGGTGTCCCCTTCTTCAATATATTTTTTGATCTTTCCAATTGCTGACCGGTAACTTTCATGATCTGTGTTTAAATTAAAATTTGAAATTTCATGATTGGTATTTTTAATTATCTCCGCCGCGTTTCCAAAATTGATTTCACTGCTTAAAAATGTTTTAACATTTTCTTTTTCGAAGAACCGGAATTTTAGTAATGGCTGATTAGGCTTTTGATTTAATAGATAGATCAATTTTTCTTCAAGCAGATACCCGGCTTCATAGGAAATATAACCATAGCCGATTAATCCATTATCCAGCAATTCATCTATCTTGTCTATGCAGTTATTAAAATCACTCGGATCACTGGTTGCTATTGTTTCGACGGGGTTCTCAAACAAATATGATTTTACATTTTTATAAAATGCCGGCGTGTAAAATAACGCGGACTCCTTGTTGGCTGTTACGGTATTTAGGAGTTGTTCTATATTCATCTATCAATAATGAAACGTCCATTAATTAATTTTAGTTAATTGCACCGACATTCCTGCCCGTCCGGCAGGCGGGTATGTCGGTGTGTAATCAAATCCTGAAACTTTCCTGGGTTTCAACCCAAACACAAAACAATTTTGGCTAAAGCCAGCTGTTTCGGGCGGCATATTGCTCCGGCATGAATGCCGGAGTTATTAATAAGATATTCGTACTAAGAGTCATACCACATCTTTCCAGCGGAATCTAATTTTCATCCTACTGATTCCGGCTTACAGATTGCCGGCCTGCCTGTCGGCAGATAGGAATGACAAAACTCTGAAATCTTATATTTTTATTCATTCAAGCTAATAAAAATATTTAGTATTTATTAACTTGTAATTATTATTATAAACCACTTGAAACTCTTTTAAGGAAAAACTAAATGCAGCGACCTAAGCTAACTATCTGGCAAATTTGGAATATGAGTTTCGGTTTTCTTGGAATTCAATTCGGCTTTGCATTGCAGAATGCAAATGTTAGTAGAATATTTGAAACACTCGGTGCGGATATTTCGCAGATACCAATATTGTGGATTGCCGCCCCGGTAACGGGCTTAATTGTTCAGCCGATAATTGGTTATATGAGTGATAAGACCTGGAACCGGCTCGGGCGAAGAAGACCATATTTTTTAGTCGGAGCAATTTTAGCCTCGCTTTCACTTTTTATTATGCCAAACTCACCCGTACTTTGGGTTGCCGCCGGAATGCTTTGGATAATGGACGCATCAATAAATATTTCAATGGAGCCGTTCAGGGCTTTTGTCGGGGACATGCTTCCATCAGAGCAGCGAACTACCGGATTTTCAATGCAGAGTTTTTTTATCGGTACAGGTGCAATTGTTGCGTCAGCTTTGCCTTATATGATGACTAACTGGTTCGGCATTTCCAATGTTGCTCCAGATGGTGAAATTCCCTCTTCAGTTAAGTTCGCTTTCTATATCGGCGGTGCGGTTTTCTTTCTTGCTGTTTTGTGGACAGTGATCAGTTCGAAAGAATACTCACCCGAACAATTAAAAGCATTTGATGAACATTCAAAAGCATCTGCCCATGCAAGTCGTGAGTATAATGAAAATTTAATATCATCAAACTACCTTTACAAAAATGGACTGATCTGGTTAGCAGTAAGTGTGGTTCTTCTGCTAGTGTTTGAATATTTCATTTATATGGATTACGGGTTGATGGTTCTTTTCGGCGGAGCGGGAATTTTTGGACTGCTGCAAATTTTTTCAGGAATGTTCACTAATCAAAATAAAACTGAGAACGGGCTGGTTATAATTATTAATGATCTTTACAAAATGCCGAAAACAATGAAGCAGCTTGCAGGGGTTCAATTCTTTTCATGGTTTGCTTTGTTTGCTATGTGGATATATACAACTCCCGCAGTTACACGTCATGTTTACGGAGCAATGGATACTAGCTCAGCTTTATACAATGAGGGCGCTGACTGGGTTGGTGTGCTTATGGCTGTGTATAATGGGTTTGCGGCAATAATGGCTTTTGTGTTAATGTGGCTTGCTAAAAAAACCAGCCGTAAATCCGTGCATATGATAAGTCTGGTTGCCGGCGGAATCGGTCTCGCATCTTTTTACGTAATTAAAGATCCAAACTTACTGCTTGTATCCGAACTTGGAATTGGTTTAGCATGGGCTTCAATTTTGGCAATGCCTTATGCAATTTTAACGGGTTCACTCCCCTCGCATAAAATGGGAGTTTACATGGGAATTTTCAATTTCTTTATAGTAATACCGCAAATAACAGCAGCCGCAATTTTAGGTTTTTTTGTCCGCTCACTTTTTGCAGACCAGGCAATTTATGCGCTGCTGCTTGGCGGAGTCTCAATGATAGTTGCGGCACTCCTTGTTTTAAGAGTTGATGATGTGGATGAGGTGAATTGAGTATAAACTTCAAGGTGACTTTTTCAAAAAACAATAAACGGTTAAAACCGTTAAATGTCTCTACTATTATTACCATTAACCAATGACTTCCCCAAAGGGATGGCTATGCCAAAGTCATTGGTTAATACTGGGCAAAAATTAAACTCATAACCGTTTCAATTTATACGCCGTAGCGTACGGTTTTTACACAGATCGAAAATAAATTAATCCAATAACTTTTTCTAATTTATTCTATAAATATTAACTTTGTTTTTAACCGGCCAGTACCATATTTTTATTTTACTGTTTGAACGAACTGAGGTATTGGGTAAATGTTTAGGTGTATCAGGATTGGATTAAATCGCTATTATCGAAAAGATAACAGCCGACTGTCATCTTCCAAAACATGCGGTATGAAATTCTTAAATGTTTAATAAATCTGCAACTTATTAATATATTATATGGCAAAAAATAGAGTATTAAAATGCAAAAAACACTTAGGAAAATCGGAGTTGTGCTTCTTTTTATTTTTATTGGATTTTTTGGTTTTAAAAGTTGTATTTCTACGGTTTTAAGTTTTGATGAAAAAAATGTTTATGAAAAAATAAATACAACCGGCCAAATCGACCGTATTTTTATTGTATCAACAAATGATATTATTTTTTCAAAAAACTTAGAGGGCACTTATGAATTAGCCCATTTTCATATACGGGGAGAATATGCAACAAATTATTTTGGACAGTTGTATAACGTCGGAACTTTTCCATTTGGTTTAAGGATTTATCCAAATGCAAAAGATGTATATTTATCTGAAATGGAATTGACAAATAAATACGGGAACGTAACTCAAAGTACATTTGATGAAATTGAAACGAAATATAATTCAGTAATCATCATCTACAATGATGCTATAAAAATAAATGACGAGTTGTATAATCAAATTGAATTTTCAGAAGAAGATATTAACCGAATGTTAGATTTATTTGAAATATTAAAATAAAGATTTTAATTACTCCCTTAAACTTTATCTTGCTTATGAAAATATTGGACATTGATTTAGATTTTTTTCTTGATAGCATAAAAAACAATAAGAATTCTTTTTCTACTGAAAGACTTTCAAGCAAATATTATAAAACATGGAAAAAGAAGAATGTTATTAATTTCTTAGATAACAATTGTGGATTGCAAAACAAAAGAGTTTGCGGAAAATATTTTGAACATCATCATGAGGTTTTTCTTTTTTTAAGAACTATACTTAAAAATGAAGATGCTATCATTATTGATCATATAGATGCACATGCAGACCTTGGCTTAATGTTTGGAAATTTTAGCACAGATGAATTTATTTCAACTGAATTACTAAATTATCCTATTGAAAAAAGACCTAACTTAATAAATGTCACGGGAGAAGAAACGGATTTAAGCCCAGGAAATTTTCTTTTATTCGCTATTGCTTGCGGTTGGATTAAGCAACTAAATTATATTCATCCACCCGGCAAAGGCACAGATGTTGGATGGTTTATATTTAAGGAATTCAACCCAAATAGCAATGTGCTCCAGTTAAAAAAATTAACAAAAAAAGAATTTAACTTTGTATTAAATAATGATACTGCAGAATTTGCCAAAAATATAAATCCCAATAATTTAGAAAACGAAGTTCCTATCCAAAGGATATCTAGCAAAAATTTTGTTTCCAATATTGATTACGACTATATATTTTTAACTAAATCGCCAGGTTTTACAACAAAAGAATCGGATAAATTAATTCCATTAATTTTAGAGTATTTTGACACATGTAATGCCATATAACCAGTTTTTCCACTCGCCCGCCAACACAGTGTGTGGTTTTTGGTTTTGTGCAGTACGCAACATTGCTTCTGAAGTTTGTAGTGTAAATAAATAATTTTAATTAATTTTAGCAATTGGTTTTTCACTCGGCATCGCTGTTCAAGAGCGGAGGGGTGAAAAGCCATGCCGTTATATGCTTAGGAGATCTAATGAATACGAATTTAGTTATTTCTGGAATGTTTATGGAAATGTCTCGTGGTTTTATTAATCAAGAGATAGAATTCCAAAATCAAAAGAATTTAAATTCAACTACAGACATTCCAGAGATAGTTAAGTTGAATATAAAATTCACTCAATTTGCTGGTTCAGTAATTTTTAGTATATCTTCTCTCGAGGCTTTTGTTAATCTAAAAATCTACGATATACTTTATGACCGGTTTCAAATTGATAAATTCGACTCTCTACCAAATTATAATGTGATCAAAAATAATATCAATGAGTTCAAGCTTAAATATTCAGATAAAAAAAAGAGAGGGGAACTATTTAAGAATGAAAAACTGACTAAGAAAATTAATAAGCTTTATAAATGTTTCGACTTAAAACTATTATCGGAAAGTCCAATTGATGAAGATAAAAAACTTTGGAATAATCTAGAGAAACTTCAATCTATAAGAAATGAGTTAGTTCACCCCAAGCCTGACTTTATTGAGTCTGATAATTTCAAAAACTTTTTTTATCAAACAGATACAGAATTTAATGAAAGTCTATTTACCCCAATGAAGATACGTGAAAAATTATTTAAGGATACTCCTCTTTTTCAAGCAAATCAAGCTCAAAATGTTATACTTGATAAATATGTTTTTAAATATAAAGGAGATGCTATTTTAGAACATAACCTTTTAACAAGCACGGAATATAATTTTGTGAATGTTCTAAATTGGCAAACACGTTGGATATTCTAATTTTGTAAATAATAGACGGAGGTTTCTGTGAAACTGACAACTAATATTTTAATGATTATTTGTTTATTACTTATCTCATTTAGTTGTGCATCAATCAAACCAACTATTTATGAACCGCAGAAAATCAAAGAAATCAAGAGTTGGGAAATAGATTTTAAATACGAACCTGGGGAAATAGAAAGGAAATCTGATAACGAAGGCAGTCATGAAGTTAAAATAACTACTGGCGGTCGTACATCGTCTGATTTACAATTAAGAGATGATATAAGTTATTTTCTAAATGATAATTTTGGAATTAATATTAACAAATCTGGAGAAACTGCTCAAGGTAAGATATTAATAAATTCGGTTCGTGTTTATTGGGGCTTCAAATCAGTTGATGTTTCAATAGAAGATTTGAACGGCTTATCTTTAGCTAGAATTCGAGTTCAAAATGGTGATAGAAATGCAACCATCAAAGATGATTACGATTTTGCTGAATATGTAGCCCAAGCAATATCTGATGTACTTAAATAATAATCGCATATAAGCTAATCAAGCGGACGCCGTATTCGCATTCGGTATTTTGGAGTTTTTAATATTAGTCGTTACGTTTCGGCTAAATTGTTCAAGGTTGTTCTTCTAACAAATTAATTTGCAGACTGTGCTTACGATGAAAGTTAAGCACAGTTTGCTAATTCATCGGCAGTTGTTTTCAAAGTGGCTTTCCTATTCTGGGGCGCCGCTTATCGGCAACCCCGTTAGCATTTTTAATTAAAAACGAGAGTACACAAATAATGCCTTCAAATATATTGATAATCCCTACAGTTTTCTTTGCCCTACTCGCTCTGTTTTTTCTTATCCTTACAGTAGGGAGCAGCAAAAAAAGAAAAATAATGGCAACAAGCAGAAATTTGGTTATGACACTACTGTTGATCTCGCTATCTGCTCTGTTTGGTACTATTAGTATTTCTATTTATGGATATCATGCCCTCACCAAGGAAGAACTAGCCGCGACTGTTATAATTACACCAATAGCTAAGCAAAAATTTAGTGCTCAGTTTATAATGCCTGATGGCAGTAAACAGGTATTTACTCTTGCCGGTGATCAGTTATATGTTGACGCACATATTCTAAAATGGAAACCAATTGTAAATATATTTGGGCTGCATACTTCTTATGAACTCGATCGTGTATCAGGACGTTATTCTGATTTGGATGATGAGAGGCACAAGGTTCATACACACTATTCGCTTTCACAAAATAAAGTTTTTGAATCTGCGGCAGAGATTTGCATTGCTTTCCCCATTGCTGGACGCTGAATATGGCTCAGCATCTTTTATTAATTCAAACAGTTCTGTAGAATTCAAGATAATGGTATCAACGACAGGATTATTAATCAGAAAATCTGAAAGTTAGTTCTATGGAACGAAATGATTTCTCGCTAAACAAATTGTAATAAAAACCACCCAGCTAAAATTAAAGAATTGCTATCACGTGCAATATTTTGTACTTTTTTATGTACTAAATAAATTTGGAGTAAAATATGCACAAAATACAATTCGATCAGGATATTCAACCCCTTTCTAAATTTCGTTCCAAAGTAGCCTTTTATTTTGAGCAAGTTAGAAAAACTAAGCGACCGTTAATCATAACTCAAAATGGTAAAAGCTCCGCAATTTTATTGGATGTTTCTGAATACCAGCAAATGATTGATAAACTTGAAGTTTTGGAAGATGTTAAATTAGCTGAATCACAGATAGGCAAGGAAACGGTAATTCCCCACAAAGATGTAAAAAAGCAGTTTGCTAAAAGATTATAATAATGAAGATTTATTGGTCGCCATTAGCTGCGGAAAGGCTGGAAGAAATTTATGAATTCATAGCAAAGGAAAACCTTTTCAGCCGCCTAAAATTTAATTGAATGTATTTTTAACAAAATTGAATCATTTAAAAGTGATTCAGAAAGAGGTTGAATTGTTCCGGAATTTAACAGAGTTGATATCCGTGAATTGTTTGAAGGTTAATATAGGATAATATACAGATTGGAACAGAAGAAACTCTGTATACTAACAATTAGAAATTTCAAACAGTTGCTGCCGGATAAAGACTTGAAGTAAATCTGATAGTTTGGATTAAGATGTCATCACTAGAAGAGACGACATCTTCGGAAATCTATTTTTTTGAATGGGTTGTTTCAAAGTGAATGTAAGCTGTTGAATAATTTTTCCCCCAATCTTTCCAAAGATCCCATCTTCAAAAGCGGAGATGGGATCTTTTTTTGAAGAACTGACAATAATATCTCCACACTGAAATACGAGCTACTATTTACTTCGCTGAAACGCCCACTAAACGTAATATTTATAAATTGACATCTATCTGCCATTGGCGTATATTAACGTCATGAAGATTATTGAAACTACAATCTTTACTAAAAAGATAAATTCTTTACTAACAGATGAGGAATATCGTAATCTACAAAATGAATTAATTCTTAATCCCGAAAAAGGATAAATTATAAGAGCCAGTGGTGGATTGAGAAAAATTAGGATGGGAGTTTCTGGAAGAGGAAAAAGCGGTGGTATTAGAATAATTTATTACTGGATAAATAAAAAAGGAATAATAATGATGCTTTTGATTTATCCAAAAAATGTACAAGACAATTTAACATCTGCTCAATTAAAAATATTAAGATCATTAGTAGAAAAGGAATTACAATGAGAGATGAACTTTTTGAAGAATTAAAAGAAAGCATAAAACAAGGTGGTAAAATTCTTAAAGGAAAACGAAAGCCTGGTAGAGAATTTAATTTTGATAATCCAGACCCAAAACAAATTCGGGAAGTATTGGGTCTATCACAAACTAAATTTGCAAAGCTTCTCGGTATTAGCATTTCAACACTACAAAATTGGGAACAAGGAAGAAGAAAACCGGAGGGTCCGGCTAAAGTTTTATTGAATGTGGCTGCTAAATATCCGGCTGCAGTTTTAAATACAGTTTATAACCAATAACCTCGAGTGATAATAACAATATGAATTTTTAGTCTTCAAGATAGTTTTGTTAGAAAAATCATTTAGAAAGATTTTTCCATTTTTTTATTTGATTATTTTATGAGGAGGAAAATAAATGAATTACTCAAACACCATCGTAATATTTGTATTACTCACTTCAACAATAATTTGCCAAAATAAAAACTATACGAATGAAGATTTAGGTTTATCCTTCAGTTATATAAATAGAGAGAATTCCCCATTCACATTACAATATATAGATTCATGTATCACAAGAGATTCAATTATTTGGCAAAACTTTGAATCAATAAATTTAAGGTTACGCCTTAAATATCCAAAGACATTAAGATTGAAAGATGAATAGATAGATAACAGAATTCAGCTTGGTTATAAAAATTATGTTGACGATACAGAATATTATCAAGTCATAACTATTTACAAGAGCGGTATGAATTTTATTGATATTGTTAAGGAGCACAATTTCATTAGGGACAATAATAATCCTAGCAAGTGGATTAATATTGGAGGAGAACAAGGTACAAGCGCATTTTATTTTGAAGGATTTAATTTGAAAGGATTACGCGGTTCTTCAAGAAGAAGAGTTTATACTTGTGAAGAGGGGGGTTATGCTGGTTATATTGAGTATTATTTAACTGTTTTAGTATTTGATAATAACGTGGTTCTTACATTTTATGGTGGTCCTCTTGAAAAGTGTGCTGATGAATATGGAGTGCCTAAATCTCAAATATGTGAAAATATTTTTTTTAGTATTGCCTCAAGCATTCAATTGATTGAAAACTAGTTGAAGTTCTAAGCGCTTAAAATTTTTATCACTAATCTTTCCAAAGACCCCATCTTCAAAAGCGAAGATGTGATCTTGAATTTCACGGCATTATAACCACATCAATCCTTTTATTCATTGCCCTCCCTGCTCTTGTGCCGTTGGATGCAATTGGGTTTGTTTCACCGTAACCCGATGCGGTGAGCTTTTTGATCTTAAACTTTGCATTAGTTTTAATGTAATTCATCACAGAATATGCACGTTCTTCAGAGAGACGTAAATTCATTATGCTGTCTCCGCTGCTGTCGGTGTGTCCTTCAACTCTAACTTTTGCATCGGGGAATTTTTTAATGGCTTCAATAACTTTTTTAAGCAGCACAAAATGAAAATCTTTTAATTCACTTGATGAAGGATCAAAAAGCAAACCCACCAAACGCAGAGTTATTACATTACCTTCCTTAAAAACTTCGGCTTCACTTTGCTTAAATAATTTTTGTACTTCAAAGTAATTTTCACGTATGCTGCTTTCAGTTGCAATTTTGCTTCTCAGGCTGTTAGGTTTAGCTTCTTCAACTCCAACTTCACTATCAAGTAAATTTATTTTTCGTACGAGCAATGTATTCTCATTCTGCAAATCGCTTACATTTTTTTTAAGGCTATCTATTCTATTAAGTAATTGAGTTTTAACATACTGATAACCTTTGCTGATATTGGCTTTTGTATTTAATGCTCCTCCAATGGCGTTAAAGGGTTCTTCAATTTCAAGCAGTAATTCTTCTATTGTAACATTATCTTTTTTTATTCGCTTAATTAAGTTGGTCAAAAATATTGCATGGTTTGCTTCATAAAGCGCTTCAAGGGAAAGTTCCTTTGCGCGTTTGGAATCATAACGATTTAGGCTTATCTCTTTTTCGGCAAACTCGGCTAAGCTTTTTGCTTTTTTTAATGTCCGCGGTGAGTATTCATCTGCATCCATTCTTTCAGCTTTTTCAATTAGCATGTAGGTATCTTCTAAATAATTTGTTTTAAGAGAAATCAATTCAGCCTGCCTGTAAAGGTTAGCTGCTTCACGCGATTGTTCGACCGCATCTTCAATATTGCCAAGTTCTAACTGCTCTGCAGCATCATTAAATTTTTTCTCCGCTTTATACCATATATTTGAAGCATGGGTGGCAGCTTCAGTGTTAACCGCATTATTTCTTGCTTCAATTCCTTCATTTAATTTTAATTTACCCGCCTCAGAAAAATTAAAGGCTTTTTGAAAATGATCAGCCGCCGCATTAATTTTTGCCTCCAAACTACCGCCGGTTATTCCTTTAACAAATAACTCCTCCGCATCGCTGTAAAACTCCGCAGCTTTTTCGTAACTAATAGGAGAAAGAATTGCAGCACCATTTATCTCAGCTTTTCTTTTTATCTCATCAACTTTTTTAAAAACTACATCTCTCTTGTTTTGAGCATTGATAATTGTGCTGAATATAAAGGGGAGTAAAAATAAAATTGAGATTATTTTTAATTTGTTTTTCATTTTATGCCCAACTGTTAATAAATTTAAATACTGTTTATTACTATAACTACTGCATAGTCGTTGTAAAATCTTTCTTCCGTGTTTCTAAAATCAGCTAAAATTAATTGTATCATTTTTGTATGATCTTCAGTAACAATAGTGTATTCAACCGATTGTTCACGGTGATCCCCCACTTTAGTAAAATCGTTTAATTTTGTGTTCCAAGCTTCACCTAAACAAAGTTTAATCTTTTTATTAAAATCTGTAAATATTTTTATTGCACGATTAAAACTATCACCATCGTACAATACAGTTTTGTATGATGCATCAGCGTCACTTATATCAGCATTTTCAGCTTTATCAAACATCGGCAGTTCAATTTTTTTATTTGGATTTTCAATAAAAACAAAGTTTGCCTTTGAATGTGCCACGAGATAATTAAGTTTGGTACAGAAATCAGAATTCTTTTTTAGTTCAATTGCATAATCAGCGGCAAAGCCGTAATGGAAATAATATTTGCCTGTATCATCGGCATTACCCACAACATATATGTACCAATTGCCCGTTTGCGGAACAGCAGCACGAATTACAGAAAACTCTCCCCCTTCAATTTTTGACTGCTGAAAAATTTTTCCTTCCGGTGAGACTAAAATCAGAGCCGGGCTAAATTCCTTTGAGTAAACAAAAAAATATGCTTGTTCATCTTTGTTAAGCGGCAATTCAAATCCGTCATATCTTCCAAATTCACTCTTGAATAAATCTTTATCCGTTAATTCGCCTTCCATTTTATAGTATTCAATCGGAAAGTCATCTTCCTGCGATTTATCTGTTTGAGCATTAACTGCTGCGCTGCTTAGAAAAACTGTTAATAATATTGTTTTCAAAATGTATTTCATATTCCGTAAATTCCTTTATTTTATAGCATTAATTTACAAATTAGATTTAATAGTTGTATGAGTTTATTTAATAATTGTACTACATAATAAGATGGGTAATTATATGAAAGAATTAGTTTGTCGGGGTAAAAAAATAACTCAGCCTATATACATTAAAGACTGAGTTACTTAAATGATAATCTTTTCTAATCAATTTTAATTAATTTCTTCCGGCTGCTGATCCTCTTTAACCATAAACCAGAGAATTGCAGATACCGCCAATGTAACAGCGCTGATAATGAATATAAGGCTTTTGTCCGAAGCATCGCTTACTGCCTGTCCTACACCAAAACTTGCAACCAACTGCGGAAGAACAACAGCCAGGTTAAAGAGTCCCATAAATAATCCCATTTGGGATTGATCTACTTTTTGAGACATAATTGCAAACGGCAGGCTTATAGTTGCAGCCCAGCCTACTCCAAGCACTCCCATTAAAATATAAATCATTACCGGTGTAAACCCGAAGAATAACATTCCTGCATAGCCTATTGCCATTATGCTAATACAGGCGGCATGCGTTTTTACCCTGCCTATTTTTCTTGTGATCGGTTCAAGAACAAACGCGGGAAGAATCGCACCGACTGCATTCAATATTAAAAAACTTATTGAAACTACTTTTCCCATTTCAACTTGTATGTCAGCATCAATAACATCACCTGTTGAGTAGCCGTAAACTTTATACTGAACGTAAGCAAACATGTAAACGAACATAGTCTGAATACCAAGCCAGGTAAATGAATGTGCCGCCAATACTTTTTTGAATCCAACAATGCCCCGCTGCTTTTTGCTTAGTCCGTCCGTTGTCTGCATCATCACTCTTATAATGAAGAACAATGTTATAGCAAGGCAGAGAAGTTCGATATAATAATGATCAGTTTCATAATTAAATATGCGGGCAGTGATTGCATAAACTGCATAAATTAAAAATCCCCAAAGAGGACGAATATTATTCAGTATTTCGATGAAGGAAGAATTATCGCCTGTCTCATCACCTTCTTCCTCTTCCGATTTTTTAAGCTCTCTTGGCTCTTCAATAAAAAATGTTGGAACTACTGAAAGTATAAGAACAAGTACAACACCGGTGTAAATTAAAATATAATTATCCCAAACTGCTCCAATAACATAAGCCCCTACACCAAATGTGCCGGATATTGTCTGCATCCATGCGTAACCCTTAGTTCGCTCAACACCTTCCGGAGTAACATCTGCAATTATTGATCGTGTAGGGTTGAAGCTGATATTTATTGCCAGGTCTAATGTTAATGCCACAACAATTGCAACCCCAAGAATTCCATCAAAACCAAGTGCAGTAGTAATAACACCAATGTTGGGGAGTGCAAGCAGCATAAGCGCAGCTAAAAATCCGCCAATAAAAATAAATGGACGTCGTCTTCCGTTCCAAAACCATACCTTGTCGCTAATAAGACCAATTATAACCTGACCCAATATTCCGGCAATTGGACCGGCTGCCCATACTAAGCCAACATCATGAATTTCGAGTCCGTACTGCGTGCTTAATAACCAGCTAAGTGCAGCAATTTGAATAGATAGAGCGAACCCCATTGCAGTTGCGGGTAAACTGAGTATAGAATAAAAAACATTAGTGAGATTCTTCTGCATAGATAACATTGTTCACCTATAAAAAATATTTTGAAACATTATTCAACTTTAAATACTTTAGCTGTATAGCCGCTTAATTTAATTTTAAGATCAGGCTGCAGTTCAATTTTTTCATCATCCATTAAATTTGTTAATTGTTTTGAGTCCGCAAATTTATATTGAAGATGTTCGATAGAAAACTCTTGTTCATTATCATTTCCGTTAAGCATAATAAAGTATTTACCTTCAGTATCTTCTTTGAAATAAACATAAACATTATTCATGGGAGGATAATGAAGCAGTTTCCCTGAAGCCAATGCTGTATTACTTTTACGAATGTTCAACAGCTTTTTCAGATAATTAAAAATATCATTTTCAGATTCAGTTCTGCCTTCTTCAATAAATTTATTTTCACTATCATTTTTAAATCCGCCGGGAAACGGTTTACGGATTTTACCATGATGACTCCCTTCATTTATACCAATCTCGGTGCCGTAAAGTATCTGAGGAATTCCGCGGGCGGTTAAAATTATAGTTAATGCTAATTTGAACTTTTCTACATTTCCATCCGCATTATACATTGCCCTGTCAATATCATGGTTATCTAAAAACACCAGCAGATTATTCGGGTTGCTGTATAGATAATCTTTTGCAAAAATTTCGTAAACAGCTTGAAGTGATTGGGAGCCCTGCAGAAAGTATGTTAGTGCATCCCTTAAAGCAAAGTCAGTAACAGCAGGTAAATTAGTTTCAACTAAATTTTGTAATTTAGAATCAGCTTGATATGAAGCAAGAGTTGCACTTTGCCCCTTCCAAACTTCACCGACAATATTAAAGTTCGGGTATTCATGTAAAATAGTTTCAGCCCATCTTCCCATAAATTTTATATCGTTATAAGGAAATGTATCTTCTCTTATTCCGTCAATACCTGCATACTCAATCCACCAAATAGTATTTTGAATAATATAGTTAGCAGCAAATTCATTTTTTTGATTTAGATCGGGCATATAGTTTGTGAACCAGCCGGTTTGTGCATTCACTATCATTAGCGAGTCGCTGTTAATATCAAATGCAGCCATCTTATTGTGAAGGTTTGCGGAATGATTTTCAACTGTTCCGTTTATCCAATCTTCCATTGGAGGATTATTAATCCAGTGATGATTAACACCAATATGATTTGCAACATGATCATAAATAATTTTTAATCCTTTGCCCCGCGCTTCTTCTG
This sequence comes from Ignavibacteriota bacterium, assembly GCA_013112585.1. Classification (GTDB taxonomy): domain Bacteria; phylum Bacteroidota; class Ignavibacteria; order Ignavibacteriales; family Melioribacteraceae; genus IGN16. The sequence goes on along the minus strand of JABFGH010000010.1, from coordinate 149,620 downwards.
CAAATTTTTTATAAAGTTCATTACTGCCGAATCTTGTATCAATTTTATAAAGATCAGTTGCCGCATAGCCATGATAACTCATGTACATATTGTTTTCGAGCATGGGAGTTGACCATATAGCAGTGAAGCCCAAATCTTTTATGTAGTCCAGTTTGCTAATCATGCCTGCAATATCGCCGCCATGCCTTCCGTTCAACTCACCAAACTCAAATGATTCATACTCATTTTTGATCAGATCATTTGAGTTATCACCATTAACAAATCTATCGGGAAAAATTAAATAAATTACATCCTCATTTGAGAAACCGCGATGTTCTTCAGCTTTAAGTTCACGTGCCAATATTGGAAAACTATAAATTAAAGTATCAGTATCGTTTGCAAAAACTAAATCATAATCACCCGGCAAAATGTTACCGGCTATTTCAATATCAATAAATGAATAGGAATCATTTTTTACATGATGAATTTTATTTATACCAAGATTATCATCTTTGCTATCAACTTTTATGTTCTCTAAGTTTTCTCCATAAACCATTAATTGAATTTTATTTAACTTCATTCCAGCCCACCAGTTAGGGGGTTCAATTTTGTTAAAACTAATTTTTTGGGCTATGGAAATATTTATTGAAGTAAATATTAGAAGTAAAAATATGACAAGTTTCTTAATCATTGATAGTATTTAGCACGTGCATAGTTAATAAAATAAAGATTTAGTTAAATCAGAATTTAGATTATATTTTGCGATAAAAAATAATTTATAATTGAATAAAAAGATACCTACCTAAATAGGTAAGTACTATTTGAACATTAAAGAGTAGAAATGAAAATTCTAAAAGCAGTAATTCAGTTATTAACAATATTAATTTTAACTATCAGTTGTTCATCAAAAGCTCAAAATGATTGGCTTATACTGAAAGATTCAGTCTTTAGTGAAGGCACTTACAATCAAAATCATTTTGAAATATTCGGTAAATACACTTCGGGTTATAATCTCGATGTACTTAAAGGAATTGATAAAGTTCAATCATCAGCGATGGATGGCGGAGGATACTTTGTCGGAATTAAAGCCGACCCTCCGGAATCCCCTATTGGGTATGACTTAAAACTTTTCGGCAAAGATCTATTTGATTTAGAAAGAACAACAAGTTATTGCAGCGGGGCATCCTACTCAGCATTTATCGAAGGATTAAATTCTATCTATTCTGATTCAAATAAAATTCTTAACGATGCTATTTTTGAATCGATTAGGATGCAGGAAGTTGACGGAAGCCGCAGAGAAGATGGAATAAAGTTTTGGGGTAACTGGAATGATGATGGATATGGTAATCACTTTGCTTTAGTGCAGTATAGCGGAATAGGAAATGTGATTGAACCGAAAAATGCACAACCCGGCGACTTTATGAACATCTCATGGAAAAGCGGTGGCGGTCATTCGGTAGTTTTCCTCGGCTGGCATATTGATAAAAATGATTCGTTGAATGTTGTTTATTGGTCGAGCCAAAAAAGTACAAACGGATTAGGTGACGATGTTGTACCCGTTAGTAAAATTAAGGAAGTGATGATCGTTAGACTAACTAACCCTAATCTGCTTTACAACCTTGAAGTTGATAAACCCGTTGATAGAAATGTTAGCGGATATAAAATTAATTATCCCGATTGATTTCAATTATTTTATTTAACAATAATCACAATGCTAAATTCGTTGTGAATGATAATTATGATTATGTTTCATTAAGAATAGCAAAAAATAATTTATACTTGAACTACTGCGTAGTTCATTATAGCATTGTGATCATTTACCACTGATTCTATCCGTGGTTATTAACCTTTAACCCCTTCGGGGGTAATTTTGTAGGACTACAAAGTAGTCAAATGTAAATAACCATAGGAGCATCCTTTGGAATAAAGAAAATAGTTTTTTACGAAACCCCAAAGGAGTTGAAGAATATTTACAGTTATAATTAGGACTTAGCTATAATTATCTATTGCATTAGTTATTCATTAAAAATAACTTTGTGACTTAAATTTTAAAACGATGACAGAAAAGAACGAAAAAAATATAACCGTTAACCGAAAAGCCCGGCATGAGTACCACATTATTCAAACTTATGAAGCCGGTATTTCACTGGTTGGCACTGAAGTAAAAGCATTGCGGCAGAATAAAGCCAATTTGATTGACAGCTATGCATCCATTTCCGGCGGCGAGGTTTGGCTGCTAAGTGCTCATATTAGCGTTTACGATCATGGCAATAGGTACAACCACGATCCGCTTAGACCCCGAAGATTACTTTTGCACAAAAGTGAAATTAGAAAATTGTCGAAAGCGGTAAATGAAAAAGGTAATACGCTTATTCCGCTGAGACTTTATTTTTCAAAAGGAAAAGTTAAAGTTGAACTGGCACTTGCTAAAGGTAAAAAGATTTATGATAAAAGAAGAGATATTGCCGATAAAGATGCTCAGCGTGATGTTGAACGTAAATTTAAATTATAGTTTTTGAATAAAAATTAATTGGAGTTTTAAATTTGAGTAACGAAATAATATTTCCATCATTAAATGAACAGATGGATTTAATAAGAAGGGGAACCTCAGAAATTATCCCCGAAGAGGAATTGGAGAAAAAAATATCTAACGCTATCGAAAAGAAAACTCCGTTGAATATAAAACTCGGCTGTGATCCTACGAGACCGGACCTGCATTTAGGGCACTCTGTTGTGCTGCGTAAGCTCGCACAGTTTCAAGAACTGGGTCATCAGGCAATTTTAATTATTGGTGATTTTACGGGCATGATAGGAGATCCTTCAGGCAGAAATGCTACCCGCCCTCCCCTTACTTTTGAAGAAGCAAGAAAAAATGGTGAGTCTTATTTTGTTCAAGCATCAAAAATATTGAATAAAGATAAAACTAAAATTGTTCATAATTCTGATTGGCTGGGTAAAATGAATTTTCAGCAAGTGATTGAGCTTGCTTCAAAATATACAGTAGCAAGAATGCTTGAGCGTGATGATTTTACAAAGCGATATAAGAGCAACACACCAATTAGTATGCACGAACTTTTATACCCCCTTGCACAGGCGATGGATTCTGTTGTTATTAAAAGTGATGTTGAGTTAGGCGGCACGGATCAAAAGTTCAATTTGCTCGTAGGTCGCGATATTCAGCGTGAGCATGGAATGGAGCCACAGGTTATTTTAACAATGCCGCTGCTTGTTGGTACAGACGGCGTTGAAAAAATGAGTAAGTCCTACGATAACTATATCGGCATTGATGACAGCCCGAAAGATATTTACGGAAGAACGCTATCTGTACCCGATGATTTAATTTTTATCTACTACGAGCTGGCGACAAATGTTAGTAATGAAGAGTTAAAAAATATTAAGGCAGAACTGGAAGATGATACCAAAAATCCAAGAGATATTAAACGGGCACTTGCTCGTAAACTTGTAGAAATGTATCATTCAAAAGATGCTGCAATGAATGCTGAGCAAGAGTTTGATAAAATATTTATTAAAAAAGGTGTGCCGGATGACCTGCCGGAAATGAAAATTGATGATTCCGAAATAAATATTTTAGATTTGATTAATCTAGTAAATTTTGCTCCAACAAAATCTGAAGCAAGACGACTGGTGCTTCAGGGAGGAGTTTCAATTAATGATAAAAAAATTACTGACTTTAAATCAAATATATCAATTGATGATGGAATGATCTTAAAAGTTGGTAAAAGAAAATTTATTAAACTGATTAAATAAGAAAGAGGTAGAAATTGTACGTACCAAAACAGTTGTTTTTCACAAAAGGTGTTGGTGTTCATAAGGAGTATTTGGCTTCGTTTGAATTGGCTTTACGTGATGCCGGTATTGAAAAATATAATATTGTTACAGTCAGCAGTATTTATCCCGTTGGCTGCAAAAAAATTACCCGCGAAAAAGGTTTAGAGCAGCTCAAGCCCGGACAAATTATTCACGCGGTTATGGCACGTAATGCAACAAGTGAACCAAATAGATTAGTTGCCGCTTCAATTGGCGCTGCTATACCGGCAGATAAAAAAATGTACGGCTATTTATCAGAGCATCATCCATTTGGTGAAACTGAAGGAGTTGCCGGTGATTATGCGGAAGATTTAGCTGCTTCTATGCTTGCAACCACTTTGGGAATTGATTTTGATCCGGATAAAGCATGGAATGAAAAATTACAAGTATTTAAAATGTCCGGTGAAATTGTTAGAACATTCAATGTTACAAAATCAGCAAGAGGAAATAAAAACGGATTGTGGACAACGGTAATTGCTGCAACTATTTTGCTGCCTTAAGATCGTTTTTTTATTTAGATTTTCTTCAATTCAATATTTTTTCACTGTGCATTATCTTTTTTGCTTTTAAGATATCTTGTATTATTTTCTGATTATTAATATAAAATTAGGACGATTAGAACATGACTTACAAAGAAGTAATGGAAGAATTAAAAAAACATGGAAGTGATCAAACAAAAAAAGTTTTAATGAACCACGGGGCTAAGGAACCATTCTTCGGTGTTAAAGTCGGCGATATGAAACCGATAGTAAAAAAGATCAAAAAAGATTATAAGCTTTCCTTAGATTTGTATGACACCGGAAATTCCGATGCAATGTATTTTGCCGGTTTGATAGCCGATGAAAATTTAATGACTAAAAAGGATTTACAGAAGTGGGCAAAGAATGCCTACTGGTATATGCTAAGCGAATATACAGTGCCCTGGATAACTGCCGAAAGTAATCACGGATTTGAACTTGCATTGGAATGGATAGATTCAGATAAAGAAATGATAGCCGCAGCCGGGTGGGCAACACTTTCAAATTTAGTTTCAATAAAAGATGATGATGAACTCGATTTGAAATTGTTAAAGAAATTGCTGAAGCGTGTTGAGAAGGATTTACAAAATTCAAAAAATAGAGTACGCCACACAATGAATGGTTTTGTAATTGCTCTTGGATGCTACGTTGAAGACTTAACAATTGAAGCATTGAAAACTGCAGACAAAGTCGGCAAGGTAAATGTAGATATGGGCGGAACAGCTTGCAAAGTTCCCGCAGCACGGGAGTATATTCAAAAAGTAAAAGATAAAAATAGAATTGGTAAAAAAAGGAAAATGGCGAGATGCTGAGTTTCTTCAAATTTAATATGAGGGTTTTTGATGCAGAAAGAAATAATTGAAAGATTTGTAGGGGCTTGGAATAATGAAGATAATTCAGAACGCCATAGACTGCTTCAGCTGAGTTTTGATGACAACGGCAGCTATTCCGACGATTTTGTTACTAAAAAATTAACAAGTCTAAACGAGCTTCATTTTTTTATTAATAAATTTAGAATAAGCATTAGCAATAGTATAACTTTGAAAGGCGAGCCGAAATTTCATCAAGATTGTTTTAGATTTAATTTAGAGATAAAGAAAGTTTCAAACGAAGTTGTAAACAGTACATTTTTTGGGGAGATTGAAAAAAATAAAATTAAATCCATAATTGGATTTATTGACGATTAGCAGATTTTTATCTGCATTATTTTTTTAATAAAAATGGAGTTCAACAATGAAATATAATACAGAAGTCGTGATAAATTTACCAATCGCAAAAGTGATTGAACTATTTGATAATTCAGATAATATGAAAAAGTGGCAGCCGGAACTTGTAAGTTATGAGCACCTAAGCGGCACACCCGGTGAGGTTGGTGCAAAAGCAAAGTTAAATTACAAAATGAATAAGCGCGAGGTAGAAATGATTGAAACGATAACTGAGCGTGATCTTCCGAAAAAGTTTTCCGGCACATACGAGGCTAACGGGGTTATGAATTATATATCAAATACATTTGAAGAAATTGAGCCGGGTAAAACCAAATGGGTTGCCGAAAATGAATTCCAATTCAAAGGGTTTATGAAGTTAATGGGTATGCTTATGCCGGGAGCATTTAAAAAACAATCGCAAAAATATTTAGATCAATTTAAAGCATTCGCAGAGGCTGAAGTATAATTAATTGCTGAACTTGAATTCAATTGAACTAGCTGAAGAGTATTTGAATATTTTTTTTCAAACACAAAATTTTGATGAGCTAAGGAAAATCCTTCATCAGAATTTGGAATTTATTGGACCATATTACAAATTTAATTCTGCCGAAGATTACATAAATTCATTAAAAGAGAATCCCCCCTATGATTGTTCCTACGATATCATTAGCAGCACGTGGAATGAAAGTTCTGCCAATGTTATTTATACTTTTCGTAAGCCGGGTGTAGAAACACTTATGAGTCAATTCTTCAAAATAAAAAACAGCAAGATCATAAAGATCATTTTAATTTTTGATACTGCTGTATTTAACTTTAGCTGATATGCTTCAAAAATATTTTTTTCAAGATGTAATTCCATTTAATTGTAAAAACTATCTCAGTTGATTAATTTTATTTTTTCTTAATTTAATACATGATAAATAATGCTTATTACTTTTTCTCTTCTACTTAATGCTGTGCTGATAAATGTTTAAAACAATAAAATTCTTTGAAGGTCTAAACGGACTTCGTTTTATAGCTGCCTACCTTGTTGTTATTCATCATGCAGAACAAATCAGATTAAAATACGGGTTATTCAATCTAAAGCAATTTACAGTATTTAATAACGGCGGTATAGCTGTTACTTTCTTTTTTGTGCTAAGCGGATTTTTAATAACATACCTTTTATTAAAAGAAGAAACAAAGACGGGAGATATAAGTGTTAGGAATTTTTATATACGACGTGTACTTAGAATTTGGCCCCTTTATTATTTACTGGTTCTAATCGGTACAGTTCTTCTGCCATTTATTTTAGAATTTTTCAATTACAACTACCAAATGCCATATACATTTGGTGAGACAATAGGATATTTTGTTTTCTTCATGCCATTTGTGGTAAATATTCTTTACGGCACACACTTGCTTGATCCCCTTTGGTCTATTGGTGTAGAAGAAATATATTATTTGATGTGGGCACCGCTTACTAAATTTTTTAAGAAATATTTTCTACAATTGATAATTGCCATCTTTATTATAAAAGTTATCATAATGGCATTTTCATACCTCGGATATTTTAACGATGTAGCCCGGCAAATAATTGGTCTTTTAAAATTTGAGGCGATGGCAATTGGAGCTTTTGGTGCTTATTATATCTACTATACCGAAAAGCCAATTGAATCTCGATGGTTTTTTTCAAACGCTATACAATTCGCGGTATTCTCTTTTCTAGTATCAAAATTTCTTTTGCAGAGTTTTTTAATTGAACACATTCCCCAATTTACTATTTTATTTACTACTCCAATTTTTTCCGAACTTTTGTTAATGGCTGCTTTCTGCTGGATAATAATTTCAGTTTCGCTTAATCCAAAAAGTTTTGTGAAACTCAATAACAAATATTTGGATTACCTCGGCGATATCTCTTATGGAATTTACATGTATCACATGATAACAATTTTTGCCATTGTTTTATTTCTTAAAAACTTCTTAAATGGTTTACCCAATTCAGTCTCAACAATTTTGTTTTATATAATCGTAACATTTTTTGTAATTCTTATTTCAGCAATTTCAAAAAGTATTTTTGAAAACAAATTCTTAAAACTCAAAAAGAAATTTGAACGGGTATAAACCACCAAAAATATTTTTCCCGTAATCTCAATCCTCCCATTAACCCGGTGATTCATCACTGGGGTTAAGCCAGAACAGCAAACCACAAGCACAGCGTGGTTGAACTAAAATACTATAAATTACTAAACATGTTTTTAATGTAGTCTCAATCCTCCCATTAACCCGGTGATTCATCACTGGGGTTAAGCCAGAACAGCAAACCACAACCACAGCGTGGTTGAACTAAAATCACTTTCTTGCAAACAATAATCCAACTGTATGAATAATTACAGCCGCCGCAACCCCAACAATCATAGGCTCAATAACACTAAACGAATTCCCCTCTTCTAACCCCTCACGTATGAAAAACCATATTAAACTCGTACCCGTGGCTCCCACAATTTCAATATTTGCAATTTTATTTGTGACTTTTAGCTTAGGATAGTATGCACCGAATATCAATAAAATAATCCCCGGAATGCAAATGCTCCCGATCGTGTACCAAATCTGCACAACAGATTCAAAATAATATGCAAGCAGTACTGAAATGACAGCCGAAACTATCAGTCCTACTTTTGTAAATTTATTTAATTCACTTTCACTTGATCCTGGTTTCAATTTCTGTGCAAAGTCGCGACCAAATGTTGTAGCACTTAAAAATAAAAAGCTGTTAAGAGTTGAAAGAATTGTAGCAAACAATGCTGCATAAAATATTCCTTTAACTCCGGGACCCATTATTTTTTCTGCGAGCAGCGGAAATGCTAAAACGGGATTATCAATTTCGCCCAAAATAGCTCTAGAAAATAAACCGAGTGTTGTAGTGAGAAAATCGAACAAAGCCCAAAAGGCAACGGAGATTATAATTCCTTTGACAGCAATGCTTCCTGTTTTAGCTGAATAACAACGCTGATGGAATCCGGGATCGGTGAATGTCCATAGCGCAATTAGAAACCAGACAAAAATAAAAGCGGGCGGTGCTCCGCCGGTAAATTGCAAATGAGTTTCAGGCAGGTTAGAATCCAAATATTCAAGTCCGCCGTAATTTGATACTGAAATTACCACCGCTATTATAAATCCCAGAAACATGGTGAAGAATGAGAATGCATCCGTAAAAATATTTGCTTTATAACCGCCTTTAAATAAGTATACCGAAGAAACTAATACACCAATCAGCAGCGATGGTAAAAGATCAATTCCAAATACAATCGAGATCAAACTTCCAATCATAAATAAATAGGGCGCGGGTGACACCAATATAAAAATTAAAAATGCAGAAATTAGCGAAGCTGTTCTGTCGTATGTCTCTTCAATTTTATCGGGTATTGTAAATAATGATGCTGTTCTAATTTTTTTCGCAAAGAATAATGCGAACAATATTGCAAAAATATAGTATGGAAATCCTTGCGTGAACCAGCTTAGCAAACCATAGCGGTAAGTGAATTCTCCTACTCCAAGAATGCCGCCATACCAAGTTGCAACGTTTGTGAGAACAAATAAAAACAAGCCTACACTTCTACCCGATAGTAAATATGATTCCGAGCTGCCGTTTGATTTACGTGATGCAAAAATGCCGATCGAAATTATGATCAAGAAATAGAGGAGAACAATTACTATGTCAATTGAATCAAAAGAGATCATGTTTTCTCAGTATTTCAAATAGGCGCACGACAAATATTTTACCGCCGGTAATTTTTAAATTAACGGAATTCCCGGTTGCATAATTACTTGTACTTTCTCTTTCGCCAAACGGAAGTGCGGTGCTGTCAAGTGAATACTTTAATCCGGTGGAAGTAATTTTCGTTTTCCTATCAAAACCGTACAATGAAATTGTTTCGCCGGCAACAGTTTTTAAATTAATCTTTCCGGTCATTGCTTCCAGCACCGATGCTTGATGAAGAACTTTAATTTTTATTTCGTCAAAGAATTTTAGAACAATTCCAAGATTACAAAAAGAGTGATCGAGCCTATCGCCGGTTCCGCCGATTAAAACAGCTTCTGTAAATCCCTTACCAATAGCATGTTTCAGGCACTTCTCAACATCGGTATCATCTTGTCTTGTGTATTTAATAATTTTTGATTTATCAGAATAATATTCCTTTACATTGTCTGTAATTGAATCCAAGTCACCTATAATATAATCGGGAACAATATTTAGTTTAAATGCAGTATTTGCTCCGCCATCGGCACAATACAAAGTTTTATAATCTTTGTCATTCAAATATTTAATGACAGATTTTTTTGGCGGAGTGCCGTTTGCGAGTACTATACATTTTTTCATTAGATGCCTACTTTTATTCCCGCTAAAAAGTTTCGTTCAGCGGCGGGAAAAAATTCTTTACCAATTGCATATGCTGCATATAATTTATCAAACAGATTATTAACCTGCCCATATATTTTAACATTTTTGAAAAGAGGTTCAAGTTGAAATTCATAACTTGCAAATAGATTTGCAACAAAGTATGCTTCTACTTTATTGTCATCATAGCTAACAAAATCGGGATACTGATCTAAATAGCTTAATAAATTCTCGTCATAGTTATCGGAATAAAAATCACCAACATATTTTGCTAATACCTTAGCTGTAAGACCCTCATATCTAAAATTAAGAATTGCATTAAATGTAAACTCCGGGAAACCGCTTATTTTATTATCCTTCAAGTCAATCGCAGTTATAATTTTTTCATCAGTTACGGGGTCTGTATAATCAATAAACTGACTTCCCTTGCTGATAAAATTTTGACTATAAGAACCGTTTACAATAAGCTGAAAATTATTTAGGAATTTGATATCACCCGATAATTCAATTCCGCTGTGGATCGATTTATCAGCATTACCGGTTGTCGGCTGACCGAATCTATCAACTTGTCCTTGTTTAACGATCTCATCATTGAACATCATATAAAATAAATTTGCATTCAACTTAATATTTTCATCATCGTATGTTGAACCAAGTTCAAAACTGTTCATGCTTTCCGGTTTAACAAGAGGGTTATCAAAATCAAAACTGCCGTCAGGGTTTTTCTCAAACTGCGGAACTGCTCCCCCGCTTGACTCTCCGGCGTCATAGTAATTTTTTAATCTTGGTTCGCGCGTTACCCGTGCAAAAGAAAAATATGAATTTAATTTCGGCGTAAATTTATAGTTAATTCCAAATCTTGGATTTATAAAAAGATCATCAACATTAAATTTTGTACCGACAAATTTTTCGTTATCCAATCCGTAATTATGATACGCCGCTTGAACTTCAGCGAGTACATTTAATTTTTCATTTACTCTATAATTTTCATGAGCATAAAAATTTATTATATCTTTTGAGCCTTCGTAATAATTGTATTTAAAAAATCTATCCACTCCGGCTGGCAAGCCTTCTGCAAAGTTAATATTTGACCAATGAACAGAACGATGAACACGAAGCTCGCCGCCGAGAATTAAATTGCCGTTTGTATGTTCAATATTTACTCTTGGTATCCAGCCCCATTGTTTGTTTTCAACTTGCGCACGAATTAAAATGTTTGAAAGTGAAACACCATCGCTGTTGAATCCATTTACAGCAGTTAGGCGCAAATAATTTGTATCCGCCCAAGAACCGTCAAAATCAAAAAAACCTTTTCCTAAAACTAAAAATAGTGCTGAGTTGAGAGTAACATTTTTGCTGATGTTATACTCATTCAACAATTCATAGTGCGGCTGCGAGAACTCCTCAATCTCTTCCGGACGCCGTAAACTCGACCAAGATTGATAGGTGTTATTCTCATAATCCCAATCGAAGTAGGAATAATTTGCCCGTCTTAACTCTGTATCCTTAATAACTTGTTTCGGCAATCCGTTGTAAACTAATCCATCAGAAATCGGTCCGCCGTAAATGTTTATCTGTGTTGTAAAGTTTTTGTCATATCGCACAGCCGATAAATGGTATGACTTGAGATCGACCCAGCTTAAATCTCTGTAACCGCTGCTTAGTATTTGCCCGACTTTTGCATAGATGGAATACTTGTTATCGATCAAGCCGCTGGCAAATGCTGCACTGTATTTGCGTGTATTATAGCTGCCGAAAGTTGAAGAAATATCAAACTTTGGTTTGTCGGAAAAATTGGAAGTGATTATGTTAATCGATCCGCCGATTGCAGGATAACCGACAACACCCGATCCGGCACCTCTCTGCACTTGAACCATTTCCGTGCTCTCCAGCAGGTCGGGGAAATCATGCCAATAAATGTTGTGATCTTCAGGATCATTTTGAGGAATACCATTAATTGAAATTGAAATTCGTCTCTGATCAAATCCGCGAATGCTTAAATAATTATATCCAATTCCGTTGCCCGATTCAGAATAAAATGTTGTTGAAGGCAAATAGCTTAGGTATTCGGGAATATCCTGAACAGTATAATTTTCATCAATATCTTCGCGGTCAATTTTTTCAAAAGTAATTGGTGTTGTACCGCTGCTGCCTATTGACCCTTTAATTAGAACTGTTTGACTTGGGATAATATTCCGTTCCAAAAATATTTTTTGAGCGCCGTTCTCAACAAAATCTGATAGTGAAACTCTTTCAGTTTTGTAACCAATATAACTGACAAGTATAAATTCATTTTCAAATTTTTGAGGAATAGTGAATTTGCCATTATCATCAGTTATGGTTCCAAAAGATGTTTCTTCAACAATAATGTTTGCAAGCGGAAGCGGTTCATTTGTGGATGCACTAAATATAAATCCGGTAATAGATTTTTGTGCAAATAGAAATGTGTTTAAAACTAAAAATAGAATAACAAAGTATTTCATTTTACTCTCCTTAATAATTTTTAAGAAAAATAAAAAAGCCGTCAGAAGAAAACGGCTGTACACTTAATTATTCTATTGCCGTTTGCCTACGCTGGCATTATCCAGATCAGGTTCAAGGGTTTATTCTCAGCCCCCTTTTTGGGGGACACCCCTAACTGCTTTTTTATTAATTCAAAACTAAGCTAATTGTTTAACTAATTCAACTGCTAACTACTTTTTTCGCGGGGATAAATAACTAACTGCTGACCAACAACAATCCGGCTGCCATTCATCTTATTCCACTGCCTAATATTTTTTGCTCTAATATTATACTTTTCCGCTATGTGACCAAGAGTATCGCCTTCTTTAACAATATATTGTATCGGAGAACTGTTTTTAATTTTTTCAACAATTTTGCTGCTGCTTTTTTCTGAAGAAGCCAGCACAACATCTTTACCGGATACATATAATTTTAGGGTCTTACCGGCAATAATTTTATTTCTGCGTATCCCGTTCCACTTTCTAATATCATCGTCAGATACTTTGTACTTCATTGCAATTTCGCTAATAGTATCGCCAGGTTTAACTTTATAATTAACCAAGTTGCCCTTTGCTTTGTAATCGGTGGATGATGAAGCATAAAGTTTAAGTGTTTTACCTGCAACAATTTTGTTTGAGCGTAAATTATTCCATGCTTTCAAATCATTTATACTAACTTTATTTCTTAAAGCAATTTTGCCAAGAGTATCGCCTCTTCTAATAGTATAAGTTTTTTTACCGGATTTGTTAGAACTACTCGAATTAGAGGAAGCTGTTTGGACATACTTTCCATTAAATATTTTTAATTTTTTACCGGCTATAATTTTGTTGCCGCGTATTCCATTCCACTTTTTAATGTTGCTTGCCCGCACTCCATATTTGTAGGCTATGGTCGAAAGTGATTCACCTCTTCTAATTTTATGTGTTATCCATTTTCCGCCTGTTGCAGCATAAATTTTCTGCATTTTTTTACTGCGTGGAAGCGAATTGATAGCCGCATATTTTTCTTGTTTATCCTTGGGCACATATATGTTCATCTGCTGCCCAACGTGTATGGTTGTTGTGTATGGAAGGTTATTCCAATTCCTTATATCCGAAACACGTACATCAAATATAGTTGCAAGATCAACTAAGTTATCACCTTTTTTAACTGTATAATTTACTAGTGCTAAATTATCAGGTACAACAACATCGGAAGAATCACTAATTTTAGCTTGATATAATTTTAAGTACTTATCAGTGTTTCCATTTTTAGTTACCGCAAATTGATATGGTGCAATTACATCAGTTCCATTAAGTTCTTCCTCAACTGCCGGCAGTATATTTGTATTAAGTGTAAATGAATCTTCAGAAAAATTTGAAATTGGAATTTTTAACTGCTGCTTAGGATATATCCGTGATTTTCTCGAAAGTTTGTTAATACTCGCAATATGACTCTGCTTAACTCCGTATTTATAAGCTATACCGGACAAGGTTTCACCTCGATTAACAAAATGAATTAAGTATTGCAGTTTAGCTTCATCAGGAACGCTTGCCAAATTATCAACAAAAGCATCGTAGGATGCTTTAGGAACTCTAAGCGGGTATCCGCCCTTATAATTAGGGGGTGTGCTGTGCTGAAGCAATGCCGGATTCATATTTCTTAAAAGGTCTCCGCTAACGCCTGCACATTTTGCTAAAACATTAATATCAAATGGTTCATCAATTAAGTGTGTTTCATATTCATAAGGTTTATCATAATGATTTGCGCTGAACCCAAAACTAACCGGATCGCTTGCCATAATTGTTACTGCAATATATTGAGGAACATAATTTCTTGTTTCACGAGGAATAAATCTACGGAGTTTCCAAAAATCTCTTGAACCGGAACGACGAATAGCCCGCTGAACTCTCCCCTCGCCGCTATTGTAAGCTGCAATTGCTAAATACCAGTCGCCGAGTGAAACATATAAATCCCTAAGATAACGTGCTGCTGCCCTTGTAGCTTTTTCAGGGTCGCGTCTTTCATCCACATAAAAGTTAATATTCAGATCATACATTTTTCCCGTGCCGTAAATAAACTGCCATATTCCAACTGCACGTGCCCAGCTTCTTGCCCGCGGGTTTAGTCCGCTTTCGATCATGCTGAGAAAAATTAATTGCTGAGGGACCTGTTCTTCGGCAAAAACACGACCCATCATTTGAAAATATCTTCCTGATCTTCTAAGCCAGGTTTCTAAATGGATTCTTCCTTTGCCTGTAAAGTATTCAATGTATTGCTCAACATATCTATTAACTTCGAGGGGAAAATCACCAACAACAATTACATCCTGCTTAAGTGAATCAGTTTCTTCATCAATACTTTCTTCAATCACCGGAGGCAGTTCCGGAATATTTTTAGACATCCAATCATCTAATTCAGCAATTGAAATTGATTCAAGGATGTGGTCTAAACTCTCAACATAATTCTTGTAATTTTCAACAATTGCAGTCTCTAATTCATTAAAAGAATCATTTTCCTCAATACCCGGAAAGTAGCTTAATTTGTTTATACTCTTTAAGGCACTTTCGTATGATAAAATGGTTTCATCAATTAAACCGGCATTTTGATTTTTTAATGCATTAAGATAATCTTGCCGGGCATCTTCCAGCATTTCATTAAATATTAATGAAACTTGAACAACACCGACAGTATCTTCGGCAACTTCTATATTATTTTCTTCTTCTTGATAACGTGTAGTTGAATTAAATGTACTGCATGAATTGAGGAAGAGACTCAAAACAATAAAATTAAAAATTAAAATCTTTCGCACTGAAACTCCTATGTTGAAATATAATTGCAAGTTAATACCTTATAAAAATTTTGTCAAGTACATTGTAAGGTAAATTGGCTTACCCTTTGTAATTGTTGCACTTAACTATTGAAGAATTCCGGAGAGATGTAAAATTTTCTTCTTAAATATTTCAATGAATTAAAATTTTTAGGATTTATGAATCCGTGAAGTTAGATAACCAATATCTGTACCAACATTAAAGAGGAATATTTGAGTGTTTTTTCCTGGGATTGGAATCTACTTTTGTTTTTAACAATTGGAAAGCATTTATCAGCCGCAGCCTTGTTTCGTGGGGATGAATTACATCATCAACATAACCGCGCTCGGCAGCTATATATGGATTTGCAAACTTCTCAATGTATTCCGATAATTTTTCTTCCAACTTTTTATTTCTATCTTCAGCGGCATCAATTTCCTTTTTGAAGATAATTTCTACCGCACCTTTCGGTCCCATCACAGCAATTTCTGCTGAGGGCCATGCATAATTAAAATCACCGCGGATATGCTTTGAGTTCATCACATCATAAGCGCCGCCGTATGCTTTGCGGGTTATAACAGTAACTTTGGGAACCGTTGCTTCGCAGAACGCAAAAAGTAATTTGGAACCGTGACGAATAATCCCATTCCATTCCTGCTCGGTTCCGGGTAAAAAACCGGGTACATCTTCTAAAACCAATAGTGGTATATTGAATGAATCGCAGAAGCGAATGAAGCGTGCACCTTTTACTGATGCGTTGATATCTAAAACTCCGGCAAGAACAGAGGGCTGATTTGCAATTACTCCGACAGATAGTCCGCCGACCCTGCCCAAGCCGCAGATAATATTTGGGGCGTAACTTTTATGCACTTCAAGAAAATCGCCTTCATCTAAAAGCAAATTAATTACTTTGTGCATATCGTAAGGTTTATTTGGACTGTCGGGTATTACCTCATCCAACGCAGGTACAGATAGATTTTGATCAAAATCGAATTTTCTTTCATGCGGTTTGTCTTTCCAGTTTAATGGAATAAAACTCATTAATTTTCTTATGTTCTCAAAAATTTCTATTTCACTTTCATAAGCAAAGTGCGCTACTCCGGATTTTGAAGCATGAGTTTCTGCGCCGCCGAGGTCTTCAAATGTTACCTCTTCGTGAGTTACGGTTTTTACAACATTTGGTCCGGTTACGAACATGTGGCTACTATTCTTCACCATAAAAACAAAATCTGTAATTGCAGGTGAATAAACCGCGCCGCCTGCACAAGGACCAAGTATAGCTGAGATTTGCGGGATGACTCCTGATGCAAGTGTGTTGCGCAAAAATATATCGGCGTAAGCTCCAAGACTCACAACACCTTCCTGAATTCTCGCTCCCCCGCTGTCGTTTAATCCGATAACCGGAATACCGATCTTCATTGCGGCATCCATAATTTTACAGATCTTCTCAGCATGTGCTTCGGAAAGTGAGCCGCCGAAAACTGTAAAATCCTGACTGAACAAAGCTACCGGGCGACCTTCGATTTTTGCGAATCCCGTTACAACACCATCGCCTAATATTTTTTGTTTGTCCAAGCCGAAATCACTTGAGCGGTGAGTTACTAACATATCCAGTTCTTCAAAACTGCCTTCATCAACAAGCAGACTAATTCTTTCTCTCGCTGTTAATTTTCCCTTGTCGTGCTGACTTTTAATTCTTTTTTCGCCGCCGCCAAGTTTTGCTTCTTCGCGAATCTTATTCAGTTTTTTGTATTTATCTTTCATAGCTCAAATTGTAAAGTTGGACATTCGTTGCCGGTGTATTTCTTTTAAACTTTTCTCGATTTTAATTCTTAGTTCTGAAAATGAAGGCGACTCAAAAACATTTAAGTCATTATTGAAAGGCAGCCCCTCGGTTATTGTTTCAACAATAGAGGCAGGGTTTTTTGACAAGAGCAATATTTTGTTTGATAAAAATAATGCCTCGGAAATATTTGCCGTTCCGATTAAAAATGTTATCCCTTTCTTTTCGTTTATCTCTTTTATCAACTGATAGCATTCTTCTCTCGATTCACCATCCATAATTTTGAATGAATCATCGATTACTATCAATCTCGGGTTTACCGCCAATGCTCTTGCAAGTGAAATTCTAAACCGGAAACCATAACTGTTATTGTGAGGTAAATGATCTGAGTAGCCCTCTAAGCCGACTGATGACGCTAATTCTTCTACCTTATCTTTTGAAATATTTGGCGATGCAAATTTTATATTCTCTTCAACATTAAGCCATGGAAATGATGATGGTTCTTCCGGGATGAAAATGATTTTATCGTTCGGCTCAATTGAACCGCTGTTTGCTTTTAATAAACCGCTGATAATTTTAAGCAGCGTAGATTTGCCGGAATCATTTGGAGCGAGCAGTGTGGTGATATTATTTTGTTCAATTGAAAATGAAACATCCTCAAGAATTTTTCTTGAGACACTGCCGGTCGATTGATATGAAAACGAGATATTTTTTACTTCAATATTTGCCAATTATTACTTCCAGTAGATTAATTTATTCTCAATAATTTTTATTGCGAGATTGCCGAGCCAAATTAAAATTGCAATCACGATAGCAAGTGCAAATAATCCGGCGAAGTCGGAAAACTCAAGCACGTTCTTATATAAACTTCCAAATCCTTCTACCCCGCCAATAAATTCAAACAGCAAAATCAAAATCCATAAATAGTAATGAATTTTATAAGTGGACTTAAAAACTTCCGGCTGCAAATTTTTCCAAACTACTTTTGAATATATTTTTTGATTTGATAATCCAAAAGATTTTGCCGAATCAATATATGCTTCATCTGCCTTTGAGCATTGATCGATCAAAGACAATCCGTAAAAAAATATTGCCGCGATCATGACAAATATAAACTCAGCTATAAACGAAGTTGGAAACCAGAATGCAAAAAGTATAGCATAAAAAAACGCGGGAAAGTATCGGAATATTTTCAGTCCGTTGTAAATTCCCGGTAACTCAAAATAAATTTTGATTAGATAACCGGATAAGAAATTTATAATAAGGTAACCCAACAGCAATGAAACATATACAACTGAAGTGCTTGATGCAAATGCATCGAATAAATTGTAATCATTCCACAATGAAACCAGTGATTCTAAAATTAACGTTGGTTTTGGGATTACATTATTGAACGGAAGAATAAACTCGAAAAGAATTACATACACGAACAGTAATGTTAATAATACTGAGATCGGAGTTTTAGATTTTGATAAACTTGAGTTATAAGATTGTATCATCAATTATTTGTTTGAATTAGTAAAGATTTCGTTTATGAATATATCTAATGGGCGTTTGGAAATCAAACATCGGTTAAAAAAGGATTTTTGACTTCTTCTAAATTATAGCGAAACATTTCAATAAATGTTTTTAGCTTAGTAAGATTAGGTTCTTTCCTATAATTTCTTTTATGCATTTCATTTATTTTTGAATGACATAATACACAAAGTGCTTTTAAATTGTGCTCCTCGTTATTTGATTTATTGCCGTCCAAATGATGTGTCTCAAGAAAATAACCATCACTATAATTTTTATTGAGTTTAATTCCACAATTTTGACACATAAATTTCATCTTAATTCGATATGCATGACTTTTCTCATCCCAATCCGGCGTATACCCCGTATCATTGAATACATTTCCTTTTGGTAAATCCACATCATCAAACTGGCCAACTTCTAATTGGCTTTTGATATATTCTTCAATATATTCAGATACATACATTACTTTAGTAACAATTGTTTGTGCATTTAAACAATTACGGCATAAACTTATTTCTTTTACTACATCATCTAAATCTTTTATGGTTTCAACACGTTGAGAAAACACGTAATGACCATCAAAATTCTTACGCTTTTTCTGTTGATTAATAGTTGAGCAATTTAAAATATGAAACTTTGGTACTATTGTCTGATAACCTCTAGCAATTGCAGTTTGACGATCATATCCTCCTTCGATAAATAGAAAACCTTTGTGTTTCTTTCCCTTTTCATCAGTATATATAAAACTAGCCTCACCTAAATTTACCTTACCTTCTAATTCGCGAACAGTTTTAAATTTTTCTCTAATGGGAGTAAAATGGCTGATTACGTTAGATGAATCAATTTGCAATGTTTCTTCAATATGATTTTTTAACCGATCAAAACTATACATTAGTTATTCCCATCAATATATTTAGCTACTTCTTCAACTAATTTTTCACTTGCAGTAATAATTCTGAATTCAACTCTTCTAGATTTTTGATCATCAGCCGGTAACGCTGAAAACAAAGTAAACTGCCCCCCCGAATCAAGAGTTCTCCCTGACGAAAATCCATTAGCAGTCAACCAAAATATCAACAATTCCCTTTCTTTATTTGATAATTTGTGTGAATTCTTTAGACACTTACTAAGCAAGAACTCCAAAACATTTCTAGTACGAGTTTGAGATAGGTATACGTTATAAAAATATTTTCCTTTTGAGTCAGTATGTCCTTCAATTCTAATTTCAGCAATCTTATCTCTGTACTTTTCTTTAAGGATAATATTCAAATAGCGAGGGAAAAAGTCTAATAATATTGCCTGAAATTCTGGTTTCACATCGGCTTTGTCATAATCGAATAGAACTGTTTCATTAAGAAAGCGAATCGAAAGATCTCTATCTAATACTGCATTCCATTTTTCCTCTCTAAAATCATTTTCAAATTCCTTTTTCAATTCTTCATAAAGTTCAACCTTAGTTTGAACATAGTCTTTAACAATTTGATCTTTTTCTTCCTGCTTTTTTTGAACTTCAATGATGTACGATATAGCAATAAACATAAAGATTATCATTAATCCTGTCATAATATCAGAAAGTGAGATCCAATAATTTGAGGATTTCTTTCTAAATTTCATTATTCGTTATCTCCATTTAATCTATCAGTAATATCGCTCATTCTCCTGTGGTGTTCCGTCACCATCGCTTGAAGGACCTTATCCAAATTTATAAAACTTTGATTCATTCTATTATTAAACTGATCATCTAGTTTTTCAATATCTTTGAGTAGTTGCTCGTTCCCTTCAGATAAAATATCGACACCATGCTTCATGTTTCTTTCAATATCATCCCAAAATTTTCCATTTAAATCCTTTATATCTTCAATTTCTTTCAATCTATTTATTAGTTTTTCCACTCCGGTACTAAAAGCCTCTTCTTTATTGATATACTCAACCAAAGAACCCGATGCCTCAGATACATTTCTTGAAGAATCCTTTAAAATATCTGTATTCTCTCTTAACCCTTGAATGTTTTCCTCAACTTTGTTAATAATTTCTTGGAATTTTCTATCTTCGATCATGACAGCATTTAGCTCATCAATTAATTTCCTTAATATACTATCTTCGTTTACCATTTTGTTGGTATAGCCTGCTACCTTTTCAAGCGTCTCAGATGTTATTTTTAATTCATCTGAAACAGATCGATATTGATCAATTAAGCGTTGAATTTGTTCTTTGTTTTCTATTTGCCAATCATTAAGTCTCTTAACACTATTATTTAATTCATCAAAGTTTTCCTTAACCAGCTTATTAATAAGCTCGCGAGTTGTGTATTAAAATCGCCAATTACTTTTTCCACAGCATCTATGAGAGCCGCTGTATTACTTTCAGCCAATAGTCTTGCAAATTCATCAAATTTTTCCTCCATCATTTGGTTAGTAGTATACAGTGCCGTAATTATTTCTTTTGTATTCGAATCATTTTTCTGCCCAAGTTCTCTCTGCTCCTCTCTAAGCCCGCGTAAATTCTTTGGAATACCATTGTCATTGTTCTCATCAAAAATATTTGTAACTACTTTTGCAAAATCATTTTGGTCGTTTCGAAGTCTTTGAATTTGAGTTAATAGGCTAGTCTCCTCTTCACCCCCTAAAACTTTGATTGTTTTAATTTGATTTTCGCCCATCACCTTTAAATTTTTGGATTGCTCTTTAATTTCATCGCCAATATAACTTCTAAATTTTTCAAACTGTGTAGCAAGGCTATCTTCTCCACTACCAATGAGAGCACCCACAATATCCTTTGAAAAATCATTTAATAGTTCATGTGTTTTTCTCTCCTCATCAATGAGTTTGTTTAGTGCTGCAAGTTCACTACTTTCTTTAATTTCTTTTTCTTCTTGCTTATGTTGAATTACTGAAATAACGAAATTCTGGAATGTCAGAGAGAAAAATATACCGAGAATGGATGTACCAAAAGCAGTTTTAAGTCCTTCTAAAAGATAAGGGATACTGCTTGTTATATTGTTAACATCAAAAACCCATAAAGCAGCAAATATTCCAATAAATGTTCCAAAAACCCCTAAGGTAGTGAAAACTGCTGGAATGGAATCGAATATATATTTATTAACATTGGCATAATTAGAGTTTGCCCTAATAGCGTAAAAAACACTGAATAGAAACCAAAGTAAAACTAATCCATAAGCAAAATAGAATGCATAATTCATAAAAGACCCTCACTATGTAAATTTTGGTAAAGTATCGCAGTTTGAAATTAAATTAAATATTTTTGATGAATATTAAAAACTAATATTCAATTATGTTCAAAGTAAACATGATTTTATCGAATCAAAATAAAAGCCTTGTTGATTAATAATCAACCTATTTTCAAACATCAATCAAAAATGGATTCAGCTTTATCTCATCTCCAATTGTGCTGTCTTCTCCGTGTCCGGGATAAATAACTGTTTCTTCTGGAAGTGTGAGCAGTTGTGTTTTAATTGATTCGATGAGAGTATCAAAATTGCCGCCCCAAAGATCTGTTCGTCCAATTCCTTCTTTGAAGAGTACGTCGCCGGTAATGCAAATTTTATCTTCTTCAAAATAAATGGAATACTCGCCCGGAGTGTGCCCCGGTGTAAATAAAAACTTAGGCTGAATTTCTCCTAAAGATAAAACAGTGTCATCTGTAATAAACTTATCGGGATTAGGAGATGGCTTAATTTGTATCCCAAACATTTTTGCCTGCTCACTCATATTGTTGAGTAAAAACTCATCTTTTTCCGGTGCCCAATATTCGCAATCATAAGTTGATTTTACATAAGCGTTACCGAACACATGATCGATGTGGCAATGTGTGTTTATTAAGTATTTAACATTCAAATCATTCGATTCAATAAAATCACTTAATTCTTTTTCTTCTTCAGGCTCAACGCAGCCGGGATCAATTATCGCTGTTTCATTAGTTTTAGAATCCCACACAACATAAGTATTTTCCAAGAACGGGCTGAATACAAATTTCTTTAGCTTAAGCATAATTTATTTCTTCTTAAAATTTTTTATTAATCTATTATTTAGTTTACGAGTGTAATTGTTGTAGTTATCTCTCGTCTCTTCAATTGAATCACCGCCGAATTTATCCAAAAAGAATTTTGCAATCTCCCACGCAAGGACAGATTCACCAATGACAGCACAAGCAGGAACTGCAACAAAGTCACTCCGTTCTCTTCGTGCAAGTACGGATTTCATTGATGCAAGATCAACAGTTTCAATCGGCGACATTAAAGTTGCTATCGGTTTCATTGCGGCACGGACAATAATCGGCAAGCCTGTTGTAGTTCCGCCTTCAACTCCGCCTGCACGATTCGTCTTTCGTCCAAAGCCCGCATCACTTTTAATAATCTCATCATGTGATTCCGATCCAAAAGCATCAGCAGCATTGAATCCTGTTCCAAACTCAACAGCTTTCACCGCATTAATGCCCATCATAGCTCCGGCAATTGCGGCATCTAATTTT
The DNA here is from genome assembly GCA_013112585.1 of Ignavibacteriota bacterium. Taxonomy (GTDB): domain Bacteria; phylum Bacteroidota; class Ignavibacteria; order Ignavibacteriales; family Melioribacteraceae; genus IGN16. The sequence continues at coordinate 126,632 of JABFGH010000010.1, read as the reverse complement.
CTATCAAAGTGCATGAATGTTCCGAGTCCGACAGGCAGACCTGTAGCGACGACGTAAAATGTACCTCCGAGTGTATCCCCTTTTTTCTTTGCAGCTTTGATCTTTCTAATAATCTTTTTCTCTTGCTCCTCATCCAAAACTCTAACCGGACTAAGATCAGCTTTTTCGGAAAGTGTCCAGGCTTTAAAGTCCTCGCTGGTTTTATTCATCAGTAAATAATCGGAGTATTTTTCCTTTGAGTAAATTCCGCCAATGTTTTCTACATAACTTCCAACTGATATTCCAAACTCCTCTAAAAACAATCTTGCAATACTTCCGGCGGCAACACGGGCGGCAGTTTCACGCGCACTTGATCTTTCAATGGAATTACGGATATCATTAAAATTATATTTTGAACTTCCGACCAAATCAGCATGACCGGGACGCGGGACAGTAATTTTTTCAATCCGTTTATTAGTTTTCTCGTGGGACATAATATCTGTCCAGTTTTCCCAATCGCGATTAACAACAAACATTGAAATGGGAGAGCCGAGAGTTTTATTGAAACGAATGCCGGAAATTATTTCGGCTTTGTCGGTTTCAATTTTCATTCGTCCGCCTCTGCCGTAGCCGGATTGACGACGTTTCATTTGCAAATTTATTTTTTCAAGATCGATAGGCACATTGGAAGGAAAGCCTTCTACAATTGTAACTAAACCTTTGCCATGTGATTCACCTGCAGTAAGATATCTAATCATTATAACTCTTAATGTTTTTTTGATAGGCAAATATAAAAAAAGCGTCCAACAATTGGACGCTTTTAATTGAGTGAAACTTATTTTTTATTCTTTAATTTCTAAACCTACAAATCTCGCGTTGCCTTCTTTGTCAACAACTTTAAGCAGAACGGCATCGCCTCTTTTATCTTCAATAATACTTTCAAATTCTGTTACAGAATCAACTTCCTTTTTATCAACCGTTACAATTACTAATCCTGCAAACAGCCTTTGGTTATAAGCCTCACTGTAAGTTTCAACTTTGCTTATCAGAACACCGTTATCAACCTCGTAGGCATCGTACTGACTTTCAGTCATATTTTTAACAGTCATACCAATGTTGGAGAAATTCTTCTCTTTGATTTCAACATCTTTTTTCTTTTTAGATTTCTTTTCAACTGCTGCTACTTCATCAACACTTTCGCCATCGGGTGCTTTAAGAGTTACTTCTCTTTCAATTTTTTCACCGTCTCGGTAGATCTCTAAAGTTACAGTTTGTCCGGCACGCTGACTTGCAACATAATTCTGCAATTCATTTCCTTGATTCACTTCCTTGTCATCAACTTTAAGAATAATATCTCCGGCTTGAATATCTTCCTTAGAAGCAGCACCATCTTCAACTACAGATTGAATTAAAACTCCCATTGGTTTTTCTAATCCAACCGCCTTAGCCATTGAAGCATCAACTTCCATAATGCTTACGCCTATGTAGCCTCTGCTGACTTTTCCGTGAGCAATTAGATCTTGAGAAACAGCCTTTGCAAGATTAATTGGAATTGCGAAACCATAACCGATATAACTTCCTGAAATACCGTTTGTAGCAATTGCGGAATTAATACCGATTACGGAACCGGAAAGATCAACCAATGCACCGCCGCTATTGCCGGGGTTAATTGCCGCATCTGTTTGAATAAAGTATTCAACGCCTGCATTATCTTTAATAAGACGCAGACTTCTTCCTTTTGCACTTATGATACCGGCTGTTACCGTTGAGGTAAGTGCAAGCGGGTTGCCAATTGCCATTACCCACTGACCGACTTTCAATTGTTCAGAATCTCCAAAATGAACTGCAGGTAAGTCTTCGGCATTAATTTTAATTACGGCAAGATCAGTAAGCGGATCAAGTCCAATAACTTCAGCATCAAATTTTCTTTTATCGTAAAGCGCCACTTCAACTTCAGTTGCATTTTCAACAACATGATTATTTGTTAAGATATATCCATCGGAAGAAATTATAACTCCACTGCCGCCGCCTTGCTGTCGACGTGGAATATCATCTCTAAAATTGTGGAAAAATTTGAATATGTCGGGGGTTTTTTGTGTAGTTTTTGTAATCACCCTTATTTGCACGATCGAAGGTGTTACTTTTTCGGCAACGTTTACGAACGCATTATTAAAAGCTTGTGCCGATGGGTCAACTTGCTGAACCGGGGCGGTTTCTTTTCCAATATTTACATCAGCATAGCTTGGTCTTACCAACCCGAAATTTGAAACTAACACAGCACCGAAAATAACACCAATAACTATCAATGACATTGCACCAATAAATTTTCCAGCCTTCATTTATTTACTCCTTACTTTATAATTTAGTTAAAACATTTTTAATGATTGTAATCCTTTGAATTCCGGCATGTGATATATTAAAAATTTTTCTAAAAATATCACAATTTTTTTTAAGTAATTATCATTTAACGAACAATCATTTCTTTTGGAGCTTAGACAAATTAGCAGTTCAAAAAGTTCCGCCGAAAATTCAAATGAAATTAGATGATCATTTGAGCATTCGGGACAATAAAATCCTGCCTCATAATTAAACCCCACTTTAGTTTTTCCGTTCAATTGCTTTTCGCATGATTGGCATTTCTCAAACTCAATTTCAAAACCAATTTGGTTGATAAAAAATATAAAATATTTGCTGAATAAGAAAAGCGGCTGGCTATTTGCGTTTATCATATCCAGTATTTTGGTTGTACCTCTGTAAAGTTTATCGTTGGTCTCATTCTCAAGTACAAACTCATTTATCAATTCTAAAATTGCAGATGCATATTTAAGTTTATCAAGATCATCTTTAATTGAGGGATAGTGACTCACCAAATCAATTTGACTGATTAGCTGAACTTCCCGGCTCTCTTTTTTATAAATAACAATTTCAACACGGTTAAGTACATCGGCAATTTTACCCATTTTTGATTTTGGAGATCGTGCACCTTTAATTATAGCCGATATTTTTCCGAGATCCCTCGAATAGAATGAACCAATATTGCTTGAATCTCCGAAATTTATTTTACGGAGCACGAGCGCTTCTGTTTTTAGAATTTCTGCCATGTTAAAAATTATAAGGGGGTGAGTGTAATTTTTCTTCCGTAATAATTCCGGTTATCAGTTCGGCGGGAGTAACATCAAATGCCGGGGAGTAAACATTGTATTCATTTTTTGTGATCGGCGTACCGTTTATTTCTGTCACTTCCTTTTTGTCTCTTTCTTCAATTTTTATTTCCGATCCATCTTTGCAATTATAATCAATAGTTGAAGTCGGCGCTGCAATGTAAAACGGGATGTTGTGATGTTTACAAAGTACGGCAAGATTGTACGTACCGATCTTATTTGCCGAATCACCATTTGCGGCAATTCTATCAGCTCCCGTGATCACCAGATCAATTTTATTCTGCTTCATCAAAAACGCCGCTGTTGAATCTGTATTAATTGCAAATGGAATTCCCGCTTTCTCCAATTCAAAAGCTGTTAATCTGGAACCTTGCAGCAGAGGTCTGGTTTCATCGGCATAGACAAATTCAACCAAATTATTTTCGAAAGCATTTTTAATTACATAGAAAGCTGTACCGCCGCCGCCAGTTGCTAATTGACCGGTATTGCAATGAGTCAAAACAACTGATCTTTTTTTGAATATCTGCAAACCGTTTTTTGCCATTCCATCGCATTTATCAATATCATCTTGATGGATATCTTTTGCCTTTTGTAAAAGGACCTTATATATGTTTTCACTTGCTGCGGATGATTCAAATGCATTTTTCATCTCATCGAGAGCCCAGAATAAATTTACGGCTGTTGGACGTGTAATTTTTAATCTTTGATAAACTTTACCGAACTGTTCCACATCCTTGCCATTCGAGTTTTTCATACCAAGTGCAATTCCATAGGCAGCAGCAACACCAATTGCCGGTGCTCCTCGTACTTCAAGCCGTTCAATTGCAATGGCAATCCTTCCATGATCATCAGTGGAAATATATTCCTCAACTAAAGGAAGTTTTGTTTGATCCAGCAGAATTAATTTATTATCAGCAAACTCCATGGTTTTAAAGCTGCCCATCTTCGAACCTACTCAAGTCTCTGAATGCGGTAAATCTTTCATAAATTTTTTCTTTCGGTAAATCTTCAATTCCCTTGGTGCTGAATTTTTCAACACAGAATGAAGCGAGTGTACTTCCGTAAATTACAGCCTGCTTCATAGATTCAAAACTTAGATCTTTTTTCTTGTGGAGATAACCTGCAAATCCGCCGGCAAAAGTATCTCCTGCTCCGGTCGGATCAAAAACGTTGAACATTGGAAATGCGGGAGCTGAAAAAATATTATCATCTCCGAATAGAAGTGCGCCGTGTTCACCCTTTTTAATTATTAAATATTCGGGACCCATATCCTGTATCATTTTTGCAGCTTTAATAATATTCGGTTCACCTGAAAGCATTTGCGCTTCGGAATCGTTAATGATCAAAATATCAACACGCTTGATAACTTCGAGCAATTCATTTTTTGAAATATCTATCCACAAGTTCATTGTATCGCAGACAATAAATTCGGGGTCGTTCATTTGATCAAGCACATTCATCTGCAAGGCTGGATGGATATTTCCAAGCACTACATATTCTGCGTTGCGGAGGTTTTCCGGAATTTTAGGATCAAATGTTTCGAACACATTTAAGTCGGTGAAAAGTGTATCGCGGACATTAAAATTTTCATGGTATCTGCCGCCCCAGCGGAAAGTTTTGCCGCCTTTAATTATCTGCAGTCCATCCATTCCAATGTTGTGTCTCTTTAACATTTTTATATGTGCTTCGTCAAAATCATCGCCTACAACACCGATTATATCAACCGGATCAGTAAAGTAACTTGATGCTACAGAAATGTAAGTTGTTGAACCGCCAAGTGCGTTATCTATTTTATCATAAGGTGTTTCAATTGTGTCAAGTGCTACAGAACCGACTATTAATAATCCCAAAACTATCTCCATGTATTGATTTTAAATTCGAAGTGTAAAAATCTGAAATTGTGAGGCAAAAGTCTATTAAAAGGTAAAATTTGTTTTTGTTCAGTCACGGTGCAACCGTAACTGTTTTTAACGGTGCGGAACTTGTGCTAGAACTAAAGATTTGAGTCATTCTGAACCTGCTTGCAGCAGGCAAACTCGTTTCAGAATCTAACGTATTGATTTTGTTTTATTTTTAGATGCTGAAATAAACCTGTCTGCCGACAAGCAGGTTCAGCAAAACTATTTACAAGTTCACGGACAGACCTGCGACCGTGACAACCATACTAGTTTTACTTTTTCGCAACCTGAATTCCAAGCTCATGTTCCCTAACTGCAATTTCAATTAAGTCTTCAAGTTCGCCTTCGTTAATTTATAATTGCTCGACCGTTGCAAATATTTGTATATTTTTGTAATATACACATGAATGAAAAATATTTTTGAAAATATTACCGGATTTCAGTGGGATAAAGGCAATATTGATAAAAACTGGCTCAAACATAAAGTATTGCATATTGAGTGCGAACAAATATTTTTTAATGAACCTTTAATAATTGCTGAAAATGCAAAACATTCGCAACATGAAATAAGATGGTTTGCATTAGGTAGAACCGAATTAGATAGAAAATTATTTATTGTTTTTACAATTAGAAAAAATTTAATAAGAGTTATTTCAGCAAGAGATATGAATAAAAAAGAAAGAAGAACTTACAATGAAGAAATTAAAAAGAATACCGAAATTTAAAACTGAAGAAGAAGAAAGAGAATTCTGGTCAAAAAATGATTCAACTGAATATTTGGACTGGAAGACTTCAAAATCAGTATCATTTCCAAACTTGAAGCCCTCAACTAAAACTATTTCCTTAAGGCTGCCTGAGTTTTTACTAAATGATATTAAAATAATTGCTAATAAAAGGGACGTTCCTTACCAATCTTTAATTAAAATAATATTAAAGGAAAGAATTGATAGTGAACTTAGACATAGCGCTTGAGCAGTCTCTTTTGAAAGTTGTCTATCTAAATTTTGTATAAAGTGTTTTTGAATTTCTGGGTGCAGATTTTTATTAGGTTGTTCCATTTGAAAATAGGATCTAGAATTATTTTCGTACCGTGTCTAACTCCAAAACTTAACAATCGAGCAAAAGCTTAATTCTTCTTTTTTTTAATTTTCCATGTATTTACATAAATAAATTCTATACCATACATGTTCTCAACTTTTGTTGAAACTCTTCTTTCAGGACCTCCATAAATAATTTTTACTGTATCCTTATTTACTTTTTCAAGCTTTATATCTGAGGCATGAGTAATCCGAAAAATTTGACCTCTCTCTTTTTTAATATTTAATTCCGGATGAATAAAAGAAACATTCACTGAGTAAGCTGAAGTCGCATGGCAGTTTCGTCTATAACCAATTATGCTTTGATAATTTTATAATCCGTTAATTACTGTAATTTTATCCACTTCGCATTCCATGGAACAATTATTTAGTAACAACAAAATTAACATGGGAAATAAAATAATTCTAAAGTTCGACATATTTTTTCCCTTATCAGGTTTGCTTGAAAGTCACGGTGCGACCGTGACTGCCCTTAACTTGGTGCTATTCTATATCCTCTATTCTTTTAGGAATAAATGTAATTATGTGCTCTCGATTATCTAAACCAACTATATGAAAATTGATAGGGTATTTTATAAAGTCTCCAGGATGGAACATTATACTATAACGATAATCCAAGGAATCAGTAGAATTGCCTACTTTTCTATTCCCGATGCTGTAAGGGAATAATTTAAATTTCTTGTCATCAGTTAAAAAAAATGAGTATTCATCATACCATTTGTCATCCTCATTTTTGACGTGTAAGTAAATAAAAGCATCCAATGTACTATCCAAATTATAATAAGTAGTGCTTGCGCTAATTCTCACTGTGTCAGAATCGAAATATAAAAATATTTTTTCTTGATTTATTTCAGAATCAAGATTTCCTTCATATGATATTGGTATTAATTCAAAATATCTTGAACAACCCACAATAAATAAAAGTAATATGTAAATAAAATTTGACTTCTTCATATGCTACTTACCTCCACCTTGGCAGTCACGGTCGCACTGTGACTGAAAGATTATTATTCATTTATTTCTATCTCCACAAACTTCAGAAAACTTTGTTCATTAGTAAAGTAGTCTTCAATTATCTGCACAGATTTTCTTTGTCCGGGCCAGGCCAAAAGTTTTTGCGCTTCTGCTTTATTAACCCATTTATATTCTGTGTGCTCCTCTGATAAAGTTACTTCTCCATCTTCTACCAATGTCGCAAATACGGGAACCATGCAAACACTATTTTTTTCAGGTGAGTAAAATGAATTCATGCGGGGCACAACCCAAAATTTAGCCGGAGTTAAATTCGTTTCTTCTTTAATTTCTCTAATTGCGGTTTCGTATCCCTTTTCATTTTCTTCTACAGCGCCCGTAACCATTTGCCAAACTCCGGGGTATTTTTCGTTACTTGCACGTTTAAGCAACAGGTATTCAAGTCCGCTCTTGGTTTTGCGGAACATGTGTGCTTCAATTAAATAGGATTCAACTTTCATGATTTTCTCTTTATCAAATTTAATAATTTATTTCTTCATTTGATTATTGATTTCTTAATTTGACTTCAACCCCGTTGGGGTTGTATTTCTTTCTAACTCACATAAGTCCATAGGCTGCACCTATGGCTATTTTAAGTTTGACTACTTCGTAGTCATAATTTTAATCCACAAGGGGTTAAAATCTAATTACCGTAGATGTAACAAATGGAAAAACCAATTTTAATCAAAACGGAGTTTGAGTAGTCCGCCGTATTTTGGCGGATGTATCGAAAACGGTAGTGATCAATTTCATTTTTCTTGCCGGTTGTTTCGATACATTCAGCCGGAAATATAATGCTGGCAATATTTAAGTTTATCATCGGCTGAATTACTCAACAACCTAAATTCATTGTGTGATTTTATTTTGATTATTTCTAAGTCTTTGAACATTACCTCACAAGTTTATTTACTAGTGACCATAGATGTGAGAAATTGAAAAACTATTTTCAATCAAAACGGAGTTTGAGTAGTCCGCTGTATTTTAGCGGACGTATCGAAAACGGCAGTGATGAGTTTCATTTTACTTGCCGGTTGTTTCGATTTATTCAACCGGAAATATAATGCCGATAATATTAAATATTATCCCTAGCTGAATTACTCAACAACCTAATTGATAAAGTTATTTAATCTTTTTATAAGCATTAGAAGAAATTTATAAAACCTAATTAAAATTGTCATTTTAATTGCACCGTCATTTATGACGGTGATAAAATTTAAGAAATATGTGGGGGCTTTAGCCCAAAACCTTTTGGGTTAAAACCCAATGAACTTGTCTGCTCAATATTCACGGAGCTGAAGCACCGTGCAATTTTCAATTTTGCATAATTCGGGTTAAAAATATGCACGAGCTTCTGCGCGCATTGTGTGAACAACTTTTCCTTCACCTTGCTTTCTGCCGTCATAGCTAACTGTTGTTTGAAAATTCGCCGCTACTCTGTAATCAAAGCTGAAACGCCATCTATAATTTTTGCCAATCACTTTTCCTCGCGTAACTTCAAATGGAATTGCGTTAGTTGTTGTACTGGAAAGCAATTCATCACGTTCCGCTTCAGCTCTAATTCTCCCTTTACCAGCAAATGATAAATTAAATCTAAGTGACTGAAAATTATTATCGATCACAGTTGGCGTCGTCGGAAAGTTATCTTCAATCCTGCCAAAGCTTACTTTAAATCCTACTTCTAAATTTCTAATTGGTCGGTAGGAAAAATCTGTGTTAAACGAGTTGCTGCTTACTTGTCTTGCACGATTTGATGAGGCAGGTGCGCTTACGTTATCTGATTGATTAATTATCTCGGTCTGATTACTAACTTCTTTAACTAATTTGAAACGGAGCCGCAAACTTCGTTCAGTGAATGATCCCCTCTCAATTCCGGCAGTAAATCTGTTTAAGTTTTCACGCTCGATATATCTAAAGCGGAGAGAAAGATCGGAGCGGTTGCGGAAAAGATGAATATCCTGCTGAAGCTGGTTAAACCCGCGTATTGTCGTTGAATCATTTAGGAAGTTGGAGAACTTCATCAAATAAATTTTGCTCGTCTCCTCAACTGTGCTGTTCTCCTCAACACGTAAAAATGTTTCTGTAGAAATTGGTTTTACTATCTTCTCGATAAAACTATCAGCATTTCTAAAAAGTTTTTTCAGATCAAACTTCCATCGTGTGCTCGCCTTTAATTCTATTACCGGAAAAAGTTTTGTTGTCGGCACAGTCGATTGAATAAAATCACCGTCATCAGTCACTTGCTCAAATTCACTTTCGTCAGGCAATCCGTTGTTGTTCAAATCGCCTAGAAAAATATAATTCCCATCCCCTCTCGGAACTTTAATAAAAACTTTTTCTAATCGTGATGAAGCTTTTGTAGATGCCTCATAAAATATATCACTGTCAACCAGTTTGTTCCAAAAGTTTAATCTTGTTTGAGATTTGATAAGCACAGTTTCATTATCGCTTAATCCGCGCTGCTTAAATTTGTCGGTAAATTTTTTCTTTCGAACTGTAAGATCCAGTGATGTTGAAACTTCTTTAATTCCACGATACTTTGATGAAAATGTTGTCATCGAAGCTCTTGATTCTTTTTCAAGCTGACCATCAATCGGAAATGATTCATCACGGATGGAATACTTTGCAAGAAAACTAAAACCGGAAATATCACTTACTTCAATATATGGCGCACCTTCAAGATATTTCAGGCTTCCGCTGCTTAATGAATCTTTATTTGGAATTTTATCTTTTTTTTCCTCCGATAGAAAATTAACACCCGGTCTAAATTTTCCAAATTGATATGAAGCATCACCAAGCTGTTTTGTCCAATTACTTTTAAGTGTTGGTCGTTTTGTTTCTACATAATCAAAATCATAAACTACGTTATACGTTTTTTGATTACTGAAATTAACATCGGTTAAAAACCTGTTAGATGTTAAGCTCTCTCCCCTTTTCAGAAATCCATATTTTGAGGTCACATTCAGTTCATCCACGGGAATCAACTTTAGTCCAAATTCACGAAGCTGCTCGTTCTCACCTGCATCGGTTCCAACATTATAATCTCTGTTAAACTCAATGTCGTTAAATCTATCAAGACTTGTAAAACGGCTGTGTACAAACCTATCTTTAAATGTTAGACCCGCTTTGCCAAAACTAATATTCCCGATATTTAATTCACGCGGTTTAATATTAAGGGTAATTGTTCTTGCAGCTCCGCCATCATCATTGCCATCCAGTTTTGAAAAAGTATTTTTATCAAAGAGACTTCCGGCGAGCTCCAAACCAATATTCACATCTTTGAATGGCTCAGCCTCTATTAAAATATTACCCATTTGTTTTAGTTGCGGCAGCGGCAATAGATTTATGGGAAGGTAATCTCCCTGCCCAATTCCAATAAAAGTGTAGTTGCCTAAGCTTTCTCTAACATAGTCGCCATTGCCGTTGCCAACCTGACTAAACTTTACAGAATAAACTGAGTTAGTATCCCCGGGAGCATATTTATAAATTTGAAAAGATTCACCGTTTAGTGTAGTATCGATCTGAGTGTAGATTCCAACTCTTCTGCCGGTGGAATCCGGCGGAACCAAAGCAACACCGGTCTTTACAGCTTTAAATCTATCGTCACCTGCATCTTCCAAAATTTTAATATCACTTTCGCTAAGAATAAGATCAATTGGGCTGCCTTCATTATCACCTTCACGCGCATAGTTAAGTTTAATTTTTAATTTATCATCAAAAAAGGATGACTTAAAATTTGCACCGAAGAAATTTCTATCGTATTGCCTGTCCGTATATTCAAAATCAACTGTAATTCTAGTTGAAGATGTGATAACTCTCTGCGGCGTAAATGTAAGCTCCGCACTGGAATACTCTATCACGTAATCATTATTCTCGCCGCGTTTCATCTGTTCGCCGTCAATAAAAACTTTCTCACTTCCGGCAATAACTATAATGTCTCGTTCATTGTTAATACCGTTTAGGCGGTAAGGACCTTGCAGTCCATCCGTGCCGTTAAACTGGTTAGTATTAAACTTACCTCGTGATCCCGCAATAGCAACCGTAGCTTGATAATCATCAAAAATGAATTCACTCTTTAATCCCTTCAGTTTTCTCGTAACTAAACCAAACTCACCTATTCTTTCATTGAGATCAAAATCGCCAAAAGTGCCAATTGCATTCGGGTGCCGTACCTGAATGAAAACTTTATCCAATTCTTCTAAACGTTCTGTGTTCCCCTCCGGCTGAATGGGAGAGTTTTCGTCAGTGAGAGCGGCAACAATTTCAATATCTTCAGAAAGCTGACCGGATAATTGCAACCGTAATCCGCTGCTAACTGTAAAATCTCTGGTTGTACCAACTGTAAAACCTCTAACCAACGTTCCGCTCTTTTGTATTCCTCTACCAAAAATTGATTCAGAACTTAGCAGTGAGTTTGCTGATTGAAAAACTTTTATCGTATCGCCGGTTTCTTCGTCATACTTTACAACCAAACTTCTTCTGCTGTAATTTTTTTTAAGTGATAATTTTAATGCATCATAGCTAACATAGAGTGTATCAAAAATTGAGTACGCAAGTGAACCCGAAAGAGAGAAACTTCCTTTTTGATATGAAATTTTGTAATCATTTTTGTTAAGTACTTTGCCGCGTAAAATGATTTTTTCTGTGAGCGGAATTATTGAAACGGAAGAAACAGAATAACGGTTATCAAAATTAATTGGAATTGTATCAGTAACAGTTGTAGTTGCATAGTAGCCCTGTGCAAATACTCCGCTTGCCGAGATGAACATAATCAAAATAATATTTATTAGAAGGGATCTACTTTTCAACTAATGTCGCGGATTATTATTATTTGTTTGAGGGTGTATTTTCATTCAACATTTTTTACACTTTTCAAATCTAATCTGCTTAACAAACTATTGCAAGGTTAATTTATTTGCGGGGGTTACGTTGAGACGTTAAACGTAGAGACGTAGAAACGTAGAGAGGTAAAATGGCAGATGTGAAACCTGCCTGCCGGCAGGAGTGAAATGAGTTTGCGGTAATCGAATAATCGAGTAATCGTGTAATCGAAAATAAAAATAATTTATATATGCTGTCAGGCTTTAAGTTTATGGGCAGTGAATTATGATCCCGTAGGGATGAAATTTTTATAGAAGAATGAAAGAGAAGTTTCGATAGAACTCCGTAGGAGTGGCATTCTTTTGTGGAGACGTGAAGACGTAAATTCTTGTTTTCTGTTATATCGGTTTGTTATTCTTTTCAACCTCACCCTGTGTCCCTCTCCTTAGTAAGGAGAGGGATTAAGGGAGAGGTTGATTCATTTTTTATTTCATAATTAGCTAAAACTTTGATTGAGAAGTATTGATCGATCTCCGTAGGAGTGACATTTTTGTGGAGACGTAGAGACGTAGAAACGTGGAGATGCGGAAACGTAGAGACGGATAGAAGCGATAATCGGAAATCGAATAATCGTGTAATCGTGTAATCGTGTAATCGTGTAATCGAAAATAATAAGGATTTGGAGTATTACATATAAGAAACCTTTGAATAACATATGTTTTGTCATTGCTTCCAAAGGAATCCCTTCGGGAGAATCCCGATGTTCTTAAATTTTCTTTGAACTATTTTTACTATTTGAAAATTAAAAAACAAATCAATTATTCATATCTCAATGCTTCTATCGGATCAAGACTTGCGGCTTTTACTGCCGGGTACGTTCCAAATGTTACCCCGATAAGTACACACATAAAAACTCCGATCGCTACCCAATCCATTGGAATTGTTGCTGCCGCATTAAGCATTGAACCGGCAAAGTTGCCAACTATAACTCCGAGCACAATTCCAACAATGCCTCCAATCTGACAAAGAATTATCGCCTCCGATAAAAACTGAATTAATATACTCGATTTACGCGCACCTATAGCTTTACGAATTCCAATTTCTTTTGTACGCTCTGTTACCGAGACAAGCATAATATTCATAATACCAACACCAGCAGCTAGAAGCGCAATACCGGCTATTACAAATGCTCCAATTCTCACTCCGGATGTTATACCGTCCATTGTGGTTAATAATGATTGATTTGAAAATATTCCAAAATCGTTTTCCTCACCCGGCGGAACTTTCCTAATTATTCTCATTTCACCTACAGCTTTTTCAATCAAGTCTTCATAAGATTCTCTATCGTATGAGGAAACGGTTATATTAATACTTCTGCTTCGCTTACCGTAAAAAGATTGAAAAGTAGTTATAGGCATTATTGCAAAATTATCCTGCGATTCACCGAACATAGCACCCTGTTTTTCAAAAACTCCAATCACTCTTAACTTGTGCCCGTCAACTCTAACTTCCTGCCCTATAGGATCAATAAATTCGAATAATGCATCAGCAATATCTTTACCGATAACGATAACTTTTTCATGTCTGAAAACATCCTGGTTATTAAAGGTTCTGCCTATTTCAGGATACCATTTGTTGTTTGGAAAAGCTTCAGGAGTTGAACCGCAAATTTGAATATTCGGGTTTGTTTCTTTATTGCCGTACTTAACAAGTTTACCGAAACTCCACTGCTCGGCACCAACATATTTTGCATCAACTAATTTATTTTTGAATTGCTGATAATCCTCATAAGTGATATCCTTTCGATTACGATATCTTGCTCTTGCACCAGGTCCGCCTTCCATCATTGCGGGCCATTTCTGAATCTGGAATGTATTTTTACCAAGCATGGATAATCCTTCTTCAATGCTTAATTGAAGCATGGATATAAGTGTGCTAATAGAAATGATAGAAAAGATACCAACAACAATTCCAAGTATGGTTAGTGAAGATCGTAATTTATTTGCATGAAGTGATGATAGGGCAATTCGGATAAATTCAAATATTCGCATTTTTTCGTCCCCCCACGGACAATAAATTTATATGATATACACTTAGACTCTCACGAAAGTTGAGAAGTTCAATTAGTCTAAGCTTTAAATAATTAAAGAACTAGGATAAATTACTCATATCTAAGAGCTTCAATCGGATCGAGATTAGCTGCCTTTGCTGCCGGGTATGTTCCAAATGTTACACCTATAATAACACAAAGCAGCACGCCTATAACAATCCAATCAATAGGAACTGCGGCAGTAGCTTCCAGCATAGAGCCTGCTAAGTTGCCTACTAAAATTCCCAGCACAATTCCAATAATACCGCCAAGTTGACATAGAAGAATAGCCTCTGTTAAAAACTGGTATAAAATTGTAGTCTTTTTTGCACCCACTGCTTTTCTTATTCCAATTTCCTTAGTTCTCTCGGTAACAGATACCAGCATAATATTCATAATGCCAACACCTGCGGCGAGCAGTGCTATTCCGGCAATTATAAATGCACCAATTCTAACACTTGCAGTTATGTCATTCATCTGATCAATCACAGATTCATTTGACCAAATATCAAAATCATTATCTTCTCCCGGCGGCACTTTGCGTACAAGCCTCATGTGTCCTTCGGCTCGCTGAATTAAATTATTATAGCTTTCCTTATCGTATGACATAACAGTAATATTAATACTGCGGCTCCGTTTACCGTAAAATGATTGAAATGTCGTAATTGGTATTATTGCTTTGTTGCCTTGGCTTTGACCAAAGAACTGCCCTTGATCTTCTAACACTCCAATCACTCTCAATTTTTTACCGTTCATCCAAACCTTTTGTCCAACAGGGTCCATAAACTCAAAAAGTTTATTTGCTATATCAGTACCTAAAACAACCACAAGTGCGTATCGGTCAACATCGTTATAATTAATGCTCCTGCCTTTTGCAACATTCCAATCGTTATTAGGAAATGCTTCCGGTGTAACTCCGGCAACAGATACATTCGGATTAGTTTCTGCACTTCTGTACTTAAATGTTCTTCCTCCCTGCCACATTTCGGCACCAACGGATTTAGCTTCGGTTAATTTATCTTTCAGGTTAAAATAATTTTCAAGAGTAATTTCTTTTCGATTTCTAATTTTAGCCCATTCGCTTCTATCTCCGCTTGTTCTTACTCTGGGCCACTTTTGAATTTGAAATGTATTTTGACCGAGTCCGGATAATCCTTCTTCAATACTTCCTTGAAGCATAGAAATTACCGTACTGATAGAGATTATTGAAAAAATTCCTACTATAATTCCAAGAACTGTAAGTGCAGACCTTAACTTGTTAGCAGCTAAAGATCTTAACGCAACTATAATTGTTTCCATTTACTCGTACCTTAATGCTTCTACAGGATCCATTACGGCGGCAGTATATGCCGGTGCAAACCCCGAAAGAACTCCTGTAATTAGTGAAATAACTACAGCTAATATAACTGCATCAACTTGAATTACCATAGGAAAATCGTATTGCCTTATAATCATGGCAACAACTACGGCAAGTGCAAGTCCTATCATTCCCCCAAGTAAACATATTATTGCAGATTCAGAAATAAATTGACCAAGGATTGTTCTTTTTTTTGCGCCAATAGCTTTACGAACACCAATTTCTTTTGTCCGCTCTTTAACAGAAACAAACATGATATTCATAATTCCTATTGCGCCGACAAAAAGTGCTAACCCGGTGATAAAATAACCTGCTATTTGTATCACACCAACTTGCTGATCAATAATGTCTAATAAACCATCTTGTTTATTTATTGAAAAATCATTTCTCTCTTTGTATGAAAGTCCTCGAACTCTGCGCATAACCTCAATTGCTTCTTCATTAACAGCGGCAACCATTGCGCTGTTTTCGGCACGAACATTAATTGTTATACTTGCTCTGCGCTGAGACCTGAAGTATTTAAACAAACCGCCAATTGGAATAAATGCTTGTTTATCGGGATTAAAATTACCCATAACCCAACTGCCTTGTTCTTCAAGTAATCCAACAACTTTATATTTTATACCTTTAATTTTAACATGTTTGTTCAAGCCGTTTCCACGGGGAAAAAGAGTATTCGCAATTTCACTTCCTAATACAATTACATTTCGGTTACCCCTGCTTTCCAGTTCAGTAAAAAACCTGCCCTGGCTGAATGTTAAATTTGTTGTATTCACATATTCATTTGTAGTACCTACAACCATAATAAATTCGGCTGTGTAATCTCCATGCTTTACCGTTTGATTTGTAAACATACTTGGCGAGACAGCAGCAGGAAGTTTAGCAAGATCCTTAAACTTTTTATAATCGTCCATGTCAATATTTCTACGGTTTCTAAGTTCCCACCATGGAATATCATTATTAAACCAAGCCCATTTATCTATATATAAATTATCGGAACCAAGAGAAGCCACACCTTCTTGAAAGGATGTATCAACACCCTTAACCGCGGTTGACATAAGAACAACTGCCCACACACCAATTATAATACCCGCCGTAGTTAAAACCGAGCGCATTTTATTTGCACCGATAGCTTTTAAGGATATTAATAATCCTTCCTTTAATTCGAATAAATAATTCTTCATTTGATTACTCCCTTCAAATTATACCGGTACATTTTTATTTCCATTCGGCAATATTCTATTTTTAACAAATTCATCACTTTCAACTAAACCGTCCCGTAAGCGTATAATTCTTTTAGCATGTTCGGCTATATACTCTTCGTGAGTTACAAGTATAATTGTATTCCCCTGCTCATAAATATCATTGAATAAAGACATTATCTCTTCACCGGTTTTTGTATCCAGGTTACCGGTCGGTTCATCGGCAAGTATTATTGCAGGCGAGGTAACTAAAGCTCTTGCCACAGCCACCCTCTGCCGCTGACCGCCGGAAAGTTCATTCGGTTTATGATGAATTCTGTCTGAAAGTCCTACGCTTTCCAATGCTGCTTTCGCTCTTTCTTTTCTCTCATAGCTTGCCATTCCGGAATATATAAGCGGCAGTTCTACATTATGAAGCGCATCGGAACGAGGAAGCAGATTAAAGGTCTGGAATACAAAGCCAATTTCTCTATTTCTAATTTTAGCCAATTCATTATCAGTCATTTGACTGACGTTTTCATTCTTAAATTCATACAGTCCTTTTGTCGGTGTATCCAAACAGCCAAGCATATTCATTAAAGTTGACTTTCCCGATCCCGAAGGTCCCATAATAGCAACGTACTCATTTTTATCAATCGTAAGAGATACATCTGCAAGAGCGTGAACTTTTTCAGTACCGACTTCATATATTTTAGCTATATGTTCAATGTTAATAATGTTCATACAAATTCCATTTTTAATTTCTTATTTAGTGTTTCGTTTAGAACCTCTTTTTTTACTTACACTAACTTTTACATCATCTTCAAGCTCTTTAGAAATTGCTCTGTAAGGACCGCTGATAATTTCCTGTTCATTTTCAAGTCCTTCCATAATTTGAATATAGGTGTCATCACTAATACCTGTCTTCACTTCAGCCATTTTAGCCTTACCGGCATCAACCGTAAAAACAACTTCTACGGGATCTTTTGGTTTATTGCTTTCTTCATCCTCTTCAGTAACTACATCATTTGAATCGGCATCTTCTCCATCCTTATTTTCATTTTTTTCAGGTAAAGGCATTCTAGCGGTAACACTTTGAATTGGAACTGAAAGTACAGATAAACGAGTATCAGTTTCTATATCTGCATCGCAAGACATACCAGGTCTTAATTTCGGGTCTAATTCAATAAGCTTAATTCTAACTTCAAAGTTAACTACTTCATTTTGGCTGCCCAAACCTGTTGTTATTGCACTGTTGCCAATATGGCTAACAATAGCATTAAATTTTTGATCCGCAAATGCATCAATTTCTACCCTTGCTGTATCACCCAATGAAATTAGTACAATATCATTTTCATCAACATCAACTCTGGCTTCCATTTGACTAAGATCTGCCACTGTCATTAAAAGTGTTCCTTGACTAAAAGAACTTCCTAATACTCTTTCATTCAGTTCAACCGGTAGTTGAGTGATGATTCCGTTCATTGGAGAGTAGATTGCAGTTTTTGCCAGTTCTTCATTTGCATCTTTTAGACTGGCTTCTGCTTGAGATATCTGAGCTTTCTGTGCTTCGTAAGAACCCTCTGCTTGTAGGTAACCGGCTTTTGCAGCTTCTAATTCCTTATCACTGGCAAGTTCTTTTTTATACAAACCTTTAATTCTTTCCAGGTCAGCTTCCAACTGATCCAAGGTTGCTTTTCTAATTTTAAGAGTAGCTTTTGCAGCATTTAAACTTGCCTGCGCACTGTTCTTTCTCGCAATATAAGTTTCGGGTTTTAATCTTATAAGCAGTTGACCCTTTTTAACTCTATCACCTTCTTCAACCGGAAGTTCTACAATTTCAGCGGTCACTTCAGGTCTAAGCTCTACTTTGTTTATCGGATTAATTTTTCCCGTTGCCGAAACAACTTGCGTAATATTTCTTTCCTTAACTAATTCTGTTTGAACAGAAATTATTCTTTCTTTATCACCGCCGAAGACAAGAAGTAAAATCACCACTAACAACACTAATCCAATTATGCCGAATACAATAATTTTCTTTTTGGATTTTTTAGGTTTAGATTTTCCCATTATAATTTTCTCCCGAAAAATTTATTCATATTTTTGATAATCAAGTTTGCCTAATCTGTTTTTCAAATCATCATAATCAATTAAAAACTGGTATGTAGATTCAATCTTATTATTTAATGCATCGGTATAATCTTTATCCGCTTGAAGAACATCAAGTATAGTTCCCGAACCTAAATTATAACGTTCGGTATTTACTCTTCTATTTTCACCGGCTGCCTTCACATTTTTGTTGCTTACTTCTAATGCTTTTTTTGAAGCTGCTAAATTTAAGTACCCCTGCTTTACTTCAATTTTAATTAATCGTTCGAGAGCAGATAGGTCTTCATAAGCATTTTTTTCCTGCACCTTCGCAATTTGAATCTGAGTTTCAGTATTCCAATTAGAGAAAATTGGTAAATTTAATGTTAATCCAAGGTTCCAGGTTCTCTGATCGAATAGATCTGAAGTTTTATTAACTGATGTTGAAAAGCCATAAGTACCGGTTAATATTGGAAATAGTCCACCGTAAGAAATACCAACACCTTTTTCTGCTCCGCTTACCGCTGCTTTTTGTCCTTTGTAATCATAACGATTAGCTAAAGCTTCTTGAACCATACTTCCTAAATCAGAAAAGTCGTTCATTAAATCATCGTAATCAGGATCATCAATATTGCCGAACGGATTTTCAAATTCATATTCTTCAAGAACATCTAAAGCTAAAAAGTCTAAAAAGTTACTAACAATATTTTGGTAGGCATTTTCTGCTTGGATAACTGCAAGCTGTGCATTACCCAATTGAACTTGCTGAGTATAAACATCGGCAATTGGAATAACACCGAGTCTGTTTCTCTCATCAATTGTTTCAAACAATTTTTTGTTGAATTCAAGATTATCTTCTCTCACTTTAAGAAGTGACTTTGCCTTAAGCACGCCATAGTATAAATCAATAGTATTAAGGACGATGTCCTGCTTTACTTTTTCAAGATTATACTCTGCTGCATCAAGTTCATCTTCAGTCTGCCCAATTCGCTTATAGTTTGCCAGTCCGTTAAATAAAGTAATTCCGCCGCCTGCCGATAAGGAATAAGTTCTAAATTCATTTGAGACAGTCCCGGTCTGAAACTCTTGACCTTGAATTATTTGTGAGTTTCTCTCATCGTCGTATTTAGACCATCCCCATCTTCCGGTTAAACCAAAGTCCGGCAGCAGATCACCGTAAGCGCTTTTAACCTGCGATCTGTTGATCTCAATACTATTTGAAGTTTTAATTAAGTTGGAATTTCTTTGAAGGGCTATTGATACTGCTTCATCTAAAGTCAATTTCTTTTCTGCAAATAAAGAGTTAGATATTATCATAGTAAAGATAATTATCAAGTATTTTCTCATTACATTCTCCTTTTAGAACATCAATCTAAGTATTTATAAATATTAATAGTTTTAATCGTTATTTTGTTCCCCCCGCATATTGGACGCAAAACCATAAAAAAAAGTTACAAAGAATTTGAAATTTTAATTATTTAAAAATTCAAAGGGTATAGCTTTATTGTTTAAGATAACCATCTTTAATCTTTAACAAAAATTCTAAAGCCTCATCGTAGTCATTTGCAATTTCTCCTTCAAGTATTGCTTCTTCAATAGCAGATTTTATATCTCCTACGGTTTTTGATGGAGGGATGCCGCAAATTTTCATAATCTCCTCTCCCCTTACAGGAGATTGAAAGGCACGTAATCTATCTTTCTCTTCTACTTCTTTTATTTTTTTAACTACTTTTTCATAATTGTTAAGGTATTTATTTACCTTTGCGGGATTTTTACTTGTAATATCTGCACGGCATAAAGTAATTAAATCATCCAAGTCTTCCCCTGCGGCTACAACCAATCTTCTAATTGCTGAATCCGTAACACCGTCATTAACCAAAGCAATTGGACGCAAATGAAGCCTAACTAATTTTTTAACATACTCTAATTTATTGAACGGTAATTTCATTCTCTTAAAAATTTTCTTCATCATTCTTGCACCAATTTCATCATGTGCATGAAACGTCCAACCGGTGCCTTCAACATATTTTTTGGTCTGAGGTTTTGCAATATCATGAACCAGTGCCGCAAATCTTAACCAAACATTATTTGTATCGGCAGAAATATTATCAACAACTTTACATGTATGAAGAAAAACATCTTTATGATGATGCTCATTGATCTGCTCTACTCCGCCGAGCATTGAGATTTCAGGGAAAACAACTTTCATAACTCCGGAATTATAAAGGAGTTTCAATCCAATAGATGGTGTTGGTGTTTCAAGTATTTTTAAGAATTCTTCAGTAATTCTTTCCTGCGAAACAATGTTGAGTCTATCCGCCATTTTCTCAGCAGCAATCATCAGCATACCTTCAACTTCAAAATTTAACTGCGCCGCAAATCTAAATGCCCGCATTATCCTCAAAGGGTCATCATCAAATGTAATCAGCGGGTCAAGCGGTGTTTTGATAATCTTATTTTCTATATCCTTAAGCCCGTTAAATTTATCAATAACTTCACCAAAGCTATTTTTATTAAGTGAAACCGCTATAGAGTTAATTGTAAAATCCCGCCGGTTAATATCGTCGTCAAAAGTTCCATCTTGTACGATTGGTTTTCTGCTGTCCCTGTCGTATGATTCTTTCCTCGCTCCTACAAATTCTAAATCGAAGTCATTATAAATAAAATGAGCAGTTCCGAAATTTTTAAAGGTCTGCACATTTTTAACCTTTAATTTTTCTGCAAGTCTTGAAGCAAATTTAAGCCCGTTACCCACAACCAGAAAGTCGATATCACTTCTTTCTCTTTCCAAATACAAATCGCGCACAAACCCGCCGACTATGTAAACTTTCTTGTCTAATTCTTCTGCAATTTCAGATGTTATTTTGAACAGCTTAATTTTACTAATATGTGTTTTTATATCAATCATTATTACTTAATCTAAAGTATTTTTTTACTGAATCTCGATTATTAACAATCCAGTTTATGGTTCTTAAATTTTCTTTATAAATAGTACTAAATCTTTTCGGAGCATACTTAACCGCTGCCGCTGCCCAGCGCTGAGCAGTTAAAAATTTTGAAAATCTTAAAGCTGTTTTTGAGAACTTGAATGCAAGGAATGCTTCATTTTCATTGTTAACAGTAAAGTTATTGTTTAAGATTTTGCTTAATTCATTGTATTTATCTTCGTCTCCGCCAATCAAATTAATCATGCTTAAAAATGATTCCAAATATAGGGTATCTCTGTTCAATTCGGAAAGTATTTCCCATTTAGTTTCTGCATCTGACGAAATGTAGGATTTCGCTATTTCAACATCTTGATTGAGCAGAACTTGTCTATTTAGAGCAGCAAAATAATGATTCTTACTCGGCGATTGATTTTTGATAAGTGTAAGAAGTGAGTCGGACTTTAATTCATTATCTGCCTGAAGGTAAGTATCAGCAAGCACCAATTCTATATTATATAAGTAAGATGTTTTAAGGTACTTATCAATCTGCGAATTTAATTCTGTTAATGCTTCCTCATTCTTATTTAATTTTCTCAGCGAGTAAACTTTTCCAAGAAGGGCTGAATAAGATTCAGTGAGTTTCAGCAATTTACTAAACTCAGCTTCGGCGGTTTTATAATCTTTATTATTGTAAAATTGCCAGGCATTTTTTAATTGGTTTGCTGTATAACGGGGGCAAACCCTTTTGAGTAAAGGTTTACGCCCAAAATATAAATTTGCTTTATGTTCATTAAACTCATAATCAAGTGAATCAATAAATTTCCAATACTCTGTTTCAAGTTGTTCAATACTTTTTCCGTAATATTTTTGAAAATTAATATCAGAATAGAGCTTGCTTATTTTTTCGCTCCCATATTTTTCAGCCAAATATTTTATAAATGAACCCGAATAAATATATGCTATGCTTGATAAACCGGAGAAAAAGTTAAACCCGCTGAATAATTTTTTAATAGAAACATTATATTTAAAGTTTTTTGCTAATGCGGCAATGTAATGAGGGTCATTATCATTATAATTATCTTCGAATGCTACAGCAACTCCCTCTATCATTGCGGGATTAAAAGATTCTGCTATTTTAAATGGGGTGGTCCCAACTTCGGCAAAATATACATGTACTAATTCATGTTTAAGAGATTTATCAAAACTATTTAATTCAATATATATTTGATTCAGCCATGGCTTTGCTACATCTGCTGCACCGGCTCCAAATAACTTTCGTTTCTGCTCATCATTTTCAAAAATGTACGCAGTTATTTTCTTATCCGGTTTAAATTCTAACTTATCGCTTAGTAGTTCAAAATAATATTCGTGATGAAGCCCTAAAAGGTCAACGAATTTTTCATCAGTATTTTTCGGATAAATAATATTAAAATTTTCAGTAGAGAGTTTTCCGCCAAGTTTGTTTATCAAAATATAATCTGTGGTCGCGAATCCGAGTAAAGGCTTGAGCAAGCTAAAACCAACACTTAGAACTATTGAAATTATAATTACAAATTGTCTGTAATAATTAACCCTGTTTTTAATATTCTTAATTGATAAGAGGATGATTGTAAGAAATGTAAGATTTAATAGTCGATAGATTATCAAATTAGTGCTGATTGAAATATCTTCATCATATATGTTACCGGGGAAAAAACCAATAATAGGATTGTAAAAATAAACTTGTGGATTAGAATAAAGTTCAATTACGGGACCTAAACAGAGAAGGATAAATATTGAAATGAAAATTGAAATTCTAAATCTCAAAAATAACTTAGCTATAGTTATTGCGAGCAGAAAACTAAATGAAACTGATATAAAAGTTATAACAAAATAAAAAGCTATTCCCTGCCAAACGGGGCAAACACTAAAGAGAAGAGTATTAAAAAATGAAATTAAAAACGGCAGAGTTGTAATTAGAAGATAAAACAGTTTATGCTTTTTTAATAAAGTGAAAAACGAGAGAGTGTCAGCATCTTCATTTTTAGCAAATAGTAAGGTTACTATTCCTACAAAAATAAATAAGTAGAATGCAGATATAATTGAAAACTCATAACCAATTACATTTGTTAGCGGCAGTTTTTGAAGCAGCAGACTTATGACAAAAGAAAGAACAATAAAGACTGAAGAAACAAACTTGATATTGTTTTTGTGCTCCCACAAAATTAAAATTCCTCAGTATCAACTCTTTGTATATCTGCTCCCAAACTTCTAAGTTTTTCCTCCAACTTCTGATATCCTCTGTCAATGTGATAAATTCGCAGTACTTCAGTAGTTCCTTCAGCAGCTAACCCTGCTAAAACTAATGATGCACTGGCACGTAAATCAGTGGACATTACTTTTGCACCTTTTAATTGATTAACTCCGCTAATAATTGCACTATTTTTATCAACTTCAATCGATGCTCCCAATCTATTTAACTCCGGAACATGCTTAAATCGATCAAAATAGATGTTATCGGTAACTCTTGATATTCCATCTGCAAGACACATAAAGGCTGTCCATTGCGCCTGCATGTCAGTGGGGAAGCCGGGATAAACTGAGGTATCAACATTAACATTTTTTATAGATAATTCACTTGCATTAATATTTATTATATTGTTTTTTAGAAACACTTTAACACCACTTTTCTCAAGTTTTTTCAATACCGAAGTTAAGTGATTTACATTTGTTGTTTCAACTTCAACTTCACCTTTGGTAATTGCACCTGCAATAAGCAAAGTACCTGCCTCAATTCTATCGGATATGTTTTCTACTTCAGCAGCTTTAAGCTCATCAACACCTTCAATTTCCAATGTTGAAGTACCAACACCATCAATATGTGCTCCCATATCTTTTAGATATTCTGCAAGCAGAGTTATTTCCGGTTCAATTGCGGCATTAGTTATCTGTGTTGATCCCTTTGCAAGTACCGATGCCATCAGAGCATTTCCCGTAGCTCCCACTGAAGGAATATCAAAGTGTATTTTTGCTCCTTGTAATTTTTTACACTCAGCTATTATATAACCTTCCTCTAACTCTATTTTCGCACCTAACTTTTCCATTGCTTCAAGGTGCAGGTTAATTGGTCGTGGTCCCCATGCACATCCGCCGGGCATACTTACTTTTGTATATCCGTATCTTGCCAGTAAAGGACCCAGTACATAAACCGAAGCCCGCATTTTTTTAACGTGTTCATAAGGAGCAACTTGTGTATTTAGACTATCCGTATCAATTTCAAGAACATGGTTCTCAAATGAAACATCAGCTCCCATGAATGTAAGAAGCTTTTTCATTGTAAAAATGTCATTTACTTCGGGAGTGTTTCTAATAATATTTTTTCCGCTTGATAAAAGAGTTGCAGGCATTAGTGCCAAAGCCGAGTTTTTTGCTCCGCTTGCTTTTACTTTGCCTTTAAGGGGAATGCCGCCGTTGATTAGATACTTATCCACTTTACCTCTGCATTTATTTTAATTTTTTATAACTAAATATAGTAAAAAGAAGTTTTTGAATCTTTCAACTCGATTTTAATTTTGATCTTAAAATTATAATTTTTGATTCTACTGCCTGCTTAATTTTTTAGTTTACTAATTATTAGTAAGAAATGTTGCTTTTTAATATTCATTTCTATAATTTTGTAAGCTATTTGCGAGAGTGGTGAAATTGGCATACACGCTAGACTTAGGATCTAGTGTCCCTAGGACGTGGGGGTTCGAGTCCCCCCTCTCGCACCAAGCTTATCGCATGTTCCCTAATAAATTTGACGAGGTTTTAATTTGGAAAAAACAGTTAATAAAGTTTCAGATTATGAAAATGAAATTGAAGTAAGTTTAGAATATGATGAAATAAAACCAGAGATTGATGAAGCATATAAGAAAGAACGCAAAAATTTAACTCATCCCGGATTTAGAAAAGGTAAAGTACCCGCCGCAATTCTTAAAAACGTTTACGGTGATGCTATTGAATATAAAGCAAGTGAAGATATAGCCAATAAAAAGTTTTGGGATATTGTTAACGATGAAGAAAACAAACCTATAAGTACTCCTCAGCTAACCGACTTAAAGTTTGAACCCGGCTCCAAACTTAGCTTTAAAGTTAAGTATGAAGTAATGCCTACTTTGGAATTAAAAAATTACAAAGGAATTGAAGTTGATAAACCGGTATTCAAAGTTAAAGATGAAGACGTTGAAAAAGAAATCGAACATTTAATGAAGTCCAATGCAACTTTTGAAGATGCTGATGTTATTGAAGATGATGGTTTCAAAATAACAGCCAATTTACAAAGGGTTAATGATGATAATACTCCGATGGAAGGAAGCCTATCAGAAAATATTGAAATTGATTTAGGAGCTCCTACTGTTAATCCCGAAATTGTTGAAGCAGCTAAAGGTAAAAAGGTTGGAGATAATTTCAATTTTACATTTGTAGATGAACATAAACATGGCGAAGAAACTCATAAAGAGGAATTCAAATACACTGCTGAAGTAATAAAAATTCAAAAGATAAAATTACCAGAAGTTAATGAGGAGTTTGTTCAAAAGATTTCTAATAATAAAGCAAAAGCTTTAGATGAGTTTAGAGCACAGATTAGAGATAACTTTGAAAAGTATTTTGAGGGGCAATCCGACAATATATTCAGTAATGCCCTACTTACCAAACTTGTAGAAAATAATGATTTTACTCCGCCTCCGGGATATGTTGATACATTATTTAATAAATTATTAGAATACGAGAAACAAAATGCTCAGCGCAATAAAACGCCAAACTTTAATGAGGAAGCGATGAAGGAGCAGTTAAAACCTCGTTCAGTTTGGAATGCTAAATGGCAAATACTGCTTGATAATATTGCAAGAGCAGAAAATATAGTTGTTGAAGATTCTGAATTAATGGATTTAGCAGAAAAAGAAGCTCCTTCAATTGGTTTGCCTGCTGAAAAGTTAGTTGAGTTTTACAAGCAAAATAATAGAACAGAAGCATTGCTCGAAGAAAAAGTTTTAAAGTTTTTAAAAGAGAATGCAAAAGTAAACGAAGTTGATCCGGAAAAAGCACAAGCTAAAAAGGAGACAAAAAAGAAAGCTCCTGCAAAAAAAGCTGCTGCCAAATCAACCAAGAAAAATAAAGATGATAAGGAAAAAAATTAATGAAACCGGAAATTTATAATCAATTAGTACCGTATGTAATAGAACAAACCGGACGCGGTGAACGCGGAATGGATATATTTTCTCGACTGCTTAGAGAAAGAATTATTTTTCTTGGTACCGCGGTTGATGATCATGTTGCAAGTCTTTTAATTGCCCAGCTTTTATTTTTGGAAGCGGAAGACCCTGAAAAAGATATTAAACTATACGTAAATTCACCGGGTGGAAGTGTTTCTGCGGGACTTGCAATTTATGACACGATGCAATATATAAAATCTGATGTTTCAACTATATGTGTTGGACTCGCTGCAAGTATGGGCGCAGTGCTATTAGCAGGCGGTCACGAGAAAAAACGGTTCGCATTACCTCATGCAAAAATTATGATTCACCAGCCGTGGATCGGCGGGCTGCAGGGGCAAACTTCAGATATTGAAATTCATGCCAAGGAAATGATTAAAACCCGTGATAAATTATACAGCATTTTGTCAAAGCATACTGAAAAATCCATAGAGCAAATAGCAAAAGATTGTGATAGAGATTATTATTTAACTGCTGATGAATCCAAAGAATATCAGCTTATTGATAATGTACTGGAACATAGAATTAATAAGAAAGATGAGAGCAAATAGTATTTAATTACTTAAACTAAGGGGACATTGATTGTCCCCTTTTTTATTTTAAATATGAATGAAATCTAAAACACTACATACTATAATTTTTATTTCAGTAATTTTTTGTTCATTGCAAATTTATTGCAAGGATGAAAATAAAAGCAGTAATACTGAAATTTATTCTTCAATTCAAAAGCTGTCAGAATTTATAGCCTCAGATTATTTTTCAAATTTAACTAAAACCAATGATGCACATTCATTAGTTGATACAATCTACTTACGAGCATTAAGACATATGGAGTATGATCAATCGGAAGCATTGCTGCTATTAACTTTTGTAACTCTCCCTTTTAATGAATTTCCCTTCGAAATTTCTTTATTAAATATTGCTTTCGGAATTCCGTTACCGGCTGCAAGTGATTCAATATTTATTCAAAAAAATAAAAATCTGCCGAAACATTTATTCTTCGATTCACGTCAAAACGACTTTGGTGATAAGGATAAACTGGCTCATTTTTTTGGCAATGCCTTTTTAGCAAACAGCATCGGCTTTTTCAATTTATCAAAATTTTTAGGTATTTTGGTTGAGTTGATTGAAGATGTTTTTAGTAAGGGAGGTTTAGTGGATTGGAAAGATATTACAATTAATCATCTTGGCGAATTGTTCGGAAGCAAATTAGATGATACTAACAATTTGCTTCCTTCAGAAATTCTAAAAATTTATTCAATATTATTTTATAAACATTCAAACATTTAAATATGAAATCAATAATTGTAATTGACGACGAAAAAGAAATTTGCGAAAGCATAAAAATGATTTTGGAATATGAAGATTATCATGTTGATTATTCGACCGATGTGAATAAGGGATTGGAAAAATTAAAATATTCTTCATTCGATGCTGCACTTCTTGATATACAGATGCCGGATAAAAATGGTTTTGAAGTGCTTGACTGGATTAACAAAAACAATATTTCCATTACTGTTATTATGATTTCAGCATTCAGCAGTTTAGAAAATGCTGTTAAAGCTACAAAACTCGGAGCTTATGATTTTATCGAAAAACCTATTGACCGGGATAAACTTTTAATAAGTGTACGCAATGCAGTTAAGCAGAATAACCTGCTGAAAGAAAATATAGAATTAAAACAAGAACTGATCTCAGAAGATGTAATAATAGGTGAGAGCAAAGCTCTTAAATCAATTTTGGAAACAGTAGAACGGGTTGCTAAAACTGAAGCGCGTGTTTTAATAACCGGTGAAAATGGAACAGGAAAAGAATTAATTGCTAAAGCAATTCATCAACAAAGCAGCAGGGCTGATAATAAATTAGTAGAAGTAAACTGTGCTGCAATTCCCAATGAATTAATCGAGTCTGAATTATTCGGACATGAAAAAGGATCCTTTACCGGGGCACATAAGGATAGAATGGGTAAATTTCAGCTTGCACATAAAGGCACATTGTTTTTAGATGAGATTGGCGATATGAGTTTGCAGGCACAGGCAAAAGTACTTAAAGCCATTGAGGATGGTACAATTGAAAAAGTTGGCGGCGGTGAAAATATAGAAGTTGATGTAAGAATTGTAGCCGCAACAAATAAGGATTTAGAAAAAGAAATTGCAGAAGGAAATTTCCGTGAGGATTTATTTCACAGACTAAATGTAATTCCAATTAATGTTCCGCCGCTGCGTGAACGAAAAGATGATATTCCCCTGCTGGCTAATCACTTTATAACCCAGATATGCAAAAAAAATGGATTTGTGCAAAAATCATTTTCAAAAGATGCATTAAATGCACTGCAAAATTTTAGCTGGACAGGTAATGTACGCGAACTCAGAAATTTAATTGAGCGTGTAGTTATAATGGTTCCCGAAAATGAAATTACAGAGAAGGATATTATTCATCTCTCCCCTACAGTAAAAAGTAAGGACACTGAATTTTTAAATGTTGCTAATTCATTTCAGCAGTTCAAAGAAAAATCTGAAAAAGCATTTATTGAAAAACAGCTTGAAGTAAACGGCTGGAATATCAGTAAGACCGCAGAGGTGTTGGGGATTCAAAGAAGTCATTTATACGGCAAAATGAAAAAGTATGAAATAGAAAAAAAGTAACGTAGATTGCTTGCAATCTGCGTATTAACTTTATCAATATTTATTTTGAAATATTAATCATTCAATAAATATTTAAATTACTTTAACGAATTACAAATGAATGAACCTCACTTTCATAAAAGAAACCTACCACATATATATATTCCGAACTCAGCTTACTTCATTACAACCCGATTACATGGCAGTATTCCAAAACATAAACTCTATGAATTAAAGAATCGATTTGGAAACTTAAAAACACCTTTGAACAAGGGAGAGAAATACAAGCAGGAAAGTAAATTCTTTTATGAATATGATCAACTACTCCATAAAAATTCAAAGATCAATTATCTAAGTAATTTTGAAATTGCCGAGATTGTAAAAACACAAATATTTAAGCTTGATAAACATGAATATTCGCTCTATTGTTTTACTATCATGCCTAATCACATACATATAGTTTTTAACCTGTATGAACATTCTAAACCGATCAGCAAAATTATGCAGGAAATAAAAAGGATTTCTGCCTATTATAGTAATCGTGTTTTAAATAAAAAATGTAAATTCTGGCAGGCTGAGAGTTATGATCATGTGATACGAGATACTGAAGAACTTTTTAAAGTAATGAAATATGTGGTTCTAAATCCTGTAAAAGCCGGACTGGTTAATAATTGGGAAGATTGGCAGCATACTTATTTATCAAGTGAGTTTTATAATTAAATTAATAACAGATTAACAGATTGCAAGCAATCTATTATACATTAGTTGGAGGTACTATGGGAAATACAATATTTACTAAAATAATTAACAGAGAAATTCCGGCGGATATTGTTTTTGAGAGTGATTCACTATTGGCTTTCCGGGATATCAATCCGCAAGCGCCTACGCATATTTTAATAATTCCTAAAATTGAAATTCCGACTGTAAGAGAAATTAAAGGAAATGAGCACTCTAAATTGCTTGGAGAAATGTACGATGCAGCGAATCAAATTGCTGAAAAAGAAGGAATTGCTGAAGAAGGTTTTCGTCTAGTTTTTAACTGCGGATCAAATGGCGGGCAAGAAGTTTATCATATTCACATGCACTTGCTTGGCGGTAGAAAAATGAATTGGCCCCCCGGCTGATTTAACTACTTGGTTATTTCTTGAATAAAATTGCCTTTACAAAAGCCCAACTTTTTTAAAAAAGTTGGGCTTTTTTGTCCTGTTACAATTCAATCAAACAGAATATCTTTCAAGTAAAAATTTTGATTTTCTTGAAAACTTAAAACAAAATCTTCATAATCATTTACCTGATCCAAAATAATGTCTGGCTTAACAAATGCTTGTCCCATCTCACCCAAATACTTTGAATAACTTGAAAACTTCCATTCAATAGGATGATTGACCAACCCTTTTCTAACTGGATTTAAATGAATATACCTTGATAAATGAAGTAGGTAATTGTTCTCAGGAACTAACTTTAGTTTATATCTTCCCTGAAATAAGTGTCCGACTCTATTTCTACTCTTATTAATTGCTTTAGTATAGCTAGTACAAAATTTTTGAAGTGCCTTTTCAAGAAAATCATTTTTCTTAACTTCAACAATGAAGTGATAGTGATTTGGCATCAAAACATATGCTATTATATCGATGTGAATATCAAAGTAATAAATCATTCTGTTGAGCAAAAACTTATAGTTTCTTTCCTCAAAAAATATATTTTCAAAATTATTACCTCGATTATACAAATGATAGAAATGATCTTGAACAGCCTTTTCTCTATACGGCATAAAACACCTAATATTTAAATATGATCTATTTTTAAGTAATTTTTAAAATATATCTTTATAAATAAATTGCCTTATCAGAAATATCTTTTCTAAAATACATACCCTCAAAATTAATTTTTGATATAAATTCATAGGCTTTTTCTTTACACAATTTTAAATCGTTGTTGTTGACAACGGCAGTAACACCAAGCACTCTGCCGCCGTTTGTTAATAATTTTCCATCCTCAAACTTTGTTCCTGCATGAAAAACTATAGCGCCGCTTTTTTCTGCCTTTTCGATACCGGATATTTCAAAACCCTTTTTATATTCATCAGGGTAACCTTTTGAAGAAGCAACTACGCATACAGCAGATTTTCCTTTGTAAGAAACAGAGTTTTTCGAAACATTTCCACTAGCAGCGGAATATAAAAGTTCTAAAAAATCACCCTCTAAAATCGGAAGTACAACTTGAGTTTCAGGGTCTCCGAATCTGCAATTGAACTCAATAACTTTTGGACCTGCCTCTGTTAAAATTAATCCCGCATAAAGGCAGCCGGTATATTTTTTCCCTTCACTTGCTAAAGTATCTAAAACAGGTTGAATTATTCTTGTTTCTATCTCAGTTAATAATTTATCATTTACGATTGGAGCCGGAGCATATGATCCCATTCCGCCGGTGTTTTTGCCATTATCACCGTCAAATATTCTTTTATGATCTTGTGAAACAGGCAGAGTTACGAATTCCTTACCATCGCAAATTGCAAATACCGATGCTTCCTGTCCCGTTAAAAACTCTTCAATAATTATTGAATCACCCGATTCACCAAAAATTCTTTTTTCAAAACAATTGATTACCGCTTCAGCAGCTTCTTTATAATTGTTACATATTAACACTCCTTTACCTGCAGCTAGACCTATAGCTTTAATTACAGTGGGATAACTTGTTGTTTCTAAATAAGTAAGTGCTGCTTCTTTATTAATTTTATTGAACTTTTTATACTCACCTGTCGGTACATTAGCTTTCTGCATAATCTCTTTTGCAAAAGACTTATCACCCTCAATCTTTGCTGCTTCTTTATTTGGTCCGAATACTTTTATGCTGTTTTCTATTAAACTATCTGCAAGTCCTTCAATTAATGGCTGCTCCGGTCCAACAACAACCAAATCTATTGAATTTTCCTTGCAGAAATTTATTACACTTTGATGATCTGAAATATTTAGTATGGTATTCTTTCCATACTCAGCTATACCCGGATTTCCCGGGGATATGTATAAATTATCAAGTTTTGCGGATAAGTGGATTTGGCGGGCAATTGCATGCTCCCTACCGCCCGAGCCTATTAGAAGTACATTCATATTAGGTCTTCAAAAGAAATTGAAATTCTTTAGTTAGATGTTGTGTTAAACATTTTCTTTCATGATTCAGAACAAAGTCTTCATCATGTGCAGGAACTTCGCCTTGGGAAAACATCTCGTAAATCTGAATAAATCCCTCCTTAATTTTTTTAATATCTCTGGGAGGAGTAATGATGGCTGACTTATATTCTTCCAAAACTATTTTAGCTGCTCCGTTAGGTATATTTGCAAAAATTAGTTTCCTCGCTCCAGCATATTCCAACGTTTTACCGGGTAGTATTGCTTCAATATTTTTACGATTATCAATCATCATCCAAAGCACATCACTTTCGAGAAGTTTTTTTACACTTTCTTTATGATTGACATAGCCGTGAAGTTTTACATTACTAACTAATTTTAATTTTTTTATTAAACCTATAAAATTTCTCCCAAGCAAACCTACAAAATGAAGCTCGAATTTTGCTGCAATCTCAGGATTTTCTTTTTTTAGAAGTTTGTAAGCTTCAAATAAATATTGCGGGGTTGTATATTCAATAAAATTTCCGGAGTGTGTAATTATTATCTTTTTATTTTCTCTCGGAGCAATATTTATTTCGTCAAAATCATGTGCATCATACCCGTGTCTTATAATCGTAACATCTTCAAAAGAAAGAAATGGAAAATTTTTCAAGAGACTTTCTTTTATATTTCTATTCGTTACAATAATTCTATTTGCATTTTTTAGAGAATTATATTCAAGTTTTTTGTGAGCCATTTTATGAAACAGTGTTAAATAAAATGAAAAATAACTGTCATACCACAAATCCCTGTAGTCAACTATTAGGGGCAGATTAAATTCTTTTTTAATTTTAGCAAATTCTACAAATGAAGAAAAAGGAGGAATGGTAACAAAAATTGCATCAAAATTTTCATTCGATAAAATTTCCCTTGCTTTTTCTGCCGCCTTTTTTGCCCATGATTTTT
This sequence comes from Ignavibacteriota bacterium, assembly GCA_013112585.1. Classification (GTDB taxonomy): domain Bacteria; phylum Bacteroidota; class Ignavibacteria; order Ignavibacteriales; family Melioribacteraceae; genus IGN16. The sequence goes on along the minus strand of JABFGH010000010.1, from coordinate 93,098 downwards.
TATTGTCGGGAATGAACACTGATTGGATGATCCTATTATAAATCCTCCGGATCCATTCACTTGGAATTTTTATTGTTCCAAATTTTTTCAATACTGAATTCAGATCATTGGCGCCAACACGTACAACATTAATTTTGCTTGCCTCTACCTCTTCTAAAAGCGTGTAGTCATGGGCAAAATAACCGGTTTTTGTTGATGTTAATACAGTCGGTTCCCATCCATATTCACTCATATACTTAGTAAACTTAAGAGTCCGCTGAACACCGCTGAGCCCCATCGGCGGATAATAATATGCAATTACAAGAACTTTAAACATCCATCACTCTATTTTTAGTAATTTGATTTCGATTGATAATTTGGAGATTCCTTCATAATAATTACATCATGCGGATGGCTTTCGCGCAAACCGGCGTTAGATATTTTAACAAACTTTGCATCATTCTTCAATGCCTGAATATCTTTAGCTCCGCAGTAACCCATAGCGGCTCTTAATCCGCCAATAAACTGATAAACTGTATCAGCCAATGGACCTTTGTAGGGTACACGTCCTTCAACTCCTTCAGGTACTAATTTTTTAATATCGTCTTCAGCATCCTGAAAATATCTGTCCTTACTCCCCTTTTTCATTGCGCCCAAGGATCCCATTCCGCGATAAACTTTGAAACTCCTCCCTTCGAATAAAACTTTTTCACCTGGAGTTTCATCAACACCGGCAAGCATTCCGCCGAACATTACAGTATCGGCACCGGCGGCAATTGCTTTTGCAATATCACCGGTTTGTTTTACTCCGCCATCGGCAATTAAGGGAATGCCTGTACCTTTTAATGCTTGAGAAACTTCGATAACCGCACTTATTTGAGGAACACCTACTCCCGCAATAACCCTTGTTGTACAGATTGAGCCCGCACCAATTCCAACCTTAACGGCATTTACTCCGCATTCAACCAGATCCAGCGCCGCTTCTTTAGTAACAATGTTTCCGGCAATTAGCTGAAGATCAGGGAAGTTTTTCCTCACATCTTTAACCATGCTTAAAACTCCGTTTGAATGCCCGTGGGCGGTATCAACAATAATTACATCCGCGTTAGCCTTAACCAATGCCGAAACTCTATCCTTTGTATCTGCTGAAATTCCCACTGCAGCGGCAACTCTCAATCTGCCTAATTCATCCTTGCAGGCGTTAGGGTATTTTTTCTTTTTTGAAATATCTTTAAATGTTATTAAACCTTTTAATATACCTGAGTTATCAACTACCGGCAGTTTTTCAATTCTATATTTTTGAAGTAAATGTTCAGCTTGTTCCAGTGTTGTGCCAACAGAGGTAGTTATTAAATTATCCTTAGTCATAAATTCACTTATGGAACTATTAATATCCACATCAAAACGTAAATCCCTGTTTGTTAAAATTCCTATAAGTTTATTAGCTTCATCTACTATCGGTATTCCTGAAATTCTATATTTTGACATTAACTCAAGTGCATCCTTAACTAATCTGTCTGAAGTCATGGTAATCGGATTATGTATCATCCCGCTTTCAGACCGTTTAACTTTATCGACTTCTTCTGCTTGTCTTTCAATGCTTAAGTTTTTATGAACAACACCAATACCGCCTTGCGCTGCCATGGCTATTGCCATTTCCGCTTCGGTTACCGTATCCATTGCTGCTGATACAAAAGGTATGTTTAGTTTAATTTCGGAAGTTAAATTTGAGGATAAATTTACATCCCGCGGCAGCACTTGAGACTTTGCCGGAATTAATAAAATATCATCAAACGTTAATGCTTCGTAAATAATTTTATCTAATTGCATTTAATCCTCAAAATTAAAATTCTTCTTTATTCAAAGGCTTCAAACCCTGTAATATCGGCACCTAAAATTAGGGTGTGCATTTCGTGCGTGCCTTCATAGGTTTTAACTGATTCTAAATTAGCCGAATGCCTCATTATCGGGTACTCACTTAATATTCCGTTTGCTCCTAATATTTCTCGTGCAACTCTTGCAATGTCAAGAGCAATTTCACAATTATTTCTTTTAGCTAATGAAATATGTGTATGCTTTACTTCTTCTTTATCTTTCAGTTTTGCAAGCTGTAAATTAAGAAATTGTGCTTTGGTGATTTCAGTTAACATATAAACCAATTTGTTTTGTGTTAATTGATAAGCGGCAATAGGTTTGCTGAATTGAATACGTGATTGTGCATAGCTTAATGCAGTTGAATAGCATTCCATCATTGAACCGACAACGCCCCAGGCAATACCATACCGTGCCTGGTTCAAGCACATAAGGGGAGAACGTAAATTATTAGTATTCGGCAGCAAGTTTTTTTCAGGAACAAACACATCCTGCAATATCAGTTCCGAAGTTATAGAAGCGCGCAATGAATGCTTCCCTTTCATTTCCGGAGCAGTAAAACCATCAAATTCTTTTTCGACAAGAAATCCGTGTACAACACCATCGAGCTTTGCCCACACTACGGCAACATCTGAAATTGTTCCGTTTGTTATCCACATTTTTGCGCCGTTCAGTTTGTAGCCGCCGTCAACTTTTTCGGCTTGGGTAACCATTCCGCCGGGGTTAGAGCCGTAGTCAGGCTCAGTCAAACCGAAGCATCCTATTTTTTCTCCACTTGCCAATTTTGGCAGCCAGTAATCTTTTTGTTCATCGTTTCCGAATGTAAAAATTGGATACATTACAAGTGCACTCTGAACCGAAGCAAAACTTCTTACTCCGCTGTCCCCTCTTTCTAACTCCTGCATAACAAGTCCGTAAGCAACATTGTTCATTTCAGCGCAGCCGTATTTTTGCGGCAGTGTAATTCCGAAGACGCCAAGCTCTGCAAGTTTTTTCACTAATTCATGCGGGAATGTTCCTTGCATGTAATGATCTTCAATTATTGGAATAATCTCTGAATCAACAAATTCGCGCACTGAATTACGCACCATTTTTTCATCTTCTGTGAGAAGACTTTCTAAATTAAAATAATCAATACCTTTAAATTTCTGCATCTACATTCCTTAAAAAATAATTAGTAAAGTTAATGGAAAGGACTTACTAAAATCAACTAATATGAATAAAATTGTCCATTAAATGTTACAATAAAAACCTCATTCCACTAAAAAAATAAGTGGTTACTTTTCTAAAACCACATTCAGCGCTTTTGAAATCAATTCATATTCAAATCCGCGTGATCTTAAAAAAGAAAATAATTTTTGCTTCATTTGCTGCTCAGTATAATTTTTATTGGAGTAGAACTTTTTCTTTTTCGTGATCAGAAAAATTGCATTTTCTAAAATTACTTTATCACCGGAATAAGCTGACAAAACTTCATCGATCGTTTTTCTTTTAATTCCTTTTAGAAACAAGTTAGACCGAACTTTTTCGATTCCCCATTTTTTTCTAAATAATTTTTCTTCTGCATATCGATTTGCAAAAAATTCATCATCTAAAAATTTTTTTTCCTCAAGTTCATTAAGTGTTTCATTGATTATTTCACTTTCAAAATTTTTCTTCTTTAATTTCTGATATAATTCTCCTCTTGAATGAATTCTACGTGAGAGGTAATTAAATGCGGAATTTTTAACTAAAGTTTTATTGCTTAATTTTTTCAGATTTTCAATTTCATCTTCACTTAACTCATCATTCCTACGATACCCCTTATCAAGAACTGAATTCAAGTCCAGCAGCAATTCAGTTTCATCATCAAATTTGATGAGAACGTTATCACCCTTTTTAGTAAGTTTTTCTATAATCATTTGTAAGAATCAGAAATAAAAGTAACCCCGCATTCAGCGGGGTCATTCAATTAAAATTAAGTTCGATTTTATTTTTTCTTTTTAGGTTCTGCTGTTTCCTTTTCTTCAACAGTTTCTTCTTCAATCATTCCCAGCTTTGTTCTAACTTCTTTCTCAAGTGAATTCAGTAAATCCTCATTTTCCTTAAGTTTATTTCTAAATCCTTCTCTGCCCTGGAATCTGTCTTCACCGTAGGTAAACCATGCGCCGCTCTTTTTAATGATACCATTATTAACGCCCAAGTCAATCAGTTCGCCGGCTTTGCTTATTCCTTCATTATAGAGAATATCAAATTCTGTAATTTTAAATGGCGGTGCTACCTTACTTTTAACTACTTTAACTTTAGTACGGTTGCCAACAACATCATCACCATTTTTAATGGCTGCAATTCTTCTAATATCCATACGTAAGGAAGCGTAAAATTTAAGTGCATTACCGCCGGTTGTGGTTTCGGGGCTGCCGAACATTACTCCTATTTTGCTTCTTAGCTGATTAGTGAAGATCACAGATGTTTTAGACCTACTTACAGCACCGGTTATTTTACGAAGTGCTTGAGACATCAAACGTGCTTGTACTCCCATCTGTGCATCGCCCATTTCTCCTTCAATTTCAGACCGCGGAACAAGAGCAGCAACTGAGTCGACTACTATAATATCAAGTGCATTGCTTCTTACAAGTGTATCAACAATTTCTAAAGCTTGTTCACCGTAATCGGGCTGAGAAAGCAATAAATTGTTCACATCAACTTTAAGTTTTTTTGCATAGCCAACATCAAGTGCATGCTCAGCATCTATAAATGCGGCAAGTCCGCCGGCTTTTTGTGCTTCAGCAATTATATGTAAGCACAAGGTTGTTTTACCCGATGATTCGGGTCCGTAAATTTCAATAATTCTTCCCCTCGGAACCCCGCCGATACCTAAAATATTATCGAGTGACACCGATCCGGTAGAAATGGATTCAACCTTGTTTATAACGCCATCACCAAGTTTCATTATGGCGCCCTTGCCGTATGTCTTTTCGATATTGTAGAGCGTATCTTCGAGTGTTTTTAATCTAGCTTCTTTATCTGTAGCCATTATTCCTCCATTGTTAATTTAATTCAAAACTTTTTAATATTTTATATTCCGAGCCGCCGCTTAAAAGTCTGCTCTCAAATAATGATATTTTATTCCCGACAAATTTAATTTCTTCGTAATTATAGTTTTCAAATTTATTAATTAATTCCATTTTTTCTTTACCTCGTATTCTAAGTAAGGTAAGGTGAGGATGAAATTTTCTTTTTTCGTTTTCAAAACCAATATTTTTTAATGTAGAATTAATATCATTTACAACGCTAAGTAAAGTATCATTAGGTTTTAATCCAGCCCAAACAATTTTAGGTTTACCTTTATGGCGGAAAATACCAAACTTATTAAATGCTAAATTTAGCGCGGAATAATCTTTAATTACATTTTCCAAATCATTCAAAATATCATTAATTTTTTCCGGGGGTAATTCACCTAAAAACTTTAATGTAATGTGCAGTTTGGATTTCGATTCCCATCGTACAAGTTTATCATCCGGGTAAAGTTTATTGCGCAGACCTATTATTTGCTCAATTGCATCATCCGGAATATGAAGTGCTGCAAACACTCTACTCATCGTAAGGAATACCGAGTAAATGTCTTCGTACCATATCTATTGCAGCTTGTGCGGTTCTATCCTTATTTAAAAGCCTATCATCACCAAACATAAATTCTTTAGCTGTACAAACTTTATCATCACAAATACCAATGTAAACTAATCCAACAGGTTTATCTTCGGTAGCACCGGTAGGTCCCATAATACCAGTAACTGCAAGACCAATATCTGAACCGCTAACAGCTTTTACACCTTCAGCCATTTGTCTTGCAATTTCAATACTTACGGCGCCGAATTTTTCCAGGGAGTCTTCATTTACTTTTAAGCTTTCAACTTTTGCTACATTATTGTAAGTAACCATTCCTTGATCGAAGTATTCGCTGCTGCCGCTAATGTCCGTGAAACGGGAAGATATTAATCCGCCGGTGCATGATTCGGCAACTGCAATTTTTAGTCCCCTTTCTTTCAGCAATCTGCCGGTTACCTCTTCAATTAAAATTTCACCGTATCCGTAAATGTATCTTCCTATAAGTGATCGAATTTTCTGTTCGATTTCTACCATTGTATCTTTTGCGTCTTCTTCGCTTTCACCTATAACTGTTATTCTCATTTTTACCCCAAACTGATTAGGCAAAAATGCAAGCTTGGCACCGTTTAATAATTCATCTAAATCACCTAACTTTTCGTAAAGGTACGATTCAGGTATTCCTGTTGTTAACAAATTTTTTGTTAGTATTCTTCCTTCAATCGTTTTATATCTTTCTTTTAACTTTGGAATTACAAATTCATCCATCATTAGTTTCATTTCGTAAGGTACGCCCGGCAGGGAGATAAATATCTTACCATCCTTTTCAATCCAGGTACCCGGTGCTGTACCTCTTTTATTTCTGATTACTTCGGCAATTTTTGGTACAAGAGCCTGATCTTCATTTGTCTTGGTTACTTCTCTTCCTTTTTTCTTAAATATCTCATGAACATCAGCAAGAACTTTTTCATCAAAGACTAGTTCTGTTTCAAAAAAATCTGCAATGCATTTTCTTGTTACATCATCGTGTGTAGGTCCTAACCCGCCGGTTACAATTACAATGCTGCTATTTTTAAATGCCTCTGCAAATTCGTGCAGTATAATTGCGGCGGTATCGCCAATTGTAACTGACTTAGCTACATCGAGCTGAATTTCAGTTAATCTTTCTCCGATGAATGCAGAATTAGTATTCACAGTTTGCCCAATCAGAATTTCATCGCCAATAGTTATAATTTGAGCTTTCATTTTTTCACAATTTTGTTTTAAAAATAATTAGTATATAAAATATATGATAATTTGAATAACAATGAAGGAATAGAATCCGGCGACAACATCATCAAGCATTATTCCCCATCCGCCTTTTATTTTTTCTATTACATTTGCCGGAAAGGGTTTAATGATATCAAAAAAACGCCAGATTAAAAATGCTCCCGCAATATATATTGCGTTTTTCGGCAAAAATAGAAGACTAATCCAAGTGCCGACAAACTCATCGATGGTACATTCTTTAGGGTCCTTGCCATAAATTTTCTCGAACTTGCTCCCAATTTGTGCGCCTAAAACCAAAAAAAATGATATTGCTATTAACATTATTGTTGGATTTTCAAAACCGGGTATTAGATAAATAATTATAGCAGCTAAGCTGCCGAATGTACCCGAAGCAAAGGGAATATAGCCGGTAAAAATTCCGGAGCCGATTATTCTTTCAATTAGATTTAGTTTCAAATGAAAATATACTTTTGATTAAGAGTCTGTTTTTATAAAGATATGAAACACCCGTAAATAATGTTAAGATTGTTATTACCAACATAGTAAAGTAAATAAAAGTGCTATCAGTTAATGTATTAAATATTTTCTCATTTCCATAATATAAAGAGTTAACAGTTTGCAAGGTAAAAATCCCCAGTAGATAATAGATAAATCCCATTTGAATAAATGTTTTCCATTTAGCTAAGCTGCTTGTTGTAAATGTTTTTTTCTTCATATCGGCATACAATCTTAATCCGGTCATTAAAAAATCTCTAACAATAATTACAATAACCATCCAAAGTTCCAAAACATCAATAGCGGCAAACACAAGAAACGCACTTGAGGTTAAAATTTTATCAGCCAATGGATCTAAAAATTCTCCCCATTTTGTTATGTAGTTAAATTTACGAGCCAGCCAGCCATCGTACCAATCGGTTATTGCAGCTACCACATAAACAAAAAATGATATTTGATTTAACAAAACCGAATCGGATAAAAACAACCAAACAAAAATGGGAGTTAATATTATACGCAATACAGTTAATTGATTAGGTAGTATCATTAATTACTTCGGGCTTTTATCATTTACTGCCGCCTAATTCTCTCAAGTGGTCAAATTCATAAATACCGGTATTGTGTCCATCTTTCCAATTGATGCTTACAGCATAGTGACCAACAATTTTAATCTCGGTAATTTTAAGCTGATCACCGGAATAAAGCGGAATATACTTGGCTCCTTGTTCTTCTTCCTCTGCTGCACATAATGCACAAGGACAGTTTTTTCTAAGATTGCTAAGTTTAATTTCACTTTTTTTGCCGTCACTCCAATCAATAACCAGCAAACTATCTTTAACTTGAATTTTTTGGGGAGACATTTATTATCCTATTCACCGGTTAATTTATCAAGAGCTTCTTTATATTTTTTGCTAGTATTAGTAATCACTTCTTCCGGTAATTCAGGCGCCGGCGGTTCTTTATTAAATTTGATTGACAGCAGATAATCTCGCACATACTGCTTATCAAAACTTTCCTGCGATCTTCCTTTTTCATATTTATCATGCCGCCAAAACCTTGATGAATCGGGCGTCAGCAGTTCATCAATTAGAATTATCTTACCATTGAAAAAACCGAACTCCATTTTTGTATCGGCAATTATGATTCCCTTCTCCAAAGCATATTCATAAGCAGCTTTGTAAATATCTAATGATTTTTCCATCAGAGTATCATATACTTCTTTGCCAACCAGATCAATGGCTTTGTTTTCAGAAATATTTTCATCATGATCACCAATATCAGCTTTGGTTGAAGGAGTAAATATTGGTTCAGATATTTTTTCTGACTCTACCATGCCGGCGGGTAAATTGATGCCGCAAATGCTGCCGGATTTTTGATAATCTTTCCAGCCCGAACCTGAAATGAATCCGCGAACAATGCACTCCAAGGGAATTAGCTCAGCTTTTTTAACAAGCATAGTTCTGCCAGTTAAATCATCCGAGTATTTTTTCACTTCTTCGGGAAACTCATTTACATCTGTTGAGATTAAATGATTATCAATCATCTTTTCTGAAAATTCGAACCAGAATTTTGAAATCTCGGTAAGTATTTGACCTTTGTATGGAATACCTTCATTCATTATTACATCAAATGCAGATATGCGGTCCGAAGAAATTATTAAGTAGTTATCATCTACTTCATAAATATCCCTTACCTTGCCGCGTTTAAATAATTTTAAGTCTTTATAGTCTGTTTGTAATAGTACTTTTTTGCTCACCTTTTCTCCATCAATTTGAAAAATCAAATATAGTTAGAGTGGGTTGTTAATTCAACTTGTTCTAATTAATTTTTATTACATTAATTTAATTTAGTTTGATTCAGCTATGGATTTAACTTGATTATTCATCCCTACAGGGGTATTTTCAACATTTAATTTTCTGATATCAAAAGGTTTATAATCTATGGCAAAAACAAAAATTAAACTAAGTGATTTTCCCGCAGCATTTTGGGCAGCCAATACCATGGAAATTTTTGAACGGATGGCGTGGTACGGCTTCTTTGCAGTTTCATCATTGTACATCAGCGGTTCAGTTGAAGATGGCGGACTTGGATTCAGTCATGAAGATAGAGGCGTGCTGCAAGGTGTGGTTACATTTTTCCTTTATTTATTTCCGGTAGTTTCAGGCACATTAGCCGATAGATACGGCTTTAAGAAAGTTTTGTTTGCAGCATATCTAATATTAACTCCCGCTTATTATTTATTGGGTCAGTTCACAACCTTCCCTACTTTCTTTTTGGCTTACATGCTTGTGGCAGTAGGCGCCGGTACTTTTAAGCCGGTAATAATCGGAACCATAAGTAAAACCACCGATGATAGAACATCCTCAATGGGTTTTGGAATATTTTACATGATGGTTAACGTTGGCGGGTTTGTTGGACCAATAGTAGCAGGCATTGTAAGAGCAATAAGCTGGGAATATGTTTTTATTGCTTCGGCTATTTGGATTTCAATAAACTTTTTGATCTTAGCAATTTTTTATAAAGATCCCGTTGAGGTTGACAAAACCCAAGACAGAAAGCTGAAAGATGTTTTCGGCGGTATGGTTGAAGTTCTTGGAAATGGTAGATTTTTTGTATTTGTTTTTGGTCTGCTCGTAATTTTAGTTATGGGATCAAAATTTACTGCCGATGAAACTTTAACCTGGATGCAGATAATTTGGATGGTGGTTATTTGGAGCGGAATTAATGTTGCACTCGATCTCTTCCTAAAGAAAAATAAAGCGGCAGAAAAAGCTTGGTTCCGCCAGCCGATGAAAATAGGCGATTGGAGATTCGGACTTTTCTTACTTTTAATGTCAGGGTTCTGGACTTCATTTAATCAAATTTTTTATACACTAAATCTATATATACAGGATTTTGTTGATACGTCAGATTTGATGAATGCAGCAACTTCTTTTATGGCATTTATCGGATTGGAAGGTTCAATACAAGGTTTCAGAGATTCGATGGTTAATGAAGGGCAAATGAATCCTGAATATATTATTAACATTAACGCATTTGGAATCATATTTTTTCAAGTATTAGTTTCTTATCTGGTAACAAGATTAAAACCGTTTACAACAATATTTTGGGGAACAATTATCACTGTGCTAAGTTTTACGGTTTTAATTTTCGGTACAACGGGATGGATAGTTGTTGCCGGGCTTTTAGTTTTCTCTTTTGGTGAAATGATGGCAAGTCCAAAGTCGAAAGAGTACACCGGTAAAATTGCACCGCCCGATAAGGTTGCAATGTATATGGGATATTTTTATTGGTGTGTTGCACTCGGTAATCTTTTCGGCGGAATTTTATCAGGTCAGTTTTATGCATTGTTCGCCATTAAAATGAATCGCCCAGATTTAATGTGGCTAACATTTGCACTTATTGCTTTGGGAACCGCAATGCTCGTATGGCTTTATGATAAGTTTGTTATAAAAAGAATTAAGCATTAGTTTTTTTTGAAAATAATTTTACTGTCGCTCATTAATTTATAATGAGCGACAGAGTTTTAAATACTCACAGGTTATCCTTCCAAAAATAATTATGTCATCTGAATCAAATTAAAATAATCCACATACTTATTTGAATCATCACCGAAAATTTCAGCCGAATCACCAATCACTTTGAACGTACTTTTTTCTCCTGCAATACCGGAAAAATAAATATTAAACTCTTTTCCATCCGTATCTTTCAATATAATCCAAACCAAGCCGGCATGGTCGTTTGAGCTTAAGTCTTTATGACAAATAGGACAATAGAACACGTGATATTTTCCCTGCTGCAAATCAAAATATTTGTTTTGCCTGATGTTATAGTTACCTAACTCGGTATTGAGAGAAATCAAACCCGGTTTACCTGCTTCGGTATTTACACTAAAAATAATTTCATCTTCGATGTTAATAAAACCCCTGCAGTGCGGACATAAATAGTTGTTATGCATTTTGTGCCTCCAAATTTTTATTGATAAAAATATTTACAGGAGGATGAATAATTACAATCTAAAAATTTTGAGATAGGATTCAATAGCTAACTGAAAGAAATGACAAAAACAAATTCTGAACTTCAAATAACAAATTTCAAATAACAAATCTCAAATCTCAAATGACAAATCTCAAATGACAAATCTCAAATGACAAATCTCAATTGACAAATTTCAAATCTTAATCTCTCAAAGTTTTTACATTTAATGATGTTTGGGAAAAAAATAAAAAGCCGCCAATCATCAGTGAGAGGCGGCTTTTAATAATTTTTATTTTTTTATTCTAACTACTAACTCCTAACTACTAACTCCTATTTTAGGAGCATCATTTTTTTAGTCTGAGAAAATTTGCCGGAATTAAAATGATAAAAATAAATTCCCGTAGGTAGATTTTCTGCAATAAATTCTACTTCATAAACACCGGCTTCCTTTTCACCGTTTGCTAACTCTGCAATCTCATTTCCAATAGCATCATATACTTTAATACTTACTGATGATCTTTCGGGCAAAGTATAACTGATCTTTGTAGTAGGATTAAAAGGATTTGGGAAATTTTGTTCCAATACAAATTCTGTAGGGGTAATTTCAACTTCAACAATATCAGAATATTCAAACTGTCCGTCTGTATCAATTTGTTTTAATCGATAAAGAAATTTTGTTCCGTTATTCGGATTATCGGTAAATGAATAACTTTTAGGTGCATTACTATTTCCGTAGCCTTGAACAAAACCAATGTTACTCCAATTGCCTGCAAGGGATGCACGTTCAACTTCAAATCCATAATTATTTATTTCAGTAGCTGTGTTCCATTCTAATTGAACTGAACTGCCTTTATTTGAAACAGTAAATGAAGTGAGTTCAACAGGCAGAGCATTTTGATCGCTCATAACTGCTCTGAAATGATAATCATAATTTACACTGTTCCATGCACTTCCGTTCCATGCAAATGAGCGGTTAGCAGTAACAGGGGAATGCTGAGTGATATTTGTTGTTCCGCTCGGTACGGTAAATCCGATAAAATAATCACTTGTAATATTGGATAACTGTTCGCCATAGGCACGCAAGTCAATCCTCGTCATAGGACTTGTAACCTGCAAATTTGCTTCAGGAGTAACAATAAAAGGTGTAATTAAATCAGCACCCGGAGTACCGTTATCATCTGCCCAAACATGAAACTCAAAATCATCATTCGGATTATTTATGTCGGTATAATTTCTGATTAAAGCATAAACCAATCGCTCATTACCGGCGGTGGGTGTTATTCGAACTGCAACTCCCCTATTAGCATTTACCCGATTTAAGTAGGATACAACCGGGTTATCGTAAAACAAATACTCGCCCGAAATAAATGAATGAGTTGGCGGATTTTGTGTTGTATTATTCAAGGTGTCAGTTGCAAATATTTGATAATCAATCTGGCTGCCATGATCAGCAGGCGGAATTGTAAATGTATAAACATCTCCAACAATGCTTGATGGCGAAATTATCTGAACTGTGCCTGAATCTACCATATAATGAACCTCGGCAGATTGAATTGAAGAGATATCAGTAATAGTTGCAACAACGTTATGAGAAGAAAAACTTCCTTCGTAAAATTGCGGTGCGTCATGTACAATTAGCGGCTGCACAGTATCGGCATCTGAAGTGCTTATTTCAAAATCATCGATATACATTCCGTCAACACGGTAGCCCTGGTCACTATAAAATCTAAATCTAAGCTTAACATTTGAGTTACCAAGAAAACCATCAAGCTGATAACTGAATTGAGTCCAGGGAACTCCTTCCCCTTCAAATCTCGCAAGCTGTGTCCAGGTTGTTCCATCCTTAGTTGCTTCCAAATACATATTGTCGAACTCCAGACCAACTTCAATATCATACTTAGCCCAAAATTTAACGTCGGCGCCAAGTGCACCCGAAAGGTCCACATCCGATGCCATTGTTGCAGAGAATTCCCAATTATTGTTGTAATTGCCGGATGGACTTTCTGTTAGTGAATTGCTTGGCGAATGGGATTCCGAACTTGTTAATCCCCATTGCCCTTCCAAAATCCACTGACTGGTTCCTGATTCAAAATCATCACTGAAAATTACCTGCCCAAATGCAGACTGTGAACCGAAAATTAGAAATGTGATTAAAACCGTTAGTGTTGTAAACTTCGTTTTCATTTTCCTCTCTCTTCAAAAAAGTTATTCAATTATATTTGTTCAATTTATTTTTTCTTTTGAAGGAGATTAATTTTGGGCGGTTATTTTAGGAGAGATTAAAATAATTTTTAATCTTGATGATATTAGAATCGAATAGATATTTCTCTTCGATCTCTAATTGCGGTTTTACCTTCCCCAAGGTAAAACCTATATTTTCCCTTAATATGCACAAAACTAATCCCCAAAAACGGACTAGCTTTTATTTTCTAAGAACTAATTTTGCAATATATGTGCCATAGCATTATTGCGTTTTTATGCTCTAATCAAGGTTTTTTTGCAATTTCAGTATTATAAGATTATTCACTTGGAAATTGTTACCGAAGGGATGTAAAAATAGCCTTTTTAAGACATGATGTAGGTTTTTACAGATTTTATAAGTGATACTACTTTAAATAGATCATTTTTTTTACTGAAGAATATTCATCAGCTTGAATTGAGTAAAAATATACACCGCTTGAAAGAGCATCATATTCAGAAGCATTAAAGCTGATTCTATAGTTACCGGGATTTTTTTCTTCATTAATTATTTTTGCAATTTCTGATCCGAGCAGATTATAAACAATAATTTTAACATCCGTCTTTTTCGGAATAGTAAATTCGATTATCGTTTCAGGATTAAAAGGATTTGGGAAATTTTGAGAAAGTGAAAATTCAGTTGGCTGTAATTCTGATGAAATATTTTTTACAAATTCGTCATTGCCTATAACCAGCTTATATTCATTGATCTTTCCAACTTGCTCTAGTTTAATGTTTTCTCTCTGATTTAAATCAATAACAATGGAATTATCTGTATTGAAAAGAATTACATTTGATTCTTTGAATTTATCACAACCACTTATATTTAAGTGAGCATTTTCACTTTCACTTGTTTTAATAATGATATCGTAAACTTCTCCATCTTCAAATGCCGGTCGATAATCACTTATTAAATTTTTGTAATCTTTATCATAATTTTTATTCTCAATTATTATGCTGTGTTCTGCAAAGTCATAAGGAGGTGCAAATTTATCCAGTGCATCATAAACTTTCTCAGCACTATCATCAAAACCTATTTCAATTTTAGATTTAATTTGCCCGGATATATTTAATGCAATTTCCAAATTATTTTTTGAAGATTTATTTTGCGGCGTTCCTTTAAATAAACCGGTTTGTGTGTAGGGTATTTTTAGAGTCGGTGCATTGCCGGTATTAAAATAATAGTAGCCTTGATACGGAACCAGTACTGAAGCTTGTGAATATGAGCCATTGAATGAATGCAGGTTCTCTGTGATTGTATTTGCTGCACGGATGCTTGCCCAGCTCACATTTATTTCAAACGGATTAGAAATAATATTCCAGCCGCTGTGCAGCGGAATTGAGTAACTGTTATCCCCCGCTAAAGGAACAGTACTTACCTGCTGATTAATATTGAAATTATTTTTGCTCAAAATCCAAAATCCTTTACCGGGTGAAAAATTAAATGTTGAGGTTGAGTTGAAAGCAGTTAGATAATCCTGAGCAGCACCGTTATCATAATAAGCAACCCAATCGGTACCGCTGCTGCCCGATAAGTATTGGGAAATAGAAGCATTAATATTTCCGGGCAGTCCAATCATTTTAAAGCTTGCGCTATTTGCAGGGTCGCCAAAACTTTGAGTATTTGAAAGAGTGATATTCTGCGGATAATTACTTCCTCCTCCGGCGCCTAATATTTGAAACAGGTCTAATCCTATATAATCACCGTTTAAGTCAGCATCAAAAAGATAATATTGAATTGCAAAGCGGATATTACCCGATTGCGGTATTACACCCCGCCAGTTCATCCAATTATTTTTAGGCACAAGCCATCTCGGATTATTATTATCTGAAGCGTTTACATAATTAATTGAAAATGATGAAATTGCCGTACCGCCATCAAGAGCAAGGTATATTGAGATTGAATCATCAAATTGAGATGAATCCGGAGCCCTTAGCCAAAAAGAGAGTGTATCATTTTCATTAAGATTTAGCAATGGTGATATTAACCAATGATTGACCGTACTTGAACTATTTGCACCGCTAAAATTTGAGGCTGCAAATCCGGTCGAAGGTCCTTCGTAGGCATTAAAGACAGCATCGTTACCCGTAAACCATGGGTCAGATTCACCCCCGCCATCTTGATTAATGATAACCCAATTCCGTGATTGCAAACCGGTGATAGAATTATCTCCGTTCATGCCATCTTCAAAAACAACTGTAGAAGTTGAATTAAATTTATCGCCCAAAGTTATTTGGCAATCTGCGGAGTATTGTAAATTACTTAACTTATTAACCTGAGCAATAAGTGCAGTATTATAAACCAAAACTGAAATTACAAGAATTAAAATTATTCTAAATTGCAGTTTCATAATTCAACCTCTAATTAAAATATATGTTTTAGTAATATTTTTTATTCTATATCTCTTTTAATAAAAATAAACTGTCCGCCTTCATCATCCGTATCTCTAACTACATTAAGCTGCGGAGTCTGTTCGGAGTTATTGGCAACAGCCATTCTAAACTCATTAAAAAGCTGGCTTGCATCCAGGTACTTCCGTCTATTCTCCTTTAATGCTTTTAATAAATAGTATGCAAAAATAGAATGGTTGTCGCGCCCCGAATCCATTACAGGTTCAATTGAACCGGACGTAAGTGCAATCCTGGAAGGCTTTCTATAAACTTCTCTATAATAACGACTCATATCATTCGGATCAAATTCAATACTTTCAGTTTTCGGTCCTCTGAAAATATCACCTGCAAAACATGCATCGGTAATTAACAACGTATGCTTCGAAGGTATTCCGCCAATAAAAGTTTTTACATCGTTATTAGAAATATAATCAGCTACTGATTTTGTTTTCGCATCAGCAGGAACCCAATAACCTTTATTTAAATTTTTATTGAATTGACCATGCCCTGCATAAAAAATTAAAACATTATCATCCTTGGAAACATTGTTTGTTAACCATTCAAGCTTTTGAATTATATTTCGTCTGGTCGCCTCTTTATCAATTAAAGTATATACTTCATCAAAACTATATTCACTTCTTAAAACTTCCGCTAATTCGGCTGCGTCATTTACTGCATTGTTCAAAGGGTTCCAGTACCCTTCGTATGAGTTGATGCCGATAACAAGTGCAATGTATTTACCGGATTTAATTATTTCATCCAGTTTTCGCATAACATAAAATGTATCGGTTGATGTATTAAATTTATTATCAACTGCCTTAACAATTATTCTATTTTCACCCATTGCTAAAAACATATCAATCGAAAATTCATTATTCGCCAATACTCTTGTTCTTCTATTGTTTACAGTAACTTCCGATATTCCGCTTGGATCGGATACTGTACCTCTGACCTTTAATACATCTTTCTTTCGAATAACTTTTATTCCCCTTGATACTGCAGGCTCCAGCAATGTAATTTTTGGTCCATCTAAATCAATAGGAGTAATAACCTTAAAACTTTTTTGCGTTTTCTTTTCATTCACATTAGTCGCCGTAACAAAGATATTATTTATACCATCTTTAAGTTTTACGTTTGCAAAAAAACTGTTGCCCTGCATTATTGTTGCGGTTATATCATTAACGCGTACTTCCTTTATTCCGTAATCACCGGTAACTTTCCCTCTCACTGTAATAATACTTTCAAAATGATCTACGGAATTATCAATCCCCAGCATCGGTTCATCAATTACTATTTGAGGCAGGTCTTCTTGAATATTCAGCGTTACGGAAAAGTTTTTTTCTGCGGCAACACCTTCATTGTTCACCGCTTTAATATTTATGAAATTATCTCCGGGATTAAGATCAATCACTTTCGAAAACCCATTTGAACTATTTAGTTCAATTAGCGAGTAATTAATCTCAATACTTTTGATTCCGTTTTTGTCTTCGGCAAATCCTTCGATCAGAATAGAATTTTCATCTGTAAATAATTTATTTGAAGCATCAATTAAAGGAGATGTTAAAATTATAACCGGAGGAGCTGCTTCAACTTTTTTTTCAATTTTCTTTTTCCCGAATAATCTTCCGGTTTTTGATTTGCCTGATATCTGGCTGAATGTTTCAGTCGAAATAAATAAAATTAAAAAAATGATAAATAATCGTTTCATAGTAATTACCTAAATTAATTTTAAGGTCTTGCCGGCGGTTTAGCAAATTCAGTCGATTCAGCTTCATCATCACCGCCAAGTAATACGACAACTGCTGCTACTCCACCAGCCGCAATTCCGCCAACCCAAACGTACCAGGGAATTCCCCCGCCGTCTTCAATTTTAACCGCATCTATTTCAAAATAAAAATCATCACCGTCAAACATTTCCATTTCACTTTCGCTCACCTGCCAAATAATTGTTTTTTGACTTCCGGCATACTTGCCTGTACCAATATCACCGGTTACATCTTCGGGCACGTATTCAAACGAAGGAATGCTCGTTCGTTTTAGAACGACGCTGATTTCATATTCATCATTTAAGTTTGCATCCAGAGTATAGTAGATGAAAATCTTATCCTCCTTCGATTCGAAAGTGATATCAATTTTTTCCTGTGCTAAAATTATTTTTGATGAAAATAACATCAGCATCAAAAACACTATTTGAATGGTAAATTGTTTTTTCATTTTTCTACCGATTAAAAATTTATACTTAATTAATTATGCGGTATTTCCAAAATTACAGGAACTACAGATTTGCCGTTACTGAAAGCACTGAACTCGATATTATTTCCATCTTTGTAAGTAATGAAATTTTGATCAACAAATTTATGACCAATTGAGTTTGTAAGTCTTTGCCAAAAATTGCCATTACTACTTTTTACTGCATCCATAATTTCATCAATCTTTAATTCCTCCTTAGAATAAAGAAAACAATAAAATGTAGTCCCCGTAGTTGCGTCAAGCATATTGTAGCTTTCTTCATCAGGAATAGCTACATTATTTTGACGGTAGGGCAAATAAGCCACCATTTTATTGTGAAAGGGAAATATTTTATAAACAGAATTGGAGAGATCATAACTGAAGGCATAAACATAAGCCGGTTCACTGTTGCTTACTCTCAATTCAAATAATGTCCCGGAGTAATATGGTTCGTCTGTCTCAAAATATTTTCCATTAAATGTAGATTCCATCGGGTAGCCGCTGCTTTCTATAAAGCTAAGTTTACCGGATAGATCCGGCACAGTCGGTTCCGGTTTTGATTCATCAATAAGTTCAAAAGCAAATAGCACAAAATATTCAAAGTCGGAATAACGCATCCAGGTAAAACCATTATTACCCCAATCTGTGCCCCAGCTATTCATAATTTCAAAAGCTCCGCCGAACTTGTTATCATCATACCCAACAATAGCCATTCCGTGCCCCTGCGACCATCTTCTGTAATCACCGGAATCGGGAAGCCAAACTTCACCGGCATCAATAAATGAATTAGGAATATCCATTGCGATTACAACAGGTTTGTCCTCCGATAAACTTTTTTTAACCCGCTCAGTTTTGTTATTTGTTGTTTTATAAGCTACCTCACGATACTCAATAATTTTATATTCCAATGCTTTAGTTTTATCATCCGCTGTAACATCACGCTCACACAAATAACCGAAGTCATTTAGCTTTACATCGCCTTGCAGCCTTAGGACATCTAAGGCATCGATAATAGAAGCACCGCCAAAGCAATCATTAGTTGTGCGAATTTGATTGTAAACATAGGATGGTGAAAATGAATTTTTATCTACCTCTTCCCTGCTCCATCTATTTCTTAGTGCCTCTAAAATAGTTCTGCCTGCATACGAAGTTGACCATCCTGTACATGTGCCGTGCAGTCCTTGTGAACCAGGCGTTGGCGCAAATTCCTTAAGTGAATACGCCGAAGGTAAATTATCATAATCACCGCGCATTAACGGTGCAGCTTTAGGACTATTTTCAAAATATTTGTCATCGAGAAAAAGTCCCATACCCGGTTTTTGAGCGTAAGCAGTAACGACAAGAACAAACAGTATTATTATAGTTTTTAAATAACTTTTCATAATAGTTTAGTTTTAGTTTTGATTTCTTTTTAATGCAAATGAACTTCTTTCCCATTCGCTTAATGCTTCCCGTTTGAGTCCGACATCAATTAGAAATTGAAGGTACTCTTCCCAAAATTCATCTACATTGGGCTGCATCTCAACAATTTTTTTATATTCTTTTATTGCCTCAAGATATAGATGATTTTCTTTGTAGTAAGCGGCAAGAATCAGATGACTTAGCAATTCTTGATCATCATTGTTCTCCAACGAAAGGGAGTAAAGATCGTTTTTGATGCTATTTTTCCGAGCCTTTGATATCACATTAAAATTAATTGTATCGGATGCTGATTTATCATTTTCTCTATCAAATACTAACCATTTATATGTTTCCGTTTCCTGTAAATTCAAATCTTGTAAATCTAAATTCAATACAGTATCACTTGTCTCTTTCATATAGATGGTTTTCAATGATGGATTAAGAAGCTGAAAAATATATTCCTCTGAACTAGAATTTGGATACCACGAAAAAGTAAAAGTGGTATCAAATAAAAACACATCACTTGGCAGATTAACATCAATTTTTTCTCTGCTCAATCTCACCACTGCACCAAGTGTTCGCATCTCTCCGGTAGATTTTTTCTTCTCAGCCATTTCATCAATAATAAATGCAACTAATTTTTTAGTCACGGTTTTCGATGTAAGATCAATCTGCGCTGCTAAGGTGTCAGCAGAATAAATTCCTTCTTCATTCAGTTCAACAGTATTTAAGGTTGAGTGTGCTAATCCCAAATATCCTTTAGCAAATATTTTTATTGTATCGCCTGTGAATATTTTTTTCCCGGTAGAAATTTTTTGCCAATTAGTTTCACCGTTATGCTTAATCTCTGAGTTACCCCCTGATGCAATTATCGTAAAAAGCTGTTTTTGCGAATACACATTTAAGCAAAGTAAGAAAAACAAAAATATAGTTATGATGATCTTGCAAGCTTTCATTTTATTTTTTTCGCTTTTAATTTTTTCTTGTATGATTTTGCATAGTTCTTAAAAAGTTTTTCATAAAATACTACCGAGCTTGGTGTTAATACAATCGCAATCAATGCAATTGTTAAACTAATTTTATAATTAAGCAGGTGGAATATTTGAACTGTGACAATAAGTGAAAGTATCATTTGAAAAGAGATAAGTAATTTTACCAAGCCGCCGTAGTAATCGGTTATGTTTTCATAGATCAGTTTTACTAAATAAACATTAACGTAGCACATTAAAAATGCTAAAAGAAAACTAAGCCATTTGGGCATTACATTAATATAGTTACGATTAAGTATCATTGATATGATGTTCGCATGAATTACAACACCATACATATCAGGGTATGATCTGCCGGCGTAGTTTTCGTTAAGCGGTGTAAAATAAATATCTTCTAAATCCTTTTGTGCAACGCTGGGACCAATATAACCCATAATTACAATTTTATCTTTGATGAATGAAAGATCAACTGCTGAAGAATTTAGATCGGCATAGTCGAGCAAGTAAAACTTATTAAAGTTACCCCTGTAGTTAATTGTCTCAGAAGAATTACCACGCTCAAATAATTCCAGGTATGCAGATTTATCAAACGCTTTTACAACCTCAAGCGCAAATGATGATGCAAGTCCGTTTTTTAATTTTGCAGTGGGTTTGAACATTCTGATCGTTTTTGAATTAATATTGTTGGTAGGTAAGTTCGCAAAGCCCGTATTAGCATAACCCATGAATAATGGATGTGGCAATACCAGACTATCGTAACGGTTCAGTTCTTCGATAAAATTATTGAGTTTGCTTGCCAGTACTAAATTGCTGCAAAACGAAAATGATAAAGCAAGAAGGTTATCTGAGAGTGTGTCACGTCTTTCTAAAAATAAAGCATCAATACCAATAACTTTTGGCTGGTAGTTATTAACCAGAGCTATTTGCTGTGCAATTCCTTTTCTATCAAGCTGGCGGATATTTATTAAAACAATATTTGTATCCACTTGCTGCTCTTCTCTAATTTTGGAAAACACTACATCATACATTTCAAAATCCGCTAATGATTTTGTTATTGGGTCAAGAAAAATCAGTTTGAAAGGAATAAGTGTAAACAGCCACATAAAAACAAATATTATGACTGTTATAATAAGATTATCAATCCTTAGAAATTGCTTCATTAATTTATTAAACCATAAATTATTAATTAGTATTTATATGCAACTTCTGTAAATCAAAATAGTGCGATGTGGATTTATACTAACCGATTGAAATGTACGAAATTAGTTTTAAAATTGGAATAACTGATATAATAAAAATGGCGAACCTTAGTTCGCCAAAATGTTATATCTTGATTTTCATTTTAAACTATTTCATCAAAATAAATTTTTTAGTTTCTGTAAAAACTTGCCCTGAGCCTGGCGAAGGGTTACCCGCTTGTAAACGATAAAAATAAACACCCGATGACAAATTACTTCCCTGCCTGTTCGGCAGGCGGGCATCAAGTTCTACCTCATAAATGCCGGGATGTTTTTGTTCATCAACCAATGTTGCTATTTCATTGCCGAGTACATCATATACTTTTAATAAAATGTTTGTAGTTGACGCATTCAATGCGTCGGCTACACTTGGCACAGCATACTTTATTGTTGTAATTGGATTAAAAGGATTTGGGTAGTTTTGATACAATTGAAAATTATTAGGTGTAGTTTTAATATCATCTTTTACATTAGTTATTTTTATATAGGAATAGATGTACACTATACCTCGTGGATTTTGAGTACTGGGATAATTAATAGTATAGCTTGCTAATTCATCATATCCGTCATTATTTATATCACCTACAATAGAGATACTTGCAGATAAACTTGACGAGTCCGGAGGTTCAATAATTGAATAATTAGTCGTATCAAAATTTTCACTTCCCCAATAAACTTTTATTTTTTTATCATTGCCTACAAGTAAATCACTAAAACCATCATAATTGATATCACCCCCCGCACCTAAACTATAACTATCAACTTTTAAAGGATCAACAAAATAATTAACATAAATTAATATGTGCGGATCCCCTAGAATGCAAAAGTCAATAATTCCATCATTGTTCAAATCTCCTGCATTTTTTATTATTCTTCCAAAAGCATAATCCGAGCTATCTGAAGTAAGTACCGTATCGGGTTGGGTATCCATTTGTTTTCCGCCATAATAAATAAAAACTTTACCGGTATCAGGGTCCAAGGGGTGTTCAAAAACCCCAATTGCGAGATCATCAAAACTATCATTATTTATATCGCCAATATTTGCAAAACTTTGCGGATAGAATAAGTCGCCGGAAAGAGTATCACACCTTTCCCAGGATATTGTATCGCCGCCCCAAAATAAATATGCATATCCTTCAAAGTTTGACCAGTTATGTGGTGAGTTTACAATAAAATCATCATAGCCATCTTTATTAATATCTCCTATTGCTTCTGTCGGATAACCAAAATCATCTTGTATCCACAAAGGTTCATAAAATTCTTTCACCGGTATTGTATCAATTGTTGACCCGCCGAGATAAATAAAAACCTTTCCTTTTGCATATCCAGCAAAATCAGCAAATAAGCCTGATATTGCAAAATCGTCATAGCTGTCATTATTTATATCACCTATACCGTAAGCTGTTCCGAAATAATTTAATGTGTCTGCCCCGGGATAATGGAATGTAACATCGGGGATTAAATTGCCATCTGATGCCCCTAAATATAGTTTTATAATCCCCTGATCTCTAACTAATTTACCTGTCCTTGATGAAACCATAAAATCATCATATCCGTCTCCATTTATATCTCCAACTCCTTTTACATCAGTAATTTGTTTTTCTACGGATTCGCCGGTTATTGTGCCGACAAGGTATAGACTGTCTTGGGCATGTATTATAAGTGTGTTAAGAAAAAACATTATTGTAAAAAGAAATGATAATTTGGGAATATTTTTATTTGCGAACATTGTGTCACCTATTTTTAAAGAATAATTTTATTGTCATGATTATTGAAAAAATATCTAATTATTGTAATAAACTTAGCAATAGGTTAATATTAAGCCGGCTCAATTATTATGAACCGGCTATTATCAACTTTGATATTAAGATTTATTTTAATAACAACAACTTTCCGGTACTTTCAAATATTTCATTCTTGCCTTCTAATGACACAGCTTTAAAATGATACAGATAAAGTCCACTAGCGACCTGTGAATTATTATTATTTGTACCGTTCCATACAATACTCTGAATTCCAGCAGATTGTGAAGAATTTGAGATCGATCTAATTTTATTTCCAAGAATATCAAATATCGTTATTGTAACTGCTGATGCCCTTGGTAAATTATATGTTATTGAAGTACGTGGGTTAAAAGGATTGGGATAATTTTGATACAATTGAAAATTATTAGGTGTATTTTTAATACCATCTTTTACATTTGTTAACTTTTTATAGGAATATACGTATACTTTACCAAGTGGATACTGGTAATCAGGATAGTTAAGTGCTCCTACTGCAACTTCTGTATAACCGTCTCCATTTATATCACCAATGATTGAAACATATTTACCATATTCATCCCATTTATTTTCACCGGTCATTTTGAAATCAAATAATGTATCAAATAGAGCATCACCATAAAAACCAAGAATGCAACCTATCATTGTCCCTGAACTGTCGGTATAATTAGGTTCTCCAAGTATAAAATCATCATAACTATCGTTGTTAATATCACCATTTGTGCCTACATAATAACTACCTTTAAAAGTAATGTTACTATCTAATGATAGATAAAGATTAATCATTCCATTAAAAACAATGAAATCTAAATTCTTATCACCATTAATATCTCCAGCATTATAAATATCTCCACCACTTAAAAAATATTTTGGAATTGTATCGATCCTATTTCCACCAAAATAAATACGAACTAGAGGTGAGTCGGGAATTGATGAATACAATGCCCCAACAGCAATATCATCAAAACCATCATTGTTTATATCTCCTATATTAGCAGCAGATAATCCAAATTGATCTCCGCTTTCATATCCTTTTAGTGTATCACATCTTATAAAAGAAATGGTATCACCACCCCAGAATAAATATACATATCCTTTGCCATCTGTCCAGTTATAGGGTGAACTTATTATAAAATCATCATACCCATCTTTATTTATATCGCCTACTGCTTCTGCTGGATACCCAAAATTATCTTGTATCCATGGTTCATAGAATTCCTTTACCGGTAATGTATCAATTGATGCTCCGCCCAAATAAAGAAATGCTTTCCCTTTTGGAAAACCCCAATCCCCAAAACTGCCTGTTATAAGAAAATCATTATAATCATCGCCATTTACATCGCCTATTCCCGAACCTCTTCCAAAGTCATTCAAACTATCTGTTCCCGGGTAATGAAAAATAACATCGGGTATTAAATTTCCATCTGCTGCGCCTAAATAAAGTTTAACAATACCTTGGTCTTTTCTGATCAATCCAGTCCTTGATGAAACCATAAAATCATCATAACCGTCTCCATTTACATCGCCTACACCACTAATATCAGTAATTTGTTTTTCTGTGGATTCGCCTGTTATTGTTCCGACAAGGTAGAGGCTGTCTTGAGCTTTGGTTTGTGAGCTGAAAAGTGCTAATAAAATGAAATGAATTATGCATACCTTCATTAAACTAATTCCGTTCATTTTGATTCCGCAATTTTTTTTGAGTTTTAGCCATTTAATGTAATTAACAAAAAAGTGGTTGATTACATTTTTATGGCAGTACTAAGTGAATTTAATTTTCTCAATCAACTAAGAGATAAACATACATCATAAGAGACTTTTATCCACAGAAAGCTACCTAAATGTAGTTAGGCATAGTCGCTTCCGGTTTTAAAACATATGTTCACATTTTCTTTTATTTAAAATAGTCTTTTAACAAACTTAGTTCAAATTATATAAAATGTACAGTTAGTTTTTTCGCGAAATGCTGGTTAATGTTTAATTTATTCAGTAGGATAAATATCCACACTCGGGCAAAAAGTATAATCATCAAATGAAATATTTGTTTTATTCGTATTTAAGTATTGGCTAACAACCACAACTTGATCGGGCTGTAAATAAAGGGATGTAGAATATCCCGAAACGAAGCCAACAAGCAGTACTGCCGCCCTTCTCAGCCAAAGAGTAGAACTTCTTCTTTTTTTAGCAATAGGTATGTGAACATCTTCAACTTCCGGATCATAACTGCTTATCAATTCTAATTCAGATTTTATTTTATCTAACTTTAACCTACAAGTTTCACAAAGAGTTAAATGATTTTTCACATTTACCAATTCCTCACCTTCCAATAATTCTAATTGATACTTTAGTAAAGTATCTTCAACAATGTGCTTCATCATATTATTCCTTTCTGTTTTAATTTTTTACCGCAAGCTTTAACAGCGTAAAATATTCTTGATTTAACAGTACCTATCGGCAGCTTGGTTATTCCGGCAATTTCTTCATAACTGTGGCAGCCGTAAAATCTTAATACTAAAATTTCTTTTTGATTTAAGGGCAGCGAATTGATCGCTTCAAAAATATTTATTTTAGTTTCTTCTTCACATTGATTGTTAATTTGTGAATCATTTTCATCTATAAAATCTTTTTCATTTATCGAGTGACTTTTATTAGTTCTGTATTTTTCTTTCAAAGCCAATCTATATGCAATAGTTGTAACATAGGTTTTAAAACTGCCTTCGTGGTGTTTAGCTTTTTTGTTTATCAATCGCAAAAATGTTTCCTGTGCAACGTCTTTCCCGGAATCGAGCGAGCCGGTTATTAAAGCTGCCATTTTAATTATGGATTTACTGTATTTGCTAAAAAGAATCTCAGCAGATTTTTCATCACCATTTTTTGCGTTGGCTAAATGATCCCAGTCAGTTTTCATTTTATATAATTTTTACTTTTGCACCAATCGCTTATCTCTTTTATGTCAGTAGATTTACACCAAGCTGAACTCATCTTATCTACTTTTTCAGCCGGTATCAAATTTAATATGTAGTTCTTATACCAGTTAAATAATTCAAGTCTTTTTTCCGGCACATATTTATTTATTGCTTCCATCAATGAACTAAGAGCACCGGCATAATTTAGTGTTAGTCGTTTACCTGCATCAGCTTTAGTGCTATAATTAAGCTGCCAGCTTTTTAATCCGGCGGTTCTAAATTCACCAAGCCATTTATTTATAACTTCTTTTAATTGTGATGAATAGTTTTTATTCTGCGGAACTATTTGCGTAACCAAACCAAAATCTGCCCCATCATTTTTATAATTTTCTATAACTTCGGTAGAATAAAGAGTAGCGGATAAATAAACCGGTCTGTTTTCCTTTTCTGCGAGTTTAACAATTTGAGTAAGCAGTGTGTCACTAAAGGGTCCCATAGGCGGTATTTTAATTTTACGCTGCTTCATCTTTTCAAATGTTTCATTTCTTAAATCATTTAATTCACTTTGCGTTATATAATTAGGTATGCCTTCATTTTTAATTATATGAATTGGATACCATTCGGAATTTAGGAGTGAACGATTTACTACCGTCACATCAGGTCTATATTTTAATATTCTTGTAAGAATCCAAACAGGATAAGTATCGTTATCGCCATTTGTAATTAGTATTGCATTTTTGTCAAGCAGAGTAATTACGTTATAATTATAATCCATTACTTCTTCACTAATTGCACCCTCTTCTAAAAGTTTTCTAAAAGCTGCATCAGCTTTTTCCATATTGCCGCTGCCCATATAATCAACAGCTAATGCAAACCAAGGGTCCAAATATGTGGGGTCCAATGCAACCGAGCGTTCAAGAAGACTGATTGCCTCAAGATTATTTTTAGCACCATGCTTTAATAGGGCGGAGAGATAAAGAAGAGTTGGGTTTGCGTGATATTTATTTACTCCCTCTTTTAAAAGTGATTCATAATTTTCTAAGCCGGCGTACCTTGCTGCATACATCCAATTTGCATAAGCATCCTCGGATGGAAACTCATCATAATATGCCTGCCATAATTCTGCAAGTTTTGCATAAGTATCCGTATCGTAAACTACTTGACGCATGCTTACAATTTTTTCCGGTCGCTCAATATTTTTAATATCAATCTTACATCCGCTTATTAATATAGGCATCAAAAGAAAAGCTACGTTGAACAGATTTAACTTTTTCATCTTTTCCTCAATTATTTTTCTATTAGTTATAGTACTGCTGATAATAGTATAATCCACGAGAATCAATTTTGTTCATTTTTTCAAATAAAAAACCCCGCTAAACTGCGGGGCTTTAAAATCAAATAGTAGAAAATCTATTTCCCTTTTTTTATAAGCCTAATTAAGAATAATAGAATAACGGCTCCAACCAAAGCTGTTATGAGTGATCCAACAAGTTCACCGGCTACAGTAATGCCTAAGATACTAAACACCCAGCCTCCCAAAACTGCACCGACAATTCCAACAACAATATTACCAAGAATTCCAAAACCTTCGCCCTTCATTATTAAACCGGCTAACCAGCCTGCAATTCCTCCAATTATAATAAACCAAACAAAACTCATATACTTACTCCTTAATAAATTTGCGGAATAAAATAATATAGGAATTAAAACTTAACAAACTCAACTCGCCTATTATTTGCTTTACCTTCCGGATTAGCGTTGCTGTCAACTGGTTTGCTTTCGCCTAAGCCTTTAACTTTAAAATGTGAGGCATCTATACCAAGATTAACGAGTGCTAATTTTACTGATTCTGCACGCTGTTCCGATAATTGCAGGTTCATCGCATCGTCACCATCGCTGTCGGTGTGTCCTTCAATACTAAAATTCAGTTCCGGATGTTTTTTCATCAGCTTTGCAACTTTGTTAATTACTCCCATCGATTCCGGTTTTAATGTCGCCTTATTCACATCAAATAAAATTCCGCGAGTTACAAATTTTCCATCGGTCATAATTCTATCGTAAAGTTTTTTACTTCCTTTAGCAACTCTAATATTTTTAATAAGTGCCTGATTATCTTTGTGGCATTGCCTGCTGCTGATTGTTATTCCAATCGGTTCGGCTCGTAAGTTTGGAATGTTGCTTACTCTTTGTTCCCCAAAGTAAACTTTTAAAGCCCGTGTATTAAATGAGATTGATATGTGTTCCCAAAATGGATAATCCCGATCTGCTAAATTTGTTCCTCCGAAGCTTTCAACGCCAACATGAGTGGGATCAATACTTATTCGTGGAATTGTCTTTGGAGGTTTTTGACTAATCATATCATATAATTCTACATAGTATCGAGTACAAAATTCACTGAAGTATGCATCAAACTCAATTGTAAATTTTTCGGGCAGGTAATCACCTTCCTCTTTCATTAAGGGTACAATGCTGCATGGCTGCACAGAAGCGAAGTTAATAACATTTTCATCGCCGTAAACCGCAATTTCCACATTCCCTTGCAGTAAATCCCACCTTGAAGGAAACTCACCATTTTCTTCATCAATCAAATCATCATAAAAAATAATTTCATCACCCGGAACAAAATCATACTTAGACCAGGCTTTTAATAATGCAGTATTTTCTTCAGTGGTTTCCGTTTCTATTTTCTGCTCCGATTTGGTATCCGCTGCCTTTTTTCCCGGTTCAACTTTACCCTCACCTTTAGTATTCCCGTCAAGCGCATCGTCAATAGTTTTATCAATTTCCTTATCAACTTTTCGCTCAACTTTGTTTTCAACTTTCTTTTTGATTTTTTTCTTGAGGATACCAAACTGGGGATGAATAAGTGTTTGCGGCAGGATAAAAAGTAATGCTGCTAATAGAAAAAATAATTTCTTCATTTTTCTACCTCCGATTTTATTTATAAAATTGAATACAATTTTTAGTAACCAGAAGGATTTAGTTGGAAGGTAATGTTATTCTGTTAATACTTCAAACAACTTAATGTCTTATTATTTCAAAATAAATAGTCCTCTAAATTTATTAATAAATATTGTTTGTTTTAATTTAATTTATTTTATATTATAAGACATCTTATCTTATTATAATTCTCTCCGCAAAACCTTTCATCCGAAATAATAAGTTTAGGCTTCTAGACTATCCATGGAAAACAAGCAAAATACCTGAAGAGATTTTGCATTCGACAGACAATAACGGTAATAAAATTAGGTTATTAGAATTCACCGCCCGGATCAATTATTTGATGATACAACAGGAAATAAATAATAAGCAATAGATTGAAAGCACCAGTTCAATTAATTGCAAAAACAATGTTCAATAATAATATGAGGAGTTATAGATGAAACAGATCACAAAAATCTTTGCAATAGCCTTAATTGCATTTCTTTTTCTTGGCGGAAATAGTTTCGCACAGGATGCAGTTAAAGTTGATTCCAAACGTTACAAAGTAGAGTTTGAAAATGACGAAGTAAGAGTACTTCGAATTACTTACGGTCCAAATGAAAAATCAACAATGCATTCTCATCCCGAAGGTGTTGTGGTTTTCTTAACAGATGGAGTTCTGAAAATGAATTTACCGGATGGTAAATCAAAAGAAATGGATCCTAAGGCAGGTATGGTAATTTGGACTGATAAAAGTAAACATCAACCTGAAAATTTGGGTGATAAACCTTTCGAAGCAATTCAAATTGAGTTGAAAACTAAAAAGAAATAATAATTCAAAAAGTGCTAATGGTTTTTATGAATATGAAAACTCGTAAGCATATTTATTTAATTATTTAACAATCAAAATGGAGTAATAAATGAAACAGACTACAAAAATCTTTGCCGCAGTATTTTTCCTTTTTCTTGCCGGAAGTAGTTTTGCACAGGATAATGATCAGCCATTATTAATTGTAAGTTCTAACATGGTTCACATGGGTGCCGTAGGAACAGTAAACCAAATAGGTGATTCCATATTTGTACCTATTTTAGAGGAACTCGTTGATGAGGGTTTTATTTACAGTTTTGGAAACTTTACTCACACATGGGGAGATGAGTGGAACGTTAATTATTGGTACACTGCAAAAGATTTGGGATCATTCGATAAATTTTGGGCTGAATACGTAAAGAGAGTCCGTGAGAGACATCCTGGCGCTTGGGGTAAAATGGTTAAACATTTTCAAGCTCATAAGGATAATATTTATACAATTAGAAACCAATACCCCGCACCGCAAAGAAAATAATATTTTAGTGGGGCGGGCAAAGTTTGTCCGCCCAATTATTCAAATATTTTCATATTAATTATTCAAAAAGAATCATCTTTTTTGTTAAAACTAACAGATTCACTTTTTGAATTTTATTGAAAACCAATCTGTAACAAATCAATATTCAAAACACAATTTTCAAAACCAAATTTACATTAAGTAGAACTATTTGTATTTTTGTTTTGTGGAATAACTGTATAATAGTTATAAACAATATTAAGGGTAAGTCAATAGTCATCGGAGGATGCATGCAAATTGGCAAAAAATTTCTTCTGCTCACAATTCTTATTTCTATCTTCGTATCAATTAATGCTCAGGATCAATGGCAGCCTACCGGACCTATGTATGGCGGTGATATACGCAATATTGCAAAATCACCTAACGGAACTCTTTTTGCCGGTTTACAAGATGGTTCACTTTATAAAAGGGAAAACATAAATGCCAGTTGGGAAGAATTGTGGGGTAAAAGTAATTCGGCTGGTAACTATGGCTTTCCTGGAATACTTATTATCAACGACAGCTTGATTTATTGTTCTTCAATGGGTCGCGGCACTTTAAGATCAACTGATGCTGGAAAAACATGGACTAGTTTAGGTCTTTCATATGGTAGTCTATCAATTAATAGTTCAAATCATATTTTCCATCTTGGATGGTATTCTTGTGATGATTTATCAGTTTCAACTGACTTAGGCAATACATGGCGTACAATTGAATTTGGATGTGATGCGGGTTCGGTCGGTGAAGTTGGATTTGCAAATAATGATAGTATTTGGATTGTTGGATCACACAGCGGTGTTTTGATATCAACAGATAACGGAACCACTTGGGAAATAAAAAATTCTGGTTTACCGGAAAGCCAAGGCATTACTTCTGTATTTGTAAATTCCTACGATGATATTTTTGTGGGAACAATAAGAGGAGTTTACCGCTCAACAAATTATGGCTTAAGCTGGCTTCCAAGCAATGGTGGACTTCCTGCAAACTGTAAGATTAAAGATTTATATGCCGTTAGTGATTCTGTAATTTATGCAGGTTCAGACACCGGAGTATATTTAACAACTGATGCCGGTGAATCATGGTTCAGCTATAATCTTCAAGCTAATTATTTATATGTTTATAAACTGATCCCATTTCAAGAATCATTGCTTCTGGCAACAGGTGAAAGTCTAATTAAAGTAGATTCCAATTCAATAATTTTTTTCGATGATGGGATTATTGATATTGAAGTTACAAGTTTTCATGAATACTCCGATAAAATTTACACTGCTACAAAAAGAGGAATCTTTTACTCCGAAAATGGAGGGTTGGACTGGATAACACCGGATGGACTGAGAAAATTGTCTACTTCGGCAATAACTTCTTCCAACGATTATATTTTTAGTACATACAGCAACGTCTTATTTTACTCAGTGGATGGTATAACAACTTGGAATACCAATACCCTCCCCACCACAACATGGACTTCTTTGGCAGCTACTATAAATAATACTCTCTTCGCCAATTTATTTGAATATGATCCGAATTGGGGTCCTCCTTTTTATAGCGGTCTTTATGTGTCAACAGATTTCGGATCAACCTGGTTACCAAAACCAGTTAGCGGGCTTGAATATGCATTTATAAACTTTTTAAATAAAGATTCTCATCACAATATTTATTTCCTTGGTTTCAATGTCTCCGATATGGTTGATTATATTTACCGCAGCACTAATGGAGGTGAGTCATTTGGCAAGTTTAAGCAAGGTTTTCCTACCTACAGTAATTTTGTTTTTTATAAAATTCGGTCAGACTTAAATAATAATCATTACCTTTCAACTTCAGAGGGTATTTATTTTCGAAACGAAATGGATACCGTCTGGTCTTTTCAAGGATTTTCTGGAAATGATGTAGTTGATATTGCAATTGATAGTTCAAATGTTCTTTATGCAGCGACACCAACGGAAATATATTATTCATCCGATATGGGATTATCATATACTGCATTTAGTGAAGGCTTACCGCAGGTAAAAACACTATCAATTTTCTACAGTCATTCAAACAACAAATTACTTCTCGGAACGGATAAAGGTGTATTCAAAAGAACTCCGCCGGATGTAACATCTATTAAAGATGCCGGAACTGAGATTCCAACTCATTTCAGTTTAACAAGCTACCCCAACCCTTTCAATTCTTCGACGATGATTAATTTTTCTCTTCCGGAAAGATCGGCTGTTAAAATGTCTTTGTATAATTCCCTTGGCGAAAAAGTAACAGAATTACTTAACCGGGAATTTGCTGCTGGCAATCAATCCGTTTCTCTTAATGCGACAGAGCTTAGTACAGGCATTTATTTTTGCCGAATTGAAGCAGGGAAATTTAGCAATACAATAAAACTGGTTTTAATAAAATAACAAAGCCGGCATCGAACCGGCTTTTGTTTTACAAAATTTTTTCAATCTTATTTTAAAAGAATCATTTTTTTAGATTCAAAATAATCACCGGCATCAAGGCGATAGAAATATACACCGCTGCTAAACTCAGAAGCGTCCCAAACAACTTCATAATTACCGGGCTTTTGCCTTTCGTTTACTAGGGTTGCTATTTCTCTTCCTATTACATCAAATACTTTTAAGGCTATGGACACACCCCCAACCCCTCTCGAGAGGAGAGTTTTTGTAGGCGGTATTTGATATTTTATAGTCGTTGTTGGGTTAAATGGATTTGGGTAGTTTTGCTGCAGGCTTAATTCGAGAGGCTGAATTAAATCAACTTCAATCTTGTTTGAATAACTAAATGATCCATCGTAGTCAACTTGTTTTAATCTATAAAAATAAATTCCATCTTCCGCTGAAATATCCTGGTAGCTATAATTTGATATTTCCGTTGTTGTGCCATTGCCTTCTACTCTACCAATATCAGTAAAGCTAAATTTGTCATTGCCCCTTTGAACAATAAAATGTGAGTTGTTAATTTCCGTAGCAGTAGTCCAGTTCAGAATAATTTTGCCCTCAACAATATTGAATGAAAAACTTGTCAGTTCAACCGGAATAGCACTTTCGTTTATATAAACAAGCGCGGGCGGATGGTTTATATAATCTGCGCCGAACACATCTATATCTCCATCATTATCAATATCTCCTGCCCTTGCATTATGAGCTGCTTTTGTATCAATCTGCTGTTTTGTAAAAACCCCCATGGAATCAGCAGAATTGAAATAGATACTTAATTCACTCAATTCTAGACCGGCTAAAATATCAGCAAACCCATCATTATTAAAATCTGCTGCTTCAAGTTTGTGTGCCCCCATTGATCCGTCAATTATAGTTTTTGTCCATGTTGATGAGGTAGGATCCAGCGGGGCTTGAAACCAGGCAAACTCATCTCTATTGTGCGCATCAATTGTTACTAAATCTAAATTGTTATCGCCGTTAACATCCATTAATAATACTTCGTCTTTCGCTGTGCCGACATCTATTTGGTAAAAATTCCATGTACCGGCTGCTAATGACACGGGTGTATCGAACCAGCCGTTCGGAATTGCTATATCTGCTCTGCCGTTTTTATTTATATCTCCTATAGATATTCCTTTGCCTGCATTCTGCAGCGGAATGTCTAACCAAGCGGAGGGAAGATTATTTTTCCAAACATGTGTATGCCCATGCCCGCTTGAAACAACATCTAATTTGCCATCATTATCAAGATCACCAATTTCAATATCATGCACCCAATCTCCGTGTGTACCAATTACATGATAAACCCAATTAGCTGCAATTCGAGGGTCACTGCCGCTGCCCGCAGGAGGATTAATTCTTGGATTCTCAAACCAGAGCAGGTTATTAATTCCGCCTGCATCCCCTACAATTATATCAGGGTCGCCATCGCCGTCAATATCTTCTGCCTGCATATCGGTACTAAACTCTTGATAAGGAGGACTTGCAATAATACTATAATAATTCCATGAACTGTCTTTCATATACCAGCCCAAATTTGAGCCGCCTAATATGGGATCCATCGTCCCGTCACCATCAATATCCGCCAATGCTTTTGCATCACCATTTCCCTGCGGGTCTAATACCTCAGGAGTAAATATTGTATCGGTAGTATTACTTGAGGAGTTTGTATTTGTAAATGAAAGCATTACTAGAGCAGCAGTAATTACACTAATACTTAAAATAAATTTGTTCATCATTATTCTCTCATTCTAATTTTTATCAAACCTTAGTATTTATTTATTTTAATTAAAAAAGAGAAATTAGTCAATTCGTTGATAACGATAAGTTTTTATTTTTAAATAAAAAAAGTCCCGAACAAATCGGGACTTACATCCATAACATATTTATTTTAGAGTGCTACCTCAGGAGTGTCATTTTCATTGTTTGTACAAAATTGCCCGACTGAATTGAGTAAATGTAAATTCCGCTTGATAATTCAGTTGCATCAAAACCAACTTCATGCGTTCCGGCTTCTTTAACTTCGTTAACTAAACTTGCAACTTCGCCGCCAAGCATATCATAAACTTTAATTTGTACATTTGATGCTTCGGGAATGCTGTATTTAATTACAGTTGTTGGGTTAAATGGATTAGGATAATTCTGCTCTAACTCAAATCCATTTAATTTACCATTGTATGCAACTTCAACTGTTTCCAACTGTTCTACCGTACCGTCATTATCTATTTGAATTAGTCGATAATAAAGTTGTTTTGAATTTAAGTTTTTATCAGTAAAACTATAAATTTTTGGTGAGTTACTATTTCCGTTACCTTGAACGAAACCAATATTTTCCCATTTATTGTTATCTATTGATTTTTCAATTTCAAAACCGTAGTTATTAATTTCGGTAGCAGTTTTCCAATTAAGCACAACACCATTATTTACAACATAGTATGTAAATGAAACTAATTCAACCGGAAGCGGTTCGCCGCCAACAGTAACATCACCGCCATGATGATTTAATGTTCCTTTATCATTAAGTTTATCTATAATATCCAGCACGCCGTCGTAAATGTTATACACTCCCCCTTTCTGTATCAGCAGATGTCTTACATTTACTACTGCTCCGTATTGATTTACAACAGCCCATCTCCTAACTTTGAATAATTTTGTAACAGTTAAATTTATAGATTCAATATTTAGCTGAGCACCCCAGCTTACGGTTAGTTTTTTTATAGTTACATTATCATCATTAATAACCGGGTAATCGTTATTAATAAGATATGGTATTACAACATGTGAATTTGAATCGGGTATGCCGGATGGACACCAGTTTTCAGCAGTTGACCAATCATTGTCAACTTGACCTGTCCAAACTTTTTGGCATGCACTGATTTTAGAAACAAAAAAATTAAAAAACACAAAGATTGAGACTAAAATTATCAGCCCTTTTATTATGCTGCTTCTGTCAGATATGAGATTAAAAATTGCGTTCATTTTGGGTACCTTCCTTATTTAATATTGCTAATGTTAATTCAACCAACATGCCATTTATTATTATTTTTTTACGCTTTGAATTCAGTCTCAAAATGAGCTTTTTAAAACCCATGTGATGTAAAACACAAATATAAGCTCATTTTTGGACATTTCAAAATTTTTAATTCTCATTTTGAGTCATGTTGTTTTGAGATAACTAATTGAAGAAATTCAGAATGAGAGTAAAATTTCTTTACTGTTTTTTTGATAATTCTAATATAAATTTAGTGCGGTTTTGGGAGGGTTGATAATTTTTGGGGGATTGGAAAATGAGACGAATGGGGCTGTATTTTTTAGGCAGGGTTGGTATACAGGGTAGATGGGCGGAGACTCGGCAAATAAAAACTGGGAGGACAAGCCCGCCCCAAAAACTGCGGGCAGGTTCCATTGAATCGACATAAACCAATTCATATTTTTTTATTTCTCCAACTTTCCTAAAATTTCAATTGCATTGATATCGAATTTTGAAAATGCAAACCATTTTTTACCCAAATCTTTTAAGCTGGCTCCAAAATGATAAACATCTTGATCATCAATTATTAAAAAACGATCGTGAGATGAATTAAACTTTTTGATTTCTATAGGCTTGTATTGGGAGTTGTATTTATTTAAATCCAGTTTTAACTGTTTTGAAATATTTTTTGTATAAATATTAACCTTTGCTTTTTTATTTTTACTAAACAGAGTCAACACTGTTTCATCAACATAATTATCTATCAACATTATCGACTTCTTTGAACTTTTTACTAGATCTGATAGAAATAAATAAGCATCAAAAATTTGTCCATCAAAAAATATCCCTTGTTTATGTTTTACTCCTTTACTTTCAAGAGCTTTAAATAGTTTGTCAAAATTTTCATCATGTCCCAAAAGTCTCTGATCAATATATTCTAACCTCTGAAATATGGCAGCATTTTCCAATATAAATTTCCGCATATTTACAAAAGCATTTATTATTCTAATACTCACTTGTATTGCCGTTTCGCTGTGTAATACTGCCGAAAGCATTGAAACCCCCTGCTCGGTAAAAACATAAGGCAAATATCTTCTGCCACCTCGTTTTTTAGGCGGAGCAGTTTGTAGTTCCAATTCAGAGATACTTTTTGAAATCTTTGAGGTGCCGAATTGGAACCTCAAATTTTTATATTCTTCTTCAGTAAGCTGGAAACGGAAGCTTTCAGGGAATCTTTCAATATTTCTTTTTACTGCACGGTTAAGATATTTTGTTTCCACTCCATAGATTTCTGCCAGATCTTCATCGAGCATAACCTGTTTACCTCTAACAGTGAATATCTTATTTTGTATACTTTGTTCGTTTATTACTAACTCTTTCATAGCCCTAAAAGTCCTTCACTTTGAAAACTAAAATATTCATTTTTAGTCACAATAATATGGTCAATTACTTCTATTCCTAAAAGCTTTCCAGCATCGAAAAGTTGCTTTGTTAATTTTTTATCAGTTTCAGAAGGTTCTACATCATTTTCTGGATGATTGTGAACGAAAATAATACCTGCAGCTCTGTCTGCCAAAGCATCAGAAAATATCTCTCTTGGATGTACAACACTATAATTTATTGTTCCTTTAAAAACCGTTCTTTTCTCTATAATTTTGGATGCGCCAGTTAGTGTGATTGTTATAAAATGTTCTTGTTTTTTATTTCTTATTTCTGCAACAACTGCTAAAACATCATCTGTGTTATTTATTTTTTGTTCAGGTTTAATTAAGTATCGCTTTGCTAATTCAAATGATGCCAATATTTGTCCAGCCCTTGCTTTTCCTACACCTTGTATTGCTTCCAGTTTTTCAATTGTCAGATTTTCTTTTTCTTTCTCAATTATTTTTAAAATGTCTGTTGCCAGAATTGTCACATCACGTCCTTTAATTCCTTTTCCAAGAATTACCATTAATAATTCTTTACTAGTCAGTGCTTCCACTCCTTTTGAAGCAAGTTTTTCTCTTGGTTTGTCGTTAGTTGGTATTTCTGTTATTTTCTTCATATAAATTTTCCAGTCCCTGCGATGGTGCTATGTCATTTTTTTGTCGTATAAATTCTTCTTCCATTTCACCCTGGGGGTATTGGCAATATTCCATAGCTGCTATTCAAGTTGGCGTTTTTGGTCTTCAGACATAGAGGGCAATAGTTTTGGTTAATAAATTTTCAATAGGGTTAAAAATAAGTAATTATTGCGAGAATTCAATTAAAGCAAAAATAAAATTTTGGAAAAGATTTTTTTAGTCAGAACGATGTAGATATCTAAACAAAAACCAACTTCTGTGGGCGGAGACCCCGCAAAAAATACTGCGGGGTAAACTCCATTGAACCGCTTCGGCGTTTCAATTCCTAAATTTATAGGTATCTTTAAAAGAAAAAAGCCACGTCTTGGTTAACGTGGCTTACAGGAAGTGGGCGGAGACGGAATTGAACCGCCGACACATGGATTTTCAGTCCATTGCTCTACCAACTGAGCTATCCGCCCTAAAAAATAGAATTCAAAAATATTATTTTTCTATCAAAAAACAAAAGAAATTATTTTAATTTTTTAAAATTTAATCTCCTAATGTTGCTACCATTACTGCTTTAATTGTATGAAGCCGATTTTCCGCCTCATCAAAAACTATTGAATGTTTTGATTCAAAAACATCCTCGGTAACTTCCATGGCTTCGAGCTTAAATTTCTGATAAATTTCTTCGCCGACAGTTGTTTCTCTGTTATGGAAAGCAGGTAAACAATGCATGAATTTAACATCGGGGTTGCCGGTATTATTTATCATTTCCATATTAATTTGATAGGGCTTCATTAATTCTATTCGTTCGTTCCAAACTTCATCCGGCTCACCCATCGAAACCCAAACATCTGTGTAAAGAATATCGGAATCCTTAACTCCCGCAATTGGGTCTTCTGTTAAAGATATTGTTGCGCCGGTTTCTTCAGCAATCTCTTCACACTGTTTTACCAGTTCGTCAGAGGGCCAGCATTGTTTTGGTGCAACAGCTCTAAAATTCATTCCAATTTTCGCACAGCCGACCATCAGTGAGTTCCCCATGTTGTTCCGGGCATCACCAAGGTATGATAATGTTACTTCGTTGAGCGGCTTGTTTGAGTGTTCCATGATAGTTAGAAAATCCGCCAATATTTGTGTGGGATGATATTCATTTGTTAAACCGTTCCAAACGGGTACGCCTGCATAAGCACCAAGTTCTTCAACTATTTCTTGTCCGAATCCCCGGTATTCAATCCCATCATACATTCGTCCAAGTACTCTGGCTGTATCTTTCATTGATTCTTTTTTACCCATCTGCGAGCCGGATGGTCCAAGGAATGTAACTCCCGCACCTTGATCTAAAGCTGCAACTTCAAAAGCACATCTTGTTCTTGTTGAATCTTTTGCGAAAAGGAGTACTACATTTTTTCCCTTAAGTCTTTGTTTTTCTGTTCCTGTGTACTTTGCATTTTTTAAGTCTTTTGATAATTCCAGTAAGAACTGAATTTCTTTTGGAGTAAAATCTAAAAGTTTTAGGAAGTTTCTGTTTCTTAAATTAAAAGCCAATTTTTCACCTTCAATTTGTGTGGTTAATAGTTTTATTATTTATTTAATGTCCTACTTTACATATCTGTGAACGGTTAAAACCGTTAAAAGTAGTTTGGTATTCTCTAATACCATAGATGAAGATACCGATTGAAAAATAATTAAAACCGTACGCCTCGGCGCATAAATTGAAACGGTTACAACATTTATTTTTTTGCTCAAATTCCCACGATTGAAATCGTGGGTTAATACAACTTTCAACTTTTCACACAGCCTCTAAATCTGTGGGTTAATTTAATTATTGAATTTTCACACAGCTTCTGAATCTGTAGGTTAATCTAAATCATATTTAATGAACATTCGCAATTACTTAGGATTATTTACTATTCTTGTTCCGCAATTTTTCTTTTCAATATTATGCAGGTCGGTAATAATAGCTTCTTTACCACCCTTCTTCACAAAATCAATACAGGCTAATATTTTTGGACCCATACTTCCGGCAGCGAATTCACCTGCGTTATAGTAGGCAAGGGCTTCATCAATTGTAATTTTATCCAATTGCTTTTGTTCTTTTGTATTAAAGTTTATATAAACTTTCGGAACATCGGTTAAAATATATAAACGATCAGCAGCGATAGTTGTGCCGAGTAGAGCAGAAGCTAAGTCTTTATCAATCACTGCTTCAATTGCCTCAAGAAATCTATTCTTGTGTTTAAAAATTGGAATTCCGCCGCCGCCCGCTGCAATAACAATGTGACCATTAGTTACCAGCTCTTGGATTATTTTATTATTCATTACTTCAAGAGGTTTAGGAGATGCTACAACTCTCCTCCAGCCTCTTTTACGCGGGTCCTCCTTAAACTGCCATTTATTAGCCTTCGCAAGTAAGTCGGCTTCTTCTTTTAAGTAAAAGGGTCCAATAGGCTTAGTTGGATTTTTAAAAGCAGGGTCTTTAATATCAACACGCACTTCGGTAATTAAAGCAACAACATTTCGTCTCATCCTTTTTGCATTCAGAGCGTTTCGCATCTGCCTTTCAATCATGTAACCAATTCCGCCCTGGGAATCGGCAACGCAAATATCTAACGGCATTTTGGGAATTTTATAATTATCATTTCCGGCTTCGTTGCGCAGCAGTATGTTCCCAACCTGAGGTCCATTTCCGTGTGTTATAACAATATTATATCCTGATTTCATTAAACCGAATAATCTAACACAAGTATCATAGGTGTTTTTTTCCTGTTCTTCTATGGTACCTTTTTCATCACCGCGCAATAGAGCATTTCCGCCGAAAGCAACTACCGCTATCTTTTTCATAGAATACCTTTTGCTTTTAATACCGATGCGACTGTGTTACCGCCAATTTCCTGAAGTTCGTACATTACTCTTGTTGATGGTTTATTGATTTTTAAGATTCTGCCGAGATCAATCGGGGTACCAATTATAACTGAATCACAATCAACTTTGTTTATGGTTTCTTCAAGGTCGTTTATCTGAGCATCACCGTAACCCATTGCAGGCAATAGAATACCTATGTCAGGATATTTTTCATAAGTATCGGTAATAGATTTTACTGTGTATGGTCGGGGGTCAATAATTTCTGCCGCGCCTAATTTTTGTGCTGCTACTGTACCGGCACCAATTTTCATTTCGCCGTGTGTTAATGTTGGACCATCTTCTACTACCAGCACTTTTTTGCCTTTAATAACCTCAGGGTTTGATACTGTAAGCGGAGATGCACCTTCAATAATTACTGCGTTTGGGTTTACAGCTTTAGAATTGTTTATTACAGTTAAAATATCATCAGCATCAGCCGAATCAATTTTATTAACTATAACTGCATCAGCCAATCTTAAAGATGTGTTTCCGGGATAGTATGATAATTCATGCCCCGGTCTATGGGGATCAACAACTGTAAAGGTAACATCTGCTTTATAGAACGACATATCATTGTTTCCGCCGTCCCATAAAATTATATCAGCTTCTTTTTCAGCTTCGCGTAAAATAGCCTCGTAGTCAACTCCGGCATAAATAATTCCGCCCATTGCAATGTGGGGTTCGTATTCTTCAATTTCTTCAATTGTACAATCGTGAGTTTTAAGGTCTTCTAATGAAGCAAATCTTTGAACCTTTTGTTTTACTAAATCGCCGTAAGGCATTGGGTGGCGGATTGCAACAACTTTTTTGCCTGCATCGGTAAGCAGCTTTACAATTTTACGTGATGTTTGAGATTTACCGCAGCCGGTTCTAACGGCTAAAACAGAAACGACTGGTTTGGAACTTTTAACCATTGTTTCTTCACCGCCTAATAATCTAAATGTAATACCTGCGGCATTTACAATTGATGCTTTTGTCATTACATAATCAAACGGCACATCCGAATATGAAAAAACTACTTCGTGAACATTAAATTCTTTAATTAATTTTTCTAATTCAGCTTCTTCGTAAATTTTAATTCCATCCGGGTATAATTTTCCGGCTAATTCAGCCGGGTAGGTTCTGTCATCAATATTAGGAATTTGCGTGGCTGTAAAAGCTACAACCTTGTAATCATCGTTATCTCTGAAATAAACATTAAAGTTGTGAAAATCGCGCCCTGCAGCGCCCATAATTAATACGTTTTTTTGTGACATTAGTTTTGTCTCCTGGTATTATTCAACAGTTACACTTTTTGCTAAATTTCTTGGTTGATCTACATTCAACCCTTTTTTAACTGCAACGTGATATGCCAATAATTGTAATGGTATTACAGTTAGTATCGGCATCAGCATTCTGATTGTATCGGGTATTTTTATACTGTAATCTACTAGTGAATCAATTTTATTATCATTCTCACTGGCAATACCAATGATAATTCCTTTTCGTGCCTTTACTTCTTCAATGTTGCTGATAACTTTATCGTAAACCGAATCGGTTGGAGCGATGAATACAACCGGCATGTTTTCATCTATCAAAGCTATTGGTCCATGTTTCATCTCTGCGGCGGGATAACCTTCGGCATGGATGTAAGAAATTTCTTTTAGTTTTAATGCTCCTTCTAATGCAACGGGAAAATTATATCCTCTTCCGAGATATAGAAAATTAGTTGAATCGACGAAGTTCTCCGCAATTTTTTCAATCTCATCATTCATTTGCAGAATCTTTTCAATTTTTTCAGGTATCTGCTGCATCTCTTTTATTATTTCTTTTCCGTCAACAATACTCACATGCTTTTTACGTGCAATCAGCAAAGTGATTAAAGCTAATACAGATAATTGAGTTGTAAATGCTTTTGTTGATGCAACGCCAATTTCAGGACCGGCATGAGTGTAAACCCCTGCGTGGCTTTCTCGGGCAATGGAACTGCCCACAGCATTACAAATTCCAAGAACTAACGCTCCCCTTCTTTTTGCTTCTTTAAGGGCTGCTAAAGTATCTGCTGTTTCACCGCTTTGCGAAATAAAAAGAAGCGCATCATCTTTATTAATTATTGGATTTCTATATCTAAACTCTGATGCATATTCCACTTCAACGGGAATACCGGCAAACTGCTCAAGCATATATTCGCCAACTAAAGCTGCATGCCATGAAGTTCCGCAAGCAGTAATTATAATTCTTTTTGAATTTGCAAGTCTATCTGCAAAACCCTGCAAACCGCCTAATCGGGCAATCCCTTCATCAAGTAATAATCTTCCTCTTAAAGAGTTACGCACTGCTTCAGGCTGTTCCATTATTTCTTTAAGCATAAAATGGGGGTAACCCCCTTTTGTGATTTCATCCAAATTCATTTCAACATCATGAATCTCTTTTTCTATATCCTTATCATGGATTGACTTAGCTCTAAATGAATCGGCATTTATCTCTGCAATCTCATCATCCTCCATGTACACAACTTGACTTGTGTGAGCAATTAGTGCATTAACATCCGAGGCGATAAAGTTTTCATCATCACCAATACCAATAACTAAGGGCGAACCTTTTTTAGCAACTATAATTTTGTTTGGTTCTTTGGTTGAGATGACCGCGATGCCGTAAGTTCCTTCAACTTGATTAAGAGATAAACGTACTGCCTGAAACAGTCCATGATCTTTTTTCATGTAGCTGTCAATTAAGTGAACTAAAACTTCCGAATCAGTTTCGCTTAAAAATTTATAGCCTAATTTTTTTAAACCGGTTTTTAGAACATTATAATTTTCAATAATTCCATTATGAATAAGGAATAACGATTTCTCTTCATTAAAATGCGGGTGTGCGTTAATTTCATTAGGTTCGCCGTGTGTTGCCCACCTTGTATGTCCAATGCCGATTTTTGCTTCAATACCATCAGCAGCAGATTTTTCTTCGAGCACTGATACTTTACCTTTGCTTTTTACAAAGCTGCCTATCTTACCATTTATTACGCCTATACCGGCAGAATCATAACCCCGGTATT
This sequence comes from Ignavibacteriota bacterium, assembly GCA_013112585.1. Lineage (GTDB taxonomy): Bacteria > Bacteroidota > Ignavibacteria > Ignavibacteriales > Melioribacteraceae > IGN16. The sequence continues at coordinate 49,078 of JABFGH010000010.1, read as the reverse complement.
CGAGACGTTTTAGCCCTTCAATTAATATGGGCACACTGTTTTTGTTACCAATATAACCAACTATTCCACACATAGTTGTTACTCCTTTTTATGAATTTATTTGAAAATAAGATGAAAAATAATGAGTGTTAGTGGTCCGGACACGGACGAAGTAGAAGCGGGTTGTTATTTCTGAAGGAAAAGCTTTCAAGTGAAATTTCGGTCGTCATTTTAGTTTGGCTATCTTTTTAACTTCAGTGGTGTATTCACCATTATTTTGAATAATAAATTTACAAAAATAAACACCATTTGCAATAATATTTCCGTCTTGGTCTTTACCATCCCAATAAAATTTATTAAAGCCAAATCCTAATTGTTCAACAGGAATTTCAATTTCTTTAATTAATCTGCCGGTTACCGTAAAAACCTTTACATCCATTTCTTCGGGCAGCTTACTGCCTGTAATATTAAATGTGAAATAAGTATCATCGGCAAACGGGTTTGGATAATTATAAATATCTTCAACCTTGTTTTCACGATCAACCTTAAATGAAATTCTGTAAGAGGTCGAATCGAAATAATTGTCCGAGGCATCCTTCGCATAAACATCAAGCACATGTTTACCATCAATTAAATTCGGCTGCCAGTTTATCTGCGATTCCGAATTTGGATATTCCGTGTAAGAATAACGGAGTGAATCTTCGGTAAAAGAAATCGGATTATTATTTAAGTAAATTGAAAAATCTGAAGTATCGAGCGGCAGCGGGCTGTTATCTTTTAAAGACATAAATATATTAGGCGTTGCGGAAACAATATCTCCGCTGATAATTTCTAAACCGTCAAAAGTTATTTCAAACTCAGGTTTAACGGAATCTCGAGCTACGTAAAATGAATCTCTGTTAAGATTATTAAAAGTAAAAAATTCCGGCTCGTTAATTCTGGTTTCTGCTTTTATTGAATTCTGAAATAACAAAGGCGAAGTATTTATTGTGTATGAAAAACTCTTCGATGAATCGGGAGGAATACTAAGCAGCTTAGAATATAATGTGGTATCCGAACCATTAAGGAATAAATTTACGATGGTTGAATCTGCCGACCTATACCCATAATTTTTTGCAGAAAAATTTATTGTAACATCGAGGCCTTGAAGTATTGAATCGGGTGAAATAGTAATATCTTTTTTGGAAGTAACAATTTCAGGCAGCGAATTGAATTTGACTTTGAATTTAGAAACTTTAGGCGGTAAAGCTTGTCCTGCAGTTGTATCAACAAAAACATAATGCATTTTTATATGATCATAAAGATCAATATTGATATTTGAGATATCGGTTTCCTCGGGCAGATTTTGTTGAAGAGTATCGATTAGATAAGTGTTTTTATTAAACCCCAATAAATAATTTTCATAGTCGCCGGTATAACCATTTAAGTCCATGTCAAAAGATACACTGTTCCACTTTGAAGCCGGACCAATAAGCGGTGTTGTTATTGTTCCGCTCGATTGTTTATAAGTACCTACAAATTTTCTAATTTCATCATCTAACCCTGCTCTGGCAATCGATCCATAAACGATATCATTTTGAACATCGTAACACCAGCTATGGTAACCCTGGAATCCTTCCTCAACAGAATTAGTTAAAAACTCTTCTTCAAAAAAACCATCACTTAAACGAATTCTTCTCATCCACCCGGCATCAAAATTTTCGTAGGGAAAAATGTATCCTTTAGCAACAAAAAAACCGCTGAACAGGTTGCCCCAGCTTGAACTTGTTGTTCTTAAATCATCCCCTACTTTTTCCCAGTTATTATTAGGGTCTAATTTTCTAATTACAAAAACATCGGCATTATCAGATGAATCCTTAAAAGTTATATTGTAAACAAATTCACCATCGGAACATGCATAAGCTGAATTAAATGCCTCGACAGTACCGACGGAATTATCTAATAATCCCGATGGTATATTCACTAATGAACTATCTCCTGTTTCCGGGTTTACTTTAATTATATTATATGCGTCATCATAAATAACATAGATAAATCCATCATGGTAGAATATCTGATTAGTTATTTTAGAAGTAAAATTTGGAATTGAATCATAATTCATCCCGGCAACAGAATTATACCCTGTTCCCACTTTATAAATGGGCGAATTTTCAAAGTCGTTATAATACAGTTTATTTGCATAATAAATGTATTGCCCATCGGTTGTTATTGAACTCATAATAAATCCGGGGTCTTCAATATCAACCTTAATTGTATCGAGTACTTTATTAGTAGAAGGTTTAGGCGGTAGTAAATTAGTATTTAAAATCAGTGATTTTAGAGAATCTGAATAAATAAAGTTATTTGTACTGAACAGTTTTAATTGTTTTTCAGAAGCTAAATAGCCGAAATCATCTTCTCCGGAAATTGAAAAGCTTCGAATAGTTGACCAACTGCTGTATTTTTGTCCGTCAAATAACCTAGCCCGCCAAAAATATACTCCGTTATTAAGTCCTTCTTTTTGATATTCAAGAATTCCATCCAAAGGATTAATAGAGGGTGATTTGAATATAGGATCAGTAAAAAAAATAGTTGTATCTATTTCAATAAGGTACTGCAAATTTAAATTTACATAATGACCAATATCAGCGAATAGAAATTTAACTGAGCCGGTACTTGTAAAAAATCCGTCAATGGGCTTTATTATTTGGGGTTCATTCAAATCGAAAATAGTAAAAGAAAACTCTGATGCGTTATTAGAATAATCCATTTCATCAATAATATCTACATCATTTACTACAATCCGAAGAGTAGCAAGTCCATCCTTTACAGGCAGCCAGTTAAATATAATTGAATCAGTTTGACCAAAGCTAGCCAATTTTTCTGTTTTAATTAAATAACTTGTATCACTAAAATTAATAAAGAACTGCACAGAAACAGAATCATCCGGAAATATTCTACCCTCATTAGTTATAATCGATTTTATCAGCACAGTATCGCCGGCTAAAGGATTTTCCGGTGAAATAAAAATATCCTCCGGATTAACTTTAAAATCAGGCTTATCGGGCAAAGCTAATCGAACACCGGGATCACCTAATAGAGTAAACAAAGCAAGGTGATCTTTTACATGAATAAATTGGGCTCCGTTGGCTGCAAAGGCAACTTTAGCATTTAGTATCGCATCTCCAACAACATTATTATTTAGGTTAAATATTTGATCGAATAATTTATTATTAATACTTTTACCGTAACCATAATAAGTCAGTCCGGTATTGCCCCAAAAACCTATACTTCCTTTTCCGGGTACTCGGTTAAATATTTCACCAAATGCTGTTTGGTTATCGAAGTGTGCCGTGTAGCAGCTTACACTAAGCACAAATGGAAGTTTGCCGCCGTTATCCAATAATAAAATATCGTCGTTCGTAAAAACTAAGTCCCATTGTGATCCCCCTCCGTGCCCGTAAAAATTACTTAACACAACACCCTTATTAAACGCGGCTCGTATTTCAGGACCTCCGCCTAAATAAGGAGTATATTCGGGTCTGTTCGGAAATCGAAAAACTTTTAGCGAGGTATAGCCATTTGGGGTTAGAAAATTGCTTTCTAAATCTACATTATCATCATTAAATCCAAATCTATTTTCATCCTCTTCATCTTCACCCGCCCCAATAAACAGCGCCCGTTCCTTCCAGCTTTTGTTATCGTCACTCGGGTAGTACATTATTTTATCAAGTAATTCATTTGCCTCTTCAATCGTTTCGCACGATAACCTTCCTACTGCCATTTCAGGTATAAGGTCGTCTCCAACAATGGTAACAAAATTATTATCACTAAATGCTAACCCATAAGGTCTTGTATGATAAGGAAGAGAAGGTATGTAATTTTTTCTGCTCGATTGAAGTAGTCCGCGATAGTCATAACTCATATCACCGAGAAGCACTAAATAATTTGGGGGTATTCCGGACCAGTTATCAAAAGCATATTTCATAAAATCTTTTATTGCAAAAGGGTCTAAAAGACCAAATGAAAATTCATCGTAAATATCTTCAACATCAATTACCTGTACTCTTGGATTATCATAACCGTAAAGGTTTGATTCTCTAAATGTTTTTAACCTGTTAGCCGCTTCGGTAAAATCAGGGTGAGTGATGATAATATAGTCAGCTCCCAAGTTTACATCTCTAATATTTGAATTAAAATGCTCCTCGATACTTAAAGGAGTTTTAAAGTAAGCATCGGTCACGCAAAAATAATCTGTTTCTTCTGATACTGTATCTATAAAGGCTACTGTTCTTGAAGGATCATTTAAAAATATTTGATTATCCAAAATTCTATTTTTACTCGGGACATATACCTTCATATCATTCATAAAATCCCAATGAAAAACTATAAATCTTACAATGGTATTAATTGTGGGCTTATAAGTATAAAATTGTGTGTTGCCTGTAACCGTTCTATTATATCTCCAGTAATCTAATTCCAGCCAGTTAATTCTAATAACATCATTTTTAAAAGGATTACAAGTGAGCCCGTCAACGTCCACCTGAAAATAATTACCGGTAGGAAATATTTTGATACTATCAATTGAAGCTACAAAACTTTTTTCAAAAGTTGCTTCAGTTTGTCCATCCCATTCAATTGTACCAATATATTGATCTGTTATTGATATTGTAGCTTTATGATCATTACTGCAGCTTAAATTATGAAGCCCATGGAGATTAGCTCTTGCAGTTACATTATTATTTTCGTCACTTTGATCAACAAAATTTGCAAACCTATGCCTGAACCTTTTTGTAGGCACACCATTTTCACCCCGTGCTTCACCCCAAAACCAGAAGTCCCTTTCACCATTTGGAGCATGTCCTAATCTTTCAAACAAGCTGTCTTTTTCAAAATGAATGGTGGCTAAATGCTCTTTTACAGTAATATTATAATTATGCGGATAGGCATCAATAAATTCATATCTGAGTGAATTAGAATCTCCTGAAGTAGAAAACCAGTAAACATTATCATTATTGTAAAGATTGAAATAGGAATATTCTGACTTTGGCGGCGGGTAGCCTACAAACTGAAAATAATCTCCGGGCTGAAACATACCGTCTCCCCCGTCAATAATATCAAGTGGAACCTGCTCACCGGAATTATATAATTCCAATTTAAAGCTTTCAATTTCAGCGTTATTTAAACCTGCCTGTGCCTGAATATCTTCATAATAAATTCTATATACATCTTTCTCATTTACAAATATCTTAGCATACTTTTTTGCAGGATTATACCAATACTCATCTTCAATTTTATTACTTAATTCTATTTCTTTCCCTATCCACCGTTTAGCATGTTTATAGTTAAGCACATTATTTTTTATAAATTTTTCACTTGCCGGGTCCTCAATAGCAGTATAGCCTTCGCTTTCATTATTGTACATTATCTCAACTTTTAAGCTTTTATTAAATCTAAGAGTACGCTTAACAGGGTTGTATTGAAATGGACTAATTAAAACCGATTGGATACGCGTAAACCTGAATCTATATGATTCGGGTAATTCCACCATTGCTTGAGGAAAATTGCTGTCTTTTGAAAATATTTCTTTATCAAAATCTATTTCGCTAACGGGCGAACCATCAGTATCAGTTGCCGGAAAAGGTAAAAGAAATTTATTGCGTAGTTCAACTGAGTTTTTTGATATAATTTTATAGGTTGGATTTGAAAATAAACTAATTCCTAGATTAACAGAGAATGAGGGGATCCATGGTTCACCCGCCATACGTGTTGCAGGTTCTTTACCTACTATCTTTTCAAATTTTATATCGTTAATTAATGTATCAATAAATTGGTAAGCATTATCAAAATTAATCTCGATTATTATCTTTTCAGCATTTGACTCAATTACCTTTACGTTCTGACCAAATTGTGCGATTGAAGCACAAATCAATAGCAATAATAGAAGAAATATTTTCTGCATAAATCCCATCATTTTTAAAATAATGTAAAAAATATAGTTATGAATTTTTCAATTAACAAGTCAATAAAAAATCGGAATATTATTAAAAACTTAACAATACTGAAGTTTTATTTTTAATTTTCTCTGTCTGTTTTTCATTTATTTTTCTTAAAATTTCCAATTCATTCCCAGATGATTTTATTTTCTGATTTACTTTGACTGCGGTGAAAAATTAATTAAATAAGATAAATTAATTGGCGGAGCAGAATTTGCAAATATGACTATCGACTTGTTCGGTATTCCTAATCCCATTTCGGGATAATAAACGGAGTCTTCAACTTTAAACTCACCCTCCAGTACTTCAAACTGAGCAATACTTTCTTCTGATTTTAATATTAATATTTTACCACCCTTATCAATAATATTTACACTCGGATGTAAATGAACCATACTCTCGACGAGGTGATGATTTTCCCCTCTAACCTGATCTTCAATTTTTAGCCTGTTATTTTCAAACCTCATAAATCTTTTATGAATTAAGCTGTCCCCTATCAATTTAGAATATCCATCGAATTCACCTTCAAAAATAAAACCGTTTTCGTTGATGTTCCATTTAATATTCTTAGGATCAAAAAATCTTCCCACTCTAAAACTGTTCCACAATTCAGCCTGACTTTTTCCATCTATGCATAAAGTATTATGTGCACGTGTCGAGCGCATAACGTCCCGCTCTTTTGTGGGATGATAGGTGCCTGTTCCTGTATCAACAATAAATCTTTTTGAATTGAATGATAATTCATAATTAAAAATATCTGCATGAGTATGACCGGACATTCTTCGGTCTGCCATGCTGCCTGCGTCAAGGGCTAAGTAAATAGTTTCATTTTTAAAGATATAATGACCACTTGTTTCAAATGTATTTTTAAATTTTGCCTTATAACCGGTAACTTCAAAAGTATAGTTTAAAATTACATTCGGCGGGTTACCCATTTCGAGCGAACTATCGCTAAACTGAGCAAATTTTCCATCCGGGTGCAATATCGACTTTAAAAAATCAGCCATCTTTTCAACTGTTGAATAAATTTCATTATATTCATCAAAAGTTTTCGGCAGCACATTTAGTATATCAACAAATATTTGCACTGCTATATTGTGGTACATCGGACTTTTTTCGTAGTAAGCTCCATCAGCTTCAACTTGCTTAGTTAGCGCTTGTGTAATAATTTTTAATCCCTTTGATAACCATTTTGAGGATTCGCCGTTTTTATCGAAATATAGACCTGCAAAAATTAAAGCTCTTGCATTTTCGAGGTAGTGATTTGCTGGTATGTAGAATTCATTATTTCTGTATAAAAATGCTGCCTGCCGGTAAATCGATTCATCAATTACAGGATCATTTAAATTTGCACGCATCCAGCTAAATATTCTAAGTGAAATTGAGTATGGATGCCATGATATTTCATCACCAGTTTTATTCTGCCTTATCCAGCCATGAATCAAATCAATTTTTTGAGCATCATTAATTAAATAAAGAAAATTAAAAAAATGTATCTGAAGCCTGCATGAATCTGACATGAACTTCGGATTCCAATTAATTGGATTCCCAAGTTCATTCTTTTCGTAAGAAAAATTAAATATTCCTTTTAGAATATCTTCTTTGTTATTCCAAGGGTCATATTCATTAAAAGGAATCCTGCTCTCAATTTCCCCCGCTAAATTATTAGGAGTTTTGGGAATTCTGTAAAGTTTAAATCTTCTTTTAATTTGTGCAAAAACCCGCCCTGCAGTTTGTTTAAAAGTTAAATTTCTTACAGCGTAAAAGTAAAGTTTAATTTTTTCAATCATACGTTTTCATTTGCCAAATATTTTACCTTGTATAGATAAATAACTATTGAAAACAATATCCAAAAAGGTAAATCTCTTGTTATCCAGCCGTAACTCATTAAACCTGTTGATTCAAAAATCGATCTAGTAAACATTCCCAGACCGCAGCCTATTATTGTTATGATTAACCAATAGTTTTTATTATCTGATGACGCAATGCTGTTTTTTATTCTAAATGCATAAAGGAAAAAAAAGTAAGGTAAAAGAAGAGCGTTAACTAATCCTAACAATCCCATTTCTGAAAACTTAAATAGAAAAAAATTATGCGAGTGACCAACAGCAGCAAAATCATGTATAAATTTAACATCTCTACCGGCAAATGAATTTAACATTGTTGGATTATATTTATACATATATGCCGAAAAGTTGCCGGGTCCGCTTCCGAATAAAGTATTGTCCTTTATGATATTAAATGAAATATCCCAAAGATTATATCTTGGATTTTCAAACACTCTTTCCGCCCTGATTAACAATAAGAATGCATCAACTAATTTTGGATTGCTGACTAAAATAATTGCAATTACTAATACTGAACTTATTATTATCAACTTTCTCTTATCGTTGAAATAAGAGAGAATAACAAATGCAAATGATACAAAACTACCCAGGTATGCAGCCCTGGAATTTGTGAGAATTAGACCTAAAATTTGTAAGATCAATATTAGGTATAAAATGTTTACATTTCTTCTTTTCCCTTGATTATTAATGATTATCAAATAAAACGTTAAAGCAATAGTTATGGTCAATAAACCGCCGACCGAGGCAATATTACCTATATATGCCGTGCTGCTGGCAAATCCTAAAGTTTGAAACATAAATAGCAGCATATCAGTGGTGAAAAAGGAATAGATAACTGATACAGAAACAATAATTGCAGGAAATATTAAAGCATAGATGTAGTAGCGTATATTATTTTCATTTTCGATGAAACTAAAAAAAAGATAAACGAGGAAAAAAAAGATAACTTCTTTAGTTAGAAAATATAATCCGATAGATTTATTAGTTGAAAAAAGTGATGATAAAAATGTTGATGCAATAATAAAAAGAATAAAGGTTAAAATAGGCTGGGGCAGTTTCGGTATAGATTTTAAATCAAATCCGTATTTTTTAATAAAGTAATAGCTTAACAAAATTATTATTAAAGCATTTACAATTAAGCGGAGAGTTTCATTGATATCGCTGACTAATGTAAGTAAAAAGGCGAGTAAAACCGCAGGCACCGATTCTTTATTTATTATTAACCACACTAATACCGAAAAGGCAATGCCTGAAAGGATAATTAAATTATCGATGAAAATTACAAATGCAATTGTAACCGCAATACCGATAAGAATAATATTTTGAGTGGATATGGTTTTAAACATTTAATATTTAGGCTTCATTACTTTTCAGATTACTTAAGGCTGTCTTCACAATTTCTTTTAACCAAGTAACTTCTTTTGTATCCAAATAAATTACAGTTAAAAGATAAAGCACAAAGAATATAAGAGGATTAATTATAGAATTAACCTGGTTGCTAATTATCAAATATTCTGAAATCAAATTAGTTAATAAAAAACATACTCCGCCAATACCCAAATAAATAAAGGAATCCTTAACCGCATAAAAGTATGAGTTAAAGTTAAGTGCTTTGATTACAACAATAAACCCGGCAATACATAAAATGGCGTAGGCGGCAGAAGTTGAAAATGCAAGCCCTTCCTGCTGATAATTATCAATAAGAAGAAAAGCAAGACATATTTTAACTATTGCAGCAAGCAATGAAATAAAAACTAAATTTTTTAATAAACGAGCACTGTAAATCATTTTGTTAATAATGGCATAGGCTGAATAAAAAACAATACTGCCTGCATAAATTTTAAGCATGTCAAAAGTTAATACTGTATCGCTTTCAGCAAATCTTCCTCTTTCATATAAAATTTTTATTACTGCATTTCCCCAAAACAAATAGATAAGAGCTATTGGCGTAAAAATAAAAATTGCTAATTTAATTCCAACCTTAAATTGCCTCTCCAACTCCTCGCCCGGCATTGTATGGAATGACTTAGAAAATTTTGAAAATATTATTGTAGCTATTGCAAAAGTGAATATTTTTATCGGCAGTTCAAATACTTGATAAGCATAGCTTAAAGATGCTACACCGCCCTCTCCAAGCCTATCAAGAAAATAACGGTCAACCAGCATGTAGGAAAATGTGATAAGCTCTGCGAGTAAGGTTAACAGCAAGGTAGTGTTAAACACATTTGAAAAACTATCGGCTCTTAAAATTGAAAGCGGATTAAAATTTATTTTTTTTCTACACTTAAATAATAAAAAGAGAAGCTGAAAAAGCATGCCCAGTACTATCGCAAATGGAATTACAAAAATATCAAATTTTTCTACAAGGGTAACAAGACCAATTACAACGGTGATATTTAATATTACAATTGAAACAGCAGGATAAGTAAATTTATATTCAGCATTAAGATAAGCTGCCAATATTGAATGTGCAGCACTTAATGGAATTGTAAAAATAAATACTCTAAATATTTTTAATGATAATTCTTTTATCTGTATATCAACATTAGATAAATAAAAGTTCATTAATTCTTCTGAGAAGAAAAATAATACTAAGGTGATAATGCAGCCGATATAAAAAAAGAGCCAAAAATTATCGCTTAAAAATTTTTTTTCTTCACTTCTATTCTCTGAAACAATTTTATTATAACTGGGCACAAAATAAAATTGACTGATGTAATAAATTATGGAGTAGATTGTGATTGGTAAAATTGAGCTGACAAGGTATGCGTTAAACTCATCACCGAGTCCAAAATTTTTTGCATAAAGTACTTCACGAAAAAAAGCTATACCCTTATTGAAGAAACTGATAAATGTCAGTACTAATGTAGCGGTTAAAGTAGAAGCAACAACTTTTTTCATTTAGTTTTTATGGGCTGCATTTAATTTTATTTTTGATTTTGAGAAACACTCTTAACTAAATCAATTTCTTTTAGTATGGTTTCTTCCGGCAAAAATTTCTTCTTATCGATTTTGTGACAACTTATGGAGGTTAAAAATTTATCCGCATTAAATTTAACTTTATTGTTATCAATGAAGCAAATATTGTTGAAGCTGTCCAGCATTTCCCTGCAAATTGGTAAATCGGAGGTGATGACAGGAATTCCGTACATCGCCATTTCACACATCATAACCCCTTGAGAATCAAGCCTCGTAGGCATCATCGCAGCACGATAGTTATCCAGCAATTCCGGCAGTTCCGAATGAGATATATATTTAGAAAAAACTTTAAGATTTTTTGGCTGTACATTATGCTTAAAATAATCTCCTTCACCATATACATGAAATGAAAAATTTGGATTTTGTTCGGCAGCTTTTACAACAATATCAATCGAATGTTTTGAACGATCTATAGGGCGTACAGTTATAAAGTCTGCTAATTTAGTTTCATCACAATTGTAACTGTTTTCAATAAAATTTTCACCCACCGGGTTGGGAATTATAATGCTATTATCATTTAAAAGATCTGCACTCAATTTTACGTTTTTTAAAAATTCTTTTTTCATCCATTCACTAACAAATATAAAATAGAGGCTTTTTTTCTTTATTCCCTTAACAAAATATTTTTTTAAGAAGACAAGTTTAAGCAGATCATAAAAATTATTAAAAGAGTTAATTACGGGGAAAAACATTCCTCTCTTAAACTTAAATGGTTTTGGATAATATTTTGAACGGAATAATACTTCATGACCGTGAATAACAAACAGCAGTTTACCGAACGATCTATTCTTTATCAAGAACCGGAAATGATTCCTTATATTAGGAGCATGAACAATAACTAAATCAAAATTGCAGCCCTTAAAGTTTTTATAATAATCCGACTCGCTAACAATTTCCACTCCTTCAAAATTGTAGGAGTTAACCGTACTAAAGGATAAAACTACTAATTCAATATTTTTTTCAAGGTAGGTTTTTAACCTTGTATGAATATAATGATTACGGTAGATATTGCCGTCGGAAGGATATTCTTGTGCTAAGATTAGGATTTTCATTTATGCGGCAGAATTCATCTCAAAAATAAGTATAATTAAGCAGCCGATTAAATAAACTGCTCGAATTTTAAAAAGTGATTTTAATAATAACAAAAATAATAATTGAGAACTCAATATAAAAATAGAATTGAACAATTAACTAAATAACTTTAGTATTTAACGACTGAAGAAATTTAGATAATTTATTATAAACCTCATCAACAGTAAGCTGATTCATACACTCGAATGAAGGACAGCCTTTTCTTCCCGCAAAAGTATAACAATATTGTTCCCCTTCTTTCGGCGAGCAGTGAATTATTTTTCTGATGTATGTATGATGTTTACCAAATGGTATGCTGAAACTTGGGTTGGTTGGTCCATATATAGAGAAAGTAGGTTTGCCCGCCATTGCCGCCATATAAACCGGTCCTGAGTCATTTCCGATAAGGAGAAAACATTTATCAATTTCTTCAAATAAATGTTCAATACTTTCTGTTTCTATAAATTCTAATTTTTTTTCAGTCAATTTGTTTTTTAAACTTTGATATTTTTCATTTTTTTCAAAAACAAACTTTACTTTTTTATTTTTCTCTGAAATTAATTTCTCTGCTATTTCAATAAACTTTGTCAGGTTCCATTCTTTTGCACTCCAGCCGCCATGCGGATGAATTAATATTACATCGCTAACTTTAGGAGTTAATTTATACTCAGCAATTTTTTTTACCTCTTCGCTGCTAATCGTCTTATCAACAATTTCAATCAATGCTTCAACTAAATGTGCTTTCTCATTTCTCATTCTAAAATCGGAATAGAGTGATTGATAGATGTTTTTGTTAAAGCCCAATACATTACCGGCAGTATTGAAAAATAGTAAAGATGCAGATTTTATGTTACCCGTTAAATCAATAATAATTTCTGATTTAATTTTTCTAAATAATCTAACTGCGGAGACTTTAGCAATTCTTCCGCCAATAAAAAAACGGGTGTGCTGCAAAGTTATTATCTCATTATCCAAGGCTCTTTTGTAAATAGTTTTGCTTTCGGGATAACACAATATTTTTACATTTTTTGCCGAGTGCTTTTTATTGAGCAGTTTTATAGCAGGAATGGTAAAGATTGTATCGCCGAGTTTATGAAGAGAAATAACTAATACTTTTCCACTTACGGTTTTCTTTTTCAAAAATAGTTTTATTACAGTATGGAAAAAATTAATTATCATAACGCTAAATATACTAATCAACACTTGTTAATTAATAAAAATAAAATAATGGTTTAAGATTTAATTATTAAGCGGAGAGTTTAATTCTTTTTAATAACAATTTCAATTGAATACTCGCCGGTGCTTTGAACATCATCGCTAATTCTATCGTAACCTTCTCTGCATTCCTTTGCGTAAATAATTTCTGCGTCGTTCAATGTTCTTTTAACGAAAGGAACAATACCTATTGTATCCGGTAATTCATCTTTATCAATTAAAAAAAACTGTTTATGTGTAGGATTAAATTTTGAAGGCAGTGTTTTCTTTTTTTCGTAAAGATCGCGATGAGGAATAAACACAATTAAGTACCCCCCTTTTTTAACAACACGGAACCAATTTTTTATTGCTGCTTCGGGATCGACCATATGCTCTAAAGTATGCGACGAGTAAACAAAATCAAAACTTTCATTTTCTATTCCTTCTAAAAAATGAGCGTCACCATGTTCAAAATCAAAACCTTGTGCATTCGGCACAATTAAATCGCCGCCAAATCCAATATCTAATCCCTTCCCTTTACAATAATTTTCAAAAAAGTTTTCTTCTTCCCTTCTCCTTTTTGCTTTGTTTGTTTCAGCGGGATTATATTTTCTTTTGCCTTTTAGGTATCTATGTTTTACTAATTCATGCTTAGCTGCGGCGCCCATATTCCATATTACTTCGGGCAAAATATTTCTTATAGTTTTTAAAATTGCCATCGGGATAAAATTTAATAGTGAGGTTATGAATTGCTTTTATGATTGTTCAACTTGCTGATAATTTCAGTAAGTTTATCAGACTGCTTATTGCGATCGTAGTATTTTTCTACCAGTTCCCTGCCGCGCCTTCCCATCTCTTTAAGATTATTTTCTTTTAGAATTTTTTCTAAACTACTCCTAAATGATTCCGCATCGTTTGGTTCTATCAGAATACCGGCATTGCATTGTTCAAATATTTTAGCTATCTCCGAATTCTTTTCTGCTGAAATCAAAACCGGTATTTCAGATGCCCAGCTTTCAAAACATTTAACAGGAATATTACCGCCAATATTTTTTTTGTTCATTTTTCGGGGAACTAAATTCAAGTCAGCAACTGAAAGCAGTTTAGAAAGTTCATCCAACTCAAGCAATCCTAAATAAGTATAATCCGTGCTTCCGTTCAACTCCGAGAAAAACTCTTTTCTATTGGAGCCGTCACCGGCAAAAACAAAATGACAGTTATTAGATTTTGTATCAAAATTTGCAAGAGCTTTGCCTAAGTTTCTTATATCGTTCATACCATCGTTAAATGAACCGACAAATAGTACAATTTGTTTGTTGTCAGGCAGGTTAAAGCTGTTTTTTATTTTATCGCGTGTTGAGTTATAAGATGCCTTAAATAATTTTGTATCGGCGCCGTTATAAAGCACAAATATTTTTTTCTCATCTACTTTTTTCGAGACTAAGTTTTCTTTGTCAGCTTCGGCAGTAACAGTAATAAATGATGCGCCTTTCATTATCATTTTTTCAATAAGGCGTAAACCCCAAATGTATATTTTTTTATTAAGGAGTCCCAATTCAATACCTATATCGGGCCAAATATCTCTAACATCTAAAATAAATTTAGCGCCTTTTACTTTAGCTGCAATCATTGCTGCAAATGGTGTAAACAAAGGGGGTGATGATGAAATAATTAAATCGGGCTTATAATTATTGAAGAGCACAAATTTAAGTGAAACAAAAAAATAATTGATGTATGAATAAAGTCGTTTGTAGATTGAATGATTTTCTGAACTATATATGGGCAGGTATGTTACTTCATCCTTTGTTATTGGACGGTTTATATTTTCAAATCCGGCATAAGTTTTATTGCTTGGATAATTAGGCAGCGGAGTAACTACTTTAACATCATGCCCGGCAGCTTTAAGTGATTTAACAAAATACTGCATCCGTGTAGAAGCCGCACCAACCTCGGGATAGTAAAAATGTGAATATAGCAGAACTTTCATTATTATTATTTTATTACTTGTTAGAATTAAATATTTCTAAAAATTAACTATTTAAGTTAATAATTATTAGAATCAACAAAGAAAAATATAAAATTTAAATTTCATTTGCCCATAAATATTTTTATTTAAAATTAATCTAAATCGACTTTTATAATAATCTGATTAAAGGAGAGAAGCAAGAAGGCGGATTTAAGTTTATTGCTAAATATTTTTTTTGGCTTCTTCTACGGTATCAAAAACCTTAAATACTCTATTCATGTTTGTTATTTCAAACATAGTTGTTGCTTTGGAAGATTTACCAAGAATAAGGTGCATAGCACCGTCCATACTTTTTAGTTTTTTTAGTACAAATACCAATGATCCTAAAAATGTTGAATCGATATATTCAGTTTGAGAAAGGTCAATTAAAAATTTTGTTTTTCCGTCATTAACCATTTTCATTAAATAATCTCTAAAAGGAACGGCTTTTTCTAGATTGGCGCTATATAATTGAACATTTACTATTACTACATCATCTATATTTTCAACAGATAGGAAATTTCCAATTAAATCCATATCGTAATTGAACTTTTGATTATCCGGGCTGCTTACCATTTTATACCTGCGTTATAATTATTCAATACATAAAAATAAAAGTTTTAGTAAAATAGAATTTATTCGTGTTTTTGCAAATACTTTTATTCATTCAACTTAATTTTTACATCGTTTCTTAAATCATTATCGATTAAAATAATACTTTTTTTAGCCTTATTATTAAGATAATTATACTTTTTAACTTTTGAATGAAATAATAGTTTAATTTATTTGTTAAAACAACTATATTTGGCATTCAAATTATGCACCCGTAGCTCAATTGGATAGAGCGTTCGGCTACGGACCGAAAGGTTGGGGGTTCGAATCCTCCCGGGTGTACGAGTATTTGCTTCTCTGATGGTTCCACAAAATTGTTTCATAAGGTTTGGCGTTCTTCCATAGGAATCCCTTTTGGTGAATCCTCTCGGGGGAACAAGTCTGAATCTTATATCCGTTATTTACTGTTAGTTTTAACACTATCTACTTCGCTTTGGGAATCAAATATAATTTATAATATTTATATCTCCTTGGCGGCTTTGCGGCTTTGCGTGAATTTCTTCTTTTCTCGTAGCGACGCTAAGCCGTAAATTGTAAAATTGGCTGCAAAATGTTTTATCAAGGATTTATTAGTATCTCCCCTGTCCGCACAAAATAAATGCTAAAATTAACTTTGACTTCATACTCCAAATGGAGTATATTGTGATAAATTAAAAAGGTGAGAATATGAAAATCCAAACGAGTGTTAGAGTTGAAGATACATTGTACAAGGAAGCAAAAGATATTTTTTCAAAATTTGGACTTAGCTTTGGAGATGCTGTTAATATTTTTCTTGCAAAAGTAGCAATGGAAAACGGAATACCGTTCGATCTAAGTTTACCATCAGAAGAACTTGAAAATCGAATTAATAATCTGAAAGTGAATAAGAACACAGAAGTTTATAAAACAGCAAATGAGTTGTTTGAAGATTTGGGAATTTAATTTGTTAGAAATAAAAATTGAAAAAACTTTCAAAAAAGATATTAAGAGGGATAAGAAAAGCGGAAATTATTCAGAAAAGGATTTTGAATTATTAAAATCAATAATCACTTCGTTACAAAAACAAGAAGTGATGAAACCACAATTTAAGCGACATCCTCTCAAAGGAAACCTTAAAAGCTATGAATCAATTCATGTTAAAAATGATTGGTTATTGATTTTTAAGTTGGAAGGAAAATATTTAAATCTTGTAATGTTAGGCAAACATAACCAAGTTTATAAAAAGTTTTAATAGAATTGATTTAACCAGCCCTGATAAGTAACCCACCTTGAGATGTCAGCTCATTCAAGTTGTAGAGTGAAGGAAAAAACGGATTCAATTATTCCTTCGTCTCAAACCCAATTCCCTCAAGAATAACTTTTGCTTCTTTAACATCATTTTCATTATCAAAAGAGAGCCGGAAAGTACCGCCGGTGCCCTCTCTAATTTTTAAAAGTTCGATATCTTTTATGTTTATTCTTTTTTCAAAAAGGGCTGTGGATATTTTAGAAATTATTCCCGGCACATCGGATACAAAAACAAAAAGATCATGCAGCGGAGTTAAAAATCCTTTGGTGTCTTTCGGTATTTCATCGCGGTTAAATCTCGCGTTTTCAAATTCCTCTGCAAGACTTAGAAATTCCGAGTAGATAATTTTTTTTTTAATATTTGATAAATACGATTGAAAGTTATCGATCGAATCAATTATTTTATTTTTATTAATATCAATTATCGATTCCCAAACATTAAAATCACTTGATGCAATTCTTGTCATATCTCTAAATCCGCCGGCAGCAAAGTCAGTGTACTTTATTCCATCAACATTTAGAGAGATGTTATTTACAAGTGCAACAGATAGCATCTGCGGAAGATGACTGACATTTGCAACGATTCTGTCGTGAAGGTCTGCATCAACAAAATATATTTTTGCGCCCATCGATTTTATTAAATTGAAAAACGGCACTGCCTTGGGGTTATCTTTAACATCATCATTAATTATATAAGTTGAATTTTCAAAAAGGAGCGGATCGGAATTTTCGTACCCCCCTTTTTCTTTGCCTGTCATAGGATGTCCGCCAATGTATAAAGCTTTGCAGCCGCTTTTCTCAACTACGTCTTTGATTTTTCCTTTTATACTGCAAACATCTGTTAAAATTGTATTGTTGTGTAAAACCGGGGCAAGCTGCTCAATAACTTCTATACTTTTTGTAACCGGCAGGCAAACAAAAATCACATCATGTTCTAATGCTTCCTCAATTACATTAAGTTTCTTATCAATTACTTTTTCATTAATTGCTTGATCAGCTACTCGCTTTTTATCAAATCCTGATATTTCAAATTTTAAATCAGATTGCTTCAATGCCTTTGCAATTGATCCGCCTATAAGTCCTAATCCAATAATTGCAATTTTCTGCAAGTTGTAATCCTTAAATTTTCTGTAGGTCTTTCATTAATTGTTCAAACTGGCTTATGTATAATGACTGTTCACCATCACTAAGTGCTTTTTCAGGCTGGGGATGAAACTCGATCATAATTCCATGTGCGCCAACAACTTTTGCAGCTTTTGCAAGAGGTATTACTTTATCTCTATGCCCAACTGCATGAGATGGATCAACTATAATAGGCAAATGTGTCAATTCTTTTAGAACAGGAATAGCACTCAGGTCTAAGGTATTTCTTGTTGCAGTTTCAAAAGTTCTAATTCCACGCTCACATAAAATCACCTGCCGGTTTCCCTGTGCTAAAATATACTCTGAAGCATTAAGCAGTTCATCAATCGAAGACATCATTCCCCTTTTAAGCATCACGGGTTTATGTGTTTTCCCAACTTCAATCAGCAGAGGAAAATTCTGCATATTCCTTGTCCCTATCTGCAGCATATCGGAATGCTTTGCAACTTCAGCAACTTGATCGATTGAAAGGACTTCAGTAATTACCGGCATATCATAAGCTTTTCCGGCTTCTACCAAATATTCCAAACCTTCGTAACCCAATCCCATAAAACTGTATGGAGATGTGCGTGGTTTAAAGCATCCGCCTCTTAAAATATGAGTACCGTTTTCTTTTGCTATTTGTGCACATGTTAAAATTTGTTCTTTAGATTCTACCGAACAGGGACCCGCCATAACTACAAAATTATCACCGCCAATTGTAACATCTTTGATTTTAATAATTGTATCTTCGCTCTTATAATCTCTGCCCGCAAATTTGTAGCTGGTTTTTATTTTTTTCTTAACTGCTGTTACTTCATCTGCCGGCTCGGTTTCTTCTTCATTAGTTTCTTTTTCAGCAATATCAGTCTCTAAATTGGTTCGCTCAAATTCAACTGTCGGATAGCAGCCTAATATTTTAAAGAATCGAGTAAACTTTCCAAGCTCATCAATTAAACTTTGAATTTTTCGATCAGCAGTATTTCCTATAAAATCCAGGTAAAACATTTCTTCCCAGGGGTTACCCATTATCGGTCTGGATTGCAGCCTTGTCATGTTAACATTATGTTTCTTAAATATTGATAATGCTTCAAACAATGAGCCTGGAGAATGGGAGGTTGCCATAATTAAAGAAGTTTTTGCCGGAATTCTTTTATCAACAGTTACCGGCTTTCGAGCAGCAATTAAAAACCGTGTGTAATTTCCTTCCTGGTTTGCAATTCCTCTGCGTAAAATAGTAAGCCCGAATTGGACAGCAGCATCTTCACTTGCAATTGCTGCAAATGTAGGGTTTCCTTCCTTTTTAATTTTTTGACCGGACATTGCTGTATCGGCAAAGTATTCTATACTGCAATTAGTGTGAGATTTTATAAAGTCGCTGCATTGTGCCGCTGCTTGATAATGCGCATAAATTTTTGTCAGTTTACCAAGTGATACTTCTTCAATTCCAACGAGACAATGCTTAACCTCGTAAACCTCTTCCCCAATAATTGAAAGAGTTGTCTCGAGCATTAAATCATGTACTTCGTTAATGCCGCCCGAGGTTGTATTTTCGACAGGCAGCACTGCATAATCTGCTTCCTCTTTCTCAACAGCTTTAACTACATCTTCAAACCTTTCTTTTGTAATGAATACAATTTCGGTATCCGTATTTTCAAAAAACTTTTTTGAAGCGAGTGAACTATATGAACCTTCAATTCCCTGTATTGCTACTCGAATTGTATTCTGTTTTATTTCAGCAGTTGAGTAGTTGCCGAGTTTATGAAGATATATCTGCTGAGTTCGAACAGATTCATCAATTACTTCATAAAATACCTTTGTTATAAAGTGTGTATCAAGTCCCCGTTCTTTACCGTAGTTAATAAGCCTGTTGAGTAATTCGCGTTCCCTATCCCGGTCGCGTATAGGTTTGCCGCCTTGCTCTTTATGTTTAATTACATCAATACTCAATTTTTTCCTCTCCGAAAGGAGGTCTAATATTTTTGCATCAACATTATTAATTTTTTCTCTTAAATCTTCCATAATAAACCTTGTTAATAAATTTTAATATTTTTGTACGAAATCAATCAAGCCCTCAGCCCCGTCGATGATATCCTCCATACTTGAAGCTAATGAAAATCTAATATATCCTTCCCCGTGCATGCCGTAAATTGAACCCGGAACAAGTGCTATTCCTTTATTTTCTAAAAGCTTTTCACAAAACTCAACAGAATTTGTTGACACATTTTTAATATCAATAAAATAATAAAATGCTCCCTTTGGAATTCGGGCTCTTAGTTTATCGGAATTGAACTCCTTAAAAATTGAATTAACTTTATTTCGTCTCTTCTCATATTCAAGCCGCATTTTTTCAATTGCATGCTGTATACTCGTATCAGTTAGGGCAGTTACGGCGGCATGCTGAATAAAGGGCGGTAAACTTGTAATTGAATACTGGCTTGCTTTTATTGCCTCATCAATAATCTTTTTTGGTGCGGCTAAGTATCCAATTCTCCACCCGGTCATTGCATACGTTTTTGAAAAGCTGTTTATCAATAATAAATTGTTTTTTATTGAAGGAATGGAAGCAAGTGAAACAGACTTTGTGTTATCGAAAGTTATACTCTCATAAACTTCATCTGAAATAATAAAAAGGTTTCTCTCCACTGCAAATTTTGCAAATGCCTCTAAGTAATCCTTATCAGCAACTGCTCCGGTGGGATTAGAAGGCGAGTTAATTACAACTGCTTTAGTTTTTTCGGTACAATATTCATTAAGAGAATCTATTGAAGAATAAAAATTGTTTTTCTCAAGTGCAGGCACCCGAATTGCTTTAGCGCCGAGTAAGTTCACCATATTTGCATGTGTCATCCATGTCGGGTCCGGTACTAAAACTTCATCTCCGTTATTAAGTATAGTTTTTAGTGATAGATAGAATGCATGAATTGCGCCGCAAGTAACTAATATTTCATTTTCAAAATTATATTCACCGCTATTCCAATTTTTAATTTTGTCCGCTAACGCTTTCCTAAGTTCAGCAATTCCCCTGCTATCAGAATAGTGTGTAAACCCTTTCATCATTGCATCTTTTGCTGATTCAACAATTACTGCAGGAGTATTAAAATTCGGGTCACCGGAGTTTAGGCTTATTATTTTTCTCCCTTCACTTTTAAGCCGCGCAACTTTATCATTCAATGCAACACTGCCTGATTGCCTAACTTTTTCAATATTTATATTTAAGTTTTTCATTATCTGTAAAATTTAAATTGCATGATAAACATTTTTTCTTTAATAATCTGCGCAGCATTATTTCTATGATAGGAAAAGGGAAGAACAAATTTTTAATAGATTAAAATAGTATTTAATATTTAATCGGAATGAACTATATTTGAAACACAAATTAATGCGCCCGTGGCTCAATTGGATAGAGCACCAGATTTCGGCTCTGGGGGTTGGGGGTTCGAATCCTCCCGGGCGTACAATATTCAACTATTTTTTGGGTTCCCGCTTTTGCTTTTTCCTGAATCAGTTTACAGATTTATGTTTGCAGCTTTATCAGAAGCAGAGATAGCTTTTGAAAAGGATGAAGTACCGATAGGAGCAGTTGTTGTTCATAATAATAGAATAATAGGCAAGGGGCATAACCAGGTAGAGACGTTAAACGACCCGACTGCACACGCCGAAATGATTGCGATAACTGCCGCTTCAAATAATCTTAGCAGTAAATATTTAACCGATTGCGAGTTATACGTTACATTAGAACCCTGTGTTATGTGTACCGGTGCAGTTATTTTAGCTAAGCTGCCTAAATTATATTTCGGCGCATTTGAACCCAAATCCGGCGCTTGCGGATCTATTTATAATTTTGCTGAAGATAAAAAATTGAATCACACAATTAAGATTTATTCCGGAATTTATGCCGAAGAAAGTAAAAATCTTTTACAGAGTTTCTTTGATAAAAAGAGAAAGATAAATTAACTTGGATATAGAAGTTTAATCTTTTTTACACAAATTGATTTTCCATAATGACATTTCCAAAAGCAATTGCTAATTTTAAGTGTTATAAATTAAAACTGTTGATAATTTAAATTGGAACAATAATGCAGATAGTAATTTTTGGTGCACCCGGGGTGGGAAAAGGAACACAAGCAAAAATTTTATCATCCAGACTTAATATAAGACATATCTCTACCGGAGATATTCTACGCGAATCAATTAAAAATAAAACAGAACTCGGCAGGAAAGCCAAAGAAATTGTTGATCAGGGTAACTTAGTACCTGACGATTTAATGGGCGGGCTTATTAAAGAAGTTTTGATGGAAGAAGAATCGCAGCACGGTTATATTTTAGATGGTTTCCCGCGGACGTTAAACCAAGCAACTATACTTGATAAAATTTTAGAAGAATTGGATCATGAAACTCCCCACTATATTTCATTAGAAGCTGAAGATTCGGTAATAGTAGAAAGGCTTTCGCAGCGGAGAATGTGCAGTGTGTGCAATAGCATAGTAAATCTTAAAAATTTAGAGAATACTTCGGTCTGCCCGTTCTGTAAATCGGAAAATAGTTTTATTAAACGTGAAGATGATGATGCCGAAGTAATTCAAAATAGATTGAATGTTTTTCATAATACTACATCGCCGGTAATTGAGCATTATAAGAGGAAAAATAAAGTGATTGTGTTGGATGGTACTTTGCCGGTAAATATAGTTACAGATAAAATATTAGACGTATTGGATATTAAGTTATAATAGATTCCAACTTTGTGTTTACAATTTTGCCTTTGTCCAATTTAATTATTCTCGAGTTATTCTGTTCAACTAACTTATAATTATGTGTTGCACAAAGTACAGCGGTTCCTCTCCGATTTATTTTTTTAAGGATCATAAGAATTTCACGTGCTGTTTCCGGGTCTAAATTTCCGGTTGGTTCATCAGCTAAAACTAATTCAGGCTGATTTATTATAGCACGTGCAATTGCCACTCTCTGTTTTTCCCCGCCCGAAAGTGTATCCGGCATATTTTTTTGTTTATGTGATAACCCGACTTCTGTAAGAGCAGTAAACACTTTACGTTTAATTATTTTAGCCGGTGTGCCGGTAACTTTAAGAACAAATTCCAAATTTTCGTAAACCGTTCTATTCTTTAATAGTTTGAAGTCCTGAAATATAATTCCGATTTTTCTTCTAAGCAGCGGTAAATCTTTTCTTTTAATTACGACAGAATTAAACCCGGAAAGTTCAACATAACCGTCTTGCGGAAAAAGATTCATATAAATCATTTGCAGCAATGTGGTTTTACCCGAACCGCTTTTGCCGACCAAATATACAAACTCACCTTTATCAATAGTTAGATTAAGGTTTTTAAATAGCTGCTGATTGGGAAAATTAAATTCTAAATTATCAATAGTTAACATCATCACTCGCACTGTTTTACAATAAATTGAACTCTTTCGGAATTCTCATCCGCATCATCAAAAGAAAATGCTTCAAAGCATTCACTAACATATAAACCCGCATTATTTATAACCTCAAAATAATAATTAAAATCATAAATTTTTTGAATGTGTGTTTCTGTTATTATTGTTCCATCGTTAAAAGTTAATTCAAAGTTATTTGAATGAAGTTTTTTAACTGTATCATATTCACTTTTCTGAATGTAGCTTATACCCTTATATTCCCCTTCCCTATTTAAGTGCTCCACATTCAGCACACTATTCGGTTCAAGACTAACATCAAAAGTAAATATTCCTTCGGGTGACAATAATCTAAAAATCTCGGTAAATAATTTTTCAACCTCGGTTTCATTCAGCAAATAGTTAACACTATCGAAGGCTGAGATTAAAAATTGGAATTTATTTTTGAATGGCATTGCCGTCATATTGCAGCAGACACTATTAGTATTAGTACAGGAAAGTTGTTTTAGCATTTCTATTGATAAATCGGTAGTAATTATTTTATTGAATTTTGGCGATAGATGATTTGCAAGAACGCAAGTACCCGATGCTAATTCTAAAACGATATCGGGTTTTAGAGCATACCCTTCACATATTTCATAAATGTAATCTGCCCAGTTTTTATAATCTACCGAAAGCATAAGCTGGTTGTATATTTCAGCAATATGGGAATATTGCTTAGCCTGTATTCGCATTTCTGTTCTTAACAATTTTCTGTGCCCATCTAAATGCAGAAAACATACTGCTTGAAGAAGCACGATTCTGTCCGGCAATATCAAATGCAGTACCATGATCCGGTGAGGTTCTTACAATAGGAAGTCCGGCTGTGTAGTTTACACCTTCTTCAAAGTTTATCATCTTAAAAGGAATTAAAACTTGATCGTGATACATACCGATTGTTGCATCGTAATTTTTATAGAGTTTGTTTCCAAAATAAGCATCAGCCGAAAATGGTCCGTAAATGTTTTTTGATTTTACTTTTTTTATTGCCGGCTGAATAGTCTTAATTTCTTCAGTACCTATCTGCCCTTCCTCACCTGCATGAGGATTTAATCCGAGTATTGATAACTTAGGCTCAGCAATGTTAAAATCTTTTTTAAGAGAATTTTGTACAACCTCAATCGTATCGAGAATACTTTTCTGTGTAATTTTAGAAGAGACATTTTTAACCGGAACATGTATGGAAACTAAGGCAGTTATAAACTCCTCTGATAGAAAGGTCATTACAAATTTTTTCGTCTTCGATAAATCTGCAAGTAATTCAGTATGACCCGGATATTTGATGCCCGCAAGTTTGAACGAGGTTTTCGATATCGGCGCAGTTATCATTGCAGATGAAATGCCGTCTGTTATACTTTTGTGCGCAAGTTTAATTGACTTAAAAGAAAATTTGCCCGAAGTTTTTGTAGGCTTACCTACAGTAACATTTGCTTTACCGATGTCGAATACTGTTAAAGGAAATTCGCTTTTTTTCACATCGGACCAACTTTTTGTGATTACAAATTCAAAACCGGGATTAACAATCTGGCATGTATCAATAAATACATTTGCAGGGCAAAACAATACAACCCTATAACTCTTTTTAGGAAGAATTTTATTGAAAGTTTTTAGGCATATTTCCGGACCAATTCCGTTAATATCCCCGCATGTAAAAGTAAATGTCTGCATAATTAATATAAGCTAAAGTTTCCTAATCCTGATCTATCTATAAATGTAAATTCTTTTTTCGGACTTTTATATTTCCAAATTTCAATTACTTCATTGTTATCAGAATATGTTCTTACAATATTATCCGGATCACCATACTTGATATAAATTTTACCTCTATCGGTTTTTGCTCCGTTCCTTAAATCAACAGTTGCAAATTTACTAATTGCACCATCGGCACGAGAATAAAACTCATACATAATTTCATTTAACGCCGTCTCTTTAACGGGATCTTTAGGCGCCCAAAATTCCTTTAGTTTATCGTAATATTCATCTTCATCACCGTTAAGCAAATTTTTTACAGTATTCTTGTCAACTAAGTTTTCTAAAAGTTTAATTGCAAATTCAGGGTCCATTAAAGAAAAAGGTTTATCAACCCACTCAACATTTAAATTGAATTCTTTCTCAAAATCCACAGCTTCAATTTTAATTTTCACATTACCTTCGTTCAGTTTTTCACTAAAGCCCGAAAGTAGAAAAAGATTAAGCTTAGTATCCCCGTCAAAGAAATTGATTCCAATATCATTACTGAACTTATCAATGTTTATCGATGAAACTCCAAGTGACTCAATTTTCTTTTCAATAATTTCTTCATCATTCTGAACAACAGTTACATTGATTTCCGGTATAGATAAATCATGAAGAGGAATGAGCAGATTGATTTTATTTGCCGTGAATGGAATAACATTACTGTAATTTACCAGTTCTAAATATTCTATCCCATTTAGTTCAATCTTTTTATTTTCTAAAACAATGGGCTGTAAAATTTTACCGGAATCGGCATCCAGCGCAATGTTGAATGAAGGAAGTTTAACTGTTCGTTTGGTGTTGCTAAGGTTAAAGATGGGTTCAATCTTGTATTTACCGGAAGGCAGATCAATGCTTACTACCCCTTGAATAAAATCATCCGATGATTCAGTTTTATTATAATCGGCAGTGCTCAGTTTTTCGCCCGAGGATTGACGTGTATAAATTTCATCATTCAAATGTGCTTCGATGGTAAAAGTTAAGCCGCTTAAATACTCACCGTTATTCTTAATAAACACCAGATTCTTATATGGAATTCTAAAAGAAATGAAACATCTATAATCCTCTCCGTTAGGAAAAATATTTGTTTCAATAAAAACTGATTTATGCCGGGGCTGGGCAAATACATTACAAATACCAAGCAGCAAAATTAGGTAAACAATTTTTGTGAACTTGTAACTCATAGCAAGATTCTTCCATTCATTTAGTTGAGAACAAATTTAAGATTACTAAATAAACAAAATATGTAATCTAAAAATCTATACAAGTCAAAAAAAATAGCAAAGAAAGATTTAATTATTCATGTTTTCCAAGAACTGTTTGTTGTTTTTAGTTCCTCTCATTTTATCTAATAAAAATTGCATAGCTTCTATCGAATCAAAATCGCTAAGAATTTTTCTAATGATCCAAACTTTATTTAGCTCTTCTTCTTTCAACAATAATTCTTCTTTTCTTGTACCTGAACGGTTTACATTTATTGCAGGGAATATTCTTCTGTCCGAAAGGTCTCTGTCAAGAACCAGTTCCAAGTTACCGGTACCTTTGAACTCTTCAAAAATTACATCATCCATTCTGCTGCCAGTATCGATTAGAGCAGTAGCAATAATAGTCAAACTTCCGCCGTCTTCTGTATTACGAGCGGCACCAAAAAATCTTTTCGGTTTATGCAGCGCATTAGAATCGACACCGCCGGAAAGTATTCTACCGGAGTGAGGAATAACTGTATTATGCGCACGAGCTAATCTTGTAATAGAGTCGAGAAGAATAACAACATCATCTTTTGCTTCAACCATTCTCTTAGCTTTTTCAATCACCATATTGGCAACTTGCACATGTCTTTCAGCAGGTTCATCGAATGTAGAACTTATCACTTCTGCCTGTACCGAACGCTGCATATCGGTTACTTCTTCAGGGCGTTCGTCAATTAGAAGCATAATCATTTTTACTTCAGGATGATTTCTTGTAATTGAATTTGCAATTTTCTGCATTAAAATTGTTTTACCGGTTTTCGGCGGCGAAACAATTAAACCTCTTTGACCTTTACCTATCGGCGCAAGTAAATCCATAACACGCATTGAGTATTCACCGGGTGATGATTCCAACTTTAATCTTTTTGTAGGATATAGCGGGGTAAGGTTATCAAATAATGTTCTATTTCTTATTGCTTCGGGGTCTTTGCCGTTTACAGCTTCTACTCTTAGCAAGGCAAAAAATCTTTCACCTTCCTTTGGCGGTCTAACTTGTCCGCTAACAAAATCTCCGGTTCTTAACATAAACCTTTTTATTTGTGATGGTGATACATAAATATCATCCGGTGAAGGAAGATAATTGTAATCAGAAGATCTCAAAAATCCGTATCCATCACTTAATGTTTCCAAAACACCTTTGGAAAATGTGAGTCCGTCCTTTTTTGTTTGTGCTTCTAAAATTTTAAAAATTAGCTCTTGTTTTCTAAGATCACCGTAGTTAGCTAGTTTTAGTTTTTTTGCAATCTCGTATAAATCAACTATTTTTTTTGATTGCAGTGCTGAGATATCCTTTGGCATGATTTGTCCTGGGAATTGTGTTTAGATAATATATATAAGAAAAAATTTTATTGGTCAAGTTTAACTTTTTTTGGGGTACTACCAGAAAAATGATTTTGATTTTTTTGAATTTAGTGAAAGGAACACGAGGTACAACACAAAAATAAATCTATGTAATTATAATGTCAAGTCATTTCTACTCTTATTTGATAATTTTGATTTTATTTCTCCAACCAAATAAATACTGCCGAGTATAACAAGACAGTCATTTTTATTAGTCTTATTAAAGTTTATTATCAAGTTTTCAACGTTTTCAATCGCTTCCACTTCAATGTTAATTTTTTCAGCAGTATTTTTTAATTCGTCAATAGAAGCCGCACGCTCTGTATTTATAGTAGTTATAAATATTTTTGAAAATTCAGGTGCAAAAGTTCTAAACATTTCGTCAAGATTCTTATCACTCATCGCACCAAATACTGCAATTCTATTTACATAATTATTTTTTTCTTTTTTAAACTCATCAACAAATGCATTCATTCCTTGCGGATTATGAGCCGAATCAAAAATTATTTTTGGTTTTTCAGAATAAACTTCATACCTGCCTTCGATTCCGCAATTATCAATAACATTGTTTATACCGTCAAAAATATTATCCAAGTTTTCAACTTCAAAAGATTTATTGAGAGTTAAAATTGCAAGAGCTGCATTTTTTAACTGGTGATAACCTCTTAGCGGAGCAGTATATAAGTTTATAGTTTTATTTTTCAAACGCAGCTGCAATGAATCTCTGTTGAACTCACAGTAATCTTTTAAATCATAACTATTCGATTTCTTTTCATCGGCAGTACTTTTTAAAACATTCACTGCCTCCGTTGCCATATCCCCAATAAATACATTGGAATTATTTTTTATTATTCCCGCTTTTTCTGCTGTTACTTTTTCTAATGTATCACCTAAAATTTTTGTGTGCTCTAATGATATTGTAGTAATTACACTCGCTTCGGGAAGCAATGTATTCGTCGCATCTAATCTGCCGCCTAAACCGGTTTCGATTACTGCAATATCAACATTACTATCTCTAAAATATTTGAACCCCAATGCTGTGGAAATCTCAAAAAATGTTATTTCGTTATTATTAATATATTCTTCTAGTTCATTAATAAAACCTGCAATGTAATCATCGGAAATCATTTTACCATTTATTCTAAATCGTTCATTGAACTTAACATAATGCGGTGATGTAAATAATCCAACTTTGAATCCGGCTTCCATTAAAATACTCGCAATAAATGATGCAGTACTTCCCTTTCCGTTAGAACCTGCAACATGTATCGACTTAAAATCGTTTTGGGGATTATCTAAATGGTCTAATATTTTTATAATGTTGTGCAGACCTAACTTTACTCCAAGCTGACGTAATGAGTAAAGACGTTCGAGAGCTTTATCAATATTCATTTTCAAAGTATATAAGATGCTGTAAGTTTTGAGATTTCGTCAATTGATTCACTTCGGCAGAATTCTTTCAGCCCATCAATTATTTCTATTCCCGCATTTGGATTTATAAAATTGACAGTACCGATCTGCACTGCCGATGCACCCGCCACCATAAATTCGGCAGCATCTTTCCAGTCCATAATTCCGCCAATGCCGATTATTGGTATATCAACATTTCTGCTTATTTCTAAAACCTTTGCAAGTGCTACAGGTTTTATGGCGGGACCTGATAGTCCCCCGGTAACATTAAAAATTTTGGGTTTTCGGGTTTTAATATTAAATGCCGTACCAACTAAAGTATTTATTGCAGAAACCGCATCGGCTCCTTCATCTTTTACAATTTTTGCAAATGATTTAATATCCGAAGTATTCGGTGAAAGTTTTATAATTATCGGTTTGGTTGTTACCGCTCTAACTTTTTCAGTAATTCTTCCAACTGATTTTAAGTCATTACCAAATACCAGTCCGCCTTCCTTAACATTTGGGCATGATACATTAATCTCAAATGCTTTTACAGCATCTTCGCTAACTAATGTTTTTGTACACTCTACATATTCCTCGATAGTGCTTGCGGCAATATTGCAAATCAATGTTGAATTCACTTTTTCTAAAAAGGGAATTTTTTCATTTATAAATGCTTCAAGTCCAACATTAGCAAGACCAATTGCGTTCAGCATTCCCGATGCAGTTTCAACAATACGCTGCGGAGGGTTGCCTTTACGCGGTTTAAGTGAAACTGATTTTGTTACTATCCCGCCAATTTTACTCAGGTCTGTATAGTTCGATATTTCATTACCGTAACCAACTGTGCCCGATGCCAGCATTATTGGGTTTTTCAGTTTTAGTTTTCCAATCGAAACTGATAAATCTATCTCTCTCATAATTTAATATCCTTAATATCGAATACGGGACCATCTTTACAGACCAAATAATATTTATCATCCTCAGATGATTCAATTGGGCAGCCCTGGCAGATTCCAAATCCGCATGCCATTGCACACTCCGTTGAAGCTAATGCTTCAAAACTGTGCTTATCACAAAAATCTTTTAATGCTTTTAACATTGGATTTGGTCCGCATGAAAATATTTTAATTTTATCTTTTTTTAATACATCAATTTTTTCATTCATCAAATCGATTATTGTGCCTTTAAATCCGAACGAACCGTCATCAGTAGCAGCTTGAACATTTTTTAATCCGTAAGTAATTATATCACTTTTTGATCTTCCGCCCATAAACGATAAAACGTTTTTATTTTTGGGCAGCATGCGTGTAAAAAAGGGAAATGGAGCAGCACCCAATCCCCCGGCAGCAATAACCGCTGTATCGTAATCACCATCTAAATCAAAACCATTTCCGAGCGGACCTAATACATCAATAAGTTCACCATGTTCCTTTTTTGAGAGCAATTCAGTTCCTTCTCCATGAACATTGAACATGAAGAAAATATATTCGCCTTCAATATCACAAACGCTGAAAGGACGCCTTAATAAGGGCGAGGTGGTGGTTGATACTTTTATATTACAAAATTGACCGGGCTTTATCTCTTTTGTTATTTCAGGACAGTGAGCTTTTAATAAAAATATTCCGGGTTGAATTTTTCGGACTTCGTTGACAGGGGCATTAACTATGTACAAGTATTTCCTTTTTTTAAGTTTTTTAAGATTATAGGATTTTGGTTACACGTTTCAAGTTTGCAGGTTTCAGGTTAAATGATTAAACATTAATAACAATAGTTTTATTCTGACTCCTGAATTCTGGCTCCTGGATTCTGAATTCTGAATTCTGAATTCTGAATCCTGACTTCTAACTCCTACTTTTAACAAATTTCTCTTCAATCGCATTTATTTTATCTAAACGCCGCTGATGACGTTCACCGCCGAATTCAGTTTGAAGCCAGGTATCTAAAATTGATTTAATGGTTTCTTCACCAAGCGATTTTGCTCCAACTACAAGAATGTTAGCATTGTTATGCTCTCTTGCACTTTTTGCCGAGAACTCATTGTAGCAAGTTGCAGCTCTGATACCGGGAACTTTATTTGCGGTAATTGCAGATGGTATTCCCGTTGCATCAATTAAAATTCCAAACCGATATTCTTTTAGAGCTACTTTTTTAGCAACCTCAAATGCATAATCGGGGTAATCACATGACTGCTCACTTAGTGTCCCAACATCAAACACTTCATACGATTTTTGTTTTAATATTTCTTTTAAAATATTTTTTATTTGATAACCGGTATGATCACCGCCGATACAAATTGTCTTTTTACCTTTATCAAATGATTTAGCTTCCGGTGCACCTTTAATTAATTCATCGGCTGTATTGCGAACGATAGTTATTCCAAGTTCCCTTGCTTTATCAATTGCAAGCGGAGTTAGGAGAGTTTGCTTACTCACATTAAAAATTTTTGAGCCGCTCCCTGAAAAACTAATAATATCTGATTCGGTTAAAAGCTTTTTCATATTAAACTAAATTAGTTCTTTATGATTATTCATTTTAAGATAATCTACAATATTTTTAACGTCCTGCGCATTATTTCTATCGCAGATAAGCAGGGCTTCATCAGTATCAATAACAATTAAATTATGCCCGCCAATAACTGCGGTAAATTTATTTGGGGAATAGATGTAAGAACTAAAAGTATCCGAGGAGTAAACCTCACCTATCTTAGCGTTATCATCTTTATCCTTTTCGGATAACTCGTAAACTGCTTCCCAACTGCCTACGTCGCTCCAATCAAAATAACCTTTAGTCAAATAAACATTTTTTGATTTTTCCATAACGCCGTAATCAATGCTTATGCTTTTAATCTGACCGTAAACTTCGCGTAATACTTTTTTAAAGTCATCAGTTTCATAAGCATCATAAATTTCATTAATACCGGAATAAAGATCGGGCATGTGTGTTTTAATTTCTTCCCAAATAGCTTCAACCGACCAAATAAACATTCCTGAATTCCAGAGGAAGTCGCCGGCTTTCATAAATCTTTTTGCGGTACCAAGATTCGGCTTTTCGGCAAAGGTAAGTACTTTATGAATATTCTCATCACTCTTCTTATCATCAATCTGGATATAGCCGTAACCGGTTTCGGGTTTATTTGGATTTATGCCTATGGTTACAAGTCCTTTTGATTTTTCTGCAAATTTAATTGCTACAGTAATATTCTCTTGAAACTCTTTTACATCTTTAATAAAATGATCGGCAGGCAGTGTTATCATAACGGCTTTGCTGTTTTTCTTTTTAACTATTGCAGCCGAAAGCCCAACACATGCGGCGGTATTTTTGCCGAAGGGTTCGTCAATAATATTTTCTTCCGGCAGTTGAGGCAATTGCTCTACTACCTGCGGTTTTTGAATTTCGTTAGTGATGACAAATATATTTTTATTTTCAACAATTCCGTCAAGCCTGGCAACAGTATCCTGAATCATTGTTTTATCACCAAAAATTTTCATTAACTGCTTTGGTGCTTTTTGTTTACTTCGAGGCCAAAATCTAGAACCAATTCCTCCAGCCATAATTATTGCAAATACTTCCATTAATATTTCCTTTTATACTTTTTCTGTTATTTCTTTACCAAATTTTTCTGCTCTATTAAGATAGTCAGTTATATCTACATCTTTTCCTCTTACCACAGCTACTACTACAATTAAACACGCTCTTAAATTTTCAACCGTGTTATTATCAGGTTTAATTTTTTTATCCTTTACTAAAGTTAGTGCGGCTGCAATTGTGCTGTTCATGTTAGATAAAATATCAAAGCCTATTTCCTTAGATGAAGCTGCATTTTTTGAAGCCATAAATATATGTTCGGAAATTTCATTATCATTATAATCATTTAATGATAATCTATCTAAAAACCCATCCATCTCTCTTATAGGCTTTAGAATTGAATCTTCAAAATCCTTGAAATCGAATTGCTCAACTTTTTCCGGCAAGTCTTCCATAATAATTGATTCTTTTAATATATCACTTGCCGATTTATAATTTTCTTCCTCTAATTCATAATCATCATTTTTAATTTCCCCATTTACATCACTTTCCTCTTCAGGTTCGCTATCAAAACTTTCTTCTTCAATTTGTTTATTTGTTCTATCAAGCAGTTCTCTCAAATGATCCGGTGTAACTTTATCTAAGACTGAGCTTAGTTCTATTATTAAATTATGACTCTGCTCCTTAAATTTTTCCGAGAGTTTAATAAAATCAATTTTATCGCTATTTATATAATTGTTTACATCACCAAGTTTTATGGCAAATTTTGAAAGCTCCGTTATCTTTTTCATTTCAACAATGCTGTCGCTTACATTGTTATTTTTAGAAATATATTCCTTTAAAATTGCAACCACTTCAATTTTTTCACTCGTTAACCGTAAATTATGTGATGCGGTTGTTAGAGCTTGGTTAATATATTCTTTTTTCAAATCCATATTGACTATCTAAATACTCTCGGTACTCTTTTACTAATTCCGCAGATAATTTCATAAGGAATGGTATTAAGTACAGTTGACCATTTCCATGCCGTGATTGATTTTTCTTTACTGCTGCCTAACAAAATTACTTTATCTCCAACTTTAATCTTATCGTCGCCTACATCAAACATAATTCTATCCATTGATACTCTGCCAACCTGAGGATAGGTTTTCCCCTTTATAATGGCACTTGCATTATTGGTAAGTCCCCGGCTAAAACCATCGGCATAACCAATAGGCACAGTTGCAATTTTTGTTTTTTGCTTAGCTATAAATTTTCGTCCGTAACTAACTGAATCTCCTTTGTTAATATAATGAACTGTTGATACTTTTGAAATTAAAGACATAACCGGTTTTAGTTTAATTGATTCACTGGTTTCTTGAGAAGGATAATAACCATAAAGGGAAATTCCAACTCTAACCATATCAAGCCAAGTTTCAGGCATATCTAAAATCGCTCCGCTGTTAGCGGTATGAGCTAATCCGTAATCGATATTTTTACTTTTTAATTCCGATAATACTTTATTAAATCTTTGCAATTGCAGTTGTGCAAACTTTTTATTTTTAACATCCGATGTAGCAAAATGAGTATAGATGCCGTCAATAATTATGTTTTTATTTTTGGTAAGCCGGCTAATTAATTCTGCTGCTTCCATAAAATTAATTCCAAGCCTTCCCATTCCCGTTTCAATATTGATGTGAATTTTAATTCTTTTGTTCAATTTATATAAATCATTTATGTGCTTAGCAGTGCAGACAGTAGGAATTATTTTATACTTTTTATAATTATTTATTTCACTTAGCAAAAAGGGTGCAAAGCTTAAAATTGGCTCATCAGTTATTTTAGATTTTCTTAACTCTATCGCTTCTTCAAGCAGCGCAACACCGTAGTATTCCGGAGATTTATCGCCCAAGGATTTTAATGCCTCAACACACTTTATCATCCCATGCCCGTAAGCATCGGCTTTAACAACTGCCATTACTCTAATTTTTTTTACCTTTTTTCTAATAGCTAAGAAATTATATTTTAGATTTGGTGTATGAATTACTGCAAGTGTCGGACGCATAATTTTCTATTTTGATAAAGTAGGCTTAACTAAAAAATAAATTTAATGAATTTTAATCATTTATTGCATTATCAAATATTATTTTATAATCATACATTAAGTCCGGTATTTTTTGGAACTAATAAAATTAAAATTTGGTTTTTAATAGAAAAGAGAAAACATGAAAGGTTTTAGATTTAGCAAATTCATTCCCAAACCAAAAGGAAAAGCTGATTTTGATGAACTGTTGAAAATTTTTCTTCAACTTCTAAATATTTCTGCCGGTGATGTAAATGAAGCACTTTCATTCCTAAATGATTTAGATTCAAGATATCAACTGACTGATGATAATTATGGAATTGGTGATTTTATTCAGGACTTAAAAGATAAAGGCTACATCGAAGATGACAAACAGAAATTGGGAACATTTGTTCTAACGGCTAAATCAGAAATTGCAATTAGAAGACAATCTTTAGAAGAGATTTTCAGCAAATTAAAACGATCAAATAAAGGTCAGCATAAAACTCCTTTTTCCGGTGCCGGTGATGAAAAAAATGCGGATAGACGTGACTATCAATTTGGCGACGAACTGGATCAGATTGATATGACAAGTTCAATACGGAATGCTCAAATTAATCATGGTATCACAAATTTTCATTTGACCGAAGGTGACTTGGAAGTTGAGGAGAAAGATTTCAAAACAAATGCTTCAACAGTTTTGATGATAGATATTTCGCATTCAATGATACTTTACGGTGAAGACAGAATTACACCCGCAAAAAAAGTTGCAATGGCACTTGCTGAACTTATAACTACGCGATATGTAAACGATTCATTGGACATTATTGTTTTTGGAAATGATGCCTGGCCTATTCAAATTAAAGATCTACCCTATCTTGAGGTTGGTCCATACCATACAAACACACATGCCGGTTTGGAATTAGCAATGGATATTTTACGAAGACGTAAAACGAACAACAAACAAATATTTATGATAACTGACGGTAAACCAACCTGCTTGAAAGAAGGGGCAAAATATTATAAAAATAGTTTCGGTCTCGATAGAAAAATTATTAATAAAACTCTCGACCAAGCAGCCATCTGTCGAAAACTTGGAATAAATATTACAACATTTATGATTGCCCGTGATGCATATCTGCAAAAATTTGTGCGTGAGTTTACACAAACTAATCAAGGCAGGGCTTACTATTCTGATATATCAGGTTTAGGAGAGTTTATTTTTGAAGACTATGTTAGGAATAGACGAAAGAGGGTTAGGTGAAACTAATGTTGCAGGTTGCAGGTTGGCAGGTTGCAAGAAAAAGATTGAAAGTTTTCAAATTAAAAACTTGATAAATATTAATTTGAATCATTCAATCTTGTCATTGCGAATTCCGATGTTTTTTATCGGGATGAAGCAATCTCTGAATTGAGATTAGTTCGTCGTTAAAAATAACTCCTCGTAATGGCGATTTATAGTTTAAATACTGGTTATGAGGTGGCTTCTACAAAATTGTCCATAGAATTCAATTGTAGGAGAATTTAAGCAATTAAATAATTCTGGATTCAGGATTCTGATTTCTGACTACTGAGTACTGACTTCTGACTACTGTCTCCTTAAAACAAAGGAAAAAATGAAATACAAAATAGAAAAAATAAAAACACTCGGAGAATTAAAATCCGGCGGATACAAACCGCGCTCTATTAAAGATGAAATGCGTGAGAATTTAATTCATCAATTAAAAAATAACAGCAGATTGTTTGAGGGAATAATCGGCTACAATGAAACTGTAATTCCCGATATTGAAACTGCTGTGCTATCCAGGCATAATATAATTTTGCTTGGATTGCGCGGGCAGGCAAAAACAAAAATTGCGAGAATGATGGTAAACATGCTTGACGAATACATTCCAATTATTGCCGGCTCGGAAGTCAATGACGATCCGCTCAATCCCCTTTCGAGATATGGGATTGATAAAGTTGAAGAGATGCAGGATGAAACTCCGATTGAGTGGATAAGCCGAGAAGCACGCTATACGGAAAAACTTGCAACACCCGATGTAACAATCGCC
Organism: Ignavibacteriota bacterium; assembly: GCA_013112585.1. Taxonomy (GTDB): domain Bacteria; phylum Bacteroidota; class Ignavibacteria; order Ignavibacteriales; family Melioribacteraceae; genus IGN16. Next base: position 12,258 of record JABFGH010000010.1, on the reverse strand, counting down.
GACTTGATAGGTGATGTTGATCCGATAAAAGCTGCATCATTAAAGCTGCCCTACTCGGATGAAAGAGTTATCCACTTTGGATTAATTCCCCGCTCGCACAGAGGCATTTTTGTAATTAATGAATTACCCGATCTTCAAGCGAGAATTCAAGTTGCGTTGTTCAATATTCTTCAAGAAAAAGATGTACAGATAAGAGGATTCAAAATAAGACTGCCGCTTGATGTACAATTTGTGTTTACCGCTAACCCCGAAGATTATACAAATCGCGGTTCAATTGTTACCCCGCTTAAAGACAGGATTGATTCACAAATTTTAACTCACTATCCGAGAACAATTCATGAATCAAAAGAAATTACTTCGCAGGAAGCAAAATTAACGGATGAACAAACCAAATCAATTAATGCACCTGAACTGATAAAAGATTTAATTGAACATGTTGCATTTGAAGCACGAGAAAGTGAGTATGTCGATTCCAAAAGCGGAGTATCGGCGCGACTAACAATCAGCGCTTACGAAAATTTAATCAGCACAGCCGAACGAAGAACATTGATTAACAATGAAACAGAAACAACACTCCGTATTTCTGATTTTGTTGGTGTCATTCCGTCCATTACAGGAAAAGTAGAATTAGTTTATGAAGGAGAACAGGAAGGTCCGGCGAAGGTAGCACAAATTCTAATCGGTAAAGCCATCAAAAATCAATTTGTAAGTCTCTTTCCTAGTCCCGAAAAAATAAAACGCACCAAAGAAGAAAATCCATATCATGAAATAATACATTGGTTTTCTCACGGAAATACTATTGATATAATTTCAAATTTATCGAACAAAGATTACAAAAAACTTTTGTGCGGCGTTCCCGGATTAAGTGCTCTTGTAAACAAATACTACCCAAATGAAGATGAAGAAAGCAAATTTATTTTGATGGAATTTGTTCTACATGGTTTAGCTGAGCATTCTCTGCTTAGCAAAGATCATATCGAGTTCGGATTACAATTTAAAGATATGCTGACAAGTATGTTTACAATGAAACCGGATGATGAAAATTTTGAAGAAGATGATGATTATAAATATTAAGAAGCATAGAAGCATAGAAGTATAGAAGTGGAGAAGTTTAGAAGTAAAATAGATAGATATTTTCAGGCTGCAATTGCAGCCTTTTTTATTCCAAGCAGCAAACATTCGGCGAATCTCATAATCTGATTTGTAACATACCATTAAACAATTACCAATTTTTATATCATTTAAGTTCGTAAATTATTTGGGTACGTGTTCAACATTATTTAGAATATTACTATTTTTACAGCCCTTATTATTTTAATCATGTAGGAATTATGTTTAAGCCGAAATTATTTGTTCTATTTTCAAAGATGACAAAAGACCAAATTCTAAAAGATGTTATTGCAGGTATTTTAGTTGGGATAGTGGCTTTACCGTTAGCAATAGCATTTGGAATTGCATCCGGTGTTTCGCCTGAAAAAGGAATTATCACGGCAATAATCGGTGGTTTTATTGTTTCCTTTCTTGGCGGAAGTCGGGTTCAAATAGGCGGACCTACCGGAGCATTTATTATAATCGTTTATGGAATTGTGCAGCAGTACGGTATTGAGGGACTGATGTTGGCAACATTGATGGCTGGGGTAATTTTAATCATCATGGGTTTTGCACAACTTGGTTCAATTATTAAATTTATTCCATATCCGGTTGTTGTTGGCTTTACAAGCGGTATTGCTGTTGTTATTTTTTCAAGTCAAATAAATGATTTTTTAGGATTAAATTTAGAAAATGTTCCCGCTGATTTTTTAGATAAATGGACTTTATATTTTCAGCATTTTTCAAATCTGAGTTTGGAAACATTTTTAGTCGGTTTATCTTCACTGCTTATAATCATATATTTTCCAAAAATATCCAGAAAAATTCCCGGTTCTATCGTTGCTATTATTGCTGCCACTATTGCAGTTCAAGTGTTTGATTTAAACGTACATACAATAGAATCACGTTTCGGCACAATCTCATCTTCATTTTCCAGTCCTTCTTTTCCTGAACTAGATTTAGCTGCAATAAGACAACTAATAATTCCTGCTACAACAATTGCAATACTCGCAGCCATTGAGGCGCTCCTTTCTGCTGTGGTTGCAGACGGCATGATTGGGGGTAAACACAAATCAAATATGGAACTAGTGGCAACTGGAATTGCAAATATTTTTTCACCCTTATTCGGAGGGATACCGGTTACAGGTGCAATCGCCAGAACAGCCACAAATATTAAAAATGGCGGAAGAACTCCAATAGCGGGTATAGTTCACGCAATTACACTATTGGGCATAATGTTATTACTTGGTCAGTGGGCTAAATTAATTCCAATGGCATCTTTAGCGGCTGTTCTTATTATTGTTGCCTATAATATGAGCGAGATTCATATCTTCAAACGCTTACTTAAAAGTCCGCGCAGTGATGTTGCAGTATTACTAACCACATTCGGCTTAACGGTAATATTTGATTTAACTGTTGCAATAGAAATAGGAATGATACTGGCTGTTTTTCTTTTTATGAGAAGGATGGCAAATGTATCCAATATTAATATTATCACAAGAGAAATTAAAGATATTGATGAACCTGAAGATGAAAATGCAATACAAAATAAAATGGTACCCGAAGGTGTTGAAGTTTATGAAATCAATGGTCCGTTTTTCTTTGGTGCAGCAACAAAATTTAAGGACGTTATGCTGCGAGTTGAAAATCCACCAAAAGTAATGATATTAAGAATGAGGAATGTTCCGACTATAGATGCTTCCGGATTAAATTTGCTGAGTGAAATTATTCGAGATAACAATAAGAGAAATATTCATCTTGTGTTTTCAGGTGTTCATGAACAACTAATGTATGCATTAACTCAATACAAATTAATTGAAGAAATTGGCGAAGAAAATATTTTTAATAATATTGATGATTCTTTGAAAAGGGCTCAAGAATTATTAACTGAAATATAAAATTAGAAGCTATTGAACATTCGTAGAGAAGTAGAGAAGTAGAGAAGTAGAGAAAAATATACAAAGATATTAAGAGGCTGCTAATTTGCAGCCTTTTATATTTGCCATCCCTTTATATATAATCCCTCTCCTTAGTAAGGAGAGGGAAACAGGGAGAGGTTGATGTTAAATTCTTTCCAAATAAATCATTTTGTTAGAATCTTCCAAAGTGCATATTCTCCTACCATAGTTCTTCATTGTAATTAATAAAAACAAAAATTATCTTAAAAATATATTCTCATTATTTTAGTATAGAATTATTATAGTTAGATGATTTTACTGTGGAGACTCATTTTTAGTAAGAAGTGATAAAGCAAGTTTAACAAGTATAAATGTTTTAATAATATGGCAATAATAAAACAAGTGAGGGACTAAAATGAAAGTTTTATCAGCAGTTTTGTTATTTATTTTATTGGCATCAACTTCTTATTCTCAATCCAATGATTCCAGAACATTCCTCAATTCATATTTTGATATTAACGACGAATCAAATAACTACATCGAAAGCTACATTTCATATTATGAGCGTCCAAATATGGCTTACTCAAACTTTCAAGGTAATTATAATTTTTCTTCTCGAATATCATTAGCAGTTAATTTAAAGTTTCATGGTGATGTTTTTAATTTCGATGAATCAAATACAATTCTTGTTGGTAAATATTCTCTAATGAATGATGATCACAAAATATCAATTGGACCTTACTATGAATTGACGGAAGGCAGTCTTGGAGTTTGGGCATCCTATTTTCGAGAGTTCTCAAATAATTTAGAAATATTTGTGAAGTCAGCATTAATTTACGAATCAAAAATATTCGGGGAATATTATAATATTCTCGGTGCAGGACTGCTGTATCAAATTTCTGAAAATATTGACTTGATTGGTGAAGGAAGTTATAGTTCTTCAAGAATTCGATATGGCGATTTTATAGTGCTGAGCGGAGGAATTAAATATAATCTGTTTGATAATTTGAATTTTAGAGGATCAATAGGTCACGACATTCTTGACAACAGTAGAATAGGTTTATTATTAAATGGCGGATTAGAGTTTTCGTTCTAAAAATTTGTACTTACATTCCAAATAAAATCGGAGTTAAGAATGGATATTCTAATTTTACTGATATATTACTTTTATGAATAAATTTATTTTCCATACTCACACTTGTTTATTTTTCATAATATTTACGTCAGCATCTTTTCCCCAATCCAATCCTTACAATCCCCCACTCTATTGGAGTGTTTACGAACACCACATTATTAAAGAACAAAACGGTGTTGCAGATAATTACATTCCCGAATCAGAATTTTTAGCAAACATAAATTGGGTTGATCAAAACTTAAAAAGTTACGGTTACGAAATGATTTGCGTTGACGGCTGGGGTGATGTTTCCCAATATAATGAAAACGGATACAGATCAACTCATTCAATTCATTGGCAGCATGATTTTGCTTGGTGGTCAAATTGTTTGCAGCAGCGGGGCTTGCGGCTCGGCATGTACGGCAATCCCTTATGGATACATGTCGATATTAACGACACAACAAGAAAAATTGTCGGCACAAATATTAATGTAAGTTCTCTAATCGATACTTCGGAAAACTCGCTTTTTACATGGGTGCAGGTTGATAGACCCGGCGCTGAGGAATATGTAAAAGGATACATTCAATATTATGCAGATATGGGAATCAAATATTTCCGAGTTGATTTTCTTTCGTGGTACGAAACCGGTTACGACCGTTACCTTGGAATAGTTGGGGTGAGCCGACCACGCGCACATTACGAAACTGCTTTGCGATGGATGCGTGAAGCATGTGATTCAAACGGAATGTATTTGAGTCTGGTTATGCCTAACCTTTTTTATGAAGCAGAATTAGAACTTCAATTCGGGCACATGATCAGAATAAATGAAGATACCGGATACGGTGAGTGGTGGAAGTTCAGTGATAAAGATAGAGGTCATAAATTTAATGAATGGTCGCAATACGCAAACGCTTTTGATGGATTTACATACTGGTCTTATATTTCAGGCAGAAATAAAGTCCGGCTAGATGGTGATTTTATACGCATAAATACTTTTGAAACCGATTCAGAAAAAAGAAGTGTGATCTCTGCACATCTATTTGCTGGTGGTCCGGTTACAATATCAGATCAGCACAGCACAATTGGTGAAGATATATGGCTTTATCAAAATGAAGAATTGCTTGCGTTAAACTATGACGGCTTTGTGGGGCAGCCTCAAACAAACAATCCAGTTGATGAGGCTAGCCAAATCTGGACGGGGCAATTATCAAACGGTGATTGGTTTGTTGGACTTTTCAATCGCGAAGAAGAAACACGAATGAGAACAATTGCGTTAAGCGATTTAGGAATTTCCGGCAGCGCATTAGTACGGGACCTGTGGCAGCATGCTGAAATTGGAATGATGGATACTATCACAGCAGAAATTCCCCCGCATAGCTGCATGATATTAAAAGTAAACAATGAAAGTGATTCCAGATTGAACCAGGATATTACTTTTAATCCTATTGAAGATAGAGTTTACGATGACCCTGATTTTACTTTAGATGCCACCACTACATCCAATCTTCCAATTGAATTTGAAGCTGCATTTGGACCAGCAGTAATTTTGAACAATCAAGTTCATCTAACAGGGCAAAATGGGAAAGTATTTATTGCTGCAAAACAATCGGGCGATGAAACATATTTTGCGGCGATGCCTAAAGTTCAATCATTTGAAGTAACAGGCGGACATCAAGCGCAAATGTATATTGGAGGTACTTTTACCGGCTGGAGTTTGAACATACCGATGCAGCTTGATGGAGAAAACTGGTTTGCCGAGGATGTACAAATATTGGGCGGAGGTCACGAAATGAAATTTGCCAACACTAACGATTGGAGCGGAGATGATTGGGGAAACTCAACAGGGCTGACAGGAACAGCGCAGATAACAACCGGCGGAGCGCCAAATATTTCTTTTACAATTCCGCAAACGGGTACTTACGATATTTATTTTAATGATATAAGTTTGGCATATTCAATCGGCAGTGTTATCAGTACTATTGATGAAAACGATGCAGCACCGCTTGATTTTGAGTTGAGTCAAAATTATCCTAATCCGTTTAATCCAACAACAACAATTAAATTTATAGTTCCAGAATCTGTCATTGCGATCCCGATAATTCGGGAGAAGCAATCTCCGGAGATTACTTCGTCATCCGTCAGCCGACGGACTCCTCGTAATGACGGCACAAATTTGAGACTGATTGTTTACGATATATTGGGAAATGAAATTGTCGTGCTTGTGAACGAACAAAAACCACCCGGAAATTATGAAGTTGAATTTAATGCATCATCATTAGACAAAGTTTTATCAAGCGGTATATACATTTACAGATTAACAGCAGGTTCGTTTTCTCAAAGTCGCAAGATGTTGTTGCTGAAATAATATTATATTTGTACTGCTCTTAAAATCAAATATTTATTTACAATAATTCTTTACATCAAATGAAGTCACTTATAATATTTCTATTCTTACTTACCGGAATTGCAATGTCTCAAAATCTAAAAGTCCCCTCCTACTTTTCCATTGATGAAAACCTTTCATCCGAATTAAATAAAATTGTTTCCAACTTAGAACTTGACAAAGATTTTAATGTTGGCGAAGATGGAATTGAACAGATCTCATTAGCGGTTATTAACTTAACTGGAGATAATCCGAAATTGGGCGGAGTTAATTTTGATAATTTTATTTATCCCGCTTCAGTTTACAAAATGTATGTAGCCGCTGAAATATTAAAACAAATTTCTCAAGGAAAATACTCACTTGAAACTGTAGTTGAGGTAAAATCTCCAAATGATGTTGACCGGAGTAAAGAAATTAAAACTGACCCCCGACCCTTATTACAAGACGGCGATTCCGTAACTGTAAATTACCTATTGGATTTAATGATAACAAGAAGCGATAACTCAGCAGCAAATTGTTTGATCGATTTAGCTGATCGAAAAAATATTAATGCTCTACTTCATAAATATAATTGGCAAGGAAGTGAAGTAACTCGAAAATTCTTGAGTCGTAAATTTGAAGACCCCGGTTATGAAAAGATTAGAGGGACAGAAACATGTGCACTTCACGCCGCTGACTTTCTCTATTTGATCTTCAAAAATCAGCTTGTTAATCCATGGGTCAGCATGCAGTTAAAAACTTTTTTGGGCAGACAATTGGACAACACAAAGCTCGTAGCCGGTTTACCGAAAGATGCAATGTTCTATCATAAAACAGGCTGGTTTAGTTTTTGGACACACGATGTTGGAATTGTTGACGACGGTGAGGTAAAATACATCATTGCTTGCTTTTTGCCCTTGCGTGAAGAAGATGCATTACCTAAACTTAAACTGCTTGGGGAACGAATTCATCAAGTATTAAAATCTAAATATTAATTTTTCAAAAACTTTTGTTACTGTTTGGAGGCAACTTAGTGAGTAAATTATTTTTCATATCCGCATTTATCATTCAATTCTCTACTGCAATTTATGCACAATCATCGGCTGATTATCAAAGATTTATTCAAAATGGAAAATACGGTTACAAAACAACTAAGGGCGAAATTGTTCTTAAACCAAAATATGATTACGCCGGTGAGTTTAATGAGGGAAGAGCTATAATTGCTTCTAGTGATTACAACTATTTGAACTATGGTATTATTGATGAGAACTTTAATGAGATAGTGGATTTTGAACATAGCTACATTGGCGATTATTCAGAAGGACTGGCAAAAGTTAAAATTGGATCATTCAAAATTTTTAGAGATTATTATAAGTGGGGTTACTTAAATAGAGATGGTGAGATAGCAATTGAACCCAAATTTGAAAGTGTTGGAGATTTTCATGAAGGGCTGGCTTACTTTTATGAAACTGATAATAGCTTGATGGGAATATTTACTGATAAAGTTATTAGATATGGCTTTATTAACCGTCAAGGTGAAATTGTTATTCAACCCAATTATGATAAAGCTAGTAATTTTTCACAGGGTTTGGCGCCCGTAAAACTTAATAACAAAAGGGGCTACATAAATAAATTAAATGAAATTGTAATACCGCTGAAGTTTAAAGTTGCTGATGTTTTTTCAAATAGTTTGGCGTTAGCTATGACTGATAGTCTTTACGGCTACATAAATCTGGATGGTAAATATCAAATTGAGCCGCAATTTAAAAGAGCTAAAAGATTTTCAGAGGGCTTAGCATTAGTTGAGATAAATAATAAATGGGGCTACATTAATACGCAGGGAAAAATAATTATTGAACCTATTTATGAAGCCGGTTCAAAATTTGTGAAGGGGATGGCAAAGGTAACTTTGGAAGGTAACGATATATTAATTGATATTCATGGAAACAGAATAAACCGAATTGAGTAATCTATTATTATGCAAATCTCATCTATCCTCGCAAAAAAAGTAATTCTAAATTCACAGCTGCTGGATGGCAGAATAAAACTTTCAAATGGCAGCACCGGATTTTTCGAAATTATTAATCATCTCGGTTATGTGCAGATAGATACTATCTCGGTTATCAATCGTGCACACCACCATATTTTTTGGACAAGGAATAACTCGTACACCGAAAATGTAGTTCACAACTTGCAGAAAAATGAGCGATTAGTTTTTGAGTATTGGGGGCATGCAATGTCATACCTGCCAATGGAGGATTACCGATTTTATTTACCGAGAATGAAGAACTTCAAAAATCCATCATCACCTTGGGCACAGCAGCAGATTGAAAAAGCCGGACATTTACTAAAACCGGTTTTAAAAAGAATTAAAGAAGAAGGACCGTTAAGCTCTAAAGATTTTGAACGGCTTGACGGAAAAAAAGGCGGTACCTGGTGGGATTGGAAACCGGCGAAAGTAGCTCTGGAGTTACTCTTCTGGCGGGGTGAGTTAATGATAACAGAAAGAAAAAAGTTCAATAAGATTTACGACTTAACAGAAAGAGTACTCCCCTCTCATATTGATAAGAGAAGACCATCACAAAATGAAATTGCAGAATTTTTAATTAAGCGTGCAATTACCGCAAATGGTGTGATCTCGGAAAATGAAATATTAAAATTTCTTCAGCCCGGTTCATCCCGCGATTCTGATCTGCAAACAGCCGGGAGAGCTGTAATTAAAAAGAGGATCAAAAAATTAATTGAAGCAAATGAAATTATTGAAGTAGAAATTGATGGAATAAATTCAAATAAATATTATGCTGATGAGGCAACACTAAATTCAGTTTCTAAATTACGAAGTAAATCAAAACAAGTATTTTTGCTCTCCCCTTTCGATAATCTAATAATTCAGCGTGAACGGATTAAAATTATTTTCGATTTTGATTATACTATTGAATGCTACGTTCCCGAAGCAAAAAGAAAGTACGGCTATTTTGTTCTGCCTATACTTTACGGAAATGATTTTGTGGGAAGACTCGATCCGAAAGCTGATAGAAAAAGTAAAACACTAATTATTAAAAATATTTTTTTTGAAAAAGGATTTAACGAGTTTGATGAACTAATGCCGAAGCTGGCTAAACAAATTTCTGCAATGGCAAAATTTAATAACTGTGAAATTGTAAAAATTCAAAACACATTTCCCCAAAAAGTAAAATCTGCAATTACTAAATATCTTAATTCTTGATTACAACAAATGTCAATCATTTTGATACTAAGTATTTATTACAATCAGGGTACAAAATAAAATAAGTGAATAATATTCGTTTGAAAAAGTTCACAATAATGTTAACTTTGCATGATGAAGAAAATCATATTTTATTGAACCGAGAAAGGAAGATCACCAATTGAAGAATTCTTAGATTCCTTGACAGATAAACAAGCACAGAAAGTAGCTTGGAATTTGAGGGTAATTAGAGATTCTGATTTTATACCAAAAGAATATTTCAAAAAATTAACAAATACAAATTTATGGGAAGTAAGAGTTAAATTTGGGAGGAACATTTTTAGAATATTAGGATTCATGGAAAAAGAGAACTTCATTATTCTAACAAATGGTTTTCAAAAGAAAACACAGAAGACCCCCATAAAAAAAATTAAACTTGCTGAAAAACGGATGAGAGATTACATAAGGAGAAAAAGAAATGGATGATTTAGAAAAATATATTGATAAACGTAAATCGAAAAATAAACTTTTTGCAAAAGATTTTGAAATTGGATATGAAAACTTCAAGATTGGGGTTGCATTACGTAAAGCAAGGGAAGATGCCGGAATTACCCAGGAAGAATTAGCCCGAAAAATGAAAACAAAAAAATCTGCAATTTCAAGAATAGAAAATCATTCTGAAGACATAAGGATATCAACTCTAAAAAATTATTTATCGGCTTTAGGTAAAGAACTACAATTGTTTATAAGGTAATTCACACAATTAGATTGGAATAATGCAATGAGACTTTTCAAATCAATATTCGTTGTTCTCCTTCTCTTCAATTCAATCTCAGCACAACACCTTGGTATTTCATTTTCTAAATTGTGGACGGACAATTACGAACTTGAAAACCCAAATGGATTTAGTATTAATATATCTCAAACATTTGTAAAATATTTTGAAGTACAATTTGAATACAGCAAATTTGAAAACCGGCGCGAATTTTTCGGTCATCTTATTGCAGGATTTTTACCTGTTCCGCCTTCCCCTGAAGTTGCCCGCGAAATTGTTCAAAGCGAAGCCCGGCTGCAAGTTTATGACATTTCAATAAAGTATTATATTTTAAAGCTGGATAATTTAAGTGCAGCTTTTGGTATTGGATTTAGTTTGAATATGATGGATGGCAGAAGATTCGGCACAGAAACCGGCAGAACAGCAACTCTTTTTGATGAAGACAGTTTTGGAGTTTCCGGCATTCTATATTTGGAATCACGCGCAATAAAAATATTGCCGGCTACTTTATACCTAACAATTCAAAAGAAGCAAATTTCTTCCGGCGTTCAGCCTACCGATATTGAATCACCGTTCAGTAATAGTTTAGATACCTGGGTTCTTCAAACCGGCATAAAGTTTAAGTTTTAATATTTTTCCTCTAAAATATTTCCTCCCTTTTCCGATAATTAAATTAGTAATAAATCATTTTAAAATATTATTGGAGAAACCACATGCCGTTAATTAATTGGGATAATAGCTACAACTTGAATATTGCAAAAATTGATATGCAGCATCAGAAACTAGTAAGACTAATAAACGAATTGCATGAAGCAATGCTCGCCGGCAAAGCTAAAGATAAGGTGGGAACAATTATTTTCAGTTTGGTTGAATACACCAAAACACATTTTAATGATGAAGAACAAATTTTTGATAAACATGGTTACCCCGGTTCATTTGCACATAAACAGGAGCACAAAAGATTTGTAAATGAAATTTCAAAGTTCAGCAACGATTTTGATAAAGGCGACTTGATGCTTTCGATGAAGGTAATGAACTTTTTAAAAGATTGGCTTGTAAAGCATATTAAAGGAACTGATAAAAATTATGTTTCCTTTTTAGCAGCGAAGGGTGTGAAGTGAGATGTGAAAGGTGAGGAAAAGTGAAAGGTGAAAGGGCAAAAGTGAAAGGTGAAAGGGGAAAAGTAAAAGCAAGAATTAGTTACAATTGACAAGTACCAGTATCTTTGCGGCTTTGCGACTTGGCGTGCAATACCTTTTCACGAAGACCCACTGAGAGAATCTTTCTGCATATACTAAAACTAAATGCATTCACCGGCTTCGATACAAATAAACTCAGCCTCCTTGAGTATGTGAAACGGCAAAAGTGAGAAGTGAAAGGTTAAATGGCAAAAATAAAAGCGAGAATTAATCACAATTGACGAGTACCTGTATTTTTTTTGCGGCTTTGCGACTTGGCGTGCAATATCTTTTCACGAAGACCCACTGAGAGAATCTTTCTGCATATACTAAAACTAAATGCATTCACCGGCTTCGATACAAATAAACTCAGCCTCCTTGAGTATGTGAAACGGCAAAAGTGAAAAGTGAAATGTGAAAGGGCAAAAGTAAAAGCAAGAATTAATTACAATTGACAAGTACCAGTATTTTTTTCTTTGCGTCTTTGCGACTTGGCGTGCGATGCCTTTTCGCCGAGTAGGTCGAAGGGAGTTTCACCCTTCAACCTCTCACAGAACCGTACGTGACAGTCTCCCGTCATACGGCTCGTGTTATTCAATAATATTTTTAACAATAGCCTATTTGCCAATGATAAAAT
>JABFGH010000009.1 GCA_013112585.1 Ignavibacteriota bacterium | reverse complement strand
AATTAGAATATGTGCAATATAATCTTTTATGAATTACTAAAATTACCATTTAATCAATTTCTAATCGAGACTATGCATTTGATATTCCATCACTTAATCGAACAATTCATTAAACTTTTGTTTATAATTTGTACTTCAATTTTTAGTAATTAATTATTAATCATTATGCCGAGAGATATAACTACCGAACAAATATTTGATCATTATTCAAACTTTTACGAAAAACATTTTGCAAATCGCAGATTTAATCATGCTGATATTCTCCCATTAGTAAACTCACTTAAAAGCAATAAGAATTTCGCAGTTTCTCTGCTTGGCAGATCGGTTGAGGATAGAGAAATATTCAGCATTAAATGGGGAGAAGGAAAAACTAAAGTATTACTCTGGTCGCAGATGCATGGTGATGAACCAACTGCAACGATGGCTATTTTCGACCTCATTAATTTTTTAAATGCGGATGATGAATTTAATGATCTCAGAGAAACACTGAATAAAGAGTTATCCATTTATTTTATTCCAATGCTTAACCCCGATGGAGCCGAAAGAGTAATCAGAGAAAATGCTATAGGGATTGACCTAAACCGTGATGCACAAAAACTCGCCGCACCTGAATCGAGAATATTAAAAAGCATTGTGGATGAATTAAAACCCGAATATGGATTCAACTTGCATGATCAGGATATCCGCTGGTCTGCAGGCGGAGGATCAAATCCGGCAACAATTGCTCTGCTCTCCCCCCAATTTGATGATGAATGCACACTAAACGAAGTTCGGGAAAATGCAATTAAGGTTATTGCAGATATTTATACTCTTCTTGAAAAATACATTCCCGGCAGCATTGCTAAGTATGGTGAGGAGTACGAGCCGAGATCGTTTGGGGATTCCATTACTGAATGGGGTACTTCTGTAATTTTAATTGAATCGGGAAAACGCCGTAATGACCCGGAGAAAGAATTTATCCGCAAGTTAAACTTCGCTTCTTTAATTGAGGCTTTTAAATCTATTGCGGCAGGTTCTAAAAATGAATCTGCATTAAAAATTTATAAAGAAATTCCCAATAACGGTAAATTGCTTTATGATTTAATTTTACGAAACTTAAATTACAATTATGCCGGCAGCACTTATAACATTGATGTTGCAGTTAATATCGAAGAGTATTTTGATTCTCATAAAAAGAACCGGTACTTTAGAGGCAAGATAGAAAGTATTGGTGATTTAGAATCTGCATACGGCTATGATGAAATTGACTGTACCGGCATGAATATATATCCGGGTAAAATTTTCATCAACGGCAGTTCCCAAATTGGCAGTAATGAGCTAAGGGAGCTATTGAATAATGGATACACGCACATTGAAGATATTAATAGTAAAAACCATACTTATACAAAATTACCCTTGAACATAATTAAAAATAAAGCAAAGTTTGAAAATGAAATACGAGTAAACAGATACGCCAATTTTTTTGCAGCCGATAGCAAAGTAAATTACACTATTGTAAACGGTTTTGTTTATGATTGTAATTCAAAAACCGGAGTAATTAAAAACGGTTTAGTTTTTTAATATTGTTCAATAAATTATTATTAATTTTTTAAAATGAATTACAACAGAATCCGGTAGTAAAAATGAAAACAAAAATCATTCAATTTGCTGCACTAATTTTTATTTTAACCCCTATAAGCAATTCAGTAGGAGAATCAATGTTTTATTCCAGTAGTAAAAAAAATAAATCCGAAATTGATAGTCAGTCGGTTAAAAACTTAAACACCTATTATTCTGAAAAGGAATTAGGTGCAATAATAAAAGAGGGTAAAACAATTTTTAGATTGTTTACGCCAAATGCAATTAAAGTTGTACTCTGTACATTTGAAAAGCCCGAAGATGAAAATGGGAATGAGTACGAAATGGTTCGTGATGAGAATGCTGTGTGGGAAGTTGAGCTTGAAGGTGAACTGAATGGATTATACTACGGTTATAAAGTTTTTCATAATAATAATAATGAAGGTGAAAGTGAAAATATTCTTTGCATAGACCCGTATGCAAAAGCGGTAACAACTTTTAATACATATAAAAACCCGCGCAAATCAATTGTTTGGAATGATAATTTTGACTGGGAAGGTGATGATTGGATACAGCGTGACTGGCGCGATTTAATTATTTATGAAATGCATATACGTGATATGACAAAACATCCAAGCGCAGGTGCAGATAAACCTGGCACTTATTCCGGCTTAGTTGAAGAGGGCAATAAGGGCGGTATTGATTATATTAAATCTCTCGGAGTAAATACTGTTGAGCTTCTTCCTGCACAAGAATTCGGTAATATTGAAATACCATTTGAAGATTCTCTCGGCGAAAAATTTAACACATGGAACCCTTATGAAAGAAATCATTGGGGATATATGACCGCTGCCTACTTTGCTCCCGAGGCTTACTATAGTGAAAATTGGGAAGAGCTAAAATGGAATGAGTGGATGGGTAAAAGCGGTAAGCAGGTAACAGATTTCAAAAATATGGTTAAGGAGTTTCATAAAAATAATATTGCGGTTATGATGGATGTAGTTTACAATCATTTATCGGAATATGAAATTGGCAACTTAAAACAAATTGACCGCGAATATTATTTTAGATTAGATGAAGATGGAAATTATATAGCCGAAAGTTTTTGCGGTAATGATTTAATGACCGAAAGACCGATGATGCGGAGACTTATTGTTGAAAGCGTTCTATACTGGATGAAGGAATATCATGTTGATGGATTTAGATTTGATCTTGGAAAATTAATTGACTGGGAAACAATTGAAGAAATAATTCGGGAAGCAAAAAAAGTAAATCCAAATGTTGTTTTTGTATGCGAACCTTGGGGCGGCGGTTACGATCCTAAAGGTTTTTCCTTGCGCGGCTGGGGTTCGTGGAATGATCAAATTAGGAATGGAATAAAAGGTGAAAATCCCACAACAGGATTAGGATGGATATTTGGTCGGTATTTCGATAATAATAATATTGAGAGAATTAAAAGCTATGTAAATGGAACTCTCATTTCCGATACCCTGGGGTTATTCCAAAAGAAGGAGCACTCAGTAAATTATTTGGCATCGCATGATGGTTATACTCTTGGTGATTTTATTAGAATTGCAAATGGTGATGTTAAGAATGATGAAGTTATCAGTGACTTAGATAAAAATGTGGAGCTTACTGAAGATCAGTTAAGGCATAATAAATTAGCCGCTTTGTTTTTGTTAACTTCGCAGGGAATTACAATGATTCATTCCGGACAAGAATTTGCCCGCTCCAAAGTGATTCCTAAAGATATTACAGTGAATGATAAGCAGAAGGGAATGATTGATCATAATAGTTATGAAAAAGATAACGAAACTAATTTTATTAATTATGATCATGCTGATATAAATTCTGAATTGCTAAACTATTATAAAGGGTTAATTAGTCTTAGAAATAGTGAGGAAGCTTTCAGACGTGCCGATTACGACAATATTAAATTTCACGAACAAATTACAGATAAATTTTCCTTTGCCTACACACTTAAGCATAATGGCGATACCTTTTTTGTGATCTTCAACCCAAGTCAAAATCTTGGCTCAACATTCTATTTACCGGATGGTGATTGGGAGGTTTTAGTGAATGAAGAAAGTGCAGGCTTGGATGTTTTAGAGGTAGTGAACGGCAGGTATAAAGCGCCTAAAATATCGGGAGCGGTGTTGAAAAAGGTGAAAAGTCAAAGGTGAAAAGTGAAACCTGCCTGCCGGTAGGCAGGAGTGAAACATGTCTGCGTGTGGATAGGGGTGAAGAGATAAAGTCAAAAGATATTATAACAATTTGACAATTAAGCAATGCAGCAATTCTTAATCCCCATAATTATATTCTTACCGATTGTTCAATTGACTTATCAATTGCTTTTTTAAAAATACTTACGTTAACAGGCTTACCAAAAACATACTCTATTCCCAATTGCTTATACTGCTGCTTCGATTCTTCATCAAGATAACTGCTTAAAATTATAACAGGAGGTTTGAATTTAAAATCTGATGCCTGTAAAGTTTTTACCATTTCTAATCCACTCATTGTAGGCATTTTATGATCGGAAATTACAAGGGCGGGAGAAATATGTCTAATAATCTCTAAAGCATCAGCTCCGTTTTGTGCTTCAATTACTTCGTGATCGGGAATTATACTTTTGAGCAATTTTGAATAAAGTATTCTATCGGTATTAACATCATCGACTAATAAAATTTGCTCTGAGGCAGTTGGGATTGTAAAATAAATTGTTGTTCCAATATCAAGATGACTTTCAGCCCAAATTTTTCCGCCGTGCTTAGTAACAATCTCACTACAGAGAGAAAGCCCAAGCCCGCTTCCCTTTTCACCTTGAGTGCCTAATGTGCTCAGCTTTTTATCTACTTCAAAAAGTTTTGAAATATTTTCATTTTTTATTCCAACACCGGAATCCTTAATGCTGAACTCGACTAATCTTTCATCGATAAGATTACGGGAACTGATAAATATTTTTCCCCCCGGTTTTGAAAATTTTACTGCGTTGGAAATAATATTATTTAGAACTTGAAGAAGAAGATTTTCATCGGCATAAACAAAAACATCGGGCGGAAGCTGATTTATTATTTCCAGATTTTTTTGTAAAGCCACCCCAGTCATCATTTCAATGGATTTGCGTACGTATGCGTTTGCGTTAATTGTTTCCGGCTCAAAGTTTATTCTGCCGGTTTGCAGTCTTGTCCAATCCAATAAAGAGTTTACCAAATTATACATTGATGATGAGGATTCACGAATAAATTTTAGGTAAGTTACCTGGTCTTCACGGGACAAAGTATCTTCTTCAAGCATCATATCAACAAAACCAAGAATGGAATTAAAGGGTGTTCGCAGATCATGTGAAATAATTGAAATGAAGCGATCCTTCATCTCATTCAATTTGCGCAGCTTATCCGCTGATTGTTTTAGCTGCTCTTCATAACTTTTTAAGTGTGAAATATCACTAACCAAACCAAAAACCCGCTGAACTTCACCCCACTGATTTCGAACAACAGAAATTTTATTTTCTAACCAGACGATTGCTCCGAGATTATTAATAATTCTATACTCTAATTGAGTATTAATTCTCTCGTCATCATTATAAAATTTTCTAATTTTACTTATTACCTCTTCAGAATCATCGGGATGAATAATGTTGATCCATAACTTGGGGTTACTTAGGAAGGACTGAGAAGAAAAACCGGTTATAAATTTAATAGCCGGTGTATAAAGGACGGGCTGAATTTTATTTCCTTCACGTTCAGCCGCCCATACACCAATATTATTATTTTCAACAATTGCCTTTAAAAGGGCATCAGGAGTTATAGTCATACGTTTTTATTTTCTTATTGACTAATCTGTAATAAAACCTATCCAAACTAAAATTCTATTAACAAAAAATAATGATTTACAATACACCGATTAAAGTTTACAATAATTAGTCCAACTTCGGTCCGGCGGCAACTAATGCCTTTCCTTCCTCATTATCGGTATATTTCTTAAAATTATTGATAAATAACTGTCCCAGTTCCTTAGCTTTTTTATCCCATTCTGAGGCATCTGCATAAGTTTTTCTTGGATCAAGAATACCTGAATCAACCCCCGGCAAGGCAGTTGGAACTTCTAAATTAAAGATCGGGATATTAGTAGTTTCAGCTTTATCTATCGAACCGTCAAGTATTGCATCAATAATTGCTCTTGTGTCTTTTATTGATATTCTTTTTCCTGTTCCGTTCCATCCTGTATTTACCAAATAAGCCTTGGCGTTGTGTGCTTCCATTTTCTTTACTAACTCTTCACCATATTTAGTTGGATGAAGCGATAAAAATGCCGCACCAAAACAAGCTGAGAATGTCGGCTGCGGTGATGTTACACCTCTTTCAGTACCGGCAAGCTTAGCTGTAAAACCGGATAAGAAATGATATTTTGTTTGCTCCGGTGTTAGTTTTGAGACCGGCGGCATAACACCAAATGCATCGGCTGTAAGGAAAATTACTTTACTTGCATGCCCTGCTTTTGAAACAGGTTTAACAATATTATCGATATGATAGATCGGGTAAGAGACACGGGTATTTTGCGTTGTTGATCCATCGGTAAAATCTATTATTCCGTTTTCATCTAATGTTACATTTTCTAAAAGTGCATCGCGCCTAATAGCATTGTAAATATCAGGTTCAGATTCTTTATCCAAATTGATTGTTTTCGCATAGCAGCCGCCTTCAAAATTAAAAACACCTTCATCATCCCAGCCATGCTCATCATCACCAATTAGTGCTCTTTTAGGGTCAGTTGATAAAGTAGTTTTTCCGGTGCCTGATAAGCCGAAGAATATTGCAACATCGCCATCTTTACCTTTATTTGCCGAACAATGCATAGAAGCAATTCCTTGCAGCGGTAAGTAGTAGTTCATCATTGCGAACATTCCTTTTTTCATTTCGCCGCCGTACCAGCTTCCGCCTATTACCTGCATTTTTTCTGTTAGATTAAAAACAGTAAACACTTCAGAATTCAACCCGTGTTCCTGCCATTTTAAGTTAGAAGTTTTTGAGCCGTTCATTACAATAAAATCCGGTTCACCGTAATTTTCCAATTCTTCTTCAGTTGGACGAATAAACATATTTTTAACAAAATGAGCCTGCCATGCAACTTCCATAATAAATCTTACTTTTAAGCGGGTATCTTCATTTGCACCGCAGAATGTATCCATCACATATAGGTCTTTACCCGAAAGCTGTGTTGTTACAGTTTCTTTTAAGTCGTTCCAAACTTCAACGGTAGTTGGTTTATTATCATTTTTAGCTTGCTCCGATGTCCACCAAATTGTATCTCTCGATACATCATCTTTTACAATAAATTTATCTTTTGGTGATCTGCCTGTATAAATACCGGTCATTACATTAACGGCACCTAATTCAGATACCTGACCTTTTTCAAATCCTTCAAGTGACGGATCAGTTTCATGCTCAAATATTTCATCATAGGGTAAATTATAATAGATTTTATTAACCCCGGTGATTCCAACCTTTTCTAACTGCTCTTTAACTTTATCGTGTTGATTCATTAATTCTCCCTTAATTATGTTAAGTTAAATAATGTACTAATTTAATTTATGCATTTCAAATAAAATGGTAATAGGACTAAAAGTTTAAATATATTTTTGAATTTCGTGACTGATTTTTTCAGTAGCGCCAAGATTTTCATTAATATATTTTGAACTCACCTGCCCAATGCCCATTCTTAATTCATCATTGCTGAAAAGATTTCTAATAGTTCTATAAGCTTCACGCTTATTTCTAATAACTATTCCGCCCCCCTTTTCTATTAGTGTTTGGGCTTCTTGACTGTTTTCAATTTTTGGTCCGTACAGCACCGGTATTCCATAAACTGCCGGTTCAAGAACATTGTGTATGCCCTGCTTAAAACTTCCGCCAACGTAGGCAGCATCGGCATAATAATACAACGTTAACAGTATGCCAATGGAATCAATTAAAATTACATTTTCGCCCTTGTAATTATTTAAAAATGAGAAACGAATTGAATTGGTTTTTCCACTTAAATAATTTTCTAATTTTTCCAATCGTATTAAAGTAGGCTCGTGGGGAACTAAAATTAATATTATATCCGGATCATATTTAATTGCTTTTATTACCGGGTCTAAAACCACATTCTCATCAGCTTCCCATGAACTGCCCATTACAAAAACTTTTTTACCTTCAAAAATACCATCTTTGAATAACTTTTTATTTTTAGCGTCAATGCTTTTTTCATAAACTCTATCGAACCTTGTATCACCTACAGCTTTTATTCTATTTTCCTTGATATCAAAATCCTTGAAGTGGCGTAAATCGGTTTGCGAGACTGTTAGTATTTGCGTAAAGTTGCCGAATAATGCTTTGTGAAAACTTTTTGCGAAGATCCATTTACGTTTTGATTTTGCCCGCATTGTAGCATCAACTAAAAAGATTGGTACTTTTTTATTTTTCAACTGCCAAACTACATTCGGCCAAATATCATAACGCATAAAAACTGCAATAGACGGCTTAACTAAATTTACAAACCTCCGTGCATTTGTGGCTGTATCTAAAGGAAGGTAAGCTATAAGATCAGCATATTGGTAGTTAAGTGAATTTTTATAACCCGAAGGCGAAAAAAATGTTACAATTAAATTTATATCATTTTCAGATTTAAGCTTTTTAATTATCGGCTTAGCCTGTTCAAATTCACCCATAGAAGATGAATGAAACCAAACCATTTTTTTCTTTCTGTCAAGTCCGGTTAAATCAATAATTAAATTTTCGAATAACCTTTTTCTTTCTTTCAGTCCGGTTTTAATTTTAGAATTAAATAATGCCGCTATTCTGAAAAACAGAATGAGCAGAGGTATTACGACTGCATTATAAAATATTGACCAAACTTTAAACATTTTTACTCAGCAATTTTGTTAAACCCTCGTAAACTTGATGAGGGTAAATTTCTTTCATACACTTAAAATGGTTTTTAGGACAGGAATTCCTACCAATGTGCGAACAAGGTCTGCAATTTAACGATTTATTTTCTAAGATTAAATTTGGAATATTGTATGGGGCAAATCCAAAATCTTTAACTGTTGAACCAAAAATTGCAATTACAGGAACACCGGCTGCTGCTGCAGTATGCATTAAACCGGAATCATTGCAGATCACAGCTTCACAAAGTTTCATATCATGTGCTGTTTGAAGCAGATTATTATTATTTGATAAATTTATACTGCCTTTAATTTGAGAATGTAAACGTTTACTTACTTCAATATCATCACTGCCGCCGAATATTACTACCTGCTTTCCACTTTCAATTATCAAGTTTCCAAACTGAATAAAATAATCCTCAGGATACATTTTTGTAAAATGCCTGGAGCCGGGGCAAATGCCGATATATTGTTTATCTGTTTCTAAATTGCTGCTCAATTCCTCAGGTAAAAATATGTCCAGTCCTTTATCATCAAGTTCAATTCCGGGAATTGCATTTGCATATCTTTCCGGCACACTTAATGTTTTTGAGTTGGTTCTGAATTTGAAATTTACAAGTAAAAATTTAGCGAGGTTGTTCTTTTTGTAACGAAATGACTCAACACCAATCTTTTTTACTATTGCCCTGCTTCTTCTATTATTCTGCAAATCAATTATCTTATCATAATTTTTTGCGTCTAATTCAGCGGCAATCTCATTAACATCATAATCTCTTTTAAGTAATATAGTATTATCTAAATATGGATTATACTTTAGCGTATCTGAATATTCCTCACGCAAAAGAAAATCTAATTTTGCTTCAGTAAAATTATTTTTAAGCGCACGGATTACAGGCGTCGTTAACAATATATCTCCGAGCGAACTTAATCTTATTATTAAAAGTCTGTTAATTGAATTCAAAGCAATAGTTAATAGTTAAAATTTTCGATTTGAAATTTATATAATAAATTGCCCTGTTACAATTGGTTGTTATTCTTCTTCGCTCTCGAGGAATGGGACTCTGTCCGAGAATCAAGAATTGTCACTCTGAATTTATTTCTCCTTGGCTGTCGAGGACCACTCCTCGACAATTTAAAATTAAACTATTTCTACGCCGCCCCATGATGTATCTACTCTAATTACTTGATGATCATTATGAATATAATTTCTTGCACTCGAATATTTATAGCCCTCGGCTCTTTTTACCATACCGGCTTTTACCGGATTATTATGAATGTATTTCAATTTAACCCAAAACATTTTGTTATTTCTAATTACTTCATCATCAAATCGATGAATCCAAAATTGTCGTTTTTGTCCCGGCTTTACATTCTTACTAAATGATTCAAGCAATTTTGATTTCTCCACTTCTAATTGTCCTAAAATATCCCATGCCGTATATTTCTTTATGTCTCTCATTATATCTGATATTGTTCCCTTCGATGGCTCTGTTTTCACTATCCAATGAAAGTGAGTCGGCATAATTACATAGCCCAGTATTACAAACATTCTTTTTTTTTGATAGTGCTTTATATTATTTAGCAGCATGCTGCAAAAATCGTCTCTAGAAAATACCGGAATAAAATTTTTTACCGTTGTTGTAACAAAATAAAATTGTTCTTCAGTGAATAAACTTCTGTTTCTTAAACCCATGAATTACTTTGCTTTATTAATGGTATTAGATGTGAGTTGAATTTACAAAATCCGTACGTTATTGTCGAGGAATGGTCCTCGACACCCATGAAATTTTCGATTTGAAATTTATATAATAAATTGCCCTGTTACAATTGGTTGTGGTTGGAGAATTAGGCAAATAGATTATTTGTGTGCGGGTAAAGTAAGTAGTCTTGCTCGTTATAGTGCTTTTTGGTATCGACGAATGGTCCTCGACACCCATGGAATAGCAGGCATGGACAAGCTATTATTTCTAAACATTGTTTTGTTCTGCGTGTTTTTTATTTAAACCTAATAGAAATTTCAAGATGTCCTCCTAACCCGTCGCTTATAATTCTCTGCAAGGTAGAAAAACGAATATCCTTTAAATTTCTTTCCAACTTTGAGATGTAGGATTTATTCGTACCGGCTAATTCGGCAAGCTGTTCTTGTGTAAGTCCTTTATCTTCTCTTGCTTTTTGTATTAAAACACCAAGCTTAAATGCGTCATATTGCGCTTCAAACTCTTCGCGTTTCTCAGTTCCTCTTTTACCGAATTTTTCATCAATAAACTGGTCAAGGCTTTTTAGGTTTTTATTTTTTGCTTTCATAATATTCCTTTTTTATCCGTTCTGCTCTTTCAATTTGTTGTTTAGGTGTCTTTTGAGTTTTCTTCTGAAATCCATGTCCGATTACTACGAGATTGTCAAAGTCGAAAAAGCAGAAAATTCTAAAAGTATTATTTCCAACTTGAACTCTGATTTCATAAAGTCCGGTCGTGTTTTTTATCTGCTTTAAATAAACTTCGGGAATTCTGACAATTTCTTCTATAATTTTTAATGTCCAAACAATCTTCTTCTTTACTTTATCGGTTTGATTTTCGTAAAAATCATCGAAGTAGTTTTTAAAGAAATAAAGTTCTCGCTTTTTAATCATTGGTGAATATACAAAAAGTAGTCCAATTGGACAACCTTGATATGTTTTCCACATCAAGCCCGATAATCTATAAATTGATTACCCTCTTATAATTGGTTGCTATTGTAGAATTAGTAAAATAGATGGTTTATTGAAGATTTTTATATGCGGGTAATTTATGAAGGCTCACTCTTCATAGTGCTTTTTGGTATCGAGGAATGGTCCTCGACACCCTTGAAAAATCGAGTGATTGTATTCATTAGTTCCAAAATCGATATTCAAAATTCGGTGTTTGTTATTCGTTATTGTCTTTGAATTCCATTTCTTTAACCGAGCTTACAGATTATGTTTTACAAAGAATTAATATTGAAATAAAACAAGATCATATCTTCGCCTATTGAAGATGGGGTCTTTGGAAAGAGTTTTAATTTATTATTTATTATTGATGATTTACGCATGCCGAGGGCAGGATTCATTATTCGTGATTGTTTTTAAAATAAATAACGAATATCGAACGCCAAATATCGAATGATGAAGAATAAAACTGAAATACTATCTTGAAAAACAAAATTATCTCTTCACCTATCTCAGGTGTCGAGAACCACCTCCTAGTCACCCATGGAAATTTATATTATAAATTACCCTGTTACAACTGGTTGTTATTGTACAATTAAATAAAGTTATTTATTTTGAATTCAATAATTGAAAGCATAATGAGGTTTTAATAATGACAACACTGCCCCCATCAAAAGTGAATGAATTTCCTGAAGATTCTCTTGAAAAAAAAGTTTATAATATTGCGGATAGTTTAGAAGAGTATATTCCTATTATGAATGATAGAAATCGGTTAGGCTACAATCTTTATAAATTTATGACCGGCGAGGGAGACTCACCCGAAGTTATTGTAAGGAATGCAAAACTAACGGTTGAAAATATTTCTTACGATGAGCTTGCAAATAAGATAAAACAAGAGCTGGAAAAGATTAAATGAAACTATTGAATAAGTTAAGATTATATCTATTTCCTGTCATTACGAGGAATCGCTCTTTGATGACGAAGTAATCTCAAACTGGAGATTGCTTCATCCGTCGGCTGACGGATTCGCAATGACAACATCTAAATTATTTTTAGACTTCAAGTAAAATTAAAAAACCCGACATTTTGAAAAAGCCGGGTTTTTAATATTGCACTGATTAAAATAAAATTATTTTTTCTTTTCTTCAGCTTCAGCCATTTCTTCTTCTCTTAAAAATTTCTCTACTTCTAAAACATCTCCTTCACTTCCAATATAAATCGGTGAACGTTCATGGATTGATTCGGGTTTAATTTCAAGAGTTCTCTGTTTACCGTCGGATGC
Source organism: Ignavibacteriota bacterium (assembly GCA_013112585.1). Classification (GTDB taxonomy): domain Bacteria; phylum Bacteroidota; class Ignavibacteria; order Ignavibacteriales; family Melioribacteraceae; genus IGN16. The sequence goes on along the minus strand of JABFGH010000009.1, from coordinate 166,302 downwards.
TCTTCCGCCGGCGGCTTCAACAATAAACGCCATCGGGTTGCACTCATACATTAATCTAAGCTTCCCTTTTGGATTTCGTTTGTCAGCAGGATAAATAAATATACCGCCGTAAAGTAAATTGCGATGTATATCAGCCACCATTGAACCAATGTAGCGGGCGGTATAGGGATTACCTGTTCTGTCATCAGCATCCTGCAGATACTTGATATATTTTTTCAATCCATTGTGCCAGTATTTATAATTACCTTCGTTAAGACTATAAATTTTACCCCGCTGCGGAATTTTAATATCATCGTGAGAGAGTAAAAACTCACCAACCGAGGGATCGAGAGTAAAGCCGTAAACACCATTGCCTGCGGTATAAACCAGCATTGTGCTCGAGCCGTAAACTACGTAACCGGCAGCAACTTGTTTGTACCCTTCCTGCAGGCAATCCTCCTCTGTACCGGGAAGCCCGTCGGGGGAAACCCTTCTGTAAATTGAAAAGATGGTACCAATACTTACATTCGCATCAATGTTAGAAGAGCCGTCGAGCGGATCAAAAAGTAAAACGTACTTTCCTATTCTATGTTTTTTAGGAATATGAATTATATCTTCCTCTTCTTCGGATGCCATAACGGCAAGGTGTCCGCCGTGATCCATTGCCCGTATTAAAATATCATGAGCATACATATCTAACTTTTTAACTTTCTCTCCATGAACATTGTTGGAGCCTTCAAATCCGAGAATATCTACTAATCCGGCTTTGTTAACTTCGAGAGCAATGATCTTTACAGCCAATGCAAAATCGGCTAATAATGCTGAAAGTTCTCCGGTAGCACCGGGATGTTTTTTTTCACCCTCAACAATGTGACGGGATAAAGTCATAAATCGACTAGGCTTCATTTAGAAGTTCCTCCGGTTTTATGCAGTTTTTGTTATTTCCTGATCTTTATATTGCAATTGATAAAGTTTATAATAAATGCCTCGCTTGGCAAGTAATTCCTGATGTGTTCCTATTTCCCTAATTTCACCTTTATGCATAACAATAATTTTATCGGCATTTTGAATTGTTGATAATCTGTGCGCTATTACTATTGATGTTCTTCCAACCAATAGTTTTTCAATTGCATGCTGAATCAATTGTTCGGTTTCAGTGTCAACACTTGAAGTCGCTTCATCTAAGATAAGTATTTGAGGATTATAAGCAAGTGCTCTGGCAAACGATATTAATTGTTTTTGACCAACACTTAAAGTCGATCCCTTTTCTTTTACTTCTTCATCATACTGCTTCGGCAGTTTTTCAATAAATTTGTTTGCCCCAACAATTTCCGCTGCTTCTTTTACTCTCTCAAAGGGTATGTCCTCGGAATTCAAATCAATATTGGATTTGATTGTTCCGGAAAATAATTGGATATCCTGCAGCACAATAGAAATATGTTCACGTAGTTCTGCTTTATCAACTCTGCTTATATCTCTTCCGTCAATAAGTATTTTACCTTTTTGAATATCATAAAAACGTGTAAGCAAATTAATGATGCTTGTTTTGCCTGCACCGGTTGCTCCAACAAGGGCAGCACTTTCGCCGGGCTTAATTTCAAAGTTAAGATTTTTTAAAACATATTCATCATCGTTGTATGCAAAGCTTACATCATTAAATTCTATTTTTCCTTCAATATTTTTAAATTCATTCGGTTCATTTGGATTTTTTATGAACGTCTCATTATCAAGCAAATTAAATATTCTTTCCGAAGATGCCATTGCCGTCTGCATAATATTATATTTTTCGGATAGGTCGCGGACAGGTCTAAAAAACATTTCAGTATATTGAACGAAGGCAAATAAAACACCAATTGTCATTGTTCCTTCAATTACAGATCCCCCGCCGTACCAAATAATCAATGCAATTGCTATTGAACTTAAAAACTCAACTGATGGGAAAAAGATTGCATAATAAAATACCGCTGATGTATTAGCTTTTTTATGATCTTCGTTGATCTTACCGAATTTTTTAAGTTCTTCATTTTCTTTAGTAAATAATTGAAGAACATTTATGCCGGTTATATGCTCCTGCATATATGAATTTAATCTTGCTAAATGTTTCCTCACATCCCTATATGATTCTCTTACTTTTCTTCTGAATAAAAAAGTGCCGTAAAATAAAACCGGTAATACTGATAGTGTAACTAATGAAAGGTCCCAAGACATTGTAAACATGAAAATGAAAATCCAAATTATCTGAAATATGTCGCTAAACACCATAACAATTCCGGAAGAGAACATTTCGTTAAGTGATTCAACATCATTAGTTACACGGGTTACAATTCTTCCAATTGGAGTTTTATCAAAATATTTTAGTGCAAGTTTTTGAACATGAGAAAATATTTTAACTCGTAAATCATAAATGATTTTCTGCCCCATTAACTGGGTAAAGTAAGTAAGCACGTATTGAATAACTGCTTGAAAAATTAATGATGCGACAAGAAGCATAGAAATAAATAACAATCCGTCGTAGTCACTATTTGCAATATATTCATCAATTGCAATTTTCGTAAGGTAGGGACGAACCGGTCCCAATGCCGCAACAACAATTGCAAAAAGTATTGCAGAGATAACATACTTTTTATAAGGCTTAACATAACTCATCAGCCGCTTCATCAATTGCGAATCGTATGCTTTGCCTATTATTTCATCTTCTTTATTCATAAAAATTTATTGAACTAATTCAGTTCTTTTAATTCTTCTTCCAGCAATTGTTTGTAATGGAGTTCTGCATAAATACCATCTTTTGCAATCAGTTCGTCATGAGTTCCTTCTTCCGCAATACTACCTTTATCAAGCACAATTATTTTATCGGCATCTTTAACAGTGGATATCCGATGACTTATAATCAAGCTTGTTCTCTCCTTCATAAACTCTTTTAGGCTAAGCAGAATATCTTCTTCTGTATGAGTATCGACTGCGGAAAAGGAGTCATCCAAAATTAATATTTTAGGATCGATAGCTAATGCACGGGCTAAACAGGTACGCTGTTTTTGTCCGCCCGAAAGTGTTATTCCTCTTTCACCAAGAATTGTTTCATAACCTTTTGAAAAATTTTCAACATCTTTATGAAGCTGAGATATTTTTGAAACTCTTTCAATAATTTCATCGCCGGGTTTATCGACACCGAATAGAATATTATTTTTTAGAGTATCGGAAAATAGGAAAGTCTCCTGCGGCACCATTCCAATATTTTTTCTGAGCACCCTAAGAGGAAAATCTTTAATATTGTTTCCGTCAATTAATATTTCACCTCCGGTTACATCATATAAACGAGGAACTAAATTAACGAGAGAAGATTTGCCGACACCCGTATGACCAATAACAGCAAGGGTTTTGCCGCGCGGAATATCAATATTAATATTTTTTAGAACCTCTTCACCATCATCTTTGTATTTGAATGAAACGTTTCTGAATGAAATATCACCTTTAATATCATTGATGGAAAATTTTGTCTTTCTATGATCATCAATTTCAACATACTCGTCCCAAATTCTTTTAATCCTTTTCATGCTGGCAGAGCCTTGCTGAATAAGGTTTAACACCCAGCCGATTGCAATCACGGGCCAAATTAATAGTCCGAGATAGGCTGCAAAAGCAATAAGCTCACCAAGAGTTAAAACATTATTAATAACCATAGAACCTCCTATCCAAATGATAATGATTATAGAGGTTCCGGTAATTAAAAATAGAATTGGCATAAACAGCGCTTGTATTTTTACTTTGTGCATGTTTAAGTTTAAATACTCGCTGCTCATTTTTTTGAATAAATCAATTTCGCTCTCTTCCCTCACGTAAGATTTTATAACTCTAATTCCGGAAAAGCTTTCTTGCGCCTTTGTTGTAATGTCTGAAAATTTCTCCTGAATTTTAGTAAAACGCTTATGAATTTTTTTGCTCAGTTTATAAACAAAAAATGATAAAAGGGGTAATGGCAGCAGTGCATAAATTGTTAATGGTGTATTGATTGATGTAATAATAATAATCACCATTGCAAAACGAGTAACCGTATCAATTGAATACATCACCGCCGGACCGACAAATGAACGAACAGCTTTAATATCGTTTGTTGCATGCGCCATTATATTGCCGGTTGAATTGTTAGAAAAAAACCGTGCAGAGAGTCTTTGAATATGAGCCCAAAAATCATGGCGTAAGTCATATTCAATTTGCCATGACATCACGATAATTGTTTCGCGTATTGAAAATCTAAATACTCCCCCGATAGCAGAGGCAGCAACGATCATAATCGCATAACGAATTATCGTTTCATAGTCTGTATTCGACCTAAGAGCATCGATCCCATCCCGCAGCAGTAATGGGACATAAACGGTTGCCATATTCGAGAACAGTATGAATAAAATTCCCAGCAGCAATTTACCTTTATAACGGGCAAAATATCTATTTAATGAAGAAAGACTTCCCATCCGATTTTACAACACTTTTATTTATTTAATAAGTAAATTTATACTTTTTGATTTATTAATAGAAGCCTTTGAACAACATATATTTTGTCATTGCAAATCCGTAATCCGTCAGCTGACGGAGAAGGATGTGGCAATCTCTCACGTTTCGGCAGATTGCTTCTCCCGATAAACATCATCGGGTTCGCAATGACACGAAACAGGTTTATTTAAAGGTTATTTAAAGGTTTCTAATAATCTTAAAAACTCAATTACCCGATTACATCAAAACCGGTATACTTCTGCAGTACTTTAGGAACAATAATTTTTCCTTCCGGAGTTTGATAATTTTCCAAAATGGAAACCATAAGTCTGCTTGTTGCTAACCCGGAACCGTTAAGAGTATGCACAAATTCATTCTTCTTTGTCTCTTCTCTTTTGAATCTTATGTTAGCGCGTCTGCCTTGAAAATCTTCAAAGTTACTGCATGAAGAAGCCTCCAGCCATTTGTTTTCGGCAGGCGACCAGGTTTCAATATCGTAGCATTTTGCTGCGGCAAAACTTAAATCGCCGCTGCACAATTCTAATATTCTGTACGGAATTTTTAATGCCTGCAAAATATCTTCAACATCAACAACTAATTTTTCAAGTTCGTCATAGGATGTTTCAGCCTTTACCAGCTTAACCATTTCAACTTTATTAAATTGATGTACGCGTAAAAATCCTTTTGAATCTTTCCCGTAAGAACCGGCTTCCCTTCTGAAGCATGCTGTGTAGCCTACATATTTAATCGGTAAATCTTTTTCAGGTATCATCTCATTTTGATGAAGATTTGTAATTGGAACTTCAGCGGTAGGAATTGCATATAGCTCATCCTTTTCAACATAGTACATGTCATCTTCAAGTTTTGGTATTTGTCCGGTTCCTACCATTGCATCTCTATTAACAAAAAGAGGCGGTATTACCTCTTTGTAGCCGTGATCTGCTAAATGAATATCGAGCATATAATTTATAAGTGCTCGTTCCAAAGTTGCACCTTTGCCTAAATAAACAGGAAAACCGGAACCGGTGATTTTCGCTCCTCTCTCAAAATCGAGTATGCCGAATTTTTTTCCCAACTCTAAATGATCAAGCACAGGCTCTTCATTCTCAAATGAAAAACCTTCCGGCAGCCATTGCTTCACCTCAACATTATCCTCGGCACTTTTTCCAATAGGAGTAGATTCGTGCGGCAGGTTTGGAACCCAAAGAAGCATTTCATTAAGCTTGATTTCAACTTCTCTAACTTTAGTATCTAAATCTTTAATCTCATTAGATACACTTTTCATTTCAGCCATTACATCATCAGCGTTTTCACCGGCTTTTTTTTGTTTACCAATTTCCTGGGAAACTTTATTCCTTTTAGCTTTAAGCTCCTCGGCAAGCTGAAGTATTTCGCGACGTTCCTTATCTAACTTTAATATTTCATCTACACTCTCTTTTTCATTCTTGTTTCTTATCCCTTCCTTAACAATGTCGGGGTTCTCTCTAATATACTTTATGTCTAACATTTTTTACCTTCAAATAATTTTTTGATACAAAGTATCATGATTTAATATTTTTATAATATTTAACTCTCATTACGAACTCCAATGAATTTTATCGGAGTGAGGTAATCTTTATTTTTGAGGCGGATTGCTTCTTCCGATAAAGAACATCGGGATCGCAATGACATATTCAAATTAATTCAAATTATTTAACAACAATATTATAAATTTTGTTTTTAACATAAATCTCTTTAACAATAGATTTACCATCAGTATGAGATTGAACTTTATCATCATCAAATGCAGCCGCTTTAACTGCGTCTTGGTCACTATCAACGGGCAAATTAAGTTTAGCTCTAACTTTACCATTCACTTGAACAGCCACTGTTACTTCATCAACGCTCAATGCTTTTTTATCGGCTGTGAACCAGACCGGCTTCTCAAAAATTGAATTACTATTACCTATAATTTCCCAGCACTCCTCTCCAAAGTGAGGTGCCACCGGTGCTATCAATGAAGCAAATCTTTCTAATGAATAAGTCTTTAAATCATCTCTGCATTCAGAAATATTTTTTGTCAATTCATTCAGCAATTCCATTAGCACAGCCACGGCAGTGTTAAACCGAAAGTTATCAACTTCGTTTATATATTTTTCAACTGATTGATTTACTTTACGATAAACACTCTTTTCAATTTCATTTAATTCATCTAAAGCATAAAAATCCTTTGATGGGTGCTGCGTATTATAATTTTTATAAGAACTGAACAATTGATAAGCACGCTGTACAAATCGCTCAGTACCAACAATTCCCGTATCACTCCAGTCACCGCCAAGTTCGTAGGGACCCATAAACATGAGATACATTCTGAAAACATCAGAGCCGGTGTTTTCAATAAACTTATCGGGATTAACCACATTCCCTTTTGACTTTGACATTTTAGCGCCGTTGTTGGTAATTGTGCCTTGATGAATAAGTTTCTGGAATGGTTCATCAGTATTTATCAAGCCTAAGTCCCTGATAAATTTATGAATAAAACGAGCATAGAGTAAATGCATTGCAGAGTGCTCGGCACCGCCTACATACTGATCAACCGGTGACCAATTATTTGCCAATTGCTGATCAAACATCCCATCTTTAAAATCCGGGTTTAAAAATCTTAAATAGTACCAGCTCGAATCAACAAATGTATCCATCGTATCAACATCACGTGTTGCACTGCCGCCGCAAGTAGGGCATGTTGTATTTACAAATTCTTCATTCGTTAACAATGGCGATGCACCATCATGCTTAAAGTTTACTTCATAAGGAAGTTCAACGGGAAGCTGATCTTCGGGAACAGGAACCTCTCCGCATTTATCGCAATAGATTATTGGAATTGGTGTTCCCCAATAACGCTGCCGTGAAATCAGCCAATCGCGCAAACGGTAATTAATTTTACTTTCGCCTAAGTTTTTTTCAACAAGCCATTCAGTGATTTTCTTTTTTGCATCAATAATATTTAATCCATTCAAAAACTCACTGTTAATAGCCTTGCCTTCACCTGTAAAAGCTTTACCGTCAAAATCAGCCGGCGGTTCAACAGTTCTCAAAATTTGTAAATCGAACTTTTCGGCAAACTCCCAATCGCGTTCATCCTGCCCGGGCACTGCCATAATTGCTCCTGTGCCGTATGTGGTTAAAACATAATCGGCAATCCAAATTGGTATTTTTTTATTGTTAGCAGGATTTATTGCGTACGCCCCTGTAAACACACCGGTTTTTTCTTTAACCGTTGAGGTCCTCTCAATCTCCGACATTGATTTTATTGAATCTCTGTATTCCTCAATGCTCCGCTTATTTTCCTCAGTCGAAATTTTATCAACTAATTCATGTTCCGGTGCAAGCACCATATACGTTGCACCAAAAATTGTATCGGGTCGTGTAGTAAAAACTTCTATGCTGTCATCAGTTCCATCAATGCCGAATTTAATTTGAGCACCGTAACTTTTGCCAATCCAATTTGTTTGAATAAGTTTGGTTTTTTCGGGCCAGTCAATATTTTTTAGACCGTCAAGCAGTTCATCAGCATACCGGGTAATTTTGAAAAACCATTGAGTTAAATTTTTATGCTCAACCGGGGTCCCGCATCTTTCGCAGGTGCCATCTGCTTCAACTTGCTCATTGGCAAGAACAGTATTACATGACGGGCACCAATTTACCGGAGCTTTTTTTCTGTAAGCGAGTCCCTTTTTATAAAGCTGAAGGAAAAGCCATTGATTCCATTTATAATATTTTGGTTCGCATGTTTGAAGCTCGGCACTCCAATCATACATACATCCCATCTTTTTAAGCTGCTCTCTAATATCTGCAATATTTTTTTCAGTGCTGTCTTTCGGGTGAATACCAGTCTTGATTGCATAATTTTCTGCGGGCAAACCAAATGCATCATATCCCATCGGTTCAAACACATTATAACCCTGCAGTTTCTTAAATCTAGCCCATGAATCTGTTGGTCCGTAATTATACCAATGACCACAGTGCAGCTTTGAACCTGAGGGATAAATAAACATTACCAGGCAATAAAGATTTTTTTCAACATCGGTTAAATCTGTTTCATGAACGTGGTTATCTTCCCAATACTTTTGCCATTTGGCTTCAACTTCTTTGTGCGGATATTTCATAATTTTTTATCAATTAATAATTATTTTAAAGATTTTTAAAATATCAAATTAAAGAGGGTTAAGCAAGAAGCGAAGATCAACAGAAAAATCTAATGCAGCTAAACTCAATGGGAGTTTTAACATGTCATTGCAAATCCGTCAGCCGACGGATGAAACAATCTCCTTCTCTTCAAGGATTGCTTCCCCGCAAACAATACCGCGGGACAGGCGGGAAAAACCCCCTTGCAATGACCAAGAGTTACTTAAAGTTAAAATATTAGAATGCTATGCATGAAATAAATTAAATTGCACAAACCTAATAACAGTTTAATTCAAACAGTAAATCAATTATTTCCTATCTTTGAATTTTTAATTTCTAAAATTTGTTGAGAACTATTATGAGATTATTCAATTCTGATTGCTTCACTTACAGAAATAATGAGCTATACTGCGAGGAGATACCGGCAGCCTTAATCGCAGAAAATTACGGTACACCGGTTTATGTTTACAGCAAAAAGTTTTTTACAGATAGATACAAAGAATTTACAGAGGCTTTTTCTGAAATTAATCATCGGGTATTTTTCGCTTCAAAATCTAATTTCAACCTAAATGTAATTAAAATATTTGCCGATCTTGGCGCAGGTATTGACGTAAACTCGGCGGGTGAGCTTTACCGTGCAAAAAAAGCCGGTGTAAATCCCAAAGACATGCTTTTTAGCGGAGTAGGCAAAACTGCTGAAGAGATAAAAGAAGCAATTGAAAATAATGTTCTGATCTTAAAAGCGGAATCGCTTGGTGAAGCTCATTTAATAAATAAGTTAGCGGGTGACCTTGGTAAAATAGCACCAATTGCATTTAGAGTTAATCCCGATGTGAACCCCGAAACGCATCCATATATATCTACAGGATTGGCTGAAAATAAATTTGGTATTTCATCCGATGACACAATTGCGATTTTTAAGGAAGCTGATGCTCTGCCTAATTTGGATGTATGCGGAATTGATATGCACATCGGTTCTCAGATAACAAAAATTTCTCCCTATGTTGAAGCAGTGCAAAAAATGGCTGAACTATTTTTAAAACTGACGAGCGACGGAATTGAATTAAAGCATTTTGATATAGGCGGCGGAATGGGAATTACTTATGACAATGAAACTCCATTTACCCCAAAAGAATTAGCAAAAGAGTTGGTTCCAATATTTAAAACTCTTGATTGTGAAATTTTATTTGAACCGGGAAGGTCTTTAACGGCAAATGGCGGAGTTTTACTAAGCGAGGTTTTATACACAAAAAAGAATAATCAAAAAAACTTTATTGTGGCTGATGCTGCAATGACCGACCTGCTAAGACCCAGTATTTACGGTGCATATCATCATATTCAGCCGGCAAAAATATATGATAGAAATGATATAACCGCCGACATAGTTGGACCAGTTTGTGAAAGCGGTGATTTTTTAGCCAAGGATAGAGAGATTACAATTAGTGAGCCGGGAGAATTATTGAGTATAATGTCTGCCGGAGCATACGGACAAGTAATGGCTTCAAATTATAATGCACGTAGGCGTCCGCCCGAAATTATTATTGACGGTGATAAACACTATTCAACCCGCAGCCGTGAAACTTTTGAGCATTTGCTTTTTGATGAAGTTATTGTAGATGATCTTCACAGATAAGAACTTATTCCAGATTATCCGGAGAATTGCACAACCTCTTGCCTGTCATTGCGATCCCGACGTGTCGGGAGAAGCAATCTGCTACTAGAGAGATTGCTTCATCCCGAAAGAACATCGGGATTCGCAATGACAATTTATGGTTGCAATTTTTAAGAATGTCAAATTTCTACTATCAACGGGCTTTTATTTTTTGATTTTCGATTATTCGATTTTCGATTATCGATTGATCAAATTTCAGCATCATTCCTTCGCAGACATCTGCATGACTTATTAGTTTTCATATTTCACCGTCTCTGCTTTAATAATGTTTTCATAATTCGTAAATTGAATAAAGAAAATGAATTATTTTTATCAATCCCGAGGAATAAATGAAAAAGATTCTCCTTCCCTTAATAATCAGTCTGCTCATATTTTCAAATTTTACAGCACAAAATAAAAGTGCCATAACTGTTGATGATTTGTGGGCGCTGAAAAGACTTAGCAGCTTTGATGTTTCACCCGACGGCAAATTAATTGTATTTGATTTTACAGAATATGAAATGGAGAAAAACTCCGGGCAGTCCGATATTTGGATTGCTAATTCAGACGGCACTGATCCGCGACCTTTAAAAAATTCTTTAAAAAGTGAAAGTGAACCGCTCTTCACATTTGATGGCAATTATGTTACTTACATTTATAAAAATCAAATTTGGCTTTGTGATCTTGAGGGAAATAACAATCAAAAACTTACTGACCTTCACACAGGCGCCTCGGGCGTTGAATGGTCGAATGACGGTAAGAGAATGATTTTTGTATCAAAAGTTTATCCCGATTGCACAACGCAGGAATGCAACAAAGAAAAAGATGAGGCAAAGAAAAACAATCCCGTTAAAGCTAAAATATTTACCGAGTTGATGTACAAGCATTGGAATAATTGGCGGGGAGATAAAAGGTCTCATCTGTTTTTTATGGATATGAAAAAATTTAATGTTTATGATTTAACAATCAATAAAACTTTTGATGTACCGCCGCTTTCACTTGGCAGCAGCAATGATTATTCTTTTTCTCCCGACGGCAAGGAGGTAGCTTTTGCAGCAAACACCTCGGACTTTATTGCAACCAGCACAAACAACGATATTTTTATTGTGAACACAGAAAATTTGAAAAAGCAAATTGAAGTTCCCTTTACAAAAATTTCAGTAAGTAAAGGCAATGATAATCAGCCGGTCTATTCACCCGATGAAAAATACATTGCATTCCGTTCAATGGAGCGTGCAGGTTTTGAAGCAGACAAACAAAGATTGACGTTATACGATCGAGAATCGGGCGAACTGACTGATGTTTCCGGTAAGCATGATATCTCCATAGGAGAGTTTGTTTGGTCAGGCGATTCAAAATTTATTTACTACATTGCAGCGAATGAAATTTATGAATCGATTTATAAAATTGAAATCAGCACCGGAGAAAACACCCTGCTTAAAAAAGAATTAACTGCATCCGGACTTACCATTGATCCTGAAAACGAATTACTCTATTTCAAAAATCAGCGTTCAACATTTCCGAACGAAATTTTTAGTATGAAAACAGACGGAACTGATTTAACCCAAATTACATTTTTAAACCAAGAGCGTTTAGAAAATATTGAAATGAATGAAGTTGAAACATTCTGGAGTGAAGGTGCTGAAGGAGCCATGGTTCAATGTATCATTCTCAAACCTCCATTCTTCGATGAATCAAAAAAATATCCTTTAATATTTTTAATTCACGGCGGACCGCAGGGACATTGGGAAGACGATTTTCATTTTAGATGGAATCTCCAAATGTTCGCATCAAACGGCTATGTTGTCGTTGCTCCTAATCCGCGCGGCAGTGTTGGTTACGGACAAATATTTACCGATGAAATTTCCAAAGATTGGGGCGGTAAGGTTTATACTGATTTAATGAATGCTTATGATCATACTTTAAAGAATTATAATTTTATTGATGGTGCAAACACATTTGCCGCAGGTGCATCTTACGGCGGCTACATGATAAATTGGATTCAAGGACACAATGAAAATTTTAATGCATTAGTCAGCCATGCCGGAGTATTTAATATTACAAGCATGTACGGAGTTACAGAAGAACTCTGGTTCCCCGAGTGGGAATTCGGAGGCGCGCCCTGGGAAAACCGGGAACTGTATGACAAATGGTCGCCTCACATGTATGTTGAAAACTTCAAAACACCAATGCTCGTTATTCATGGCGCTTACGATTTTAGAGTGCCGGAAGGACAGGCATTTGAGTTATTTACTTACCTGCAGAAAATGGGGGTTGATAGTAAACTCCTTTACTATCCCGATGAAAATCACTTTATTACAAAACCTCTAAATGCAAAATTATGGTGGAATTCAATTTTTGAATGGTACGAAAAATATAAAGTTGATAATAAATCAGAAAATTTATAGAAAATTATTTTTGCTTTTTGTATAATCAAAAAGCATAAAATTTTATGAGGTAAAAATGAACTACAAAGATGATTACAACGATGATGTACTTGAAGGTGCAGCCGAATATAACTCACGTGAAGAATTTGACCGTGATGTTGAATATGTGGATGAAAACTTATGGACAAAGCTGGAGCGTGTCGGTAAAAAAATATCATTCGCAGAAGATGTAATGGCGCTCTACCGCTATTTGATTGATATTGATATTTCATGGTACAGAAAAACAATTGTCGTGTTTGCTCTAATTTATTTTATCTCACCTATTGATGCCATCCCCGATCTGGCGCCCCTGTTCGGCTACATGGATGATCTTGGAGTAATTACCGCACTGCTAAAATATTTGGGCAGTGAACTTATTCCTTATTATGGTAAGTAGAAATTATAAATGAATAAATACGAAAACCTCTCTAAAGAAGAACTGCTTAAACTTGTAGAGAAACAGGAGAAAGAACTTAAGAACAAAAAATACGGCTTGGTTTGGGATAGTGAACGAGAACCTGAACAAGTTGTGCTTGACTGTGAAAATAACCTGCCGGTTTTGAAGCGCGTTAAGGGCAAAGAAATTAGAACTAACGATGAAGAAGACAACCTGTTAATTGAAGGCGACAACTACCATGCACTTACCGTTTTAAATTATACACATAAAGGTAAAATTGATGTAATTTATATTGACCCGCCTTATAATACTGGGAAACCAGATAATATTTTTCTTTACAATGATAAAATAATTGACCTAAATGATACCTGGAGACATAGTAAATGGCTTAACTTTATTTCAAAAAGATTAAAACTCGCTAGAGCATTAATGAAACAAGGTTGTCCCATATTTATTTCTATTGATGATAATGAAGTTGCAAATTTGCGACTCCTTTGTGATCAAATTTTTGGTGAAAGTAATTTTATTGCCTGTCTTCCAACAATTATGAATTTGAAGGGAAATCAAGATCAATTTGGTTTTGCGGGCACACATGAATACACTCTTGTTTATTGTTATGATAAGACTAAAACTAAACTAAAAGAATTTGAAATTGATGATGAAACTGATAAATGGTTAGAGGATGAGTATGGTTATTATAAAAAGGGAGCTAACTTAAAAGCTACAGGAGTTAATGCGCCAAGAGAAAAACGTCCATTTCTCTACTACCCGATATTAGTTAATTCAGAAACAAGGTTAGTTACTTCAATCAATGATAAAGAATATGAAAGGATTTATAATAAAGAAACTAAATCATTTAATGATAATTTTGTAAATCGCCTTAAAATTGATTATGAAAAAATGGATTTTGTTTTTTTATTACCGGTAACAAACAATGAAAAAATGTCATGGCGATGGAAAAGAGAAAAGATTATTCAACAGGAATATGATTTAATCGTCGTTGGTGAAGGTAAAGAATTATCAATTTATAAAAAGCAAAGACCAGCAATTGGTGATTTACCATCTAAGAAAGCAAAATCACTTTTCTATAAACCAGAATATAGCAGCGGGAATGGTACAGCACAATTAAAGAAAATTTTTGGTAGAAAAGTTTTCAATAACCCTAAGCCAATTGAACTAATCAAAGATTTCTTAAAATTAAGTACTAATAAAAACTCACTTATTCTTGACTTTTTTGCTGGCTCAGGAACAACTGCCCAAGCTTTATTAGAACTAAACAGCGAGGTTGATGGGCGAAACTCTGCTATTCTTTGCACAAATAATGAAAATAATATTTGCAAAGATGTCACTTATCCAAGGATCCAAAAAGTAATCAAAGGGTTTAAGAAAAATGGTAATGGTGAATTTATTGAGGGGCTTGGCGGAAACCTCCAATACTTCAAAACATCATTCGTAAATAAAACAAAAAACAGAGACCAGGTAAAAGTAAACCTTACACGTAAATGCACTGAAATGCTTTGTGTAAAAGAGAATATTTTTAATGAGGAAGCTGCTGAAGACGACTTTAAAATATTTTCTTCAAATAAAAAAGATAAATTCCTTTGCGTTTATTACAATTTTATTGATGATAGTTTTGATAATTTTATAAACAAATTAAAAGAACTTAAAGGGAAAAAAATCATTTACATGTTTTCACTCGAAAATAAAGTTGATAGAACTTTGTTTAAGGGAATTAGTAATTTTACAATTGAGGCAATTCCGCAAAAAATTCTTGATGTTTACAAACAGCTTGTTAAAATGAATATACCCGAAAAGAAGGAAGTTATATTTATTGAGCTAAATAAAGCCAACAAAAAAATATTTGACGAAAATGAAAAAGATGATGGAGCAAGAGTATTAAGAATTGTGCTGCATAAAACAATTCAAAAAATTGCTCAGAGTAATGGAATAAACATTTTAAACCAAAAAGGTAAAGAAGAAAAAATTTCAAAGTTAAACGACACTATAAAAAATAAAAATGTATTTACACAAGTTGAATGGGAGCAAAACAAAACATGTCTCACAATTGGTAATCATTCAGCACATGGCGAATACGATGAATATGATCTAAAAGATGTAAAGAATTTTTATAAGCATGTGCAAACTTTATTAGATAATTTTGGCATTTAAGAATGGCATTAAAAGAATTAAAAACATATCAAGAAAACGCAGTTGATGAATTATTATTAAAAACAAAACTGCTTTTTAAAAAGGATTTAGATAAAAGGACTCTTGTTTTTCAAGCTCCAACAGGCAGCGGTAAAACTTTTATGCTGGCTCGTTATATTGAACAAGCTATTGAGGAGTTTGAAGAACATGATGTTTGCTTTGTTTGGGTAAGTATCGGCAAAGGGAATTTACATGTTCAAAGTCAGCATGCTTTAACCGATGTTTTTCAAGGTTTTCCAAATTGTCATCTTTTAGAAGAAGAGTTTTTCGGTTCGAGAAAAACAATTGAAAAAAATGAAGTTGTTGTTGTTAACTGGGAAAAGCTTAGAACAAAGGACAGGCAGACCGGTGAGTGGAAAAACATATTAATGAAGGATAAAGAAACAACTAATTTTAGAGAACTTTTGCAAAACACCCGCGATGAAAACATTAAAATTATTTTGGTAATAGATGAAAGCCATACAAATGCCGATAGTGCAAGAGCTTTAGAACTGCGCGATAAAATAGTAGCTCCCTTTTTAACAATTGAAATGAGCGCCACACCTGCCTTAAATGAATCAGAATTTCAGGAAAAAGTTTATGTTGACCCGAATGATGTAATAAAGGAAGGGATGATAAAAAAGGAAATTATCATTAATGAAAATATTGATAAGATTGAAGACGATGAAATTTCCTCTCAAGAATTGGTTTTGATTTCTGCATACTTAAAAAGATTAGAGCTTAAAAATGAATTTGACAAAGCGCACATTGAAGTAAATCCTTTAGTGCTTATTCAATTACCCACTTCCGATGCGGGTGCTGATAAGAAAGAATTTATTGAAACATTTTTAGCTGAGAAAAACATCACAAGTGAAAATGGGAAGTTAGCAGTTTGGTTAAGTGAAGAAAAAATCAATATTGAAATTCTAGAAAACAATTCAAGCGAGGTCGAATTTCTAATCTTTAAACAGGCAATCGATACAGGATGGGACTGCCCCCGCGCACAAATTCTTGTTCGTTTCCGCGAAATTAGAAGTATCACTTTTGAAATTCAAACAATTGGACGAATATTGCGCATGCCCGAAGCTAGGCACTATCGAAATGATAATTTGAATAAAGGCTATGTATTTACAAATCTAAAAAGCATTGATGTTAAGAAAGAAACTTATAACCCGAATATCATCAAATCTGTTTATTGTAAAAGAAAAGACATTTATAAACCGATTAAACTGAGATCCTACTACCGGAATAGGATTGATTACGGTGATATAACAGCTAGTTTTTATAAAATTTTGGAAAGTACATTCTGTAATTACTTTGAAATTGAACTAGATAATTTTCAGCTCGGAATATTTGAAATTAATAAAGAGAAACTGGCTGAAAAAAATGTAGTGTTGATGAATTTAGAAATTCCTGATGAAATTATATTAAATAAAACTCTTGACACAAAATATTTTGAACATCTCTCTGATGAAAAAATTTCATCTATAAAAAACTTTCAAGCACATTTATCGCAGGATGATCTTTTCCATACATTTGAATATTTAATAAAGATTAACCTAAATGGATTTGCACCCAAGCGTTCTCTATCAATTGTTAAGCAAGCAATTTATCGCTGGTTTAAAAAGTATCTTAATGTAAACCTATTAGATAATGGTATTATTTACATTCAAACCGTCTGCTTAAATAATATTGATATTTTTTCAAAACTAATTGATAAAGCAATTATTGCATACAAACCAGTCAAGGAAAAAGAGAAACTGGAAAAGATTGAGGAAACTGAAGTTTGGGATCCGGAATGGGAAATTTCTGAAAATCGAAATTTTAATCCCCATACATATAAAAGGTTTGAGTATAAACTCAGCTTATATGATCCATGCTATTTAAATATTGATAGTAATATTGAGAAGGATTTTATAGAGCATTTAGAATCTAATAAAGATAAGTTTGAGTGGTGGTGGCAGAACGGCAATGAACATATGGCTCTAAATTTTGGGATTAAATACGGAAATGATTCTACGTTTCAACCCGACTTTATTGTAAAATATAAAGATGGGAAAATTGGTATTTTTGATACAAAAGCTGTTGGCGACAGAGAAGCAGAGAATACTTTAAAAGCTGAAGCATTACAAAAATATATTGCTGAAGAAAATAGAAAAGGGCAGAATTTGTTTGGCGGCTTAGTAATAAAATCGGGTGATCATTTTAGAATTACCTATGAACAAAGATATCAGCCATTTAAGCTAAATGAAAAGGCATGGGATTATTTTGGTTAAATTAGTTAAAGCAATTCAAATCGTATGAACTTCGACATAAAAGAAAGTAAAGTAATTTTTAAAGGTAAAGTGTTCGATCTACAAGTTGACATAATTGAATACAATGATACCGGCAATAAGGCAATAAGAGAAGTTGCAATTCACCCCGGTGGAGCAGTGGTTTTGCCGATTTTGGATAACGGAAAAATTATAGTAGTAAAACAATACCGCTACCCGTTCGATAGATTTTTATTTGAATTGCCAGCGGGTAAACTTGAAAAAGATGAAGACCCCGCTTACTGCGCTAAAAGGGAGTTGACTGAAGAAACAGGCTACTCCGCTTCCGAGATTATTAAAATGGGAAGCATATTTACTACACCCGGTTTCTGTACCGAAGAGCTTCATCTTTATGCTGCAAAAGGTTTAACAAAAGGAGACCACAATCGTGAAGAGGGCGAACAGGGAATGGAGGTTTATGAGTATACTTTAGATGAAATTATTGAGATGATTAAAAATGGAGAGATTGTTGATTCAAAAACTATCTGTTCAATTTTTCATTATCAATTAACTTCTTTTTAATCATGGATTTTACAATAGATTAAATTGCACGGTGCTTTAGCTCCGTGTATATTGAGAATAAGCTTTCTGGGTTTTAACCCAAAGGTCTTGGGCCTGCCGGCAAAGACGGGCTAAAGATATTCTATTTTTGATTCATATCCCCACAGATGAATCTGTGGGTTAATTTAATAATTGAATTTTCACACAGACTCTAAATGACGGTGCTATTTTGATACAATTTTAATCACGCATTCGAACTTAATCGTTAATGCATAATCCGTTTTAATTCTTCTTCAAGATCAACTTTAGAAATATCGTTAACCTCTCTGCCTAAAAATCTCTGCGCAACTTCAATAAATTTTGTAGGTACATCACTAACAAAAAATCTTTCGGAGCTTTTTTTACCGGAATCATTTTGATAATTATTTTCTAGTAAATACTTTTTAACTAAAGTTGCCGCTGCCGTTCCCGAATCAATTAGCTTAACATCATTACCAATAACATCTTGAATAGTTTTTGTTAGAATAGGATAATGAGTACAGCCTAAAATAAGAGTATCGATTTTTAATTCTTTCAATTCCTGTAAATATTCTTCCGCTGCTGCATAAGTAGCTTTATGATCAATCCACCCTTCCTCTGCAAGAGGGACAAAAAGCGGACAGGCTTTTTCATAAACTTTTGCCTCGGAATCAATTCTATTAATTTCATTCGAGTATGCTTTGTTGTTTATTGTTGCATAGGTTCCTATCACACCAATTCTGCCGGACTTTGTTTTTTCCAATGCCATTTTAGCGCCCGGCTCAATCATGCCGATAATTGGAATATCAAATTTTTCCTTTAAGGAATTTATTGCAACTGATGATACCGTATTGCAGGCAACAATCAGCAGCTTAACGTGTTGATTAACTAAAAACTGAGCATCTTGAACTGCATATTCAATTACAGTAGAGTTAGATTTTGTGCCATAAGGTACGCGTGCCGTATCACCAAAATAAATACTATTTTCATGCGGCAGGTATTCATCAATTTTTTTTACAACCGTTAATCCGCCTATGCCTGAATCAAATATACCAATCGGATTTTTTTTATTACTGCTCAACAATAATCTCCTTAAAGCAATTCTTCAATAACTGAAGTTAATTCAACTCTAATTAATTCATAATCTTTAGGTGATACTTTTTTACCATCCCGGTAAAGTGTGTAAAATGCATCCACTACATCATCTGCTTTTGTAGAAATTTTTGCAAGGTGAATTACTAGACCAAGTTCATTCATCTTTTTTGTAATAGTAAAAAGCAGTCCGAGTCTATCGGGTGAAAACACATCAATGATTGTGTACTTTTCATGTTTCTCAAATTCAATTTTAACTTTGCCTTTGCGCTTGAAAAGTTTGCTCTCTAACCGCCACCACTTTGATTTTGCTTTATTAAATTCTTTTATGATTTGACGTTCTTCATCAAGAGTGTTCATCAAACTCAATTCAATACTTTCATAGCGCGATGGTTCAATAGGTTTGTGGGTTCTAAAGTCGGTTACCGAAAAACTATCAATTACAATTCCGTCATCTCTTGTAAATATTTGTGCTGAGTGGATGTTCAAATCATTAATCGAAAGTGCGCCGCAGAGGCGTGAAAGTAGGGATGGAGCATCAACAGAAATTATTGTAATGTTTGTAAAGCCTGTTCCCTCTTTGAAGAATACTGAAATTTTTGAACCCTTTTCAATTTCATTTATGTGAAGATTTATTTCATCTTCAGAGTAATGCTGAGCATAGCCTAAATCATTGATAGATTCTATATGTTCCTGAAAACTATTGTTTTCTGATGCACCTTGCACAATTACATCGGCAGTTGTTGCGTGAAGTAGTTCTTCACCCGATATTCTATCTTCAATCATATATTTTGATTTTCTGAAAAGCTCCGCTAATAAATCACTTTTCCAGTGCGTCCAAACTGCCGGGCTAACTGCCGAGAGATCCGCATACGTTAGAATATAAAGCATTTCTAATTCTTGCAGTGAACTGAAATGTACTACAAAATTATTGAGTGCAGCAGGATCATTAAGGTTTCGTCTGAATGCAACTTGTTCCATTGTTAAATGATGCCTCACCAAAAATTTGACCAGCGCGATCTCTTCCTGGTCGTAGTTTAATCTTTCCATAACGGAATTTGCAATTTCGGCTCCAATTATTTCATGCCCCGAAACATTAATTGGTTTTGCAATATCATGAAAAATTACGGCGAGGTATAGAATGTCTTTGTTTTTTATTCCGGCAAATATCTTTGAAGCATTAGAATCTTGTTCGCGTAGTTTTTCAATATTGTTCAATGCAATCAAGGTATGTTCATCCGAGGTATAGCAGTGATAAACACCCGGCTGAAAAAATCCAATCATCTCTTTGAACTCGGGCATAAACGCACCCATCACGCCCATCTCATTCATCATGCTTAAAGTTTTACCAACATTTTTAGGCAGGCGTAAAATCTCCCTAAAAAATACCGAAGAAACTTCTTGCGAGCTTCGATCTTCCTCTTCGTAATCCTGAATACTTTCTAAAATCTTCCATCGCAGTTTCTGATCGAAGCGGGCATCTTTTAATCCGCGATAATAAAATGCTCTAAATATTTCGGATAGTGAGAGGTTGCCTTTATTTTTAAGAGTAATAACGTTTCCCTTCATGCTGTAATCATCATCAAGGTCAATTGCAAGATAATCGGAAATAGGGTCAGTAATTTCATCACGGAATTTTTTAACCATTGTTTTTGAAAAGCGATTTATATTATTCGCTGCTTCAAAATACCTTTTCATAAAATTCTGCCAGTTTGTCTTATCATACCCAAAATACCCGGCAATCTTTTCTTGTGATCTAAATTCTAATCTGTCATTTTTTGTATCAGTAAATAAGTGCAGATGATTACGGACACTTAGCACAAAAGCATAACTATCGATCACATCATTTCTTACATATCTATTGATTACATCACTTCGCTGTAGTGATTTCAAAAAACTTTTAGTCTGTGCAATTTCTCTGCTCTCCGTTAGCAGCAAACAATTTTTAAGCGAGAACATCCATTCAATTACATGTAAATCCCGCAGTCCGCCGCAAGTATATTTAACATTCGGTTCAAGCATTTTTGCCGAATCGCCATACCTGGCATGCCTTTGCGCAATATCATCTATAAATTCATCTATCAGATTTTTTTTACTCTCTTCATCAATAGATTCAAAGAGAATATTATTCCACTCTTTATAAACTTTTTCCTCGCCTAAAATAAATCGAGTTTCAAAAAATTGAGTAAAGGAATGAAGATCGTCTTTGAGAAATTTTTTAATATCGGAATACGTTCTAACAGTATGTGAAACTTCAATACCGGCATCCCACAAATTAGTAATACAATTTTGAATTGTTGATTCACTGCCGTCCAATTCAGGGAAGATGAACATGATATCAATATCGGAATGGGGCGATAATTCTCTCCGGCTGAAACTTCCGCCTGATGCTATGGCACAGCCTGCAGCAATACCGGATGCAATTTTAAATATAAATTCTTCAACCAGTAAACTATACTGCACACAAAACTTGTATGAGTCTTTAACTAATTCTTTATCCTCAAAAAGTTTAGCTCTCTGGTTTTGAAATATTGCTTTTATGTCTTTAATGTTTTCCATATAAAAACGGGGTTCAAATTGAACCCCGAATATAAATATTTTTAATTAAGAATTATAGTCTTTCAAATTTACATTGGAAGAAACGTAAATATTTTGGTTCGTAAACCATCTTTAATCCTTTTATTTTTTTTCTTCTTGCGTAAACTGAAGCAATTGATTCAACCATAACATCAATGTGCGCCTGGGTGTAAACACGGCGAGGGAATGTTAGTCTAACCAATTCTAATTTAGGATATCTATGGTCGCCTGTTTCAGGGTCTCTGCCTGCAGAAGCAATACCCCGTTCCATAGCTCTAACGCCGGAATCAATATATATTTCCGCTGCTAAAGTTTGTGCCGGAAATTGGTCTTGAGGGAGGTGCGATAAAAATTTCTTTGCATCTAAAAATATTGCGTGCCCGCCAATTGGTTTTACAATCGGTACGCCGTATTTTTCAAGTTGATGACCGCAATATTCAACTTGTCCAACTCTTAAATGGATGTTGTCATATTCAACCATCTCTTCCATACCTCGTGCCATTGCTTCCATATCACGTCCGGCTAATCCGCCGTATGTGTGCAAGCCTTCGTAAACTACAACCATGTTTCTTGCTTCTTCATAAACCTTTTTGTTTTTAGTGGCAATAATACCGCCGATGTTTACAAGTAAATCTTTTTTCGCACTTACCCAAAGTCCGTCAAAGTAACTGCACATTTCTTTAAGAATTTGTTCTACAGATTTTGTTTTGTAACCCTTCTCTTTTTCTTTAATGAAGTAAGCATTTTCGCATGCGCGTGTTGCATCAAACCAAAGTTTAATTTTATGTTTTTTACAAAACTCGTAAACGTCTTTTAAGTTTTTCATTGAAAAGGGCTGACCGCCTGCCATGTTAACAGGACCCGCCATTGAAACATAGGGGATTTTTTTAGCGCCCACTTCCTTAACAAGCTTCGCCATTTTCTTTAAATCAATATTGCCTTTCCATGCGTAGGTGTTGGCGGGGTCATGTGCTTGGTCAACAATTACATCTACAAATGTTGCCCCGGCTAACTCCTGATGAACGCGGGTTGTAGTAAAGTACATATTACCCGGAATGTAATCACCCGGTTTAATCATAATTTTAGAGACCATATGTTCAGCAGCTCTGCCCTGGTGGGTTGGAACAAAGTAAGGCATGCCATAATATTTTTTAACATTATCCCACAGATAATAGAAGTTTTTACTTCCGGCATAAGCCTCATCTCCAATCATCATTCCAGCCCATTGGTAATCACTCATTGCATTTGTGCCGCTATCGGTAAGCAGGTCAATGTAAACATCTTCCGATTTAAGCAGAAAGGTATTGTAGCCGGCTTCTTTAGCAGCTTTTTCTCTTTCAGATTTTGTAGTCATTTTAATCGGCTCAACCACTTTAATTTTAAAAGGTTCAGCCCAGCTTTTTTTTACTTGTTTTTTAGCCATTGTAATTCCGATTTTTTTTTAATTAATAAATTTATTTTTTCTGAAAAACTTTTCACTTTTATGGAGTTACAACATTGCCATATGTTTATACAATAGAATTTTTCTATTCATGAAAATCAGCAAAAACGGGTTTTGGTTTTCTACAGCTTTATTACCGATTTTTGCATTAAAGAATAAAGCTAATTGTGTTTTTACTATTTTTTTGAATATTGATGCCATTTTATACAAATGTATTAATCTTCTTCACTTTCATATTCAACTTCAATAACAGAAGCAATTCCGCCGCGTATATTGAACTCGGCAGTAATTCTCATGTATCTTGGTTTACAGACTTCAACTAAATCATCCAAGATTCTATTAGTTACGCTCTCGTAAAAAATGCCGTCATTACGAAACGAGTTTAAGTAATTTTTGTAGGACTTTAATTCAACACAAAGCTGATCGGGAATATATTCGAGAATAATATTCGCAAAATCGGGCTGCCCGGTTTTTGGGCAAACAGATGTAAACTCCGGTGCTTCATGTTCAATAAAATAATCCCTGTCTTGGTATTCGTTTTCAAAAGTTTCTAGTAAGTTTTGTTTATTGTTCATTTATTTTTCCTTTTAAAATTTTTATAAATTAAAAACATTGTCCCCGGGTTCAATACCTAAGTACTCTTTGTAAATTCTATCTTTATATTTTTTACCTAACTTATTTATTTCTTTAATGAATAAATCGTAAGTACCTACTCCTCCTAAAAAGTCCCAAAATTCTTGTCCTATTAAAACAACATCATCCTCAATCATATCAAACCATCTTTTAGGAAACGACCATCCATAATCCTCTCGTTTGCCATACGGATTATAGGGTAGAACAAAAAATGCATTTGAGATTTTTCTGGGTTTCATTGCGTATAGCTTCAAAACTTTTTCTTTACTTACTTTCGTCTGATCACTATTTGGAAGGGGGGCTTTTATTTCGAATGCGAATGATTTTTTTTGTGATTCATCTTCAACATAAATATCAGTAATAACCGTTGTAGGAATTAGTTGACCTTTACCCTCTAAAACAAATGCTAATTCTTCCTCCCAGTTTGGTTTTACTCTTTTTTTCCCCTTTGCCGGATGTTCTAAATTTCTTAATACCTGCGCAATCCGGTTAAGTCTTTCTTCAGGTATATTGCCTGTAATCCTTTTTTGAAGTTCAGCATTACCAATACCATTTTTTGCAGCTAAGTAAGCCAGCTTCTCCCACACTCCGCCGAAGGGTGTTACAAATCTTCTTTCAAAATGTGATCCTTTAAATATCTCATCTGGAACTAATGCCGCATAAAGTGGTTTCGCCGCACGATGTTTATCGACTTTAAATGGATCTTCAATCAACACTCTGTTCATCACTCTTTCCATTAAGTCAGCGACCAGTGTCTTAACACCGGCAACAACTTTCTCTGATTTTTTAGTCAATTTTCTTCATCCTAAAAATTGATTCTGAATAAGCATTCTTATCCTTTTCAGTTCTATTTAATACCGGTCTTTTAAATTGCTGAACTATTTTCAAATTTGCTCTTTTTGCTATTTCGGGATACATATTATGCTTATCGTTAGCTACAATGAAAATATTAAAATCATCAGCCAAATATTTCATTGAATTTATTAATACTTGTGAGATACCTTCTATATATGAATTACGAGCTTCTTTCCCTTTACCTTTAAACAACGGACCAATTTCCAAATCATCATTTCTTTCAAAACCGAATAAGTCATAAGCATAAGCATGCTGCTCATGATAATTGATTAATCCAACATAGGGGGGACTTGTAAAAATTCCTTTAATTTTTTTCTCATTATAAATTTCAGAAAAATTTGAACTATAACCTGAAAGTTTTGATTTCAAATCTATGTTTCTTGAATCTCCGCTAAAACAAATTTGAAAAGTATTGGATCTTAACCTATCAAAATTGCTCAACCTCTTTATTGTATCATTTGTATATCTTTTCCACCAACTTAAAATGGAAAAAAGAGGTTTGCAAATTTTACCATGTTTAGAACAATAATATGTTGATGATACCGGTTCGAGTAGAGTAGCCAGATCAGAATGAGTTGTTGCCCTGCATGAACGAATGACTCGACTTAGAATTACTGTTAATAAACTTTTCAAATCATTGTCGTTAACACTTTTTATCTTATCAAAAATAAAATCAATCTCTTCTCTTACCGGGTGTAAGTACCAATTATCAATAAATGAATTTCCATTATTATCTTGCACTACCTTGATTGAATATTTAGTTACAAGTTTATTAAACACTTCATGAAATATTTCTTCATGTTTTTTACCATACTCAAATTCATTTATTTCTTTAGTTCTAACTTTACGTTTATATTCCGGAGAAGGAAAATACTTTGTATTAAAAATATTTAATTCATTTAGTAGTTCTTCTTCAAATTGATATATCTTCCTAGTATGAACAAACTCTAAGAGTTCGGATGTTATATATTGAATGGTTCTGTTCAATTCAATTAAATTATGCTTTCTAACCTTTATATTACTTATTAAACTATTGAATTTAGAAATATCAATTCCAATTGCGTGCATTCCAAGTTCATTAGCTTGAACTAAGGTTGTCCCGCTCCCGCAGAAAGGGTCTAAAACTATATCACCTTCATTAAAAAAGACTTCTTTTTTAAATTCATCAATATTGTCATCTAAAAAATACTCAACGAGCTGTGGAATAAATTTTCCTTTATAAGGATGGAGCCTATGCACATGTTTTGTTGTTTCGGCTTCTCTATAATTATCGAATGAGAGGTGCCAGTCGATATCACTACCAAGTTTATCTTTCCAATTTATTTCTCTACTTCCATAATAGGATTCGTAATATGTTTTGAGCTGATCAATATCAATTATAACATTCCCGTTATTACCTTTATTTTCAATACGCCCATAATTGATTAAATAAGAAATACTAGAAGGAGTAATTTCTTTTTTCAAGTACTCGCTAGCCCATAAACTTGCTTCTTTAATATTTATGTAGTTATCTGGTTTCATTTTTTTAGGTAATCCGGTCTAATTTCATAATCCAGCGGGTCTTCCGCACCAATAGATTGGAAACCCCGTAAACGCAGCGCGCAGCTATCACAAACTCCGCATGCTTTCTCGCCATCTTTATAGCAGGACCATGTTAAATGTATGGGGGCTTTAAGTTCCATTCCCAGTTTTATAATTTCAGCCTTGCTCATATGAATAACAGGAGTTTCAATTTTAATATGCGTTTCCGGTTTAGTGCCTTCTTCAATTACATTTTCAAACGCTTTAAAAAATTCGGGTCGGCAATCGGGGTAACCGGAAGAATCTTCATAAACGGCGCCCATAAAAATTGCATTGGCTCCAACAACTTCAGCCCAGCTTACGCATGATGTTAAAATACTCGCATTGCGGAAAGGGACATAAGATGAAGGCACTTTATCACTCTCTAAATCGGCATCGGTTACCTCAATATTTTTATCGGTTAAAGAAGAACCGCCAATTTTTGTTAGATGAGAATAATCAATCACTAATCTTTTTTCCGCTTGAAAAAAATCTGCGATTTCGTGAAAAGCGTTCAACTCCCTGCTTTCTGTACGCTGCCCATAATTTATATGTGCTAAAGCTAAATTGTAATTTTTGTTAGCAATTGCTGCCGTTACGCAACTGTCTAAACCGCCGCTTACCGCTACTACTGCTAATTGTTTTTCTTGCATTTTCAAATCCAAAATTAAATGTATTTTAAGATAATAAAATCCCTTGTCAAGAAAAATTTTGTTGAATAAGTTTTGAGTTTTTATCGATTATCTTACTAATTATACTCCAATAATTTTCATGTTAAAAAGTCGATTTTAGGATTACAAAGCTTTTTTATTTGAGTTTAATCACCTCAATTTAAAATATTTACAGTTATGTTAATATTAAAATTAATTAAAGCATATGTTCTAAATATATGGTTATCGTATCTCTTTTATTTTTGTTATGATTATTGAAATATGAGACAGAGGAAGTGGTAAAGAAAAAAGATTTAAGGGTTGAAACCTTGCGCGGAATTGCAATAATAATGGTTGTAATTACACATGTTATTGGCGGGTTAAAATTTGAGACGGATTGCTACTGGAATTATGTTGCAAGTTCCTTACAATTTTTACGAATGCCCTTATTCACGGTAATATCCGGATATGTTTATGCATACAAACCTGTAATGACGGGTAATGAGCGCATGTTTATCAAAGGTAAAGCCAGGCGATTGTTAATTACATTTGCTTTATTAACACCATTATATTTCATATTAAGAATAGTTTTTCCTACAAATTTTACTCCGGATATTAATGATATTGTTTATGTTTATGTTTTTCCAAAGGCAGGACTTTGGTATCTCCAAGCGTTATTCTTCATCTTTGTAATTATACTTATACTTGAATATAAAAATGTACTTTCAAAATTTTTACCCTGGTTAATAATTTCTGTCTTTTCGTTTTTGTTGTTTTTCTTTTATAACTCAGTTCCAAATGCATTTAGCCTTAGGGGAACTTTATATCTGCTACCGTATTTCCTTTTAGGTTTAGGATTAAATAGGTTCGAAAAAGAATTTAAAAACATACATCTAAATTATTTATTCCTTTTTGTGTTCATAACATCCTTTACTTTACTTCAATACAATATTCATTACTTGTTCGGAGGGAACTCAAGCTATCATTATAAATTTAGTTTAATTCCCGTCTTATCAGCAATAACATTAATTTTACTTCTTTTTCAAATTAATTTTAACAATAAAATGTTAAGCTGGCTTGGCAATTATTCCTATTCTATATTTCTCTATCATGTTCTTTTCTGTATATCGTTTAGAATAGTGCAAAGCAAATTAGGAATTGAGAATCCTTTTATTTTGGTCGCCGGGTGCACCTTGCCCGGATTGATTTTTCCAATAGTTTTAGAAAAATCGATTAACAAGAGTGCAATACTTAAATTATTATTATTAGGTAAATCGAATAAAAAAGCTAAGAATCGTTCAATAATAATTAATTTTGAGGGGGCATAAATTACTCATGATGTTTTGACTCCTTAACATTGGTTTGTGAAAACACCCCTAACACAACCGCTACTATTAAACTCACTATTCCCGAAATTAAAAATGGGACTTGAGCACCGAAAGCATCCCACAAATAACCGGCTATAATTGAACCTGCCATAATTCCTAAACTGGTAAGTGTGTTTAATAATCCTATTGCCGAGCCGCGGAAATTTTCATTAGTTAAATCAGATACCCATGCTTTTGCTATTCCTTCCGTAGAAGCAGAAAAGATTCCATACAGAGCAAATAGAAACCAGATAAAATAAATATTTGAATTTAATGCAAACCCAAAATAAACGGCAGAAAATATTATAAGTCCAAACACAAGCACTAATTTTTTACCAATTTTATCAGCTAATACTCCCATTGGAAAAGAAATCAGAGCATAAATAATATTGTAGAACACATAGCCGAAAATTGCAATTGTATCAGAGCCCGTAACTTCTTTTGACTTTAGAATTAAAAATACATCACTGCTGTTTACAATAGAAAATATGGAAAGCAGAACTAAAAGAATTTTGTATTCCCTTGAAGCTGCTGACCAGAATTCTTTATAAAACTTCGACTTTGTTTTTACCGCTGTTCGCCTTACATCTTTCACAATAAAGGTAAAACCTATTGCAAATATTGAAGGGATAATTGCAAAAAGATAAACGGAAGTATATTCACCGGGGAGTATGGCTAAAACACCAAGTGCGGCAAGCGGACCAACAACGGCGCCTAATGTATCCATGCTTCTATGAAACCCGAATATTGAACCTGTTTTTCCATTTGAGTGTGAGGCTAAAAGTGCATCGCGCGGCGATGTTCGGATCCCTTTTCCAACTCTATCACTTATACGTGAAACTATAACTGTTGATAGAAATGGAAAGATACCGGGCAATGGTTTAACAATTGATGAAAGTGAATAACCAATTACTACAAAAATTGAACGGCGCTGCAGTCTGTCTGACAAGACACCAAAATAACCCTTTAAAAATCCGGCAATTACTTCGGCAAATCCTTCTATCACACCAACGGTAATCATCGATGCCCCTAATGCACCTGTTAAAAATAGGGGTGTAACGGGATATAGCATTTCGCTGGCAAAATCTGTAAAGAAACTTACCATGCCCAAAATAATAACCTGGCGGGGAATTTTATTTAGCTTCATCATTATTAAATATTTTTAATCATTGTACTGATAATTTGAAATTTTTGTTGATTATTTCAAAACAACTTTTATCTTGAATGTTAGATAATGTACCAATCAAAATTAACTCTCTTTTGCAATTCATTCGTAAAAATTTTTAAGGAGTATAAATGGAATATTACGAACTACACCCCGATAACCCGCAATTACGTTATATTAATAAGGCAGTGGAAGTACTGAGAAACGGAGGAGTTATTATCTATCCGACTGATACAATTTACGGAATCGGATGCGATATTTTCAACAGAGAAGCTATTGAAAGGGTTTACTGGATTAAAAATGAATCTACAACAAAATTATTTAGTTTCATCTGCCCTGATTTGAAGAATATTTCTAAATATGCTAAGGTGTCTGATTTTGCTTATCGTTCAATGAAAAAACTTTTGCCCGGTCCCTATACTTTTGTTTTACCCGCAGCAAAAGAAGTTCCTAAAAAACTATTGACGAAAAGGAAAACTGTTGGTATTAGAATTCCGAATAATCAGATTGCACTTACACTTGCAAAGGAATTGGGCAACCCGATTTTAAGCACAAGTGTAACAAACAGAAAGGGCGAGGTTTTGTATGATCCGATTGAGATCAAAACAATTTTTAATATTCAAGTGGATTTAATGTTAGCGGCAGGTGCACTTGAAGGTGAGCCTTCTTCAGTTGTGGATATTAGCGATGGCGAGGCAGTAGTTTTAAGAGAAGGCGCGGGTGATATCAGCATTTTTGAGTGATCATCCATAAGTAGAAAACGCTGAAAAATTCTTAATTCAACGCAGCTTTAACGGCTGCGTTTTTTATTCTTCGCGATGTAGAACAAATGCAGATGCCTGCGCTGTGGGAGTTAATATTATTTCGCCTATATTTACATGCGGCGGTCTGGTAGCACAGTAAAGTACTGCATCGGCAATATCCTCGGCTGTTAATGGTTTAAATCCTTTATAAACTTGTTTAGCTCTCTCCTTATCGCCGTAAAATCTAATATTGCTGAATTCAGTTTCTACAGCGCCGGGATCAATGGAACTCACCCTAATATTTTTATCAATCAAATCCATTTTTAAGGATTTTGTAATTGCATTTACTGCAAATTTTGTTGCGCAGTAAACACCCCCTTTGGGATATGCTTCATGCCCGGCTATTGAACCAATATTAATAATGTGCCCTTCTTTTCTTTCAGCCATTTGAGGAGCAATCATTCTTGTAACATAAAGTAATCCTTTAATGTTGGTGTCTATCATCTCCTCCCATGAATCGGGATTGTCTAAATACATTTTTTCTAATCCGCGCCCAAGTCCCGCATTGTTTACAAGTATATCAATTTTTTTCCATTCATCCGGTAAATGAGTTATGCCAACTTCCACTTCCTCCCTGTTTCTAACATCCAGTTTGTAAGCATACACTTTTACGCCATGTTTTTTCCTCAAATCATCTGCAATTTCATTTAGAATATTTATTCTTCGCGCACTTAGAATTAAACGCGCACCTTGTTCAGCAAAAGCATAAGCACATGCTTTGCCAATACCTTCACTGGCTCCGGTTATAAATACAACTTTATTTTTGATTGAATACATTTATTCTCCACATTAAAAATTTATAATTACAAGACTTTATTTCAGGTGATAGCAATGAATTTATCTCTCTATCCAGCTTGGTCTTCCCGTTTCAAAATTAGGTGCAATTATTTTATAGGGATATTCAATTTCCATTGCTTTTTTCCAGGAGCCTCTTTTTGTACCGAGTGATTTAACCCGCCATGTATCGTTTGTTTGAATTAGCTCCGTTTCATTTTCACTTTCAATTTGCGCAATAATATTTATACCGGCACTGCCCGATCTTTGAAATTTTTCTGCTATAACTTCAATTGTATTTTTACCTTTTTTTAGGTAATCGGTAATATTGAAAAATTTAACTCTATCATACTCTGTTACTAATGAAAGAGAACGCTTTACATAAACTTTTTCAATCAATTTATTATTGATAAAAAGCTGCGCATAAGTATCAGCCATTAGTTGAAGCTGGGCATTTATTATATCACCACTAATTGTAAACGTTTTTCTAAACTTAGCGTTTTTAACGCCCTTCCTTTTTGAATTTGAATAATAGATCCATTCACTACTCAACAGCGGATCCACAATTTCATCATCCATCAGCTTTGTTTTTGTTTCAACAAAATATTGCTGCAATCTTTCAAACTTATCCTCAATCATCCAAAGGTTATCTTTTTTATAATAAGTAAGCCAAAGTTTTTTATATGCTTTTTTCAACTTATCAATCTGATCAATATTTTCATCAATCAGCTTGCCGCACATTTCCAAATCAATTTCTTCATCATTTATTTTTTTATGTAAAATAAATTGTGTGCGCAGTTTTAATCTGTACCAGGCATTTAAGTCGATTAAAAATCTAAATAAATTAAAATGATCTCTGTTTCTTAAAACCCTGCTTTCAAGTTCATCAATAGTTTTTTTAATTCCGGGCTCCGTCCATTCCATCCAATCTATACGTGCTACAGGGGAAAGATTTGTTTCCCACCACTTCGGTTCTCTGAAATCGAGAAGCGGATGCCGCCAAAGCTCGCTCCAATATATTTGATTGTAGGGCATGCTGAAGTTTTCATAAATTGCGGAAAGCCGGCTGTCATCAATACCGAAAAAATCGTAGAAATAATCGTGGCTAAAATTGCCGATATTTGTTTGTTCAAAATTCCAGGCACATTGCGCAGAGTAAGCATATCCGAACAGAAGGAACTCCTTAATTGTTTCGGCTCCGAAATCACCCCAGTTGGAAGATATCATTCCTGCCGCATTATTGTTTTTACCTTCTTTAATTATATTTGTTATGTTAGGCAGCCCGACAGAATAGTTGGGAAAAGTTGAAGTAAAATTCCAGACCGAAGGCGAAACGTAATACCTAAATCCGGCATTATTGAAAGTAGCAGTAGAGCTATATTCATTTGAGGCGCCGTAATGCCAATCTACAATTGTAATATCTTTAGGCAGCAGTTCAAGAATATCGGGATAGTTTAAAATTATATCACCATACATGATCACTTTTTTATTATACTTTCGGCAGATATCATAAACTCTCTGATAATGCGCTGCGTGCACTTCGGCTATGCTGCTTTTTCTTACAAGTTTTTTACTTGCATGCAGTCCAACATCGTAACTTTCATCAGCACCCATATGAAAATACTCCGACGGAAATAATTCAAACACCTCCTTAAGCATTGATTCTATAAAAACATAAGTTTCTTCATTAGAAACATTTAATGAAGCTGAGCCGGGGAACTCGGCATATTTTAAGAATTCCTCCATTGCCAAAATATTTTCGTAATGCCCTAATGTTTGAAAAATTGGAATCACTTCCACAAAATGTTTTTCTGCATAGGCAATTAGTTCTTTTACCTCAGCCTTGGTAAGGGCTCCACGGTTTTTACCTATAGATGGGAACGCTTCTAACTCTAATACATCTTCTATGTAAGGCATGTAGGTATTGATTTTATACCTGGAGATTTCCCTGATAATTTTTTTGAAATTCTCTAATTTAGAAACCTGCCCGCGGCTAATGTCATCCGAAATTCCCCTCACTTTGAAATCCGGATAGTCTATTATTTCGACTCCGGGCAAACGATGATTTTGTGACTTTTCAAAAATTTGAATTAAACTCATGCATGCATAAAATATTCCCCTCTCGGAAATCGATTCTACCAATATTTTATTGTTGTTTATCAAAATTCTATATGATTCATTTTTTAAAGAATCGGGAATCCGTTGAGACATTTCATCTTCATCAATTATTCTTAACTCAATAGCAGCAGTAGAATTTTCATCGGAAGTAATTGTAACGAGTGCTTTAATTTTTTTCATAATAGTATTGCTTAGCAGTTGTGCGCAATAATTTAGATTATCATTATCGTCGCTGATGCTTATTGCAAAATTATTTTCAAACTTAAAGTCGGTATAGTTCTGCAGCACAACTTGGGGTGTAGGAATTATTCTTAAATCCATTTCTTGTACTCCTCCGAAAATTTTTGCGCTAATGGTTAGCAATACCAATAAACGAATTACATATTTCATTAAATCACCGTAAATAATTTTTAAATTGTATGGAACTAAAATAAGGTAAGTTAAACTTTAAAGAAAAGTTTTTAGAGAAAGTTTAAATATTTATTCTGTTTAATTTTTTGTAAAGCGTTAAATCTACTTAATCAAATTGAATTGAGTAAAGTGATGAAAAAAATGTTTAGAATGAAATACCTCCCATTCCTTTTTATTTAATCTGCCGAATGTGGGATTCATTGGAGTAGCAAATGGAGTTTTTTCGTAAAATTTATAAAACTCAATTATTTCTTCGTACAGGGTTTGTTTAGCAAAAAACATATTGTTGTTTTCATACACAGGTTCGCCGCCGGGCATAACCTCATGCTGAACTACATTAGCAAATGGTTTATCCGTAAATAAATTTTTCTTTACTGACTCAACTTTTTTGTATGGTGTTATAAGCTCCGAATCAACTTTTCCATTACTCATTTTAATAAATTTTGTTAGATGTTCCACCATTTGCTGCGGTGTCATTTTACCCCAGACTGCAGTTGTATTTTCGTTTAATAATTCAACAGGCTTTAATTTTAGAAACAATAATTCATTAAGATTAATCTCCATACACTCCTTCTTTCTTGGCTTTAGAAAATTTTATTTTAATCTTTTTTGCCTGCTGTTATTTCATCAAGTTTAGCTTTAAGCTGATCGGATAAATTTAGGAGTTCAGATGCTTTTCCGCTAAGATTTGATTTTTTAGTCTGCAGGTTCTCAGTTAAATTTTTAGAATTAACTACAAATTCAGAAATATCATTCAACTGGTTTGAAACTGATTTTAGTTCTTCTTCAAATTTATCAATATCATCTTTAAATGTTTCACCGTCATTTCCTGTTTCAATAATCTTATCATTTAGCTGTGTTAAAAATTCATTTATATCTTCTAATATTAATGATTTATTTTTTTCGGTAAACTCAACTTCTTCCATCAGATTTTTAAGAGCTTCATTCTTTTCAATTTCACTTTCCTTAAGCACTTCAATATTCAATTCAATATTTTCCTGCTTTTCAATCAGTTCCTGATTTACTTTTTCAAGCTCAGCTTTTTGTTCCTCAAGTTCTTTAAGTGAAGTTAGGCTGCTTTCCATTTCTGATTCAGCATCATTTTTTTGAGTTTCAATTTCAGCAATTTGGTTTTTAACATCACTTAAAACTTTATCAGAGTTATCAATTTGATCTTTCAAAATATTAATTTCTTTTTTTGAATTTTCAATCTCTGTTAAAAATTCATTTAATGTTCCAGTCATTCTCGCTTCTAAAGTTTTAACATCATTTTCCAATTGCTGTTTTTTCATCTCGAAAGATGCAATGTCATTATCCAAACTATCTTTTCGCCTTTCGAGTTCTTTCACTTCATCATTTCTCTCTTCAAGTTCGCGCTTAAAGTTCAGCTTAAAAGTTTCCAGTTCAGCAATTTCGTTTTGAGTTTTTGTTTTGTTCTCCTCAATTTTCAAAATTTCAGCATTCACATCTTCAAGTTTAGTTCTGCCTACATTCAATTCATTAACCACCTTATCATTTTCAAGCTGGTACTCCCTCATTTTATCGGCAAGTTCATCAATTCTATTTGTGTATTTTACAAACTGCTTATCTTTTTCAGCAAGCTGCGAAGTCAAAATTGACAAGTTTTCTTCCAAACTGGCTTTAATTTCTTCATTTAATGATATTTTTTCATTCAATACACTTAATGTTTTTGCTAAACGGTTTTCTTCAATTTTTAGATTACCAGCATCAACTTTTGATTCGGTAATTTTTTCCGATTCTAAATATTCCAATTCGGATGTAGTTTTTTCCGTTTGCTCAATGTTTTCTTCAATTGTCTGTAATTCTTTACTTCTTAATTCAATCTGAGAATCTAAATCTCTAACTTTCCCTTCATTTTCTTTTACTTTTTCAATTAACTCATTTTCCTGATTTTCAATATTCAATAGATTTTCAGAGGCAGCACTTATTTTATCTTCTAAGTCAATTAAAATTTGCTCTTTCTGCTTGTTTAGGTCCTCAACTTCATTTAACCTATTTTCATTTTCCTTTATGCTTTCTAAAAGAATTTCCTCTTGCTCGGTAATCGTCTGCAAATTTTTATCAGTCTCTACAATCTTTTTTTCAACTGATTGATACTTTTCTGTTATTGCCGCTATCTGCTCTTCAATTTTTGCTAATTCTTCAGATTTCTGCTGAATTTCATTTTCAATAATTTTTAATTTTGCTTCATCAACAGTAATTTTTTCATTTTCATCTGCATTATTTTCTGAATCCGGCTCACCTTCTTTCTGATAAATTTTTGCATTCAATTCTAATAATTTATCAGCTTTTGTGGCTTTAAGTTTTTCAAGTTCTTTTACACTTTCCTCTAATTGGGATTTATCGTTACTAAGTTCGTAAAACTCCCGGCGTGTTTCGGCTAATTTTTTATTTAATTCAGCCAAATCTTCTTGCTTATCAACTATTGCATGCAGCTTATTCTTTAATGCTTCGTTTTCTTCTATAAGTTTGTTGTTGTCTTTGTTTTCTTTAGTAAATATACCCATTACTAATAACTCCTGTTTTTTAGCTTAAATACATCAATTTTCAAGCCTGAAACGATTTTTAATGGTATAAAAAAATAATTAGGGAAAATTTGTCAACAGTAGGAAAAGAATTTTACAAAATAAAACTATTTTTTTATAAAATTATGTTGTTAATCAAAGCTGCTTTTTGTTCTTATTAAATTATTCTTCTAAAACTTTTATAAGATAAGATTTATAAATTGAATTAGGAATTTCGTCAATTAAATTCTCAAGTTCAGTTCTATTAATGAATCCTTTTTTGAATGCAATTTCTTCAAGACAGGCAACTTTTAATCCCTGCCTATCTTCAATTACGCCAAAAAAGTTTGATGCCTGCAATAAAGCTTCAGGTGTTCCGGTATCTAACCATGCAACTCCGCGTCCAATCATCTGCACTTTTAACTTTTTATTACTCAAATAAACTTTGTTTACATCAGTAATTTCAAGTTCACCCCTGGCGGAGGGTTTTAAGTTTTTAGTAATTTCAATTACTTGATTATCATAGATATACAAACCGGGTACCGCAAAATTCGATTTGGGCTGCTTAGGTTTTTCTTCAATTGAAAGAGCGTTCCCCTCTTTGTCAAATTGCACTATCCCGTATCTTTCGGGGTCTTTAACACGATAAGCAAAAATTGTTGCACCGGAATTTTGTTCTTCAAGTGCGTTGTATAGGTAATTTAATTTTCCGTAAAATATATTATCGCCGAGTATTAATGTTACGCTGTCATCCCCTATAAAAGCCTCGCCAATCAAAAAGGATTCAGCAATTCCGTTTGGTGCATCCTGCACGGCATAGCTGATTTGCAAACCTAAATGATTACCGTTCCCGAAAAGTTTTTGGTAGAGCGGAATTGTTTCATCGTTGGAAATTATTAGTATCTCTTTTATACCGCCCAGCATTAAAATGGATAAGGGATAATAGATTAATGGCTTATCATAAATTGTTGCAAGTTGTTTACTGTAAACTTTTGTTATTGGATAAAGCCGGGTTCCTGATCCGCCGGCGAGAATTATACCTTTCATTTTTTACTCAATTTTATTTTTCTAAAAATTGTTATTCAATTTATTCATAAACCCTAACCGGGCGGGTGGAAATTATCAGATTGTAATTTTTATCGTAAATCATAAATTTATAAACACCTACTTTATCAAACTTATATCTAAAAAAAGTATCGTACCAGTATTGGTTTATTCTATATTTTTTTGATTCAATAAACTCCGAAAATTCATCCCAGTTAGGCTCCTTGAACCAAACCTCTACATAAACGGTATCGGTATTTAATGGTTTGTAATGCTTTAAGTATGTATAAATTTCACCGTTAAATTTGCTAAGCGAAGTATAATCACGTTCATTTACAGGCTTATCGGAAATTACTCTTTCGGCATAAGTAAGTTTTATACCCGAATAATAATTACTGCTGAAAGACCTTTGCTGAGATGTAGGCGTCGGCTTACGTATAACTGTGCTTTCTTTTAGTATTTTAATTTTTTTTGAGGCTAATTTATTTCGGTTAAGGTCCATAAAGTATATATCATACTCACCTTCTTCTTCAAATGTATATTCGTAAGTCAGCCAGGTTTTATCATCATCAATTCTGATTGTTTTGCTGTCAAAAGGTTCAAATGTGTGTTCATATTTTTTATCAACAAACAGATACCACAATGATCCGGTTATTATCTCCTGTCCGTTATCAAATAAAATCTGAACCTCTACCTCGCCATCATCTAATTTCCATTGGGGCTTTGCGTTTACAGGTTCACCGTTATCGTCAACGCTTTCGCAAAAGTAAACTTGCTGGGCATTTAATGCTCCGGCTAATAGAACAATAATTACAAATAATAAAGCATATTTTATTTTCATTAATTTTCTGCTCAGTTATAAACTATTTTTTTTGAATAACTAATAAAACTAAAAAACTTTAACTCTTCCAAAAATAAGGTGAAAAAATAATCAGCACTGTAAATAATTCAAGCCTGCCCATAAGCATTAGTAATGATAAAAACCATTTGCCGAGTTCCGGGATATGAGCAAAATTGTAACTTGGACCAACGGAACCAATTGCGGGACCAACATTACCAAGCGAAGTTGCAACTGCTCCCATTGCGGAAAGAAAGTCCAGCCCCATAATAGACATTATGATTGTACCGAAAACAAAAATTGCGATATAAAAAAGAAAAAATGCGAGCACGTTGGATATTATTTCGTTGGGAACGGTATTGCCGTTAAAGCGTACCGGAATAATTGCACGCGGATGAATCAATCTTCTTAATTCAAGAAAACTATTTTTGATAAGTAAAACGTGACGAACAATTTTTACTCCCCCGCCGGTTGAACCTGCACAGCCGCCGGTGAAGAGCAGTATAAAAAATAATATCTGAAAGAATGATCCCCATGCTTCATAATCGGCAGTTACAAATCCGGTTGTTGTAATTATAGATACTGTTTGAAAAAGGGAATCGCGGAAAGATAATTCGGGATTAGTAAAATTGGTTACAAGCAGAGCCGCAGTAACAATTAATGCAACCGATAGTATCAATCTCAAATAAAACTTAAACTCATCATTATTTTTGAGAACCTTAAACCTGCCGTGCAGAAGGTGATAATGTATTGTAAAATTTGTACCTGCAAGAAACATAAAAACAATTATTACATAATGAATAAAGGGAGAATCATAAGCGGCAATACTTGCCTGCTTGGTTGAAAAACCACCGGTTGCCATAGTTGTAAAACCATGGTTAATTGCATCAAATAAATTCATTCCGCCAAAGTACAAAAGTGTTATTTCAACAACGGTAAGCAGTAGATAAATGCCCCATAATCTTTTTGCAGTCTCCTTAATTCGCGGGTGAATTTTATCTTTAGTAGGACCGGGCACTTCGGCAACAAAAAGCTGCATGCCGCCAATACCAAGTATAGGCATAATAGCAAGTGAAAGAACTATGATTCCCATACCGCCAAGCCACTGAGTTATACTCCGCCAAAAAAGCAGCCCATGCGGCATTGCTTCAATATCGTTTAATATTGATGCACCGGTTGTTGTAAATCCGGAAATAGTTTCGAAAAATGCATCTGAAAAATTTGGTATCGAACCATGAATAACAAACGGCAATGCGCCGAACAATGACATAACGACCCAGCCGATTGAAACCACAACATAGCCTTCGCGTTTACGTAATTCTTTTTCATGTTCGTTGGTTAAAAGCCAAAGCAGTAAACCTGCCAGCGAAGTACCTATTCCTGTGAAGAGTAAAACATAAATATCGTTATCGCCATAGTAGAGTGAAAAAGGAATTCCCAAAAGCATAAATAAGCCTTCCAGAATTAATAGGAATGCTACAAAATGGAAGATGATTTTTAAGTTCAGCATTATTGAAATAACTTTTCTACTTTGGAAATTGATGCAGGCAATGCGAAAACAACAACTTTGTCATTTTCCATTATTTGTGTATCGCCAACGGTAATATATCCCTCACCGTTTCTTATTAATCCGCCAATAATTGCGTTCTCCGGAAATTTAATATCCTTAACAGGCTTTTTCGTAACAGGGGATTTTGGGTTTGCTTCGTATTCAAGAACAACAGCATCAATGCCCTGAAGAGTAACCAGCGAAACAATGTTAGCTTTTTTAATAAAGCGGCTGATATTATTTGCGGCTATTAGTTTATTGTTGATTAAAGAATCCAGCCCGATAGTTTGAGTGAGTGGTATGTAATCCACATTATCAATTAAGGCGATAGTTTTTTTAACACCAAGATGTTTCGCCATCAGGCAAGTGATAATATTTGTTTCAGCGTCATCAGTTACGGCAATAAATCCATCCATATCCACAATGCCTTCCTGGGCAAGCAAATCTAAATCCCTGCCGTCACCCTGTATAATTAATGCTTTTTGCAGATAGTCGGCAAGGTCAATTGATTTATCTTTATTCGATTCAATCAGTTTAACATTGACGGTATCTTCAATAAGTTTAGCAGTTTTTCTTCCAATTTTCCCCCCGCCTAAAATCATAATATTTTCAATTTTAGAATGATCTTTTCCGGCAAGTTTAATAATTTCTTCAATACCGGCTGGAGTAGAAATAGCAAATATCTGATCATTGGGCATAACGAGATCTTTACCGCATGGAATAATTGTACGCATGCCTCTATGAATTGCAACTATCCTGAAATCATGTTCGGTGTGCATCGAAGAAATTTCCTCTAATGATTTTCTTCCAATCGGCGCGTTTGAATCGATCTTTAAACCGAGCAGAGAAATTTTACCGTCGCCGAACTCAAGCACATCAGTTGCAGCGGCACGCTCAATCAGTTTTTCTACTTCAAGTGCGGCTAACTCTTCCGGGTAAATTAATTCGTCAATACCAAGCGACCTAAATAATTCTTTGTTTTCAGGTTCAGTATATTCAGCATTTGAAACCCGCGCAATTGTTCTTTTAGCGCCCAGCTTTTTTGCGAGTATGGCTGTATTTATATTTACGGATTCCAGCGAAGTTACCGCTACTATTAAATCTGTATCTTTAATATTAGCCGAATTAAGCGTTGCAATATTTGTTGATGAACCGGTAATTGTAAGCACATCGGAAACAGCATCGGTGCGCTCAAGCTGACTGCCGTTAATATCTATAACACTTATATCGTGCTCTTCATTCGATAATTGTTTTGCAAGATGGTAACCTACTTCTCCGGCACCCGCAATAATAATTTTCATTAAAGTAAAACCTATTATTTATTAACCATCAAAACTAATTAACATTAAACAATTATGCCAATTGAATTAGTATTTATTTAATTGTGTAATGCATCAGATGAAAGTGGACATTTAAAGAAATTAAAAACTGCATATTTGATTGAGGTTCATCTTTACGTCTATAAATGACGGAAAAGCAGAAGTCAGAAGACAGAAGTTAGTAGTTAGTAGTTAGTAGTTAGTAGTTAGTAGTGAGAATATAAAGCAGTTAATGACAAAAGAAAGGAATGATTGAAGCTTGAATGATTGCATGGTTACATTCCAATATTTTCAACCGAATTACAATTGAATAACAATTGAATTCCCACCTAATAGCTATCGAATAACAGTGAAGCAGAAGTTAGAAGTTAGGATCAAGAATCCAGAATCCAGGAGATAGAATAAATGACAACAAATGACGTTTCACCAAATGACTATAAATGACAATAGAATAACTACCAAACTTCCACAGAATAACAACCTAATAACCATTGTCCGAAGGACTCCTTTGGAGAATAGCAACCGAATATCAACCGAATTTATACTGAATAACAATTGAACAACCTTTGAAAATTTGTTAATTTAACTCACAATATTCCTGGGCTGATATGAAAGAGTATTGTAGCTATATTTTACTTATGAACAATAAGAAGGGTTGTTAGATGAATTCCAAACTTATTTATTTGTTATTTTTAATTTCCTTGCCTTTGCTAAAGGCACAAGTTCCAAATCCACTTGAATTCTTTCCGCATAAAGAAGGTGATATGTGGGAATATTTTTGGAATGATCTTCAATATCCTGACACAGTTCAGAATTTTAATATTCATGATTCAGTTGATGCTGAGGGCAACATTTATATCACTCAGTTTGCAAGGCGAATAAATCCAATAGAATGGGCGGTTCTTTTTCCCGACACCGGATATTATAAAATTGATACTAATTTCAATGTATTTGGTCCTTATATGCAAGGTGGGGTTGGGGCAGAAAATCTGTTAATCTATAAACTAAATGCAAACCTCGGTGACCAGTGGGTTCTTTATACTCATCAAGATAGCTCTACAATTTATGGATATGAGATGGCGCGAGTTAAAAAAGTCTGGGAAGATCAACTTTTTGGGATTCAAACTACTTTCAAAGCATATGTATATTACAATGCTACTGATTCTAGTGATACTTCAGGACTAGCAAATTATGGTGATGTTTTGGCTAAGGGGTTCGGATTATGGTCACGTGGAGGTGGCGAGTTAGTGGGAGATATCTATTTAAAAGGTTGTTATATAAATGATACACTATATGGCGACACAACAAATATTATAACTTCAGTAAAGGATTTCCCTAATATTTCTATTTCTGACTTTAAGCTTTATCCAAACTATCCAAATCCGTTTAACCCATCAACAACATTAAGTTATAGATTAAAAGAAAACG
This sequence comes from Ignavibacteriota bacterium, assembly GCA_013112585.1. GTDB lineage: Bacteria > Bacteroidota > Ignavibacteria > Ignavibacteriales > Melioribacteraceae > IGN16. The sequence goes on along the minus strand of JABFGH010000009.1, from coordinate 124,030 downwards.
GAACAGTCCGCATAGTAATTTATGATATGAAAGGTGAGAAGATAACCGAGTTGGTAAATAAGTTTCAGCATGCGGGTTATTACGAAGTGGATTGGGATGCAAAGGCATTAGGGTTATCAAGCGGAGTATATTTATTTAGGATAGAGATAAAAAACGAGAATAACATCCCGGTATTTTCAGATATGCGAAAGAGTATTTTATTGAAATAATCCTCTACCATAAATAACAACAGAATAACAACCGAATTTCCACCGAATAGCTATCGAATAACATTGAAGCAAAAGTTAGAAGTTAGGATCAAGAATCCAGGATCAAGAATCAAGAATCCAGAATCCAGGAGTCAGAATAAATGACAACAAATGACGCCTTATTTAATGACCACAAATGACTATAAATGACAATAGAATAACAACCGAATAACCACAGAATTTCCACTGAATAACCACCGAATTAACATTTAATTATTTATCCAATATTTTGTAATTTTAACAAAACAGAACAAAATGAGTTAAAATGGCAAATCTACACATTGGCACTTGCAGTTGGAAATATGATTCATGGCGCGGATTTGTTTATTCTGATGATCCAAAAATAAACTATCTAAAAGAATACTCTGAAAAATATAATTCTGTGGAAATTGACCAGTGGTTCTGGTCGCTATTTGCAAATAAAAAAGTAATACTGCCAAATCCAAAAGTTGTTGAAGCTTATAATTTATCTGTCCCTAATAATTTTAAGTTTACAATTAAAATGCCTAACAGTATTTCGCTTACTCATTTTTATTCAAAGAAAAAAAGTGACCCGCTGATTCCGAATCCGAATTTCTTTTCGCAGGAATTAACTGAACAGACTTTAGCAAATATTAAATCTTTCGGCAGTAAAACTGGACCCTTAATGTTTCAGTTTGAATATTTGAACAAACAGAAAATGAAATCACAATTTGATTTTCAAATTTTGGCAGGTGAGTTTATAGAAAAACTTCCTACTGAATATAATTACGCATTCGAGATCCGAAACCCCAACTACCTCAACAAATCATATTTTGAATTCCTTAATGAAAATGATCTTACCCATGTTTTTCTTGAAGGTTACTACATGCCTTCAATAGTTGACACCTATAAAAAATTTGAGGAATATATTAATGGCACCGTTGTTATCAGGTTACACGGACCAAATAGAAAAGGGATTGAAGAAAAAACCGGCGGCAATTGGAGTGAAATTGTTGAGCCTAAAGATGAAGCGATTAATAAGATTTCAGAAATGATTATCAACTTACTCTCAAAAGAGGTGGATGTTTATTTGAATGTTAATAATCATTATGAAGGGTGCGCCCCAAAGACAATAGAAAAGTTTAAAAAATTGTTGAACGGCAATTAATTATTTCTGATTTATTCGGAGAGGTAATGAACAAAATTGAACGAAGAGATTTTATCAAAAAAGCATCCATAGCTTCATTAGCAGGCAGCGCCATTTTAGCAGGATGCGAAAGCAAGAGTAAAGAGAAAAATGTTTATATAAATTTTAAAAAAAACTTTGAATGGAAAATGGTAACTGCCTGGCCGCCCCGTTTTCCCATCTTGGGTGAAGGCGCACAAAAATTGGCTGAGCAAATTGAGCAAATGTCAGCCGGAAGATTAAAAATTACCGTTTACGGCGGAGGTGAACTTGTTCCCGCATTGGAAAGCTTTGATGCGGTTTCACTCGGCGCAGTTGAAGCCGGGCATTCGGCTTCCTACTATTGGGCAGGCAAAGCCCCCGCAGCACAGTTTTTTACCGGTATCCCTTTTGGAATGAATACATTGCAGACTTACTCATGGCTTTATTCCGGCGGCGGTTTGGAGCTTTGGCGGGAATTGTACGAGCCGTTTAATCTTATTCCTTTTCCCGCAGGCAACACCGGCGCGCAGATGGGCGGCTGGTTCAACAAAGAAATTAATTCTATAGATGACTTACAGGGATTGAAAATCCGGCAGCCGGGGTTAGGCGGCAAAGTAATTACCGAAGCAGGCGCGCAGGCAATTCTTTCTCCCGGCGGAGAGATTTATACCAATTTGGAAAGAGGAGTTATTGATGCAACAGAGTGGATTGGTCCTTATCATGATTATTTAATGGGCTTTCATAAAATTGCTAAATATTACTATTACCCCGCCTGGCATGAGCCTACCGGTGTTTTGGAGATGTTTGTAAATAAAGATCAATTTGAAAAGCTTCCTAAGGATCTGCAATTAATTATAGATCAGGCATGCAGAGCCGCAAACCTTGATATGCTTGCAGAAATTGAAAAAAAGAATCAAGAATACTTAAATAAAATTATTGATGAAGAGGATGTTGAGGTAAAGCCGTTTCCTAATGAGGTTTTTAATAAGCTGAAAATTTATTCCGCAGAAATTTTAGATGATATTATTGCTAATGATGAAATGAGTAGAAAAGTTTATAAATCATATTCAGCATATCAGAAAAAAATTGCATCGTGGTCAAAATCTGCCGACAGCAATTATGGTATATCAATTTGATAAAAACTTGGGAAGCCAAAGTGCTAAATCGGGAAAGAAAATTACCAGAGCAAGCCCGGTTAACTGAATAGCCACATAAGGAATTATTCCCTTATAAATATGCTTTGTAGTAATACTTTTAGGCGCAACCCCTTTTAAGTAAAAAAGTGAAAACCCGAACGGAGGTGTTAAAAAGGAAGTTTGCAGATTTATTGCTATCAAAATTCCAATCCACAACAAATCAATATTTAGACTAATGAAAATTGGAGCAACAACAGGAACAATAATAAATGTTATTTCAATAAAGTCGATAAAAAATCCGGCAACAAAAATTATAACCATAACAATCGCAAGAAAATGATTAGGACTTAAGTTAGAGGTTGTTATAAGTTCAGTTAAATATCTATCGCCGCCCATCCCTCTAAACACCAGACCAAATGCAGCCGCGCCGACTAAAATTGTAAATGCCATGCTTGTTAGTGTTGTTGTTCTCTCCATTACCTCTTTAAGTGTAGTAAGATTAAACTTACCCCGTATTATTGTTAAGCAAGTTGCCCCAAAGGCACCAATAGCGGCAGCTTCGGTGGGCGATGCAATTCCCGCAAATATTGAACCCAGCACAGCCAGTATTAAAAAAAATGGAATGATAAAAGCAGTGACCACTTTTTTAAGTTTTACAATTCCAATAAAGTTTGCACGCTCCTCAGCAGGCATAGCCGGAACTGATTTGGGGTTGAAGAGTGCATTATAGATAATCCAAAGGAGGTAGAGAAAAACTAAAATGAATCCGGGGAATACTGCAGCAATAAAAAGATCACCCACGGAAATATTAAGCACACTGCCGAGCAAAACTAAAACTATACTCGGCGGAATAATTTGCCCCAATGTGCCCGATGCTGAAATAATTCCTGTCGAAACTTCAGGATCGTAACCTTTTTTAAGCATGGTGGGTAAGCTTAAAACGCCCATTGTAACAACGGTTGCTCCAACTATTCCCGTAGCGGCGGCAAGCAGTGTACCCACAGCCAATACTGATATTGCTAATCCGCCCCGCAGCTTTCCGAAAAGCAATGCCATTGTTTCGAGCAGCTCTTCCGCCAATCCGGACTTTTCGAACATGACTCCCATGTAAATAAAAAGAGGTACAGCAAGTAGAATATAATTGCTCATTATGCCCCAAATGCGAAGGGGAAGCAGGTTAAAAAAGTTTAATCCAAAAATAAATAAACCGAAGATGAGGGAAACTCCGCCGAGAGTGAACGCAACGGGAAACCCCAATAGCAGCATAATTAAAACTACGGCGAAAAATATTAATGGTAATGCTTCCAACTATTTATTCTTCCTTGCAGCAATAGTTAAAATTGATTTGAACATTAGAGAAATACTCTGAATAAGCAGTAGAAAAAAAGCAATGGGAATTATAGATTTTAGAATATACCTGCCGGGCAGCCCTCCGGGATCGGGTGAAGTCTCGCCGATATTAAATGAATTGATCACAAAATTTTTTGAAGCATAAATTAACATTAAACAGAATGGAATTAAAAATAGTAAAGTGCCGAACAAATTTACCCAGGCTTTTCCTCTTTCGCTTAACTTAGAATAAAAAACATCTACCCTTACATGGTTTTCTGTTTTAAGTGTGTACGCTGCACCGAGTAAAAATATTAATGCAAATAAATGCCACTCCATTTCCTGCACCGCCACGCTGCTCGATTTCAAAAAGTATCTTGTGAATACATCATAGCAAACCACTAATACTAAAACAGTAGTTAACCAGGCAACTGCCCTGCCCGTTGTTGAAATAAATTTATCGGCAAAGTCTATGTAGCGTTTAAGAAAATTCAATTAAAATATTTTTTGTATGACTGAATAAAATTAAGATAACAATTAATGATTACTAAATTCAAGATGCACCGTGGTTTCTGAACCGGAAGCAAAAAGAAGCAACGACATCTAAAAAGTAAATAGCTATTATAATTTTAATTGGTTACTTTTATAATGAGATAAAAAGTAATTATAAACTAAAATATCTTTTGATAAAAAATCCATTTACTAATAATTGAAACTACGATGGAAACTCAAACCGCTATTGATAATAATATTGAAAGTTTAGAAAAACAATTTGCAGAACATTTTAGCGATACTGATAAAACTGTGATTGTTAAAAGTCCCGCAAGCCTTACCCTGCTTGGTGATCATACACATTATAATGATGGTTTATTAATTGCCGCTCCCCTTAATACACATACATATTTAATGATGCGCAAAACAAAAGCAGATTCCTTTAAGATTGTGTTTAACGGGACAGCAGTTCCGCTAAAAAACCTTAAGGAATACAATCCATCGAAAAGTACAAATTATACTTATACAATAATTAAGCGGATTTTTCAGACGTTAATTTTTCGAGATTTGATAAAAGGCGGAGTTGAATGCGTTATTGTTAGCGAAATACCCAAAAGCATCGGACTCGGTTATTATTCTTCACTGCAAATCGGTTTATTTAAAGCTGCAAAAAAAGTATTCAGATTAAAGCTATCCGATTTAGAAATGATTGAGATTGCTCATAAAATTGAGCAGGAATTTATAGGACAGATTTCAAACAAGGCTAATTACTTTTGCTCCTTTTTTGGTAAGGAAAATTGTTTAATGCTTGTTGATTTACGCGAGAACACTCATAAATGTTTGAAGTTTAATAACGATGAATTCTGTTTTATAGTTTTTGATACAAACTTAACCATTAAAAATTCCGAAAATATTTGCAGAACACGAATTGAAGAATGCTCTGTTGGTGTAGAGGCATTAAGACTTTACATTTGGGGAATTAAAAATTTACGTGACGTTAATATTGAATTTTTAGAGAAACATATTAATATGACTCCGCAGTTAGTTTACAAAAGATGTGTTTATAATGTAACGGAAAAGCAAAGAGTTATAAATGCAGCTAAATTTATACGCACAAAAAAGTATAATGATTTCGGCAATGAAATTTACGATTCGTTCGACAGCATAGTTAAACATTACGAGCTAAACTATCCCGAATTAACAAAACTTGTTGAAGAAACTAAAAACATTCCCGATATAATTGCTGCAAAATCAATTAGCTGTACTCCGGCAAAATGTATTTATACAATTGTTAAAACTGCAAACTGCCAAAAAATAATTCGTTCGATGAAAAAAAGATTTGAAATATCTGGCAGCACTAACACTAAATTAACTGCTTACAAATTTAGTACGAGTAACGGAGCAAAATTTATAACAGATAAGTAATATATATTTTAATAAAAATTAGTTTATCACCTAAAATTTCTTACCTTAAAATCAACTTGATTTTCAGTTAGTTTAGTTATAGCTTTTTTTTCAAAATTACTAGGTGTTTTATGAGTTTTTCCGATGACTTTAGTTTTAATCGGGACTATCAAAAAGATGTAAATGAAATTAAGAGGAAGATATTAGTCTGTAAAGAATATATATCTTCCGGGCAAATTTTTAATTACCTCGAAACTATAGAAGAAGGTCTGCATCTCTGCATGGAAGAAGACATGCCTGAAGATGGAATTGAACTTGCCGAAGCTGTTTTAAGTATAGCTCCTTATAATTCAGAATTCTGGCAGTTTAAAGGAATATTTTTAAACACTATTTTTGAGTTTGAAGAAGCATACGAATGTTTAAATAAATCCTTGTCTTTAAATCCCCTTGATGTTGAAACATTGCTGAACAAATCAATTACGGAAGAAAATCTTGGGTTAACAGATGAAGCTGTAAATACTTTGATCGAAGCAATTAAAATTGAACCGGGCAATGAAGAGGTGCTTTACAATTTAGGCATTATTTACGAGAGACAAGAAAATTTTGTTCAGGCAATAAAATATTTTAAGGAATGCTTAATTATTGATGATACTTACGCCGATGCCTGGTACGAACTTGGTTATTGTCATGAAAATTTGAACAACCTAAATCAAGCACTAATTGCTTATGATAAATTTTTAGATATTGACCCCTACAATGCTACAGGCTGGTATAATAAAGGGATTGTACAAATTAGATTAAGCGAGATGGAAAAAGCTATAAGCAGTTTTGAACTTGCAATTGCAATCAAAGATAATTTTTCCAGTGCTTGGTTCAACTGCGGTGTTGCATACGCTAATCTTAATAAACTTAATGAAGCTTTAAACGCATTTCAGAAAGCTGCTGAAATTGAACCATACGATGAAATTATTTGGTTTAACATCGGGCAGATTTACGAAGACTTAAACGAGCTGCAGAAAGCGATTCAGCATTATAATAAAGCCTTGGAATTGGATAGAGATTTTTTTGAAGTTTATTTAGCAAGAGGCAGCTGTTACGATTCATTAGGTGAATACAATTCTGCACTTTCAGATTTCAATAAAGCAGTTTCCGTATCAAATGAATCGGGCGATGCCTGGTTTGCTAAAGCTGATTTGGAATATTCACTCGGAAACCTGCAGAATTCAATTGAAAGTTATCAGAAAGCTGTTAGTCTTGATCCGCAGAACTTTGATGTTTGGTACAAACTTGGCGAAGCATATTATGAAGCCGGAAATTACAGCCGATCCTCCGACTGCTACGATGAGTGCTTAAAAATAAATGCAAAACATGCCAAATCCTTTTACGGAAAAGCTAAAATATATATTATACTCGAAAAAACTAAAGAAGCATTCGATTGTTTAAAATCAGCTTTTGAATTAGACCCGGTTATTAAAAACAATTTTGTAAGGGATTATCCCGAAGTAAAATCATCAAAGTTCTTTAGTTCATTAATTGAAGGAACAAATTAAATAATTTACGGGCATGCAATCTAAATTTAACTTCGACAGCAATACTAATATTATTGGCATTATCGGGCATCCGATTAAGCAGTCGCTTTCCCCGCTTATGCATAACAGTTCGTTTAGAATTGCAAACTTGAATTATATCTATTTGCCTTTTAGCGTTCCTGCTGAAAACTTAAAAGATGCTCTAACCGGAATGACTGCACTTGGTATTAAAGGATTCAATATTACAATTCCACTTAAAGAAAAAATTGCTCAGTACCTTCATAACGTATCGGAAGAGGCTGGAGTTATCGGGGCAGTAAATACTGTTGTTAATGAAAACGGACAACTCTACGGGCATAATACAGATGTTCACGGAATTGTGGAATCATTGATTTCCTATAAACATCAACTTGAAGGAGAAGCAGTTACTGTTATTGGTGCCGGCGGTGCTGCACGCAGCTGCATTTATGCTTTGATCAGAAATTTTAAAGTTAGGCAGATTAACATAATAAATCGTACAAGCCAAATTGCTGAATCACTTAAAGAATATTTTGATGCAAAAATGCATTTCAAAAAGTTTAAGACATTTGAACTTATTCCGCCCGATATAGTAAGCGTACTAAATGAATCAAAATTAATTATCAATTCATCTTCACTCGGTATGTTCCCTTCCCCGGATGACAGTGCTACAACTATCGAAGAATCATTCCATGATCAGCAGATAGTATTTGATGTTGTTTATAATCCGATGATAACCAAATTGCTTAAGATTGCAAAGAGCCGGGGCGCTACAACTATTAATGGATTAAAGATGTTTGTTGAGCAGGGTGCAAAATCCTATGAAATTTGGACAGGTGAAAAAATGCCTACCGACGAGATATTTACAATCTTACAAAAATATCTAAAAGAGGATCACGATATTTTTGATATTTCTAATTAGCCATTCTCTTATTTAAGCAGCATAATTAACTACCCTAACAAAGAATCGGTAATCCTGCCTTCGGCAGGCAGGCGGTAATCGGTAATCGGTAATCGGTAATCGGTAATCGGAAAATAATCAGAACTACAGATCTGTCAACCATTAAATTTTTATAGTCACGTTTAAGAATAAAAAAATTCATGCAACGAATAATTGATATATTCATAAAAATCCCGGAGGGATGAAATATTTATAGTAAGGAGACATAATAAGACTTTAGAACTCCGTAGGAGTGGCATAAAATTCTTATTTTCTAAGAAGAATTATATCAGCCCTACGGAGTTTTTTAAGTAGTTCAGGTATTGAATTCTACAAACATTCCACTCCGAACGGAGTTAAAAGAATGAAAATTTATTCTGATATTTTTTATGATGAATAAACTTAATCCTTTATTAAATATACAACCATGCAATCTTACAGCCATGCAACCATTCAACCATGCAGTCATGCAGCAATGCTGCCATTCTTTCACCGATGCAAATATTATCTTCACTTCAATCTTTTCGGTCCGGCGTCTCTAACATCTTGAGAAACATCCTTTGTAAAGAGTTTAAAGTTTTCAATAAATCTTGCTGCAAGTGCATCATATTTTTTCCAGTATTCATCCTTGTTACCCCAACTGTTCGAAGGCTTAAGAACATCTTCGGGAACTTCAGGGCAGCTTAATGGGACTTCAAATCCGAACAATTTATCTTTTCTATATTTTACATCATCTAATTTTCCTTCAAGCGCGGCGTTCAGCAAATTACGTGTGTGACGAATACTAATTCGTTTCCCTACACCAAATCTTCCACCTACCCAGCCGGTATTAACCAGCCAAACATTTGCGTTATGTTTCAGCATTCGCTGCTTTAACATCTCTGAATATTCAAACGGATGCCTGACCATAAATGGCGCACCAAAGCAGGCACTAAATGTAATTTGCGGTTCTAAACCCAATCCAATTTCGGTACCGGCAATTTTTGAAGTATAACCGCTTACAAAATGGTACTGCGCTTGTTCAGGATTTAGTTTAGCAATTGGAGGCATTACACCGGAAGCATCACAAGTTAAAAAGATTATGTTCTTTGGATGCGCCATTGCATAACCTTCTTTAACAATGTTTGGTATAAGATCGATCGGGTATGACGCTCGCGTGTTTTCCGTTATTATATCATCATCTAAATCGATCATTCTTGATACCGGATCATAAACAACATTTTCCAAAATTGTTCCAAAGCTTCGCGTACAAGCGTAGATCTGCGGTTCTGCTTCTGCTGATAATCGGATAACTTTTGCATAACACCCGCCTTCAAAATTAAAAACTCCTTCCGAACTCCAGCCGTGCTCATCATCGCCAATTAATTTTCTTTTAGGATCCGCTGAAAGAGTTGTTTTACCCGTACCCGACAAACCGAAAAACAATGCTGCATCCCCATCATCACCGACGTTAGCTGAGCAATGCATAGGCAGTACATCTTTAAATGTTAGTAGAAAATTTAAAACCGTGAATACTGATTTTTTTATTTCTCCGCCATACAATGAGTTTGCGATTATACATGTACGTTCTTCAAAATTTAAAATTATTCCTGTTTCCGTTCGTGTACCGTCAATTTTAGGATCAACTTTAAAACCCGGCAGACAAATAACAGTAAAATCCGGAATAAAATTTTTGAGTAATTCTCTATCACCCGTTGTTATAAACATATTCCTCGCAAATAAGCTATGCCATGCTTTTTCGCAGATAATTCTTACAGGCTTTCTGTATTCCGGGTCAGCACCGGCGTAGCAGTCCTGCACAAATAATTCCTCGTCCTGACAATAAGCCTGCACCCTGTTAAAAATTTGATTATACTTTTCAACAGTGATCGGTCTATTGTGTTCACCCCACCAAATTTTATCTTCGGTGGTAGTTTCTTTAACAATAAACTTATCGGCGGCAGCTCGGGCGGTGTGCTTACCCGTTTTTACTAACAGCGGACCTTTATTTGCAATGTGCGCTTCATTTCTAAATATTGCCTCTTCGTATAAAGCAGAATCGGGCAAGTTCCAGAAAACTCTATCTAAATGAGTTAAGCCTTGATTTTTCAATCGATAATCGGAAGCTAAATCCATTGCTTCCTTTGTTGCGGGAGTATTAAATTCTAAATATTTCATGCCCAGTCCCTCACTAATTTTCTATCGCCAATGTAAAGTTCATTAGGTGAATTCAAGTCGAGCGCCCATTTCATTCGTTCAATTCCTTCTTTAATATCTTTAATTGAACCGCAGTAACTCAAACGTAAAAATCCTTCCATTCCAAATTCAACTCCCGGTACAGTAAGCACCTGCACTTTGTCTATCAGCATGTTCGATAATCGTGTAGAGTCCTCATCGTAGTTGCTGAAATCTGCAAAACAATAAAATGTTCCATCCGGTTTTGTAACCTTTACGCCCTCAAAAGAATTCAAGTGATCGACCATTATATTTCTATTGTTTTCAAGCGTGACTCGCATGTTTTCGATTGGCGATTGTATTCCGTTCATAGCACCGATAGCTGCTTTTTGTAAAAGTACAGATGGACCGGATGTTTGATGACTTTGAATGTTCGTCATTACTTTGATCAGATTTTTATTGGCAACCGCCCAGCCGATTCTAAAGCCTGACATAGCATAAACTTTTGACACACCATTAATTAAAATGAGTTTTGAATTTTCAGAATGATCTTTTGCAAATTCGTAACTGTTGATTGGTTTTTTGCCGTCAAAAACTAAACGATGATAAATATCATCCATTATTAAATAGAGATCTCTCTTTTCACAAAACTCAACAATGTCGGCAATAAACTCCTGTGAGTACATTGCTCCCGACGGATTATTTGGACTATTAATTATTACAGCCTTTGTGTAAGAACCTACTCTCTGTTCGATGTCCTGAATTCTTGGATAAAATGTGCCGTCCTCCGGTTTGACCGGAACAGGAATGCCCTGGCAAAGCTTAACCATATCTGGATAACTAACCCAGTAGGGGCAAGGAAAGATAACCTCTTCCTGCGGATTAACTACTGCCTGCAGCGCCACCATAATTGCCTGCTTAGCACCGCCGGAAGCCATAACATTTTCGGGTGCAGCTTTTCTGTTATAATTTTCTTCTGTGTATCTGATAATTGCTTTCTTTAATGCCGGCGTGCCGTCGGCGGGAGTGTACCTAATTTCCCCCGTGTTTAGATGTGCCGCTGTTGCAACCAATGCATCCATTGGCGCCTTGCATTTTGGTTCTCCTCCGCCTAAATGAATTACCGGGTCACCTTTCTCTCGTAGGATCGCCGCCTTTTCATTTAATTTTAGGGTAACTGATTCACTGATGGATTTTGCGATTTGACTTATACTCATTACAACTTCCTGTATTAATATATATAATAATTAGTTATATAAGAGCATCTTTAAGTCCAAAAAATATCGGGTATATTACTCTAAAGCAAGAGAATTATATAAAAGGGTCGAATTAATTAACTTTTTAAGCAATCATAGTCGCACCAGCATGAAAATATCACTTCACTAACATCATCTGTTTTGTAATTGAGAAATCACCTGCCGTCAATCTGTAGAAGTAAACACCGCTAGTTAATCCCCTTCCTGAAAATTCAACCTCATACGTTCCCGGTGATTTTTGTTCCTCAACCAATACATCAATTTCATTGCCGAGTATATCATACACTTTGAGAGTTACCAACACACCCCTGTCGCTACGCTCCCTCCCCTCCTGTCTGCCGACAGGCATGGCTCGAGAGGGGATTGAGGGGTGTGTATATGATTGAACGGTAAAACTAATTTTTGTGGTAGGGTTGAATGGATTAGGATAATTTTGCGATAAAGAAAATTCTTCGGGAATAGTATTTTCGGTTTCAGCAACATCTGTTAATGGTCCGCTGAAAGCAGCGAATGCAGCCAGATTAAGTTTTGTTACTTTTGTAACAAGATCCATGTTTAATGTTTCATAGGTATCGGTTGATTTGTGATAGTATGGATTAGCTGAATAATATTGATTGCTGTTCCACGGCGGTCCGTTTTCAATAAATAAAACTGCCGGGTATCCTTCATCCCAAAATGTATCATGATCACTATAAGTCCCGTAAGGGAAAGGCGGTCCTTCCAATATAAGATCAATCGAAAATATATCATTAGCATGAATAAACTGCTCGGCAAACGAAACGGAAGCATTGTTTGATACAATTGACTGGTAATCAAAACTTGGGTTATAGCCTATCATATCAATTGATACCATTCCCAATACATTATGATTATTTTCTTTTGCATACTTAGCATAATGCCTGCTGCCGTGATGCGAACCTGAGTAAGCGGGACCTAACTCCTCTGCCCCAAAAGCAATGAACTTAAGAGTAACAGCATGATCGAAATAGTTTGCCGGGTCTGCTAAGATCCTAGCAATTTCCAAAATTGCTGCAATTCCGGTTGCATTGTCATCAGCACCCGGTGCGGTAATAGTACTCCATTGTGAATTCCAAATACTCTGTCCCATTCTGCTTGCAGAGCAATCAAGATGCGCACCGATGACAAAATACATGTTTGGGTTTGCTGTTCCTTCTAACGTTGCTACCACATTTACCATTGGCTTTAAATTTAATGGCGGATTTGCTGATGGAATATAAAATGTATCAAACTCCACAGTAGTTAAACCGGAAATTTTATCGAACTCATTTTTGATATATACAGAAGCGCTGTCATTACCGGCTGTGAAATTCACCCTGCTGTTTTCCCCGCCCGGTTCTTCAAGCCATTGAATATGATTAGTAAGATTTTCAGTTGAGACAGAATCAACCATACTGAGGATTTGCTGATATAAACTCTGGGCATAATTTGAACTGTTACTAATGAAAAATATGACCAATATAAAAATGAAAATTATTGAACTGGACATTTTGGGGAAATTCGTTTTCAAAATAAACTCGAGATTGTTTTCTGGTAAAGGATTATTTAAGGAGAATCATTTTTCGGCTGATAAAATTTGAACCTGAACGTAAGGTATAAATATAAATTCCGCTTGTCAGTTTGGAACCGTCGAATTCAACTTCATATGTGCCGGGTGTTTTTATTTCGTTCACTAGCACAGCAATTTTATTCCCAAGTATATCGTAAACAACTAATGTGATAAACCTCTCCCTATTTCCCTCTCCTTGGTAAGGAGAGGGATTAAAGGGTGAGGTCGGGACTTTAAATTTCATTTTAGTACTCGGGTTAAACGGATTAGGATAATTTTGCAAAAGCAGAAATTCATCGGCTATCAAATCTTCGTTTTGCTTAACATCTGTTAAATTTAATGATGCGCTAAGTGAGGCGAATGTAGCAAGATTAAGCTGGGTAACTTTTTTTACAAGTTCCATATTTAAATAGCCTAAAGTATCATTTGAAGTATGCAGATTAGGGTTTTTTATTTGATAGAAAGCCGAAGTATCCCACGGCGGAGCATGTTCAAGCATTAATATAGCAGGATATCCTTCGCTCCAAAATGAAAGGTGATCACTCCAGGTTCCATAGAAGAAAGGAGGTCCTTCCATTATTAGATCAATTCCGAATTGATTATTTGCAATGAAAAATTTTTCAGCAAAAGAAACGAAATTTTGATTTGATGTATCTGTTGCAATCGCTTGATAATTATAATTATCATTGAACCCAATCAAGTCAATAGATATCATTCCAAGTATTTGATGTGAGTTTGCTTTTGCATTCTGTGCATAATGTGTGCTGCCGATATGATAACCGGAATATACAGGTCCCGCTTCCTCAGCACCGAATGCTGCGAATTTCAATGTGTAATCATTTTCAAAATTATTTATTGGATCGGAAATAATTCTTGCAATTTCAAGAATCGCGGCAACGCCGGTTGCGTTATCATCGGCACCGGGTGCATCAATTGTCTGCCAAAGTGAATCCCAATTAGTTTCATTACTTGCAGAGGCATCCAAATGAGCGCCGAGAAGATAATATTTTTCCGGCTCTGTTTTTCCTTCAAAAGTGGCGATAACATTTACGAGCGGTCTTGTATTAAAGGGTTCCTCTGCACTTTCTATATAAAATGTATCAAGCTCAACAGATGTAATGCCCGGCATTTTTTTAAACTCATTATAAATGTATGCTGCGGCGCTATCATTACCGGGAGTAAAATTTACTCTGCTATTATGCCCTGCCGGCTCTTCCAGCCAAGTTATGGTATTTGTTAAATTGCTGATGGATACTGAATCGATAAGATTTGAAATTTTTACAAACAGCGGGTCTTGAGCATGTATATTTTTTGTAAATATTAATGCGCTTACAAAAAACAGTTTGAATAATATTGATGCTTTACTTTTCAAAAAAGGAATTAAGTTTATTTTAAAAATTATATATAAAAGTAGAAATACTTTTATTTCAATTCAATCATAATAATTTTATTGTATGCGAATGAAAATGAATTAACACAGCTTAAAAAAGTTCGTTAGATAAAAAAGGCTGAGTTCCAATCATCACAGCCAAATAATTTTATTGAACTACTTCGTGTTCATTGTCGTATTGTTATCTTTTACCACGGATTTTATCCACGGCTATTAAACTTTAACACCTGCGGGGTAATTTTGTACGACTACGAAGTATTTAAATACAAATAACCATAGGAGAATCCTATGGAATAAAGGAAATGGCATATAACCGAAACCCCATAGGAGTTGATGAATAATTGCTACGATAATTAGAACTTAACCATAAAAAATAATTAGAGCAGAATCGCAGTTTAAATTAAGTTTTTACCTTAGTGGAAAACATTAAAATTTTAGGACTGACAATCCTCTCATAATCTTCATACTTCATTTTGATAAGTTCGGTATGCGTGCCGGCATTAAAGGCAATCTCTTCATCTTCGGTTAAACTTTGTGCTACATAAACATCCAGGTTATACAAATTACCGAAAGGGGGCATTGCTCCAACTTCACAATCGGAGCACCTATCTTTGAACTCCTGTTCATAAGCTAATCTCACTCTATCAGCACCTAAGGTTTTCTGCAGTAAGGCAAAATCAACTTTGTATGATGCCGGAAGAACAGCCATTGCAAGATGTCCGTCAATTTTAATCATTACTGTTTTTGCTAATTCTTTGCCGGGTATGTGTGCCGAGGCTGCAATTTCTTGCGCCGTGTATGCTTTTGAGTGGCTAACCGAAACATACTTAACATCATTGCTATCTAAAAAATCTTTTAGTTTTTTTGCAGGCATTTTTACCTCCGTTTATTTGGTAAATAAAAAATGACCAAATTTATTTCTGCAAAGTACCGATATATTTTAAGACTTTCTTTCTCTGATATTTTTAATGTACTAACAATAATGTCCTTTATCAACAACTATAAATTACTGCATTACTTTTATTTAGATTTTTAAAGTAATTGTAAATTATATTTAATATTGCAATTTTAACTAATAGTAACTTTTATAAATCTTAAAGAGACTGATGAAAAAAAATATTTATTCCATAACGGGTATATTGATTTTAATTTTACTGGCAATAATAATTTGGCTTGGGGGCGATAAAGCTGAGAATGTGATTTATAAACCGGATACTGAAAACAATAAAATAGATAAAAACAGACCAAGCGATTGGGCATGGATGCAAAGGGTTTTCCCCAACGATGCAGCCGATCCACTTGCTCAGCTTGATGCAATTGAAGAAGCCAACCAATTAAGAATTGAATCAAATAATAAATTATTGCAGAAAAATAAAAGTATTCCCCAATGGGAATTTGCAGGTCCTTATAACATCGGCGGAAGAATTTCCGACATTGAATTTAATCCTAATCAAACAAATATTGTGTATGCCGCTGCTGCAACGGGCGGTGTCTTTAAGTCAACTAATACCGGGGAAACGTGGTTCCCGATATTTGATGACCAGGCAATTTTACCTGCCGGAGATATAGCCGTTGATCCAATAAATTCAGATATAGTTTATGTTGGAACCGGTGAGCCGAACGGAAGCCATAACAATTTACCAGGCGCAGGCATGTTCAAATCAACAGATGCCGGAATAACCTGGAACCATATCGGGTTAACCAATACAAGTCAAATCGGAAGAATTTTAATTGACCCGAATAACACTCAATTAATTTATACTGCTGCTGTAGGTTCAAATTTTTCTCCAACGCCCGATAGAGGAGTTTATAAATCAACTGACGGAGGAACAAGCTGGGATAAGGTTTTATTTGTTTCGGACTCAACCGGTGCAATAGACATTGTACTTAATCCTGATAACACGAGTGAACTATTGGCAACAATGTGGCAAAGGGTAAGAAGACCGGGCTATGGTCAATCCGAATCATCGTTTGGTCCGCAAAGTGGAATATTTAAAAGTATTGACGGCGGAGAGAACTGGAATAAATTGGGAATCTCAAACGGGCTGCCTGCTGATGATAGCGGCATCGGCAGAATTGGATTGGCAATTAGTCCATCAAATCCTTCAATTGTGTACTCACTTTATAATGATGGGGGCGTGATTTCAGGTTTTTATAAATCAACAGATTTCGGTGGAACCTGGGAGAAAAAAGATCTTGGTTCCGATTTATTGAATGGTGCAAGTTCTTTTAGCTGGTACTTCGGGCAGGTGCGTGTTCATCCAACAAATCCTGAAACTGTTTATGTTCTTGATGTAGCCTTTATGAGATCAACTAATAGCGGAAATTCTTTCCCTTTAATTTATGGTTACGGCGGACCAAGTGTGCTTCATGTTGATCATCATGCATTAGCATTTAAGCCCGATAATCCAAATTATTTAATAAGCGGCAACGACGGAGGCATCAATATTTCAACAGATGGCGGTACAAACTGGTCGCAGCCGAAGTATTTACCAATAACGCAGTTTTATGAAATAGGATTAGATTACTTAAAACCGGAAAGACTTTACGGCGGCACCCAGGATAACAATACCGTAAGAACAACAACAGGCAGCATTGATGATTGGGAAGCAATATTGGGCGGTGATGGATTTTATGTTATTGTTGATCCGACAAATTCAAATATAATTTATGCTGAATCTCAATGGGGGAACTTGGCAAAATCAACAAACGGCGGTAATTCATTTTTTTCAGCCACGAATGGTATCGATTTTAATGAGCCAACGAATTGGTCAACACCGGTTGTGATGGACCCCAACAATCCGCAAGTTTTATATTACGGCACAAATAGACTTTACCGAACAACCAACGGTGCAAATAGCTGGACAGCAATAAGCAGTAATTTAGCATTGAACAGCCCGAGCACTCCACGTTACGGAACACTTACAACAATTGCGGTGGCTCCTTCAAACTCCAATGTAATTTATATCGGAACTGATGATAGCAAGGTTTGGGTAACAACTGATCTCGGCAGCAATTGGACAGACATTTCAACAGATCTCCCTTTCCGCTGGGTTTCGCGAGTTGCAGTTGACCCGAATAATGCAGCAATTGTTTATGCAGCATTTTCAGGATTAAAATGGGGTGATGCTGAACCAAGATTATTTAGAAGCACTAATTACGGCGGGAACTGGAGCAGCATAAATGGCAACCTGCCCGATGCACCAATAAATGTTTTTGCAATTGATAATAATAATTCTGATGTACTGTATGTCGGCAATGATGTTGGTGTGTTTTATACAACAAATCTGGGCACCGAGTGGAATGCTCTTGGCGAAGGTATGCCTATTGTTTCAGTTTATGATATGAAAATTCACCCGACGGATAATTATTTGGCAGCAGGTACACATGGCAGATCAATGTACAAAATCAATTTGAACGAAGTAACAGGAGTTGAAGTAGAAAAAAATGAAACTCTGCCGTTTGAATTTGAACTGAGTCAAAATTATCCCAATCCATTTAACCCAAGTACAAAAATAAAATTTGTAATCCCGGAAAACGTAGAGTCGTTTGGGAAAACGTCTCACATACAATTAAAAATTTACGATATCCTCGGCAATGAAATAACAACACTGGTTAATGAGCAAAAACAACCAGGCACTTACGAAGTTGAATTCAATGCTTCGTCTGTCAACCGACGGATTTCAAGCGGAATTTATTTTTATAGATTGAGTGCGGGTAATAATTCAATAACAAAACAAATGGTGTTAATGAAGTGACTAGACTCTTTCACGTACCAGCCAAGTTTATGCTATCAGTCACGGTGCGACCGAGACTGCCTTGAAGACTTCGGCGGATAAATGCCGCTGAAGTAAAATCCTAGCTTATAATCACCTTCTGATTTAATACTTTGATGATTAGATGAAGTATCGCTTCCTTTTTTCTCAAAGATCCTATCTTCAAACTGCGAAGATATGATCTTGTTTTTCTGGTTGACGCTATGAGATCATTAAAAGAATTTTTTCTGGAACGAAATTTTTAGTATAAAAGAAAATTTATTTCTGTTTTTTGTATTTATTATCGCCCATCTTAAGAACTTCAATTTTCACTTCAGCAAGCCCGTCTTCCACCATATCAAGTTTTTGTGCAGTGCCTAATGATAAATCAATTATGCGTGAAGGATGCTGCGGCATTCTATCGTTTATTCTAACGACTAAATTTTTATCATTACTTAAATTAGTTACTCTAATCACAGAGTTTAATGGCAATGTAGGATGCGCCGCTGTTAAACCATACATATCATAGATCTCGCCATTGGCGGTTAGCCTGCCATGAAATTTATGGGCGTAATACGATGCGGTTCCGGTTTCAGTAATTATTGGCGGATTGTTGCTGTAGCTGATTGTCTCATCGTAAGGGTTTGGATTTTCAATAATTGGCTGGGGTATTTCATCATTCTCTTTTGTAAATCTCGTTGATGAGGAACAAGATGCAAAAAAAATTATCAACATTATACTTATGATGGAAAATATTATCTTCATATTATAATTTATCATTATGTAGATCAAAAAGTAAAGAACATAATTATAACTGCTTATGAAAATTTTTAATCGTTATCCGCTTTTTAGTATTTTACTGCCTCTCGGTATAATCGCAGAATTATTTTACCTCACGTTTACAATTTTTCAGAATGCCGAAAAGTCAATTATATTATACATGATAGTTTATGCAGCCGCATTCATTATTTACTTCACCGCTTATATTTTTGTGAAATCAAAAAGCAAAGATGAAATAAAATTGCTTTCATCAAAAACTACAATTTTAATTTTTGTATTTGGAGTTTTATTCAGAGCTACATTACTTCCAACAGTACCTTCAACCTCCGATGATGTTTACAGATATATATGGGAAGGCAAATTAGTTTATCATGGAGAAAATCCTTTTGCAAAAGCACCCGAGAATCCTGATTTGGATTATCTTCATTCTGAAGATTTTCCCGATGTTGTATCATACAAAGATATGACAACAATTTATCCTGCTGCAGCACAGGTGATTTTTACGCTGGGGTATATTATAAGCGGTGAAAATGATTTTGGTCTGAAATTAATTTATCTGCTCGCTGAAATTTTAACCTTTATCTTTTTGATAAAAATATTGGAGCTTCGTAAACTGAATAAAAATTTTCTTTTAGTTTATGCATGGCTTCCGCTTCCGATAATGGAATACTTTATCAACTCGCATATTGATGTGGTGGGAATTTCATTTTTTATTATGTTCATTTATTTTATGCTGAAGGATAAATATATAGCTGCCGTTTTACCTTTTGCAATTAGTGTCCTCATCAAACTTTACCCGCTTATGATTTTCCCGCTGTTGATGAAAAAACTGCGGCTCAAAAATTTCATTATTTTTTCATCAGTACTTATGTTCGTTATTATTGCTGGCATGTTTCCTTTTATTCCAAACGAGCGTTCAGTAAATGCATCACTATTTACATACCTTTCAACTTGGAGTTTCAATGGTTCTTTCTATTCATTATTTAATTTGATATTTAATGAAAGCACTGCAAGAAGTATTGTTCTTGTTCTGTTAATGGTTGCAGTCGGCAATATTGCAATTCGTTATAATGATTTTCTTAAAGGTGTGTATGGTGTGTGGATTTGCTTTATAATGTTTGCTGCAACTCTTTATCCGTGGTACTTAGGCTGGGCGGCTGTATTAAATCCAATGTTCGGATTTTATTCGCTGTTTAGTTTTTTCTTTACTAATAATTTAACTAATCTTTCTCCGCTGAATGCAGAATGGCAAGAATACTGGTGGGTTTACTTAATTCAATACATTCCTTTTTATTTACTCTTATCACGGGAGTTTTACAAAACAGTATTAAAAATAGAATAAAATAGCCCCGATAATTCTTACAAAATTAGTGTAACCACTGCAAACAATGCGATCACTACTGCAAAAATGATATACTCATAAAATCGTTTTTGCCTTTCCGGGCATTGTTCAAATTCCGGGCAGTCTAAACATTCTTTATGAGTTGCATGAGTGCAATCTTTTTCCTGCACTTCTGATTGCATTTTGATTGGATCCATTATAAGACCCTTTCCTTTAGGTTATTGAGAAAACACTTTTTTAATATACTCGAATTCCTCATCTGTAAGAGGTTTATCTGACGCATATAAATTATCTGTTACCTGCTTTAAATTTCTAAAGCCGGGTATAACCGCACCAACAACATTAAAATGAAGCAGATACTGCTGAGCGGCTCTGGATAATTCATTTACTTCACTTCCAAATTTAGATTTTATTTTTTCAAGCTTCGGTTCTAATTCCGTTAAATACTCTTTAGTAAATTTTGGTGATCTCTCTCTATGATCTCCGCTCTCGAATTTAGGGGGATTATCTTTATCATATTTATCAAGCAGTAAGCCTTGTGCCAAAGGACTAAATGCAACAAATGACATTTTATAAACTTCTAATAATTTCCTAACCGGTTCGCCATCCGCAATAAAATGATGATCAATAGCATGTGCAGAACTTTGCAGCACAGTTGGCTTAACTTTCGGAACAAGTTTTTCAAAATCTTCGTTTGAGTATGCCGACTGCCCAATAATTCTAATCTTTCCTTCTTCCTTCAATTTATAAATCATTCCAACGGCATCATCAAGGTATTCGTCATTTTCTCCAAAGTTGCCGTGATGAAAATAATAAATATCAATATAATCTCTGTTCAAGTTTATCAGCGACTGTTCACATTGATGCCTGATATGGAGCGGCTCATAGGCATGTTTGGCAGTACCTTGGAACCAGCCTACTTTTGTAGCAATGATAACATCATTAACTTTGTCGTCCAATATTCTCGCAAGCATTCTTTCAGCTCTTCCATTACCGTAAACATCGGCATTATCAAAATGATTAACTCCATTATCCAAAGCATAATAAATGCCTTTTCTTACTTCATCTTCATCAACATTTGCCCAGCCAATTGATGTACCATTATTCCAATTCAACCCGCCCATAGTCCAGCAGCCTAAACTGATTTCCGAAACTTCTATATCGCTATTGCCTAATTTTCTGTATTTCATTTTTATCTAATATTCCATTCTTGTTTACTGATTAATGAACCGTCAAAAGGATTGATGTAAACCTCTTCACCGCTTCCTCTAAAATTTTCATCCTCGCCGTAAGATTTATATGTTGCCAGAACATGCCAAACATATTGCTTATGCAGTGCCGACCATTCATAACTTACCTTCCAATCTTTTACACCTTCCTTCAATCCGTAACTAAGTGCTGCATCCCTTGCTGACTCTTCATTAAAGTTAAACATTATTTCGGCGGAGGTTTCTTTAATTGAAGGAATTCCGGTAATACTTTTTTCTGTATCAATTTTACCATTATTGTTTACGTAAAAAATAATTTCCTCATCAACAAAACTTTTTTCCGGATGAGTTAATTTATAGTGTACCTCAAATTGATCTTTAATTTTTTTTGATTTAGAAGTATCAAGTGAAATGAATTTTATGAAAAACGGTTCACCAACTTTTGAAATAATAAAATTGTCAGATGCCTCGATAATTTCAGCAGGTAATGAATTAGGATCAGCAATCACTTTATCAACCTTTACATTTTTGCAGGCACTAGCCAAAAATGTTAAAAGAATAATATATTTAACGACATTTAATATTTTATTTCCCATTGCCTGCTGATTAAATTGTTTAAAAGTTAATAGGACACAAATTCCTAATAAAATACAATTAGTATTAAAGGTAGATAAATATTGTAAGTTTTTCAAGCATATACGTATTTAGCTTATTATTTAACAAAAATATCAGCGGTTGTATTTTTATCGCTTAAACTTTTATTCTATTTGTTTATGTTTGTGTTAAGAGTTTTTTAAAAAGAGAGAATAAAAACAAATGAGGCTGTATGTTAAGAGAAATACACAATTGGTATAGTCCAAGTTTAAATAAGGATATGGAGTTAGCCGTTTATGGACATTACGGAACAGCGATACTATTGTTCCCCACTGCTGCGGCAGATCATTTAGAGTATGAGCGGTTTAAATTAATAGAGGCTGTTAAACCTTTGATTGACGACGGCAGAGTTAAATTATTTTCAATAGGAAGCGTAAACAATGAAAGCTGGCTGAACGATTCAATGTACCCGCCTCATAAATCAATTAAGCATGGTCAATACAACCAATATGTTATCGAAGAAGTATTCCCTTTTATTTTTGACAATTGTAAAAACCGCGTACCTATAATTACCGCAGGCGCATCGTTTGGAGCTTTACATGCCGCAAATACTTTTTTTAGATGCCCCGATATTGTAAGAGGAACTATTGCAATGAGCGGAGTGTATGATTTAAAGTATTACACCGGCGGTTATTATGACGATAATGTTTATTATAACTCCCCCATTGATTACTTGCCCGATTTGAATGATGTGAATCGACTGAATTTAATGAGAGATAATTTAGGAGTTGTGATTGCTTCAGGGCAGGGAGATTATGAAGACCCTAGTTCATCAAAATACTTATCAGAGATTTTGAACTCAAAGGGAATTAAGCATTGGCTGGATTTATGGGGGCACGATATAAAACATGAATGGTCAACCTGGCTGCAGATGCTGCCTTATTTTCTGAACGAATTAACAAAAAAAAATTAAGTAAACAAATACGTGAGATTTTTTAATGACAATTAAAGAAAAACAACAAGAACTGATAAACGAATTTAAGGAAATTGAAGATTGGGATGATCGATACGCTAAAATTATAAAGATGGGAAAAGAACTGCCTGATTTTAACGAAGAATATAGAATTGAAAAAAACAAGATTGAAGGTTGTCAATCACAGGTATGGATCCATGCAGAAATAAAAGAGGGTAAAGTTAGTTTTGAAGCTGATAGCGATGCGATGATTGTAAAGGGATTGATAGCAATGATATTAAAGGTTTATTCAAATCACAAGCCCGAAGAAATATTAAACTCACCCCCGGATTTTATAAATGAAATTGGTATAGACAAACATCTTTCTCTTACAAGAAAAAATGGATTAGGAGCAATGTTAAAACAAATTCAAATGTTTGCTTTAGCTTACAAAGCATTAGCCAAATAGTTTTGTAAAGCGAGATTCATCTCGCTGCTTTTAAAAAACAACCATTAAAAACACACTCGCGATATAAATATCGCGTTACAATTTGGTGAGCTTATTATAAACATAACCGGTTACCAACAAGGCTGCACCGCTAATAATTAATGTTAGGTCCAAGCCCCAAATAAATTCTTCCTCGGTCAAAGACAATAATTTACTTTTACCATTCATTTTTGGTGTGTAGTGAGTAAGCATTTCCATACCGGAAAAGAACCAAATTGCAAATGAGGCAATTACTATTATTGAACCGGTTAATATTAATAGCTTCTGTTTCTTATTCATTTTAGTTAATTAATTTATAATGATTAAAATATAAATTAAATTTTTAATTACTAAATAAAATCATTTTATAAAATTCGTTACTTAATAATCGTAATCTTCAAATTGATTCTTATACTCAAATAGTTTAATTTTTGAGAATTCAGATTAGCAGATAAATCATTTAACAATAAAATTTTGGAAACCATTTATGAAAATTCATGAATATCAGGCAAAAGAAATCTTTAGAAAATTTAATGTAGCTGTACCAAACGGAAAAGTAGCTAAAAAAGTTGATGATGTTAAAGGCGGCGCAGTAAGAGCAGCGAAAGAATTAGGAGGAAAAGTCTGGGTCGTTAAGGCTCAAATTCATGCAGGCGGAAGAGGTAAAGGTGGCGGAGTAAAAGTTGCAAAGTCGATACCGCAAGTAAGAAAATATGCTGATGAAATTCTCGGGATGAATTTAGTAACCCACCAAACCGGACCGGAAGGAAAAGTTGTGAACCGATTATTGATTGAAGAAGGAATTAATATTGCACAAGAACTTTATGTTGGCATTACATTAGACAGGGCTCAATCTAAAAATGTATTTATGGTTTCTACAGAAGGCGGTGTTGAAATTGAAAAAGTGGCGGAAGAAACTCCGGAAAAAATAATTAAGGAAGCTGTTGATCCCGCAGTCGGACTGCAGGCTTACCAGGCTAGAAAATTAGCTTTCGGTTTGGGGCTATCAGGTAATCAATTTAAAAATGCAGTTAAATTTTTAATCAACCTTTACAAAGTTTATGAAGCAACAGATGCATCAATCGCTGAAATAAATCCGCTTGTTGTTACCAAAGAAGGCGATGTGATTGCCTTAGACGCAAAAATGAATTTTGATGATAATGCTCTTTATCGCAACAAAGATATTCTTAAGTATAGAGATTTTGATGAAGAAGAACCGCTGGAAATTGAAGCTTCGAAATATGATTTGAATTACATTAAGCTTGACGGCAACGTTGGCTGTATGGTTAACGGCGCCGGATTAGCGATGGCAACAATGGATATTATTAAACTTGCCGGCGGTGAGCCAGCTAACTTTCTTGATGTAGGCGGTGGTGCTAATAAAGAAACAGTTGCAAACGGATTTAAAATTATTTTATCGGATAAAAATGTTAAAGCAATATTGATAAATATTTTCGGCGGTATCGTTAGATGCGACCGCGTTGCACAAGGTGTAATTGATGCAGTAAATGAAATTCATGTTGAACTGCCGATTGTTGTTAGACTTGAAGGAACAAATGCAGTTGAAGCAGGAGTCCTCTTGAAGAATTCGGGATTAAATTTTGAAGTTGCCGAGAGTTTAGAAGATGCTGCTCAAAAAGTTACTTCTGTTCTCAAAAAATAAAGTAAAATTTTCTTTTAATATAGCCGCCCTATTTTGTGGCGGCTTTTTTATTTTCTAACTATTCAAAATCACATTAAACTTTAAATTTTATGGATATTAAAAAATACAAACATATAATTTGGGATTGGAACGGAACATTATTTAATGATATAGCACTTTGCTGTGATATTATGAACACAATAAGGAAGCGAAGGAATATGCCCCAAATAACTTTGGAAAAATATAGAAGTGTTTTTACTTTTCCTGTTAAAAAATATTATGAAAAGCTGGGGCTTGATGTTAGCGATGCTAATTGGGAAAAATTGAGTCACGAATTTATTAATGATTATGAACGAAGGAAATATGAGTGCATACTTTTTGATGATGCATTGCCCACATTAGAAAAATTTGCTGAGCTGGGAAAGACTCAATCAATTTTATCTGCTTATTCCCAGCATACCTTGGAAGAGATTGTTGCTAAATTTAATATTGATATTCACTTTGAAAAGCTTGTTGGACTTGATAACATTTACGCGGCAAGTAAAATGGATAACGGCAAAAAATGGATGGGCGAATTGCGGCATGATAATCACGAGGTATTGCTGATTGGAGATACTGTGCATGATTATGAAGTTGCCGCTGAAATTGGCGCAGATTGTTTACTGATCAGCAGGGGTCATCAAGTAAAAGAAAACCTCGCTGGCTGTAATTGTACTATCCTTGATTCACTATCAGAAATATTTTAATAGTATATTTCTTTCATCAAATTTTATCCTCCGACGTCTAACGCAGGAGTATCATCTTTATTGATTTACTAATACTTCCCGCAGCTAATTTACAAATGTACACTCCGCTCGTCTGATCTTCCGCATTCCATATAACTTCATAACTGCCGGGATGTTTTTGTTCATTTACTAATACGGTAATTTCATTGCCGAGGATGTCGTAAATTGTCAGAGTAATAAACCTCTCCTTTACTCCCTCCCCTTGGTAAGGGGAGGGCTGGGGTGGGGTTGAAAATTTAATTTTGGTAGCTGGATTGAATGGATTCGGGTAATTTTGACTAAGCTCGAAATCATTAGGAGTTAAATTATTAATTAAAACTTCATTGCTGAAATTAACATCTCCGCTAAAATCAATTTGTTTTAATCTATATATAATTTCATCAGAAATTATCCCGTTCAAATGATCTTCGTAAAAATAATTTTGAGGACCTGCGGTTGTTCCGGCTCCTTCAATAAATTTTATTTTTTCAAATTCCGAGTTATCTAATTTACGTTCAACTTCAAATCCATAATTATTTGTCTCGGTAGCTGTTGCCCATTTGATTGATACCTTACTTTCGTTTAAGTCTGCAGAAAATGAGACAAGTTCAACGGGCACAATATAATCAGGTGTTAAAACTACATCCAGGTTATAAACCGTGCCATTTTCAATTTGAATATTTTCGATGGTTTTTGTTTCATGGCTGTCTGCCTCGAATACGATTGTATAATTTCCCGGTTCAATCATTCTATAATAACCGCCGTTTGATGAATCGGAATAAATCTCTGAGTTATTAAAATCATGATTGAGTATAGTAATTTTTGCTTTTAAAAAATCACCGGTTGTATTTGAAACAATACCGCGCAGACCAAATGTACACTGCTCGATATAATTTAATAATGAATTTTTATTGTACTCCCAGTGAGCGGGTAAAAGGGAAGCCGATAAAAGTTTTGAATCTGAAATTTCAATTGTTACCTCTCTGCAGCCATGATAGTAAGTAAAGTAGTCTTGTCTGCCTCCGCTGATTGTGTACCATTGGTAACCGTTTGTAATGCCATTATCAAAACCAGTCATATAATTTGATGGCGCGAATGTGTGAACTGTGTCGGCGTATTGCCTGCTAATATACTTAAACCAATTATCATCGGGATGAAGATCACTCCATGTATCCCACGGGTAATTTACGACTTCGGCACCGCCGTGAAAATTTGCCGAAAGAACAAAGTGTTGGGCACTTGCTAAATTCATCATTGCAATTGTTTCCGGCTGCCATGCATTTCCGTCAGGGTGGGGTCCGTCATCGGGATCGGGAAAATTTCGATTTAGATTTACCGAATTTGCATTATATCTGGTAGCGCCTGATACTGTATGATTTCCGCTCCTGTATGTTCCGTCGGGATTTGCGTTTGGATTAATCCATATTTCAACATTGTTAATTAAATTTGTAATTCGAGTATCGGAATTATATGAAGTGAGCAATGAATCTATAAGCCGCAGCATTAAAACATAGCCCGTTGTTTCATCGCCGTGCATTGTTGATGAATACATAAATTGCGGCTCGGCTTCCCTCTGATTAATATTATCCGATATGACAGCAAATAATAATTCCCGTCCTTCAACAGTGGCGCCTATACTTTCAATTCTGCAAATGTTGGGATATGCCGATTGAAATTGATACATCATATTTACATAAGCATCATAAGTTGGATAAACATTCCAATCTTCAATGCTCTTTAAATCGTCACTCATTTGAACATTTTCAACATCACCGGGATGCGGAAGAATTTGATATTCTAAATTGAGTTTTGAAAAATTTCTAAATTCATTTTCATTGGCGTAAGCGTAAACTTCTCCGGCAGCAAAATTATCAATCGAAATAATTCTACTCAGTTCGGCTAGCCGGCTCTTATCATTTAGCTCAATCTTAAAATAAACTTCCCTGTTCTTTTCAAAATAATTGTGTGATAATGTTTGCGAGAAAATTGCCGGTTGGATAAGCAGCAAAATGAGGGCGACTAATTTTTGAGTGTTCGACATGATTAAGTCCGGAATAATAATTTTGTTTAATTAAGACTTAAATTACTTTCATGCGGAACAAAATACAAATTAATATAGAAGAAGGACCTTGCTTCCCCCCAAATAAAAAAAGCAAGATCCTTCCAAAAAATTTTTAGAGCAAATTTATTTTTCTTTCCTATCCTTTTCCTTTTTGATAATTATTTTCTTCATCTTTTTCTTTTTGCTATCTTTATCAACAATTACTTCAATCAAGTCATCATCGTTTTTACCATCGATCTTTCCCTTCTTCATTATAAACACATTATCGTCAGAGGAGAAAAACTTAACTCCATGTCCATCACCTTTCATTTTTTCAAGATACTCATCAGCCTCATCTCCCTCATAAATTTTCACATCTTCTTTGCCGTCTTTAGTGGTTTTAACCGTCACTTTCTTTTTTCCATCTTCAATATTTATTTTTATTTCTTTTTCAACACCCTCTTCCCCTTCCATCTCTTCCGAAATAAAAATCATATTTACATCACCTTCACTAGTCCATTCCAAATCTTCATCATCATAAATTTTTATATTATACTTTTTACTATGCTTTGAATTCTTTAAAAACTCCTCTGCCTCTTCACCTTCAAAAACTTCAGTGGTTTCTTCCCCATTTTTGGTCGTGGTTACGGTTACTTTCTTCTCGCCGTCTTCAACTTCTACTTCAATTTCCTTTTTAATTTTTTCTCCATTTTCACCTTCCTCTTCAAAATGAAATTCATATTCATCTTCAAAAACTGCATTAACATTTACATCATCGTTCCCCTTAGTTACCCAAACTGTTCCGCCATCATCCACGCCTTCAATTACTTTTACCATTACCCTTTTATCATTTTCAGATTTTAATCTTTTAAATAATTCTTTCGCATCATCACCAGTAAAAGTATATTCTTCGCCGCCTGCATTTATTATTATTTTTTCAATATCATCTTTAATATTTTTAATTTTTTCGTCTAAGTCATTTTGATTTGGTTGAGCGCTGATTATGCCGTACATAAAAAACAAAACAACCATTGCAGCCATTAACTTTTGAAATAGAGTTTGGTTATAATTTTTCATTTTTGTATTCCTTAATCATTGAATAATATTTTTGCTTTGATAAAATATATTATTATGAATTAACATAATGTTAACCGCATGTTAAAGAGTGTTAAAAAATGTTAAAAAGAAGAATTAGTCCAACTGTTCTGTTAAATTTGGAACTATGAAAGAGCGCAGACTAAAAATAATTATTGCAATTATGACTTTTGCTTTAATTGGTTTAATCACAATACAGCTTTATTGGGTAGCCAATTTAGTTAAACTGGAAGAAGCCAGATTTGGAAGTGCCGTCAGCGATGCAATATCACTTGTGATAAATAGAATTGATAAGCAGGAAACTGCTAACGTGGTTATTAGAAGCGCCGTAAAGGATAATGATGTACCATTGATTTGGACCAGTGAACATAAAACCATTAAACAAAATTACAGTGTGGGAGATTCATTATTCGAAGATACAGAAATTGAATTTCTCACTTCAAGCGATGATAGTGCAATAGGTGTAAATATTTCAGTTTCACAGAATTCAGATTCTTCTAATTCTAATGTAATTGTTTATTCATATTCAAACGGCGGTAAAAAAAAGGAAAAGAAAGTATTAAAGAAAAAGAATTTAAATAAATTTGTTACGAAGAAGAGAGAAGTATTTGAAGACGTTATTGAGGAACTAGTTACCATAAGTCAGGTTGCAAATATTGAGGATAGAATTGAAAAGGAGAAATTAGATACACTTTTAATTCAGGAATTTGAAAACGCAGGAATAACTGCTGATTTTAATTTCGGAATTTTAAATGAAGAGAAAAATAAATTTGTTTATCTAACCGAAAAAACTGATCCCGATAAATTGCTGCAAGCCAAATTTAAATCCCGGCTTTTTCCGGAAGATGTAATATCTGAGCCTAACTTTCTAATCGTCTCTTTCCCTAATCAGAGAGAATATGTTTTGAAATCAATGGCGGCAACACTGGGGTTGTCTTTGCTGTTTATCATTTTGATAATTGTCGTCTTCTATAAAACTGTTCAAATGCTCATCAGGCAAAAGAAAATTACTGATATTAAAAATGATCTTATAAATAATATTACGCATGAATTCAAAACGCCCCTTTCAACAATATCTTTAGCATGCGAGGCTTTGAACGAACCGAAACTTTTAGCCGACAATAGTGCTGTTCTTAAATATTCAAAAATAATTAACGATGAAAATTTACGTATCCGGAATCTTGTTGATAACCTATTGAATTCTGCCGCCCTGGAAAAAGGTGAATTTGAAATTAATAAACAAAGTATTAGCCTTAACGAAAATATAAAACAAGCGGTGCAGCATTTTGATCTGCAAATACAAAAACGAAATGGAAGTTTTGTTATGAATTTGAATGCAGAAAATGATAGAATTATTGCAGACCCTTTTCATCTATCGATTATAATGAACAACATTATTGATAACGCAATAAAATACAACGAGAGTGAACCGCACATAATTATTTCAACCGAAAATTCAGACAATAAAATTTTAGTTGAAATTTTAGATAATGGTATTGGTATAAAAAGAGGCGAGCTTAAAAATATTTTTGATTCCTTCTATCGCGTACCGACAGGAAATATTCAAAACGTGCAGGGAAGCGGCATGGGTCTGCACTATGTTAAAATACTGACTGAAGCAAACAATGGTAAAGTTACTGCAAATAGTACTTTGGGAAAAGGAACAAAAATAAAAATTGAGTTTGACAATGAATAAATCTGTAAAAATTTTGTTGGTTGAAGATGATCTAAACCTTGGCTCACTTTTAAAAGAATTTTTAGAAGTAAAAGGATACAGCACAACTCATTGCCTGGATGGATTAAATGGTTTGCAGACTTTCAAAAAGAATAAATATGATCTTTGCATCCTTGATGTGATGATGCCGAAACTCGACGGGTTTTCACTTGCCGGGCAAATTAGAAAAATGAATAAAGATATCCCTCTAATATTTTTAACGGCAAAATCGATGCAGGCAGATAAAATAGAAGGGTTGAAAATAGGTGCCGATGATTATATTACAAAACCATTCAGTACCGAAGAATTGTTTTTAAGATTAAGCAGAATTTTAAAACGAAGCAGTGCTCAAAGGGAAACAGCATCAGCAAATGAAAATGTAGAATTTAAAATTGGTAATTATCTATTCAATTATAAGAATAGAATGTTGAAGCTGAATGATAAAGCGAAACGGCTCACTTCAAAAGAATCGGAATTATTGAAACTTCTTTGCGAGCATAATAATAAATTGCTTGAACGTACAACCGCATTAAATGCTATCTGGAAAGAAAATACATATTTCACATCCCGCAGCATGGATGTTTACATTGCAAAATTAAGAAGCTACTTAAAAGAAGATTCCTCAATTGAAATTGCAAATGTTCACGGACTTGGTTTTAAATTGATTTTTTAATAGTTATAGCCAAATAAATATTTGCCAACACTCTGCCGAAAGTATAAGCCGCCATTGCAGCAACAGCACCCACAGCATCAAAAAAACTAATTGCGATAAATAAAGCGAATAGAATACCCGCAACCTCCATACTTGTAGCATACGTTATTGGCTTGGTAATTTTTGAACTAACCAAAGTTCCCCTTTGAAAATTAATTAGAACTGTTAGCACAGGCATAAGTATTATTATCATTAATGGGACTTTTGCAAACGCGGTTAATTCATTTGACAACCCTGATACTGTGCTGAACCAAAAATCTGAGAGCGGCGTGAAAGCAATAACAGCAAGGCAAATGAAAACCCCCGAAGCAAGTATGGCTGCAAATTTCTTTAATGGTTTGTAACCCGATTTGTCCTCGCCCATTAAAGCAATAACAACTTCCTGAAAAGATAAACCGATACTTCTGAAAATAAAAACAAGTGAATTAATTACCGGAAGTACAGCTAAAGATTCCAAAGGCATGCGGCTTTGCCCGATAAAAAATGTTACCATTGGATGCACACCCAGAGTTAAAATTGATGTTAATGCCAGCGGGTAATAAAAATTGTAAATATCTTTGTAGCTTAAATTTCTTCCTTCCTCAGTTTCAGTCAATTTTATTTTTTTTACTATTTTGTACGACATCAACTTACTGGCAATTGCCTCTACCATAACACCGCCTGATAATGCTGCTGCTCCGACAGCGACTCCCGGAAGATCAGTGAAAAAATAAAATCCGAGTGCAGTAGCTCCCATCGAAGCAAGTCTGATTATTGTTCCGTAAGCTACTCGCCTTGTTAAATTATACCGAATTAATATTCCCTGATAAAACCTTCTGTAGCCGATAGCACCGGGCCAGGGCAGCAAAATAAATGTTGCCAAATATGTCAGCTCAGCAACCTTGCGCGGTAATTCAATTAAATCTTCTGCAATAAAATAAAATACAGGGGGAATCAAAAAGATTAACATTATCCCCGTTATTGCAAAGTTTATGGTATATGTAAAGTTTCTAAGTTTGCAGAATGAAAGTTTATCTTTCACCAGAGCGGTAGCGGCACTCATAATTAATATTATTGGTGCTTCAATAATTAATGCAAATGAAAAGGCAACTCCGTAAGCGGCAAGATTAAATTTCGGTTCGAACATACGAGCAATAACTGCTGCTAAAAACGGACCCTCTACAGACATCATAAGCCACGTTGCCGCAAGCGGAAGCCAAAACTTAAAAATTTTATTCAGTGATAATTCGGTACTAATTCTATTTGTCCTTTATCTTATTAATTTATTTTTAAAGTTAATAATATTTAATCAAACTGATTTGATTTTGATTTTATTCAACGCTTAATCTTTGAGTATAAAGCATTTATTTTATATATTAATTGTAAATATTTAAATTAGTACTATTAAAATATTATACGTTCAAACATGTTTATTTACGAATGTTTAATTACAGTTTATATATTTTGAAATCACAAGCTATTATATTTATACAAATTAGGATTGATTAAAGTGGGACTTTTAATAATCCTTAATGATTGCAGCCAAATTTAATTTGCTGTTAGATTCGTTTCAGAAATAATTTAGTTACAAACAAATACATAAACCACATTCAAAAATTGCAGGAGAAAGCATGAAAAAACTTTTATTATTTCTTTTCCTTTTATTATTTGCGGCAGTTCTTTATGCTCAAGAAAAGGACGAGTCAATATTAACTAACCTCACCAATGTTTTAACCGAACAATATGCTATTGAAGATGTTGTCGGTTCATTCGATTTTACAGTCGGAACCTCTACACAAGCTAGAGCAGTTTATGCCGGCAGCGATATAAACCAAAACGGATTATACGAAGTGATTTTTACCAGCTACAGCGATGGCGGTAAAGTACACGTATTTGAAATTGACGGCGATAATAATGCTTCTGAAATCTGGACATCTCCAAATATCGGGTCTTCATCTTCTTCAAATGTTAGAGGTGTGCATGTTGCTGACTTAGACGGCAACGGAGATTTTGAATTAGTGTTATCTGTTAACGGGTCCGGCGGCGTAGATGATGCTGTAGGCGGTTTAATGATTTATGAATACTCAATGGCTACAACCAGTTGGGATGCAGGGTATCATACTGTTATTGACAGCGGCGCTCTTTCTAATCGATGGAACATTGAAGGTTTTGATATCTTTGATGTTGACAATGACGGCAAAGAGGAAATTATGATCTCCAATAATGGAACCGGATCATTTGACAGCTGTTATGTTATTTCATTTAACGGAACCTTCGATGGCGGTGCTACACAAGTAACCGAGTTTGCATGGGGCAAAAATGCCAGCACACCTTTGGGCGGCAGTGCAATGAACGCTACTTACGGGGATCTTGACGGCGATGGGAATTATGAAGCATTATTCGGTATTTGGGATAATTGCGCAATTCTAGTGGTTGAAGCTACAGCTCCCGACACTTATGAATTTAAAAACTATATTAAAATGGATTTAACAGGCGGCGATGCTGTTCCTTTAGATAATATTATTGCCGTAGATTTAGACAACGACGGTCGCGATGAAGTTTATGCAACTTTATACAGCGGTGCCGGTTCAGGTGCACTTATGGGAATGAGATGCGTTACCGAGTTAGACAGCATGACACAAACTAATAGTGTTTATGAAGTTGCCGCACCGGGCGAGTCAGGCGGTTATGGTATCGCTTCCGGTGATGTTGACGGTAATGGTGATGTTTCTTTGTACACTGCTGCTTATGCCAGCGGAAGAATTATAAGCCATGAATATACAGGCGGAGATATAACCGATCCGTTAAATTACACAGCTTCAATACTTGGGGAGCACCCAACTGTAACCGGAAGTTTTGGACTATTCATGTCGGATGTGGATATGGACGGTGACGGTTACAATGAATTACTGGTTAGTTATACTGACGGTAACGTTATTATTGGAACTGCTTATGAATACTCACCAGTAGTTACTGCCTTCCCATATATTGTTGATTTTGAAGATGGCGGAAATATTCCAACTGACTGGAGTCATGATCCAGCTAATGCTGAAGATTGGAAATTTGACATTCCGGGCGGCGGCTCGAATCCTGTACAGTACGGTGCAACCCATGACCACACAAGCGGAACCGGCTATGTTGCTTGGGTTGATGACTCATCTCCTACTACACAGCCGGCTAATTTATTAACTCCGCCATTAGATTTAACAAGTTTAACAAACCCAGGAATGACTTTCTGGTATTGGATAGGCGTTGATGATGATTTATCTGAACTGCATGTAGATGTTTATGATGGAACTGCATGGAATGATGATGTTAAAGTGGTAACCGGAAATGGTGCTTGGGAAATTGTTGGTGTTGATTTAACTCCTTATAAATCCTCAACAACTCAAGTACGTTTCAGAGCACTTGAATCTACAGGTTTTAGAAGTGATATAACCATTGATGATGTTGCAATCGGTGAAGCTCCAATAATTCCTATCATTAGTGTAAGCAGTGATTCACTTAATTTTGGTATAGCAAATGTATTAGATACTACTGCCGCAATGACATTAACAATATCAAATATCGGCGGCGGAACACTTCATTTAACTTCAATTGCTTTACTCGATGATACTGATTTCGTACTTATTGATACTAATAGTTATCCCATTATGCTTTCCGCTTTTGAAGCAGCAAATGTAGATGTTGCTTTTTCTCCTGCCACAGCCGGACTAAAAGCTACACAGCTTGATATCACATACCCTGTGCAAGAAGATGTAGCGTCTGTTTACTTAACAGGTAATGGGGTTAATTTTAATCACGGCGGCGGACCTGCAGACCCGCTATCAGGCGGATATTATTTTGCTAATTCACAGCCCGGTGCTGCTTCTGCTCCTGCTCAGCCGCTTTATAACTGGATTGATATTTCTACAACCGGTACGAGCATATTAGCCGGTCTTTCTGATGATAATATTGTTGGACCTTATGATATCGGTTTCGCATTTAATTATTTTGGAACAGACTATACACAATTCTGGGTTTCTTCAAACGGATGGATATCATTTGATGATAATGCCGCCTCAACAGGATCTCAGCAAAGAGTAAATATAACCATGCCGGATGCAACTTTACCTAACAATATAATAGCTTTATTCTGGGATGACATGAATCCTGCTGATGCGGATGTATTGAACAAGGAATGTATTTATGGCTATGATGCTGATAGCAACCTGGTGGTTAGTATGATTAACTATCCTGAATTTGGCGCTGATGTTGACGGATGGGTAACAGCACAAATTATTCTTAAGAGAAATGGAAATATTAAGCTTCAGTATGCGAATCATGGGGCTAGTATTGACTTGGACGGTTCAACAGTTGGAATTGAAAATAGTGACGGAACATTGGGCTTAACATATCGTTTTAACGGTATTGGCGGTCCAATATTCAGCTCACCGGTAGCAATTGAATTTGGTTTAGACAGCACACAAATTCCTGTTGAACTCACCTCTTTTGCCGCATCAACCAATGATAGAGATGTTGTTTTAAGCTGGCAAACAGCAACCGAAAGCAACTCAGACAAATATGTAGTTCAAAGATCAATTGCAGAATCGGAAGAATGGACTGCTATCGGTGAAATTAAGTCCGCAGGTAATTCAACTGTAAAACAATCTTATTCATTTACCGATACAAAACTAAATACAAACTCCTATGAATACAGATTAAAGATGGTTGATTTTGACGGAACTTATGAATACAGTAATAGAGTTGAGGTTACAATCGGCTTGCCTACTGAATTTACATTAAGTCAAAACTATCCTAATCCGTTTAACCCAAGTACAAAAATTGAATATGCACTTCCTGTAGATTCAAAAGTTAAATTAGAATTGTACAGCATTACGGGTGAAAAAGTAGCAACGGTAGTTAACGAAGAGCAATCAGCCGGTTATCATACAGCAGAGTTTAATTCATCTGCAATAGCCAGCGGATTGGCAAGCGGTATTTATATTTACCGAATTGCTGCAACCGGAAATAACAATAAAAACTTTGTTTCAGTTAAGAAGATGATGCTGCTGAAATAGGAGTTAGGCTTGCCTGCCATTTTGTTGGGCGGGAGTTAGGAGTTAGGAGTTAGGAGTTAGTATAAAAGATAAAACTTAATACTGACCAATTTCAAGCCGTCATTCATTTATTTGAGTGGCGGCTTTTTTTATTTAACCCGAATTATGCAAAAGAGATAATAACACGGTGCTTTAGCGCCGTGAATATTGAGCAAACATAAATATTGGGTTTTAACCCAAATGGTTTTGGGCCTGCCTACCGGCATAGGCAGGCTAAAGCCCCTTAAATAATTTTAAAATCAATCACCGTCATACCCGCCTGCCGGACGGGCAGGAATGACGGTGCAATTACAAGGACAATTTTTATTTAGCTTTATAAATTATTTCTAATGCATAATTCGGGTTTAATTGATATAGTAATATTTACTAAACTAAAATTTAATCTGCGTGAGGAACAATTTGAAATATTAATATTTATAAATATGATTTATGAATTCATTCGTAAGGAAAAATAAATATTAATATCTTTTGAATAGAAATGCGATCACTACAAAAATAAGCTGCTTAAATTCAATCAATATGTTTAAGTAAATTAATGCTTCGAATTTCTCCTGCTACAACCAGCGTATCATTTTCTGTAATGATGTAATCCGGACTCGGAATAGCTTTAATCTTCTCTCCCCTTTTCTCCTTTGTTTTTACGGAGAGTACATCGACACCGAATTTTGCTCTTATATTTAATTCTTTTATAGACTTATTTGTAAAAGATGCCGGTGGTTTAATTTCAGCAATCGAGTATCCTTCAATAAAGTGAACGTGCTGTTCATCTTCCTTCATGCTTATACTGCTCGCTAAGCTCGATGTTATATCACGTCTTTCAATTTCGCGCTGGTATGCATGCTGAATATCTTTTAACCATATCATACCAAGTAAAACTTTAGGGCTGCGTGCATCAACAACCGGAATTCCATCAAAGTCATACTTACGCATTTTATCCAGAGCAGCCTGGCAGTTATCATCCGGCGTTACAGTTTCAAATTCAGTTATCAAAATATCATTTGCAATTAGTAAACTGGAAAGGGAATCTCTCTCAAATAAATAATCTTTAATACTGTTAGTTGTAATCACTCCGCTAATTCTTCCGCTGTCATTAACTACGGGAAAAACACTTCCCCTGCCCCCAACCATTTCATTAACAACTTGACTAAAATTATCTCTCAAATTGATTGCAGTATAATCATCGGTGTAAACTTCTTTTGTATAAATTGATTCCATCACATTAATTTCTGCGCCCTCTTTAATACTGATGTTCCTAAGTAAAAGCTTAAGTGTATAAATCGATTCGCGCGATAACCTTGATGATATTATCATACTTATAATACAGGTGATCATTAAAGGAAGAATAATTTCATACTCTTTAGTTAATTCAAATACAATAATTATTGCTGTAATCGGTGCGCGAGTTGTGCCGGCTACCATTCCTCCCATTGCAACTAAAGCGTAAGCACCGGGACCGGCAGTAATTTCAGGAAAAACTATATTAACAACGTATCCGAAAAATGCCCCAACCATAGCTCCCATAAAAAGTGAAGGTGCAAAAATTCCGCCTGAGCCGCCTGAACCTAATGTTAATGAAGTTGCAAATATTTTCAAAAATATTAATCCGAAAGCAAGATACCAAAGCATATCACCATGAAGGGCAAGGTTTATTGAATCATAACCGACACCCATTACTTGGGGGAAGACTAATGCAATTAATCCAATTCCCAAACCGCCGATTATTGGGCGAAGGTATTCGGGAAACTTTAATTTTTCGTCAAAGAATTCTTCGGAAAAGTATAGAACCTTTATAAATAAATATGAAACAATCCCGGCAAGCGCGCCAAGTAAAAAGTAAAAACTGATTTCGTAGGGAGATACAAGTTCGTATGCAGGTACTCTAAAAGCAGCAAAATTCCCTTCGAAGCTATGAGAGATAACCGTTGCCATTACCGATGATATTACTATCGGCGAAAATTGAGCTACGGCAAAATCCATTAAAATAATTTCTACTGCGAATAACGCACCGGCAATTGGGGCATTAAATGCAGCCGCTATTCCTGCAGCAGCGCCGCAGCCAACTAAAGTTTTTAACCGCTTGGATGGAATTCTAAAAAACTGCCCCACTGTTGAGCCGAGACTTGAACCGATTTGAATTATTGGTCCCTCGCGACCAACTGAACCGCCGGTGCCGATTGTAATTGCGGAAGCCAAAGCTTTTACAATTGCTACACGCGGACGAATATTTCCACCCCGCAAAAGTATTGCCTGCATTACTTCGGGGACACCATGTCCTTTTGCTTCAGGCGCAAAAAAGTAAATAAGTGGACCCACAATTAATCCGCCGATAATTGGGGCAAGAACTATTATATACCAGGGGGAGGCAATTATATTTTCAAGTAAGTTGCCATCGCCGGCAAATGATATGCTCGATATTTCTTCAATTAAAAAACGAATTCCGATAGCAGCAAACCCGGCGAGTATGCCGATGATAATTGCAACAATTATCATAAATGTATGCTCGGTTAATTTTGCCCGCTCAATTACAAGATTTGTTCTTTTGGAAAGTGAAGCATAAATATTCTTGAAAATGTTTTGCTGCAAAAGAATCTCCAATTGAAATAATTGTGGCTTAATTACTGGGAAGTAAAATTAACAATAAAATTGGTGTTTATCTAATTAGATTATTTTAAGAGTTATTCGGTGGGAATTCGATGGTAATTAAATTGTTATTCTGTTGTTACTCGATAGTCATTTATTGTTATAAAGAAGAAACGTCCTTGGTTGTCATTTATGTTGCGTCAGAAACCTTCAAGGTTTTTAAAAACCTTGAAGGTTTTGTTGTCTGTTTATCATTTAAGTACTTGCTCTGCCTGCCAAAGATGACGGCGGGTATGAACTGCGAGAAACAAATATGCTTCTCCAAGTTTAAATTTTATTAATGATGATACAGGTGAGGTAACAACTACGCTGCCGTAATCTAGCTTATCCGATTCTTCAATCAATCCGATAAAATCATTGTTCAATTTATTAAACCTTCCCAAAACTTCTTCCATGCTTAAGCTGCTAGAGGGCTTCATTGATTTAAATGTTTTCATTTTCATTTTATAAGGCGGCTCGAGCGAGTCTATCATTTTTTTCTGTATGAATCTTGGTTTGAACTCCTTATTTGAGAATAGTTCTTTCTTCTCGGCTTTAGTAATGGCATCCTTAATTTGAGGCAAATACATTTCAGCAACTTGGTTTAAATGCTCAATGCATTCCCCAACAGACCATCCGCCGCTCGCTGGTTTATGATTAAATTTTTCTTCAGTTAAATTAATCTTTAATCTATCAGCCCAAGAATGTAAATCTTTATACTGTTTCAAAAAGTTTTCTGTAT
Source organism: Ignavibacteriota bacterium (assembly GCA_013112585.1). Taxonomy (GTDB): domain Bacteria; phylum Bacteroidota; class Ignavibacteria; order Ignavibacteriales; family Melioribacteraceae; genus IGN16. The sequence continues at coordinate 83,913 of JABFGH010000009.1, read as the reverse complement.
TCTGATTAAATTCTTTCATGGTTATTCAGTTGTAATTCAGGAAACAAACTTGGTAGTTAAAATTGAGCATGGCGATGGTTTCGATACTCGTTAAAGATCCTTTTATAATAAGCTCCGATGATTAAACCATCCTTGCTCAGTCTTTAATATTTTGAATTGTTTTGGAATTGATCATCTACTTATTGTACAATTTTTCAAATAAGCCACCCATGTTAAAAATATTTGCAGATTCGCTAAAGTTCACACACCAAGACAATTGGGTGTCAGTTAATGAAAATAATAATTTGTGTATGTGCCTAATATTTGTGTTATTTTATATTCAAACACAAAAATTCTGTAGAGTGCGCTAATTAAACAAAAAATCATTTCTATCAACCGAATATGCCACGATGTTTTTTGAAAACTTGCTTGATTTAATGTAAAATATCCCCGTTTATATGTCAAGTCTATTTATTGATATTACTTCCATTTTGCCTTATTATTGTTGCTTGAATTTTAAAGAATACAGTTAATTTAAATTAGGAGATTATTTATATGCCTGTTGTTGATTATGAAAAATATTGTAAAATGTTAGATAACGCAAAGAAAAATAAATTTGCATATCCAGCAATTAATGTTACCTCGGAAGTTACTGCCAACGCATGTTTAGAAGCATTTGCTGAAACTAAATCAGATGGAATAATTCAAGTATCTACCGGAGGCGGCGAGTTTGCATCGGGCGTTGCCTTAAAAGATGCCGCACTTGGTGCTATATCAATTGCCAACCATATTCATCTTGTTGCTGATAGATATGATATCAACGTTGCTCTGCATACAGATCATTGCCAGGCAAATAAAGTTGATTCATTCTTAAAGCCTCTTATAGAAGAATCAAGAAAACGAGTTAATGCCGGAATGAAACCTTTATTTAACTCGCATATGTTTGACGGCAGCGCTTTACCAATTGAAGAAAATATGAAAATAGCAGTTGAGCTTATGAAAGAGTTAAAAGAACTGGGGATGATTTTAGAAGTCGAGGCAGGTGTTGTAGGCGGAGAGGAAGACGGCGTAAGTAATGAAGATGCTCCAGCTGAAAAACTTTACACTACTCCCGAAGACATGCTCTATGTTTATGAGCAGTTAAGCAAAGTTGAAGGCGGAAGATATATGTTCGCTGCAACTTTCGGTAATGTGCACGGGGTTTATAAACCGGGTAATGTTAAATTAAAGCCGGGCATACTTAAGCAAGGTCAAGATGCCGTTGTTGCAAAATATGGCGATGCTGCTTCGTTCGATTTAGTTTTCCACGGCGGCAGCGGTTCTTCGTTAGAAGAAATTCGTGAAACTCTTGATTACGGCGTAATAAAAATGAATGTTGATACTGATACACAATATGCTTTCAGCAGACCGATTGTTGAACACATGTTTAAAAATTATGACGGCGTATTAAAAGTTGACGGCGATGTTGGAAACAAAAAAATGTATGATCCCCGCGGATATTTGAAAAAAGCAGAAGCCGGAATGAAAGATAGAGTTATTCAAGCGGTTAAAGATTTACGCGGAGAAGGAACTACTTTATCACGTTAAAACGTGGAAACGTTGAGAAGTAGAGGAGTTTAGAAGGGTAGAAGTTTAGAATTCAGTCGGAGCATTGAGCCTGTCGTTAGGCAGGCTTGCCCGCTATTGATTTGGCGGGTGTCAAGCCGTATCTAGCTGCTGGAACACTAAGATGATGATGAAGTGGAAATATCAAGATGTAAAGGTTTAAACTCAATCCGAGTGCTGAGTGGCTGAGCCGTATCGAAGCGCGGTAGTGTGAACGAAAATCGTTAATCGAAAATAAAAACCAAACAAGTATAACAATTCAATAAACTTTTAACCTTCAAGCCTTTTAACCTGAAACCTGCCAACCTGCAACCTGTAACTTGCTAACACGCAACAAGTTTCCATTTTACTCTATCATTTCTATTTACTACATTCTATTAATTTTTAAACTAACTAAAGTTGAGAGGCAAAAATGATTGAAAAAATAAGAGAGTATCTTGGTAATGAAGCTAATAACATTTTAACCTACAAAGCAGTTTTTCCGAAAGAGCAATTAAGCTTGCCCGGACCTGATTTTGTTGATAGGGTTTTTGCCCAAACCGATAGGAGTGTAAATGTGCTTAAAAATCTTGAATGGATTTTTCAAACAGGCAGACTTGCCGGAACCGGACATGTATCAATCCTCCCTGTTGATCAGGGAATAGAACATTCCGCGGGCGCATCTTTTGCTCCCAATCCAATTTATTTTGATCCGGAAAACATTGTTAAACTTGCAATTGAGGGCGGGTGTAATGCTGTGGCTTCTACACTTGGCGTGCTTGGTATGACGGCAAGAAAGTATGCCCCTAAAATTCCTTTTATAGTAAAGCTGAATCATAATGAGCTTTTAACTTACCCTAACAAATTTGATCAAATAATGTTTGCCAGTGTTGATCAGGCTTTTGACATGGGCGCCGCTGCAGTTGGAGCAACTATTTATTTCGGGTCGGAAGAAAGCAGCAGACAAATTATTGAAGTAAGCGAAGCATTCCAGTATGCACACGAGCTGGGACTTGCAACTATTTTGTGGTGCTACCTCCGCAACCCTGAATTTAAGAAGGATAAAGATTATCACACTGCTGCAGATTTAACCGGACAGGCAAATCACCTTGGCGTTACAATTGAAGCCGATATTATTAAGCAGAAACTTCCCACAAATAATGGCGGATTCAACGCTATCAAGTTCGGTAAAACACATAAAAAAGTTTATGATGAATTAACAACTGATAACCCGATTGATTTAACCCGCTACCAGGTAATTAATAATTATTTGGGAAGAGCCGGATTGATCAATAGCGGCGGGGCTTCGGGAGATAACGACTTTGCCGATGCTTGTAAAACCGCAGTAATTAATAAACGAGCCGGCGGTATGGGACTAATCTCCGGCAGAAAAGCTTTTCAAAGACCTATGAAGGATGGAATAAAATTATTGAATGTGATTCAAGATGTTTATTTGTGTAAGGATGTTACTGTAGCATAGCTGGATACTGGTTACTGGATTCTGGCTGCTAGACTCTGGTTTTTTCTCTGCGGCTTTACGTGAAAGGCTTTTTCAATACTGCACCGGCTTCGATACTAAAGAACAACTCAGCCTCCTTGGGCGTGAGAGGTGTAAGGTGTAAGGTGAAAGGTGAAAGGTGAAAAGGAAAAATTAAAAAGGAAAAAGTAAAAAGAAAAGCAGATTGAGATTTCGGTGGTGCCAAATATAGTCATGATTTTATTCATAACGAGCATCAAAGGTGGTTGAGTTTGCCGCCGCAGTTTGGCGGTATGTATCGAAACAACCGTCCTGGTTGCTGGATTCTGGATGCTTGCTTCCCGCCAACAACACAGGCGGGCAGGCTGGATGCTGGGTTACTCAGTAACCGGATTAATTTTAATGAACCGAAAAAGAAAGATGAGACTTAAAAACCTTCGAGGTTTTAGAAACCTCGAAGGTTTGAGTAGAACAAAATTCGGCGGACAATTCAAACTACGGTTAGATTATTTATCTAAAGAAAGTAAGTAGTCGGCAATCTTGCCTAATTCTTTTACATCTCGGTTGCCGTAGGAGGGCATTATTGAACCGGAGTATTTATCACGATATTTATCAAATCTTTCATCGCCATCGTAGGCGGAGGGATTTCTTAAATAATTTATTAAGTCTTTTCGGCTCCAGTGATTTTTTGCCTCGTATAACCCGGGTGCCAATGCCGTTCCTTGCAGGTCAATGCCATGGCATCTAATACATCCAACAGATTCAATTAATTCAAGACCGCTAACCTCAGCAGCTCCTTCGGTGCTGCCGTAATAATCTGAATCGCCGAAACTTTCTTCTTCTTTTGTTGCTTTACCTATAATAAATAGTACTACAAATAATCCTAAAAAAACTGCTACCCATTTTTGAGCATTCGTCATTCTTATATCCTTTTCTAAAAAATTGAACTGTAAAATTAGTCTTATACGGTATGAAAATCAAACCAAAGTGCTGGATAATTATTTAAGAGTTTTCAGTTAATAAACTCTGAACCTTGTTCGCTTAAATAATAATATTCCCGTTCTTCAATTCCGTTTCTTAACTGTAATGAAAAAATTTTATCAAATTCCGTTGTTAATAAATAATTATTTTCTTCAATTAAAATTTTAAAAGCCTCATCAGAGTTTTTTCCTTTTGACCAGCCAATCACCTGCAAGTTTTCAATAGCTGTATTGTTAAGTTCATAATTCGGCGCATCTGTATATCCTTCTTCGGTCAAAAAAATAAATGTCTTAAGATTATTCATCTTAATTTCTCCCAAGGAAATTGTTGAAGTTACTATACTTATAGGGGTTTAAATGATAGTCATCTAAACTTTTATAGTTACAAAAAATTACTCTGCTTTTTAATTTTGAAAATGCTTGAAGACTTATTACGGAATCGAATTCTCTCCGCTTTCTTTCATCTGCAACTATTATCATATTCGTTTTAAAATCAATTAGTTCATGATACTTACAAAGTGAGTTTTTAAATTTTGTACTATGTTCAACTTCAAAAACTGAGTTGGGAAAATTTCGGCTATTCATCCAAATTACATCTATGCTTTTAATGCTTTTTAAAATTGATTGATAAGTAAATTGAGGTATAGAGCTGATACTTATTACATCCTGCAGTTTTCCGTTTAAATACGGTTTGTTTTTATCTTGTGCAGGAATATAAACTTGGTGCTGGTTTATTTTACCTATCTCAGCAATTATACCTTGATAATAATAGTGGGTATATTTTTTGTCTTTGTCTAAATCATATTTTTCTTCTTCAACTAATCTTAAGATGTTTTTTGGTAAATCACTGTAATTTTTTAACGCCCATAAACCGGGTTTTATTTTGAAAAAAAATCGTTCATCTTGAACAATTCTTCTAATGCTGGCAAATGGGGTCTTTGTCTTCCAATTTGAAACATCAACATTTTCATTTAGATAGCCAAGAGTAGCAAAGCCGCCGTTTTCATCCATTACATTAATTACTTGTTCGTATTGCTTCATTTATTTCCTCTTGCCTGCCGGCAGGTTTCACCCTTCCGTTTCAAAAGACGAATCATAATAAACTTTATACTCCTTTATTGCATTAAATATCGCTTCGGCTATTTCTTTTTGTCCGCGCTGGCTCTTTAGGTATTTTTCATCGGAGCGGTTAGATAAATAACCCGATTCAATAAGCACGCCGGGCATTGATGCGCCGACGAGAACATAAAACCCCGCCTGCTTAATTCCGCGTGATTTAATACCCACATCCAATTTCCATCTTTGATTAAGTACATCGGAAAATTTTTCGGAGTAACGCATATAAGATGAGTGAGCCATTGAAACCAGAATAAAATTTTCGTCTGTTAACTCCTTATATTTTGTCGGGTCTTCTTCATATTCAATTACACTGTTTTCAAATTCTGCAATTGCAATTGCTTCTTCGGTTCGCCCCGGTCTCAAAAGATAAACTTCAAACCCGCTTACGTCAGGTCTTTTTTTGCCAAGTGAATTGCAGTGAATTGAAATAAATAATTTGCCGTTATTCTCGTTGGCAATTTTCCCCCGCTTAAAAAGCTCAACAAATTTGTCAGTCTTGCGTGTATAAATAACCTTAACGCTGTCAAGGTTTTCTTCAATAAGTTTACCCAGCTTAAGAGCAATGCCCAGGTTAACCTTTTTCTCATACAGTCCGGTAATGCCAATAGCGCCGGGGTCTCTGCCGCCATGACCCGCATCAATAACCACTGCGTCAAGTTTCCATTTATTAATTTCGGTCAGCAGGTCGCGGCTGTTTGTTTCAACATTATTTCGTATAGTAATTAGAATATCGTTTCCGTCCGGATCCTGAAACGCTTCGGAATCTCTGTAATCACCGCGCAGTTTAAATTGAATTTGAATATTGCCGGCTATCTGTTTTCGTTTAACATTCCTTACAAACCCTACCGGCTTCGATTCTTTTTCTACAATGGGGTCAACGCTCACTCCTGATAAAAACAAATAAAGTATTCCTTCGCTGATAGAACTGCTGAATCTAATAATCCGCTTATTAGATTTTACACGTATTAATGTTCCGTTAGATTTTTCTTCAACATCTAAACCATACACATCAAAAGCTGAATTAATATTTTCTGCGGTGGCTTTTGAATAGTTGGATGGGTCTAAATTTATTGGCGCCGGTTTATCAAAAACATCATGAACTTTAATTTTGTTATCCGTTACCATTAAATGTTTTCTGCCGTTATCAAAAATTACCTCCTGCTCACTCGCCAAACTCAAGTACTCAACATAACTTTCGATAGGAATATAAATATCGTCATCCCGTTTAATTCCGGAAACCGGTGCTTGAAAGATTTGTTTTAAACCGCTGCTTCGGTTGGTTAAAACAACAAATCGATTGTTTGATGTAATTTTTAATGTTCTGTTCGGAAATTTTATTTCAAGCTTTGATGCTGTATCGTTGTAGTAAATATTGTTTGCTAAAACCTGCCCTAACTCCCGGCTCGATACAAATACATTCCCTCTTTTAATAAAAAAGGATACCCGTTCTGTTTTACCGCCTATATTAACAGAAATTTTTAACCGGCTTTGAGCCTGCACGCTGCTGAAAATTGCTGTAATTAAAATAAAAGTGATAATAAATCTATTTGAAAAATGCATACTGTATTTGTTGAATATCTTCTAAAATGAGTTATTAAATATAACAACTTTATGTAAATTATTTTTCGGCTAAATAAATCTCTATTCAAACAAAAAAATTAAGACGGATTATAAAATCAAAAGAAAAATATATTTTGGGAATGACAATGCCATTTAATATTTTTAATTAGTTCATTTAAGTAATTTTCATCTTTTTATCGTTATAAAAAAGTAAACCCGGCGGTAAAATAACAATTAAAAATTTAGGAGAAATTATGGCAGTAATAAGACCCTTTAGAGCCGTAAGACCTTTAGATAAAGTTGCACATCTTGTAGCAAGCGTTCCTTATGATGTTGTGAATAGAGAGGAAGCCGCAGAGCTTGCAAAAGGTAATCCGTTAAGCTTTCTGCGTGTAACACGTTCCGAAATTGAACTGGACAGTGATGTTAATCCGTATGCCGAAGAGGTTTATAAAAAGGCATCGGAAAACTTTAAAAGATTAAAAGCCGAAGCTCCTCTTATTCAAGAAGAACGCCCCGGCTTTTATGTTTACAAATTAATAATGGGCGAACAGGAACAAGTTGGTATCGCGGCTACATTTTCATCAGAAGATTATAATAATGATGTTATAATGAAGCACGAGAAGACCCGTAAAGTTAAAGAAGATGATAGAACAAATCACATAGTAAATACCAATGCACAAACCGGCGCTGTATTTTTAACTTACAAAGGTGTTGCCGAAGTTAATGATGTGGTTAAAAGTACAATGAAAACTAATCCCATTTATGATTTTACCGCTCCCGATGGAATTAAACACACCGTTTGGATTATGCCCGAAGATTATAACGAGACTGTTATAAGTGAAATTGCAAAGGTTAAAAATTTATACATAGCTGATGGTCATCACCGTGCTGCAAGTGCAAGCCGTTCGCAAAAAGTTAAAATGGATAATAACTCAAGTCATAACGGAACCGAAGAATACAACTATTTTCTTGCAGTTCTTTTTCCCGCAGAGGAATTAAAGATACTTCCTTACAATCGTGTGGTATTTGACTTAAAAGGAATGAGCACCGCTGGCTTTATTGAAAAAGTAAAACAATATTTTGATGTTGAACCATGTGATTTTGCTTCGCCTAAAGAAAGAAAAACAATGTGTATGTACATCGAAAATAATTGGTACTTATTAAAACCAAACAGTAATGTTGTTCCCGGTGATGCTGTTGGCGATAAACTTGATGTTAGTCTGCTGCAGAATTTTTTACTAAAACCAATACTTGGTGTTGAAGATATTAGAACCGATACAAACGTAGATTTTATAGGTGGCATAAGGGGAACGGAGGAATTGGAAAAGCTGGTTAATAACGGCAAAGCCTCTGCTGCGTTTTCAATGTACCCGGTTGCAGTTCAGGATTTAATAAATATTTCCGATGCAGGCGAAACAATGCCCCCAAAATCAACCTGGTTCGAACCTAAATTGAGAGATGGATTAGTTGTTCATACTATTTAATAAATGATTTAAATAAGGAAAAAGATAATGGAAAACAGAATTTATAATTTCAGTGCGGGTCCTGCTATTTTGCCTTTAGATGTTCTTAAAGAAGCAAAGGAAGATTTTGTTTCTTACAAAGGTACGGGCATGTCGGTGATGGAAATGAGTCACCGCTCAAAAACTTACGATGATATAATTAAAGCTGCTGAAAGAGATATTAGGACGCTGCTTAATATCGGTGATGATTATGCCGTGCTCTTTTTACAAGGCGGAGCAACATTACAGTTTTCAATGGTGCCGTTAAATATTATGGCTCCTAATAATAAAGCCGATTATATTGTTACAGGTTCATGGTCTAAAAAAGCAGTTAAAGAAGCTAAGCGGGTTGGTGATGTTAATATTGCTGCAAGCTCAGAGGAATCAAATTTTAATAACATTCCAAAACAGGAAGACATGAAATTAGATGCTGAAGCCTCGTATGTTCATTTTACATCTAACAACACAATCTTCGGAACACAGTTCAGCGCCGAACCTTCAGTTGGCGATGTTCCCTTAGTTTGCGATGCTTCTTCTGATATTCTTCATAAAAAAATTGATGTTAACAAATATGGCTTGATCTACGCAGGCGCTCAAAAAAATATGGGTCCTGCCGGTGTGGCTTTAGTAATTATTAAAAAGAACTTACTTGATAGAGCCCCTGCCGATTTACACACATACCTAAACTACAACACTCATGTTGAAAAAGATTCAATGTACAACACTCCATCAACCTACGGCATATACATTATTGGCTTGGTTGCAAAATGGTTAATCGGTTTAGGCGGATTGGATGTAATGTATAAAATGAATTTAGAAAAAGCCGCTTTGCTATATGATTTTATGGATGCAAGCGGCGGCTATTTTTCAGGCACTGCCGCTAAAGAAGACAGGTCATTAATGAATGTAACTTTTAGATTACCGAACGAAGATTTAGAAAAGAAACTTATTTCCGAGGCAGCGGATAAAGGTTTTTCCGGATTAAAAGGTCACCGTTCCGTAGGCGGATTAAGAGCATCAATCTATAACGCTTTCCCTAAAAAAGGCGTTGAAGATTTGGTTGAGTTTATGAAAAATTTTAAAGTAAATAATTAAGCCATATTAATTAATAACTCCGGCATTTTTGCCGGAGTTAAAATCCAAGAAAAGCAAGCAGGGCTTTAGCCCGCCTCTACCGGTATCAATGTTCACGGAACTGAAGCACCGTGCAATTTTCTTTTTAAGATAATTTCATTAAATGTTTTGCGGGTTGAATTTATGAAAAAACTAATATTAATATTTATCACATTAACATTCTTTTCATGTACTAAGAAGCAGGAAAAATTAGAGCTTTTCTCCGAAGAAGCTTTTGCATTTTATTTGGAAGAGAGCTGGGAGCTAAACGCCTCCGCCCGTGTAAAGGGTTTTACACAAGTGGAAGATGATGATGATAATTACAATGCAAAACTCTCCTACACAATCAATTTAATTACTCCTGCCGCAGATACACTAAGCGATGTTGATTATGGTTTAATGGATGAAACACGCGAAGAAGAGATGATGGACCTTCCCTTAGAAACTCAAATTGAAATTGATTCTTCTTTTGCTGTGGGTAAATATAAAATTGTTTTTATTGTTGATGATAATTTATCTCAACGCACGGTTACTGCTGAAAAAGAATTTGAGCTTACGAAAGAATAAGTATTATGTGAAAACGTTAAAACGTTGAGAAGGGTAAACGTTTTTAGCGTGTTAAACCCAAATTATGCAAAAGAGAAAATTGCACGGTGCTTTAGCTCCGTGAATCCTGCCCGTCCGGCAGGCGGGATTGAGCAAACAAGTACATTGGGTTTTAACCCAAAAGGTTTTGGGCCTGCCCACCGGCAAAGGCGGGCTAAAGTCCCCTCATATTTCTTATTTTTTACCACCGTCATACCCGCCTGCCGGACGGGCAGGAATGACGGTGCAATTAAAATGACAATTTTTAATTAGGTTTTATAAATTACTTCTAATGCATAATTCGGGTTAAAGTAAGCTCTATTTTCTGTGTCTAGGAGTGATCCTCGACACCCAAGAAAAAATATCTTTGAAACTGTATTATTGATGATTTGCCATCTTCCCCCTCATTCCCTCAACACCTTGCAGTCCGCCGGTGTGTATTGCAACAATAACATCATCAACGCCAAATCTTTCCTGCTTTATTAAATCACAAATTCCGTAAAGCATTTTGCCGGTGTAGATTGGGTCAAGGGGAATTCCGTTCAAGTTTTCAAAATCATGAATGAACTTTACTAACTCAGAATTAATTTTTGCATATCCGCCGAAGTGGTAATCGAGATTTATTTTCCAATTACTAAAACTATTACCGGAAAAGTTTTTAACATGGCTTGCAACTTCATCAATCAGAAACGCGCCCCCTTTTAAAATTGAAAACCCAAGCACAGTGCCCTTGCCTTTAGCACCGCAGATCAATCCGGAAAGTGTTCCGCCGGTTCCAACGGCAGTGCAAATGTAATTGTAGTCAATGTTTATATCAGTCATTATTTCACTTGCGCCTTTTACAGCTAAAGAATTTGTACCGCCTTCCGGAACAACATAAACATTTCCAAATTTTTCTTTCAGCTCATTTTGAAATTTCGGCTCGTTTCTTTTTCGGTAAGTTGTTCTATCGAGATAAATTAATTTCATTCCGCATTTTACTGCATGTTCCAGGGTCGGGTTTAATGGGCGATGTTCTTCGCCCCGGATAATTCCAATTGTGTTAAATCCCAAAATTCTTCCCGCTGATGCAACGGCATGAATGTGATTTGAGTAAGCTCCGCCAAATGTTAGAATAGTTCTACATCCTTGAGTGCCGGCTTCTACTAAGTTGTATTTTAATTTGTGCCACTTGTTGCCGGAAATTTCATGATGAATTAAGTCCTCCCTTTTTAAGTAAACTGTTGGACGGGAGGTTAGTCCGGGAAGCTCCACTTCTTGAAGAATTGTTTTGTTTTTGTTTGCGTGCTGTTCAATATCGTTTAGTGATAGAGGCATCACTTATACTTTACATATTCCTTTTCTTCAATCAGTGATGATGAAGTGTTTTTATTAACTGCGGTTTTTAAGTCGAACCGTATATCATTTTGAAAATAGACAGAGCGGGCAAGCTCAATAAATTCATCATCAAATTCTTTTTTTGATTCTTTTATTCTTATACGGTCTTCAATTTCCCAAAGATCGGTATTTACTTCAATCAGCTTTTTGTACTCTTCCGTTTCTTCGGTAATGCCAAGTTTTTTCATGTCTTCAAAAAGCAAATCATATTCCTTTTGAATATTCTTCAGCTTCTCTTTGTTTTTTATTTTTTTCAACTTGATTGAAAGAATGCTGACCTTGTCAACCAGTTCGCCGTTTGATACTTCTATTTTCATATCTACCTTATATTATTATTGTTAATTGTGTCATGGATCTACCTACCGGAAGGCAGACCTATTTTAAAAACTTTTTTATCTTATGGAGCAATACTTGATCTCAGAATATCGATTAACGATTTGTGATTTTTGATGTGTATAATTTTGTTTTTACTTCTCAAATCAAAAATCAACAATCCTGCCTACCGGCATGCAGGCGTTATTCTTTAATCATTTTTTCTTATAGATTAACACTTGATCCCCCTGATTTCAGAACACCGATTAACGATTTGTGAATTTTGATCTGTATCATTTTGCTTTTTCTTCTTAAATCTACAATCATTATTCTTAAATCATTTTTTCTTATAGATCAACACTTGATCTCCTTGATCTCAGAACACCGATTAGCGATTTGTGATTTTTGATCTGTATAATTTTGTTTTTTCTTTTACTTCTTAAATCTAAAATCAACAATCTTTATTCTTAAATCTTTTTTTTCCAATGGATCAACTATTGATCTCTTTGATTTAAGAACACCGATTAACGATGCGTGATTTTTGATTTGTATCATTTTGCTTTTTCTTTTACCTCTTTTTCTGATACTTAACTTCACCGCCGACAATTGTGTAAAGTACTTCTGTATTTAACAATTCTTCATCGGGTACTTTTAATAAATCGTTAGAGAGAATTGTAATATCGGCTAACTTTCCTTTTGTTATTGAGCCTTTGATCTCTTCCTCAAACGCTGCAAAAGCTCCATTCATTGTGTAGCTTTTCAGCGCTTCTTCTCTCGTCATTTTCTGATCGGGGAAAAATGTATTTCCGGTTGAAAGTTTTCTGGTAACACTTGCGTAAAAAGAGTTAATCGGACTTACATCTTCAACCGGGGCATCTGTTCCGTTGCAGATAGTTACGCCGGCATCAAGAAGTTTGCGCCAAACATAGGCTCCTTCCTTTGCACGCAAATTTCCCAATCGCTTTAAAACAAAAATTGCATCTGATGTACAGTGAATACCCTGCATAGCGGCGATAACATTTAAATCCTTATAACGGGAAATATCCTCTCTGCTGATATGCTGCGAGTGTTCAATTCTCCATCTAAAATCATTTTCTGTTTCTGATTGCTCGATTTCTTTTTCATAAATATTTAAAATTTCTCTAACACCTCTATCACCAATTGCGTGTGTGCAAAGCTGGAATCCATTACCGGCGGCAATCTCTGCCGTTTCGCTTAAATATTTTAAGCTGTTTACATTTTGTCCTTTAGAGTCGGGCAAGTCGGCATATTCCATTAAAAGCCATGCACCGCGGGAGCCGAGTGCGCCGTCAATATATTGCTTAATTGCCCGTACGGTTAAATGATTATTAGCATAACCGATCATTCGGTAATCTTGCAGTTTATCCTTCAATGCTTTATTGCTTTCGCCAACTATTACATAAAGCCGGATATTCAAATTACCTTCGTCTGCAATTTGTTTGAGGTAATCAATTTCTTCAAAGGTTTCACCTGCATCATGAAAGGTTGTAATGCCTTTCGAAAAACTTTCTTTTTCTGCCAGTGCAACTATTTTTTTAATCTCTTCAATTTTTTCCGCTCTTGATTTATCGATGCTTACTTTATTTCTTGCTTCATAAATCAGTCCCTCGGCATTTTCTTCAAACACACCAATTGCCCGTCCGTTTTTGTTTCGAACAATATTTCCGCCGGATGGATTTGGGGTTTCATTATTTATTTCGGCTAATTCCATCGCCAACCTATTTGCAAAAAGTGCATGACCGCTTGCGTGTGTTAACAAAACGGGATTGTTCGGAGATGCTGCGCTTAATTGGTCATGGAATGGGTAGCCGTTAACATTGGGTTCGGGAACTGAATTCCATTTTTCCTGATGCCACCCTCTGCCGATTACCCACTCGCCAGGTAAAGCATTATCGGCAGCCTGGGCAACGAGCAAAACAATTTCCTGCCAGCTTCTTGCGCCGGTTAAATCAAGCTGTTTTTTTGATCTTCCTAAGCTTAAAAAATGTGCATGACTTTCAATAAATCCCGGCATAACAAATTTGCCTTCTGCATCAATTACTTTTGTGCTGTCGCCAATTAATTTTTTAATTGCCTGATTTGTTCCAACTGCAAATATTGTATCGCCCTTTACAGCAATGGCTTCGGCGGTTTTGTTTGTATCATCCATTGTTGCAACGTTACCATTAATCACTACAAGTTTCGCGTATTCTTTTTGCGTGCAGCTTGTTGAAACGAAAATTGAAAGCAGCAAAATTGGAATTATGAGTGCAGAACTAATTTGTTTTTTAAGATTCATTACATCTAAAATATTTGTTATTGATGAAACGAAATATACAATTTTTACTTTGAAATGTTGAGAGGGTTTGGGCGATAATCGAAAATCGGTAATCGATAATTTAATATTGTCTTTTCGATAGTGGTACCGTTTATTTTTCCGGCACGATTGAGAAATCTATTGCTAGGAATATAATGAGGTTTCCCATCTACAAAACGCAATTCGAAATGACAAAATCCCTGTTGGACTAGCAGTTGCAAATAAATATATTTTATATCACTCAAAAATTTAACAATACTCCTCTTCAGCCATGCACCCATTCAATCATGCAGTCACTCGCCTTTAAAATCGGGCTTCCTTTTTTCTAAAAATGCCTGCACACCTTCTTTATAATCATGTGTGTTTCCCGCTTCTACTTGAAGTGTTTTTTCTAAATCTAATTGTTGACTTAAATTATTATTGAAAGATTCGTTCAATGCAATTTTTGTTAAACCCAGCGCTTTCGTAGGCATTGCAGCTAATCCGGCGGTTAGTTTTAATGATTCTTCCTCGAGTACGGCATCGGGAAAAACTTTATAAATCATCCCCATTGCCAGCGCATGATTTGCAGATAATTTTTCACCAAGCATCATTAATGCTGTTGCTCTTGGAAGACCAACAAGGCGGGGTAAAAAATATGTTCCGCCGCTATCGGGCACTAAACCAATTTTAGAAAATGCCTGAAGAAAAGCAGCACTTTCAGCGGCAATAACGATGTCGCAAGCCAATGCAATGTTTGCTCCGGCTCCTGCTGCAATTCCATTAACTGCACACACAATTGGTTTTTCAATTGATCTTATAAGTTTGATAATTGGATTGTAACACTCGTCAATTATTTTTCCTAAATCAGCCAACTCTTTTCCCGGCGGTGCTGCTTCAAGTAAGTCTTGCCCTGCACAAAATGCTTTGCCGCTGCCGGTAATTAAAATAGCTCTATTTGCTTTGTTCTTTTCGGCTTCTGTCAGCGCTTGCTGAAATTCAATTGCCATTTGCTTGTTAAAACTGTTAAAAACAGCGGGGCGATTTAATTGGATTATAGAATAATCCCCTTCATCAAAGTAATTTATTTGCTCGTAAATCATGTTCAGCCCAATCTATAACTATGATATAATATTTATTTTAAATTGATAGATGAAATCTATTTATATGCAATTCCTATTCCTGCACCAGGGTACCAATGATTTTTCGGGATTTCCTGAAAAAACAAATACTTTAAACTATTTTCTGTACAAAACTTTGAAAGCATATCTGTGCAGTGAGCATTGTCTCCCAAAATAACTGACTTATCATTCAATAGGTTTTTAATTGTTTTGTATTCCTGATACTCATATTCAGCCGAGTGATCACTATCATTAATGAATAAATCAATTGCATTGTTCATTTTCTCTAAACTTTTTATTGAATCACCGTAAAGAATTTTTCCCACGCTTGAGTATTCCTCAGCCAACAGGTACCCGGCATCAGGATTGATGTCAGTACCGAAATACTCTCCGGTAAAGCCATCATCTTTGTTCTTTAGCAAAGCAGAGCAAAGCAAGACGGACCCTAACCCTTTATCAACTCCCGTCTCAACAACTATTTTTGGCTTCATTATTCTAACGAAAGCATACCATCCCAGTCTTCTACCAAAATCACATCTTAAATCTGCAAATTTTTTCATCTTTGATTTTTGGGTTTGCTCTATAATATATGATTTTAGTTTATCATCATTTCTAGCTTCGTTTATGTAACCAAGTGTTTTTTTATAATCTTCATTCGTAACTACAGAAACTATATGTGCTAAGTTTGCGATGTTTCCTTCAGTTAACTCATATGTATAGTTTGTGTATTCTTTTGACTTGAAGCCCCATTTGAGTATTTGTAAGTATTTCTTATTAAAGTATGTTGTAGCGTAAATAACTCTTGAAAAAAAATTGAATAGCCACAGTCTTCTAATTTTTCTTAAAAACAATCTCATTCACATTCCATAATTGTTGAGTCAAATATAATAATATTTGATATTTAATCGATTTGAATATACTTTTTGATTATTGAAAATCAATATTGCGAAGATTAAAAGTTTATTTCAATCTAATTTTTTTCTAAAACGATTTGCACTTAATGCTAGAATACTGATACCGATAAATGCAAGCACAAGCATCTCCTGCCAAAGATCGGCAAACCCAATTCCTTTTAAAATTACGCCCCTAATAATTGTCATAAAATATCTAAGCGGAATCAGATAAGTTATATATTGAATGGTCTCAGGCATATTTTCGATTGGGAATGCAAAACCCGACAGGTAAACCATCGGAAGCATGATAACAAAAATTGCAAGCATCATTGCCTGCTGCTGCGTTTTTGAAATTGTTGAGACAAACAATCCCAAGCCAAGTGTGGATAGGATGTATATGAAAGTAGCAAAGAAAAGAAATGTAGTGCTTCCTCGAACAGCAATATCAAAAATAAGCGACATTGCACTTATAATAATGATTACTGAAAGAAAGCCAAGTATGGCAAAGGGAACCAGTTTGCCGATAAGCAATTGGTGAGATTTAATTGGAGTTACAATTAATTGTTCCAGTGTGCCGATTTCTTTTTCTTTTACTATTGCAAGTGAAGTTAAAATTAATGTTATGATCATAAGCAGCAGACCAACAATTCCCGGTACCATAAATACACGCGTTTTCAATTCCGGGTTGTACCAAACTCTCGTTTCAGTACTAACTGTTCCTGCCGGCTGAATTTTTCTTCCTGTACGATCTAAAAATTCAGTGATGATCTCCTTGCTGTAATCGACTGTAACTCCCTGAACATATCCTGCCGCAATTGAAGCAGTATTTCCATCGGAGCCGTCGAATATTGCCTGCACCGGGGCAGACTCTCTTCGTACAATATTTCTTTCAAAATCTTTTGGAATTACTAATCCAAGAATAACTTCCGCTGCGTCAATTTTTTCCTGCAGTTCATCATAGCTGTTAACATAATAATCAAATTCAAAATATCCGGAGCCTTCAAACTTTTGAATAAATTCTCTGCTCGTTTCTGTTTTATCATAATCAAGCAGTGCAGTGTGAACTATGTCCACATCTAAATTTGCGGCGTATCCTAAAAGAATAAGCTGTACAACCGGCGCAACCAATACCATCAAAAACATTTTAGGGTCGCGGCTAAATTGTAGAAATTCTTTTTTTATTATTTGTAGTATTGTTTTCATTCTATTAGTAGAGAATTCAGAATTCAGAATTAAGAATTCACAATTTTATTTCTATAAGCTGAAAGAAGTTTGCTTGCTTCTTCCAATAATTTATTTAGATCATCTTTTTTATAATACCCCAAATCATTTGATAAGATTATGTAATATCTACATTCTTCAAGTGATCCTTCAGCTATGTTTAAATATCTAGCTTTATCAAGTTTACTTCTCTTCTTAAATCCTTCTGAAATATTAGCAGGTATTGAAACGGCTGCCCTCCTGAACCGTGAGGTCAATCCGTATATTTCTTCCTTGGGATATTCTTTTGTCGATTTATAAACCTGTAGTACAAATTTGTGCGCCTTTTGCCAAACTATCAAGTCTGTAAATACTTTTGCTTTTATCATAATGTTGTTTTCCTTTATTCTTATTTCTTAATTCTGGATTCTTAATTCTGAATTCAAAATAAATCAAGCTCCTAACTCCTAACTTCTAACTCCTAACTCCTAACTCCTTTTCTTCTCCATCACCGTTGCCAATCCTAAAAACAAAACAGTAAACAAAAGCAAATAAACCAACTGCTCCCAAAATATGGGAAGCCCCACACCACGAAGCATAATTGCCCGAAGCGAAACTATAAAAAATTTAGCCGGAGTAATGTTTGTGAATGCTTGAATGATTGGAGGCATGCTTTCAATTGGAAAAATAAATCCGGATAAAACTAACGAAGGAAGTAATGTGGCGAAAGTTGCCATAGTAAAAGCTACTTGCTGTGAATCTGACACTACAGAAATAAAAATACCAAGACTAACCGATGAAAAAATGAAAATTAATGTGCTGATAAATAGAAGCATGTAGCTCCCTTTTACCGCAACATCAAAAAGCAGATAGCCTGCAAAAATTATGAATGCCGCATTGATAAGGGAGATTACAACGTAAGGCATTGCCTTACCAATCAGCAGTTCTAACGTGCTTAACGATGAAACATTAATCTGCTCAATCGTTCCCCGCTCTTTTTCACGAACGAGAGATAGAGACACGCTTACTACGGAGACAAGAATTAATATCATGGCAATTAAACCGGGAATTAAAAATCGTGCTGACTTTAGATCTTTGTTGAACATAAAGATCGGCTCGAGTGCAATTGGCTGAAATGATTTAGCACCTGCTTGTGCAAGCATCTCTTTTTGAATTTTTGCATTAAATGATTGAACAGCAGAAGCAACATAGTTTTGAATTATAGACGCCGTATTTCCATTAGTTCCGTCAATTAAAAACTGAAGCCTTGCCTCTTCTTTTTTTCCATAAAGTTTCCTCACAAATTCGCTTGGAATAACTAATACTGCTTGAGCCTCTTTTTCATCCAGTATGGTTTTTATTTCTTTTTCACTTTTAATTATCAAAACTATATCAAAATAGTCGGAGCTTGATAAAGAGTTTACAAACTCTCTGCTTGTCTCTGATTTACTATTATCCAGCACGGCTAACTTTACATTCTGAACATCAAAATCAACCACATAACCGAAAACGCCTAATAAAAACACCGGGAAAAAGAAAAGCACAAACACCATTCTTTTATCTCGAATAAGCTGTTTAATTTCTTTTTTCGCTATGGCTCTAATTCTTGAATACATTATTTATTCTTCTCCAGTAAATGAATAAATACATCTTCAAGAGTGGGAATGATTTTAGTTATTTTACTCACGGTGATTGAATGTTTATCGGCTAACAGGGATGAAATCATTTTATAATCCGTGAAATTTTCTGCAACGCTAATGTGAATGGTATTACCGAAGATTGATGTTTCTTCAACAAAGCTTTGTCTGTCTAAAATTTCAAGAGCATCAACAACGTTATCGCATTCGACTTCTAAAATTGTATTCTTTATATAATTTGTTTTTAATTCTTTGGCATTACCTTCAGCGATAAGTTTACCTGCGTTAATTAAAATAATATTGTTGCAAAACTCTGCTTCCTCTAAGTAGTGCGTGGTAACAAAAACCGTTATTCCCTCGTCGGATAGATCGTTTATCAATTCCCAAAATCCGCGACGTGAAATCGGATCGACCCCGCTTGTCGGTTCATCCAGAAAAACAATTCCCGGTTTATGAATTACCGCGGTACCCAATGCCAGCCTTTGTTTTATGCCGCCTGGTAAAGATTCAGTTAATAACTTTTCTTTTCCTTGCAGATTCGCTATTTCTAAAACCCAATTTTTTCTATCGGTAAATTCCTTTCCTTCTAATCCATAAATCCCGCCGAAAAAGTTTATGTTTTCTTCAACCGTTAAATCATTATAAAGTGAAAACCTTTGCGACATATAGCCGATATGCATTTTTACTTTATCAGGGTCTTTAACAATGCTGTGTCCGCCAACAATAGCATCACCGGAAGTCGGTTCTAAAATTCCGCACAGCATTTTTATTGTTATAGATTTACCGGCTCCGTTTGCACCGAGGAATCCAAATATTTCTCCCTTCTTCACGTCGAATGAAATATTATCAACCGCAGTAAAGTCGCCGAATTTTTTTGTTAGTTTATTTATTTCAATACTTTTCATAATTAGTAGTTAGGAGTTGGAAGTTAGTAGTCAGAATTCTAACTACTAACTCCTAGCTTCTTGCTCCTTAATAAATTTTCCTTCCCACTGATTTTTCTAACTCAGTCTTAGCTAATTCCAAATCAACTTTTGATGTGGCTAATTGTGTTTTGGCATTTAGTAATTCAACTTCTGCATCTATTAAATCGCTGCTGGTAGCAAGCTGCTGCAAATATTTTTCATTGGTTATCCGGTAGTTCTCTTCGGCTGATTCTATAACTTTTTTGCTGACCTCAACTTTATCTGATTCGCTAATCAGCTTTAAGTAATTGCGGTAGACTTCTGTTTCAACTCCTTCTTTCAAAAGTTTAAGCATTTCTTCTGTTTGAATTACCTGCTGTTCTGCTTGAATTGTTTTTGCCTTTGTATTTCCCCAATCCCACAAACTCCAATTCATAGAAACACCAACACCCCATGTGCTGTTAAATTTATTTTCGAGAGGCAATATTCTTTGATTGGGTTTGTTATAATTTATATGTCCAAACAAGTAGAAAGCCGGGAACCAGCCGGATTGTGCCGCACTAATATTTTCTTCACCTGCTTTAATTTTCAAGCCGAGCGCTTTCAGTTCTTCCCGTTTTTCTAATGCTTCATTTAATAAGTCATCATATTTATAAACCGTTACGTCAAAAAAATTATCGTCAATTTTTATTTGTGTCGGCTCATCTAACCGGAGTCCAACAGCCTTATTAAAATTAACCCTTGCAAGATTTACATTATTTTGGGCATCAATCTTTTTCAGCTTTAAGTTGGAATATTGAACATCGATTTTCAGCAAATCATTTTTGGTTACTAATCCGTTTTCCAAAAATTCGCGTGTGTTCTTCAAATGCTTTGCTAGTGCTTTTAAGTTTTCTTCGATTAGCTCCGATACTTTTTGTGCTTTGTAAAAACTCCAAAACGCGGTTCTAATTCTTAATGCAGTTTCATTAATTTCTTTTGTATGCTCAACAGTTTGAGCTTCAAAGGAATACTTTGCTGCTTTGCGAAGGGACATCAGCTTAAAGCCGGTAAACAAAGGCTGCTGAAGACTTAGCTGCAATCCATAATTATCAAAAATTGATTCTTGTATTTGTATCGGCATAGGCGAAAATGGCACTGTTACTTGAAACGGATCAACCTCGCTTAACCTTGTATAGCTTGCATTCAGCGAAAGCTTTGGAAGAAGCATTGATCCTACTTCACTTATTTTCGCATCCGATGCTGTTACTTTCGATTGCGAAATTTTTAATTCTTTGCTGCTTCTTAGTCCAAGTTCCAGACTTTCTTCAAGAGTTAATTGTTTGATCTGCCCAATAAGTATTGAGCTTAAGATTATGTTTATCAATAATATTCTTTTCATGTTGTTACCATACATTTAACCGGCTTCTTTAATTAAATAAATAAAAACATTTTCTAAAGTTGGTGTAATTGTTCTGCTGCCCGCTATTGTTATTCCTTCATCAATCAGCATTTTTTCTATTGAAGGAAATTCGCTCTCAAAATTATTTATCACAATGTTTATTCTATCTCCGAAAAGCTGAATGTCAAATTCAGTTTTCTCTTTAAGAATTTCGTAAGCTTTTCTAATCGGCGAGCATACAACTTCCACAACAACTTTGTTAATTGAAATTTTTATGTTCTGCGGAGTATCAACCGCAATTATTTCACCATTGTTCATCATTGCAACACGGTTACATCTTTCCGCTTCATCTAAGTAGGGAGTGGTCATTAAAATTGTTATACCATCCTTTTTTAAGTCTGATAGAATTTTCCAAAAATCTCTTCGCGATACCGGGTCAACTCCTGTCGTTGGTTCATCAAGGAAAAGAATTTTTGGTTTGTGAATTAAACTGCAAGAGAGTGCAAGTTTTTGTTTCATTCCGCCGGAGAGTTTATCCGCAAGCCTATCCCTAAAAGGTGTAAGCCGTGTAAACTCAAGCAGTTCATCACGCCGTTCTTTAAAATTTTTAACATTATGTATGTCGGCAAAAAATTCAATATTTTCATCAATTGTTAAATCGCCGTACAAACTAAATTTTTGTGATAAATACCCAATATTGTTTTGAATTTTCTTTTTGCTTTTTTTAATATCTTCTCCAAGCAGACTCACCTCGCCGCTATCAAACCCAAGCAATCCGCAAAGTATTCGTATCGTTGTAGTTTTACCCGCACCATCCGGTCCAACCAAGCCGAACATTTCGCCGTGGAAGATCTCCAAATTTAAATTCTTAACGGCAGTTAATGTGTCGTACTTTTTTTGGAGGTTCGATATTTTAATTATTGACTGCATTACAAAATTTCAAGATTTCATAGTCATAGTTGCATGTTGGCAAGTTTCAGGTTGCAGGTTAAAAAACATGAAAGAATAAATATTTACATAAACTAGGAGCATATAATTATAATCCAATTAAATTTTGGTTTTTAGATAGTCTATTAATTTTGCTATTTTCTTTATTAGGGATATACAATTCTTATAAAGTTTATCAAACTCTGATTTATTTATATATTTTAAGTCTAGAGCAATATATAGCATGCTTCTCACCTCTCCAGCCGAGCCTTTCGCATAAGATAGAAACCTGATAAATTCTTTATTATTATCTCTTTCAAATCCTTCAGAGATATTATTCATTATTGAAACTGCGGCTCTCTGTAGTTGATCTTTAAACCCGAAATCTTTTTTGACCAGATCATTTTGAGTTAACAAATAAATTGATCCGACTATACTTCTAGCATCTTTCCAAATTGTTAAATCCTCAAAACTTTTAACTGTCATAGCTTCCTCATATTTATCTTACCAACCTGCAACCTGCTAACCTGTAACCTGCTAACTTGTAACCTGCAACCTGCCAACTATTCCCTTAATAGTATCCCCGCATCCCCCGGCATTCCGGCTTTTAATTCAAAATCGGGATTTGGAATTTTAATTTTTACGGCATAGACTAGTTTTGTGCGTTCATCTTTTGTTTGAATGTTTTTCGGGGTGAATTCTGCTTCCGATGAAATATAAAATACTTTGCCTTCATAAATTTTATCTTTATAACTGTCGGTTGAAACTTCAGCAGTCTGACCAAGTTTAACTTTACCAAGATCTTCTCCTGAAACATAAACTACAAGCTCAACTTGCGAGAGATCGGATACTTTGAAAAGTGAAGACATCATGGAAAGCATTTCCCCTTTTTCAACAAATTGGTTTACTATGTATCCATCAAATGGGGAAGTAACAAAACAGTCGCGTATTGATTTTTGTATTAACGCTGCCGAGGCTTGCGCCTTTTTAAAGTTTGCTTCGGCTTGTTTTATTTCTTCGGGACGGGCAATGTTTTTTATTTTATTTAAATTTTCCTTTGCCGATGCTAATTGAGACGATGCGACGTCGAACCTAGTTGCAGCATCATCAAATTGCTTTTGTGTAATTGCCTGCGATTCCAAAAGTTTTTCAAAACGCATTTTATCTTTTTGCGCAGATTCGAAATTTGATTTTGCCTGTTTTAATTTTTCTTTCACTAATAGAATATCTTCTTCACGCGCACCTTTTCTAATTAAATTTAGTTGAGCTTGTGCGGCACTTTTTGCTGCTAATGCTTGATCGAGCTGAAGTTCATATTTTTCATGATCAATAATTAAAACCGTATCGCCCGATTTCACAAAACTGCCTTCATTAACCAGTATGTTTTTTACCGGACCAACAGCTTGTGAGCTTACAATGGAGTTTGTTGTTTCTATAGTTCCCGATTCTTCGATCACATCACTTCCGCCTTTGCCGCCGCATGATGATAAAATGATCAGACTTAAAATAAGCGCTGAGCTAAAACTTAATTTCATTTTGATTTCCCGATTTATACTGTTTATAAATTTTTCTTCCTTTTTTTGTCAAGATGCCGCTGAACAAAATATCAAATGTAAACTCACCTGCCTGCTTGAGGGATATTTCGTTATTAATTAAAAAGCTTGGATTTATGACACCTTCAATTGCAGAAATTAAGATTTGCAGTATCAATAAATTTGGTCTGTCAATAATCGTCCCGTCAGCTTTTCCCTGATCGATAATTTTGTCGAAATTCTCCTCAATCAATTTCCGCCTATTTTCATCTACTTTTTTCCAGCGGTTGTTTCCATGATGCCGCAAATCATTCAGCCATTTTTCATTTACCCGTACTGCAAAGCTTAAAATAAATTCAGCTATCATTCTAAGCTTTACAACTGCATTGGTATTTTGAACGACAATGTGATTGAGGTTTTGTTTAAGCGTTTTGAAAGCTACCTCTAATGTTGCATCAATTAAATGCTCTTTTGATGAAAAATGCTTATAAAGTGTCTTTTTGCTGATTCCCAATTCCTTTGCAAGAACCTCCATTGAAGTTTTTCTAAATCCTTCACCTAAAAATTTTGTAAAACAGTGATTGAGAATCCTATCTTTTTCTGATTTTAATTTAACCATCGAAACTATTATCGTTTTTTTAGTTTCCAAGATAACACAAGGAAACCAATTTGTCAAGAAATAGTTTCCACGGTTTCCAGTTAATTTAAGATAATAGTGTTTTTGATAGTTGAATCAGAAAAATATGTCAGCTTAATCCTAAATACTGCTCTTTCATCAAATACTTCTGCACATAATCGGTAACTCCGTATTCTAAGGAGCTGATTGGTTTGTCATATCCGGCATCAGAAATCTTTTTAATTGCAGCCTCAGTAAAGTATTGATATTTCCCTTTCAGATGATCGGGCATTTCGGTGTATTCAATATTAACCGGTTTATTCATAGCTTCAAAAAGTGCCGTAACTAAGTCATTCCAAGTTCGCGCATTTCCCGTTCCGACATTAAATAGTCCGTTAATATTTGTGTGCTCTAAAAAGTAAAGTGTCATATCAACAGCATCTTTTACATAAATAAAATCTCGTTTCTGCTCACCGTCTTTATAATCTTTGTGGTAGGATTTAAACAGTTTCACTTTGCCGGTTTCCATAACCTGCTCAAATGCTTTGTGAACAACGCTTCTCATATCACCCTTATGAAATTCATTCGGTCCGTAAACATTAAAATACTTTAACCCAACCACTTTGTTTGAATAGCCGGATTTGGCAATCCATGTGTCGAACAAATGTTTTGAATATCCGTACATATTCAGCGGGCACAATTTTTCAATCTCGGCTTCATCATCATAGCCGAATTTTCCATCACCATAAGTTGCCGCGGATGAAGCATAAATAAATCGTGCTTTATTGGCTAAACAGTACTTTGCAATTTCCTGCGAGTATTTATAATTATTATCAAGAAGATAGTCGGCATCTTTTTCGGTTGTTGCCGAACATGCTCCAAGATGAATTACCGCATCAATTTCAAAAGGCATTTGATCATCAATTAGAAAATCAAAAAAATCATCCTTATGAAATAGATCAGTAAATTTCAATCCGTTCAAATTTTTCCATTTATCTCCGCTGCGCAATTCATCAACAATAATAATATTTTCTTCGCCAAGCTGATTCAATCTCCAAACCACTGCACTGCCGATAAATCCCGCTCCGCCTGTTACTACTATCATTTCAATTTCCTTATAATATGTAATTTTAAATCAAAACTAATTTAACTATATTACCGCTCATCTTCAAAAGATGGTAAACTATCTATCAATACAAATTATCGACTGAAAAGGATTTGCTATGAATAAGTTTCATCAAATAAAAAACATATTAAAAGAGAGAATTTTAGTACTCGACGGCGCAATGGGAACGATGATTCAACGTCATCAGCTTAGTGAAGAGGATTTTCGCGGGGAGAGATTTAAAGACCACCCCTCCGACTTAAAAGGAAATAACGATTTACTCTCGATCACCCAGCCGGAAATAATCAAAAATATTCATCGTGAATATTTAGAAGCTGGTGCCGATATAATTGAAACAAACACTTTTAACGGCACATCAATTTCGCAGGCAGATTACGGAATGGAAAAACTTGCTTACGAAATAAATTTTGAATCGGCTAAACTTGCAAAAGAAGCCGCAGAGGAATTCACAAAATTAAATCCCGATAAACCCCGCTTTGTTGCAGGTGCATTGGGACCAACAAATAAAACTGCTTCAATGTCGCCCGACGTTAACGATCCCGGTTTTAGAGCGGTAACATTTGAAGAATTTAGAGATGCTTATAAAGAAGAAGCGCGCGGACTTATTGACGGCGGGGCGGATATTCTTCTTGTTGAAACTATTTTTGATACGCTTAACGCAAAAGCCGCACTGTTCGGAATTCAAGAACTGCTGGAAGAAATCGGGCAGGAAATTCCAATAATGATATCGGGGACTATTGTTGATCAAAGCGGCAGAACTCTTTCCGGACAAACAACAGAGGCGTTCTGGATATCAATTTCACACATTAAAAATTTACTTAGTGTTGGGTTGAACTGCTCATTGGGTCCGGCACAAATGAGACCATACATTGAAGAACTTTCCACCATTGCCGACTGCTTCGTAAGTCTTTACCCTAATGCAGGATTGCCGAACGAGTTTGGCGGGTATGATGATACTCCAGAAATGATGGTAAAAGTTTTGGAAGAATATGCAGAAGAAGGATTCTTCAATTTAGTTGGCGGATGCTGCGGAACTACTCCCGAACACATCAAAGCATTTGCTGAAATGGCGCCGAATTTTAAACCGCGCGAAGTACCAGCAGTGGAAAATTATTTGCGGTTAAGCGGACTTGAACCATTAGTTTTTAGACCAAATACAAATTTTGTAAATGTTGGCGAGCGGACAAATGTTGCCGGCTCTAAAAAGTTTGCACGATTAATTAAAGAAGAAAATTATGAAGAGGCTCTTTCAGTTGCCCGCGACCAAGTTGAAGGCGGAGCGCAGATAATTGATGTAAACATGGATGAAGCGATGATCGATTCGGAAAAAGCTATGTTTAAGTTTTTGAATCTTGTTGCATCGGAACCGGAAATTGCCAAACTGCCGATAATGCTTGATTCATCTAAATGGACTGTGCTTGAAACCGGATTGAAGTGTCTGCAGGGTAAAGGAATTGTAAATTCGATAAGCATGAAAGAAGGAGAGGAGCTTTTTAAAGAACAAGCACGTAAAATTCTTAAATACGGTGCGGCAGTTATTGTAATGGCGTTTGATGAACAGGGGCAGGCGGATACATTTGAGCGGAAGACTGAAATTTGTGAACGTGCTTATAAAATTTTAGTAAATGAAGTAGGCTTTAAACCGCAGGATATTATTTTTGATCCGAATATTTTTGCCATTGCAACGGGCATTGAAGAACATAACAATTATGCAGTCGATTTTATAAACGCAACAAAGTGGATTAAAGAAAATTTACCCCTCGCTAAAGTTTCGGGCGGTGTAAGCAATGTTTCATTTTCCTACCGCGGCAACAATACCGTTCGCGAAGCAATTCATTCCGCATTTTTGTATCATGCAATAAAAGCCGGTATGGATATGGGGATTGTCAATGCCGGACAGTTGGAGATTTACGAAGAAGTTCCGAAAGATCTTTTAGAACTTGTTGAAGATGTTATTCTAAACAGAAGACCCGACTCGACCGAACGGCTGATTGAGTTTGCAGAAAATGTTAAGCAGAAAGGGAAAAAATCGAAAACCGATATGGAGTGGAGAAATGAAAATGTAGAAAGCAGACTTAGCCACTCCCTTGTTAGAGGCATTGTTGATTTTATAGACGAAGACGTTGAAGAAGCGCGTCAAAAATATCCATCTGCATTAATGGTTATTGAAGGTCCGCTAATGGACGGAATGGATGTTGTCGGTGAATTATTCGGTTCGGGTAAAATGTTTTTACCGCAGGTTGTAAAAAGTGCTCGCGTTATGAAAAAAGCAGTTGCATATCTTTTGCCTTTTATTGAAGCGGAAAAAAAAGAATCCGGCGACAATTCCGCTAAAGGAAAAATTCTGCTCGCAACCGTTAAAGGCGATGTTCACGATATCGGCAAAAACATTGTTGGAGTTGTGCTCGGCTGCAACAACTACGACATTATCGATCTCGGCGTAATGGTCCCATCCGATAAAATTTTATCAACCGCAGTTGAAAAAGGTGCTGATATTATTGGGCTAAGCGGATTGATCACTCCCTCGCTCGAAGAAATGGTTCACGTTGCAAAAGAGATGGAAAGACAGAATATCAATCTGCCATTGATGATAGGCGGAGCAACTACATCGAGAATTCATACGGCGGTTAAAATTGCGCCAAGCTTTTCCGGAACTACTGTGCATGTTCTCGATGCTTCAAAAAGTGTTTCTGTAGTTGGAAACTTGATAGCAAAAAATAAAGATTATGCTAGTGCAGTTTCAGATGAGTATAGTGATTTAAGAGAAAAACATGCTAAAAGACATGATGATAAAAAGTACATTACTCTTGCTGAAGCCAGAGAAAATAAAATTAAAGTCGATTGGGATGCGGCACAAATTACAACTCCTAAAAAGCTGGGCGTTCATGTACTAAAAAACTTTCCGCTCGATGAGCTGGTAAAATATATTGATTGGACTCCGTTCTTTTTAACATGGGAATTAAAAGGACGCTACCCGGAAATATTTGAGAAAGAAGGAGTAGGCGAAGAAGCTAAAAAACTTTTTGATGATGCAAAAAAATTATTAAATAAAATTGTTGATGAAAAGATATTAACCGCAAACGGGGTTTATGGATTGTTCCCTGCAAACGCTAACAGCCATGATGATATTGAACTTTACACTGATGACTCACGTGCGGAAATTTTAGATGTGCTTCATTCAATAAGACAGCAGCAGAAAAAATCTAAAAAAAATAATAACATTGCGCTTGCAGATTTTGTGGCTCCAAAAGATTCCGGAAAAAATGATTACGTTGGCGCGTTTGCAGTTACAACCGGAATTGGTGCACTTGATTTAGTTAAAATATATGAATCCGACCATGATGATTACAATGCAATTATGGTAAAAGCTTTAGCAGATAGACTTGCAGAGGCATTCGCTGAAATGCTGCATGAAAAAGTTAGAAAAGAATTTTGGGGGTATGCACCGGGTGAAGAATTAAGCAACAACGATTTAATAAAAGAAAGTTATACAGGTATTCGTCCCGCGGCGGGTTACCCTGCCCAGCCGGACCACACCGAAAAGCTGACAATATTTAAATTGCTTAATGCCGAAGAGAATACATCAATCTGCCTTACAGAAACACTGGCAATGAATCCCGCGGCAAGTGTATCCGGAATTTATATTGCTCACCCTGATGCTAAATATTTTACGACAGGCAAAATAAGTAAAGACCAGGTTCAAGATTATGCCGCCCGTAAAATCATGAGCCTTGAAGAATGTGAGAAGTGGTTGGCACCGGTGCTTAATTATTGATGTGAGATGGGAATCCTGCTTACTGGCGGGGTAAAAGTAAAAGCATCCAGAATCCCGGAAACCAACTTGCGGATTGAAATAGTGCATGGCGGTTGTTTCGATACATATCGCCAAACTGCGGCGATATTACTCAACTACCTTAGGTGTAGAGGTTATTCAAGATTAATTAAGCACTAAGCCGGTGATTGAGTAATCCCAATGTATTTTATTGGATGTATCGAAATACCGGCGGCAAATAGTGTGAGATTGAGATTTGGAAACCTAAATTACGAAACTTGAAAAACTGAATGCTAGATTGGTAGGAAGCTAATTGTTATAAAAACTTGCAAACCTTTAATCCTGTTAATGAAAAAAATGATTTAAGAGTAACGATTTTTGATTTCAGATGTGAGGTAGTACGAATTATCTTTCAATCCTTATAATCTTTCAATTTATTCTAACCTTCTAACCTTCTAACCTTCTAACCTGCAAACCTAATAGATAAACAAGTAAGCCCGCCATCCATTTTTTGGACTTCACTCATATCTAATTCAATTATTGGGAAATCGAGTTTACTAAGTTTGGCTTTTGTTTTAGGGTAACCCTTGGGAGTTAAGATGGTATCGTTTATGAATAAAGAATTTGCAGCATACTCTTCATCTTTATCAACTAATATTTTGTTGTATGCATCAAAAATTGGATTGCTGAAAAAATGATCTGTAATTAAAATAGAATTTTTACCTACATAGTTTACACTCGATTTGAAGTGAAGTCCGGGACCCACTTTAACATTAGTAAAAGTATAACCAAATTTTTTTAGAATAGAAGCGAGCTGATTTGCACCTTCTTCATTTGTCCGCTCGGAAATTCCGATAAAAAAATGTTTGCCGATCTGCAGAACATCACCGCCATCCAATGTACCGGGCGATTCTATAAATTCTAGATCACGGAATTTTGAAAGAGGTGCTTTAATAAAAAACTTTTCGCCATTCCTTTCCGGTGCACCCGGATTAGTTATAACTCCAATTTCGTTTGTAACCACCGCAACATCTTCAACAAAATGTGCATCGGGAAAATCATTAAAGGGTTCTAGCTGTGTAACTTCGAGTCCAAGATTGACAAGTGCCTCAACATACTTGTAATGCTGCTGGAGCATGAGGTCATAGTCCGGATTACCAAGCTTGCTAGTTGTTAATCCGTTAGCAAAACTTCGCGCCGGTATTCTTGTAATTGCTTTTGTGAACATAGAATTTTTATTTCTTTTAAGTTATGAAAACGGTTAAAACCGTTATGGGTAGTCTCTCTATTTCTATTAACCCACGACTTAAGTCGTGGGTTAATAATGACTTAATAATAGTACAACCGTTTTAATTTATACGCCGTGGTGTACGGTTTTAAATTATATCACTAACTTGCTAACTCATCTCTCCGCAACAATTTTATATAGATAGACCAACCCAATCCCAATCGGCAAAGTTAGTAAAATCCATTCCAGTGGAATTTGTTCAATTGCCGCAAGATTAAATTGTTGCATTGGTTCCGGGTTATACAAAATTAGAACAGCAAGAAAATTATTTGTAAAGTGTGCAGCCATCGCCGGCAGCAGACTTTCACTTTTATAATAAAAATATCCGAACAGCATACCGAGTAATGAAAGTGTAAATAAACCAAGCGGCTGCATGTGAAAAAGCCCGAATATAAATCCAACGAGAAGAACACTTTTAAATTTTATCGTCCGTTCAAAAGTCCGCTGAACATAACCTCTAAAGAAAACTTCTTCACAAATAGCCGGAGTAATCGCAACTACAAAAATTAACCAGATAAACTCCAGCGGAGAGTTTGCTTTGAAGAACATCACGGCAATTTCTAAATAAAAATCGGGAATGTTTATCCAGCGAACTAATTCATTTGAAACATAATTGCCGGCAGGTATAATCGCCAAAGTTGCCAGCACTGCAAGAATAATTTCGCCGAATGAAGTCTTATTCAAACGGATATATTTTTTAACATTTTTTGTATGCCACCATTTTACAAGTAAAACAGTTGGCAGAAGCATAAATAGGAATTGAGTAATGAAGACAACAACTCTAAGCGGACCATTAAACACTTCCATATTTGCTGCAAGTCTTTCAAAATAATTTCCTTCGGTTTGCAGCTCCGGACCAAGTGACATTGTTATTAATGTGGTAATGGCTGCAAGTATGCTCTGCATATTAAAATACAAAGCTCCAATGCCAAGCAGACCAACAATTGCCGCTACATTTAAATTGCGATTTTTCCTTTCCCACTTTCCTTCAAATTCAGGTGCGGGTTTCTCAGTTTCATTCAGTTCGCTTATATATTCTTGAATATCCATAAGGTTCCGGTTTTAGAATAGGTCAATGCTGTTGTCAGGTTCGCTTGGTTCTTCCGGAGTTTGATCATCAGCAAATTCATTATTCTTTGCTCGTAGATCAAAATACATTACAACGGAAATGAGAGGTGTTATCAGCAGGCTAAGTATTGAACTGATTGCGGATATAATTCCAATTCGCAAACCCATTGAGGAAAATAAAGTGAATACTTCTTTCGGGTTAGGTTCTTCATAAGTATTAAAATCCATTTTACTGAAAAGTTCTGCGAAAATATCCCACATAACCACAAAGGAAAGAGGTGTTGTTATAATTGAAACTGCGAATGAAACAATAATGTGAAGCAGAATAAGAATGCCGAACGTCCTCCACCAGTAACCGGTTACCAAATTCCAGCTTCTTTTCAGTGAATCAATCACTCCGGTATCTTCATAAGCGAGGGCTGGAAAAACAAATGACCATCTGATTGCTATATAAATAACAGCAGCAATTGCTGCTAATAAAATTATTACTGCAAAAAATATTGCAAAACTATTTTCAGTAGAAACCAAAGAAATAAAAATAATTATTGGAATCACAAATACTCCAACCACCGCAAAGCTTTCTATAATTGAGACACCCAGCATTCGCCAAAATTTCATACTGAATGTCTGGCGGAATCCTTCCTGCCAGCTAATTTGGTTACCCGCAAATTGATTAGCGCTGATAATGGTAACAGCCAATGTTGCAAGCACTGTTCCAATAGTAAAAATGAAAATCGAAAATCCATAAAGAACAATCATTGAAATGAGAGATGTAATTGTTTCACCTGTCATCCCGCCGTATTCATCTTTATGTTCAACAAGGTTTGCAATTGAATTGAAAAAAGTATCGATACCATAAATAAAAATTAGAGAAGCCGGCAAAATTAGTATTACGATTACAATAAGATTTCTTAAAACTGTTTTACCCGCAAGTTTAAATAGGCTCTCTAAAATATCACCAAGACTCATAGATTTAATTCCGGATTGCATACTGACTCCCAAATGAATTTATTCTTAACAAATTATTATATCCCTAAATTTGCACAAAGTAATATTCCGCAATTGTTATTAGATGTGTGAACCATCTTCTTAACCGATTTTGTCATTGAAATTCCGCTGTAGCTTTTCATGATGAAGAAATCTTGCTTAAATAAAAGATTACTTTCCCGTAAAATAATACTGCTGAATAAGTGGAAGAACTCTCCACCACGGCTGCAAGCCGGCAAACAAAGCGGAGAAACTTGCAATGACTAATTCCCATTCAAAATAAAAGTTGCGACCGGGTTTCTAATTGTCAAATTAATACCCTTAATAAGTATTTACAACATTTTTTTACTTCAATATATTTTTATAAAATTAAATTCGTGGCGTTCACCTCTTTCAATTAAATAAAATATTTTTATATTACAGATATTAACGTCCAGTCTTATAATAAATAGAATTTATTATAGTATGAAGCTAATAAATTTAGGGTTATGGAAAACAATTAAACTGAAACAGGAATTGGTATGTCAGACTCATTCTCGCACCTAAAAAAATCTGAACTAATTCAGCTTGCTGCCAAACTGCAAAAGCAGAATGGCAATTATAAAAAGCGAATTAAGAAACTCAATGAAATTAAAAAATCATATTACGAATTGAGTGAAAAAACAAATGAGTTAGAATCGATATCAAAAGTGGCTAATTGGAAAATTAAGCTTCCTGAATTCTCGTTTGAATTATCAGATGAAATTTATAATATTTTTGAAATGCAAAAGGATGGTGTTGAATTAACTTTTGATAACTTCTTAGATTTTATTCATCCAACAGATAGAGTTGATGTTAAAACAACCCTTGAGAATGCTTTAAGTAAAGGGTCTAAAATTCAAAATGCTTATAGAATAATTACTCCAAAAAGAAAAATCAAATTACTATACCTAAGTGGGAAGGTATATTTTAAAGATGGAATACCTCATGAAATTTTGGGAACCACACAGGATATTACTCAGATAAAAAAAATCGATACTGATAAATGGGAAAGTGAAGAAAAATTCATAAGTATTTTAAATAACTCTGCCAATGCACTTACATTAAGTAAGGCAGCAGATGGTGAAATTATTGAGGCAAATGAAGCATTCGGCAAATTGGTTGGCTACAGCAGAAAATATTTAATCGGAAAACGGACTACAGATTTAGGATTATGGAAAAATTTAAGTGACAGAAAAAGATTTGTGAAAACTGCAAAACAAAAAGGCGTTGTAGAAAATTTTGAAATGATAATTAAAACTAAAACCGGCAAAGAAAAATGGGTTTTGGTATCAGCAGAACTTATATCAATTAGCGGGGAAAAAAAATATTTACTTACTACTTCTTTTGATATTAGCGAAAAGAAAAAAATTGAGCAATCACTAAAACGAAGTGAAGACAGATTTAAGACTGTAAGTGAACTGACAAGTGATTTTGCATACTCATTTAAATTTGATAATAAAGGAACCGCTAAAACAGAATGGGTAAGCGGGGCATTGAAAAAGATAACCGGCTATAATAGAGATGAATTAACAGAAATAGGCGGATGGAAAAAATTAATTTTCAAAGATGATAAACATATTGTTGATGCTCAATTAAACCAACTTTTTAAAGGAATACCGCAAATAGTAGAATACAGAATTATCAATAGAGCCGGTAAATTACTCTGGGTGCGTGATTATTCAAAATCGAAATTAAATAGAACCACCGGCAAGGTAGAATATATTTACGGGGCAATGCAGGATATAACAGAGCAAAAACTGGCAGAACAAAAAATTTATCAACTCAATAGAACACTTAAAACAATTTCAGAGATAAATCAGCTTATTGTTCGAGAGACTAAAAAAGATAAGCTATTACAAGAAACGTGCAGAATATTAGTGGAAATGGGAAAATTCCACATGGCATGGATTGGAATGGCTGATTATTCATCTTCCAAAATAATTCCCGTTGCACAAAGCGGATTCCCAAAAAATTATTTAGAAAATTTAAGTATTAAATTTGATGATTCACCCGAAGGAAGAGGTATTGCAGGTACAGCAATTAAAACCGGTAAAAATATCACTTCCGGAAATATTGAAACTGATAAAAGGTTTTCAAAGTGGAGGAAAGAAGCAAAGGATTTAGGCTATAGAACTTCTGCGGCGTTTCCATTAAGACTTGAGAAAAAAATTATCGGCGTTATTAATGTTCATTTTCTGGATGGAGATGAATTAAACAAAGATGTAATTGCTTTGCTGGATGAATTAGCCGGAGATATTTCACTGGCTCTCCGTTTGATGGCTCAATCGGAAGCCCGCAAAAATGCAGAACAATTATTAATGCTTGCCAACAAAGTTATCGAAAATTCACCGGCTGTATTATTTAGATGGAAGGCTGAACGGGAACTACCTGTTGATTTTGTCTCACATAATGTTGAACAATTCGGCTATACTCAGCAAGAGCTAATAGATGGAACAGTAATGTTCGCCGATATGATTCACCCCGATGATTCAAAAAGGGTTATTAGAGAAATAAATAAAAATTCAAAAGCAGGTCATAAAAATTTCAGATTAGAATTTAGGCTGGTAAATAAAAAAGATAAAATATTTTGGGTTGATGGAAGAGTTAATATAATTAGAGATAGGAAAAGGAAAATTATTTTTTATGAAGGGATTGTTATTGATATCTCCGAAAAGAAAAAAGCTGAAATTGCTCTTTGGGAATCTAACAATATGCTCTCATTGGTAATTGATAATATACCTATAAGAATTTTTTGGAAAGATAAAAATTTCAGATATCTCGGCTGCAATAAATTACTGCTGAAAGATGCAGGCTTAAAATCGTCAAACGATATTATTGGTAAAACTGATTTTGAAGTAGCATGGAAAAAATATGCACCCCGCTTTAGAAAAGAGGATGAAAAAATTGTTGAAAATATAATTCCGGAATTAAATTATGAACAAAATTTTTCCACAGATAACGGCGAAATTTGGCTTCAGATAAAAAAAATACCTTTTAAGGATAGAGCCGGTAATATAATAGGACTTTTAGGAACCTATGAAAATATTACAGAAAAAAAATATGCCGGGGAAGCATTAAAAGAGAGTGAAGAGAGATTAAGACTGGCGTTGAAATCTGCAAAGCAAGGCTTATATGATTTAAATGTTGAAACCGGAGATGCTATTGTAAGTGCTGAATATGCCGCTATGCTGGGATATAGTCCCAGATCATTTAAGGAGTCAAATGATAATTGGCTTAAAAGACTTCACCCGGATGATCACACAGAGACATTAAAAAAATATTCTGATTATATCAGCGGAAAAATTGATGAGTACAGTGTTGAGTTCAGACAAAAAACTAAATCGAATAAATGGGTTTGGGTTTTATCTCAAGGAAAAATTGTTGAATGGAACGATAAAGGCAAACCGGTTAGAATGCTGGGCACACATACTAATATAACGGATAGAAAAACTGCTGAAAAGGCATTGCAGGAAAGTGAACTGAGATACAAATACTTTGTTGATCAAACTTCAGATGGATTTTATAGATTAGGAAGCGTTAAACCAATTAAGCTGAACGATAAAGATATTAGTGCATCGAAAATAAGTTTCGGCAGCTTTTATGTTTTGGAATGCAATGAAGTTTTGGCAAGTATGTACGGGTTTAAATCAGCAGAAGATATGAAAGGACTTTTCCTATATGAAATTCAGAAAGACTGGAATGAAGAATTATCGATTAGAGCCTTTGAGGAATTTTTACAGAATAACTTAAAGATGATTAATATTGAAACTATGGAATATGATAAACAGGGTAATCAAAAATATTTCCGTAATAACTATGTTGGCATTGTGAATAACAAAATGCTTGTTGAAATATGGGGCACACAGCAGGATATAACAGAACAAAAGAAAGCTAATGAGGCAATCAAGGAAAGTGAAAAAAGATTTAGAAGTTTATTTGAACACTCTGCAATGGGAGTTGCACAAATTTATACCGGCAGCGGAAAGTTTTATAGAGTAAATAAAAAGTATGCTTCAATACTTGGTTATAAAATGAACGAAATGTTAGACTTAACTTTTCAAAAGATTACGCATCCCGATGATTATGAAAAGGATAAAGACAACATGAGGAAATTAAGAGAGGGATCAATAAATGAATTTTCTGTAGAAAAAAGATACTTCCATAAAAATGGATCGATAGTATGGGTAGATGTAACAGTATCTCCGTTGTGGGAACCAAATGAAAAGAAAGAATTTCATATGGCTGTTGCAGAAGATATAACTGAAAAAAGAAAGGCACAAATTGCTTTGCGCGAAAGTGCTGAGCAGTACAGATTATTATTTGCAGGCAACCCAAACCCTATGTTTGTTTGGGATAGAGAAACATTTAAGTTTTTAGATGCAAATGAAGCTGCCGTTAATCATTACGGATATTCTCATAAAGAATTTTTAGAAATGACGATTAAAGATATTCGTCCGAAGGAAGATATTCCTGCAATGATGAAAGTTGTTTCCAGATTAGATGATGGAATTACACGATCAACCGGCTATAGGCACAAAAAGAAAAACGGTGAAATAATACATGTGGAAGTAACTTCAAACTCAGTTCTATTTAATAATAGGCAAGCTGAAGTTGTTGTAGTTTATGACATTACCGAAAAACATATTGCCGAACAAGCACTTAAAGAGAGCGAACAAAAATTCCGATCTGTTTTTTCTGATTCTCACGATTGTATATATGTAGCATCTGTAGATGGTAAACTAATAAATATAAATGATGCCGGTTTACAACTCTTCAAAATAAATAGAGATGAGGTTGATGAGACAAATGTAGCAGAGTTATACAGCAAGACGGAAGACCGCCTTAAGTTTATCGAAAAAATAAATAGAAAAGGATTCGTTAAAGATTATTCTGTTAAACTTAAAGATACAATGAATTTTGAACTCGACTGTTTGATAACCGCATCGGTAAAAAAAGATGCCGATGGGAAAATTTTAAGTTATCAAGGAATAATTAGAGACATTACCGAACAGAAAAAATCTGAAAAAGAACTGGTTCTTGCAAAAGAACAAGCAGAGCGCGCCAATAGAGTTAAAACTGAATTCCTCGCACAGATGTCTCATGAAATTAGAACTCCGATAAATACTTTGTTAAGTTTTTCAAGTTTGATCAGAGAAGAATTACAAGAGCACCTGACTGAAGATCTAAAACAATATTTTCAATTTCAATTAAGTGCAGGCAATAGAATAATAAGAACAATAGACCTGGTGCTTAATATGTCCGAAATACAAACCGGATCTTTTGAGCTAAGCACTTCTGAGTTTAACTTAGCCGATTTAATTGCTGAAATTTATAATGATTATAAAAGTATTGCAGAACAGAACGGCTTGGTTATAAATTTATTTTCACAAGAAGATAGTTTAATAATAAAAGCCGATGAATATTCCGTTCATCAAATATTCAGCAATCTAATTGATAACTCAATAAAATACACTCCCGATGGAAGCATAACACTAATCGCAAAAAAAGAAAATAAGAAAGCTATAATTGAAGTAATTGATACCGGAATCGGAATGACTGAAGAATATCTGCGAAATATTTTCCAACCATTTACTCAAGAAGAACAAGGCTATACCCGTAAATTTGAAGGTTCCGGTCTTGGACTTTCACTTGTTAAAAAATATTGCGACTTTAATAATGCCGCAATAAGTGTGGAGAGTAAAAAAAATATTGGATCAAAATTTATAGTTTCATTTAACTTAATGAAATAATTTCCGAAAATATATTAGAAGATTTTCGGTAAATGTATCAATCGGTATGTTGCTGCTAAAAAGTGTTATTGATTAGAGGAAAAATTTTTGAATGCAGATTTTGAAAATATGAGCAAGAAGGACCTTGCAGCTGAAATTAAGCGGCTTAATAAAGAACTTGAAGCAGCGAAAAAAGAAGTTGATTCAGGAACGCCATCGGGCAGGTTACCAATAAATCAGCAAAACTGGAACTATGAATTATTACTTCAGATAGCTGAAAATATTAAAGAAGTATTTTGGCTGCACGATACCGTAGATGATAGAACACTTTATGTAAGTCCCGCATTCAAAACTATTTGGGGAATTGAGATAGATGATTATTCAAAAGCTGCCGGCTTATGGCTGAACTCAATTCATGATGACGATAAAGAAAAGGCTAACAATTCATTTACAAAAATTGTTAACGGCAGCAATGTTGAGGAACGGGAATATCGAGTTATAAGACCTGATGGAGAGATACGCTATATACACGATAGAGGCTGGGCAATTTTTGATGAAAAGGGAAATGTTGTTAAAGTAGCCGTTGTTGCTGAAGATATTACCGAAAGGATGATTGTAGAAAATGAATTAATCCAAAGTGAAAAAAAGTTCCGCTCTGTTTTTGAAGATTCTTATGATTGTATATTTTTAACTAATGCTAACGGCAGAATAATTGACGTAAATGATGCGGGACTTTCTCTTTTTGAATTGAATAGAAAAGAAGTGATCGGCAGACATTTTTCAATTTACTTTGAACAAAAGACCGGTGCAAAAATTTTCATCAATTCCATTCTAGAAGATGGATTTATCAAAGATTATAAAACAAGATTTATTAGGAAAAACAACAAACCATTTGACGGTATTTTGACGGCTTTCGGAAGAAGAGATGAGAATGATAAAATTATCGGATATCAAGGCATCATCAGAAATATTACCCTGCAGAACCAGCATGAAAAGGAATTAGTAAAAGCAAAAGAGGAAGCGGAAAGAGCAAACGATTTGAAGAGTGAGTTCCTTACACAAATGTCTCATGAAATAAGAACTCCAATAAATACCCTGTTAAGTTTTTCGAGCTTGATAAGAGAAGAGATAAAAGATGACCTTACGGATCAACTTAAACAGTATTTCGGTTACCAGGTAAGCGCAGGCAGCAGAATAGTTAAAACTATTGACTCGATTTTAAATATGTCTGAATTGCAGACCGGCAGTTTTAAAACAAACATAAAAAGAATAAACCTTTTAGACACACTCAATTCCGTTTACACCGAATACCTTAACATTGCCGATTCAAATAATCTTGAACTTAAACTGCTCACAAAAGGTAATGTATTTCCTGTATTTGCAGATGAATATTCCGTACATCAGGTTTTCAGAAATTTAATTGATAACGCCATTAAATATACAGCAAGCGGAGAAATATCAGTTAATATATTTGAGAAAAAACATTTAACACGTGTTGAAGTTGTTGATACGGGAATTGGTATGACCGAAGAGTATATGAAAGTTATCTTTCAGCCCTTTACCCAGGAAGAACAAGGCTACACGCGTAAGTTTGAAGGCGCCGGTTTAGGATTAGCATTAGTAAAAAAATACTGCGAACTCAACAACGCCAAAATTCAAGTTGAAAGTAAAAAAGGAGCAGGAACTAAATTTACAATACTATTTGAATCGGCAAATTAATTTTTACGGCTAAGTTCCATTAGTAACAGCAAAAATAAATTTATACTTGAACTACTCCGTAGTTCCAGACTGTTGACAAAGCTAATAAATAATTAATTGCAAGGCTTTAACATTTTAAATAAATTGCAGATATGCTAAGGGAAAATATAATACAAAACGAAATGGAATTTGTGACAATAGAATCACTAGTTCCGAGAGATCATCTTTTACGCAAGATAGCCAAAACAATAGACTTCAGTTTTATACGAGAAAAAGTAAAAGAACTTTATTGTAAAGACAATGGAAGACCAAGTGTAGACCCGGTAGTATTATTCAAAATGCTGTTTATCGGATATCTATACGGGGTTCGAAGTGAGCGTCAGTTAATAAAAGAAATAGAAGTTAACGTAGCCTACCGTTGGTTTTTAGGCTTTAGTCTACAAAGCAAAGTACCTCATCACTCTACAATAAGTCAGAACCGAAGGAGACGCTTTGCTGAGAGCAATATATACCAAGAGATATTTGATGAGATAGTAATAAGAGCAATAAAGAAAAAAATGGTAGATGGTAAAACATTATACACAGACTCGACCCATCTGAAAGCAAATGCAAATAAAAACAAACATGTACGAAAGCAAGTACAAAAAACGACAAAGGAATATTTAGAATCCTTAGAAAAAGATATAATAAAGGATAGGCAAGCACAATCAAAAAAGCCGTTAAAGGAAATAAAAAAAACAGAAGAATCCAAAGAGATAAAAGAAAGCACAACAGACCCGGAAAGCGGTTATATGGTAAGAGACGGGAAGCCGAAAGGGTTTTTCTACTTAGATCATCGCACCGTAGATAGCAAGTTTAACATAATAACCGATACCTATGTAACGCCGGGTAATGTAAATGACAGTACCCCATATCTGGAAAGATTAGATTATCAAATAGATAAATTTAATTTTAATGTAGAATCTGTAGGACTTGATGCAGGATATTCAACATCAGCAATATGTAAAGGTCTAGAAGAAAGAGAAATATATGGCGTAATAGGTTATAGCCGTCCTGGAGGAAGAAAAGGGGAATTTAGAAGAAGAGATTACAAATATGATCAGGAGAATAATTGCTACATATGTCCGGCAGAAGAAAAGTTAGAATATAGAACAACAGGAAGAGACGGCTATAGAACATATGCCTCCAATCCGAAAGTATGCAGGCAATGTAAATACTTAAGAGTTTGTACAAAAAGTAAAAAGCAGCAAAAAATAATTAGTCGTCATCTATGGCAAGGCTACAAAGATGCAGTAGATGAACATCGATTGACAGAAAGAGGGAAGAAGATATATATCAGGAGAAAAGAAACAGTAGAGAGAAGTTTTGCCGATGCAAAACAACTTCATGGGCATCGTTATGCACGAATGCGTGGTTTGGCAAAAGTAATCGAACAAGCCTTGTTGACTGCTGCTTGTCAGAATATGAAGAAGATAGCTCTTCATAGCTTTGATTTATTGAATAAAATCGGTTTTATGCTGACTAAACATCTCTTAAAAAATATTTTTGACCAAATATTGAAAATTATAGCAAAAGATAGGGTTAGTTTACAATACTAAATTATTTATCAAGAAAATTAAAACCTGGCAAATAAAAGCAGGGTTTTTCAACAACCTGGAACTACGGAGTAGTTCATTCTCGCATTGTCATCTTTTGCCACGGATTTTATCCGTGGTTATTAAACTTTTACCTCTTTGGGGTAATTTTGTACGACTACGAAGTAGTCAAATATAAATAACCATAGGAGAATCCTATGGAATAAAGTAAATAGCATATACCCGCAACCCCAGCGGGGTTGAAGAATAATTGCTGTTATAATTAGAACTTCGCCATTTTTACTTACCCGCATTCCCTGCTAAAAATCCTGCCGCTGCAGCCCCTGCTATTACTCCCCAATGAGGTAATCCGAATCGAGGTTTTTCAAGTTCATCAATGTACAAACGACTAATATCCATATAATTAACATAAGCACTATCATAGCCGGTTTTATACGCCTGCGCTTTTTCTTTTTCAAGGAGTAAGACTTTATCATTCAAAGCAATTACTTCAACATTAAGCGAATCCAATGTTTCAAGTTTATCCCGCTGCTGTTTATAGTTTTCAGAATTTTGATGTTCGATAATAAATGTTTCGCTAAACCAAATAGGCACGCCAAAATATTTAAGAGTAACATCGGTTTCCCTAAAATATTCTTCAAACACTCTAATTTTATCTTTCGGTAATTCAGGAAAAGTATCTGAAAATTTTATCAGCAGATCATCGGGCGTTCTTATTCTTCTAACATTCAATTGCTGCTCTCTCCTTAATTCTTCTAAAGCAGAAACCTGTCCGCGTAAATTATCGGCATCAATTTTTAATTCTGTTACACGGCTTTGTAATATTTTTTGAATAGAATCTTTTACTGCCACCAAGTTTTTAATAGAATCACGCTGACTTTTCATCTCAACGATTTGTTTTTCAACTCTGGCAATCTCTTCCTTATTTTGATTATCGCCAAAGTAATATGCTGCTGCAACAGCAAGTACGGCAAGCAGCGCCCATGGCAGAACTGTTTTAACCATTATGTACCTCAAGTTTATCTTCAGTTACTGATTTCAATCCAAGCGCAGTTCCGATTCTAAAAACCAAACCGGGATCTCCTTGAACAAATTCATAAGAAACTTTATGACCGTTCTTGACGGCATCTTTCAGTTTAATGTATGTTGGTGATGAACTGAATGATAACTCCATTATTAATCCTTTGATCATACTCCCTGCGGGTACATGCATTTTATTTATCTGCTGAACATTGTTTTCAAATAAATCATCAATCTCTTTTTCGGTTAAAAGTTTCACTGCAGTTTCCTTTTTACTAATGCTCGTCTTTACAAGGTTACATTCGTTTATAATTTTTTCCCAAAATTTTTTATCCGGCATTGGGTCCGACTTATCTTTACGCACGTTAACATGCCCTATAACTCCTTTAAAATTTTCCAATTTCTCTCCGTAATATGCCAGATAATCTTTCGGTATTTTTCTTTCGATATTAAATTTATTGCAAAGGTGATTTACTAATTTAATAACTGAATCAATTTGTGCAGGTTCATATTTATCGAAGTACCGGTAACCGCGGTAAGGTTTTTTGTAGTCAAAAACTTCATCGGGGTTTTTCAATGTTCTATCAGAAACAACATCAAAGCAATAAAGCTTTCCGTCTTTTTCTGTTAACCCGCCTTCGCTGGCAATTTCAATTCCAATAAATCTTTTTTCAAATTTAATTTTTTTTTCGCGTTCCCATTTTAACCCGAACTGCCAAGCCCATTTTTTCGGATCAAACACTTCATGTATTTTGCCATCGCGAGCAATTAAATATGCAGTACCAACCATTCTATTATCATTAAGCCACCAGTTGAAAGATGATTTTGCTGTGCCTCCAACAGTATGGTGCAGGCAAATTCCGGTTTTTTCATTTATACTGTTTTGTATCTCGCTGTCGGGTAAGCGTAAGGTTTTATCTATGTTAATAGCCATTTGATTTTTCCCTTTCAAATATTAAAAATTATTTCTGCAATCTCTTAATGCTTTAAGAAAAATTACTTAAATTGTTAAGGGGATAATTGCTATGCTCTGTTATAAATTAAAATAATAACTTAACTGCTTAAATAAAAGATTTCTTATCTGAATTAATTTTTAATTTAGTGAAGCAATAATTTGAACTTCATCTTTAAAAAAATAAAATTCGCTATGAAAATTATTAAAGTCTTTTCTGCTTTTTTATTATCAGCCATTTTCACATCATCTTTATTTGCGCAGCCGGATTCGCTTTTAACATTAACTGAAGTGATGTTTAACACTGCATCAGGTACAAATAGTGAGTTCGTTGAAATATTTAATTTGTCGGATGCAGAGCCTATTGATCTGCAAAATTTTAAAATCCAATATCAAACCTCAAATGCTGATTTAATTATTCCCACAGATGAAGGAACAATATTGCAGCCAAATCAATATGCAATAATTTTTGAAGGCGACTATGATATTACTACGGGAATTTACAACGGTTTAGTGCCCGATGAAGCACTGGTATTAAAAATTGATAATAATGCATTCGGTTCTTCCGGCATGGCAAACACGAGCGACAGAACCGTAAGGATTTTGAATGCTGCCGATGATACGCTTGATGTATATACTTATTCGTCAAATAATTCAAGCGGTATATCCGATGAAAAAATATCATTGAGTAAAGACAACGCTCCTGCAAATTGGAGCAACTCGATCATTGCAAATGGCACTCCCGGTTTTCGTAACTCTGTTGCACCCCGGTTATTTGATCTTTCCGTTGGCGGTATTAATATTTTTCCTCTTAATCCTATTGCCGGTGATACGATAATTATAAGTGCTAAAATTTTTAATGTAGGCGTTTCCGATGCATCAAATTTTTCTGTAAGTATTTTTAATGATGCCGACAATGATTCAATCGGGCAGCAGAATGAACTATTATCTGAGCAGAATTTTAGCGGTTTATTGAGCGGCGATTCTTTAACCATGTATTATGATTGGGAAAGTGTTTCTGCCGGAGTGAAAAATATTATTGCATCAATTAATTATCCTGAAGATGAAATCAATACTAACAATATTGGCTTTAAGTCATTTACAGTTTTTACCGAACCGGCTGAAGTAAATGACATTGTTGTAAATGAAATTATGTATGCACCTTCCTCCGGTGAACCCGAGTGGATTGAATTATATAACCGGAGTGAAACTGAATGGAATCTGCAATCATGGAGAGTTGCCGATAACAGTTCCGATGTAGAAATTGGTGATTCAATTATTATTGCACCGGGAGAATTTATTGTTATTGCCGACAACATTTCAATTACGAATTTTTATTCCATCCCTTCACAAATCATTGTGCTTAATCTTCCGGCATTAAACAATTCAGGAGATGTTATAAAATTATCGGATGGTTCCGGTAAACCGATTGACAGTCTTGAGTACC
Organism: Ignavibacteriota bacterium; assembly: GCA_013112585.1. Lineage (GTDB taxonomy): Bacteria > Bacteroidota > Ignavibacteria > Ignavibacteriales > Melioribacteraceae > IGN16. Next base: position 39,111 of record JABFGH010000009.1, on the reverse strand, counting down.
TGCCGTCGTGGGGCGGAAGCACCGAAGGCAGATCTTTAGAAAGAATTAGTGTGGACGGCAGCAGTATTGATGAAAATAATTGGCAGACATCAACGAGCATTGATAAAGCTACTCCCGGTTCCATAAATTCGGTATCGCCGAAAAATAAAGATTTGGCAATTACAAAATTTTCTTCATCAAATGATTTTGGAATTGTAAATGAAACAATGCCCCTGTTTGCCGAGGTGAAAAATATTGGTTTAGAAGCAGCCGCTAATTTTGAACTTAATTTATACTTCGACGCAAATGCAGATTCTGTAATTCAGCAGGGAGAATTAATTACCACATTTAACGGCAGCAATTTAGCCGGTGGTGACAGCATAGTTTTTAATTATGATTTAGCGAACTACAGTGCCGGACTAAATTATTTGATAGCAGAAATAATATTTGCAGGAGATGAATTCACCGGCAACAACTTAAACTATTTTAGTTTTAATGCCGTAACAATTAACGAAGTGCCGGGCGATTTAGTTATCAACGAAATTATGTACGCACCGCAAAACCCCGAGCCTGAATGGATTGAAATATTGAATATCAGCAATAAAATAATAGATCTAAAAAATTATCAGATTGCCGATTACAATGATACAGCAAAGGTTTTGCCCGTTTCAGTTCTTCTTAATCCAAATGAATATTTTATTGTTGCAAAAGACAGTTCCATTTTTGAAAAATACGGAACGATCGAAAATTCATATATCACATCCTTCCCTGCATTAAATAATTCTGATGATAATGTTGTAATTCTCGACTCCTTAAATAGAGTGATTGACTCGGTAAATTATTTTTCTAATTGGGGCGGGGAATCGGAAAAGTCGTTGGAAAAAATTGAATCTTCCGCATTATCAAATGATGAAAATAATTGGGCATCTTCAAAAAATCCATTAGGGGCAACACCAGGCGGTATTAACTCCGTTACACAAAAAGATTTTGATCTGCTTGCTGCCGAAATTTTGTTCGATCCCAAATTTCCTCTAAGCGGAGATACTCTTTCTGTATCAGTAAAAATTATTAACATAGGCAAACAGCAAGCTGTGTTTGATCTTACTTTGTACGAAGATATAAATCTTGACAGCGCGGCAAATACTTTTCGGGAATCATCCCTAAACCTGACGTTAAATTCGAGTGATTCGATTATTTATAATTTCAATTACTCGATTGAAAACCTGCAATCAGAACGCGGCTTTGCAGTGGTTGCTGAGTTTAATAATGATCAAGACACTACAAATAATTATGTCTATCAAAAAATTGCGCCCGGTTTTCCACCTTCATCAATTGTAATTAATGAAATAATGTACAGACCTGAAAACAGCGAACCGGAATGGATTGAAATATTTAACCGAAGTGAAAATGCAATTAATATAAACGGCTGGAAAATTAGTGACGTAATTACAACACCCGTTGAAGAAATTATAATTGAAGAAGATTTTATTTTGGATCCGCAAATGTATTTAGTTATTTCTAAGAGCGGAACAATAACAAATTTTCATCGTGTAATTCCTTCACAAATAATTGAACTTAATTTTGCAAACTTAAATAATGATGCCGACGGTGTTGTAATTAGAGACAGCCGGGGCTTAACAATCGATTCGGTTTTTTACGATGCTAATTTCGGAGGCATTGCCGGCTATTCTGTTGAGCGAAAAGATTCAGAGCTTCAGTCAAATTCAATTTTTAATTGGGGTGCATCAACAGATATTGAACAGAGTACACCGGGCAGAATAAATAGTCTTACCCCTAAAAATTATGATCTATCAATTGCCGCAATAAATTTTTCACCCCGCTTTCCTTTAGAGGGCGATGATGTTTTTATAAGTGCTAAAATTAAAAATAATGGAAGTGAAGCTGCTACTAATTTCACCTTAGAATTTTTTACTGCCGTTAATGGTTCATTTACTCTGCTTAGTCAATCGCTAAACCTTAATGCAGCCGGGGGTGATTCGGTTTTTATCACCTCGGCAAATTCTTTTAAACTGAACGATACAACTCTGACAGCAGTAAAAATTAAATTTGATTTGGATGAAGACACACTTAACAATTATGCAGAACGAGAGGTTGTTCCCGGTTTCGCACAAAACATTGTATTGATAAACGAAATAATGTATGATCCCCTTGAAGGTGAACCGGAATGGGTTGAGTTAATTAATACTACTAACGATCAATTGAATATAAATAACTGGTTCGTAAGCGATTTACTCTCCTCGCCGACAAAAAACATAATTGCTTTCGGGGATTCACTAATTGACGCTGGTGAAATATTTATAGTCACCTCAAATAAAAGATTTTTTGAAAACTTAAACGGAGTAAAAGTTTTTGAAGTGAATTTTGGAACCTTAAGCAATACCGAAGATGGTTTTATTGTTTATGATTTTCGTGATGCTATTATTGACAGTTTAAATTACAAATCAAACTGGGGCGGAGGAAAAGGAATATCGCTTGAACGAATTTCATTAGAAGCGGAAACTAATGAACAATCAAATTGGACTACATCACTCTCAGAAACAGGAAGCACGCCGGGTGCAGCTAATTCAATTCTTTCAATTACCCCTTCTGCAAATATGGATATTGTAATAAACGAAATAATGTTTGAACCGGATACGGACAATTCAGAATTTATTGAACTGTTTAACCGCAGCAGTGAATTTATAGAACTTGGCGGTTTTACGATTACAGATGAAGCCGGAAATTCCTATCCGCTTTCTAATTCGAGTTTTATTCTTCCGCCGAATGAATTTTATCTCCTCGCCGCTGATTCATCCATTCTTTTTAATTATTCCAACTTAAATGATTTTGCTAATAAATTTATTGTTGATGAATCGAGTTTAGGTTTAATAAACACCGGGGAGATGATCATGCTTAAAGATCTTTTCGGAAATACGATAGACTCCGTGTATTATTCTGATGACTGGCATAATCAAAATATCAACATTACAAAAAATAAATCTTTAGAAAGATTGAACCCGAACATCAGCTCAAATGATGCTGCAAATTGGAGCACATCGGTAAGCGCCGGCGGTGCAAGTCCCGGAGTGCAAAATTCAATTTATACAGAAAGCATTTCAACTGCGGCAAAATTATCCGTCAGCCCGAATCCTTTTTCTCCGGATAACGACGGCTTTGAAGATTTTACAGTCATAAATTATAATCTAACTCAGCCGGTTGCTCAAATGCGGGTTAAAGTTTATGACAGCAAGGGAAGATTGCGAAGGACTCTTTTGAATAATCAGCCGAGCGGTGCAAGCGGAACTATAATTTTTGACGGGCTGGATGATGATGGGAATCCATTGCGGATTGGAATTTATATTTTATTTATTGAAGCACTTAATTCTTCATCCGGTGTAATTGATCAAATGAAAGAGGTTGTTGTAGTAGCAAGAAAACTTTAATTGTTTTAACTATTAAGAAAAAGAAGTTTATAAAATTGATATCAATTATTTATCTTTGAAAGTACTTTTAATAATAAATGGTAGAATAATAATTACAGACCGGAGTTTTTTATGGAAAAAGATTTTAACAAAGAAATTAAAATGCTGGATGAAATTTATTTGGAATTAGTTGAAGCGATAATGAATAAGCCTGAATCACAGGACTACGAAAAATCAAAAATATATTTTGAAAATGCTGCTGCCCGAATGAACAAATGGGCGAATGTTGTTAAAGATGTTAAAAATCAATTAGAAAGCAGAAATGCCGCAAGAGACCTAACCGCAGAAAACAGACCAGCCTAAAATATTCTTAAGCCCGGTACGCAAGTGGAAACTGCAAATCGGGCATTTCCTTCCTGTATTCATCACACTTTGAAAATGAAACGCAAAGCAATTAGATCAACAAATCAACTTTTATATTGGGTGTCCCGATACGGAAAATAGGCTGATTAGAAAAATGTGTACCGGTTATGTGTAGGTTACTACAAGCTTCTCTTGGCGGTCTTTGCGTTTTTTTATCTCCGCGTTCTCTGCGTGAAAAAACCTTTAACGCAAAGAAAGAAAAGCTTACCCGCTTCCAGATTTTTCTCTAATATCTGATTAACAGCATAAGATATTGCTTTCTCTTTGCTTTCCTCTTTTACTTGTCAAATTAAAAACCTAATCTTGTATAAAGTGGGCGTTAATCAAATGAAAATAATAGATGCTATTAAAAATAATTCCTGAGGTGTCACGATGATGAAAACAAGTGTTAATTTGCAAATCGGGCATTTCCAATTTAAATTTTTATAAAAAAAATATTAGATAATATGTCTGATATTATTTATATTTCCCCTAGTTCATAACGATTTACCCACACTCCCGGCTCCACTTTTATTGAACTCGTTAATGATGAAATGAAAATTTGAAATTTCAAAAGTTACTTTATCAGAGTACACCGAGTTGATACGCAAGAATTTGATTTTACTTTACCAACATTAAAACAAATCACTTAACAAATTGGGGAGTTTAGTTATGAATAGATTTTTTCTCACCGTATTACTTTTGTTATTTCATTTCACAATTATTTTATCACAAAATTATTGGGAGCCTGCCGATAGCCCGGACGGCGGCAATATTCAGCACTTTGCAGTTAATTCACAAGACCACATCTTCGGCGGCTGTTTCGATGGTCTTTTTAAGTCAACCGACAATGGTGAAAGCTGGATGCAGTTAAGTCCTGTTTATTTCACTATTAATAATCCATACATTACGGCAATTGGGATTAATAACCTCGATGAAATATTTGTTGCTACAAATCAAGGCGGAATATCAAAATCGACCGACAACGGGGAAACCTGGCAGAATATTTCAGGAACTTTATCGGGAGTTACCTTAAACGCAATTGCTGTAGATGCCTCCAATCATATTTTTACCGGTTCAAGTTTCGGTGCTTATAAATCTACCGATAACGGACAGACATGGATGGTGCTGCCGAACTTTCCTACCGCTGTTGTTAATGATTTTGTTGTTGATGATAATGGAGTTGTAATTGCCGGTACAGCAACCGGAGTTTATGAATCAACCGATGGAGGAGATAACTGGACAGAAATAAATACTAATTTAACAAACCAATTTGTAACCGATTTAGAATTAGGACCTTCGAGCAATAAACAAGCTCGTACGGAACTGTTTGCCGCAACAACCGGAGGAGTGTTTAGGTACGATAGAGTTCTAAATACCTGGATTGCATATCTAACCGGTTTAACAATTCTGAATATACGGTCATTAGCAATAAATAGTCTCGGCGATCTTTTTGCCGGAACCCCTGAAGGAGTGTTCGTTCATTATGCATTAGCTACTACCTGGGTGCTGCTTAATATTCCCGACTTTACGACATTATTTGTAGCGGCGATTATTATAAATTCTCTCGACCATATCTTTATAGGTGAGGATTGGGGCGGCGTACATCGTTCAATAGATAATGGTGTTACCTGGACAAAAAAGAGTTTACTTTTAACAGCATATGCTATCAATTTAATTTTCTATTCTAATGTACTTCAAACTCTTTTTCTTGGTACCAACATGGGGTTTTGGTCTCTTGCAGTAGGAGGATTGTGGTCGGAAATTGCTCCGCCGTTTCCATTTTTTCATGCTAATATAATGGCGGCAACTGTATCATACTTATTCGTCGCAACTACATTCGGCAGCGTTTGGCGTTTAACAAGAAGTACAGGAATATGGGCTCAAATTAATAATGGTTTACCTTTTGGATTCATTACATCGCTGGTAATTAATTCTGTAGGACATTTATTCATCGGGACATACGCCGGAGTTTTCCGCTCCACAAATGATGGCGATTTATGGGAACCGCTTACAGCAGGAATTACAAGTGTGTTAATTACTTCACTTGTACTCCATCCGTTAGGATACCTATTTGCCGGAACTCAAGATGCGGGCATTTTTAAATTGGATTTAACACTTCTTACATGGACGGCAGTAGTAAGCGGGTTAACAACACTTTGGGTAACTTCATTAACTATTAATTCGTTGGGTGTATTATTTGCCGCAACAAGCGGAGGAGGTGTTTTTCGGTCTAACGATGTTGGACTTACATGGACAGCAATAATTGTCGGATTAACATATCTTTATCTTGATCAAATAATTTTTAGAAGAACACTAAGAACTGAGGCTGCGGGAGAAATGTTGACCGTTGGGGGCGGAAGTATTTTTAAGTCAACAGATGACGGTGACACTTGGGTGCCAACTAACTCAGGAATAAACGGCAGTGAAGTTTATGTATTAGGTGCCGATTCATCGGGAAATCTATTTGCAGGCACTAGAGGCGGAGGGCTATATCAAAACGGAACAGTAACATCTATTAAGCAGTTAGATGATAAAACGCCCGACAGCTACAGCCTTTATCAAAATTTCCCTAATCCTTTCAACCCATCAACTACATTCAGTTTTGGATTATCAAAAAGCGGTTATACTGAATTGAAAATATACAATTCACTTGGTGAAGTTGTTGAGACTCTGGTGAACAAAGAACTGCCGGCAGGTAATTATAATTTTAATTGGGATGCAGGCGATATGCCAAGCGGAGTTTATTTTTATAGATTGAATAGCGGTAAACTTAACCAAACAAAAAAAGCAATTCTTATAAAATAGGAGACAGAATTCAGTAGTCAGTAGCTAGTAGTCAGAATAAAAGCAAAACAAAAAACGAAAAACCAAAAGACTTTCCAAGCCGCCTTTCACTTTTAGATAGGCGGTTTATTTATTTTAAAGATGGCATCTCTGGAAGAGATGATATCTTTGGAAAGCATTGGGGCTCCAACATTGAAAAAACAAAAAAATGTAAAGACAATTATGAATAACGAACTCCGAATTTTGAATTCCGAATTACAGAAATCAGTAATTCCGGCAACGGGCAGGCAGGTTTGTCATTTGCCACCCGCCTTCCGGCAGGCAGGTTCGTTCTTCCTTCTTTGTTTTTTGGAATTTGTTTTTTTGAATTTGTTCTTTGGAATTTGTTCTTTTGAACTTGTTCTTTGGAACTTGTTTTTCGAAGTTTATCATTTGCTTTTACTCATTTTTATCTAAATTGGCTATTCAAAAAAATATTAAATAGAATAGCCGAATGACTGAAATGACTTTTAAAAACATTTACTCCCTTGCTGCATTTTTTATATTAGCCTTCATTCTCTCCTCTAAAAATCAGGCTCAAACTCTCGATGAAAAAATCGGGCAAATGATAATGGTTGGGTATTCAACCAACAATGGTTTTGAGGACACACTTTTTTATGATATTCAAAATAGAAATTTGGGCGGAGTAGTTTTATTTGCTTATAACATTGATAGTCCGGTGCAAATAGCAGCATTAACGGAGCAATTAAAAAGCTATGCATCTACACCGCTGCTTATTGCAACAGATCAGGAGGGAGGAATTGTTGCACGCCTTGATGAAAACAACGGCTACATCAAAACTCATTCTGCTTATAAATTAGGAACAGTTTTTAATATTGAAGATTCAACAAGAGCGCAGGCAAGTCTAATGGCATCTTGGCTTAACGATGCAGGCATAAATACAAACTTAGCTCCTGTTGTTGATGTGGATGTAAATCCTTTAAGTCCGGCAATTGGAAGATGGGGAAGAAGTTTTTCATCAGATCCTATGACTGTATATCAGCATTCTGCATGGACAATTGATGAATATGAAAACGCTAATATTCTTACCGCACTAAAACATTTTCCCGGTCACGGCTCGGCAGAAACTGACACACACTTAGGTTTTACCGATGTAACAGCCACCTGGGCAGATTCAGAATTAATTCCATACCAGGAGCTTTTTGCTGATGGTTACAGCGGAATGGTGATGACAGCTCATATTTTCAACTCTAATTGGGATGAAAATCATCCGGCATCACTTTCGGCAAATGTACTAAATGGTTTGTTAAGAGATACACTTGGGTTTAGCGGAGTTATAATTAGTGATGAACTTTTCATGCCTGCAGTTTCTCAAAACTATAGTTTTGAAGAATCGGTAATACTCACAATAAAAGCCGGTACAGATATACTACTTTTCAGCACTAACGAAAGAAACGGCAGTTCACTTGTTGCCGAAGTAATTGATCTCGTTAAACAAAAAATTACTGATGGTGAAATTTCAATCAATTCAATTGATGAATCATACCAGAGAATTGCTGCATTAAAAAGTACACTTACCGGAATTAAAGAAAACAACGATGAGCTGATACCCAATACTTTCAGTATGCAGGCGTACCCAAACCCGTTTAACATTTCTACAAATATTGTAATTAACTTAAATGAGGCAAATCCTGTTGAGGTAAAAATATTTGATGTTACAGGAAGGTTGATTTATAAAAAGAAATATGCTACAATGAAATCCGGTAGAAATGTTGTAAGATTTAATGCCGATAATTTGTCATCGGGAATGTATATTGTTCGCATTGATATACCCGGTAAATTTACTACCGGAAAAATTATACTGTTAAAATAGATTACGTATAAAAATTATGAGGAGTTTATGAAAGAAAGACAATTTGGTAATACCGATTTAACTGTTAGCGAAGTTGGTTTTGGTGCATGGGGTATCGGCGGACCGGCTATGGCGGGAGATGTGCCGATAGGCTGGGGCAATGTTGATGATTCAATTTCTGTTAAATCATTAAAAACCGCTGTTGATAGAGGAATGAACTTTATTGATACTGCCGACTTTTACGGCTTAGGTCATTCCGAAAAACTAATTGGTTCAACATTCGGTAATAGCGGCGAAGTGATAATTGCTACAAAGGTAGGGCATAGACTTGCAAAGGATAAATCCATTTTTCTCGATTATTCAAAAGAACATATTTTACAAGCTTGTGATAATAGTTTGAAAAGATTAGACAGAGAAGTAATTGATTATTATCAGCTTCATTCTGCAAAGCTTGAGCATTTGGAAAACGGTGAATGTATTGAAGCGATGGAAGAACTAAAAGAGAAAGGGAAGATACGCTATTGGGGAATTTCGTTAAGCACTTATAATCCTTTTCCCGAAGCTGAATTTATGATTAAAAATAAATTGGGTTCCGGATTTCAATTAGTGTTCAATGTAATTAACCAGCGTGCGCTTAGCCTGCTTGATACTGCATCAAATAACGGTTTCGGAATAATTGCCCGTATGCCGCTGCAGTTTGGGCTGCTTACCGGAAAGTTTGATGCGAATAAAAAATTTCAAGAAAATGATCATCGGCAATTTAGATTGAAGCCGGAAGTACTTGAACGTGCGATTGACGATTTAGCAGAGGTATGGGAATTATGCGACAATTATGAAATTTCTAAGACAGCGTTAAGTTTAAGTTTTATCCTAAGTTTTCCACAAATCTCAACAGTTATTCCGGGAATAAAAACTCCGGCGCAGGCAATTATTAACTCAACTGATTTGATAAAGCTTTATAAAGATGACAAAGATTTTTTAATAGAACTTTATGAAACAAAGTTAAAGCATTTGCTGGAATTTATTGAGGAGAACGAGGGGTAAGTTTGAGAATTATTATTGTGTTCTATGACTGTTAATGACCATTACTTGACAGTAGAATTTGAACAACAATTATTAAATTTGAGTCACATTATTTTTTAAACAATACGAGTCTTTAAATGAAAAGCAGTCTACTCTTATTTCTCTTTTTAGTTCTATCTTCTAATTTCATTTTTCCATCAAATAACTCTCAAAGTCTAACTCTACCCGGATTTAGCGTAAGTCCATACTTTGATGAACAAGTGATCACATTCAATTATGAACCCGAAGTTAGAATTCACATTAACGCTCCCTCAATAAATGATTTTAATCCTGCTTTACCTGTAGGCATTGCACTATTTGCTCTGCCTAATGGAAACACAATTGAGCAAACTGTTGGAAAAATAATGGAACCGGGTGATGATTGGCATTTCGATATTCAGCACATAGGTGCGCAGACAAGATTTTTACGAGAGCATGTAACCGATTACAATGTTGTAACGGTTTATCTAGAGACGGAACAGAAAAGCTGGCCTGCCTGGAAAGCCGCACATTCCGATCATGCACAAATTATTAAGGGAATGGTTGAATATTTAAAATCATTGTTCAATGACTATAATCCCTTTATTGTGTTAACCGGGCATAGCGGCGGCGGCAGATTTACATTCAGTTTCATGGATGCGTTTTCTTCAATACCGGCTTATGTTAAACGAATATCCTTCCTCGATAGCAATTATGGATACGAGCATTCTTACGGAAATAAAATTATTGAATGGCTTAATGCATCAACTGATAATTACTTAAGTGTTATTGCTTATAATGATAGTGTTGCTCTTTATAATGGTGAGCCGATCGTTTCACCAACCGGCGGAACCTGGTACAGAAGCAGAATAATGAAAAATTATATGTCGAGCAGTTTTACTTTTACTGACGAAGAGGATAATGATTTTATTCGGCATACCGCACTTGATGGAAGAATAAAATTCATTCTCAAAAAGAACCCAACTCAGGCTATTCTTCATACGGTACAAGTTGAGCGAAATGGATTTATTCAGGGCATGGTTTCCGGGACAGATGATGAAGGAGTTGATTATTCTTATTATGGTGAGAGAGCTTATCCTAATTTTATTCAATCAAATGCTGTTCATCTGAATGATCTTGCAATACCTCCCCGCTCACCTAACGCAATGACAGGCTCAGAATTTATGCAGAGTGTGATGAACATGAGCTTTGCTGATAGAGAGACTGAAATTTATAATGAAATTTCATCGGGCAACATACCGAATTTTTTACGTGAGCTTACAACTATTGAAGCATCATTTAACGATGAGAACGGAACACCCCACACAATTCAATATGAAGTAATGCCCGATTATCTTGCAATCGGTTCCGATGAGGACTTTTGCAGAATTCCAATGGGACCAATAACCGCACAAAATTTAGCTGATCTTTTCGGTGCGGTAATGCCTACAAGAAAACTTGTTAATAATATTTATTCAAATTGTGAAATAAAGTTAGCCCCGGTAACATATACACCGGTAGGGAATCAAAATGAATTGGTGCCTAAATTTATTGAACACAACACAGCAATCGAACAGCAGAGAGTAAGTGCAGGCGGTGCGCTGGGTCAGCTAACAGGCGGAACAAAAAAGGATGTTGTGCTGAGCAATAAGATAATTGATCCAAGCAGAACACACCATGTTACAATTTACGGCTGGCACCGGCTTAACGGAGTTGCGATTCAGCCCTTATACAACGGACACTTTAATACTTACGTTGATTACAGCCATGGGATAAGATTCTTAAATTCTCAATTTCTTTTGGATGGCGAAGTGAAAGATATTGCAGAGATTTTATCTACACCCAACCTTTATAAAATTTTAAGTGATGAAACAGGTGTGATGATTCAGCCGACCTACATTTCATCCGGCAGCCTTGTGCCTCAAAAGCCAAAATCATTTGGGATAATAAGCGAAGGTGACAATGAGTTAAAAGTAATTCTTGATGAAGACCCTTTTGCGAGCAGATACATTGTTTATCCGAGTGATGACGGAGTGAATTTTGATCCGCCTATAGTCGGCAACTCAAATGTTATTCGCGTTACAAATCTTCCCGCAAATAGACATTACTATATTAAAATTGCTGCCGAAAACTCGTTCGGTACTTCTCCGGATTCGGAGGTGTTATCAATTATTACTGCCGGTGAATCCAATACTAAAATATTAATTGTAAACGGGTTCGATAGACCCTCGGAAGGAAATACATATAACTTCGTCCGTCAGCATTCCGAAGCTTTGATGAATAAAGGCGTATTATTTGAATCGGCAACGAATGAAGCAGTGTTGGATGGAATTGTGAATCTGCAAGATTATGCGGCAGTTGATTATATACTCGGAGATGAAAGCACCGCAGATGAAACATTCAGCGATGCAGAACAACTGATCATCATTGACTATTTGAAGAATGGAGGTAAACTTTTTGTATCCGGAAGTGAAATTGCCTGGGACCTGGATTGGAAAGGATCAGCGAGTGATAAAAGTTTTATCCACAATTTTTTGAAGATGGAATATGTGGCTGACGCACCCGGCGGTACAGCAGGAGCTCACTACAATGCAATTGGAATTTCAGGAACTCCTTTTAATGACATACCGTTATTTTCCTTTGATGATGGAACGCACGGTACTATTGATGTTGATTATCCCGATGTAGTGAAAGGCATAAACGGCAGCAGCCTCTGTCTTCTGTACGATGGATTTGCTGCAAGCTACGGTGGAGCCGGAACATATTTTAACGGCATGTTTAGTGGAGGTACATCTGAGGGAAAAATAATTTCACTCGGTATTCCGTTTGAAACAATTTACCCTGAAGAGATCCGAAATAGTTTAATGAGCAAAATTATAGATTTTTTTGATGTTCCAACCTCGGTTGAAATTGAAGACTCGGAAAACTTGCCGACTGAATTTTATCTTTCTCAGAATTACCCTAATCCGTTTAACCCGTCCACAAAAATAAAATTCACTACCCCACCCCAGCCCTCCCCTTACCAAGGGGAGGGAGTAAGGGTGGGGTTTGTTACTCTGAAAATTTACGATATACTCGGTAACGAAGTTGCAACACTTGTGAACGAACAAAAATCACCGGGCAGTTATGAAGTTGAGTGGAATGCCGACTCTTATTCGAGCGGAGTATATTTTTATTCTCTTCAAGCAGGTGATGTAAAAATTAATAAGAAGATGCTGCTGCTGAAATAATCACTAGATATATCTAAAACTCTTCACCCAAACCTTCATCATCTCCTCCGCCATCTCTATCGCCATTGCGTTTTTTATCATTTTTATAATGGTTGATATTAAATTTTAAATTCAGCATTACCATGGGCGACTTTCGTTTAAATTCACTATAAGATGAAAAATCTAATGCATCGATTGATGACTCCCATTTAGCTGTACTAAATACATCTCGAACCTGCAAGGTTGCTGTCAGCATTTTATCTAGTAAGTCTTTACGGATAGAGAAGCTGGTTGAAAAGTATCCTTCTCTTTCACCCTGGGCTGAAACACTTGGTGCGTTGTACCTTGAGTTAATTTGAACCCTAGTTGTGTTATCAAAAATAAATGTATTATTTAATCTTACATTCCAATTGAAATTACTTCGATTGATATCTTTTCCTCCAAGTGTACCGTCAATTTCATAATGATAAAAATTACCTAATAGATTGAATGTCCAAAATGGAAAAGCTTTGGAGTTCAGCATCAATTCGCCGCCGAGAGCTGATGTTGTTCCAATATTCTCATATGTAGAAAGGGTAACATTAGATTCGTAAACCGATCTAATACGCTCAATATTATTATTTGTTTTCCTGTAATAAGCTTCTAATGAAATCAAATTACTCTTCCAAAATGTCTGCAATCCCATTTCAAAAGAATCGATATACTGGGGCTTTAAACCGGGATTACCCTTACGTACATTAAATGCATCAGTCCATGTTTCAAACGGCTCAAGCTGCCATCCGCGGGGTCTTCTTATTCTTGATGTATAACTAAGCATAACCTGCTGTATAGCAGAAATTTCGTAAGAGAAGTGAAGCGTAGGGAAATAGTCCCAGCGATTAATTTCAAAATCATTATTATTCGTAACCAAAGAGATTGTTCTATCGGTATATTCACTTCTTAGTCCCGCCTGATATCCCAGCCCGTTTATTTCACCTGAATAAATTCCGTAAAGAGCATGAATATTTCTATCATAATTTACATCCGAACTGAATTGCGGCTGTAAAATGAATAAACCTTCAGCGGGTAAGTAATCGTAAAGGTTATTATTGTCTTCCCTTTTATTAAATCGAAGTTGTCCGCCTGCTTCAAATTTATTTGTTTCATTAAATGGCAACTCATAATCAACTTTAAATTGTTTGGATTCTGAAGGACCGTCCTCAGTTAATTTTCTTCCGCTTGTTGTAATATCATTATTGTCAACTAATTCATTAATAGATTCTTCACTAAAATCTCTTTCACTAAAATAAATTTGTGCCTTAAGCAAATGACCATCATTATTAAATTTACGATCGTAATCGAAACTGCCTGCATAATATGTTCCCCCTCTATCTCTATCATTTCTACTCAAGTAATAGTTCGATAGACTTACGGGGTCTGTAAATTCAGCAAATGAAATATTAGAGAGGTTTCTGTAACTGCGCGAACCGTATTGTATAGAAAAACTAAAAAGATCATTTGGAGTAAGGTTATAATCGATACCTCCTTTTAATCCCCATCGCAATCTATCTCTATCATTACTGCCGCTTGAGTTTGTAAAAATTGTAGTATCGTTAATAAAGGTTTTTCGTTCTTCCAAACTTGAACCGGGGTAAGTTCGGTTATTGTAATCACCGCCTAAGTTTACACTGAATTTTGAATTTCTGTAGTTGAATAAAAAATCCCCGCCATACTTATCATCAAAGCCTGCATTCATATTTACGATTCCTGTAATTCCGGAGCTTCGTTCTTCTTTCAAAATAATATTAATAATTCCGGTTTCACCTTCTGAATCGAACTTGGCAGATGGGTTGGTGATGATTTCAATATTCTCAATCATATTTGCGGATATTTGCTGAAGTGCATCGTTTGCATCTAATATTGTTGGTCGCCCGTCTATTAAAACTGTAAAACTTCCACTGCCCCTTAGCTGAACATTTCCTTCGATGTCAACAGTTATTGAGGGAACATTTTCTAAAATATCTACTGCGGTTCCGGTTGTTGCGGAATAATACTCAGCCGCATTAACTACTTTTTTATCAATCTTATATTCAATTGGGGGCTTGTCGGCTGTAACTTCCGCTTCTTCCATCTGATAGGCAATGCGCGGTAAAAGAATTTCGCCCAAATCTAAAGTTCTATTGTTTCTATTTATCTCAAAGCTTTCAACAAAAATTGATTCGTATCCGATAAAGCTGACTTTTAAGTAGTAAGTCCCGGGTCGAATTTTTTCTAATTTAAATATTCCCTGTTCGTTGGAGATTGTACCGTTTGCCTGCATACTATCTGCCAGATTAAAAAGTACAACATTTGCATACTCAACGGGGCTGCTGTCGGCATTGTCAATTACTTGTCCTGTAACAGAGCCTCCAAAGTTTCCCATACCTCTTTGCGAAAAATTTATAGTTGTAAAAAGTAGAGTAAAAATAATAATTAGTATTGATGTAAATTTCATAAATATCCAATAATTAAAAGTTTGTAATAGATGTTTGACAATTCAAAACAACAAATGGTTTAACGGCTGAATTGCTTAATTACAATTTTATGTATAGTTAGTTGTGATGAATCTAAACTTTTTTTACTAATAAGCAATTTTATCGAATTAAAATGACTAATCTATTTTTAGAATAATTTTTTGAATTAGATGTTTGATCTTAATTTTTGCTAATTTTGGTTATTAAATTAACATATTAAAAAAAAATGAAAAATAATTATGGAAACAGAATTAAAGAAAAAGTATAACTTAATCGATTTAAAGATTACAAGTTTTATGGCTGATTATGGAATGATAGTTTTGAGATTAGGTTTAGGAATCATTTTTTTATGGTTCGGCATGTTAAAGTTTTTCCCGGGTTTAAGTCCGGCAGAAGATCTGGTAAGAAACACAGTTTACTTTATTGATCCCGATCTATTTATTTACGTGCTTGCCTTGTGGGAGTCTTTAATCGGTATAGGATTAATTACCGGAAAGTTTATGCGTACAACTCTGCTGCTATTATTTTTACAAATGCCGGGCACCGCATTACCCCTTTTAGTATTACCCGAAGTGGTGTGGACTCATTTCCCATTCGGGCTTACGTTAGAGGGGCAGTACATCATTAAAAATTTAGTATTAATTGGTGCGGGATTAGTTTTAGGCGGCACAGTACGCGGCGGAAAAATTGTTAGCAGAGAGAGTGAAAATAAATAATAAATTAACTTAATCTTTTAATAAATTTTTTAGTGCCTCTTCATGGTGTTTATACGTAAAGCTAAATCCCCGCACTAAGGTATTTTCCGGTATAATTTTATTGCCCGAAAGTACGGCACCTGCTCCTTCGCCAAAGATAAGTTTAATTACAAAAGAAGGTACATTGAAAAATGACGGGCGGCTCATAACCTTACCCATAGTTTTGCAAAATTCTTTCATTGTAACTATGCCGGGCGAAACAGCATTAAAGGGACCCGAAAGCATATTCATATTAATGGCATAAATAAAAAAATCAGTTAAGTCACTTATGTGAATCCAGGGAAACCATTGCTTGCCTGAGCCAAGCGGACCGCCGATAAAATACTTAAACGGTGTAATCATTTTTGCCAAAGCGCCATCTTCAGTTGAAAGTACAATTCCGATACGCAAACTGACTCTGCGAACACCTGCGCTCTCAACTTTCTGAGCTTCAGCCTCCCAATCCATTGTTACCTTTGCAAGAAAATCATCTCCGGGCGGTGCGTCTTCTGTACATTCCTTGTTACGCCCGGTTCCGTAATAACCAACTGCAGATGCAGAAACAAATGAATCCGGTTTAGACTCAGCTCTTTTAATTAATTGAATAAGTTTTGCGGTAGTGTTTATTCGGCTGTCATAAATATTTTTTTTATGATCTTCGTTCCATCTTTGCGCCATTACATTTTCGCCGGCTAAATTAACTATCGAATCTGCATTATTAATTAACTGAATTATCTTTTCTTCATCATCCCATGAAGCGGCATCTGAAATATCAGCCAATTGTTTTTTTGCTTTATCGGCAGAGCGTGATATTACAAAAACTTTATCGCCTCTTTCAATAAGTTTGCCTATTAAGTTTCTTCCTACTAAACCGGTTGCCCCGGTTATTAAAATGTTTTTGTCCATCTCTCAAAAAAAAATAATTATTTGTTGAAACAAAATACTATCTCTAATTTACAATCAATAAATATATTTAATTTATATATCTAAAATAATAAAGTAATTTTAGATCTATTTAGTTCCATTGAATTTTATTTGAGGTATAAATGAGGAAAGTTTTTCTGGTATTAAGCCTTCTATTAATTTGCTTTCAGTCAATCTTTGCACAAAAATATTTAATAACCGGAAAAATTATAAACTCGGTTAGCAAGGCGCCTTTAAGCTTTGCAAATATCCGCCTGCAAAACAGCTTCGAGGGAACATCGGCAAATGCCGGCGGAGAATTCCAAATTAGACTTGAAAAGGGCAGCTATAATTTAATTACTTCTTATCTCGGTTTTAAAACCGATACATCAAAAATTAATTTAACATCCGGCAGGGAATTAAGTATAGAGCTAAACCCTGTAATACTCGATTTACCTGAAGTAACTATTCTGCCGGGGGTTAATCCTGCTATTGAAGTAATTAAAAAAACTATTGAAGCTAAAAAAATCAGAAATGAAAAATTAAACTCATATATTTTTAATGCCTACACTAAAGGATTAATTAAAACCACACGGGATATTACAACCGGCGATAGATCGGTTGGTTTTTCATTAGGAGGATTTGAATTAGATACTGCCGAATTAAAAATTACCGGAATTATAGAGAATGAGAGCAAGGGATATTATCTTAAGCCAGGTAATTATAAAGAAGAAATTATTGCACGCAAGCAGAGTTCAAATGCTCCTTCTTCAATAAATATTTTAACAGGCGGCAGACTAATACAGAATTTTTACAGCGATGATATTCAGTTTTTCGGCAGACCCATGCTTAGCCCAATTGCTGATGCTGCTTTAGACTATTACTATTTTTACATTGAAGACACTCTTGCAATGGATAATCAAAATGTATTTCAAATATTCTTTGGTCCCGATGATGCATCAGACCCGGGATTTTTTGGAAGGTTATTTATTGCAGACAGCATTTTTAGTCTGGTGCAAATTGATGCATACCTTAATGCCGCTGCAAACCCCGGCGGAATTTTTACAAAGGTAAATGTGCTTCAGCAATTCCTACCTTACCAAGATAATATTTACATGCCTATCGATTACCGGCTCTTTGTTGAAGGCAATGTGCTCGGTATTGCGAAATTCGGTTTTGAGGTTAGCTCAATATTTTATGACTATAAAATCAATTCAGAAATTGATGAAGACTTCTTTGACATGGCGATCATTACTGTAATGCCCGATGCAGATTCAAAAGAGAGTACTTATTGGGAAACTACTCAAAGTATTCCAACATCAATTGAAGAGGTTGAGGCATATAAAAGAATTGACAGTCTTGAAGCAATACCGGTTACATTTTGGGATAGATTTTCTTTTTTGGATACACGAACTCAAGTCGCGGATAATGTTTCAATCACGGGTCCGCTAAGCTTATATCATTTTAACAGAGTTGAAGGTAATGCAATTAATGCCGGACTGTTTGTAAATAATTTGATGGACAAAAGATTTGACGGCTCATTTGAAATTGGTTACGGATTTGCCGATAAAATAATTAAATCGGAATTATATGGTGAATATTTATTTGGTAAATACCGTACACACAAATTATCAATAAATGCATTCAGCCGCCTCGATGATCTTTTTGGTGAATCGATAAATTATAATCAATTAACATCCACACTATTTAATTTAATCAGCAAGTATGATTTTAGAGACTACTATTATTCAAAAGGAGTTAAAATAAATTATGCGGGTGAAGTTTTTCCCGTAATTAAATTTGGATTTGGCTACTTAAACAGAACTGATAACAGCGGTTTTCTAAATAGTGATTTTTCAATTTTTAATAGAAGTAAAACATACAGGGATGTTAAGCCGATTTATGAAACAAAAATTAATGCGGTAAATGTTAGTCTGCAGTTTGATTTTAGAAAATATATTGAAGATGGTTATTTCAGAAGAAGAGTTGGTTCGAGAAGCATTATTCCGGCATTAAAAATTGAAGGGCTATTCAGCGATAAAAAAACTTTAAAGAGTAAACTTAATTTTGAAATGTATAAAGCTAACTTAACCGGAAGAGTATCTTCATTTGAGTCTGCCTATTTTGGTTACGAAATTTCCGGTGTTTATTCAAACGGACCAATACCATTTCAGATGCTGAATGCTTTGCCGGGTAATATTCAATCCGGCGGTAAAGAGTTTACTTTTAGAACATTAAGGATTGGAGAGGTTTACGGCGACCGTTCTGTTTCGGTTGGGCTTAAACATGATTTCAGAGATGAGTTTTTCAGACTTTTAAATTTCCCATTTCTCAAAGATTTGCAATTGCTGTTTGGTGTTCATGCAAATATTGCCTGGCTTGATATTTCCAACAGCAGTAGAAATATTTTAATTGAGCAGCCGGATAATATTTTTAAGTCGCCCTTTATTGAAGCCGGCTTTAGCATTGGACAAATGCTTCTTCCACTAAAACTTGAATTTACCTGGAAAGTAACTAAGCGGGGTGATAACAATTTTGTTTTCGGAATAAATACTTTTGCGCTTTGATTTGCCGAGTACCTAGTTGGATAATCATTTGCTCATTTTATTAAATTAATAATTCGTATTGCTAAATTGTTTAACGGCTGCATTGTCAACAGCAAGAGCTATAATAAATATCAAATAACAATAATTGAATTATTATTTTAGATTTATTTTACATCATATTACAAAAAACTCTACTGTACGGCAGGTAGCTTTTTAACCGCCAATAGCAGAACATTGTTGACGGGCAATGCAATATAAATTGCAGTTCTATTAATAATTCATGTTTTATTTTTATGAGTTTGTCATTGCAAAACTATTTTTTTTGACCTCACCCTAAATCCCTCTCCTTCTTAAGGAGAGGGACAGAGGGTGAGGTTGATTTATGATTTTCTCAAATGTTTTCTTCAAGGGTGTCGAGGACCATTCCTCGATACAAACAAGGGTTATAACAAGCTGAGTTTTTAATTTTCAATATTAAAATTTATAAGGCAATAACGAATATCCAATATCGAATTACGAATTTCAAATCGAAGTTTTCCTGTTTTCGTCATCGTGCCACCTTAGAAATTATTATTAATAATATCTATTATTTTCTGTTAATTATCGTCCCTTTTCAGCAAGATTGGGTTTTTAGTAGGGCAAGTAATGAAGGATAGCAAAGAGAAAGCAAACCCTGCTGCGGTTAATCAGATATTAAAGAAAACACCGGAAGCGAGAAAGTAGTTCTTTCTTTGCGTATTTCTGCTTAGTAGTCTTAGCGTGAAAGGCTTTTTCACGCAGAGGACGCAGAGATAAAAAAACGCAAAGACCGCAGAGAGAAGATTCTAAAGTTTTCCTATTAGGTCAACCTTTTCAATACACTATTTGAGGGTATAAATGGGGAGTGATAAACTCATCACCATAATTGTTTTTAACAATTCAGCAATTAAACAGTTAAACAATTTATTTCTAATCTGTTGGGAGCTTTAAGGTAAATTTAGTTCCTTTGCCAACTTCGCTGCTAACACTGATCTCGCCGTCATTTTTTTCAATCAGTTCTTTACATAAAAGCAGTCCAAGTCCGGTACCTTTTTCATTTGATGTTCCAATTGTCGTATGATGCACATCCGGTTTGAAAAGTTTTTTGATATCTGTTTCATTTATACCAACGCCGGTATCTTCAACCGATACTTCAACAAAGTTATCATTCACACTTGCGTCAATGGTAATTTTTCCGCCATCGGGAGTAAACTTAATTGCATTGGAAATAAGATTCCGCAGAGCGGTGAAGAATGAATTTTCATCTGCAAAAACCGAAAAATTATTTGTGACGGCAGTAGTTAATTCCACATTTTTGTTTTTAGCAGTATCCTTAAATAAGGTAATAGCCTTTTCAATTGTTGAACTTATCGAAAAATCACTTGGTGAATAAGCAAACTGTCCTCTCTGAATTCTAGACCATGCTAATAAATTATCGAGTAAGCCGTAAACATTTTTCGCTTCATCATTAATGTATTTTACAAATTGCTTAATCTCATCACTTTCCATTTCATCAAATTCATTTACAATTAAATCCGAGTAACCAAGCAGTGCGGTAAAAGGGCTTCTTAAATCATGAGCAATTATCGAGAAGAATTTATCTTTATTAGCGTTAAGTATTTTTAACTCTTCGTTGTACTTTTTAATTTTTTCTTCAGCCAAAACTCTTTCTGATATATCTTCAACTGTGCCTTCAATATAAAGAGGTTTTCCTTTTTTATCTTTTATAAGTTTTGCGCTTTCTCTAATAGAAATTATTTTACCGTTTTTAGTTTTCCAGGTATTCTCAAATCCTCTTATTTCCTCATTCTGATTTAATTGCTTTAAAAACTCATCTCGTGTTTCACCCTTTTCATAACCATCTTTTGCAATATCAACACTTAAAAATTCCTCAAGAGTAGAGTATCCGAACATTCTCAGCAAGGCAGGGTTTGCTAATTCAATTTTGCCATCCGGGGATGAGCGGTACAACCCGATTGTTGCATTCTCATAAAGTGCTCTAAATCTTTCTTCACTTCTGGTAAGCTCGGCAACCATTTTGTTTCGCTCGGTAATGTCACGTATAATCGCAACGTTACCAATCAGCTTACCTTCAGAATCATGCACAGCGTTTATCGACCAATCAACATCAATTTCATTTTTATTCTTATCAAAGTGAATTGCCTCACCGCGCCAGCTGCCATTTGTTACAACAATTCTTCTAATCTCCTGTCTATCCTCATCAGGCATTTTTGCTACTAATAATTTACTTATGTCTTGTCCGAGTGCATCGGCGGTTACAACGCCGTACATCTGTTCAGCCCCTTTATTCCACGATGTGATTTTATATTCGTTATCAACAGCAACAAGTGCATCATTTAAATCATTTAATAATTTTGCCTGGTACTTTAATTTTAATAAAGCATTGCGCTCTTCTGTAATGTCGCGTGTTATTCCAAAGGTACCGATTATTCTATTACTTTCATCTCTTAACGGCATTTTAGTAGTTGATGCCCAGGTGTATGATCCATCCTGCCAAATCTCTTTTTCAACTATGCCTTCTTTCGGTTTGCCGCTGCTTATTATATCTTGTTCATCTTTAAGGGCTTTTTCAGCATGCTCTTTCGAGAATATATCATGATCACTTTTACCAACCAATTCATCGGGATTATCATACCCCATTTTTTTTGCAGAAGCTTTATTTAGGTTGATGAAATAACTATTGAGGTCTTTGAAATAAATACTATCCGATAGGTTATCCATAAGAGCTTTTAGTAATCTCTGCTCACGTTCAAATTTCATTTCAATCTGACGCTGTTCAGTTATATCTTTTATAAGCTCAACTGTGTACTCAGTGTTTCCCTCATTGTTTTTAATTGCTATTGCAGTTAAGTGTCCCCAAAAAACATCACCGTTTTGTTTAAGGTACCTGTGATTTTTAGTATATGAACTTACAATTCCGCTTGTTAATTCCTTAAATAATTTCTCTGCTTCTCCCATGTCACCGGGATAAACAAAATCAAAAATTCTGCTTTTCATTTGATCATCTAATTCATAACCGAGCAGCTCTTTGAAAAAATTATTTACAAGAATTAAATTCCCATCCAAATCTACTAACGCAACAGCAAATCCGGCGTTATTAAAAATTGATCGGAATATTTCTTCTTCAATGTTCATGTCTTTAAAATTATCAGTGTTTTCCACGGCAGCTAAGCATTTTATTAGAAAAAGTAAACCTAAAATAATCATTTTTTAATATAGTTACGAAAACAACTTGGTATAGATGTGAAATGTAAAAAGTGAAAAGTGAAAGGTAAAAAATAAAGAGTGAAACCTGTGAACTTCCCCCAAAATACTAGATACCAAAAATAATTGTTATATTGAAAAAGCAAGGGTGCCTATGGAAGTACAAAAAAGAAGAAAGTAAAAGAGCCATTAGCAAGAAATAAATTTCAATTGCATTTAAACGATAAAATCATGTTTTTATAGTAAGGTAATTTTAAAACTGAGCTGTTGGGTAATGCTTAGGCGTATGAAAAAAGTTGTAAATAAGTATTTTCAAACCACTAAAAGTAAAATTACTTTTCGCTGACGACAAACAGCAAATACAATACAATTGAAATAACAGATGTAATTTTGGAGGTTATGTGAAAAAATTAAAAATATGGGGAATAATAGCAACCTTAACTATGATATTGTTCTATCACAATATTCTTTCACAAGAACTTGGAGTTAGTTTAGGAATAATGAAAAACTATTCACCAGAAGAATCATCTAATAGTGCTTATTCTTTTTATCCGGAAATTTCAATTTCAAATAATTTCTTTTCCCAATATCTCAATTGGGAACTTGCATTTGGATACCTTAATGATGGATTAGACCCTGAGGAGATAGAATCTAGCAGGGCAAATTACAACAGTAAGGATTATATCTTATCAACAAGATTAATTATTAATTCTTCCAAAGTCTTAAATAATAATTATTTGCCTAGATTAATCTCTGGCTTTTCTCTCCATTTTGTGTATTTGGATTATGTGGACCCCCTTGGGCCGGTACCGCTAAATTTTGTCTCAGATGAAAATGAAACCCGCCTTTATATTGATTTAGGTGCAGAATATAAAATTGCAAAAATTTGGGGAATAGCAATTGTTCCGAGATATATAGCTCAAATACCTTTAAGCAATAGTGATTTGCTGCATAATCAAGTTAAGAATTCTTTTGTTCTTTCATTCAAATATTGAAAATTATAAAAAATATATTCTTACCAATCACTCACAATTAACAAAATTGAAACATAATAAGGAGTAGGGATGAAACATATAGTATTGTGTCTAATTTTATTTTCAAGTGTTATTTTTTCACAGAATTATCCAAATGATCCTAAGTATCAAGATGGTAGTCAATGGAACATTCATAATGATTATTCTGGAAATTCTTCGTTAAGAAATGATGTTGATATAGATATATTGGAAGGGTGGGATATTACTAAAGGTGACCTGAATGTAGTTATAGTAATTTTAGATTCAGGCATACCAATGTCTAATGGTTTACCTTCACATAATGATTTGAAGAACTCAAATAGAATCATTTTTGGGGAAGACTATGCTAATGATTCTACACCTTTTAATGATACCAGAGGGCATGGTACAAGAGTTACAGGGATTGCGGGAGCAGAAACGAATAATAGTGAGGGAATAGCAGGCATTGCACCTGAATGCAAATTAATGATTTATAAAGTTATGGAAGGAAATGATGATAAAAAGGACGAATGGGCACAAAGAATATACGATTCCATAATTGATATTGTAAATTATAAAAACCAGCATTCCGAATTACGTTTTGTTATTAATATTAGTATTGGATTTAAAGAAAATGAGACTGTATTAGAAAGTGCAATCTCTTTAGCACAATCGAATAACATTCTGGTAGTTGCTGGTGCGGGTAACTGGAATGCATATAGTGGTTTTGATGTCCTCTATCCCGCCAAATATTCCGTAAACTATAATAATGTAATTTCAGTTGCATCAATAAATAAAATGGGTCGATGGGCAAACGAATTTTCTTGCTATGGACCCGAGGTAACTGTTTGTGCACCTGGTACAGATATATGGACCACAATTCCAAATAATGGTTACGCAAGTGATGACGGGACTTCATATTCCAGCCCAATAGTAGCTGGTTTAGCAGCACTAATGTTATCAGTTGACAAAAACCTTACCCCAGCACAGATAAAAAGCAGAATAATAAACTCAGTTAATGATGTTGGAGAAACAGGCTTTGACCATAAAACCGGATATGGTTTGGTAAATGCTTTTAATGCTTTATCAGAGTTATACGTAGATAAAAATCCTCAATCTACTTTACTCTCAGGAAATTTAGATTTATCGAAACAAGCTTCAGACATATATATTACACTAAATCATACTCCTCCTAGTGGAGTTGCAGCCGGTCGTTATATAGTAGATAGATATATTGCACAAAAAACCGTAAATCACTCTATAATAGATGCTAATACCTGGTATTTAGGAATGAAAGGATACGGATATTATGAGGGAAGCTCGACTATATCTCATAGTTATTATTTATCATCCAATATAGCCAGCAACTCTTTTTATTTTGGTACTTATTTTTATTATGTAAAACATGAAGTACCTTCAGGGTCTGTAAATAAATGGATACCATGGAACCCTCATGTTGATGGAGGACTTAATTACGCTGTGTTGGGAATAGGACTTGCTCCCCCAATCATCACCAGCCTCACCCAAAGCCCAGACCCAATCTGTCAAGGTTCACACGGCTATGTTTACTGTAATCTATCACAAGGCAACGGTAATTTAAGCTATACATGGACAGCTGCAGATTTACCTTCGGGTGCATATATTACTCCTTTGGGGAATAGGTGTAAAGTTACATATCCAAACACAGCAAAATCGAGCGATGGAAGTTCAGATAAAATAATGGCTCCGGTAAATGAGATTACTTGCATAGTAACAAACTCTGCCGGTTCAGATACGGAATCAAGGTCAGTATATTTTGATAACGATTGCGGAAGCCAATGCCCGACATTAGCTTTTGAGCACAATGGCAAAATTGTAAATGATAATCCAATTTTAACAAAATCGGTTTCAAGCAAACCAGATGTAACAGACTATTACCTTGTTCAAAATGAAGTGGCTAAAACAGATAAAAAAATAAAATTACTAATCCACGAACCTGCCGTAGAGCATACATATTTAGATCAGGTAGAACTAATGGAAGTAAAAGTTAATCCTAATGAATATGTTTCTGTTAGTGAAGAAGGAGAGATTGTAAACTATAAGTTATCAAGAGAAAGAATAACATTTTCTTTAGGCGGGAAAGAGGACATTGGTTCATTATTATCATCAAACGATAATAATAAAGCACAGTTTATTGCCGGTGATTCCTTAATAATTTACTCGGATCAAATAAGTACTCAAACTAAGGATGACTTGTATTTTGTAATCGATGGGGAAGGACCAATCTACAAAGATAAAACAGCCGGAGTTTTAAGTACAACCGGTCTCGGTAAAACATCAAGTGCAAATAATAACAAGGATATTTATTTAAGACCCGAAAAATCAGTTGTAGGTATAAAGTTGGATAAAAATATACAGAATAAACTTACAATAGAATTTTTACAAGATGTTGAAATTGATTTTATATCGATAGTAAAGAATGAGAAAACAGCCAAGGTGAATAAACTAAAACTCCTTGAAGCTGTTCACAGTAAAAATGGTGATGTAAAATCTTTGGTATTGAACATCGATAAAAACTACAGCGAAATATTACCCGGTGAAAGAATAGACTTTACATTTGAAAGTGCAAGCAGTACGGATGAAAAAACTGCTTACATACTAAAATCTGCGGGCAGGTACGAGCGGGATAATGTTGGTGAAATGAAAAAAGGCAGCCAAAAAGAAAATGGTGTGGAGGAAATTATTCCAACAGAAACAAAACTGCTTGGTAATTATCCAAATCCATTTAATCCAACAACCATCATCAACTTCCAATTGAAAGAACCAGGTTTCGTTTCTTTGAAAGTCTATGACGTAATTGGCAGAGAAGTAGCAGATCTAATAAATGAAACCAAGAATGCCGGAATTTATAAAATTAGTTTTGATGCAAGTGATTTAGCAAGCGGAATCTACATTTATAGATTACGAGCAAATGATTTTGTATCATCAAAGAAAATGTTGCTGGCGAAGTAAAAGTAGTAAGTAGTTAGACCCGCCTGACGGCTGGCAGGATTTAGGAGATAGCAATAATAAATAATAATGCTTACTAAATTATTTAGAGCCGCTTTTCTTCTTAAAAAGATTAGCGGCTTTTTAATTTTTGCAGTTAAATGTTATAAAGCAATAACGTATAAAGAGTTCAGAAATTTATTTTTTTATTGCCACTATTTTTTGAAGTAAACTTTATAAGAGAACGGTTCGAGAGTTAATTTATCATCTCCGTTAAATATTTGTTCATCATTTTCGAACAAACTAATATATGTACCGTTAATATAACTGTTTTTAAGTTCAACATTTTGTTTTTGATTTGAAAAATTTAGAACTGCAATTATTGTGTGATTATTTTTTGTACGGTAAAAAGAAAATACTGATTCACTAATGCCGCTTTCAATCGGCATTACCTCACCGCCAAAATTTCCATTCCATAAAGCTTCATTTTCTTTTTTTAGTTTAAATAGCTTTGTAAAAATCTCGTAAAATTTATGATCCTTCCACTCAATTAAATCTTTTTCAAAAAAATCTAACCTTTTATCCAGGCCGGCTTCTTGTCCGCTGTAAACCAAAGGCATTCCCTCCAATGTTGAAAAAAGAACTGCGAAAACTTCCGCCGCATCGCCCAGTCTTTCAAACACAGTTCCGTTCCATGTGTTTTCATCATGGTTTGTAGAGAATAGCATCCTATAAGCATCAGAAGGATATTCTTCTTTTTCAGCTTCAACAAATTTTACTATGTCTAAGGCATTTTTCTTTCCGGCGGCAATATCATTCATTAAATCTTTTAACTGCCAGCCGTAGGTCATATCAAAGGCTTTATGCAGATCAGGTTCATGCGCTTCTGCTAACATAAAAACTGGTTTTACCTTATCAAGTTCTGTGCGCGCCTCTTCCCAAAATTCTGTTGGAACCATAGCAGCGACATCACAGCGGTAGCCGTCAATGTTATAATCATCAACCCAAAATTTTAAAGCATCTATCATCTCAGTCCATAATTCCTTGTTATCATAGTTTAAGTCAATCACATCAAACCAATCATCAACCGGGGAAATAAATTTATCACTTTCATCTTTTGTATAAAATTCAGGATTGCTTTCAGTCCAAGGGTGATCCCAAGCAGTATGGTTTGCCACCCAATCAATAATTACATACATCCCCATATCGTGAATTTTATCTACCAGGTTACGAAAATCTTCATGCGTGCCGAAACTTGGATTTACACCTTTATAATCTTTAACAGAATAATAACTTCCAAGTGTACCTTTCCTATTTTTTTCACCAATAGGATGTATGGGCATTAGCCATAGAATATCAATCCCCATTTCCTTTAAACGGGGTAAATGTTTTTCAAAAGCTTTGAATGTACCTTCGGGCGTGTACTGTCTTATATTCACTTCATAAATTGAAGCATTTTTGCTCCATTCAGGGCGGGTGATTTTTTCGGCTTTGTTATTTGCTGTTGAGCAGCTATTTGCAAATAAAAATGAAAGTATAATTGCTGAAAAAAATAAACGGCTTTTGGTTCTCAATGTTTTCTTCCAAATATTAATTCAATGAGATGTAAATTAGTGAAAATTACAAATAACTTTTAGAAAATTTAATATTTATTGATATTTTTGTTAATCAAACTATAAAGGAAAGATTAAATGAAAAAAGTATTTTCTGATCCGGGAATAAAATTTTTTATTAGTGTTGTTGGCATAATTGTAATCTTTATAGTTTTGAAGGAACTTCAGCATATTTTTATACCTCTTGTTATAGCTTATTTCCTCTTCTTTGTATTTGAGCCTTTAAACAATTTTTTAACGAAAAAGAAAATACCATACGGGATTGCAATATTTGCAGATATAGTTTTAATTGTAGGTGTGCTCTGGGCAATATCCAGAGTAATAGTAGATTCATTCAGCAGGCTTGGTGAAGAACTGCCATACTACCAGCAAAAACTTGATAGTATAATAATTAAAACGGCAAAATCATTCGGGTTAAACGATGAGTTTTTCAGTGAGTTTAATTTTAACTCACTCTTAAGTGAATTAGATTACGGCGGTATTGCAAGCGGATTTTTCAGTTCAACACTTTCCCTTTTTTCAACTGTATTTTTTGTTTTGTTCTTTTTCATTTTTGTAAGTACAGGTCATAAAAATATTTTAGAGGCAATTAAAAAACGTTTCGTTGAAAAAAATGTTGACTCTTCATTAGAAGAATTTAAAAAGAAAAGAAAACCGAAGTCTGAAACAGATCAAAATGGCGATATTAATGGGGAACTTGAACAGATTAAAAAAACACGTGCAGCAGTTATCGAAGGTACCTTTAGAGATATCACCTCACAAATACAAGGTTACATTGCTACTAAATTTCTTATTAGCTTAACCACCGGAGCTTTAGTAAGTGTAATACTTTGGCTTTTTGGAGTTGACTTTGTTGTTGTTTGGGGTGTACTTACATTTCTGCTTAACTTTATCCCAAATATCGGATCAGTTATCGCTGTAATATTGCCCGGCTTAATGACATTGGTTCAATTCGAATCATTCGGCTACACAATTTTGATTATATTAATAATTATAGGTGTGCAGAATGTTATCGGTAATATTTTAGAACCAAAAATTGTCGGCGATCAATTAGGGTTAAATCCGCTTGTAATTTTGTTATCACTACTTGTTTGGGGTTATATTTGGGGAATTGTAGGAATGTTTTTATCTGTGCCTCTAACGGCAATAGTAAAAATTACAATCTCAAACTCGAACTCTAAAAACATGAAATTTTTAAGTGATTTGATGGGTAATTAGTGAAATTCGGCTAAGCTCTAATTATAAGAGCAATTATTCTTTAACCACGTACAGATTGCAGTTATATTCTATTTCCTTTATCTGCATTGGCTTCACCAAAGGTTATTTATATTCAACTACTTTGTAGTTTAGAAGTTACTGCAACGAGTTTAGTGTAAGAGTTTAACTCATTAAAACTTGACTTGAACTAAACAAATATTTGATAGAATAATCAAAACTGCAAAGTTTATAACCCTGTAGGGGTTAAATGTTTGTGGCAAAAAGCAGAACGAAAAGCATCGAAGCGCAGAGCGGTTCAACCAAATTATTGTAAGGGGTGAAATTTTAATTATAATGGTAATATTAATTCAACTCCTCAGGTAGTTTAGCATCAAATATCATTTTCAGTTCCATGGGCTTCATTTATATTTATCTTATTTCGTTAATGCTAAGTTGTTTTTCGACCTCACCCTAAATCCCTCTCCTTGCCAACCTGCCTGCCGGACAGGCTGGGGAGAGGGACACAGGGTGAGGTTGATTTATAAATTTTTAATAATGAATTCTGGAATGCTTTTTATTATATTAGCAACGATATAATAAATGTTAATTTAATAAAAAGAAAAAGTGAAAATGCTGTTAATGGATCCGGTTGGGCAGTTGCTATTCAATGGATTATTCCGTGAATAGAGGAAAGTCCGAACTCCGCAGAACAAGGTGCCGGGTAACACCCGGGTGCCGATGGTTAAAGCTATCGGTAACGGAAAGTGCAACAGAAAAAATACCGTCCCGATTCAATCGGGATAAGGGTGAAATGGCAGGTTAAGAGCCTACCGCCCTGGTAGTAATACCAGGGGTCTCTTTAAAGAGAGTCCCGAAGAATTTCGGGATCATTGCAAACCCCGCCTGGAGCAAGGTCAAGTAAGAAGGGTATCCGATACGTCGGATCAAGGTTGTTCGCTTTGTGTCCCTTCGGGTAGACCGCTGGAGTCCTGAAGTAATTTAGGATCGAGACAAATAATTGCCATTCTCTTTTTAGAGAATACAGAATTCGGCTTATAAACCGGGTCCGTTAACTATTTTTTGCTTCTATAATAATATGTTAAAAAAACTATGGAAGCTTAGAGAGCAGGCAGATGAAAATGAAGTGCTTGCTTTAGCCGATACCTTAAACATTTCCAATGTGCTTGCCGATTTGCTAATCCGCAGAGGTGTAAAAAACTTTTTCGAGGCAAAAAATTATTTCCGTCCCTCAATGGAAACTTTACACGATCCTCTTTTAATGAACGGAATGGAAGAAGCCGCTAAACGGGTAATTGAGGCAATTACAACCAACGAAAAAATTGTTGTTTACGGCGATTATGATGTTGACGGTACTTGTTCCGCATCATTAATGTACCTCTTTTTAAAAGAGCTCGGCGGTAATGCCGAAATTTATATTCCCAACAGAATAACCGATGGTTATGGACTTTCAAAAGAGGGAGTCGATAATGTGAAATCGAAAAATGCTGCGTTAATGATTTCTGTTGATTGCGGAATTACTGCGGTCGAAGAGGTTGAGTATGCAAATTCGTTGGGGATAGATACAATTATTTGCGATCATCATAAACCAAAGGATGAAATACCAAACGCAGTTGCCGTGCTTGATCCGTTAAAGCCCGGCTGCGATTACCCGTTTAAGTATCTATCGGGTGCGGGTGTTGCGTTCAAATTGGCAAGAGCCGTTGGCGATAGATTTGGTCGGCGGGATATTGCTCTTAAATATCTCGACTTAGTTGCACTTGCCGCTGCTGCTGATATTGTTCCCCTTGTTGACGAAAACAGAGTTTTAGTACGGGAAGGTATTGAACAGATAAATCAAAATCCCCGACCCGGAATTTTAGCATTAATTAAAAGTGCAAGAATGGAGCCTGGTAATTTATCTGCCGGACAAATTGTATTTACACTTGCACCCCGCATTAATGCAGTAGGCAGACTGGGTGATGCAAATCGTGCCGTGGATTTATTTATTACCGATGATTATCAGGACGCGATAAAATTAGCCAGGGTTTTAGAAGATGAAAATCTTGAAAGAAGAAAAATTGATGAAAGCACCTTTACCGATGCTCTGCGGGAACTTGAGCTGATAACCAATATGGAAGAAGACTTTGGAATTGTTCTTCATCAGGATAATTGGCATCCCGGTGTTATTGGTATTGTTGCATCAAGATTGGTAGAAAAATATTACAGACCCTCTGTTATGCTAAGTACAATTGATGGGGTTGCTAAAGGTTCGGCACGAAGTATTTCCGGCTTTAATATTTACAAAGCATTAGAAAGCTGTGATGATTTACTAATACAATTCGGCGGGCATGAAGCCGCTGCCGGTTTAGCAATTGAAATTGGAAACATTCCTGAGTTTAGAAAAAGGTTTAATGATTACTTAAAAGAAAATTTAAGCGACAAACAAATTTTTCCCGAAATAAATATTGATACAAAAATTTCTCTTTCAGAAATTACACCTAAGTTTGTTAGGGTACTTGACCAGTTTGCACCTTATGGACCCGGTAATATGCGACCGGTATTTTTAAGTGAAGATGTTGAACTTGTTTACAATCCGAGAGTTGTAGGGCGCAATCATTTTGTAGCTTACTTTAGGCAGAACGGAACAGACAAAGTTTTCGATTCAATTGGGTTTAATCTTGGTTCATTTGCCAATGTAATTGATAAAGAAAAAAATTTAGTAGATATTGTTTACACAATTGAAAAAATTACAAAAGACGGAAAAGAATATCCGCAGCTAAGATTAAAAGATATGCGGATCAAAGAGAGAGTTCAGTAAAAATAATTTATCAGGAGTTACTATGTCAGGTCACTCAAAGTGGTCTACCATTAAAAGAAAAAAAGCAGCCAATGATGCAAAACGCGGTAAGATTTTTACAAAGCTTATAAAAGAAATAACTATCGCGGCACGCCAGGGCGGAGGCGATGTTAATGCCAACCCTCGTTTAAGACTTGCAGTTGATAACGCAAAATCTGCCAACATGCCAATGGATAATATTGAGCGGGCAATTAAAAAAGCTTTGGGCGAACTTGAAGGTGCAACGTACCTTGAACTTAATTACGAAGGTTACGGACCTGCAGGTGTTGCAGTTTATGTTGAATGTGTAACTGATAATAAAAATAGAACAGTAGCGGAAGTAAGACATTTATTCAGCAAGTACGGCGGAAGTTTAGGTGAAACCGGTTCTGTTGCATGGATGTTTGAGCATAAAGGAATTATTACACTGCCCGAACAAGGCAAAACCGAAGATGACCTAATGGAGATTGTATTAGAAGCCGGTGCTGACGATTTGCAGTTTGATGACGGATTCTTTGAAGTTGCCGCCTCTATTGAATCTTTTGAAACTGTTAGAAAAGCACTGCTTGAGGCGGGACTCGAAATTGAAAATGCTTCACTTCAGTGGATAGCAAAAAATACTGTTGATGTGCAGGGTGAAGACTCTGAAAAAGTTATCAAACTAATTGATGCTTTAGAAGATAGCGATGATGTACAAAATGTTTATACAAACGCAGAATTTGTTGAAGAATAGAGATCAAATATTGTCATTGCGAATCCCGATGCTTTTTATCGGGATGAAGCAATCTCTAACTTTAGCAGATTGCTTCCCCACAAACAATACTGCGGGAAGGGCGGGAAAAACTCATCGCAATGACACTTAGTAGTTTTATTCAAAGGTTTCGAATAATTTATAATCAATGAAAAACTTTTATGAAAATTATTGGAGTTGACCCCGGTACAATTGTAACGGGGTTTGGTATAATTGAGTACAATAATAAAGAAGTAAAATTTATTGATGCGGGAATTATTAAAACTCCCGCCGTTAAAGCACTTGCACCCCGAATAGAAAAAATTTATGATGAACTTAACCGTCTCATAAAACTTCATGATCCCGATGAATTTGCAATAGAGACCGCCTTTTACGGAAAAAATATTCAATCAACTATGAAAATTGGATATGCACGAGGAGTAGCAATGCTTGCGGCTGTGCACAACAAAATTAATATTGCCGAATACTCTCCGCGCGAAATCAAGAAATCAGTTGTTGGAAAGGGTGCTGCCTCTAAGGAGCAAGTTCAATTTATGATCAACAAATTATTGCAGTTAAATAAAATTAAAATGAAATTTGACGAAACAGATGCACTTGCCGTTGCCGTTTGCCATGCATTTAAAAGTTCATCGGCATCGCATAAAAGCGGAAGCTGGGAAAAATTTATAAAAGCTAATCCCGATAAAGTAATTATTTAATTCAGGAGAAAATTTTTAATGATTGGATTTTTGACAGGTAAAATAATTTCCAAAAAACCGACACAAATTTTACTTGATGTTAATGGCGTTGGGTACTCAGTTAATATTTCTATCACCACTTTTGAAAAACTTGGCGAAGAAAACAGCACTGCATCACTTTATACATTTTTAAGCGTAAAAGAAGATGCGCTGGATCTATATGGATTTTCAACTGAAGCGGAAAAAGAAATGTTTCGTCTGCTAATTAGTGTTAGCGGCATTGGTCCAAAGCTTGCACAAAGTATTTTATCGGGAATACAAATTGAGGAATTAAAAGAAGCACTGCAGGTTGGCAATATTTCTAGATTGGTTGCAATACCCGGCATTGGGAGAAAAACCGCAGAGCGCATGCTCATTGAACTACGGGATAAAGTTGAAAAACTTGCTGAAGAATTTATTGAAGTAACCAATGCAAAATTTGCAATTAAAAATGATGCGGTTTCTGCTTTAACCAGTTTAGGTTACAACACTAAAACAGCAGAAAAAAGTGTGCGTGATATTCTTGAGAAAACCCCGGATGCATCAATAGAGGACCTTGTTAAACAGGCGTTGTCAATTTTGAATAAGTAGTATTTACGGAGTTAACTCCCAACTCCTAACTCCTAACGCCTAACTCCTAAAATGTGACAAAAATCACACGTTGGCAAAGTATTTGATTAAGTATAAAGTAATTCAAAAAAAATCGAATAATACCCAACATTTGGAGACAATATGTTCAAACGTGTAATTACAATTTTCATTTTAACAATATCACTTACTTCTTTAGCTTTTGCTCAATATGGTAAAGAAATAAATAGAAGCGGCGGCTATGCAAGAATTATGAGCATGGGAAATTCACCCTATTTGATAGACCCTTATTTTATTGCTCATAACCCTGCCTGGAGCGCAAAATTTACTGATTTTATTTTCGGTGATATTGGTTCATCTACCGGTAATGATTTTGGCAGCGGCGGAAATGGACAATTCATTTATGCTGATTTTAAGCTGGATAGGCAATTTACCATGGGTGCATTTTTAGCTCGCAATGATTTTTCGGGTGTTTCAACTGCGGCATTAGACCCATTTGATATCACAGGACAAATTAACAGCATCGGCGGTTCTGTTCCGGTAATTCCGATGGATAACAATGTTGTTTTTTTAATAAGCTACATTGCAGGAGTTCATAATATTGGAGTAAGTATCGCTTATGCAGGTTCAACAAATGAAGAAAACCTTGCAAACGGGCAAACTACCGCAGGAAATGCCAGTCAATTTGGGCTGAATGTGGGTTATATGGGAAAACTTACTAGAAGTATAAGATTAGCGGTTTCTGCATTTTTTATGACCCCCAGTGCAACCCGCGAAGCACCAAATGTAAATGATACAAAATTTGATCAGACAATTATTGGTGTTAATTCCAGAATATTTATTAACATGTCGAAAAAAGTTACTATTGTACCAATAATTTCCTACCTATCGACAAAAGGAAGTGCGGACATTGGTGACGATGAAGGTATAACTTCAACGGATTTACCTGAACTCAGCCGTATTCGAGCCGGGTTTGGAATTGTTTTCGAACATGATAAATTACTCGTTAGCGGCGGTCCCTCAATCGAAATTGCTAAGACTACAATCCCTGCAATTCCGGGAGATCCTGAATTAGAAAATTCTGTGTTTTCATTCCCTATTTGGAACTTCGGCGCTGAATGGGAATTACTTGAATGGCTTACCGCAAGATTGGGATACAGCGTAAGTACAAATAAAGTTACAGACGAAACACCAATCCCAGGAAATGCAACTGAAGTAAATGAAACAATAAAAACTCAGTATTCGCCTGCAAATGGCGGAATGACAATGGGAGTTGGCTTCAAACTAGGCTCATTTTACCTTGATGCAACAATTAATGAGGATGTACTGCGACAAGGATTTAATAATATCGGCGGCGGAGGTTCAACCTTTGCGTTTTTATCAACTGGAATGGCATTTTAAGTAGATTCTCTTCTACTAAGTATAATAATCCATCCCCAACTTACCGGGGCTGGGTTTTATACTTTTTAATAATTTTGTACCGTAGATTGATCTCAATCTGCGAACTTAATAACAGATTGCCACAAAGTGATCCATGCGGGACAAGCAATCTATTTTACTTTTTAATGAAACAATAAAGTATTTTTTAAATCGGACACAAGGTAAATTTTACTTGTAAAAATCTACCGATCTGAGTAATTTTATTTCAATTCCTCAATTACTCTTCGAAATTATTTAATAAGTAAAACATAATTCCCGTGGCATTGAAATTGTGCGTTTTATCACATCTTAACTTACTAAGGGAAGTTTATAAAAAATGTTAAGCAGCATGGGAAAAATCAGAAAAAAATTATTTCAAAAATAAACGAAAATTATGGCATCAATAGTTTACAATAGTAACGGCTTAAATAAAACTGCGGATTGGGATCTAAAATCTGCCGCACACCTACTCTCGCGAACAACTTACGGTTATACAAAACAGGATTTGGAGTTTGCAACTTCGCTTACTCTGGATGATTTTGTTGACAACCATTTGCTTGCAGATAAAGCTGCACCTCAAAGTCCGGGGTTTTGGGTTACCGACACATCAAACACAAACAGTAATGTTAGATATTATGAACTCACTTTTTGGTGGTTCAATTTAATGCTTACACAGGGTTTGTCTTTTAGAGAAAAGATCGTTCTTTTTCTTCATAATCATTTTGTGTCGGAATTATCAGTCGTAAGACTGCCCCAAAGAATGTATTGGCAGAACAAATTGTTTAGAGATCACTGCTTCGGAAACTTTAAAGAGTTGACAGTACAAGTAACAACTGATCCGGCAATGTTAATTTACCTTGACGGTACAAAGAATCATAAAGGCGACCCGAACGAAAATTACGCGAGGGAGCTGAATGAACTTTTTACAATTGGTATTGGCAATTATACCGAGCAAGATATTGCGGAAGCTGCTAGGGCATTGACAGGGTGGCAGGTTGAAGATTTGACTTCATACTTTAATCCCGAAAGGTTTGATGATACCAACAAAACTTTTATGGGACAAACAGGCAATTTCAATCACATTGATATTATTGATATAATTTTTAGTCAGCCGGAAACAGCCAACTATATTAGCCGAAAACTCTTCAAAGAGTTTGTTCATTTTGAACCGAACGAAACAATTGTTCAGCAGCTTGGTCAGGTTTTTCGTGAAAACAATTATGAAATAAAACCTCTGCTTTCAACGCTTCTTAAATCGGCAATGTTTTATACTGATGAAATAATGGGAGCAAAAATTAAAAGTCCCGTTGAAATGATAATTGGAGTGATGAAACAGTTTAATATTCAAAACCCCGATTATGATTACATGCGAAGAGAAGCAAACCAAATTGGGCAGACACTTTTTGCACCCCCTAATGTTGCGGGATGGCAAGGCGACAAAGTTTGGATAAGCACAAATACATTACCTGCAAGACATATATTTTCCGACAGCATAATCAGCGGTCGAAATTCCGACTTAAACATTATTGATTTTGCCAGAACCTACAGCAGTGCCGAGGATGCAGTACAATTTGTTGAAGATGTAACAAGTACTTTTTTAGCTTATCCCCTTTCAGAAAATAGAAAAACATATTTGCTTGGAATATTATTAGACGGCGCCGCTGTTTATGATTGGTCAACTTACAATCAAAATGCGGAAGACCGACTTAAGGATTTTTTCAAAGCATTATTACGATTATCAGAATATCAACTGACTTAAAAAGGCAGCAACATGGATAGAAGAAATTTTTTAAAAAATTTAGGAATCATTTCGGGAATTGGTTCAGTTTCACTTTCGATTGGCAATATGCCGTTGAGAGCATTTTCAAATTCCTTTATGAAGCCGGAAGCAGTTGATGGAAAAGTTTTAGTTCTGCTTCAGCTTAGCGGCGGCAATGATGGATTGAATACAGTAATTCCTTACGAGGATGATATATACCACAATAAGCGACCGAATATTGGATTAGGAAAAAGTGAAGTACTTCAGTTAAATAATTTAACGGGGCTTCATCCCTCAATGGGGGAAATGCATGATCTTTATCAAGATGGAAATTTAGCCATCGTGCAAAGTGTCGGTTATCCAAATCAGAACCGATCTCACTTTCGTTCAACTGATATTTGGCTCTCCGGCTCTGACTCTAATCAAACAATAAATGACGGATGGCTTGGAAGATATTTGGGCAATGCAGTTTTGGACGATCCTAATTTTAATAAAGATCACCCAATGGCGGTGCAGCTTGGTTCAACTCAATCATCATTGCTTGAATGTACATGTCAATCCGGTTCACTTGGCGTATCGTTCGAAGACCCGAATCAGTTTTTCCAATTGATAAACGGAAGTTCAGCCGATACCGATCCGCCGCCGAATACTATTGCAGGCAATCAGTTAAGATTTATAAAAGATGTTGCAGCTCGATCAATTAGATATGCGCAGCTAATAAAAGAGAAAGCCGATACAATTCAGAACAAGGTGAACTACCCAAATACAAATCTCGCAGATCAGTTAGCAATTGTTGCGCAACTTGTTGCGGGCGGAATGGAAACTCCGGTTTACATAACATCAATGGGCGGATTTGATACTCACTCAAATCAGCTTGGAAGACATTCAAATTTATTGAACACATTATCTGAAGCTGTTGGAGCGTTCCAGCAAGACCTTAAGCTGCTTGGCGTTGACGAGCGTGTTGTGCTTATGACATTCTCTGAGTTCGGAAGAACTGTAGAACAGAACGGAAGCCAAGGCACAGATCATGGTTCGGCAGCACCTCTGTTTGTTATTGGTAAAAATGTTAACGGCGGTATCTTCGGCAGCAACCCCGATCTATCAGACCTGGATAACAGCGGCGACAATAAATATGTTCACGATTTCCGACAAGTTTATTCATCACTTTTAAGAGACCAGTTAGCAATTGATCCTGAAGTAATGAATAATGTTCTCTTTAAGGAGTTTGAAGCACTGCCATTGATAAGTGTAAAAAGTATTACATCCGGCGGACCTCAAGCATTTACGCTGGACCAAAATTATCCGAATCCGTTTAATCCCTCGACGCAAATAAATTATACATTGCGTGTACCGCAAATAATTTCATTAAAAGTTTTTGATGCAACCGGAGCCGAGGTTGTTACACTTGATAAAGGATACAAGGAAGCTGGGTTATACTCAGCCACTTTCGGAGCGGGCAATTACCCAAGCGGAGTTTATTTTGCAAGATTAGTTTCAGGCAGTTATAGAAGAACAATTAAGATGACACTCGTTAAATAACGACAAATGTCGCCTCAAAAGTGTTAAATTAGCAAAAACAACAGAGGTGACCAATGCGAAAAAGTCGTAGAATATTAGCAAGAGAACAAATAAAAAGTTCGGAAGGAGAGTTCATCTGGGA
>JABFGH010000008.1 GCA_013112585.1 Ignavibacteriota bacterium | reverse complement strand
AAACATAGTAAAAGTATTCTATTTTATCAAAAATAATAGTATCAATTGGAACGTAAGAATCATTCCAATTGATACAAAAAATAATAAAAAATACAGATAAATAAACTTGACTTTCAACGGAATAACTTCGGGGTAATTTTGTACGACTACGAAGTAGTCAAATATAAATAACCATAGGAGAATCCTATGGAATAAAGTAAGTAGCATATAACCGCAACCCCAGCGGGGTTGAAGAAAAATTGCTGTTATAATTAGAAGTTAGCCAGTTAAAATAAACTGTTTACCCGGTATGTTTGTTATTCCAATCGGGATAATCCTCATCCTTTTTTCTTTTGTTCCGCCAATGCAATGCCTGCAGATTTGAAAGTTCATCAGTACCGCCCTGCGAAACAGGAATGATGTGATCAATTTCCCACCCGTATAAGGTTTCTTCGCCGTACTCAGTCAGTTTAATTGTTGCGCCGCATACATCTTTTTTAAAAAAAATAAATCCACTTTCAGAAATAGCTTTTTTCCAAACTGCATCTACAATTTGAACAGGAAATGGTTCGCCATTATGATCTCTGTTAGGTCTGCGGTTCATAACTGTACTCTCCCAATAATTTTAACGGCTATAATTTATAAAATAGATCGATTACAAAAATCAGTAATCATACCCATTATCTATTTAAGGGCTATTTTTTTTGTGTTAAAATTAATTTTGGGTTTTTTTCTGAGAAGATTAATAGAAACAAACCAATTATAATTTGGAGAAATACGGCGATGTAGTTTATTAATACGCTTGCGGCTGCATCAATATTTTTCACGTAGCCCAGCATTCCTAAAACTTCTGAAAGTCCGAACAAAAGTAATGCTGCTTGAAAAATATTTATTACATTTTCCTTTAAGTAAGATTTGGAGAATTGCCAAAATAAAATAAAAACAACTGCTACATCAAAAGGGTATTGAAGTACTAAACATAAACTTGAATCCAATTTGAAAACAGGATAAATGAGAAGGAGAAAAATGATTGTTAAAATTAAAATATACTTTTTGAAAAAATCATAGAATAGTGAGAAGGGTAAAAAAATTGTAAGCAATAATGAAATATTGTTTGCTTGAAGATTAAAAACTGAATTAAAAATTAAGACAGATAATGCTGTAATTGACAGCAGTAAAAAAAAATAAAGATATTGAGAATCTTTGTGTCTAATTGGTAATACTACATAAATCGTGATTGCTGTATAAGCTAGAATGTAGATAAGTAACATAATATTTTTTTACTGTTAAATTTTCTCAATTGATAATATGGAAAATTGAGATAGAGTTAGTATGAATTATTCATAAAAACACAAAGCTACGAAAGTAGTTATATACATTGATGAATTGAGTATCATTCAATTTGTAATTTTATCAAAAGTTATTTTTATGAACAATAATTTACTGAATTTTAATTCATACTAATTCTATTTTAATGTAAAAGATAATTTAATTGTTTTAATTATTCATCTGATCCGCCGCAAAATGGGGGGCAAGGCATAAGTTCACAAAGCATATAACTTCCGCCCCTAACAGATATAGATTTTGAACCTTCAAGCATTTCAAAAGTTACCACATTTGAATTATTTTTCTTTAACAATTCTAAAAGATTTTTTTTGCTGAATGCATAAAATATTTCTTCCGGATCAATTGTATTTATTCCGGGATAAATTTCATTACGATTTTCATCCAGCACTTGAATACTATTTGAGCTTAATTTTAAAAGTACCTTTTCATTTGTTTTATTCAGTAATCCTTCAAAAAAATCGGCTGGCATTTCTACACTATTTATTATTGATCCGTAAAGATTGTAAAAGTTTTTTGATTCGTTATTTGATAAAATTTTACCAATAAGATTTATGCTGCTGCTTTTTGCATTTTCAATAATATTAAGTGTCAACTCTTCATTATTGTCAGCATTGTTTTCACTACTAATTGGAATTACTGCAATTAGTAACAGAACCATTGCTGCGAAAATTGCGGTTATTATTCGTGAATTTTTCATCTTGTACTCCTCAAATTAATTTATGGATTTGATTAAATGATGAGTCAAAATAAATTTTTAGCGGGGTTAAAAAATCAGTAGGATTACTGATTTTTGTATGAAGAAATAAAATAGGATGAAAAAACGCTGAAAATGAAGAAAATTTTAAATAAATATGAAATATGGAGGGGCTATCTTTTTACAAAAATCAGTATGATTACTGATTAATTGAAATTATTACTCTTTTTTTCGGTTAACATAAGCAAATTCAACTGCTAATTTCATCAAGTCGGGCAATGACTTTAAGTTTAATTTTTCCATAATTTTTGCACGGTGAGAATCAATGGTTCTTCTGTTAAGAAACATTTTTGCGGCAATTGATTCACTTGTTAATCCTTGTCCCACATATATAAGCACCTCTTTTTCCTTCGATGAAAGGGGATCAATATTTTTTTCGGTTTCACCTATATTCAAAAAATCATAACGGTAAATTATATCATTTAACTCCTCTTCAGTCTTGCCGATAAAATATTTTTTTCCCTGTGCAACAGTAATAATTGCGTTAACCAACTCGCCTTTCATTACATTCTTACTTAATAATCCCAATCCGCCGGCTTTTAATACTGTATATATATACTCGTCATCAGTGTGCATAGAAAGGAATAAAACTTTTGCACTTCTATCATTTCTTAGTATTGTTTTCATTGCTTCGGTGCCGGTTTTTAAAGGCATGCTTATATCAGAAAGAATAACATCAGGCTTAACTTCAGTGTGTTTTTGAATTAGCTCCTTACCGTTTGAAGCTTCACCGACTATGACTATTTTATCACTTTCCTCTAATAGTTTAATTATCCCCTGACGAAATAATTGATGATCATCGGCAACCAGTAAGCGGACTATTCCATTAAACTTCATTATCAACCTTGTATGGTAAATTTATAATAATTGTTGTACCGTCATTTTTTCTACTTTCAAAATTAATATTTCCTCCAATAGATTCAATCCTTTCTTTCATAGTAGTAAATCCAAAACTTTTATTACCTGCACTGCATTGCTTTTTCTCTGTTTCAAAGCCAATACCATCATCTGTAATAACAATTAAAATAGAGTCGTCATTATTAACCAATTGAATTGTAAACTCATTAGCGTTAGAATGCTTAATAATATTGTTGACTGCTTCCTGAACTACTCTAAAAATATTTATTTCGCAGATTGGGGGTATTCTAATAAGGCTGCCTACAAAACTTACATTTCCTTTTAGCGAATTTACTTTATTATTATCATTTACTAATGTGCTGATAGCAGGTCCAAGTCCTTCTTCTTCAAGAATTCTTGGTCGAAGCTCATTACAAATGGAACGGAGGTTGTCGCTCATTTTATCGATTGAATAAATTGTGTTTTCAAATGAATTGCTGTCATATTCCGCAATATATTTTTGTAAACTTTGAATTGAAAGCCGAACAAACGAAAGGTCTTGCCCAATTCCGTCATGCAGTTCTTTCGCGAATGATTTTCTGTCTTCCTCAACTTTATTTGCAAATTGTTTTTGATATTCACGCAATTTAGTTTCTGCTATTTCTTTAGTAGTAACATCGTTAAAATAAATCTGAGCAGCATCAAACTCTGCAATTCCTTTTATTATCACAATATAAAATCTATTATTGATTTTTTTATTCAACGAAATTGAAAGATCATTTTCAATAATACTTTCTATTTCGATTTCATTATCGCCAAATACTCCACTCAAATTTTTTCCTATTAATTCTTCATCATCAATAAGTAAATTTGCTGCGCTGTTTTTACTAATAATTTCACCCTTTTTATCCACGCGTAAAAGGGGATTAGGATCAAGTTCTGCAAACAATGCCATTTCTTTAATATGCTTTTCAATCAATCGGGATTTTTCGGATTCATATTCTTTACGCAGCGGGGTAATTATATTGGTTTTATATAATATAAGTAATGCGGAAAAAATTAATAGGAATAGAATTAAATAAATTAGGGGGTTTTCTAAACTAAAGATTAAATCAATAAATTTTTCAATTTCGTACTGAACATATAATGTTAAATGTAAATCAAGTTTAATTAAACTCATTTTCCTTTATTCGGTAAGCAGTTCACTTAGCCTTTTTAAATAATGTTTAGATTTTCTTGGATACTTAATTTCTTTATTGCACTTACGAACAGCATTTAAAACCGTTTCTTCATCAAAACGCGGCAGTATTAGATGCACTAACTTAGTAAAATAATACATATCCTGGTATTCTTCCGTATAAATAAACCGATCTGAAATTTGTGAATGCAGTTCTTTTCTAATCTGATAATGTGTCATTGTGCCTCCCTTGCATTTATTTTTATAATATCTATTAGAATATGCTTAAAATATTTTTATCAAAAATCAGTAGGATTACTGATTTTTGTAAAAATAAAAAAACTTATTTTTAGATAGTTAATTAATAAGTTTTGTTTAGAGGAATAGACAAAAGTTGCGGTTTAGGGGGCAATTTTATCTAATGATCTAAACTATACTGCCAATAATCATTGATTTTTCTCCACTATTAACAGCAATTTCTTCAAATTTATCCAGTTCATTTTTTGAAATAATTGCAGCCATACCAATTCCTAAATTAAAAGCAGCTCTCATTTCGTCATCAGAAATATTGCCCGTTTTCTGAATCAGTTGAAACAAAGGCGGTATCTTCCACGCACTCCAATCAATCTTTATTTCTCTGCCAGCCGGCAATACCCTTTTAGTATTACCTATAATTCCGCCGCCGGTTATGTGTGAAAATGCTTTTACATTAATTTCAGATTTTAAATTATTGATCAGTTTTAAGTAAGACTTATGAACTCTAAGTAATTCTTCTCCAAGTGAAAGTTCAAAATCATTAAAATTTTTATCAAGTTTAAATTTCTCCAGCAGAACTTTCCGGGCTAAACTATATCCGTTAGTATGCAGTCCATTTGAACTGAAACCAATAATCAGATCACCGGTTT
The DNA here is from genome assembly GCA_013112585.1 of Ignavibacteriota bacterium. Taxonomy (GTDB): domain Bacteria; phylum Bacteroidota; class Ignavibacteria; order Ignavibacteriales; family Melioribacteraceae; genus IGN16. The sequence goes on along the minus strand of JABFGH010000008.1, from coordinate 206,714 downwards.
GAATTGTTCGCCCATCGATAATTTTTTCCCTATCCACTACTCCCACAATTGTACCCGACATATCATATTCATCTTCGGCATAAAGTCCCGGCATTTCTGCCGTTTCTCCGCCTATAAGAGAAACCTTATTTTCTCTGCATGCAATTGAAAAACCTTTAATTATCTGTTCGGCTTTTTCGGGTACCAATTTACCGAACGCCAAGTAATCCATAAAAAAGAGAGGCTTTGCACCGCCAACGGCTATATCATTCACACAATGATTTACTAAATCCTGCCCAACGGTATCATGCTTATCCATTGCAAAAGCAACTTTAAGCTTTGTTCCAACCCCATCAACGCTGGAAACCAAAACGGGGTTTTTCATCTCACTAAAATCAGCGGAATAAAATGCTCCAAAACTGCCTATACCGCTTAAAACATTTTTATCGAAGGTCGATTTTGCATAAGCTTTTATTCGGTCAACTGTTTCTTCTCCGGCTTTAATATCTACTCCGGCTGATTTATATGAATTACTCACATTTACCTCATTTATTTTTGAAATTAAAAATACATTTCATTTTTTTAAAATTAAAATCTTATTTTTATTTAAGAATAGATAATTAACAAATATGTAACTATTTTGTTAGCACTGCATCTTATAGAGTGCTAATTTTTATTTTTTTTCGTATATTTAGAATTGAAAATTTAGTTAATATTATTAGAAAAATGAATAATATAGAATTAACAGATAGAGAAAAATCAATTTTACGTCACGTGATTAGGCAGTTTATTGTTACTGCTAATCCGGTGGGATCGCGTAATATCTCAAAGAGATATAATATTGGTTTATCGCCTGCAAGCATCCGCAATATTATGGCTGACCTGGAGGACCTGGGATTACTTGGGCATCCTCATACATCTGCAGGCAGGGTTCCGACTGACCGCGGTTATAGATTCTATGTTGATTCACTAATGGAGCCTGCCAAACTAAATAAAAAGGAGCTCGATTATATTACCGCCAATTTAGAGCCCGATACTTATGAAACCGAAAATTTATTAAAAATTACCTCGGCAATTTTAAGTACAATAACCAATCAATTAGCTTGTATAACATACCCAAAATTTGACAACGCTTTATTGAATAAAATTCAGCTTGTTCGATTATCATCGCAAAGGATTATGGTTGTTCTAACAATTCAATCGGGTTTGGTAAAAACTATTACATTGGAGATCAATGCCGAGATTGAAGATGATAAATTGATGGGTGTTGAACAATTATTAAATGAAAGATTAGCAGGTTTAAATTTTCAGGAAATTAGAAAGACTTTTAGTGAAAGAATTAAAGACGGATTTAATACAGAGTATAAACCGGTAATGCGTGTTTTTATTGATTCGATGGATAAAATTTTTGATGATATAAAAATTAATGAAAAGACTGTAATTTCCGGCGCAAAAAATATTATTAAGCATCCTGAGTTTGGTGATCATGAACATTTTCAATCGGTAATTGAACTTATCGAGGATAAAGATGTGATTGTTCATATAATGGAAAAGAATAAAGATATTTCTTCTAAAGATGTTTCTATAATTATTGGAGGAGAAAGTGAAGATGAAAAATTTTCTGATTATAGTTTAATTACAAAGGAATATAACATCGGCGATATCAATGGTAAGTTAGGAGTAATTGGACCAAAAAGAATGGAGTACGGGAAAATAATTGCAGCAGTTGTTTATATTGCCGAACTTTTAACAATAGAATTAAAAAATCAAAAACTTTAAGAATTAAAAAGAGAGTGGTTTTATAAAATGAGAAAAAATGATAAGAATAAGAAAGACGAAATGAAAAATAACAGCAGCGAAGAATTGAATAACAATTCAAAAGAAGAAAAAGTAGTTGAAGAAACAGTTAATAAAACAGAAGATGAATTAGCTAATGAAAATATTAAGCTGACAAAAAGTTATAATTTAGCTTTGGAAAAAATAGAAAAATTAGAAAATGAAAATAAAGAATTAAATGATCAGCTGTTAAGAAAAGCAGCCGAATTTGAAAATGCAAAAAGAAGAAATGAAAATGATCAGATGAACTTATTAAAGTTTGCCGCTGAACCTTTCATACTTAGCATTATACCGATTTACGATGACTTGTTTCGCTCGGTAAACCATATTGATGATAATAAAAATATTGAAGCTGTACAAAAAGGATTGAAAATAATTGTAGATAAATTTACAAAAACCTTGGCTGACCAAGGCGTTAAGCGGATAGAAGCGAAAGGGAAACCCTTTGACGTTGATTATCACGAAGCACTTATGCAGCAAATTAATGATGATGTGCCTCCGCATACCGTACTTGAAGAAATTGATACCGGCTACGTTTATAAAGATAAAGTTATTAAGCATACAAAAGTAATCGTTAGTCAGCAAACAGCAAACGAAGAAGCAGAAGAAACTGCAAAAGACGAAAATTATTCAAACAATACTGAAGAAGAAAAGGAATAGAAATAGATGGCAAAACGAGATTATTACGAAGTTCTCGGTATAGATAAAAGTGCTTCAAAAGATGATATGAAAAAAGCATACAGAAAACTTGCAATGAAATATCATCCTGATAGAAATCCAAACGATAAGGAAGCAGAAGAGAAATTTAAAGAAGCCGCCGAAGCTTATGAAGTTTTAAGCGATGATCAGAAGAAAGCAAAGTACGATAGATTAGGGCATAGCGGAATGAAAGGCGGGCAAGATTTTCACGGTTTCAGCGATGCGAATGATATATTCAGTCATTTTTCAGATATATTCGGAGGTGCGTTTAGCGGCGGCGGCGGCGGAGGTTCAATCTTCGAAGACTTTTTCGGCGGCGGACGTTCTCAAAGAGGAAGACCAAAAGCACAAGGCGTGCCCGGCTCCGATTTGAAAGTGACATTAAAGCTTACCTTAGAAGAAATTGCAAAAGGTACTACTAAAAAAATTAAAATTAAAAAGCATTCAACATGTTCAACTTGCAGCGGAACCGGCGCTCGTGATTCCGGTTCATATCAAACCTGTTCTGTTTGTAAAGGTGCCGGTGAAGTTAGACAAGTATCGCGTTCCGTATTCGGGCAGTTTGTAAATATTGCTCCATGCAGTAATTGCAGCGGCTCCGGTAAGGTGGTTACATCACCATGTAAAACCTGTTCGGGCGATGGTCGGATTTATGGTGAATCAACAATTAAAATTAATGTGCCCGCAGGTGTTCATGACGGAAGTTATATGAGTCTGCGGGGTGAGGGTAATGCCGGTAAACAAGGCGGTGCACCCGGTGATATTATTGTTATCTTTAATGAATTACCTCATGAATATTTTTTACGCGACGGTGATAATATAATTTATGATTTAAATTTAAGTTTCCCCGAAGCTGTATTAGGTGCTGAAGTTGAAATACCTACATTAACAGGAAGAGCAAAATTAAAAATTGAATCAGGTACTCAGCCCGGTAAATTTTTAAAAATGCGCGAAAAAGGAATTCAGCACTTAAATGCTCACGGCGCGGGAGATCAGCTTGTAAGAATTAATGTTTTCATCCCGAAGAAACTTAATTCCGAAGAAAAGAATATTATGAAGCAGCTGAAAGATATGCCGAACATTAAAGTACCAGAATAGTTAGAAAAAATTATTAATTAGAACAACAAATTTATCAAAGCTTTAAAAAAAATATCGCGATTGGTAGGTTTAACAGAAACCGAAATTAAAGTGCTGCTATTTTTAATTTCGGTTTTTTGTTTTGGACTTATAGCAAAGCAATTTTTTAGTGAGGAAAATATTGAACTTAAAGCTGAATATGATTATTCAAAATCGGATAGTGCATTTAATTCAGCCAACAGCAAAGTTAAAATTAGCAAAGAAACAAGCATATCCGGCGAAAAAAATGTTGCTTCTGAACAGGAACTTTTAGATTTTAGTACGAATAATTTATTGAATAATTCTTCAAAAAAATCCGCTTTGTCCGAAAAAAGCATTGATATTAACACCGCGGATATTAAGCAGCTAATTTTACTGCCCGGTATTGGAGAAAAAACTGCCGAAAAAATTATTTCATTAAGAAAAAATAGAGGCAGGTTTTATTCAATAAATGAACTGCTTGACATAAAAGGTATAGGCAGTAAAAAATTAAATAAAATTAAAAAATATATATTTTTGAGCAATTAAATTATTATAACTCTCCGGAGGAACAATGAGTAAAAAGTCGGAACCGTGGTATATTCATACAATATTATATGTTGTTATTATTGTTTTAGCTTATATTTTAATACGTGTTGCTATAATTGAACCGACTGAAATAGTTCAAGCAGAAAAATACTACAAGTCAGAATCGCGTGCTAGAATGACAAATATTAAAGCCGCCGAAATTCTTTGGGAAAATAGATTCGGCAGATACACTGATGATCTGGACAGTCTAATTCAATTTGTTAAGTACGATAGTTTAGTTCAGGAATTAGTTGCCGGTGTTGACACAATTACAGGTCGTTCCTCAAATCCATTTTCCGATTTGATAAGAACAGGATTTGTTGCCGATTCAATTATTCTATCACCAAAATCTTTTACTCGATACACACTGATGGTTGATACCACAAAAACTGTTGATACCGTAATTAACAGAAGAGGTAAAATTACAAAGATTGATTCGAGTACTACTATAGGAACTTTATATTATGTTGAATGTCCCGATGGTTACGGATCAATTGGTGATTTAGAAAATGTTGCCTTAAAAAATACATCTGATTGGGAATAATTTAATGTCTATTCTCCAGGATCATGCAGGTTTTAATATCTCAAATTCAAAACTTCAATTAGTTGAATTAAATTTTGAAAATGATAATTTACTGCTGGAAAATGTTGATGAAGAAAATTTTTCTGAATTGTTGACCGCGGATGTTGATAATTCTAATAATGTGGATATTTTCCGGCAGAGTTTTAATAATCTCTTTTCTCGTAAACCTCTTTACAGTAAAAAGGTATCGTTTACCCTTCCCGATAACTTCTTCAGAATAGCTTCAATACCTTACGAAAGTGAATTAACTGAGGAAGATTTGAATGATCATGTTAAGTGGGAATTATCAATTCTGTTTCCGAAAATAAATATCAATGACTATGCAATTCAAAAAGTGAAAATGCCTGTTACGCAATTTTCATTTACACCTTCAATTTTAATTTATGCGGTTAATAAAAATCTAGTTAAAATGATTCATCAATTTTGTGTGGATAATAATTTAGAACTGAACTTTATTGATAATGCTCATGTGGCATGCAATAACTTTATCACTCAAAATAGTGACCCTGATGAATTAAATTTAAGTTTATATTTATACGATGACAGCCTCTCATTGATGTTATTAAAAGGAAGTACTCCGGTTTTAAGAACCTCTGCTAAACTGGCAAGTCCTAATCTGTTTCATTCTGTTCTTGCAAGTCAAATGGAAAAGCTAAATGAAATAGGTTTGCTGCAATCACATATAAATAAATTTTATATTGGCGGGCAGTATCTGGATGAATTAAACTTAGACGAAATTAGAACTTCCACCGGTATTGAACTTCATCAAATTGACCCATTCTCAAACTTAAAAACTGCCCCTTCAATCAGCTCGGGTAAATTTGTCAATCAGTTAAAAGGTTCATTTACCGCCGCCGCAGGTATTGCTTTAAGAATAGTTTAATGCGAATTATTTCAGGCTTCCTTAAAGGAAGAAAAGTAAAATTCCCTCAGTCTAAATTAGTAAGACCCACAACAGATAGAGTTAAAGAAACCCTCTTCAATATTTTAAATAATCAAATTGATTTTGAAGGTATTACAGCTTGTGATCTTTATGCAGGCAGCGGCTCATTAGGTTTAGAGATGATCAGCAGAGGAGCCGATGAAGTTCATTTTGTAGAGAAAAACTTCCAAGTATATAAAGTGCTGCAGCAGAACATTGCCGATTTAGAAGTTGAGGACTACTGCAAAGTTTTAAAGATTGATGCAGTAAAATTCACAACTATTTCTTCACACACAAAATACAATTTAATTTTAGCCGACCCTCCATTCTTCAAAGATGATATTCATTTAGTTGTAGATAACTTACTCAAAAAAGATTATCTATCGGAAAACGGAATGATTATCATTGAAAGATCGATTCAAACAAAAGAGAAAGATGAAGAGGCTTTTAAAATTGAAGCCTTTAAAAGAATAGGCGATAGTTTACTTTATAGGATTACTAATGCTTGAATATAGAAAACCTTCGCGTAAACATTGTTGGAAACAAAAAATTGTCATTGCTATCCCGAGTAGTCGGGAAAAGCATAGGAGTTTGCAATGACAAATAATGGTTTTTGTAAAACTACTATCTTAATTTTTTTTATGGTTACAATTATTCTTAATGCACAAACCTTCAAAAGAGTTATCGATGAAATTCCATTTAACAATGGTACTGCTCAACTAAGAAATGTTTTCTCTGGCGGTATCAGCGGGGTGGAACACCAATTTGCTGATATCGACGGCGATAATGATTTTGACCTTTTTTATCTTAACAGTGACGGCTCATTTGAATTTATGGAAAATAAGGGTACTGTGTCTCAGCCAAATTTTTTTATATCTCAAAATAGGATAGAAGGTCTAAACTTACGTAAGTGGTTTTATTTTTTAGATATAGATTCTGATGAAGATTTGGATCTATTTATCGGCGGTGAGGGAAACACAATTTCATTATTGAAAAATATCGGCACTAAATTTAACCCAGACTTTATTATAGAGATAGATACAGTTAAAGATGATCAGAATGATATTTTATTTAGCGATAATGTTTCAAATCCTGTTTTTGGTGATATAGATAATGACGGCGATTTTGATTTTTTTCTCGGCACACAAAATGGTTCGGTAACTTTTTATGAAAATATCGGAAGCAGTTCATCATTTAACTTCAAATTTATTACATCAACTTGGCAGAATATTTCTATTATAGGCGGCGGTAAAATACTGCACGGCGCCAGTTCATTAGAAATGAAAGACATTGATAATGATTTAGACTTGGATGTTATCTGGGGAGATTTTTTCAGCCGGAGTTTGTATTACCTGGAGAATATGGGCACACCCCAAATTCCAAATATAAAATTACTTTATGAATCTTATCCGCAGAATGAGGATAGTGTTTTTACACGCGGGTTTAATATGCCGCGGCTTACCGATATTGATGCTGACGGCGATTATGATTTATTCGTCTCTGTTCTTTTTGATCCAACTGTTCCGCAAACACTTATGTATTACGAGAATCAAGGCTCTGCGGCAGTTCCAGATTTTAGAAAAATTACCGATGATTATTTTTCAACTTTGGATGTCGGTACAAAAAGCGTTCCTGCCTTTGTTGATATTGATGATGATGGTGACCGTGATTTATTTATCGGGAATGAAAAATTTTTAACCGCGTCAATTTATTTTTACGAGAACACCGGAATAAATTCAAATGAGTTTACTTTGCGCGACACAGCTTTTTTTGATATCAGCAGTCCGCTTTCGTTGGCTCCGACTTTCGGCGACATTGACGGGGATGATGATTTTGATTTGGTGGTCGGTAATTTTCAAGGCAAATGTTTTCTTTACCGAAATACCGGTTCATCGACTGTGCCTAATTTTATTGCCGAAGGTACACTTAAAGATAACTTAGGCGCAGAAATTCAATTCAGTACTTTTCTTCGTCCGCAATTAACCGATATTGATTTTGATAATGATCTGGATTTAGTTCTCGGGGGCTTCAATGGCGAAATTGAATTGTACGAGAATACAGGTACATCGGGGGAATATACATATAGTTTAGTTCAAAATTATTTTAGTGGAATTGATGTTGGCGATTTATGCAGTCCATACCTGATTGATTACGATCTTGATAATGATCTTGACCTATTTATTGGAAGTAGAGGAGGACTTTTATTTTACTATAGCAATGATGGAAATTCCTCTCAACCTCAATTCAATTTAATTTCAGAAAACTTTATTGATTTTAATTTTGGTAAAGAAACCGCACCATACTTAGTAGATTTAGATGGCGACACGGATTTGGATCTATTTGTAGGAAATGTAAAAGGGGGACTCTACTACTTTAAAAATCAAACTGCTGTGTCAATTAAACAAAATGATTTTATTGAACCAATTAATGAATTCAATTTGAGTACTTACCCTAATCCGTTTAATTCATCAGTTAAAATAAATGTTAGAATTAAAAATGCAGATAATTATTCTTTATCCATTTATGATATTTTGGGTAAAAATATAGGAGAAATTTTTAAAGGTGAACTGAAAGAGGGCGAGCATAAATTTGGATGGGATGCAAAAAATCTGTCTGGATTAAATGTTCCAAGTGGTGTATATTTTATTGCGCTTACAAATAATTCCATTGTTAGGGCAAAAAGAGTTTTACTAATTAAGTAATATTTTAATAAGGATTTAAGAAATGAAAATAAAATACACATTAATAATACCTCAACTCTTGTTAATACTGCTATCCGGCAGTCTGTTTGCTCAATTAAATGTTGAGTTAATTGGAAGCGCACAAGCGGCATCCGAACCAAGGTACTCCGATGTTTGGGGCTATGTTGACAGCACAGGTCGTGAGTATGCATTGGTAGGGGGTTATAACAACACACTCGTTTATGATTTGATTGATCCGTCTAACCCGCAATTGATAAGTTCGATTGCAGGACCCTCATCAATCTGGCGCGATATTAAAGTTCATGATACTTATGCTTATGTTACCACTGAGGGAACAGGTAATAGGACAGGACTTCAGATAATTGATTTATCAAACTTGCCGGCAAGTGCTTCGCATGTTAAATCGGTTACAACTAATTTTACCAGCGCTCATAATATTTATATCGATAACGGATTTGCTTATGTAATTGGAACGGGAGGCAGTGGAGGAATGCATATCTTAGATTTATCCGATCCCGAAAATCCTGTTCAAACGGGCTACTACTCTGCGAGCGGATATATTCATGATGTATATGTTTGGAATGACACGGTTGTTGCATGCGCCGCTGATTCGTATGATCTGGTTGATGTTACAAATAAAAGCAATCCAGTTTTAATTTCCGAAAGTGCTGAACTCCCCGGTATTTATGCACATCAAGGCTGGATGACCGAAGACAAGCGCTATTTTATTGCCGGGGATGAATTTAATGTAAGAGATATTACTGTTTGGGATCTGCAGGATAAAACCACCTGGAATTTGGTATTACCCTCATGGCAAATGCCTACCAATTCTACTGTTCATAACATTTTCATAAAAGATAATTACGCACATATTTCTTACTACGGCGATGGTTATGTTATCCTTAATATTGCCGATCCTTTAAACCCATTTGTAGCCGGGCAGTATGATACTTATCCGGGCGGGAGTTCTGGATATAACGGTGCATGGGGATGTTACCCCTACCTGCCTTCCGGCAATACACTTATCTCTGATATTCAAACCGGGCTTTATGTACTTAAATTTAATGCGAATGATGTACCGCCTGTTATAACAAATCTGTTCGATCAAGAGTTTGTTTTGAACGGGGATGATGTTGTTATATCGGGGAATATTTTTGATGATAATAATTTAACAGATTATAAACTCTACTTTAGAACAAAAATAGATTCTTTAACAAGCGGCTGGCAGCCGGTATCAGGTACGAACGGAACAAACGAAAATGAGTATGAATTTACAATACCCGGGCAATCTCATCAAACTGTAGTTGAATATTATTTTGCAGCTATCGATAACTTAGATCAGATTTCTACCTTGCCCGAAGGGGGTTCCGGTACAAACCCTATCGGCAGTGTTCCGCCGCCTGAGCTCTTTTCTTATCAAGTTATTATATCCGGTCCGCCGGTAAGTAACTATTATTTCCCCGCCGGATTTGACACTACTGTAGTTAAAGGTGAGACGGTAACTTTTTATGCCGACATTGTAGATACTACCGGATTGCCAATTACTAAAACATGGTTTAGAAATGGAGACGGCGGAACCGTTAGAGATAGTTTTAAGGTTAATTCTATTTTTGGAATTGCACCAAGAACTGATACTATTAGGGTTGTTGGTTCAAACGGATTTTACACTATTGAGAGAAACTGGTTAATGCATGTTGATTCTCCAACTTCCGTAAATAATGATTTAACTGTTCTGAGCTATTCTTTGGAGCAGAATTATCCTAACCCATTTAATCCAGCTACTCAAATTAAATTTTCGTTACCTGAGCAGGATTTTGTAAATCTGAGTATTTATAATTTGTTGGGGCAAGAAGTTGAAAATATTATTAATGAAGTTAGGAATGCCGGCAATTATAGTATTAATTTTAATGCAGAAGAATTAACTTCGGGCATATATATTGCAGTTATTAAAACGAACAATTTTTCTAAATCAATTAAAATGACCTTACTTAAATAATATGGAAAATAAATTGAATCAAAGAATTGGATTTTTGTTTCTAATAATATTATTAGTATTTGTGGGATGCAAAACTACAAACGAACCCAACAATACAAACACCTTACCAAACAATGGTTTTGAGAATTCACAAGTAGCTAAGATATTCGCTGATAATTGTTCTATACCCGGCTGCCATGCCGGAGAAAATCCGCAGAACGGTTTATCATTTGAATCGCATGAAAAATTAATATTAGGCAGTAGCAATCGCCCAAATAACGGACCGAATTACGGCGGGGAAGTTGTGATACCTTTTGATTCTGAAAATAGCCTGCTGTATAAGATGGTTACAAATACTATCTCACCCAGAATGCCGTTTAACAGAACTCCATTAACGCAGGGGCAAATTGATATTGTAAAAAGGTGGATAGATAATGGTGCGCAAAATTATAAAGGTGAAGTTCCATCTTCCAATCCTTCATACAGGGTGTTTGTTTGTAACCAGGCAAGCGATAAAATATCGGTAATTGACGGTGATAAAAATATTGTTTCGCGAACTGCCGACGTTGATTTTATTAACGGAGCCGACTCGCCGCATATGGTAAAGGAATTAGGAGCGTTTTATTATGTTACTCTAATTAGCTCAGGTAAGTTTCTTAAATTAAGCAAAAGTGATAATACCGTTGTTGGTGAAATAAATAATTTAGAGATACCCGGTATGATACAAATTCATCACTCCGGAACTAAGGCTTATGTGTCACGATCCTCAAGCGGAACAGGTGACTACCAAGGAATTTATGTAATTGATATTGTAAACATGACTCTACTTGGTGAAGTGACTCTGACGGGAGGTGTTCCTCACGGAATCGTTCTTCATCCCGATCCGGTTAAAGAAATTTTATATGTGGCTAATCTTACAAAAAATCAAATTCATATTGTTAACACTGTTACTGAACTTCAGGATGATTTATTTCAATTCACATCTAACCAGGAGCCGATGCAGCTTAACATTTCTCCCGATGGTGATCATCTTTATATATCTGCCCGCGCAACAAATAAACTACTTGTATGGGATACAAGAGTTAAACAAGTGATTCAGGAAATTGATGTAAGCGCTATGCCAATGCATATAGCTGTACGGAATGATGATGCCAAAGTATATATTTCATCAATGGGCGGCAGTGCTGTTGATGTCTTAACGAGAACAAATGAAACTACTCTTCAGTTAACTAATTCTATTAGTCATCCCGCTTTCAGTATGCTGCACGGGTGCGATATAACTTCGGACGGCAGATTTGTTTATGTTTCAAGTAGAAACCTAAACGGAAATTTTGTACCGGCATATATTGAAGATGGGAGCACTGCAAAAATTGCAACGTTAGGAGTAATTGATACTCAAACCGAAACAGTAATTAAGGTTATGGAGATTGAAGAATACGGCGCGGGACTTGCGGTTGAGAAGTTGTAAACAGTTGAAGGTTTGAAAGTTTGAAGGTTATAAGATTGCAGATTACAAGCCCGCTTACCGGCAGGTTTCACTTCTGCCTTTTCACCTTTCACTTCTCACTCCTACCGGCAGTTTTCACTTTTCACTTTTATAAAAGTGTCATTAATACTTATATTAATCATCTTAAATTTTTGAATAAAATCGGCAGTAAAAATTATGAAGCGAGTTATATACCCCGGTACTTTTGATCCTGTAACAAATGGTCATATTGATGTAATAAAAAGAGCTATTTCATTATTTGATGAAGTTGTTGTCACCGTTGCAATCAACCCTTCTAAGACAGCTCTGTTTAGTGTTTCAGAAAGATTAGAAATGCTTAAAGAATGCTTAAAAGAATTTGATACGGTTAAGGTTGATACTTTTGATGGTTTAATTGTTGACCATGCAAAGGCACTTAATGCTATTGGTATTATTAGGGGACTAAGAGCGGTAAGTGATTTTGAATATGAATTTCAGATGGCTTTAATGAATAGAAAACTTGATGATAATTTGAGAACAATTTTTTTAATGCCGCATGAAAAATATACTTACCTGAATTCAACTATTGTTCGAAATCTTTCGCAGTTTGAAGGAGATGTAAGCGATTTTGTACCGCCGATTGTTGTAAAAAAATTATTGGAAAAGGCAAAACATCTTGAAAAAAACGGTATTAAAAAAACACAGGAAGTAAAAGAAGATTTTTAGTTGATTAGATTATATTCCTTTTATTGTTTTAACATTGAACCGCTCTGCGGTTCTTTTTTTTGCTGTTTCTATTTACCCTACAAAGATTTGACCGCTCTGCGGTCAGAAACAGTTTGGAATACCAGTCCTTATTGGTTTTTAGATAATCGTAAAATTTAATATCTGAAAGAAAAGAGATATTATTTATTACCTTGGCAATCATTTTTATCAAATAAAATTTATCATTCGATTATTCAATTGATAAATTGTGAACCACGATTTAAAAAAGGCAGCAGCCGTTTAAGTGTTTAAAGACCGCAGAGCGGTCAAAACTTGCCTGACGGCAGTTAGGTGTTTGTAGAAGTAATAAGTAGGAGTAACCCAGAACCACGTTGGTGGTTCAACGCGTTCAAAAAAGGACAAAAAAAACGTAGGAAGTAAAAGAAGATTTTTAGTTGATTAGATTGTATTCCTTTTATTGTTTTAACATTGAACCGCTCTGCGGTTCTTTTTTTACTGTTTCTATTTACCCTACAAACATTTGACCGCTCTGCGGTCTAAGAAAACTAATAAGAAAATTTATCTCCCAATTTGATAGGGTCAGGCGAATTTAAAAAGAAATATTTTGATTCACAGAAAGAAAAATTTACTATCTAATGAATTGTTTTTACTTGGATGAATTTATTTAGTCCGACTATTTTGAATATACAATTGATTAAAAGTAAAAATTTCAAAACAAAAAATATTTCATTTCTAAAATGATTATTTATATTTAATAACTTAGCTGGGAATTAAAATTATAATATAAAGACCGCAGAGCGGTCACATGTTTGTAGAACTAATAAGTAAGAAAAATCCAGAACCACGTTAGTGGTTCAACGCATTCAAAAAAGGACATAAAAAAAACACAAGAAACTAAAAAAATAATTCTTGTGTTTTTAATTTTTGAAATCTATGAAAGTATTACATTTCTTTTTCTGCTGTAACCAACCTGCCTTTTACGAACACACCGTTTTTTAGATCTTCATTACTGATATAAACAATGCCGTCCTCATTATGCGGCTTGCCGTACACAGAATGTACTGACTTCAATCCGCCTAAATATTTTCTCGCATCGGAAATGTAAACTAAATCACCTTCATTAGCTTCCATTCTTTTCATATCATTTTCTGAAAAATTAACAAAGTTATCTTCACCTTCTTTAAGTTTCCAGTTTAAGCTGACTTTCTCACCTTCGACATTATTAATTTTACCGCCTTTAAACATTTCTTTTGCTTTTGCCACTGACCATGCAGTTAAGCCATCTAATTGTTTATCTTCATCATATTTAATTAAGTAAGTAGAAACTATAGCAACACCGATGATTAAGAAGAATACAACTATAAAATCAAATTCAATTGGAAGAATACTGAAAAGAATAAATGTAAATAGTAATACTGACAAAGCAATCATTCCATAAACAATTTGAGTTCCGTTATCTTTTTGTTTAAGATATTGAACAATATTATTCTGCCAATTTGTAGTAAGAGTAACGACTACGGCAACAAATGCACATACAAACATATTGTACAATGCTCTAATGTATGAATATGGATGTTCCGGATTCAATTCTATTCCATGAGCAAAAGGAGTTATAACGTGCGGTGAATGGAGACCGACAATCATCAATGCCACACCACCCACAAATGTTGTAATTACTGCAGCAGGAGTAAACTTACGCCAGAACAAACCAAGGAATATTGCAACTACAAGCGGCGGAGTTAAAGTTGAATGAAAGTAGCCATGTGCTTCATACACTGTTGGAAAACTTTTAAATGCCAGCACAGAAACGACACCGAGTGTTGTGATTGCAGCAGATGACCAGCGGGCTGCAGCTAATTCCCTGCGATCAATAATTTTTGCAGCTTCTTTTTTTCTTTTTAAAAACTTTAATGTTGGTCGGTAAACATCATTTATAAATATGGCTGCCGTTGCGTTAATTAATGTATCAACGGTTGACATAAGTGCGGCAGTCAATGCTGCCATTATAAAACCAAATACGCCGGGTATAGCTACAATGTTTGCAACAACTACAAAAATTTGATCGGGTGAAGTATTAGGCGGTACCAAATCGGGACTGGTGATCGATAATGCTTTGCCAATCCAGCCTGCATTACCTACCACAACTGCTGATAAGGGCAGCATAAAAAGAATATTAAATGTAGCGGCTTTCCTTCCTTCATCAACACTTTTGGTTGCCATGAATCTCATAATCAGCCCCATGTTCATAAAGAGGAAACCAATTGAGCCTGCAACCCCGTCCTGCCAAAAGATTCCTACAAAGTTAAAGCTTGGGGGATCATTAAAATGTGCGAGCGGCATTTTCCATTCAGTGGGAAGCAAGTTCCAAAATATATCAAAACCGCCGATGTAGGAGATCCCAAGAAAGAAAAGAAAGAATCCCGCAAAGAGTAAAATAAAGCCCTGAAGTAAGTCAGTGAAAATTACCGCAGTTTGTCCGCCGAAAGTAATGTAGATTCCGGTGATAATTGCAATAACAATTATCGCTCCCATTAATGTAATATCGAAGTGCATTCCGAGCATTGTAAAGTTCTCGGGTAGAAGAGGGAGTACAGCTTTACCGAGAGTTAAAAATCCAATACCGATATAACCGATCATATAAAATAGAAGGAGCAAAGTTGCAAGAAATCTTGCCGAGGGTGAAAACCGTTTTTCAAAATACTCCGGAATTGACCGGATCCTTGTATAAACAATTATCGGCAGCCACCCAAATAAAAAGAATGGGATGAAAAACCAATCATTTATATACGTCATTGTTGATGAAAAACCGTGCTCAAATCCTTTTGCTGAGTATTTTACAAAGCTGTGACTTCCGACTCCGGTAGCCACAATAGAAAAAGCGATTAACCACCATGCAAATCGCCTTCCGCCGAAAAAGAAATCTTTAGTGCTTCTGTTATACCTGCCGAAGTAACTGCCGAATAACATGATCGCAATAAAATATACAACCATCACTATCCAGTCGGTAGATGAGCCAATATTATGAAATGTTTCAAAATTGCTGGTTTGTGTTTCCATGAATTACCAATATAAAGCTGCTATGATTAAAATTGCGTGCATTAGTGCAAAATAAAAATATCCGAAAATTAAAACCCTGTACCAATATCTATGGCGTTTTATAGTAAGATCGATTGCATTGCTTCTTCTTATTAATATCATACCAACTAAAAAAGCAAAACCGCCGACGCCATACAAGTATATGAAGGGAAGCCACGTCTGAAAAAATGAAGGCATTTAATACCGTTATTTGATTAGGTGAACGAATTATCTGTTACTAAAATTAAGTAAGCTAATTTAGACTTGCAACTATTTTTGGGGTAATAATTATTAAATATTTTTTTTGTAAGAGGTTTTAATCTAAATAGAATTTTTATTTATTGAAGAATTTGAGACTTAGAAACAATATTAATTGCTGGCGGTAAGTAGAAAATAATTTACGTAATACGCACGAATCTCCCCGCAGAAATTGCGGATAAACTCGCAGCGATTGGGCAAGGGTTTCTTCTAAAAATTATTTTCGAGGAATGGTTCTCGACAGCCCAATTCAGCATTAGGGTAGTTACGGTTTAATGAGTAGTAGAATCGAAAGATCAATTACAATTTCCATTACAGTTATCGTCAATCAAATTATTCTCCAATTGAATTGTGGTATGCGCAATTCCAAATTTATCATGCAGACCCTTATTCAAGGTTTTAAGCAGTTGATCATTCTTTGATTGTTCTTCAGTTACAATGTGTGCAGTTAAGGCTGTTTCGGTTGTGCTCATTGCCCAAATGTGCAAGTCATGCAAATTATTTACTCCATCCAAGGAGGCGATATAATTTTTTACATCTTCCAATTTTATTCCTTCCGGAACGGAATCTAACGTCAAATTAAACGATTCTTTAAGTAATCCCCATGTACCAATTGTAATGATAATTACAATGATAATACTTAGAATCGGGTCAATTAAATAAAACCCGGTTGCGTTAATAATTACACCGCCGATAACAACTCCGACAGAAACCCCCGCATCCGCAGCCATGTGTAGAAACGCTCCCTTGATGTTCAAGTCGTCTTTCATTCCTTTTATAAAAAGTAGTGCGGTAATTGTATTTATAACTACGCCGATTGATGCAACGATAATTATTGTAGTCCCGGGAACAGGGAGCGGATTAAAAAACCGTGTGATCGCCTCGTAAGCAATTGCACCCACAGCTATCATTAAAATAATTCCGTTAAGCAGCGAGGCGAGGATAGTTGTTTTTTTATAGCCGTAAGTTTTTTTTGATGAAGCTGCTTTTCCGGCTAAGTAAGTTGCGCCCCAGGCTATAAGCAGACCGGCAACATCGCTTAAGTTGTGCCCGGCATCTGCGACTAATGCCATCGAGTTAAAAATTATTCCGTATGTAAACTCTATTACAATGTAAATTGAATTTAGAATTATGCCGATCGCAAATGCTTTATTGTAGTTTGTTGTATGTGAATGATTGTGTGCCATAGCAGTTTAATATTTTTAGGCAGATTCCTTATTTGTTTCGCAATGATCATCCTCGCAGCCGCATGCGAGATTTCCCGTTCTTACCTTTTCAAATGCTTCCCGTCCTTCGCTAAAAGCAAAGTATGCAATTCCAATTGAGCCAAGCAGATCAAAATATTGTATGCTGAAAATTTCGTAAAGCAGACTTGAACCGAGAAGTATGAATGAAAGATAGAAACATGTTTTTGTACAATTTGCGTCAGCAATTATTGCATCGGAGTTTAATGCTTTTCCGACTTTCATTTTCGCTTTCATTAAAAAGTACATTGTTAAAATTGAAATAGATGAAATAATAACTCCGGGCAGAGTTGTATCGGGTTTTACATCATTTAAATAATTTATTACAACTCCGGTAAGCAGACCAATTGTAAGCAGATAAAAAACCGAGCCGGTGATTCTTAATGCTGCTTTTTCAAATGAGTCACGCTCCATAACTTTTGCATATTTCATTCTAAGCACCATGTGCATAATTCCAATTCCGGAAATCACTTCAACAAAACTATCAACTCCAAATCCAAATAGGGCAAGGGTTTCATCTTCCGCACCGAAAAAGATGGAGATCGTTCCTTCTATGATGTTGTAAAAAATTGTAATTAGACTAAGCACAATTGCTTGATTTATTAATTTTGCCATTTGTTATTCCATTTCATGCGTTACTGCAACATCAATAAGTGTTTTAATATGTTCATCGGAAAGGGAGTAGTAAACCATTTTGCCTTCCTTGCGGTATTTTACAAATCGCAAGTTGCGCAATAATCTTAGCTGATGTGAGATTGCGGAGACAGATACTCTGATCAATGCTGATAGATCGCAGACGCAAAGTTCTTCTTCGGCGAGTGCCATTAAAATTTTAAGTCTTGTTGTATCACCTAAAACTTTGAATGAATCAGCAAGGTTGGAAAGCACGTCCGGTGCTGGAATTTTTTTTAATGCCCGCTTTACTTTTTTGTCGTCAATGTAAGTTTCACCGCAAACCGGTGCTATTAATGTTTTCATAATTGCTCATTTGAGTAAATGTTCAAATGTAAATTACAAACAATTCTTTTAAAAGTAAAATGTATTATAAACTGAGATTTAATTCCTTTGTGTCTTCGAGTCTTCGTAACGGAGGTTGTAAAAAGTAACATACGGTAAAGAAAAAAAATGCCACAAAGTCACCAGGTCACTAAGTATTTATTATTTGCGTCTCTGCGGCTTTTCGTGAATTTATTTTTTCTGTTTTCGTTTTCAGTAAGAGCATTGCACGCTAAGACGCCAAGCCGCTAAGAAAAAATCTTTGTGCCTTCGAGTCTTCATGGCGAAGGTTGTAAGAAGTAACATACGGTAAAGAAAATAATGCCACAAAGTCACCAGGTCACTAAGTATTTAGTATTTGCGTCTCTGCGGCTTTGGGTGAATTTGTTTTATTTATTCGTGTGGGCAAAAGCATTGCACGCTAAGACGCCAAGCCGCTAAGAAAAAATCTTTGTGTCTTCGAGTCTTCGTGGCGGAGGTTGTATTAAAAATCATTCAGCCAAAATAGATTAACCACTAAAAGTACAAAGAAATGATTTCACAAAGTTAATCTTTGAGTTACTTCTTACCGCGAGGTCTGGTATTTTTTTTAGGATAATATTTTTTCTTTGGGTACGATTTCGGTCTGGGCTTACGTTTTTGCTTAACACCTTCGGGGATTGGTTCCAGTAAATTTTCTTCGGGAAAAATACATTCAACTTTTTTACCTAGAAATTCTTCTAGTGTAATTAAGTTATGTGATTCCTCCTCATCCGCAAAACTAATTGAAATGCCGCTTGCCCCTGCGCGCCCTGTTCTACCAATACGGTGAACGTACTCTTCGGAATCCTGCGGCAGATTATAATTGATTACATGAGATATGGCTTCGACATGAATTCCCCTTGATGCTACATCGGTTGCAACAAGTATGCGGACTTTTCCATTTCTAAATCTTTCCAATCTGCTAATTCTTTTTTTCTGTTCAACGTCACCGGTTAGTAAGGCGCAGCTAATTCCATGCATTTCAAGTTTATCAATTAACTTTTTTGCTTCGTCGCGTCTATTAACAAAAATTAAAACGCGTTCTAAATTATTTTTTGAAATTATATTATAAAGAAGAGTAAACTTTTCATCTACCGTTGTTATGTAGGTTATCTGTTCAACTGTATCAACAGCAACCTCATCAGGTTTAATCACAACCTCAAAAGCTTGTCTTGTCCACGATTCAGCCAGCCTCTTTACATCACCGGAAAGTGTAGCGGTAAAAAACATTGTCTGCCGTTTTGCTTTTTGCGGTGTTGCATAAACAATTTTTTTTACATCGGGAATAAATCCCATATCGAGCATTCTATCCGCCTCATCAATAACAAGTATTTCAATCTTACGTAAATCAACAATTCGTTTATTCATAAAATCTATTAAGCGTCCCGGGGTACAGATCAGAATATCTATAGCTTCGCGTTTTAAAATATTCTGCTGCTTTCCATAATCAATACCTCCAAGCAATGAGAGAATATTGCAGGGAACATACTTACCGAGTTCACGTGCGTCCTTTTCAATCTGCAATACAAGTTCGCGTGTTGGCGCAAGTATCAGCGCTCTAGGAGTGCCGTGTTTGCGTTTATCCTTAATTGGGTTTTTAAGAATATGATTAAAAATAGTTATCAAAAATGCAGCAGTTTTTCCAGTTCCGGTTTGTGCTTGCGCGGTTACATCGTCGCCGACTAATGCTTTTGGTAAAGTTTCGGCTTGTACTTCGGTGCAGTATTCAAATTTTAAATCATATATTGCACGAAGAATTTCAACAGGAAAATCTAAATCATGAAAACGTGTTTTACCATCTTTAACGGGAACTTTGAAAACGGAGGAATCCCAAGGCTCTGAAACAACAGCTTTTGGTGAAGATGTTTTTTCCGTTGAGGTTTTCTCCTGCTGGCTTTGCTTCCTATTCTCATGTCTTGCGCGGTATTCTTCAGGAGTTTCTTTTCTGCGCGGCTTCCGGTTATAATTCTTCTTTTTCGGAACGGGTTTTTTCTCTGCGGTTTCTGCTGCCGGTTTTTGTTCCTTTTTAATTGTCTTTGCCGGTAAAGTATTTTTTTTTGGTTTTGCACCAAATATCGATTTTATTTTTGATTTTATATTTTTCAGCAATGTAAACTTCTTTTTGTTGTCATTAAAAATTAAGGTGACAATATACATAATTTGGTAACGGAATGTGTTCTACAGTGAGAGACAAAATATTTTTAAAATGAAATGATTCGGATAAATGGTAAAATTATCTGAAAAAACGACTCGAATATTTACAACAAGTTTCATAAGTTTATTATTCAAAAAATAATTAATGTAAAAAGGAGAAATGATGAATAGATTATTTGTAATACTGATTATGTCGGGGATACTTGTGCTGATTGGATGCGAAGATAAACCGGAAGCCGTAGAGATGGAAGACAATACACAAATGTCGGCTTCAATGAAAAAAATTGAAGTGCTTGAGCACATGAACGCTGCAGGCTATACTTATATTTTAGCTAATGAAGATGGGAATGAATACTGGATTGCAATTGCACAAATGCCGGTTGAAGCAGGAGAAACTTTATACTACACTCAGAGCATGGAAATGAAAAACTTTACAAGTAAGGCTTTAGATAGAACTTTCGACTCTATATTATTTGTTGAAGGTGTTTCGAAAGATGGTAAAACAACGCAGCAGACCCGAAACCCGATGATGGGTTCTAATCCTCATTCCGGTGCAGCTAAAGCTGAAAAAGCAGACGTTGACGTTGACCCTGTGAAGGGCGGCATATCTGTTAAAGAACTTTATGCAAACAAATCTGATTACAGCGGCAAGACAGTTAAGATGAAGGGTGTTGTTACAAAATACAACGGAAGTATTATGAACAGAAATTGGATCCATATACAGGATGGAACTAGTTATGAAAGCCATAATGATATTACTGTAACATCCGATCAGACAACAAAGGTAGGTGAAACTATTATTGTTGAGGGCAAATTGATATTGGATAAAGATTTTGGTTCAGGCTATAAATACGCTGCAATAATTGAAGAAGCTAAAATTATTAAAGAATGATTTTTTTGAAGAAATAAGTTTTAAAAGAAAAGGGGAGTGATCCCCTTTTTCATTTTAAATTATTTCAATCAAATTAACTATAACCAAAATTCATAAGCTGCTTTTACGCCAAACCATGTTCGTGTTGATTCCGGCTGATGAAATGTCTTATCGGGTGGGGATTTATGTAAGGTCCAAGTTTCAAAGAATGCAGTAAAAACTGCACCGCTGACCTTTGTTCCAACCTCGATATGTATGCGCGGGCTTTTACCGGGATTAAGATTTACATCGACCGGTGCAGCAAGTCCGCGGCTTGAAGCATCAACATATTCTGAAAGTGAAATAGGTACTTTTAACATTATCATAGAAAATAGAATGAGGTTTTTAGCTGCTGAATAATCGCCCCTGAGTCCTAAATTAAAAAGTATAGCTGTATAGTCCTCATCATAACCATACTGCCCGCCGTCATCGAGATCGCGTGTCCAAAATTCAATACCCAAGCCGCCTATGGGAGTAAAATAAAATGTTTTTGATGTTTTAATTTTCATACCGGTATTTGCTGAGAGCTCCAAACCAAAATACCCTGTTTTGTTTTTATAAGGCTGCTGCTGCCCGGTTTGAGGATCAAATAAAAAACCGTCATAATCCACTTTACCAAGGTAGATGTGCAATTCAGAATTTATAAAAAGATTTTTCTTTTTAGTGAAGTAATAATCGGCGCTGCTGCCAAAACTAAAAATGAATCCGCTTTCACTCAGCAGTTCATTTCCGCTATCGCCAAATTCCGACCAGCCATAACTGTTAAGTTTTATAAAGGGAGAAATCGAAAATTGACTTTTAGACCTCTGCGCAAAAACTTCTTGAGAGGAAGCTGAATCAAAAATTATGAACAGCGCAAGAGAGCTGATTAAAAACTTTAACATGGTTACCTCAATCTATTTTAAAATATTAATCTTTATAATGATCCAAATGCAATAGTTTTAGCCCGGCACAAATTTTTGCCGTTAACCAAATACCAAAACCAGTAATAAAAGCTGTACTTACAAATTTCAATAAATCGGTTTGTTCTAATAGTGTGCTTAAAATAAAATACAGAATGAACGATGAAGCTGAAAAGAAAACCAGTGCAGTAAATGCTGAAGCAATTCTTTTACCTAAACTTGAATAAAGAATTGGAAACCCCTTTGCCGTAAAAACAACTAATAAAAAATTAATCCCGAGCAGAGCACCGCTAAGTTCTGTATGAACATGAGGGAAAATAACAAAAATTATTAGCGGTGTAAAAAGCAGGTAAATCAAATGAATGAAAAACTTTTTTGAATACTTAATTGATCGTGAACTGAAGCGTCTGAATCTATTTTTGTAGTAAATATTATAAAAGAATAATAGCAGCAGTCCGCCGAGTAAATAGCCCGCTAAAACATCACCTAAAAAATGTCTTCCCAGGTACAATCTCGAAAATGGAATTGCTGTCAGCATTAAAACGGAAATGAATTTTATCCAATTATTTTTATAAAGTAATATTAAAGAACCCCAAATAGTAACTGCAGTGCTTGTGTGCCCGCTCGGAAGCCCGAAAATAGTTCCAGTCTTAGTGCGGTAGTATTGAATTATATCTTCAGCAGGCAGCCCAAAAAAACTATCTGTTCCGCCGCCGGTGAACTTTGAGGGATTAGATTTATTCGTCCAAAGCATTTTAATTTTATTATCAACGTGATAGGGACGGGGTAAAGAAAACAATTGTTTTAAGAGTTCTGTAAGCAATCCCGTAATAATTATAACATGGGTTAACGCTAAACCTTTCTTAAAATCAACTCCAAAGATGAAGATAATTGTAAAGCCGAAAAAAAATTCTTTATAACCCAGTGCGGTAAAGAACAAAAATATTTTTGTAAGTAATTCAGTTTCAAAAGATTGGATGAAATGAATTATTTCTGTATGAAACATATTTCTCCGAGGACAATAGATATAATAGTGATTCGGCAAGATATTAAGTTTTAAGAAGATTTAAAAATATTGATTGCAGAAAAATGAATAATGGTTAGGGTATGCTTGTTACTTAAAATGATTAGTGTGTTAAAAAGGGAATAGATAATTATTCTTAAATTTTCAATCTATCCCCTTGGCAATTTTTAGTGTTTCATGGTTTTCATATCAATGACTTTTGCGGTTATTTTAATATCGCCGGTATTCTTAAATTTCAAATTAACAGTAGCTTCATCATCAATCTTCAGATCATTGATTACTTTTATAAGCATCACATGATGGTGCATGGGCTTAAATTCAAAAGTAGAGTTTGCCGGAATTACAACCTCTTCAACACTCCGCATACCCATCATATCATCACCTTTTTCGTATGTCTCGTGTATCTCAACAATTTCGGCAATTCCAGATTCAGCAGAAACTAATGTGTCCGGCATATCAGATGAATTTGTTACATTGAAAAAAAATGCTGTGTTCATTCCGGCTGCACCCGGTCTAATCCAGGTATCCGTAATTTTAATATTTCCTTGTTCAAAAGTTTGATCAGCAGTTTCATTAGTTTCCGGCATATCCGTTTTACTATTGCAGCTAAAAAATATTAAAGTTAAAAGTGTTACTAAAACTATTGCTGCTCTTGTTTTCATTTTTTGTCCTTTAGTTTAAAGCGTTAATGTCATTTACTATTTCTTGTATTTCAGCTTTGCTGCCAATATAGTTTTTTCTTAGTTGTAAATTCTTATCAATTAATGAAATTCTATCTGTGTGAACAAAATAATTTATTTTTTCACCGGAGGGTGTAATTGTTGAATCACCTAAAATTGCTACAACTCCAACATCTTTCATTAACGAATCAATAACCGGTTTACTGCCTGTTAAAAATGTCCAGTTGGATAAATCAAGATTTCTAATTTCAGCAAACTTAGTTAATGTTTCAGGGGTATCAACTTCAGGATCAAAACTTATTGAAATAAATTGAACATCTTTCATTTCATCCTCGGTTAAAGTTTCCTGAACTAAACGCATATTGTTGGTGGTAAGAGGACAGATATCGGGACAGTTTGTAAAAATATATCCTGCAACAATGGTTTTGCCTTTGAAGTCCTTAAAAAAGTTTACCGTCCTATTGTCGTTATCAACTAATTGATAATTAATTTTACTGAAATCCTGCTCAATCGGCAGTTTATTTTTACATGAAGTAAATCCAATTAATAATACAAATAGGATAAGCATTTTGCTACTAGGGTGAGATTGCTTCATCCCGATAATAAAACTTAGGAATTGGCAATAATCAATTAGGGGCGTTGCAATGCACCTTAATAAATTATATTGATTTGGGTTTTCTTTTAAACTATTCATAAAAACTATTTTTGATGGTTAACAAATTCATTTGCATAATGAACAGGAGTAAGTTCTTCGCCAGTTGCACGTTTAATTAATTGAGACCAATGATAACGTGCACCGGGAATAAAAATATTTTCTTTAAGATAATTTCCTACTCTTGTTTCACCTGTAAAACTCTGCTGGGTATTTTCGCATTCATCCAAAATATTTTTACAAATAAAATGATTTAACTGTGAAGCAAGCAGCTCACCAAGCATATAATTATGATAGTAAGCCGGATAGAGAGCAAGGTGAATTTTAGAAGCCCAATCCGGCTTATTGCGGTTGACCGGTTTTTTAATGTATTGATACTTTTCAACCAAACTCCACCAAAGTGAATTTAAGTCCTGGTCGGGGTTTTCGTACATCGCTTTTTCAAATCTGAACATAACTTGCACCCAGCGAGAAAATGTTAATTGTTCTAAACGCAATGTATTAAAACAATCGGAGGCAATTTTGTTTTTCTCATCTTCAGAAATCCCAATCACTTCCATCAGCCATTTAGGATTTGATGCAAGTCTGCCGAAAAGCATTGCAATTGCTTCGGTTGTAAAGATATGTGCCTGATCTCTTAACTGCCAAGGTAAATCTGCATCAATAAATTTATTGTAAACTGCATGTCCGTATTCGTGCAGTAAAGTCCCCATCCATCTGTGATCGGGCTTTACATTAGATACAACTCGTACATCACCCTTCTTATCAATATCAATACAAAATGCATGCTGATATTTCCCTTCTTTTTCAAATAGATCACTCTTATTTATTAAATCGGTTATCGGCAAACCGATTCCTTCAAAATATTCTTCCGTAATCTTAACTAAATCTTCGTTTGCAAAATAACTATTCAAATCAGCCCTATAAATTTTTGGTCCCTGCTGAAAAAATTTATCCTGATAATGCCAGGGCATAAGTTCATTTTGGGGAATATTATAGATTGCCGATAGATGCAGGTCAATATCAGTTTTCAATTTTTTAAATTCATTTCTGGTTAGTTCATCCAGTTCATCAAACAGCTTTTCTAACTGACTGCTATTTTGTTCGCTTAATTCCAAGCTCATAGCATGATGATTTTTAAACCCCAATTTACGTGCAGCTTCATTTCTCATTTTAACCAGAGTAATAACATCGTCCACAACAAATTCCCCTATTTTTTTACTTGCCTCCCAGGTCTGCTGCAGTTCACTACTATCTTTCGAGTCCTCCAAAATTTTATCAATCTGATTATCGGTTAGTTCCTTGCCGTTTACAACTGCACGATATGTTGAAAATTTTTCCTCAACTTCGGTTGAAAGTTTAATAATGCTTTCTTGTAGTTCGGGGTCAAATTGATGTGCGGCAAATTCAATAAAAATTAAATCGAGTTGACGCTTAAGCAGTTCATCTTTTATTTCACCGGATTCTTTAAACTCTTTTAATTGATTAAATATTTCCGGGTTGGAAAAGTACTTACTGATTTCAATTTCCAGTTCAGCTACTTTCTTGTACTTTTCTTTTTTGCCGGTTACACTCGCATTAAAAAATGTTTGATTGGTTTCTTTAAAAATGGGTATAACTTTAGATTCGTAATCTTCCAAAAACTTTCTAAATTTCATTTCCATAAGCCCCTCAGCCCTTATTTAATTGTTGTTCAATTAATGTTATATAAAATCATCTCTATGTAAAAGTAAAATTGCTGCCTGCGGAACTATAACAAGTTTCTCTTTCCGAAACTCAATATCAACCGAATCCTTTTTTAAGTAAAGCGCAAAGTCACCCGGTTTAGCCTGCAATGGAATATACTTTGCAGCACGGTCTTCTTTCCATGGTTCATCATCTTCGGAACTGCCTGCTACCGGGTAACCGGGTCCTACTTTAACAATATATCCGCCTTGAACTTTTTCCTTTTCAATCACCCCCGGCGGCAGATACAACCCGCTATTTGTTTTCTGTAGATTATCTTCGGGCTTTATTAAAACTCTATCGCCAACGACAATAATGTTTTCGGTATTAATCATATCTAAGCTTAAAAAATTATTTCTCATTGATAATCTATTATTTGATATACTAAATTAAACAATCATTCTGAATTTATCATCACTAATCAATAGAACAATTCATCAGTAAAAATTATAACAAATTGCTGGCTAATTCCGATAATTCTGACCGTTCACCTTTTTCCAAATTTATATGGGCGTAAAGTTTTTGTTTTTTAAAATGGTCTATTAAATAAGAGAGACCGTTCGACTGTGAATCTAAATATGGATGATCTATCTGATAGATATCACCGGTAAAAACAATTTTAGAACCTTCACCGGCACGGGTGATTATTGTTTTAACCTCATGCGGAGTTAAATTTTGTGCTTCATCAACAATAAAAAATATTCTCTGCAAACTTCTTCCGCGTATGTAGCTTAAAGGTTCAATTACTAATTTTTCTTCTTTGATTAAATTATTTATCAGCACATGATTCTTATCGGTTTCTTTATACTGATCTTGAATAACTTTAAGATTATCCCACAATGGCTGCATATAAGGTCCAAGCTTGCTTTCAATATCGCCGGGTAAAAATCCTAAATCTTTATTGCTTAACGGAATAACCGGACGCGCGATATAAATTTGACGATAATTTTTTCGTGAATGCAATGCGCCGGCTAAAGCTAAAAGCGTTTTACCGGTTCCGGCTTTACCTGTTACTGTTACAAGGGGAATTGAATCATTTGTTAATGCATTAATTGCGAAAGTCTGTTCGGCATTTCTGGGTGTAATTCCAAATGCCGGTACTTTGTCAACTTTACTAAAAATATCTTCACTGCTGCTTAATTTAGTAAGTACAGACCTATTATGGTTACGGATAATAAAAAATTTATTCGGAACGAGTTCATCTTTAATCAATTTATTTATTTTTTTAGCTTCTACTTCAAAAGGAGTTTTGTAAAATTTTTGAATGCTTTCGTCGTCAAAATCTTCAATGAAAGCTTTACCGGTATAAAGATGATCAACACTTCCTACTCTATCGGTTGTATAATTTTCAGCCATTAAGCCCATAGCTTTGGCTTTCATTCTAAGATTAACATCTTTTGAAACAAGAATAATATTTTTCTTATCCTTGCTCTCCTTAAAAAGGTTGTATGCAACACTTAAAATTCTGTGATCGGGTGTATCTTCTCTAAAAGATTCTTGAATTTCCTTTGATAGACCTTTGGAAAATACAATTCGGACTTTACCTTTGCCGCTGCCAATAGAAACACCGCCGTTAAAAACTGCACTGCCGGTTAGGTTATCAAGGGTTCTTGAAAATTCTCTTGCGTTAAGATTTATTACTTGACTGCCGCGTTTGAAGTGATCAATTTCCTCAATTACTGTTAAAGGTATAACAATATTGTTTTCCTTAAATTGAGTGATGCAGGTTGGGTCGTGCAGAATTACGTTGGTATCAAGAACAAATGTTTTTGGTTTTTTGGTCCTTGCCATAATTGATTATTGGAGAAAATATCCTATACTTGTTTCTACTAAATCATTATTTACTTGTATAGTAAAATAAAAATAATTAGTTCAAAATAGAAGGTATTAATGCTCTGCTTAAAGTGTAAAACAAATAGTAAATGGATTGAGAACGCAAAACAAAACTTGATTGATGTTATAATTGACCATGCCCATTGCGAAAAAAAAGCCGCTGTAACAGGAATGAACCTGATTAATAATTATCCCGAGAAAACTGATTTAGCATTTGAAATGGCTGATTTAATTGAGGAGGAAATAGATCATTTTCGCTCAGTAGTAAAAATTTTGGATGAAAAAGGGGAAACTTTAAGAGAGGACAAAAAAGATGAATACGCTCAAAAATTATTCGGCAGATTAAGAAAAACCCAACCGGAAAGATTTTTAGATCATTTACTTGTTGCAGGAATTGTTGAAGCCAGATCGTGCGAACGCCTGCAAATACTTGCCGATAATTTAGAAGATCAAAAATTAAAATTGTTTTATACTGAATTGGCTAAGTCAGAAGCCGGGCATTACATGGCTTTTATTAAACTTGCAAAAAAATATTTTGATGAAGCCGAAGTAAAATTACGACTTGATGAATTGACAGATATTGAAGCTGAAATTGTAAAAAATTTAACCAATTTACCTATGATGCACGGATAGGTATTATTTGGTTTGTTTCTGTTTAATTGCATAAAAAATGATCAATCCCCAGCCAATTAAAAAACTGACTCCTCCGAACGGTGTAATCAGCGCAAAAAATTTAATTGATGAAACTGAATAGATATAAAGGGAAAATGAAAAAAGTAAAATGCCGATAGCAATAAACATGAAAGCCTTTGTTAATTCTTTTTTACCGAATAAAGAAATTGCCAACAAAACTGAAGCGTGAATTAAATGATAGAGGATTCCGGTTTTATAAATTTCCAACATTTCGTTTGATAAAATATTTTTTAAACCATGTGCACCAAAGGCTCCCAATGCTACACCAATAAAGCCCGCAGAACCTGCAATTATTAATTTTATATTCATTTTATTATTATTAATTAAATAAATTTTGTAATTCAATTTAGAAATATTTTATTATAAAAGTGAAACCTGCCTGAAGGCAGGGGTGAAAGGTGAGAAGTGAGAAGTGAAAAGTGAAACCTGCCTGCCGGCAGGAGTGAAAGGAAAATCGATAATTATTGTTGGATATGTTCAATCTGTTTTCATTAGTTCAAAATTCTTTTAACCTGTAACCTGTAACCTGTAACCTTAAAACTTGCAACTTTGTAACCTTGTAACATTAAAATTACTAATCTAAAAATTTTATATTTATCATTTTAACCGGAGTAAGTATGGCTATTCAAACAATTAACCCGGCAACCGGAGAGGTAGTAAAAACATTCGGCGAGTTTTCGGATGAAAAGGTCAATCAGATTATTGATGAAGCAAATGAAGCATTTATTAAATGGCGCGAAACTCCTTTTAGTTTTAGGAAAACCCTAATGCTTAATGCAGCTAAGGAATTGAAAATCAACAAAAAAAAATATGCCGATGTGCTTACGCTGGAAATGGGTAAGCCAATTAAGCAGGCTTTATCAGAAGTTGAAAAGTGCGCATGGGTTTGCGAATACTATGCAGAAAATGCGGAAGATATTTTATCAAAAGAAGTTATTAAATCTGATGCGAGTGAAAGCTACGTTCGTTTTGACCCGGTTGGAATTGTATTGGCTATTATGCCGTGGAATTTTCCCTACTGGCAGGTATTTAGATTTGCCGCACCGGCACTTATGGCTGGCAATGTCGGCTTGTTAAAACATGCTTCAAATGTACCAATGAGCGCCATGGCAATTGAAGAAGTGTTTTTAAATGCGGGTTTTCCTAAGAATGTTTTTATTAATTTATTAATTGGTTCTTCTAAAGTTAAACTAGTTTTGGATAATCCATTAGTTAAGGCTGCCACCTTAACCGGCAGTGAAAACGCAGGAAAAAAAGTGGCTGAAACTGCGGGCAATAATCTTAAAAAGACTGTGTTAGAATTAGGCGGAAGTGATCCGTTTATTATTTTAGCCGACGCTGACATTGAGGCTGCAGTTGATCAGGCAGTTACTTCCCGCTTAATTAACAATGGTCAAAGCTGCATTGCGGCAAAACGTTTTATTGTTGTTGAAGAAATTGCCGATAAATTTATTGAACTGTTTGTAGAAAAAATGGAAAAGACAAAGGTCGGTGACCCCGCTGATATGGAAACTGAGTTAGGACCGATTGCAAGAGAAGATTTACTTATAGAATTAGATGAACAAGTTAAATCGTCTGTAAAAACCGGTGCAAAAATATTAACCGGCGGAAAGCGATTGGAACGCAAAGGTTCCTACTATCCCGCAACAGTTTTAACTAATGTTAAAAAAGGAATGACAGCATATAAAGAAGAACTCTTCGGTCCGGTTGCTTCAGTTATTGTTGCAGAGGATGAAGACGAAGCTATTAATATTGCAAACGATTCTGAGTTTGGTTTAGGATCTTCATTGTGGACAAATGATATTGATAAAGCAAAAAAACTGGCAGCTAAAATTGAGGCAGGTTCCGTTTTTATTAATGGAATGGTTAAGTCGGATCCGCGCTTGCCATTCGGCGGGATTAAAATGTCAGGCTACGGAAGAGAGCTTTCACATTACGGCATTAAAGAGTTTGTTAATATAAAAACGGTATGGATAAAAGCGTGAGAGGTGAAAAGTGAAAGGTTAGAGGTGAAAGGTGAAACCTGCGTGCGGGCAGGGGTGAGAGGTGAAATCTGGCTGCAAGTAGGGGTGAGGTGTGAAAAGTCAAATGTTAAAGGTGAGACGTCGCCGCTGAGAATATTATGACTTCTAATTTGTAGTAAATAATATTAATTTTATAAAGAGGAATTTATACCGGTAAGAAATTGAAATTTTATTTACTAAATTATTCATAAACAAAATAAGGAGAGCTATGAAATTAGGTGCATTTTCAGTCAGCCTTAGTGTTAAAGACATTAAAGCGTCAAAACAGTTTTACGAGAATCTTGGATTTAAAGTTTTTGCCGGAGATATAAATCAAAACTATTTGATCATGAAAAACGAAGATTCGCTAATTGGATTATTCCAAGGAATGTTTGAAAAAAATATACTAACCTTTAACCCGGGCTGGGATTCCAATGCAAACAAACTAGAAAAATTTGATGATGTAAGAGAAATTCAGCAGCATTTACAAAATAAGAATATCAACTTGGAAAGCGAAACAGATATTAACACTAGTGGGCCTGCAAGCATTACTGTAATTGATCCGGATGGTAATACAATTCTCATTGACCAACACATTTAGCAGTACAAATAAGTTTTTTGAATTAATAAAAAATAGCATCAAGCGAATTTTGTTGTAATACGGTCTGAAGAGAAAAATTAAACAATTTTTCTTGCGGTTAATTTTACAGTCATTAGCTAGAGAATTGATTAAAAATCCAGTTGCACTGCACAGAAGGATTTATTTCCTTTAATCTTGAAATCTTGAAATCTTGAAATCTTGAAATCTCTTTTAACCTGCAGCCTTAAAACCTGCAGCCTTAAAACCTGCAACTTGTAAACCTGTAACTTGAAACAGTCTTTTATCCCTTAATTAAACGGTGCAAATATGAGATGTGAATGGTGCGGAACTGATCCGCTATATATAAAATATCATGATGAAGAATGGGGAGTGCCTCTCCACGATGATAGAAAACTTTTTGAATTTTTAATTCTTGAAGGAGCGCAAGCCGGACTAAGCTGGATAACGATTTTGAAGAAGCGTGAAAATTATATTAAAGCTTTTGATAATTTTGATCCCGTAAAAGTCAGCCGCTTTTCAGAAAAGAAAATTGAAAAGCTATTGCAGAATCCGGGCATTGTTAGAAATAAAATGAAAATAAATTCTGCTGTGGGTAACGCTAAAGCATTTCTGAAAATTCAAAAAGAGTTCGGAAGTTTTGATAAATATATTTGGAGTTTTGTTGGAGGTAAACCAATTGTTAATAAATGGAAATCTCTTAAAGAAATTCCGGCGATGACAAGAGAGTCTGATGCAATGAGTAAAGACTTAAAGAAACGGGGATTTAAATTTGTCGGTTCAACAATATGTTATGCATTTATGCAGGCAGTGGGTATGGTTAATGATCATATAGTAAAATGTTTTAGGTATAATCAATTAAAATAATTTAAAACAAAAAATCCCAATCTTTCAATCGGGATTTTTTTGCTCCGCGAGTAATCCGTCGGCTGACGGATCGAACTTACAACCCTAATATTTGTCTTTACCAATAATTTCTTTCCAGATAAAACTTCGTCCTCTACTTGATTTCAACTGCTTCTCCCTTATTAGAGCATCAGATCTGGTATCAGCTTTTTCAGAGTAAACCAGTTCCCATGGAATAAATTTTTTAGTATAATTTGACAAGCCATCATTATGTTCTTCTAGTCTGATTTCTAAATCCATAGTTTGCCCGATGTAAATTTTATCAAACTTTTTAGAATAAATTACGTAAACATAAAACATAAATACTCCAACTATTTAAAACAAAAAATCCCGAACTTTTGATCGGGATTTTTTTTGCTCCGCGAGTAATCCGTCGGCTGACGGATCGAACTTACAACCCTAATATTTGTCTTTACCAATAATATCATTCCAAATAAAACTTCGTCCTCTACTTGATTTCAACTGCTTCTCCCTTCTTAGAGCATCAGATCTGGTATCAGCTTTTTCAGAGTAAACCAGTTCCCATGGAATAAATTTTTTAGTATAATTTGATAAGCCATCATTATGTTCTTCTAGTCTGATTTCTAAATCCATAGTTTGCCCGATGTAAATTTTATCAAACTTTTTAGAATAAATTACGTAAACATAAAACATAAATACCCCAACTATTTAAAACAAAAAATCCCAATCTTTTGATCGGGATTTTTTTTGCTCCGCGAGTAAGATTCGAACTTACAACCCTTCGGTTAACAGCCGAATGCTCTACCATTGAGCTATCGCGGAATAAATTGAATATCAAACTTAGCAGATTTTAATATTATTGTCAATATCTCTTTTAAAAAAAATCTATTCTACAAAATCAAACCAAATTCCAACATTTGAGAAACAAATAAAATATTTGTAAATATAAGCTGTGGTATCTGATTATATAATCCTTATTTTTACCAACAAAATAAAAAATAGTTTGCCCAAAATTTAATATCATTGCAGGGCACATAAATTGAAGGGTTTAAATCTTAATTTTAAACCGGAGATAAAAATGGAACTTTCACACATAGAACATATTGGAATTGCTGTTAAAAATATTGATGAAGCAATTAAATATTACGAAGGTGTACTTGGATTAAAATGCTATGCAATAGAGGAAGTTAAAGATCAAAAAGTGAAAACCGCATTCTTTAAAGTCGGGCAAACAAAAATTGAATTATTGGAATCAACGGACCCGGAAGGACCAATTGGTAAATTTATCGAAAAGAAAGGTGAAGGGATTCATCATTTAGCTTTTAAGGTAAATGACTTACAAGGTGCGCTTGACAAAGCCGCTGAAAAGGGTGTTAGGCTTATTGATTCCAAACCAAGAAAAGGTGCCGAAGGATTAAACATCGCTTTCCTTCATCCAAAATCAACACACGGTGTTTTAACTGAATTTTGCGAAGAGCAAAAATAAATAATAAAGCTGAATATTGTTTTATTAAAGGAGCTTAAATGGCTATAGAAGATAAAATTAAAGAATTGATGGAAATGCGTGAAAAAGCACGTCTGGGCGGAGGTGAAAAACGAATTGAATCGCAGCATAAAAAAGGTAAGTTTACCGCCCGCGAAAGAATTGAAATGCTTCTTGATGAAGGAAGTTTTGAAGAATTTGATATGTTCGTTTCTCATAGAACTACTGATTTTGGACTTGATAAACAATCTTACCTTACCGACGGCGTGGTTACCGGTTACGGCACCATTGACGGTCGATTAGTTTATATATTTTCTCAAGATTTTACAATCTTCGGCGGGTCTTTATCTGAAATGTACGCACAGAAAATTTGTAAAGTGATGGACAAGGCAATGAAAGTTGGCGCCCCGGTTATTGGGTTTAACGATAGCGGCGGTGCACGAATTCAAGAAGGCGTTAAAAGTTTAGCCGGTTATGCTGATATCTTTCAAAGAAATATTATGGCATCCGGAGTCATTCCTCAAATCTCCGCAATCTTTGGTCCTTGTGCCGGTGGTGCAGTTTACTCGCCTGCCTTAACTGATTTTAATATCATGTCCAAAGGTACAAGCTACATGTTTGTTACCGGACCCAAAGTAGTAAAAACTGTAACCGGCGAAATTGTTACAGATGAAGAACTCGGCGGCGCTGCTGTTCATGCTTCAAAATCAGGTGTAACGCATTTTGTTGCAGAAGATGAAGAAGAAGGAATTTTAATAATTAGAAAATTGCTCAGCTACCTTCCGCAAAATAATATGGAAGAACCTCCTGCAAATAATTGTGATGACCCGATTGATAGACTTGATGATGCATTAAACACACTGATTCCTGAAAATCCGAACAAACCTTATGATGTAAAAGATGTTATACATTCAATAGTTGATTATAGTGAGTTTTTAGAAATACAAAGAATGTACGCCCCAAATATAGTTACCGGTTTTGCAAAATTTAACGGCAGCTCGGTTGGTATAGTTGCAAACCAGCCTAACTATTTAGCTGGTGTGCTGGATATAAATTGCTCACGCAAAGCAGCAAGGTTTGTGCGGTTTTGTGATGCATTCAACATTCCAATAGTAACTTTAGTTGATGTTCCCGGTTTTTTACCCGGCACCACGCAAGAGTATGGCGGAATAATTATTCACGGTGCAAAACTTCTTTTTGCTTTTGGTGAAGCCACTGTTCCTAAAATTACAATTATTTTAAGAAAAGCATACGGCGGTGCTTATGATGTTATGAGTTCCAAACATTTACGAGGAGATATAAACTATTCGTGGCCCGGAGCAGAAATTGCAGTTATGGGAGCGAAAGGTGCTATTGAAGTACTTCATGCACGCGATTTGAAAAATATTGAAAGTGATGAAGAAAAAGCAAAATTTATGCAGGAAAAAGAGGAAGAATATAAACGTAAATTTGCTAATCCTTACGTTGCCGCAAAATACGGTTACATTGATGATGTAATTGAACCAAGGAATACCAGGTTTAGAATAATTAGGGCATTGCAAATGCTTTCAACTAAAAAAGATGTTAATCCGCCAAAGAAACACTCAAATATTCCTTTATAGCAGGTGATAAAATGTTTTATGATACAATACAAAATAGTGATTCATTGAAGGCTGCTGCAGATAGTGCAGGTGCAGAAAATTCTTTAGCCGGTTTAGCAAATAACCTGACTTTTGATATTTCGAAAATTGGAACGGATGGAATTATAATTTCAGTTATAGGTTATGTTATTGTTTTTATGGCACTTCTCACCCTGTTCTTTTTTATTAAAAACTTAACAAAGCTGCTGCACTTAAATCTGCGTAAAAAATTAAGTGCCCAAGGCAGACAGGTTGAACAAAAGGATTTAGATATACCCGGAGAAATAGCTGCGGCAATTTCCACGGCAATCACGCTTCACTACCAAGAAGTTCATGATTTTGAAAA
This sequence comes from Ignavibacteriota bacterium, assembly GCA_013112585.1. Classification (GTDB taxonomy): domain Bacteria; phylum Bacteroidota; class Ignavibacteria; order Ignavibacteriales; family Melioribacteraceae; genus IGN16. The sequence goes on along the minus strand of JABFGH010000008.1, from coordinate 171,061 downwards.
TACAATTGTAACAATTAAAAAAGTCCAAAAGCCATACTCACCTTGGAGTTCCAAGATTTATGGTTTAAGACAAACTCCATTAAGGAAATAAGACGGAAGTAAAATGAAAAAATTTAAGCTTACAATACGAGGTAATAAATACGACGTTCACTTACAAAGTATTGAAGAAGGCATTGCAAAAATTGAAGTTAACGGTACAACGTACGAAGTTGAAGTCCATACGGAGAAAAAAGTAACAAAAACCCCAACACTTGTTCGCAAACCGGTAGTGCATTCCTCTGATAGCGGCAAAGCAAGAACCAGTAAACCAACTGAAAGGAAGGGCGCAGGATTAATTAATGCTCCGCTGCCGGGAACAATTTTAGAAATTAAAGTTAAAGTTGGCGATGTTGTTAAAATTGGTGATAAGCTGCTTATTATGGAAGCGATGAAAATGGAAAATAATATTAATGCCGATAAAGAAGGAACAATTTCTGCAATAAAAGTTAATGCCGGTGACTCCGTACTTGAAGGCGAAGCACTTGTTGAGATAGGGAGTTAATTGATGGAAATTTTACAACAGTTAGCTGAAAGCTTTACAACGTTTTTTCAATATACGGGATTCGCAAATATTACTATCGGGCATGCCATAATGATTGTTATAGGTCTTGTGTTTATTTACTTAGGCATAGCTAAAGAATATGAACCCCTTTTGCTTGTCCCTATCGGGTTTGGTATTCTTGTTGGTAACATTCCGTTTTTTGAAAATGCCGGCTTGCAATTAGGAATTTATGAAGAAGGAAGTGTACTAAATTATTTATACTATGGAGTTACGAAAGGAATTTATCCGCCGCTGATATTTTTAGGTATCGGAGCCATGACGGACTTTTCGGCATTACTATCAAACCCAAAATTAATGCTGCTTGGTGCAGCTGCACAAGTTGGTATATTTTTAACTTTTATAGCGGCACTAGCATTAGGTTTTCCTGCTGAACATGCCGCTGCTATTGGTATCATAGGCGGTGCTGATGGTCCGACTGCGATTTTTCTTTCATCTAAATTAGCACCGGAGTTAATTGGTGCTATAGCTATTGCTGCCTATTCATACATGGCACTTGTTCCGGTAATTCAACCGCCTATTATAAATTTATTAACCAGTCCGGAAGAACGAAAAATGAAAATGAAACCGCCTCGCTCGGTTTCACGTTTGGAAAAAATACTTTTCCCTATTGTCGGATTATTACTTACAACATTTATTTCTCCCGGCGGACTTCCGTTATTAGGAATGCTTTTCTTCGGCAACCTGCTTAAAGAATCCGGTGTTACAAGAAGATTAGCTGATACATCGAGCAAAGCCTTGATTGATATTGTAACATTGCTGCTCGGTTTAACCGTTGGTGCATCAACACAAGCTACAACATTTTTAACTCCGCAATCGATTTTAATTTTTGTACTTGGTGCAGTATCCTTTGCAATTGCAACTGCAGGGGGTATTCTATTTGCGAAGTTCATGAACTTGTTTTTGAAGGGTGACAATAAGCTAAATCCAATGATAGGTGCTGCCGGTGTTTCAGCGGTTCCCGATAGTGCGCGTGTTGTTCAGCATTTAGGATTAAAGGATGACCCTTCAAACCACTTGCTGATGCATGCTATGGCGCCTAATGTTTCGGGTGTTATTGGTTCGGCAGTTGCAGCCGGTATTTTGCTCAGCCTGCTTATGAGAGTAGTTTAATAAAGATTGATTGTTGTTTGAAGCCGCCTTACGGGCGGTTTTTTATTTTAAAAAATCATTTCAATTTTGAAAAACTCCGGCTTATCTAATTTCCCAGATATTTATTTGCATAAATTTTATCATGTTTTAGTACGTGCTTAATAAGCCAATTCTGTAACATCAAGGTCAACTTTTCACCTACTTCGTATTCACCTTTTTTAAGCCCATTTAATATATCTACAATTTGCTTTACCAAGACTTTATGCTGGGCTTTATGAACCATCAAGTTTTCATACTCAAACGATTTTAAAAACTTTTCTTCTTCACTAAAATGATATTTTGTATAGTCAACAAGTTCATAAAATATATCATGAATTACCTCATTCTCATTTTCATGTGCCTTAGCTTCTTCTAATTTATTGATTAAACTTACCAGATGCTTATGCTGTTCATCAACAGATTCAATTCCAACTTCGTATTCCGGCTTCCAAACTACTGGCATTATTACCTCAAATTGATATTGTTCTTAACAATACTATCGAATTTTAATTAAAAGATTTTACTCACTTGGTCAGATAATAATTAAACAATTTTTTCAGGTTCATATAAAAGTTTTATAAAAATTCAATTTTAATTATTGAACTGTAAAAAATTCTCAACCCTTAAATTCGCCAGTGTGATTTAACATGTTTTTATCTTATGAATATTTATTTATTTTGAATAAATATTTGAAATAACAAATGAGTCGAAAATGAAACACCTTCTAATACTTTTACTTGCAATCATAACAATAAAAAATACAGCCCAAACCAATGAAGAATTTCGTTCCACTTGGGTAATTACCTGGGACCATATAAACCGATTTCAAACCGCGGAACAAAATAAAGTAAATGTGCGAGCTATTTTGGATAATCATGTAAAAGCAAATATGAATGCGGTGTTGTGGCAGGTTCGTCAAAGCGGAACCGCATATTACAACTCATCATACGAGCCGTGGGGATATTACGCAGGGCATCAATACCCCGGTTATGATCCTTTGGCTTACGCTGTTGAAGAAGCACATAAGCGGGGATTGGAATTACATGCTTGGTTTAATGTATTCCACGTAGCTTCAAATCAGCCCGGTACTATTGCTTATGAACATCCGGAGTGGATAAATACCAATGAGGACGGCGAGTACATGACTTCTTACAAAAGTGCATCGCCGGGATTAGCCGCTGTTAGAGAATACACAATTAATGTTGCTATGGAGATTGTTAGAAATTATGATATAGATGGATTGCATTTAGATTATGTTCGCTGGAATGAATACGATGAAGATGATATGAGTAACAATAAATCAGCCATTGAACAAATATCGTTAATGGACGGACAATTTATAAATGAAAAAATTGCTGAAGGTAAAAATATAGAGGGGACTAAAAGATATATTTATGATGCCGAACATCCTGCCAGCGGCGGTATTCCTTCGGGTTTCAGCAGTTGGGCTGACTGGCGTAGAGCAAGTGTGACAGAATTTGTAGGTACGCTTCACGATTCAATTCAAGCAGTTAAGCCTTGGGTAAGGTTAACTCCTGCAACTTTGGGTAAATACAAATTAGGCGGCACTAATGGATGGAACGGATACTATGTAGTGTTTCAGGATGCCGCACTTTGGTTTAATTTAGGAATCGTTGATCAGCTTACACCTATGCATTATCATTGGACTTCCGGAGCGGCTTTTTTAACCGAGCTTACAACTGATTGGCAGCCTAATATTCAGCAGGGTATTGCCGATGGGAGATTATACTCGGTAGGACCCGGCTCCTATATTCTCGACCAGAATAACCTCTGGTATCGTCATCCGGAAATTGTTAACAGCTGCAGAACACTAAGCTGGGTTGATGGCTTTCAATTTTTTAGTTCCGGTACGTGGGATGATTATGATTATTGGGGAGAAGCGGGTGATATGTTTTTTGATCGCAAAACTAAGGTGCGCCCGATAGTGGATGCAGAATTGCCCGATGTCCTTTCACTCAGCATCCAAAAAATTGATTCTTTGAATTATGATTTAACAATTACACCGGCACCATTTTTATCGGAAAAACAATGGTTTATTCTTTATCGATCGGAAGATGAAATTTACGATAGGGATGATGATCAAATAATCAGGATGATTTTAAGTAACGAAGAAACTGTAATTAGAGAAGACTTTGATGATGCAACTTTTTATACCGGCACGTATAAATATTTTGTTACCGCCGCAAATCGTTTTTGGAATGAGTCTGATATTTCAAATATTGTTGAATCCGATTCGGTTAGCTTTTCTGCACCGCTGCCTGCGGCTCCTAATTTTATCAGTGTAACAAATATTAATGGATCAACATTGTCAATTCAATGTGAAGAAACTGAGTTTGCTGAAAAATATGTAGCTTATATAAGTACCGACGGTATTACATTTTCAGATTCAGCTGAATCATTAAGCAGTCAAATTACAGTAACCGGATTGCAGGAAAACCAGGTTTACTACTTCAAAGTAAAAGCAAAGAACACGCGGGGCTCCTCCAACTTTATAAATAGAATATTTGCAGGTGTTCCATCTTCATCAGCCCATAAAGTACTTGTAGTTAATGGTTTTGATAGGGCTACCAACACGCGTTTTGATTACATAAAAATGTATGCAGATCCTTTGAATGAAAACGGTTTTCCATTTTCGTATGTACTTAACGATGCTGTAATAAATGATCAGGTTTTGATAAATGATTATGAAACTGTGGTCTGGTTTTTGGGCGATGAAAGTACAGCAGATGAAACATTTAACAGCACTGAAAAATCGAAAGTAATGTCATTCCTGCAGAACGGAGGTAATCTTTTTGTTTCGGGTGCAGAAATTGGCTGGGACCTTGGGCGAACCGGTTCCTCAACAATTGCTGATATTAGTTTCTATAATAATTTTCTTAAAGCCGAATATGTTAAAGACGCACCCGGTGATCAATCGGGAACATATTATACTGTTGAGGCAAATGCGGGCAGCATCTTTAGCGGGATGGACCCATTTTTATTTGATGATGGAACGCAAGGTACAATTGATGTAGATTGGCCCGATGCGATTAATGGTGTTAATGGCGGCATAAATTCACTTACATACAGCGGTGCTCCTTCAACTTCAAATAATGCGGCAGTTGTTTATCAGGGCACATTCCCAAACAGCAGTACCGCGGGAGCCATGGTCTATTTTGCTTTTCCATTTGAAACTGTTTATCCGCAAAGTGTTAGAATAGAGTTGATGAGTAAGATTTTGGATTATTTTTATTTGCCTTTATCAATTGATGATAGCGGAAGCAAACCTGCTGATTATTATCTCTCTCAAAATTTTCCTAATCCTTTTAACCCTAGTACAATTATTCAATACTCAGTTCCCAAATCCGGTTATGTTACATTAAAAGTTTATGATGTGCTGGGAAAAGAAGTTGCCGTTTTAGTTGATGGGTTCATTAATTCAGGAAGTCATCAAGTTCGTTTTGATGCCCAATCCCTTAGCCGACCGATTTCAAGCGGAGTTTATTTTTATACTTTAAAAGCGGGTGAATTCAGCACAGCAAAAAAATTGATGCTGCAAAAATAATTTTGAGAAAATGTAGAATTGTTAAAAATTATATTTCATTAAAGTGAAGTAAATATTTAGCAAGTAGTTCTCGATCAACGAACGTTACCTTTTGGCTTTTGAAGTCTAATATATTTACAGGCAGGGGATAAATTGATATTACAATCAATCTGTGTAAATCGGATTTTGTTGATTGGAAGTGTACGAACTCTTTGATTGAATTTAAGTTTGTATCATCAGTAAGTACACAATTAATTTTTGCAAACTGCTCAACACCATTCCTATCGAACTTGCATGAAAGTATAGTCCTATCTGTTGAACCATCTTCGGTTTTTTCAATTTTCTTAAACCCGAGCGATTTAAGGAGTGAAGATATTTTAGCGAGCAGATCATCTTTATTCAGCTTACCGATTTTATCTGCCGCCGTTTTTAGTTTATCGTCAACGGATGTTTTCTTAGAATCCTTTTCATCTTTTAGTTTAAGACCGATAATATTTTTCCATTCATCATCAGTTAATATATTACTAAAAGTTTGTGCCGGAATATTATCACATAAATTTCTTTCGAGAAATCCTTTTTCACCAAGCGTTTTAAGAATTGATTTTTCAATTTCAGTTTCGCCTCGTAAATTATAAACTGTTAAGCTAAACTGGTCTTGCGTCTTTCCCTTAAATTTTGAAATAATTGTATCCTCAATTTGCCATTGAGCGGTTGGGCTCCAGATAGGATCGAAATTAATTAAATAAGGAGCCGATGGGAGTGCTTTGCGCGCACCGGCAGATTTGAAGCTGGCAAGCAGCACAGTAATATTTTTATCACCGGAAAATTTAGCTGCGGAATTATTTAATTCTTCTGAAGACATACCTGCAAGGAATTTAGCATATTTAATTTCCGATGTATCGAGGAGTTCTTCAATTTGCTTAGTTCCCTGTTTATCATAATTGGAATAAATTATTACCTGACTTTTATTAGCAGCAATAGTTTTTACATAATTCATCAGAATATTTGATTTGCTGCTTGTCTGTGCACCATCTACAAAGTTTGAAAGCTGATTTAATTTATGCAGAAAGAATAAAACATTTGCCTGGAAACGAAGGATATTTCCTGTTGAAAGAAAGTTTTCAAGTTGGTTCCTGCCTTCTTCTAAAGCTTTAGTATAAGCTGTATTTTGTTCATCATCAAAACTAACCCATCTTTCGTTTCGGACAACAAGCGGTAAACCGGTTGATACACTTAATCGGGAGCGGTGTAACACTGCAAATTCCTTACTTTCAGTTCCGCTGCCTAAAAGGAGTTTGTTTGTATCTTCCAAATTTACGTTTTGATTACTGCTCGTTAAATTCCAAACATATTTTGATGTTATTTTTGAAAGATAAGATTCATACTTATCTTTATTTGTAAGGAGAGTTTCATAATCGTCAAAAATAATACAATCAAACGAATTTAATTTATCTTCACTTAATAATGAATTTTTAAAATCATTCAATAAACTATTGTAATCGATTATGTTAATTTGTGAATTTTCACTCCATTTATTTTTCCTCTTACTTTTTACTCCATCGATTAAAGAAATGCTGTACTGATCAGCCCAATGCAAAAAGTGTCCTGCCCAGCCAATTGGTGTATCACTTAATTCAGAAAGTTCTTCGCTGCCCATTTCATCTTTATTTGTAACAATAAGAACTTTTCGTACAATCCTTTGTCTCATCAAAATTTTTAAGGTGGCTATTGCTTGAACAGTTTTACCAAGTCCTAAATCATCGGCGAGGACGGCTCTTTCATTCAACGAAAGAAAGTCCACTCCCTCAATCTGATAATCATGCAGCCCGAATAGTAATTCGGCTTTTTCTTCTTTAGTTAATTCAACGGAAGGCTGCATTAAAAATTGAAAGTAATTATTCAGAACATCTTCAAGTTTCTTATCAGTCTTTTTAAGTTCGAGCTTAGTGGCAGCTTTTAGCTCGAGTACTTTTTGCTGAGCCAAAACAGGGTTAGAGTTTATGTTTAGAATATTTGAGCTTAGACTTACATTGCTAATTTCCTGTAGTTGAATGCTCGAAGAATCAAAGTCCTGAAAAGTTACTTTAAATAATTTGGGTCTTTCAAATTTTGGGTCTTTAATATCTGTAAGTTCAAAAATGATTTTAGGTGTGCTGAAATATTGATCCGCCCAAAGTTCAGTAGTTGAGGGTGCTTCCGGTAATTCTTCTATATCTTCCTTTGCAAGGGAAAGTATATCAATAGTTTCAGTTGCTGCAAATTTATCAAGCTTAATTTTAGCGTATACTTTGCTCTCTTTGGGAATATCATGAACATTACTTTTAAGCATGTCATAAATTTCCGGTTTGCCGGGCATCTCGGTATCATTTACATCTAATTTATTTTCAGAGACTGCGGTTGTTACAGAGTCTTTGTTAAACTCTTTAAGGTAGTCAATTGTTTTGATGTATAGATGATCATTCAAACCATATAAATCAGAGTAATCTTTTAGCTCAATTGCTTTAATACTTTCGTTAATATTTAAACCAAATAAATCGGAATGATCTTCTATTTCAACAGAATCAGTACTTTCATCAACATTTAAACCATATAAATCTGAATGATCTTCTATTTTGATAGAAACAGTACTTTCATCAATATTTAAACCGAATAATTGAGAATGGTCTTTTATCTCACCTACACTATCTTTTTGCGCTTCCTCTAAACCGAATATGCCTGAATAATCAGTTGTTTCAATTGCTGCATCAGCATCAAAATCACCGGTATTAAGCGAGGCTTGATTAAGGCTCACTTCAAATACAACGGGAACTTGCTCATCTATATAATTTTTAATTTCCGGTACTGACATTAAATAATTTACACTATCAATGCTTTCAGAAGGTAAACTAAAGTCAGGCTCAGTAAATTCACTTAATGCATTTTCAGAAATATTTTCATCGGTTAATAATTCTCTTTTAAAGATACCAAAGGTATCAGCATCTTTCGGTCGGAAATTAATTTCAAGCGGGGTATCTTTTTGAAGTTTGGTTTTAATTTTTTCAACCTTGGCGGGTGTTCCAATTTCAATTTTGATATCAGAATTATCTACTTTTAAAATATCAAAATCCATTTGGTAATTGGCTGAAGTTATTTTATCGGTTTTTTCACGCTCACCAATTTCTTTTGTTTTAAGAACAATAGAATCACTGCTGCTGATAACACTTGCAGTAAAATTAATTTTGGTTTTATTATCAGAATCAATTGCCACGTTTTTAGATTTGGTTCTTCCGAAGTCGAAAAACACCACATTAGTTTTCGATTTTTTAATAAAATACTCATCGAAAGTGCTGATAACGCTTACCTGGGGAAACTTTGTTTTTACAAGCGCGTATTTGGGTTTAGTCAGTTTGTAAAAATCAAAAGGGATAATACCCGGCTCAGAAAGAACCTCAACTTTTTCCGCCCGCGTTTCAGCCGGAGCCATATCGATAAGTTTCTTTTTTGTTGCCGGGGAATCAAGATTGGTAATTGAAGCTGCAATCTTCTTTTTTACCTTCCGGTACATAACAAGTTATTCTTTGCCTTTTTGCGATTGTACTTGTTCGCAAGCAACTTTCAGTCTTTCAAATGGTTCAACTAGATGTCTGCTTTCAGAAATAGTATTAAGCTTATCCAAAATTTCCGGCAGTTCATTTTCAAATCTGTTTAATGTTTCTGCCAAAACTTTTGAAGTGCCGTTATTTGAACTTGCTATCTCTTTACTTGATGTTCCGGCTCTAGCAGGTCCTTCTTCTTCTTTATAAACTCTAAGAACTCTAACACCTTGTTTATTATTTAAGCCTAAGAATAAGGGATCGCGTACAACTATAATATCCACTTCTTCTTTAATTGCTTCTAATAACGGTACGCCTATAAGTTCAACAAGAATGTGTTCAAGTAAAACATCACCATATAAAGTTTTTTGAAAATTTGTCGGCTTAATTGGTGCGGTAACTCTAAACTCAATCGGTTTAGTGTCGGTGTCTGTAACAAGAACTGCTCCCATTATGCCGGCACTGTTCTCAAGGCTGTAAGATTCTAAGAAGGCTATTGTTGTTAATTCCATTTACTCCTCTTCTTCAATTAAATTATATTAATAATTATTTCCCGATTCCTCTCTTCGGGTTGTAATTGTGTTTCTTATCAACTTATACAAAAACTATTCCCAAAAATCTTTATCGGGCAATTTATACTAACTTTCTTCATAATAATCGCAAATATTTTTAAAAACTTAAATTTTGAATAAAAACGGCATTTATTGTATAAATCCTTCTAAAAAAATTTATGCACGTTATTTTCACTAAAACATTTAACACTCTTCTTTGAACCCTTATTTTTGGATTTAAATAAATTTCAGTAATAATTACTTATTGGGTGTCAAAATTGGTTACAAATTGGCAACAAAAAATTAGAAATCGAGTTTTAGCTTAATATTTATGGCAAGTTCCATTAATCATATCAAAAATAAATTTATACTTGAACTACTTCATAGTTCATTTCCGCACTGTTATCTTTTTCAACGGATTTTACCCGTGGTTAAAAAAAATTTGCCTCTCGGATATAATTTTACCCCTTACAATAATTTGGTTGAACCGCTCTGCGGTTCGATGTTTTTCTTCTTTTTTTCTACAAACATTTAACCCCTAACGGGGTTATAAACTTTGCAGTGTTGAGTAATTTATCAAATATTTATTAGTTGAACCCGAATCATGCAAAAGAGATAATAGCACGGTGCTTCAGCGCCGTGAATCCTGCCCGTCCGGCAGGCGGGATTTGAACAAACATAAATCCTGGGTTTTTCTAAAGGAATCCTTGGGATAACCCAAAGGTTTTGGGCCTGCTCACCGGCAAAGACGGGCTAAAGCCCCTTACATAATTTTAAAATCAATCACCGTCATACCTGCCTGTCGGACGGGCAAGAATGACGGTGCAATTAAAAAGACAATTTTTATTTAGACTTTTTTAATTATTTCTAATGCATAATTCGGGTTGAAGTCAATTTTTAATAAGTTAAATTCTTATATAACTGCATCTTCAGCGTGGTTGAAGAATAGTTATAATTGGGACTTGCCATATTTATCAGCTTTTTATTTTATTATAACTATCAAGCAGCATAGATGCGGCGGAGGTAGGTAGAATTTCAGCGTTAATTATTTTAGATTTTATTTCGCTGATACTCTTTTTAATATCATCATTGTTATAAAAATTCTGAAGTAAAGCTTCTTCGACCATTCCGAAAACCCACTGAAGTGATTGCTCTTTTCTTCTCTTTTCAAAAACACCGGAATTCTTTGTGATTTCTGAAAACTTTTTGATCATCGTCCAAATTTCCGGTATCCCATTTCCGGTTAGGGCGCTGCAAGTGTGTGCTTTAGTTATCCATCCTTCAGTTGAAGGTTTTAAATAATGGAGTGCGTTAGAGTAATCGGATTTAGCAATGTTCGCCCTTGCTTCATTTCCGCTGTCAGCTTTATTTATCAGCAGTGCATCGGCAAGTTCAATAACTCCTTTTTTAATTCCCTGCAGCTCATCACCGGCACCGGCAATCATTACTAAAAGAAAAAAATCAACCATTGAACGAACCGTAACCTCACTCTGACCAACTCCAACAGTCTCAATTAAAATAACATCATAACCTGCGGCTTCGCAAAGGAGCATTGTTTCTCTGCTTTTACGTGCAACACCGCCAAGTGTTCCACCGGATGGAGAAGGACGAATAAAACAATTCTCTTCACGGGATAGTTGTTCCATTCTTGTTTTATCGCCAAGTATGCTTCCTCTTGTAACGGTACTGCTCGGATCAATTGTAAGCACTGCAACTTTGTGTCCTTGCTTCAATAGGTATAAACCTAAGGTTTCAATTATTGAACTTTTTCCGGCGCCGGGTATACCGGTTACGCCAACTCTAATTGAATTACCTGTTTTAGGCAGCAGCTTCTGTAAAACCGCCTGCGCTTTTTCGTTATGCTTTTGAGAATTACTTTCAATTAATGTAATTGTTCTTGCAAGTATAGTTCTATCGTTTCTTAATACTCCTTCAACAAAATCCGATGTTGATAAATCAGCAGTTCTAGTATTCATTTTATTAGTATTTTTTTTACTTCCGCTATTTTCAATGCCTTTAACAACTTTAACTGCAAACTCACTTCCGGCATTTTTAGGTTTCCAATCGGGGTCGTAATTTTTACTATTTTTTTCTTCTGATTTCAAGGTTCTCTTCAACTTTAATTTTTAATTCTATAACAATTTAATTTGATTCAAGTGAATTTACAAATGCAGCTAATTTACTCTCATCCAGTTTTCCGTTTGTTCTAACTCCGCTGCATAAGTCCAATGCAAATGGTCCAACTGTTTCAATTGCGCTTTTTGCATTTACCGGATTTAATCCACCCGCTAAAAATATTGGGATGCTCACACCCTCTCTAATCTTTTTGCTTATTTCCCAATTATGAATTTTACCGGTTCCGCCCAAAACTTTTGTGCTTAAATTCGGGTTACCGGAATCAAGTAAAAGTGCATCTACTTGATTGCTTACTTCTACTGCATATTTCACAGATGCATCATCAATCACATGGACGACTTGAACTATTGTTATTCCGGGGAGAGCTTCTTTAATTTCAGCATAAGTACCTGTTTTCAATTCATCAACAATTTGAATTGCATTTGTCCGCAACTCTTTCTGTTGTTCAATAATATCTTTTGCATCAGTCTTACTCGTTAATAAAAATGTAGAAATGGGCGGCGGAGTTTGTTCGGCAATTTCTTTAATCAGTTCATTGCTAATTACACCCGGACCGCTCGGCATTTCAGAAACTAATCCAAGTGCCGATGCTCCATATTTTATCGCTAAATTTGCTTCATCAACAGATGATATACAGCAAATTTTGAATCTTACTTTTTTTTGTTTATCCATTTTTAACTTTTTTTATATAGTTATCTCTTAGTATTCCGTACTGAATAATATCATGATAAGTTCCATCCTTAACTACGTGCTGTTTTAAGTAGCCTTCTTGATGCATTCCTACTTTATCCATTACTTTACCGGATGCTTTATTGATAACTAAATAATGTGCATGAATTTTATTTAGCATTAATTTATTAAAACCAAAATCAATTATTTTTTCAGAAGCCTCAGTTGCATAGCCATTGTTCCAAAATTCTTTGCCAATCCAGTAACCCAGTTCGGCATTGTTAAAATCTTTATTAATTTTTAACCCGACTGCACCCATGATATTTTTATTAGTTTTATTTGTAATTGCTAAAACAAGTTCCTCTTTCTTCTCAAATTTTTCTTCATGATTTGAAATCCAAATTTGAGCAACACCATCTTCATAGGGGTAGGGAATGTTCAAAGTAGTTGATGATATTTCTTTATCACCGGCTAATTTCTGAACAGTTGCAGAATCTTCCAAAGTGAAAGGGCGTAATGTTAGTCTTTTGGTTTTCAGGGTTGGCATCATGGTAATTTTCTTTGGAAATATTCAAAAATAGTAATTACTGTAATTTTCATTTTTCACTTTTAATTATTTCTTCTTTTTTTAATAATTGATGTCCTTCGAATACCGTAAGAATGTCAATCGAGTTTTTCTTAACTAAGTAAACAATCCTATAATTCTTATGCAATAATTCACGGATGTTTTCAAGAGATAGCTCAGGCACAACTCTGCCGATTTTCGGATTTTCAATTATTGTTTCAGCAACGGATATTAACTTGTTAACAAATTTAATCGCAACAGTAGGATTATCTCTTGAAATATATTCTTCAATTTCTTGTAATCTAAGTAAAGCCTCTTCACTCCATAATAATTTCATCCTACTTTTGCGGCTCTTTTTTTCTTTAATTCACTTTTAAGCTCTTCAGTAGTTAATACATTCCCTTTCCCGGAATCAGTTAAGCCGCGTGAAATTGAATCGATGAAGAATTTTGTTTGCCTCAAATCATCAAATTCTGCCGGTGAAATTAATACTCCTGCAGGTTTTCCATTTTGCGTGATAATTAAAGAGTTACGTTTGCTTTGGATTTCCTTAAGGTACTTTGCTAAACCGGACTTGAATTGACCCACTGGAATTATATCATTTAAAACTGAAATGTCTCTCATTTCTGATCCTTATTATGTCTTTATTCTGGATTAAATATAAGTCTAAATTAGGGCAATCTCAAGATTATTTGCTAATCAAATGGCTTTGTAATTATGTGGTGCAGGTTAATGGTTCATTTATCTTCAAAACAACTTTGCTATTATGCCTTTTTGTATATTATTAATATTGTACTTCCATTTCAGCGAAAAGGTCTAATTTTTGTATTTCAATTTCAGGTAAATCAACTTCACAATTGAAAAATTTTTCAAAATCTTCAGAAAATTCTTTATAATTTATTATTCCCATTTTGTCATAATGTGAATGGTCATAGCCGGCTTTTTGAATATCCCATGTAAACTTTTTTTCTTCATCTGTTACAGTGTTCGCAAAATTATTAGAAAAAATAATTATCGATTAAAAAACTATATACTAAAGCCTTTTTGATAATGCCTACTTAAAGGAAACTATTGGTTTCTCATGATATCGGGGCAGAAGTCTGCCCCATTTTTTTTACCTAAACCTACTATTTATCTCTTCCATAATTTTTATTCCGGCAGCGGGAATTTTTGTGCCGGGACCAAAAATAGCTGCGGCACCATGCTCATATAGAAAATCATAATCTTGAGAAGGAATAACACCGCCGACTATTACAATGATATCTTCCCGCTTAAGTTTTTTCAATTCTTCTATTAGTTGAGGCAGCAGCGTTTTATGACCAGCAGCTAAAGAACTCATTCCCACAACATGCACATCATTTTCAACTGCCTGCTTTGCTGTTTCTTCAGGTGTTTGGAAAAGGGGACCGACATCAACATCAAAACCCATATCGGCATAAGCGGTTGCAACAACTTTAGCTCCGCGGTCATGTCCATCTTGTCCCATTTTAGCAACCATAATTCTTGGTCGGCGTCCTTCACTTTCGGCAAATTCATCTGTCATTTCTCTAGCTTTTTTAACCATGTCATCTTCGGATGAACCGTACTCGCTGCTGTAAACGCCTGATATCGTTCTTGTCACTGCTTTGTACCTCCCGCTAACTTTTTCAATTGCATCTGAAATCTCACCGAGCGTTGCTCTTGCTCTTGCGGCTTTAACCGATAGCTTTAAGAGATTTCCTTCTTTCGTATCAGCGCACTTTGTAATATCGTTCAAGCATGCTTCCACTTCTTCATTATTTCTATCCGCTTTAACCTGCTGTAATCTTTTTAATTGAGATATTCTAACTGCTGTATTATCTACTTCTAAAATCTCAATCGGGTCTTCCTTATCCAGGCGGTATTTATTAACACCAACAATGGTTTCTTGTCCGGAATCGATTCGTGCTTGTCGTCTTGCGGATGCCTCTTCTATTCTCATTTTAGGGATCCCGGCTTCAATTGCTTTTGTCATTCCGCCGTATGATTCTATTTCAAGAATATGTTCCCAACCTTTTTCAATTAATGACTTTGTAAGTGATTCGACATAGTATGAGCCTGCCCAAGGATCAATTACTTTTGTGATGTATGTTTCATCCCGTAGATAAAGCTGCGTGTTTCTTGCAATGCGTGCGGAGAAGTCTGTCGGCAGTGCAATTGCTTCATCCAATGAATTTGTATGCAGTGATTGAGTATGACCCAATGCAGCAGCCATTGCTTCCATACATGTTCTTACAACATTATTAAACGGATCTTGTTCGGCTAAACTCCATCCCGATGTTTGTGAGTGAGTACGCAGAGACATTGATTTTGGGTTTTGCGGATTAAACTGCTTGATTAGTTTTGCCCAAATTATTCTTGCTGCGCGCATCTTAGCAATTTCCATAAAATAGTTCATACCCTGCGCCCAGAAGAAAGATAAACGGGGAGCAAACTGATCAATTGTTAAACCTGATTTAATTCCGGTTCTCACATACTCTAAACCATCTGCCAGTGTGTATGCCATTTCTAAATCAGCGGTTGCACCTGCTTCCTGCATGTGATAGCCGGAGATACTAATACTATTGAACTTTGGCATATTCTGCGAGGTAAACTCAAATATGTCCGCAATAATTTTCATCGATTGTTCCGGCGGATAAATATATGTGTTACGCACCATGTACTCTTTCAAAATATCATTTTGAATTGTACCTGTTAACTCCTCATGCTTAACTCCCTGTTCTTCTGCGGCAACAATGTAAAAGGCAAGTATTGGTAATACTGCGCCATTCATTGTCATCGATACCGACATTTTATCCAGCGGAATTTGATCGAACAAAATTTTCATATCCTCAATTGAGTCAATAGCCACACCGGCTTTACCAACATCGCCAACAACTCTGTAATGATCCGAATCATATCCGCGGTGAGTTGCTAAATCGAATGCAACAGATAAACCGCGCTGACCGGCAGCTAAATTCCTCCGATAGAACGCATTGCTTTCTTCGGCAGTAGAAAAACCGGCATACTGTCTCACCGTCCAAGGACGGGCAACATACATTGTACTGTATGGTCCTCTCAGAAATGGAGGAATACCCGACATGTAATCAACATGATCGCATTTTTCTAAATCTTCTTTTGTGTATAAAGGCTTAACATCAATCTGCTCCATTGTCTGCCAGAGTAATTCATCCAGATTTTTGCCTGTCTCTTTTTCAACTTTTTCCTGCCAATCTTTAATTGATTTTTTTTCAGTATCTAATTTCAAATCTATTTTAGTGAAGTCTATTTTACTCATGCCATCGCTCCAATTTTTTTCAGAGATTTTGAGAGGATGTTATAAACATCGCAGCCCAAATAAATAAATTCATCTACTCCGGATTTTTTATGTTCCTCAATTTGATCTTTTGGATAACCGGCTAATATTATTAATGCATCTGCATGTTTTTCCTTTATTCCTTTTGCAACAACCGGAACTATTTCGGGATAAGTATCATCGGTAGAACAAACAACAAATATTTTTGAACCGGAATTTATCGCACCATCAATTGCTTCTTCATTTGATGAAAATCCCTTAGGACTTATTACTTCAAATCCTCCTACCTCAAATAAACCGGTAGAGAAATCGGCACGAGCTTTATGCTGCTTAACGGGACCCATATTTACTAAAAATATCTGCGGGGCATTGCCATGTTCCTTTTTATATTTTAATGAAGCATCTCTTAGCTCTTCAAAAATTTCTGCAAGTCTAAAAGTTTTTACAGCCTCAATATCTTTGGACGGTTCAACACCGGCTCGTAAAGATTTTGAAATCTCCCCAAGTGTTGCTCCTTCAATAAAGGCTTTTGAACCCGTCTCTATTAGGTCTTCGGAGTTTAAGTCCATCAACTTATTTAGTTTATCCAGTATCGAAACATGTTTTTCGGATTCACCTGCCACTCTAAACTTTTGCAGGTACTCTTTTCTTTTTTCGTACAATTTATCAAAACTCTGATCCCGTGTTTTAAGCTTTTCCTCTTTAGTGTTGGAATACATATTGGTGCCGACTATGACTGATTTACGTTTCTTTAAATCTTTAATTCTCAAGTTATTTACCTCATCAATCATATCTTTGATGTAACCATTCTCTAAGCACTTTACTATTCCGCCATTTGCTTCAATTTCCTGAAATTGCTTCCAAGCAGCTTTTGCCAAATCGTCTGTAAGTTTTTCAACGTAAAAAGAGCCGCCTGCCGGGTCAATCAGTTGATTTAGGTGCGATTCCTCTTTAAGAACTATTTGTGTGTTGCGGGCAATTCTTCTCGAAAATGTATCAGGCACTCTTATCGATTCATCGAAGAAATTGCTGTGGAGTGAATTGACACCGCCGACAATTGCAGAGAATGCTTCAGTTGTAGTTCTCAGCATATTTACATAAGGATCATAAATGCTTTGATTAAATTTTGAAGTTCTTCCATGTATAAAAACCTTGGCAGAATCAGCACCGGCTCCGTAGGCTTTTGTAAAATTACTCCAAAGAATTCTTGCTGCTCTAAATTTTGATACTTCCATAAAGTAATTTGGACCAACACCAAATATTAATTTTATTGATCCGGCAATTTGATCGGCAGTAAGCCCAGCTTTCAGAAGCTCTTCAAAATAGTGCGACGCTGTTGCTAAAACTATTGCTAACTCCTGCACAGAGCTAGCACCGGCGTTATGATAATACTCGCCGTTAATGCCAATAGTTTTAATTTCAGCTTTGTTCTTAACAGCCCATTTAGAAGCTGCCGTCATTTCAGATATTGCTTGTTTTAGGGTTACGGGAAGTTTTCCATATTTTGCGTAAAACCCTATTGGGTCTGCATCAATACTTCCTTCAATAGAACTAAGTTGTCTGCCTTGTTTCTCCATGTAAGCCTTTAACAGCATTATCATGGGTAATGATGAAAATCCTGCACTAATATTTAAAGGGTAATTCTCAAAATCAATACCCTCCAAAGCGCGGGATATACTTTTGAGTGCCGAGATGGCTAAACCGCCATTTCCAACAATTCCGCTTTCGGCGTAATCAGAGTCTTGACCTAACATTGTAGGCATATCGAGAATAATACTTATTGAATCCTGCCCTCGAGCGAGATCATTTTTTAATGCCTCGTTAAACTCTTCGGCATCGCCGATTGGAATTTCTTGCGAAATATTCCAAGAGTTTTTTAAGTAGCCGGAAGAATTATTACCTCTAACTAAATTTCCCTCGCCGGGCAAAGTATTTATGTGGGGTAAATTTTCAGTATCCGATTTTGTATATATCGGCTTTAACTCAATATTCTCATAGGTTTTAGTTATTAATTTTTTTTCAAATGAAGCACCCTTTAAGTCCTTCTCAACGACAGCTTTCCATTCTTCATAAGTGGGGGGATTGAAATCTTCTCTTATATTCAGCTTATCATCTAACTTAGCTTCAATATTATGCTGCTTTTCTGCCATAAAATTTACTCCTAATATTTACGACTTTTATTAAAAATTTAAGATTACTAAATTACTAATTTTTACACATAATATCTTCCCGGAGATAGTAGTTCGGGTAACAAATATAATAGGAGATAAGGTATTTAGTCGGAATATCCTATTCATAAAATAATAGCGAGTTAAGGATTTTATAATTAAATTTGATTTAACAGCACTATCAATTAATATTAAAAAGAAATCAGATTTGTCTTTTGTAAAAGTCAAATTGTAAATAGTTAAATATGCTTAAAAAACTGTTTTTAATAATTACATTATTTCCGATTCTAACCGGTTTATCACAGACGGCTGATAGCGATTCCAAAAATCTTTTATTCGGAAGATTATTTGTCGGGATAGAGCCGGGTGTTTCATGGGGAATAATTGATGCGCCGGAAACAGCATTCAATTTAAGCGTGCGCGGTGCTTTTGAATACCACTTTGCTAAATGGGGTAAGCATACACTTGGTATAAAACAATTTTTCGGTGGCGGTAATCTAAGGCATACTTTCGAAGATCCGATAAATGTTGATTATGAATCGGATCAATTTTTTCTGGGTGCTGGAGTAATGTATTCCGTTTCTTTTACTAAAGCGTTTGCGCCTTATATTATGGCAGGTTTTAATTCATTTTTGATAAACGATAAAAAAGGTAGTTACATTCTAAACCCCGTTAATTTAACAACTGAGTTGGGAGTAAAGCTTATTCCAGTTGATGGGATGGCGATAAACTTAGTTAGTTCCTTAAACTATGGTAAAAATGTTAATTTTGATTTACTGATTCCCGGTGAGCAGAATAATATATCTTATGCTGCTTATTTTGGAATTTCGTACGGGTTTAATCTACTAAGTAATGGTAATGATAACCGCACCTTAACTGATGAAAATAATTTTGAAGGTGTAACTGAACCTATCCCTCTTCCCGATTCGGATGGTGACGGTGTGCCTGATATAAAAGACAAATGCCCCAACACGCCAAAGTTTCTAGCAGTTGATTCCCTCGGATGCCCTTTAGATACTGACTCTGACGGCGTACCTGATTATTTAGACTTATGCCCCAATACTCCGCCCAATGTTGCTGTTGATGAATCTGGGTGTTTATTAGATTCCGATAATGATGGTGTGCCCGATTATTTAGATGAATGCCCGAATACCCCAGTTGATGCTGTGGTAGATGCATATGGCTGCCCAATTGATTCTGATAATGACGGCGTTCCGGATTACATTGATGAATGTCCAAATTCAAGCCCAGATGCAATTGTTGACTCAGTGGGGTGCGAAAAAACCGCTGCAGTTGAATTTGATGATGTTATTAGAATAGTTTATTTCGAGACGGATAATATTGAGTTTTCAAAACCTTCGTACCAAAATGTTTTGGAAGAGCTAAAAGCTATGATGCTGGAAAAACCTAACTCCGAGTGGAGAATTGCAGGACATAGTGATAGTTTTGAAGCAACAAGTTTGGATAAAAATATTGCTTTAGCCCGTGCACAATTCATAAAGAATTATTTTGTTAACAGTGGTATTGATGCTAAACGATTTGAACTTTTTGATATGGGCGCTGAATACCCGGTTGAATCAAACCTAACAATTTCCGGCAGGGCAAAAAACAGACGCGCAATAATTATTAGAATTAAATAAATTATTTATTGAATTTTCCCGCAGCTAACTTTTAAGTTCTGTCTTCATTGATATTTCTTCCGGCGTTTATTAGTGATAATATAACCAAGGTAAAAAAAGAGCTGCCGAAAATAATTAAAACCAACATAGGTATTGATATTGTAACTTCCATTTTTAATCCCGTTATAGTTTAACTTAACTTTAAAGTTATTCCATTATTTTTTTGCTTCAATACCAAAAGTTTAGATGTAAAAATTATTGCATTACACCATACTGAAAATTCAAAATAATAGTACAATATTGTGTTAAATAAGATACACTCAAAAATAACTAACCTGCTTTTTTGAATATTTTCCAATATATATTATGGCATTAGAATGGCAACTCTTTTAATTATCAAAAATTTGGAGTAAAAATGAGAAGGCTAATATTTCTTTTTCTACTTTTTCTTACAACTGCATCTTATGCTCAATACCATTCGGGAGCAATAAAATTAGGGTATTTCAATCCAAAGGCAGCCGAAGGAGGTTTTATCATTGGTTACGAAGGAGGACATGCAGTTGATAGAAATTTAATTATCGGCTGGAGTATCGATTGGTTCAACAAAAATTACACAGATCAGAGCTTAGTTTCGGAATTCAATCAATTTGATCCAAGCATTGGAGGTGAGTTAAACGAACTAAGAGCAAAAACAAATTTACACAGTATTCCCATTATGTTTAATCTAACCGGTAAATTTCCCTTAGCCCCCAAAATGAATTTTTATTTGTATGGTGCAGTAGGTGCAGAGGTGCTGCTGATATTTTATAGAAATTATGAGAATCCAAACGATGATGATTTTCAGGGAGCATTTGATTTTAGCTGGCGGCTTGGCGCAGGCTACGCTTACAGGCTGGGTCATCGATCGGAATTTCTGATTGAAGCTACTTATCATGATTCAAAACCAAGCTGGACTTATGAAGTAGATGACAGAACCTCCGGCAGCACCAGAACTTTTGAAAGGGTATATGATATGAGCGGGATAATGGTACGTGCGGGATTTAGATTTTTCTTTAGATAATATTTAAAAATTATTTTAGCATTTTTAACCCAGCCAATTAAAGGTTGGGTTTTTTATTTTAGCCATCTTGTATTTTCCTTCAACTAATTTTATTTTGATAGTCCAAAAGAGTTATTTATCTGCTATAAACCGGAGGACAAAAATTGACTCACCGAACCTTACCATTTCTATTTGAAGAAAGTGTTGAAAAGTATCCAAACAATCCCTTGATGCGGGAAAAGACTAATACTGAATATGAAAGCCTTTCCTACAAAGAGATGCAGCAACTTGTTTATAATTTTTCTGGGGGATTAATCACACTCGGATTTCAAAAAGGAGACCGGGCGGCACTAATTTCTGAAGGTAGAAATGATTGGGTAATGGCGGAACTCGGAGTGCTTTATGCCGGCGGTGTTAATGTTCCTATTTCTGTAAAGGTAGATGAACTGAATGATTTGAAATTTCGGCTCGCTCATTCGGGGTGCAAATTTATTATTGTTTCAAAAGGGCACTACGCAAAAATTGAAAAAATAAAAGGGGACTTACCCGATTTAGAAAAAATTATTCTACTCGATGAAATTGATAACTCTTCTGATGATGAAATTTACAAAGGAGATGTAATTGATAAAGGGAAGGAATATTTAGAGAGTAATCTTTCTACTTTTAATAATATGTGGAAATCAATCAAGGAAGATGATTACGCAAATATTTGCTACACATCAGGAACCACTGCCGATCCAAAAGGAATAATTTTAACCCACAGAAATTATACTGCTAACGTAGAACAAGCTACAGCACTGCTTCCAATTCCCGAAAATTATGTATCGCTTTTAATTTTACCTTGGGACCATTCTTTTGCACACACCGCCGGTATTTATACCCTGATGAAAAATGGCGCAAGTATGGCTTCAATAAAAGTTGGATCCACTCCATTGGAAACCTTGAAAAATATTCCCGAAAATATTAAGGAAATAAAACCAACATTTTTGCTGAGCGTTCCTGCTTTAGCGAAAAATTTTAGAAAGAATATTGAGAAGGGAATTAAAGCAAAAGGAAGCAAGGTAGAAAAATTTTTTAATAATGCTCTGCAAACTGCTTACGAATATAATGCTGATGGATTTACTAAGGTACGAGGAATTCAAAAAATTAAAAAACCACTGCTGGCTTTTTACGATAAAATATTATTCAGCAAAGTTAGAGAAGGGTTCGGCGGGCGATTGGAATTTTTCATCGGCGGAGGTGCGCTGCTGGATATTGAACTTCAAAAGTTTTTCTATGCAATAGGAATCCCAATGTTTCAAGGTTATGGCTTATCAGAATCAGCACCGGTAATTAGTGCAAATGTTCCTGCTAAGCATAAGCTTGGCTCATCCGGTATGCCGGTTATAAATCTTGAAATAAAAATACTTAATGAAGACGGAATTGAAGTACCGACCGGAGAAAAGGGTGAGATAGTTGTAAAAGGTGAAAATGTAATGGCAGGCTACTGGAAAAATCCCGAAGCAACAAGAGAAGCATTAAAAGACAGCTGGCTTTACACCGGCGATTTGGGCTATCTCGACGAAGATGGTTTTCTTTATGTACTCGGAAGATTCAAAAGTTTGCTGATAAGCAGCGATGGAGAGAAATACAGTCCTGAAGGAATTGAAGAAGCCTTGACGGAAAACTCGCCCTACATTGATCAAGTGATGCTTTATAATAATCAATCTCCGTTTACAGTCGCATTAATTTATCCTAATAAGTCAGAATTACTGAGTTGGCTGAAAGAGAAAAATCTTTCGGTGAAGGATGAAGCGGGACAGATTGAAATATTGAATTTAATTAAATCCGAAATTGATAAATATAAATCAGGCGGCATTTACGAAGGTCAGTTTCCCGAAAGATGGCTTCCGTCATCCGTTGCAATATTAGGCGAAGGCTTTACCGAGCAAAACCAATTAATGAACAGCACCTTAAAAATGGTTCGCGGAAAAATTGTGGAATATTATCGGAGCAGGCTGGATTATTTATTTACGCCGGAAGCAAAAGATATTTGTAATCATCAAAATAAAACTATTGTAAGTAGATTTGATCAATAAAATAAAAGCCCAACTTCTTTGAGAAGTTGGGCTTTTGCATACTTAGAGTATCGCTTTCAAAGATTCCAAGTGAGCAGTAATAGTTTTATCTAAATCTTCATAACTGTGCGCAGTTGAAATAAACATAGCCTCAAATTGTGCAGGGGCAAGGTAAACACCGCGATTCAGCATCTCATGAAAATATTTTCCATAAAGCTCTGTATCAGATTTAACGGCGCTGTTAAAGTCAGTTACTTCTTCCTCGGTTAAAAACATGCATGACATTGAACCTACTCTTGTCATTGCAAAATTTTTACCTAACTCTTTCAAGTTTTTCTTAAAACCATTTTCAAGGTAAACTGCTTTTTCTTCAAGCTCATCATATACTTGCGGATTATCATGAATATGTTTTAAAGCTGCATAGCCTGCCGCCATTGCAAGCGGATTACCGCTTAAAGTACCTGCCTGGTAAACAGGTCCCGCTGGAGAAATTTTCTGCATGATCTCTTTCTTTCCGCCGAATGCGCCAACCGGTAAGCCGCCGCCAATAATTTTTCCGAACGTGCTTAAGTCTGGAGTAACACCAAGTACTTGCTGCGCGCCCCCTTTTGCCACTCTAAAGCCGGTCATCACTTCATCAAAAATTAGTACTATTCCTTCTTCATCACAAATTGCTCTCAATTCTTTTATGAATGAATCTGATGAAGGAACGACTCCCATGTTACCTGCAATAGGTTCAATGATTATCGCTGCAATTTCATTTTTGTTTTGTGCGACTAAATCTTTAACAGAATCGATATCGTTAAAGTCCGCAATTAAAGTATCTGCTGCATTTCCTTTTGTAACACCGGGACTTGTAGGAACGCCGAAAGTAAGTGCACCGCTGCCTGCTTTTATTAAAAAGAAATCAGCATGACCATGATAGCAGCCTTCAAACTTTATTATTTTTTCGCGTTCAGTGTAGCCGCGTGCTGCACGGACTGCACTCATTGTTGCTTCTGTTCCGCTGTTTACCATTCGCACCATTTCGCACGATGGAATTAATGAAGTAAACAATTTCGCCATTTCAACTTCAATCGCAGTAGGTGCGCCGAAGCTTGTTCCGTTTTCAATTGCTTGCAGCAATGCTTCTTTTATGAAGGAAGGATTGTGACCAAACAAATGCGGTCCCCAGCTTCCTATGTATTCAACATATTCGTTGCCGTCAACATCAACAATTTTTGAACCGTATCCTTTCTCGATGAAGAGGGGATTGCCTCCAACTGATTTGAATGCTCTAACCGGTGAGTTTACTCCGCCCGGAATGTATTTTTGTGCATTACTGAATAACTGTTCGCTTTTTTCAATTTTCATATTATTCCTTTTATTACTTTAATTTTGTTTACAATGTCGTCTGACTTCGATGGGACTCAGTCTGACTTACACTTATGAAATTTAGATTTTTTATTTTCGACTACCGACTACCGACTACCGACTACCGACTACCGACTACCGACTACCGTTAATTATTCTTCTCAACAAACTCATCAATTTTTTTGAATACAAGATCAGAATTTTTAACACAATCGCCGACAGAGATACCGCCGCGGTAATTTCCACTTAAGAATATTCCGGGGTTATTTTTTTCAAATTCATCGCAGTATCTTTCATGCTCAATGTAGCCGACATTATATTGCGGTATAGCTTTCTCCCAAACCATATCTTTGATAAAGACAGGATCGTATTTCGTCGTCATAATATCTTTAAATTC
This sequence comes from Ignavibacteriota bacterium, assembly GCA_013112585.1. Classification (GTDB taxonomy): domain Bacteria; phylum Bacteroidota; class Ignavibacteria; order Ignavibacteriales; family Melioribacteraceae; genus IGN16. The sequence goes on along the minus strand of JABFGH010000008.1, from coordinate 146,349 downwards.
ATCTATTACAATGTTAATCAATTCTGATTTGTCCATATCAAATAAATGTGCAGCCTGTGCACCACCAACAAAAATTGTGAATGATGCATAATCTTCATCTGCTCTATTGGGGAAAATAGTAGAACTCCAAATTGCACCTAACAATTTCCGTTTTTCCAGTGTTGGAATTAAATATCCAAATCCGTCAAGCGGTCTGCCAATATCACTTTTTCTAAAACCAAGATAAAGCAGCATAACTTTTGGGTAATAAATTTCATTTAAGTGACTGCCGAGCTTAGGGTCAATCGATTCAAATATTTTTGAAGTAATGTAAGCCGGAATTGTTGAAAGCACAATGTCGGATTTTAATTCGTTGGTTATTCCATCAACATTGTAATAAATGCTGTAACCAGATTCATTTTTTTCAACCTTTTCAACCTTAGAATTATAAACTATTTTATCATGCAGTTTATTTGCAATTGCCTGGGGAAATGTTTGCATGCCATCAATAAAGGAAAACATTTTTGCCGATTGTTTCGATTCTTCCTTGCTGCGCTTTCTTTCACGCGCTCCGCGTATCATTCCTTTAATAAGTCCGCCGTACAATTCTTCTAATCTATAAAGTTTTGGGAAGGCAGACTTGACACTTAATTTATCGGGGTCACCGGCAAACACACCGGAAACAAAAGGGTTGATCGCATAATCCAAAAATTCTTTTCCAAGTCTCCGCGTTACAAATTCCGACATGCTTTGATAGTAGCCGTCCTCAGATTTACCAATAAAAGGTTCAGCCATTAACCGCAGTTTTGCTTTGGGCGAAAATAGTTTTGTTTTGAAAAATGCCGGACCGCCGGTAGGTAATTCATGCAGTTTGCCGCCGCGCAAAATATATCTTTTATCCGCTTCCTCATTTGCATAGATCATTTTATCTTTTATGCCGACCTCTTCAGCCAACTGGCTGATCAAGGGTGTAGTTTCCAAGCCGCTGTTAGGACCATAATCAATCAAGAAGCCTTCCTCTTTGGAGGTGATCATTGCACCGCCGGGCTCGGAATTCGCTTCTAAAATTTTTACATCATACCCTGCTTTATTAAGCCAGTGCGCAGCAGCTAATCCGGAAATACCGGCACCTAAAATTGTTACCCAGGTTTTTTTTTTATCCATAATTAATTTTTCTTTAATGCTCTTAGAGTTTCTTCTTTTAAAGCGGAAATAAATTTTTCTGAATCATTTAGTCCGGTCATTACAATATAATTTTCAATTTTATTTTCATCTGCAACATGGCGGTATTCAATATCAAGTTCAAACAATGTTTCTACATGGTCGGATACAAATGCAATCGGAATTATCAGCATGTGCATTTTATTCTGCTTGGCTAATTCTTCAATCATAGTATCAGTCGCCGGCTCAAGCCATTTTACCGGACCAACCTTGCTCTGGAAACACAAATGATATTCGTGAGAATTGTTTCGTGCTTTCATCACCGATTCCATAGTTCCCTTAATGTGTTGGCTGTATGGATCACCCTTTTTAACAAGACTAATCGGCGTGCCGTGTGCACTAAAAACTAACTGCACTTCTTTTCTTATATCTTCCGGAAACTTTAACAATCCTTCATCAATTCTTTCATTAATTGCTGCTATATATTTTTCATTTATGTAATAATCATTTACGTAAATCATTTTTGATTCATCGCCGGTATAGCATCGTTTCCATTCATTAAACGATGAGCCGGTTGTTGTGATTGAATAGTGGGGATATAGGGGAAGCATAATTATTTTATCGTAATTCGCTTGCTCAATTTTTGGCACAACATCTTTTGTAATTGGGTTCCAATAACGCATCGCAATATGAACATCAAAATCATCAGCTTCATCTTTAAGCATATCTTCTAATTTTGCCCGCTGTTTTTCTGTCCATTCATTTATTGGGGAACTGCCGCCTATCAACTTATATTCCTCTGCCACTTTTGGTGCTCTTCGGCTTGATATAATTTTAGCGAAAAACTTCTGCCCAATGGGAATTTTAAAAATATCCGGATCACAAAAAAGATTATATAAAAATGGTTCGATTGCGTCAAGTGAATCGGGACCGCCGAGATTTAAGAGTACAACAGCAATTTTAGACAAGAGTATTTCCTTTTCAAATATTAAAATTAACGAGCACAAAATTAAGAATTTTAAATTGAAGATGTTACGTCAAATTTATTGCCATTAATAAAAATAGGAGGAGAGAAGAGTGGTTTTTTCTTAATGATTTGAATCAGTATCTGAGTTGAAGAAGTATCGAAGTGTCATTTTAACCCAGTAGCTTTTCGGGTTGCCGTTTGAATTTGCAGGAATAAATTTTAAGCTTTTTGAATAGTCAATTGCAGCTGAGTCTAATATTTTTGAATCGGATGAATTTCCAACAGTCACATTTTCAACATTCCCACGGGAATCAACCAAAATATTTAATGTCACATCTCCTTCAATATTTTTCCAAATTGCTTTTTGGGGATAAACAGGCTGAACATTTGTTAAAAGAATCGGTTTAATTAATACATTATCGGTAAGAGTATCGGGCACTTGTTCTTGAAGAACGATAGGTTGTTGTTCATCCGTTTTAACTTTTTCCTTTTTGAATAATACAACAGAATTATAATTAAATATTTTATACGATATGTTTTTATCTGCTAGAATTATTTTAATTGCTTTTTCATAACCGGTGTTATCAAAACTGCAAGTTACGCTATCTCTCTCTACAAGATGATCTTGAAAAACAAAATTAATTTTAGTCTGTTTAGAAATTTTTTCTAAAACATATCGTAAAGGTTGATTATCAAAATGGAGGGAAAGATACTTCCCCCCGTCAAATGATTGAGCCTTAACATAAATAAAACTTGTAATAACGATATAGAAAACTAACCGTCTAATTCTACACTCCGGTATTATGAAAACTGTTTTGTACTATTCTCATTTCCCAAACTTTTTACATCAATATCTTTATAATATTCTTGCACAAAAGTTTTAATTTTCAACAGAAGGTTTTCCTTCATGTATTTGTCGTCCTCATCAGCCGGATTAGAATTTAAAATGAACTTATAATCATTTTTAAGAGATTTTTCTAACTCGGTTTTGACTTCGGAGAGATAAAAATATTTTGGATTTCGATAAATGAAATCATGATAGAGTAAGAAAGTTAAAGGATAAGTATTCTTCAATTCACTCCAGCCTGCATTTACTTCAGGCGAGATAACCTGACTTGCGTAAAAATTAAGACTGATTGAGTTCTGCATATTCAAAATAAACTCACTGTGCTTATTCAGAAGAGCCTTCAGCAGCTTAGTTTTTTCAACATTTTTTACTTCGGCAATTTGGCTGTAAAGAATATTCACTTCGTTGATGTAACGATTTGCCTGCCATGATTTTTCTTCAAAGTCAAATTTTACAACCCATTCCATTCTTGAACTTACCGGTGTATCACCGCGGTGGGCGGGAATAAAGATTAAGTTTCTGCAATAATCTTCTGCCGCTTCATCGAGTATTTGATAGCCGGATGATTTTACTGTGCTGACTTTGAAAACATGTCCTTCCTCAGTAATTAAAATTACTAATTTAGTTGTGCCTTCAAGTTCATTTTCCTGTGCAATTTTAGGAAAAATTAATTGTGACTGTTCTTTTACAACCGGCGGAGTAATATCTTCGTATGTGTTAATGCCGTGAGCGCATGCCCAGCTTAAAACCAGTACAATTAGAAATGCTATGTTGATATGTCGTTTCATTTTTAAAATCCCCCATTTTATTAAATGAACTGTTTTTGTTACTACTTTTAATAACACTACCAGGCTTTCCGATAGGCTAATTAATTTATATTTTTGAACTTAAATAGTAGCCGTCTCCTTGTTTCTCTAACTCTATGTTCAATGTCAAACTAATCATTGAAAGTACTTCTTCAATTTTTTCATTCGTAAATGTGCCTGTCATGCTGATTGTACTTAAACTGTCATTTTCAATTGTAATATTCACATCAAACTGTCGTTCAAGTTCTTCGGTAATTTCTGCAAGCGGTGATTTACTGAATACAATTTTACCATCTAACCAGCCAAGTAAATTTTCCGAATCAACTATTTCAGGTTTGCCGGAAATTTTATTTTTAATCACCGAAGCGGAATTATCCATTGTCAAAATCACGCCGGTATTTTCGTCCTTAAGCGATGCAAGTTTAACTCTACCTTCTTTAACAATTACTTTTGTTTTTTCTCCGCGTGTCCAAACGTTAAACTGAGTGCCCAGCACGGTAGTTGCTGCGTTATCCGTTACAACAATAAAGGGTTTATCACTTTTACTAACCGAGAAAAAAGCTTCCCCCCGGAGCTTTACTTCCCGGCTTTCACCTTCAAATTTTTCCAAGTATTCAATTGTACTGCCGCTGTTCAATTTAACTTGCGAGCCGTCGGATAATGTTAATTCATAATTTTCTTGATTGCCTGTACTGATGCTTTTCCATTCGGGCTGTGTTTGTTCAAAATTAAATATGAATAAAACTGCAATTAAAATTACTGCTGCAAATGCGGAGTAATAAACCGGTTTTAAATTTGGAGTGAATAAAAATTTGGTAAAGGAATTAATTTTTGAAACTAAACCTGAACTTTCTTCAATTGCATTTGTGTCTAAATTTAATTTGCTGCTAAGTCTATTCCATTCAATATCTTTGTTTGGAATTGAATCTATTTCCTGTGCTTCTGTTTTTTGCCAAATCGTTTTTAATCTATCAAATTCTTTTTTGTTTTCGTTTGAATCAGTTAACCAGTTTTTCAAAAGTAATTTTTCACTATCGGTAATTTTTCCGGTTAACGATTTAACACAAAGTATTTGATATTGCTTGTTATACATTTTACCATTTTCCTTTTGATTTGGCTTTCAATTAATAATACGGATGAGCAGGGGAAAACCCTACTTTAGGAAAAATATTTTTCGGGAAATGTTTTACGAAGTATGCCGAATGCTTTTGTGAGTCGTTTTTCAACAGCCTTAATTGATATACCTAAAATTTCTGCAATTTCAGAATACTTAAATCCATCAAGCCTGCTAAGCAAATAAACTTCCTTTAGTTTTTTAGGCAGACGAGCAATTGCATTTTGGATATCAATATTTAACTCCATGTCATTTTCATAACTGGTAGATTCGATATTTTCTAACGAAATGTTTTGGGAGGAGTGTAATCTTGATGCATCGATAATTAGGTTACCGAGTACTTTGTAAAGATATGCTTTTATTGATTTATTTGGATCGAGCTTTTTTCTGTGTGTCCATAAAATCGTAAATAACTCTTGAACGAAATCGCGTGAAGTTTCCTCGGAGTAAGTGCGGTACCAGGCAAAGCTGTAAAGTTTATCAAAATATTTATAGTACAAATCCTTAAATGCATTTTTATTGCCTACTTTAATTGCCGCAGTCAACTCACTATCATTCAGTTTATCATATTCTGAATTATGCATTTAAAATCTTAATCCCGGTTCGTCAATAATTTTTGATCGACAAAAGCATTGAACTAATTTAAGAATAAATTATATAAGAAATTTTGGTGGTATGAAAAATAAAACACCGACATGAAGTCGGTGTAATTTTAATAAGAAAAAATTTAAATATGTTTATAAATTAAACTGTTCGTGAGTATCTGCCGACATCTTCTTTTCGTTCAATATAACCGTCAAAGTTCATGGCAATGTTTCTAATTAGCAGACGACCAATTTCGTTAACTGTAATTTTTCTATCTTGGATTGTAAGGAGTCCGTCGTTTATCATTTGATCAAATCTGCTTAAACCCCAAGCAAAGTATTTTTCAAAATCGATATCGAATTTCTTTTCAATGGTCTCATATTTCAATTCAAAGTCGCACATAATTTTCATAATTACTTCACGGCGAATAATATCATCGTCATTCATATATGCGCCTTTAACTATGGGAAGCAGTCCTTCATCCAGTGCCTGGTAATATTCTTTTTCAGTTTTATGATTCTGCGCAAACGCTTTGCCTATTTGACCGATACTCGTGATTCCCATTCCGTATAAGTCTGCACCCGCGTTTGTACTGTACCCTTGAAAATTTCTGTACAATCGCTTTTCCTTAAATGCTTTCGCAAGATCATCTTCCGGTTTTGAAAAATGATCCATGCCGATAAAAACATATCCTGCACTAGTTAATTTTTCGACGGTCATTTTTAAAATTTCGAGCTTCACTTGTGGTTCGGGAATGTCTTCTTCTTTAATTAAAGCCATGTGTTTTTTCATCCACGGTACATGGGCGTAATTAAATACTGCAATTCTATCCGGAGCAATATCAATAATTTTGTCAACTGTGTTGGCAAAGTCTTCTACTGTTTGAAAGGGGAGCCCGTATATTAAATCTAGATTGATACTTTCAAATCCAAGTTCACGCACCCAGTTTACAACTTTGCGGGTCATGTCTTCAGGCTGAATTCTATTCACTGCCTTCTGAACTTTTTCATTGAAGTCCTGCACGCCCATACTAATACGATTGAAGCCGCCGTTTTTCAAAGCTTCCAAATGTTCTCTCGTTAATTCCCTCGGATCGATCTCGCAGCCGTTTTCAGGCGTGGCAGTAAACTCAAAACTATTTTTAATGTATGAAACTAAATCATTAATCTCGTCAGGATTCAAGTGCGTAGGAGTTCCGCCGCCCCAATGAAGCTGCGCAACTTTTCTATCGGTTTTAATATAGCTTCTCAGCAGATCAATCTCATTTTTCAAATACTTAAGGTATGTTTGAATTCTATCACGATTACGAGTTATGATCATATTGCAGCCGCAGAAATAACAAAGAGTATCACAAAAGGGGAGATGATAATAAAGCGACAAATCAGGTGCGTTAGCAGCATTATTTGTTGTTATAATTTCATCAAGATATTTTTCATGAGTAAACTCTTCCGTAAAATGGGGTGCGGTTGGGTAACTTGTATAGCGCGGTCCCGGTTTATCATATTTTTTTATAAGGTCTATATCAATTTCAAACATTTTCATTTCCTTTCAAACATACATTTAAACTTTAAATTAATGATATTTTTTACTCTCAACTTTTACAAAATCAATTAATGATTTAGCATTTGCAGGCGGAACATTCGGCAGTATGCCGTGACCCAAATTAAAAATATGTCCGCTTCCTTTTCCGTAGGAGGCAAGTACTTTTGCGGCTTCTTTTTCAATATTAGCCTTATCAGATAGTAAAATTGTCGGATCAAGATTTCCCTGCAAAGCAACCTTATTGCCAATTTGTTTTCTAACTTTTGCAAGGTCCATTGTCCAATCAAGACCGACAACGTCTGCGCCGCAGTTTGCAATTTTATCAAGACTATGGTGAACACCTTTTGCAAAAACAATTACCGGTTCTTCGGTTCGCTTAATTTTTGAAACAATTTTTTCAATGTAGTTAAGTGAAAATTCAGCAAACGCATCTTGAGAAAGATTACCGCCCCAGGTATCAAAAATTTGAACGGCATTTACGCCCGATTCAATCTTTGAACTTAAATATGCTGCTACAGTGTCGGCAAGTTTATCAAGAATTTTATGTGCGAGTGCCGGGTTGTTATAGATTAGTTTTTTCACTTCTGCAAAGTTTTTAGAGCCGCTTCCTTCAACCATGTATGTTAAAAGTGTCCAGGGTGAACCTGCAAATCCAATTAGAGGAACACGATTGTTGAGTTGTTCTTTCGTAACTTTTATTGAGTCCATCACATATTTCAAATCCGTCATAGGATCGATATCCTTTAGCTCATTTGCATCAGCCTCGTTTCGTATCGGCTTTGGAAAAACCGGACCGCGTCCCTCGTGCATTTCTAAATTCATTCCCATTGCATCGGGAATCACTAGTATATCCGAAAAAAGAATTGCTGCATCAACACCAACGAGATCGACCGGCTGAATTGTAACTTCGGCGGCAAGTTCGGGAGTTTTGCACATGGTTATAAAATCCGATTTTTTCCTAACGGCTCTATATTCGGGTAAGTAGCGCCCGGCTTGACGCATCATCCAAATCGGTGTTCGTTCAATTTCTTGTTTTTTACAAGCTCGTATAAATAAATCATTTTCTATTTTTTGCAATGTTCCTTCCTTTTCAGTTTTATTTGATCAAATATTCAGTTAATTCTAAAAAGATTTTAAACGGTTGAAACCGTTCAAACATTTTCATCTTTTCTATTAACCCACGACTTAAGTCGTGGGTTAATGATTATAAGAAGAGAATACTGAAACCGTTTCAGCGGTTTTAAGTTTGTAAAGATTTTCTTTTCAAAATTGTTTCATAATTAAATTTCATTATTTCATTTACCGTATCCATCAAAGTAAAGTTCGATGGGAGTATATCTACTTTTAAATCTTGTGCCTCAATTGCTGCAGCCGTAGTATTTCCGATTGCGACAATTAGTTTATTTTTAAAATAATTTTCTTTTTCTGTTACTTCAAAAATCTTTAAGTAGTTATTAAAAGATGAAGGTGAAGTAAATAATAAAATGTCTGGTTCAATTGCCTTACACTTTTCTAACAGTTCAGAATACTCCTCAACCGCCGGCATAACTACATTATACACGGGAATAAAATCAACGAAAGCTCCCAATTCTTTTAACCCGTCTCTAAGTTCTGTGCGTGCAATTGCCGAAGATGGTATAAGTATTTTCTTATTTTGAACATTAAAATCGGCAAGCAGATTTAAAATTCCTTTTGCGCTGAATTCATCCGGCACCAAGTCCACTTCTATATTTTGTCTTTCAGAAGCCTCTTTAGTTTTAGAGCCTGTGCAAATTATTTTAACTCCATTTTTAGTTTTATCGCTTTTGATAAATTTTCTAAAATATCTTACGGCATTAACGGATGTGAAAATTAAAAAATCGTATGAATTCCATTTACTAAGTCTGGAGAGCTTTTCTTCATCAAGAATATTCTGAATAATTTTAATTGTTGGGAAACTAATCACCGCTGCCCCTGCACTCTGAAGAACCTCAACTTCTTGAGCAGACTCCGATTTTGCTTTAGTAATTAGAACGATTTTATTTTTAAGTTTATTATTCAAACTAATCTATTTTTTACTTCTAGTTTCTGCATAAATTTCGTTTAATATTTTTTTAGCACCCGCTTTACTTAAATCTCTCGCTAAAGCTTTCCCAAGTTTTTCAGGGGCAGACTTGCTTCCTCTCATACGCTTCCTAAATGTAATACTTCCATCAACAGAGCCAACCATACCGTCAAGATAAAGTCCATTTGATTTTACCTCGGCGAGTGCACCAATTGGAACTTGGCAGCCTCCTTCTAAGGTTTTAAGCAATGCACGCTCAGCTAATATTGCGCTATAAGTATCATCGTGATGAATCGATTTGATAACATCTTCAGCAAATTTGTTATCCGATCTTATTTCAATTCCAAGTGCACCCTGACCAACTGCAGGTAAAAATTCATCCAAAGGTAAATATGATGAAATATGCTTTTTCAATTTCAATCTTTCAACACCGGCGCGTGCTAAAATTATTGCATCCCAATCCGAGTCTATAAATTTTTGTATTCTAGTCGGCACATTACCTCTTAATTCAACAACCTTTATATCGGGGCGCAAATGTTTTAATTGACTTCTTCTTCTTAAAGAACCGGTTGCCACAGTTGCACCTTCGGGTAATTTGTCAATTGTCATTCCCTTTTTACGGGCTATCAGTATGTCTTCAACTTCATGGCGTTTTGTAACGCAGGCAAGTTTTAATCCCTTTGGTATTTCGGTCTGCAAATCTTTTAAGCTATGAACAGCAATGTCGATAGTTCCTTTTAATAATTCGTGTTCAAGTTCTTTTGTAAACAATCCTTTGTCGCCTATCTTTGATAATGCCACATCAAGAATTTTATCCCCTTTAGTTTTGATGATTTTTATTTCAACAGTTACATTTTTATTTTTTTTTGATAGTTCTTTCTTAACAAAATTTGCCTGCCATAATGCAAGGTCACTTGCTCTTGAACCAATTATTAATTTTTGTTTTGCCAATTACTTACTCCGTATAATTTTTAAATGCCTATGCTTTGGAATTGTTATCCAGCTTAAAAAGTTCTTTTAAAATTAAAGTATGAGTTTTTAAGTCTTGTTCACTCAACTCAGTTTCAGATAATTCTCTTAATCTTTTTGTAGGGTTATGCATTAGTCTGCCTACAAGTCTTTTTGTAACTTCATTAAATTTATCAATATCATCGGAATGGATTTTATGCTTTATCTTTTCCATTTCGTCCTGTCTAATCTCTTCAAAAAAGTTACGGAAAGATTTAATTGTTGGAATTACTTCAAGTGAATTGTACCAACTGTAAAAATTCACCAGTTCTTCCATTATTATGCGTTCAACTTTTGGAATTTCTTTTTCACGGAACTTCTTATTTTGATCAACAATAACTTCTAAAGAATCGATATCGTGATAAAAAACATTATCAATTTTTTTTGCTGAAGGATCAATGTCGCGCGGAACGGCAATATCTACAAGGCATGCAGGAGTGCCTTTTCGCTTCTTCATCATGTTCTTAATATCTGAAAGCTCAACAATTGCAGTTGGTGAACCGGTTGCACTTATTACAATATCAAAATTATAAAGCTCATCCTTGATCGAATCGAAATCAATTACCTTGCCGTTAACTTTTTCTGCAAGTTTTTCAGCTTTTTCTTTTGTTCTGTTTGCAATAACAATATTGCCGATTTCTTTATCCTTTAGATGAACAGCGGCAAGTTCGCCTGTTTCTCCGGCTCCAATTACCAGGGCAGATTTTTTATTCAAGTTTGCAAAAATCTTTTCAACCACCTGCACGGCTGCATAACTGATTGATACAGCACCGTCACCAATACCGGTTTCGTTAATTGAGCGCTTACCAACCTTTAATGCTGAATCAAACATGCGCTTCGTAACTGATCCGGCAAAATTCCAGTCTAATGAAATTTGAAATGATTCTTTAACCTGACCTAAAATTTGGCTGTCGCCGATTATTAGGGAGTCAACACCTGAGGCTACATTAAATATATGTTTAATTGCACTGCATGCAAAATAGCCCGCAAAGTTTTCTCTTTTAATTCCCGGTACCGGTTTGTAATCAAGTATGTAGTCCCCAATATCAATCGAGTTTACAACTCCCTTTAACGGAACACCGAATACTTCAGTTCTGTTGCATGTAGATAAAATAAAGCCGTCGCTGAATACATCTTTTTTAAGTTTAGGAATTAAGTCTTTAATTTCTGATGTACTAAGAAAAAGTGTTTCTCTTAATTCCAGCGGTGCAGTTTTATGATTTATTGAAATTCCTATTAAGTCCATTGCTTTTACTTTCTAAATAACCATTATCAATAAAATGTGTGGAAACTACTTGCAAAAATATTTGAGAAGAACAATGAGAGCAATGCAAGAATAAAGCCTACCAGTGAAAACATGATAACTTTTTTACCGTACCAGTTGGCTATTAGTTTTACCAAAATTCCTATTCCGTAAATAACCCAAACCAAACCTGCCGAAATTAATTTTGGGTCAAAATAGCTGAACTCGGGAAATGCACTTGGCAGCCAGCTGAACCCAATTATTATTGAGATTGTTAATAAAACAAAACCAATTACTAATGAAACAAAACTTAATTTTTCAAGCGTTTCTAAACTCGGCAGCCTGTTAAAGATCAAACCGAATTTGCTGAGTTTGATATCTTTGTAGAGAATTAAAAATAACAACCCATGAACTGCGGAAATTGTGAATCCCGAATAACCAAGCAACGCACTTATTACATGTGCGCCGAGAAGTCTGTTGCGTAGTATTTCTTTTACTTCAACTAAATCTTCAATAAATAATGATGAAAGAATTTGGAAGATCACCGAAAAAAGAATAATAAAAACCCCGGTTCCTCGAATACCGGTAAGCAGTTCAAGTAAAAAATATGCAAATCCAATTGAGAATGCGAGTATTGTAAAAATTTCATCTTTATTTGTAATTGGCGGATGATTGAATTCAATTGTGCGTGCAAGCAGATAGAATATATGAACCATCAGGGTAACAAATAAAAACGCACGTTTGGAGTTATGCAGTAATTCCTTATGCTGAGCAAAATCGTATGCATAAACAGCAAATGTTGCAGCGTAAAGAATAGGCAGTACAATGTTTAGTATGTGAATGGTGTTGATCATTTTTTTAATTCAGATATATTGTTGTTACATTATCCTAATAAAACCAAACTACAAATTATTAAAATTATCGTTCAAATGGTAAGCTAAAATATTTCAACTTTTTGGATTTTATTGAATAGTTGTTATACGAAAATGATAGGCGGCTGAGTAATCCCGCAGCGCGGGATGTATCGAAGTGACCGGCATCTCGATACGTCCCAAAAGGCGGGACTACTCGATGACCTTTTATGATTTGAATAATATGGGTGGGTTGTCCTGGCGGGTGAATTAATTGCATAATCTTTGGGAATTAGCGGTTAGTTTTTGTTCAACCACTAACGTGGTTGGTCGGGTTTTGTTGTTGTTCGTGCTACAAACATTTAACCGCTAACGCGGTTTGAAAAGAAACGGATTGATTGGATGAACATTTTACGATGAATTGGTGGAGCAGTTTGTTATTTATATTTTAGACGGCAGCGCCGTCCAATGTTTGTAGAAATGATGATTTACAGATCAACCCAACCGCAGCGCGGTTGAACTCCTTCTTTAAAGTAACATACAAGATATTTTGTTATTACTGATAGGATAAAAATTTTTGTTAGATAATGATAGGCGGCTGAGTAATCCCGTTCTTTGGGATATATCGAAGTGACCGGCATCTCGGTACGTCCCAAAAGGCGGGACTACTCGATGACCTTTGATGATTTGAATGTTATGGGCGAGGCTTTCTGACGGGTGAATTAATTGCATAATCTTTGGGATTTTGTGGTTAGTTCTTGTTCAACCACTAACGTGGTTGGTCGGGTTTTGTTGTTTTTCATGCTACAAACATTTAACCGCTAACGCGGTTTGAAAAGAAACGGATTAATTGGATGAACATTTTACGATGAATTGATAGAACAGTTTGTTGTTTGTATTTTAGACGGCAGCGCCGTCCAATGTTTGTAGAAATGATGATTTACAGATCAACCCAACCGCAGCGCGGTTGAACTTTTCTTCACAGTTCAGGTTCATTGTTTAACAAATAACCGGCATCTCGATACGTCCCAAAAGGCGGGACTACTCGATGACCTTTGATGATTTGAATGTTATGGGCGGGGCTTTCTGACGGGTGAATTAATTGCATAATCTTTGGGAATTTGCGGTTAGTTTTTGTTCAACCACTAACGTGGTTGGTCGGGTTTTGTTGTTGTTCGTGCTACAAACATTGAACCGCTAACGCGGTTTGAAAAGAAACGGATTAATTGGATGAACATTTTACGATGAATTGTTAGAACAGTTTGTTGTTTGTATTTTAGACGGCAGCGCCGTCCAATGTTTGTAGCGAGGAAAAGCAAACAGAAACCACAACCGCAGCGCGGTTGAACTTTACTTCACAGTTCCGGTGCATTGTTTAACAAATAACCGGCATCTCGGTACGTCCCAAAGGGCGGGACTACTCGATGACCTTGTATTTTTGAGTTTTGGAAGTAAAAAAGGCATCGCAATGGATGCCTTTTTTGAGGAGAGAAAAACGACTACATCCGAACAATAAAAATATCTACTTGAACAATATTTTGTTAAAATCAGCAAACAATAGTTTTAGCGGTAAAAAGAATGATTCAATAATTTGAATAATCATATTCAATAGGAGGCTGCCGATAAAAAACAATGAACAATATGTAGAAAAATACTATTTACAAATACAAAATTGCAGTCGTAGGGTAAAACTAATTTGAAACCTGTGTACTTACTTTATTTGATTGATATGATGAGATTATTCGTATAGTCGATGTAAGTAACTCATCATTAGGATTGCTGCTCTTAGCTTTTAAAAAATGTTCCAGCGAATTATTAGAATCACAATAAAGCCATAAAATTCCAAGCATTAGCTCGTTTTCTAATTCAGAATCTGATACCTGAACTTCTGATAATTTTTCTACTAACTCGGGGCACGGACAATCATCCGCAATCACATCAGTCTTTGCAATAATATCAATATCTTCTTTAATTAATGAATGAAATAATTGAAACGCACGCTGAATTTGACCTACCTGTGTATAACAGATTATCAGCTTTTTTCTGATCATTTTATTACCCGGAGTTTTAATCAATACCTCTTCAAACTCAGGAACACTCGCTGCAAACTTTCGAGCCATAAAATATTGATTGCCTAACATTTCACTCATTTTAACAAAAAGATAAGTTGATAAAAAGCGGGCACTTAAAAGTACCCGCATTAAAAATTAAATTGTATTACTGAAATAATGGAAAGTCATTTATTTGTGTTGCAGGATCAAATTTACTTGCAGGCATTGTATCATGAGCCATACCGTTGACACCAAACAAAACTGATTTTGCATCATAACCCAATGCTCTTAAGTAAGCTGCAACATGAGCTGATGTATGACCTGTATAGCAGTAAACTGCAATTGGTTTATCAGTTGGAAGGGTTTTTAAAGCAGTTGCTAATTTTATGTCTGCTTTAGGTGTATATTGAACAGCACCCGGGATATGTCCCCAATTGTAATGATCAACCGACCAGTAGTTAAGTATAAAATAATTTGATAAATTATTGAAAACTTCATCACTTGAAACTTTTGCAGCACCAAAACCTTCAGCCGCTACAACTGATAATCTGTTTTCCAAGATGCCGGCTGCTTCTGTTGAACCAGTGTTCAAGGTTGGTAAATCACCTGCTGCAGGTCTTGCAGTTGCAGTTGTGACTAATTCTGTAGCTCGTCCATTATTTACATTTGTTTGGCTTGTCCAGCTTCCTGAAGTAGCTGCATTCCAACTGCACATTCCCCACTTAAGATCTTTAACGTTGGTATAACCGGCTGCTCTTAAAAGTCCGGTAGCCCAAGCTGCTGTTTGACCTGAGTAACAAGCTATTACAACGGTTTCTTTTGTTTCTAAATTGTTATCTCTGTAGTGCTGTAGTACGTTACTTGGGTCAGGCACATTAACAGCGTCCTTAATATGACCTGCATTGAAAACATCTGTAGATCTAATATCAATTACATAAATATTTGCGCTCGCAAGAATAGCAGTGTTTACATCAACTGCAGTTATAAGTGCCGGGTAATCCTCTAAAACGCCGTCAGCTTCAAGTGCAGTTGCTAAAACTTCCGCTTGGTTAACTTCAACCGGCGGATCAACAGGATTGTCATCATCACTGCTACAGCCAGTATTTACGAAAAGAAAAGGCAATATTAAGAGTAAGTAAAATAATTTTCTTAGTTGTTCCATTTGTAACTCCATTGTGTTTATTGTTTAATTAAATAATTAGCATTTATTTTTAGTTTGTCTGCCACCATACAGGAAGTTTACCATCAACAATAACTCCCTCCGTAGCGGGCATTTCAAATTCTTCTAAATCTGATTCGAATAAGTAATATCCTTTATTCAATATTTCGCCTTCTGTATTTTTAATAATGTGACATGCTTGGGCACATTGAGGATGTCTATTATCAATCACAGAATCTGCGAGTGTTCTTTCAGTCCATCTGATTATGTTGTGCGGTGTAGTGTATTTGTAAGTTGGTCGCACATCAAAGTTTGTTAAATTATCAACACCATACTGTTTCCAGCTATCAGGCGCTGAAAGTGATTGCCTTACCGTAGCCATTCTGTATGGTTTAATTCCATCATCTAAAAGCGGGTTCATTCCAATTTTAAATTTCATGTGAGCAGGTATTCTAGCACTCTCTTCAGTTCCAATATGGCAGCTTCCGCAATTGTTATAGTCCTGTGAGTGACAAGTTTGGCAATTGAAAGATTCGAAGTGAGTTGAATGGAAGGCGTTTGAATTTTCAATTCCGCTGTGGCAGTCTGAGCATTCCGGCTTTAATTCGTTTTTATATCTTTGATCATAATAGTTGCCGTCACCGTGAATTTCATTAGTTGAGTGACAGTTCATACAGGTAAAACCGGCTTTTGTTAGATGAACATCAGGCACAGTTCCAATACCTTGTCCAAAATAAGCATGACCGCCTCTGCTAACGTGGCATGTCACACAATTTTTTCTCATATCGGGAGTTTTAGTAAACTTATGCCCATTAGCTAACCCTCCTCCGCCGGCTGCAGGTCTTGTAATATGACAGTCACCGCAAGAACCGTGGCATTTTTGGCAATTAATTTTATAACCTTCTTTTAATAATTCAGGAAGCTGATCAAATTTATCCGGACCGGTTCCTAAACCGTATCTAAGTGTGACCATACTTTTCTGTCCCCAGCCTTGCTCGTGAGTACTATTAACAGTTCTTGCAACAATATCAGCATGGCAGGTTCCGCATTTTTCTTCAGAGGCACTTGAGGGATGAGAGATAAAATCGCCAGAGTGAGCAATTTCTTTGTCGTCGGTATTATCCGTACCGTTGTGGCATGCAACACAATCTAATTTACCGTGAATACTGGATTTGAATTCTTCAAAACCGGTATCGCCGAGATAAACTCTATCATACGGTTCGTAATGCGGTGCATCACCGCCGCACCCGCCGCCGCCAGCCGCAGGGGGATCGGGGGTATAAACTTTTTTAAGGTGATCGTAATTTGTGTGGCATCCTTCGCATGAGTTTACTTTTGCGAGTGATTGCTGATTGTCAATTGGACCTTCATCGTTTTTAGCATCGGAACATCCAATTAAAATCGCAGCAAACAATGTTGATACAGTGATTATGAGTTGAAGTTTTTTTAACATGACTAATTCCTTATTTAAAATCTTTTTCTTATATGACAAAGTACATGCCATAGCGTTTTTGAGCCAATTTCAAAGGAAAAGGTTTACCGGATGGAACAAAGTGTTTCAATGAAACCGATAATACTATCCTAATCTCTGTAAGTTGTTTGTTTTATTGAATTAACGAGTTGGAACATGTTGTTCCACGCACTGAAACAGTTTGGAACGGTTTGTTTTTGTGTACTTACATGATAGGCGGCTGAGTAATCCCGCCCAGCGGATGAATCGAAGCTGGCGGCATCTCGGTACGTCCCGCCCGGCGGGACTACTCGATGACCTTTGATACGTTGAATGTTATGAGTCGCCACGCCAGGTGATCGCAGTTTCGTTTCATTGGGAATTTGTGGTTAGTTTCTGTTCAACCACTAACGTGGTTGGTCGGGTTTTTTTGTTGCGTATTATTACTACAAACATTGAACCGCTAACGCGGTTTGAAAAGAAACGGATTAATTGGATGAACATTTTACGATGAATTATTAGAACAGTTTGCTATTTACATTTCAGACGGCAGCGCCGTCCAAACTTGCTTGACGGCAGTCAGGTGTTTGTAGAAATGGCAACAAGCTGAAAACCCCTAACGCGGTTTGAAAGCTAAGATTATAATTTAATCATTTAGAAATAAGCAAGAGTATCAATCTATTATTTTGGTTGTTTAGACGGCAGCGCCGTCTAATGTTTGTAGCATTGCAAATTTACAGATCAACCCAACCGCAGCGCGGTTGAACTTTTCTTTGTAGTTCCGGTGCATTGATTAACAAATAACCGGCATCTCGATACGTCCCAAAAGGCGGGACTACTCGATGACCTTTGATGATCTGAATGTTATGGGTGATTGGTATTCCCGCCACGGAATTGGGTTTTTGTTCAACCACTAACGTGGTTGTTGGCAACTTATTGATGCTATTGTGCTACAAACATTTAACCGCTAACGCGGTTGGGAAAGTACTATTGAGGAAATTCTTCTGTGATACCTAGGTTTTTTAATTTACGCCACAGGGTTGTCCTGCCCATTCCTAATTCAGCGGCGACTTTACTTTTATTCCAATGATGTTTTTCTAAATGCTGAATTAATGTTGCTCGTTCTAAATCCATTCCTCCGGTAAAAGGGGAGGGTGTTTTATCCGCAGATTTCACCTTGAGATTTTCGGGTAATTTTGAAAATTCAATTTTATTATTTTCGTTCGCTCTAACTAATGCATATTCAATAACATTTTCTAATTCTCTAACATTACCGGGCCAATGATAACTAAGCAGCTGATCAAGAGCCTTTTCTTCAATATCTGTAATTTTTTTGTTGTAAAGTATCGAATACTTTTTCATAAAATGTTTAACTAAAGGAATTATATCAGCGGCTCTTTCACGCAATGGAGGTACGAGTACCGGAATTACGTTTAGACGATAGTATAAATCCTCTCGAATAGCTCCTTTAGCAAGTGCTTCATCTAAGTCAATATTTGTAGCTGCAATTACTCTTACATCAACCTTTCTTGTAACCGATTCACCAACTCTTTCAAAAGTACCTTCCTGCAGAACTCTAAGAAGCTGGAGCTGCATATTCAAAGGCATTTCGGCAACTTCATCTAAAAACAGTGTACCGCCGTCAGCAAGTTCAAATCTGCCGGGTCTATCTTTAATTGCATCTGTAAAGGCACCTTTTACATGTCCGAACAATTCACTTGCCAAAAGGTTTGGCGGAAGTACCGAACAATTAATTTTAATAAATGGTTTATCTTTTCTTAAACTAGTCTGCTGAATTGCATTTGCAACCATCTCCTTACCGGTGCCCGATTCACCATGAATAAAGCTGGTGGCATCGGAATCTGATATTTCCTCGATCAATTGGAAGATTTCCTGCATCGGTTTACTATGACCGATGATCCCATGAAATTGATTATCATCCTCAAAGTTTTTTCGGAGTTCTTCAAAATGTGAAATATCCCTAAAGGAAATTATCCCGCCGGTTGGTTCATCGCTTTCGTTATAAAGTACGGCAGAGTTTAATTTGATAGGTTTGCTGGTTCCGTTTTGAACACAAATATTAGATTCAAAATCATAAATATTTTTATTTGATTTTAAAACCAAAGCGATTGGACAATCAGTGTAACATAACTTTGAACGGAATACATGTTTGCAGAATTTGCCTACCACATCTTCGCGCTTGTAGCCTGTTATTCTCTCGGCAGCTTTGTTTATATAGTTGATTCTAAAATTTTTATCAACAGTAAAAACGCCTTCACCAATTGATTCGAGTATATGATCTTTTAATTTATTGCTTATGCTCATAACGGATAATTAAACCAAATATCTTATAACTAAAATTAAAAATTGATATTAAAATTAACAATGCAAAACGGTATAAAAAAAGCCGCACAAAGCGGCTTTAAAAACTAAATATAAAAACTAATTTCCAAAATCAATTTGCTTGTTGATATGCCTGGTTGGATCAATAATATTATTATCGGCATCAACAACTTGACCATGACAGCCATTACATGTTTGAACGGTTATATGACCCACAGGTGCAATTGAAAGAAGAACCGGTTCAGCGCCGGAAGTATCCCACTGTCCGTGGCATGTTCCGCAAGCTGCCTGTGTATCATCAACCTTATTCCAAATAGGGGAATAATTATTTCCAGTCATAAAATCTTCGGTATATGCAAATTGGTTTTGCGATGCAGCTTTTTCGAAACTGAAATTACCATGACAGTAATTATTTGCGCATGTTAAATTTCCAAAATCATAACTTGGAGTTGAAACAGCGCCGGCTGAAAAACTGCCGAATTGCATTTCAGCTGGAATACCATCAATATGCTGAAACACAAATTTATCTTCAACAGTTGGATCGGGATGAACTGGATTACCCGGATGACATTCAAAGCATCCAACCTTGTTGGAAATTTTTGTATCGTATAAATGAGCTGCATGTGCCCCAACACCTTTTTCTGATGTTGATACATTACCGAGCAGATCTGTTGGAGGTGCAATACGTGATGAGTTTGCAAACACTCCATGACAAGTATTACAAGCTTCAGGTCCGGTTGGTTCTGTATGGCAAGAGAGACAATTGCTGCCTGTGGTTCCGCCTGAGTAACTAGCACCATGGCATGATTGACATGCTTTTAAGTCCCAGTTTGTTGCCGCAAACTTTGCAGTATGGAAATTAGGCGAACCGGGTGAACCAAATCCTTTTGGGTGAATGCCCGGCAGTTCTGTTTTTGTCGGGATATTTTCTTCAATTTCAGCACATGAAAAAAATGCTAAACTGAAGACTAAAACTAAAATTGAGAATAAAGTAATATTTTTCATATTAAACCTGTTTTGCAGTTATTTAATTTGCTCCATGACAATAGCCGCAGAAACCTACGCCAGTTGTGAAAGTATTTATATGACAATTGTAGCAGACAGCGCCATCATCATCGTGCCAGCTTCCGTCTGTATCCATCATAAAACCTTTTTGATGGGTTTTTGGATTTGTTCCTTCAATACCGTCAAAATCTTGATGACATTGAATACAATTAGGATCAGCGCCTTGTGTATCGTGGCAAGAAGCACATCGCTCTATATCGCGCTTAGCCAATACAGCATGCTCGCCGCCGCTTCCCATTAAAAAGTCAGGTGCAGTATGCGATAGAGGAACTATTCCGCCCATTGCAAAATCACCGCCGTCCGAGCTGTGGCACTCTGCACAGAATGTTTCAGTTTCATGGCATGTAGTGCATTCAAATGATTTTCCTTTTGCATCAATACCATGTGTATAACGGTAGTTTAATTCATGTACTCTTGAAATCACTTGCTGTTTAGTATCATCAATATAATTATGCGGTGAGTAAGGAGTATAAAAATCATTTAGCCTGTTTGGGTTATCAAACGCATTTGTTGCAACGTGGCAATCCTCGCAGAAGGAACTTGCATGGCACATTTGGCAGCTTTCTTCATCTGCTGAAAATCCATGCCGATCAACAAAATTTACTTTTTTATGAGTCTCCGGAATTAAACCAACAGTAGAAATATGGCATGATTCGCAGGCGTTGGAAGCAACGCTTATATCATTATGGCATGTATAGCAATTAGCCATTGCCGGATTAGGGTTTTTCAATTCGCTGCTGTAATCGATTTCTGCAAAACCTGCATGGCATTCTTCACAGCTCATTTCTTTATCGTCCAAATGGTATTTGTGGCTAAAGATCAGCTGCGATTCTGATTGAACTAAGGCTTCATAATTTTCTTCATAGTGGCAAAGCTCGCAATTGTCTTCATCTTCCACATCATGGCATTCGGCGCATGTTGGTTTGTCGGGCAGCAGCCTGTCGCTAAGTGCTGTACTTTCAGCAGCACCGGTATGGCAGTCAGCGCAATCCATTTGTTCAGCATGCAGCATGTGAGAAAATTTGATGATATTCTTGTTATCAATTTTATCGTCATTTTCAGAATTCGTTTGAAACGCTGAAAGTGTAAATATTAATGTTACTGATAACAATAAACTGAGTAGATAAAATTTGCTCTTCATATTATATCATTTCTAAGTTAGTGTTGAACCAAAAATTTAATTTAACGAACAATCTTAAATCGTTCTTATAGATTTTGTTTTGCAGGTACTGCCCTTGAACATCCAGTGATAATAGTCTTATTGGGCGGTAGTTTACTCCGGCTAACAATGTAACAATGCTGTTCTTTTCCGCATCTTCGCTAAGCTTATAATTCGTATAGGCTAAACCTATCGATGGAGTTATTAATCCTTTCAAAAATGATTTAGCTGTGTGAACGGAAACAGCATCAAGTTCTCCGGCATACCCGAAATTTTTTCTGTATCGGATAGTTCCGTAATTAGAATTAACTCCAACTGTCATTCTTTGGGAATCATCACCTTTAAATGAAACATTTGCGAACTTTCCAACAACAGTAAACATTGGGGTTATTTTATAATCGGTACCGAATTCAATTTCCTGTGTGTTGCCGTAATCGAATACGGAAAAAATTGAATTGTAGCGGACACGCGGTTCGCGGTAATTATAAAACAGTGTAAAGCCGAAATCTTCAACGTAGTTAAGTCTGCCGAAGAATTGAACTTTTGATGTTGTGTTCAAGTTTACATCATAATCATATTTAACAGTAGCGTCAAAATAATCGGCATTAGAATAAGCAGCCTCGCCGGAGAGATATCGGTATTGGAGTGAATTCCGTTCGATCAATGTATCAATAGGGTTAAGGCTTGCATCCAGTCTTGATGCCAAGTAGGATGTCTGCTTAAAATTCTTATCGATATACATCGCCTTGAATTTGAAGTCTTCTAATGCGGTTACAACTAATTTACCGCCAAGCACATAATCGTTCTCCCAGTCATCGGTAATTTCCAATTTTTGATAAGCCGGAACATTACCGCCAAAAAAGCCGGATAGGGAATAACCGTTATGTTTAAGTTTCAAACTTGCACCGTCATAAACTCCGCCGGCAATGCTATTAATAAGCGGCTGTCTTCCGAGTTTAATTGTAGCTATATCCGCGATGTTTCTGGCTTCAACAAATAAATTGTAAAACCTTACACGCGGATCATCAACAAGTTTGTTTGTAATATTTGCTTCAACATTAACTCTGGATTTAATCGAGAACTGACCTTCGGAAAGATTCAATCTTAATGTTTGAAATGCCCGCAAATATTTTTCCGATTCACTAAGGCTGTTCTGCCTTTCGAATGAATAGAGGGATGATGAAATTCTACCGTTCACATTTTGAGCAAAATTGAGAGCAGGTAAAAAAACAATCAGTAGAGCAATGGATAGTTTTCTCATAGTCAACCTATTTTACTTTAGTTCTTTTCAGGTATATCATGACTTATTTGGCGCCACATCTCTTCGAACTTAAACTCAACATAAGTTGGGCTATCGGGGTTGTGGCAGGTAATACAAAACTTTTCTATTTCTTCTTCGGAATTAAAAATTCTTAATCCGTTTGCAACAGATTTTTCTCTGTCTTTCATAATCTTTAAACTTTTATAATCAGAACCGGGTCCGTGGCATGTTTCACATTGAACCCCTTCTTCAATTTTAAATTTTTTGCCAATTAAGGAAGCATCAACATCGTAGCCGCTGGCATGGCAAACTAAACACTCTTCAGCTTCAATAGCTTTTTTGCCGTACAGTTCCATAGAAATTTTATCGGCTGTTTCACTATTCAGTGTTTCGTAGGCTTTTGCATGCTGGCTTTCTTTCCAAACTTTTAGCTGTGCACCGTCTTTTTCTTTTTTGTGGCACATACCGCATGATTTAGTTCCAACAAAACCGGGATTTTTATCTTTTGGTGAGATGGGATTATTTGTAAATGCTAGAAAGGAGAATGAAACTGCAGCACATATCAGAACATAAATTTTACTACGCATGTTACCTCCTTTAATCTTATTAAAATAATTTTGTCAATTTACGTTTATTTTTTATAACGGATAAAAATGACAAATATGACTTAATATCTATTCAAATATATGATTTAATTTTTTAATAGGCAATTTTGTATTAGAAAAAATTTGGAACAAACAGTTTTTTATTTTATATAATAAAGGTTGAATCATTATTCTTGAATATGCATCTAAAACATAGTATTATTTGTAAATAAAATAGACAAATTAATATAATTATTTAATCTAAAGGAGAATCAATATGCATAAGTATTTCAAATTATTTTCTGCTGCATTTTTTTCAGTGTTGCTTATTATAAGTTCCGATGCCTTTGCACAATACAAGCCCGGTACATACAAAGGAAGTGCAGTAGGTAGAAGCGATAAAAAACATAGCGGTGAAATTGAAGTTGAAGTAAAAGTTAATGAGAAAGGTATTGAAGAAATAAAAGTTTTAAAATATGACCAAAGTGTTGATCATAAAAAATACGGCAAGGCTGTTGTAAAAGCAGAAGAGGAAGTGCCTGCTAACATGACAAAGAAAAATTCCGTAGATGTTGATGTTATTTCCGGCGCAACAATGTCCTCAATCGGACTTAATTTAGCCGTTGCAAAAGCTCTCGAAAAAGCATCTCTTAATAAATATAAAGCCGGTACTTATAAAGGTGCATCGGTTGGCAGAAGCGATAAAAAACACAGCGGCGAAATTGAAGTTGAAGTAACTGTTAGCGAGAATGCTATAACTGATATTAAAGTTTCAAAATATGATCAAAGTACAGACCATAAAAAATACGGCAAGCCTGTAAACGAAGCTAAAGAAAAAACTCCTGCTGCTATTGTTAAAGGGCAATCAATTGATGTAGATGTAATCTCGAAGGCTACTATGTCCACCTCAGGAATTCAGCTTGCGGTTGCAAAAGCTTTAGAGAAAGCACGAGTTAAATAAAATTATTCTGAAAATATTTTCAAATGGAAACCGCTCAAATTTTTAGAGCGGTTTTTTTTGTATTTAATATCTCATCCTTAATTCATTTTTCATTATTTAATCAGGTGTATATTTTTGCTGAAAAATTTTGTTTCAACATTTATACCTTCGATCTGCAATTGGTAAATGTACATACTGCTGGAATAGTTATTTGCAGTCCATTCTGTTTAGTGAAAACCGGCTGATAGTTTTTCTTTTACAAGTACATCAACCTCGGCTCCTAGTATATCATAAAATTTTAGTGTTACAAACCCCTTCCCAGCCCTTCCCTTGGTAAGGGGAGGGAGTAATGGTAGGGCTGGTTTTGTAAAACTGATCGTTGTATTGGGTTAAATGGATTTGGGTAGTTTTGGTATAACTCAAACTCCCCCGGCGGTGATACTAAGATCGAGATTTCCTTTGTTTAAACCTCACCGGCTAAAGTTGTTATTTGTCACCCGCCTTCCGGCAGGCAGGTTTGGAATTTGTCATTTGGGATTTGTTTTTTGGGATTTGTTTTTTGGGATTTGTCATTTGGGATTTGTTTTTTGGGATTTGTCATTTGGGATTTGTCATTTGGGATTTGTTTTTTGGGATTTGTTTTTCTAAATCTTTTTAAACAGAAAAAGCTGCCCAACAGAGCAGCTTTTTTGAAATATTTAAATGAAGCAAATTAGTTTTGTTTTACATTCTCCTCAAACCAGGCACGCAGTTTTGCATCTTTGCTTAGTTCGTTAGCAAATACATCTTTTGCTTCAACACCGTTTTCCTTCAGTGTTTTTGCAAATAGCTTTGTAGTGTATGATACTTTCTTTTCATCCAAGTTGCCTGCATCAAATTCAGTCCATTCCTTTAATACTCTTTTGAAATGTCTTTCATGATGATGTCGGTAAGTTTCTAAAGACATTTTACCGTCAATCCATGTGAAACTCATCGGGTATTCTTTTGGATGGAAAATTACGAAGAACCAATGCCATACTACAATTGCAAGTGATGCAAGTATTGCTTCGTAAAAGTGAATTATCTCACTCACTTTAATTAACCAGGTAGGCGCCCATTCGCCAACCAGGGTAGGGAACCAGAGGAATAGACCTGTAATACCCATAATAAGTGTACCCCAAATTAATGCCCAGTATTCAGCTTTTTCAATATAATCGTATTTATCAAATTCCGGTTTAGTTTTACTAAAGCCTAAATAATAAAGCATGTTTTCACTAACATTTTTTATATCATAAAAAGTAGGCAGTAAGTTTTTTAGTACATCTCTTCCGCGCTCAGTTACTAACAAATAAATTATATGATATAAACCGAGAGTCATCATAACAACGGCGGCAACTCTATGAATATTCATTCTCACAGTTTCAGTCATACCGAGATCCAGCAGCCCCGCGGACCACCAGCTTTGAGGATATCTAAGAGCAAAGCCGGTAATTGCTAAAATTATAAATGAGGTGAAAAGCAAAATATGCTGAATTACTTCATTTTTTGTGAAACGCGGTATTGAGATAACATTAGCACCTTTCTTTCTTTTCCGCTTAATTTCAGCAACAAAAATAATAAGGTTATGAATTGCCATTCCCCCGATAACTGAAATAATCAGCCAGAAGTAAAGCGAGCTAACAAACGATTCAACTTTACGTGAAGCTTCGTTTGCAGAAATATGTGAGTAGCTTTTTGAAAAAACCGGTGTAGCCCTCGCGTGACATTTTTGACAGGTAGCAGTTACATTTTCTTCACTCACAGATGATTCCGGATGCGACGAAGGTAAAATTTTGTGGTCATTATGACAGTCGATGCATCTTGCAGCTTTTGTACTGCCGCGCATTACGGCAAGACCGTGATAACTATCTTGATACTGAATAGTTTGCTCTTCCGATAAATCATATTTTTGAATTAATTTCGGATCTTGATGACAGCTTACACAAATTTTTTCTTGAAGAATGTTTTGATCAATTTTATTCGACTCGGTAGAAACTTGCTGTATGCTGTGCTCACTATGGCAGTCATTGCAAACAGGTGAAAACTTAGCACCTTTTTTTGCTCGTATCCAATGGATTGATTCCATGTAATTTTCTGAGGCATCCTGATGACATTCACCGCACATTTCGGGAACATTAAAAGTTGAAATTCTAGAACCCGGCTGCATTTTATTTTTGATATCGTGAACTCCGTGGCAATCAACACAGCTTGCAGCATCAGTATCACCTTCCATTACCAGCTTACCATGTACTGAATTTGAGTAGGACATTCCCGGTTTGGAAGCGCTCAATCCATACTTCTGTACAATTTCAGGATTATCATGGCACTTAGCACAGGTTACAGCTAAATTTTTAGGGTGAACCAAACTAGATGCTTCACTTACATATTGAATACCGTGCGCCCCGTGGCAATCCCAGCATTTTGCAGCTTCATCAGAACCAAGTTCCATAGAAATACCATGAATACTTTCTTTATGCTCATCATAAGCATCTTCATGGCAGGTGCCGCAGTTTACGTAGCTGATATTCTCACCTTCCATATGGGGTTCTTCGTAAGGGTCAAAGCCTTCATGACAGTCAATACAAAGCATGTCAGCATGGGTTGACATCAGAAATACTTCTTCATTTAAAAAGAGTGAAATTTCTTTTTCTCCCTTGAACATGGTGAGGGTATTGTCGTAATGACAATCCATGCAATCTTCGTTCTGAGCAAATATATTTTTATTTGGAACTACAAGGAAAATAATAAATAATAAAATTGAGAGGGATGTCTGAGATTGTAGTTTTTTCATATGCTTACTTTATTTAATGCTTAATTTAGTAAATCAAACTTTGAATATGATAAAAGAGATTAATATCTGTTATTCTAAGTTATTGAGATTTTATAAATATGGCAAGTGTAAAAGATATTAATGTGATTTTTTTTATCAAATTATTTTTATGTCAAATATCAAAACTTAGTTAAAAATTATTTCAATCAGTTAATAATTGTTTAGCTGAATTTATTAAATGCCCGACGATTAAAATTTAATTGCCGGGCATAAATAACAAAGAAGAGAAAACAAATAACTAAAAAGTTATTTGTAGATTTTTAGAATTATCTATCAAAAAAAGTTGCTGCTACAGTATTCCAATCTTTCTCTTCTAGTTTTTCCATTGCTCCAACATACATGTTTTCTTTTCCGGTGTCTTCTAATAGCTTAGCAAAAGTTTCTCTGCAGTCATCAATATCTCTTTGGTAAAAGTTAACAGCCGATTTACCAATTTTTAGTTTAGGCAGTTCTTCATCCAATTTATCGGCATCAATTGCGCAGAACCAATTTTTTTCATAAGACGAATATTCCAAAACATCCAGGTCTTCTGTCAGCTTATCGTTTACAGCAGTAACAGTTCCTGAAATAGGAGCATTGAAAGTAATACTTTTTCTATTTTGCTTTATGCTGAAAAGAGGATTTCCTTTTTCCACTTTCATTCCTAGATTCGGAAAATCAATATCATCAATTTTACCGATGATCTTTTTTGCAAAATCATCAATACCAATTTTAACAGTGCCGTCTTGATCAACGGAAGCCCATGCGTGACCTTCAGAAATGAACACACCGCCGGGTATAGAAAATTCGTTATCGCCTATTGATGTATCTTCATCAAAATGAGATATATGAACGCGCGGCTTAAGCTGCTTCTGAATATTATCTTTACGCTTGATTAAGGCTTTGTTTGTAAATTCAATCAGTTCATCTTCGGTGAAAGGTTTTTCTACATAATCCATAGCACCATATTTCATACATTCTACAGCTGTATCTACTGAAGCAAACCCGGTAATAATCATCACGTCAATATCGGGGCGCAAGTGCTTTACTGCTTTGGTTACATCTACGCCGCTCATTTCAGGCATTTTCAAATCAGTAAAAACAAAATCATAATGATTTGATTTTATGAGTGACAATGCTTCACCGCCGCTTTCAACTGTGTCAATTGAGTAACCTTCAAGAACTAAAATTTTTCTGAAGCTATCCAAAATAACCGCTTCATCATCAACGCATAAAATTTTTGCTTTTGGGTTGTCAATTTCTGCACGTTTTAATGTTTTTGCTTCTTTGCTAAAATCAAGATTTATACTTTCTTCAAGCACAGCAGCTCTTTCTCGTTTTAATTTTTTTTCTTTTTGCTGCTTTATAAAGTATCGAATTAAAACATCTAATATTACAAATAAGATTAGCGCAACTATAAATAGTGCCATCGTGGTCTCCGGTAAATGTTTATTATTTTATTTTTTAATTTCATTTTATAATCTATCCGAACTGCATGGAGTTAATTTTTTAAGTTCATTATCTAAATCATCGGGAAGTACTTTATATATCCAACCATCAAAGTAGGGGTCTTTTTCAACTAAAGGAATATTCGTTTTAAGCTGTTCATTTTGTTTTATTATTGTACCGCTTAAAGGCGATAGCACGGGATTCGGTAATTCATTTTCATCAATAAACTTTGCGTATGGTGTTCCTTGAAAAACTTTTAAGTCGCTATGTAAAAACTCAATCTCTTTAATTTTAGTAATTGTATTTAAGAAACAATCGGTAATGCCAATGGCAACTATACCTTCGCCGTCAAACCTAATCCAGCTTGTATATCCCAATCGATAGTAAGCCGAGGGGCATGGCACGTAAGCTATTGTATCACTCTGATCATCTTTTATTGAATTTTGAAGTTCACTAAATTTTATTCCCCGTTTAACAATACTTATTAGTTCATCAATATCAAACGGTTTTGGAATAAATGCCAAAGCACCATCATGCAGGGCACGTATAGCATTTTCACCGGTAGAGTATCCTGTTGTCATTATTACAGGGATATCAATTTTAGTCAATCTCATTTTTTCAAGTAACTGAAATCCGTCCATTTCAGGCATCATAATATCTGTTAAAATTAGATTGTAGTTTCCGGTTTTCATTTTCTCTAATGCTGTTTCTGCCGTTAAGGCATAATCAACCGTTATATCTTCAAGCGAAACTATTTTTTCTACCGAATCAATAATTAATTGTTCGTCGTCAATCACTAAAATATTTTTTCCATCCATTTTTCTTTCACCTGATTTTTGAATCGAGAGGCAGCCTAATTGTAAATTCAGTTCCCTCTCCAATTTTACTATCAACAGAAATAAATCCGTTGTGTTTATCAATGATCCCCCAAATAACTGAAAGTCCGAGTCCGGTTCCTTTTTGACCTTTTGTGGAATAAAAGGGATCAAATATTTTACTTAAATTATCTTCATGAATACCTTCTCCGGTATCCTTAAACTTAATTTGAATGTAACGTACTTCGCCTTCAGAATCGGCATATTCCCACTTTTGCCATGTACCGCCGTATTTTAAGCATCCTTCTATAAACCCTTTTCCGGGTATTTCAATTTGGTAAACTGTTGTGCCGCATTCGGGGCAGTTTTTATTTTTAGCCTTTAGAGAAATATTACATTCAGGGCATGATAATTCAACAGGTTTGTTTTTCAGCAGGGGAATTCCATAATGATGTGCCTGCCTGCCGTAAACCGGGTCCATGTGCAGATAGCCTTCATTGGAATTGTATTTTATTTTAACTTTTAAGGATGCCGACCCATCAATTTTATGATCAGGGTCCATCAGGCTGTGTCCGTTCGGGCATACTGCATTTTTAATCTGCTTAACACCATAAGCCGATAAGCTTATTTGTTTCGTTTCAATCCTTAATTCTCCGCCGGATTTTCCTATTGCATCAATTGCGTTAACAATCAAGTTTGTAAATGTCTGCTGAATTTGACTTGCATCTACGGTGATTAATGGAAGTTCTTTTTCAAAATCTTTAATAAGTTTTATTTTATTCAGACTAAGTGCATTACTTACCACTGTTATTGAGTTTTCAACGATGTCGTTAATAGATGCTCTGTTTTTTTGGGGAGCTGATTGACGTGCAAAATCAAGCAGACCTTTTACAATTTCTCTGCTGCGTTTAGTTTCCCTTACTATTACTTTTAGGTCAGCTTCAAACTCGGGATTGCCTTTTGATCTTTTCAGTAAGTAGCTGCTGTAGGTAAGAACCCCGGTTAAAGGATTATTTATTTCATGTGCAACCCCTGCGGCAAGTTTACCAAGTGATGCTAATTTATCCGACTGAACTAATTGAAGTTTCATCTCGGTTAATTTCTGCGTCATATTGTTAAATGAATTAGAAAGAGTACCGAGTTCATCTTTGCTTTTGGTATCAATTTTATAATTCCAATTACCAACGGCAACATTATTAGTAGCTTTTAGCAATTCCTTTACAGGCTTATCCACCCATCTTCTAATAAAAATACCAATGATAATTCCAATTGCGGCAATAGCTATTAATGAAAAAAGTAAAAGTTTTATTTCACTTTTTTTAATTTCAGTATCAACTTGTTTTAAGCAAACTGTTAAGTCCAATACCCCAAGCACTGTTTGATCGGAATCATGAACATGACATCCCGATTCCCAGCAAGACCTTTCATTTGCGATGGGGTTTATAATTCCCATTACCCTTGCAGAATCCGGATGGAGTTTATATATCCTGGTTCTTTCCTTTATCGGCAGTTTTTCAAGCGGCTTATCTTCAGCATGGCATTTATAACATGCTTCTGCTTTTTTGTCAACCATTCTACCAATATCATTGGGACTATTAGAGTAGGTTATTGTTCCTTCTTTATTCAGCAGCCTAACTTGTTTAAAACAATCTTCTTCGCCAATTATATTTATAATATTTTGAATTTGCCCGCGGTTATTAGCCATCATATCATCGTGTATGCTCATTTTTATAGTTTCACTTAGCTGATCTACATGACGGTGAACCTCTTCCAGCAGAACTTCTCTTTGTGATTGAATGCTGATGTAAGCGTATATTCCAATAATAATTATTGTTGTTAAACTTACAATCAATGCTAATTTGAAACCTATTTTTTTAAGCATACTTTTCTCAACTATTTTTTTGTACCCGGCAAAGAAGCAGGGTATGTTATATCTTCATCATGGCAAGTATCGCAGCTAACCTTGGAATAAACTGTTTCGGTATGGCAGTCTGCACATTCGTTTTCAATATGAATGTCATCCAGTGTTAAACCGGTTACTCCATGATCAAAATCTTCGTCTTCAAAATTATGACAACTAATACAGTTTTTATTTAATCCGGTAAAACCACCGCCTGCAGTGTGGCATGAGATACAGGAAACATCCGAATGATATTTTTTAAGGCTGAAGCCGGAAGACTTAAAATGATTAAACGGTGCTCGTTCCATTTCCATGTGGCAGCTTGTACAATCATCTTCAGTATCATGGCACGCCGAGCAGTTTTCATGTGCATCAGCCAAAATTGGTCTTTCCACTTTTTCTTTCTGGCTATGGCATTGTGCACAGCTTTCATTGCTGTGGCAGTCTGTACATTCCAAATTAAAAAGTGAAATATGTTCATTGTGGAAGAAAGTAACTAAGTCGCCTTCATCGCTGCCGGTTTCATAAACTATCTTTTCGGGCTCTTTTACTTTAGGATGACTTTTTGAAGGCATCGCTTCAAGTCTCACACTCTCTGTCTCCGAACTATTTAATTCATGGCAATCAGCACATTCAACTTTTGCATCCCAGCTATAGTGGCAATCCATGCACTGGCGATGGTATGCACCTTTAAGATCGGGTTTACTTAAATCTGTGCGTGCTCTATTCGGCTCGTGACATTCACTGCATTCAACAATGTTGCCGGGAGGATTAAAATGATGGCAGGAGGAACATCCGCCGGACATTAAAGACATTTCGGAATGGAGCCTGTGAGAGAATTGAACAGGCTTATATAAATCTTTTTCAACTTTAATTTTATCAATTATTATATGATCCGGTCCTTCATCGGGTGAGTGGCGTACAACTTCAAGTTTGTAGCGCGGACAAAGTATTAAACATGGATCAGCTTTTGTAGGCGTATCGCAAACATGGCAGCTTTTACAATCGATATTCATTTGAGCATGTTTAGCCAAACTTTGTATTTGTGCCGAAACTGATAGGCTGCAAATAAATAATAGAAGTAGAATTTTAATAGTTACTTTCATTTTGCCGCCCCCCTTATTGCAAATTTGGTTTTTGAAAGTGATTTTTTTGCAGGGATACTGATAACAGGGAATATCTTTACAAATAATCTGTATAGAAGTATCTCAATTGCAATAAAGCCAAGGGTCACAGAGATTTCTCCAATTGAAGGCATATAAGAATCTAAAGCATAAGGTGGATTATATGCCGTAATAAAATTGTTAAAACGGTTCATCACAATTCCAAATATTACAAGCATTGAAGCAATATATAAGCCTTTTGTTGATTCCCGCACGGCAGGCGACATAAACATTCGGAGCGGAACAATCACTCCTATTACTACTTCAATTCCAAATAAAATTGTTGTTGAATTCAGTTCTGATAAGTAAACGAATGTTTCTCTTATTACCATATCGCCAATTTTAGCAATCAGGTAAATTCCTAACAGCGGTGCAATAAAGCGCGATAAACTGTTTAGCACTTCAGTTTCAGGCTTAAGTCCAAATGACCGTGAAGCCGTGAGTGATTCCATAATAACCATGGGAAAGCCTACTGCTATTGCCGAGAGGAGAAACAATAACGGCAGTATAGGTGTTTGCCAGAGCGGGTGCATTTTGGGTCCGGCAATTATCATTAATGTTCCCAATGATGATTGATGGAGACATGATAAAACAACACCAGCAATAATAAAGATGAACATTGTTTTATCTAAACCTTTATCAAGTTTTATAAGAAAGGTGTTTACAAGTTTATTGAACCGGCTGAGTATGCCCGGTAAGTTTACTCTACCTATAAATCTTTCGGTTACAATAGGCAAAAATTCTATGTAAAGAACGGTTAAATAAATCATTACACAAATGCCTACTTCAAAAAGGGCAGAGTTGCCGTTCCACATTATTATCGGATGCCAAATGTAATACCATCTTCCTAAATCGACCATTACGCTGACAGCAACAAAAGTATAGCCTAGCAGCGCTGTTAGCAGTGCAGGTCTTATTATGCTTTCATATTTATCGTTATGCATAATGTGCCCTATTGCCGCAGTTGTAAATCCGCCGGCAGCCAATGCAACTCCGGCAGCTACATCTAATCCAATCCAAATTCCCCAGGGGTATTGATTATCTAAATTTGTTACCGCGCCTATCCCGAATACAAATCTTGCTAACAAGAAAAGGATACCGTTAAGAGCAATTGCCGCTAAAACAATTACCCATGGAGTAAAAAACTTTTTTGTAAGCGGAGTTGGTTTATGAGGATGTTCCATTATTTTCCCTCCGTTTTTTTCTTGTCTTTAGTAAGCCACATTATACCGCCAAGCAATGCATAAACGGCAACCGGAGGTACAAAGTATGCAAACAGTCCATGCTGAATTGATTCTGATACACCGGGGGCAGTTCTATTGTCCAGTTTCGGGAACACAGTTCCAGCTAAATCTTTATCGGCAATGTAAAGCCATGATGTTCCGCCAATCTCGTGTTCACCGAAGATATGCTGATAATATCTATCAGGGTTATTTTTAAATCTTCGTTTTGCTTCGATAAGAAGATCTTCACGCTTGCCGTATGTTAGCGCTTCAACGGGGCAAATTGCAGTACATGCGGGCAGTTTACCTTCCATCGTTCTTTCATCGCAAAAATCGCATTTAACAATTTTAGGGTCTAATGCTTTGTGATATTCAAAAGCGGGAATTTGAAACGGGCAAGCTACCATGCAGTATCGGCAGCCGATGCACATATCTGTATCCCAAACTACGGAACCGTTTTTCTTTTTGCTTATTGCGCCAACAATACAAGCCGAAACGCATGCAGGATGATCGCAGTGCATACATTGCAATTTTACATTGCTTAATTTTTCGTCACTGCTTTCATATCGGTTTACGATTGTCAAATTATCGTAATCGGGTCGGCGGTTTGTTTCAAAAACCTTTTCATCAGCATAATCTTGAATGTTACCATTCTCGATATCATGAGCGCCGCGGCATGCCCATTCACACTTTCTGCAGCCGATACATACAGTTGCATCAACAAGAACTCCCATTCTCTCTTCAGAAAGGTTTTCCGGTGATTTTGCCTTTACCTTGTTTGGCGATAGAGCAGATAAAGCACCTGCGCTTGTGCCAATGGCGGCAACAGTCTTTAAAAAATCTCTGCGGTTTTGCGACATATATTTTGAACCTTTTATTTAATAACTGAATTTTATTTTATTTTTAATCTACTTTCTAATTTACCTTCCAAATACATTTTGATTATTTCTTCAATTTCACCGTTTACCCAGGGTACCACTTCAACTTTTGCCTTTTTAAATTCATTTAAACACATTTCCGTAAGTCCATCACAAATTATTACATCGGGCGAAAGTTTTATTAATTGCTGAATTCTATTGAGTCTGTTTTGCGTAATTATCTGAATAAGATCCCGCTTAATTATTTTTTTACCATCTACTTCTATTATGTGGATGTACTTAGCAAAATCTAATCGAGGTGAAATTCTACTTCCAAATGCCGGTATTATTATCTTTTTCATTCTTCCAAATTATTTTAATTGTTTGTGTATAGACAAAGGCTAAGCCAAAAAATATTTTGGTAAAAAAGAGCTGTTTATAGGGTTTTTAAGGTGTGAACGAAAAGGTGTGAATTTTTAATGTTTCATTTATGCGACTTGTTGTTTGCAACAGTTGCATCAACGCAACGCTTTTAGGTTAAGCCGAGCTTTTTCATTTTGCGCCAAAGTGTACTTCGGTGCAAGTTTAATGCTTTTGCTGCTTCAACCTTATTCCAATTATGTTTTTCGAGTGTGGCTTTAATTGTTTTACGTTCGGTAGTTTCAAGGGGGTTAGTTATTTCTTTAACTTCATTTTTAGATTCTTGCGGCAGACTTATTTCAGGGGGTAAATGTTTAAGCTGAATAATTTCTTCTTGACACATTACAAATGCGTGTTCAATAATATTTTCAAGTTCACGAACATTTCCGCTATAATCATAATTCATCAGCAGTTCCAGCACATCGCCCGAAACGCCGGTAATATACTTATGCATTTTATGACCAAATTTTTCGATAAAGTGATTTATCAAAAGCGGTATATCATCTCTTCGATGAATAAGAGGCGGAAGTTCAATACGAACAATATTCAACCGGAAAAATAAATCATCTCTGAATTTATCTTTTTTAACCAACTGGTTTAAGCATGTTTTTGTTGCAGAAATAATCCTTACATCCGATTTTACAGGTGCAGTGGAACCGAGTGGTTCAAATTCTTTTTCCTGCAGAACGCGCAGCAGTTTTACTTGTGTTGAAGGGGAGAGGCTTTCAACTTCATCAAGAAAAATTGTTCCGCCGCGTGCTAATTCAAATCTTCCGGGTTTATCTTTTTTTGCATCGGTAAAGGCGCCTTTTTTATATCCGAATAATTCCGATTCCAAAAGGTTATCGGGAAGTGCACCGCAGTTTACTGCAACAAAGGGTCCTTTGCTTCTATAACTTAAATTATGAATTGCACGGGCAAACAGTTCTTTACCGGATCCGCTTTGACCCTGGACTAATACCGTGCTTTCACTTTCGGCAATGTTTGGGAGGATACTAAATATTTCTAAAATTTTATGATTTTTTGATATGATATCTTCATAAGTGTATTTCTGTTCAATCTCTTTTTTTAATGATTCAATAGCCGAAAAATCTCGGAATGTTTCAACGCCTCCGATGATATTTCCCTGCTCGTCTTTTAATACCGAGGCATTAATGCTTACGGGAATTTCCTTACCGTCGGGGCGTAAAATTTTTACTTGATTATTTACAACATTCTCGCCCGTTTTAATTGAGTGTTTAATCGGACATGCTATTTCACATAAGTTTGAGCGAAGTGTTTCAAAACAGTAGTGACCGATTGCATCACCCTGTTTAACCCCCGTAATTCTCTCGGCGGCTGTATTCAAATATGTGATCTTTAAATTTTTATCAACTGTAAAAACGCCTTCAACAATACTGTTCAGTATTTCGTTAGCATGTTTTAGAGCTACTATTTTTTCTTCAGATATAGGCATAATCAATTATTTTTTTCTACTCCAATATAATAAAAAAAACGATAATAAGACATCCTTACCTTGTCAAAAAAATAATTTTTTACATTCAATTATCCGGCGGCAAATTATTAAATAATTAAAAATAGAATTGAGATTGTAAATGAAATGAAAAGTAAGAAGCAGTAGTATTATTGAAAGTAATTCCATATTCAATACCGGCACCTAATTTAAATCCTTTATTAAGAAGTCGTAAATCAATGCCGCCGAGTAAATTAAATGCAATCCCGTAATCCCAAACGTTGGTATCACTAAAAGTTCTGTCATTTACTGCAACAAGTCCGGCTCCTTCTTCAACATAAAACAATTCACTTAAAGATTGGTTAATGAATGCTTTTAAACTTATTGCATGAATAAAAGGATAGTATTTCCCTTTCCGATTTTCGGGGAGGAAATATTCTACTTTTCTTGAATGGAGATAGTTAAGTCGAAATGAGGCATCAGAAATGAAAGGTACTTGAAAATCATAAAACAGATTAGCAGCAAAACTAGTTTGCGCAGTTGAACGTCCCTTGATTGAGCCAATACCCAAATACGCGCCAATATTTGAATTTAAAAATTGAGCAGTTGATAGTGATGAGAATATCAATAGAATAAATATGGTTAGTGTAATTTTTTTCATTAAGTAAAATATTTTTTATGAAGTACTAATAAGATAAAAATATATCACGTGTGCGGATTATTTCACTCATCCGGTTTTTCCATAGTGTTCCACAAAACAATGTAAACTATTAAACCGGGTAAAACAAAAGTTATAAACGAAACCGCTGCGTAAAGTACTCTCATTAAAAATGGACTAACACCGAATTGTTCAGCCAATCCGCCGCACACACCGGCTAAGTATCTGTCGTTTGATCGTTTAAGATTCATTTTAATATCTATTGAAATACTAAACTTAATTTACAATTTAGAATTTGAGAATGTCAAGATTGATTTGGGATTGGTTGCAGATTGAAAAGTTTCAGGTTTGCAAGTTGCAAGTCAAATGATTGAATAAAACTAAATCGCAAATTCCAAAAAACAAATTCCAAAAAACAAATAACAAAATTCAAATATCAAATGATAAATATCGAATAATGAAGTAAAAACTAATAGACTTATCCTTTAACTCGATATTCAAAATTCGGTGTTCGATATTCATTATTGCCTTTGCCTTTTTATTTCTATACCCAAAAATAAGCTTTCACAGTCATGGTGCGAACGTGACTGCCTTGAATTATCGATTTTCGATTCTTCGATTAACGAAAAGTCGAAGCCCGATATAAATGTCTCTACGTTTCCACATCTCTACGTACTTATTTAAGCCAATACCCCAAAGCCACACCAATAAAAGTTGCAATTGCATAACCGAGTGTGCCGCAGAGTATTGCAGGTATAACAAGCGATTTCCATTTGCGGGCAACAGCCATTGCAGCGGCGGTTGTTGGTCCGCCCATGTTTGCATTAGATGCAATAACAAGTTCAGCAAGGTCTAATTTAAATATGTAACCGGCTAATAAAAGAAAAAATAAATGCACAGTTAAAATTAATGCGGCGAATATAAATAATGCCGGTCCGAATTTTAGCACAACCATAATATTAGCACTGGCTCCTATGGCAGCAAAAAATATCTGCATCAGCAAAGTGCCTATTTTATCTGCACCTTTTATTTCTCCCATTTGCTTAGGAAAAACAGTAGCGGCAATTACAACGAGTGCCGTAATAATTAAAATTCCAGTTCCTTTAATGCCAGTTAAATCGGCAAGAGCAAAACCGATAGCACAGACTACAAAACCGATTGCTAATGCTTTTGCCATATCCATAAGACTTAGCTTATTGGATTCCTCAATTAATTTATCATTGGAACTATCTTCAATATTATTTACTTCGAGTCTTCTATTCGGGTAAAATTTCTGAAGCAGTTTAACAGATGGCAAGGCAAACAAAACCAAAAAGTAAACCGCCATAACTAAATTATCGGCAGCAATTCCGGCTGCGAGTATGTCGCCCGAACGCAGTTGTACTGCTTCTGCTGCGGCAACATAATTCATTGATCCGCCAATGTAGGTAGATGAAAAAATTGCTGCAAGCTGCCATGCATGTTTACCGAGCGGAATTAAATTAAATGCTAACACTGTTCCTATAATGGTCCCAATGCCGCCAAATACAAATGCCAATAATGTTGGACCCGCTTCTTTTATTATTCTTTTTAAGTTAGCTTTAAAGAGAAGTAATGGAATTGCCAAAGGAACCAGGTATGACCAAACAATATCATAAGCGGGAGCGGAAGTTGGAATAATATATAAATTTGATAGAAGGAATGTGCCAAGAATTGAAATTACAACTGCGGATAATTTAGAACCCCATTTAGTTTTTTCAGCCCAAAGCCCGAATGCCCCTACCGTAAATAATATTGCCCAAAGTACCCAATGCTGTTCAGAGGTAATTAGAGTAGTTTCTTCCAATATAAACTC
Source organism: Ignavibacteriota bacterium (assembly GCA_013112585.1). Lineage (GTDB taxonomy): Bacteria > Bacteroidota > Ignavibacteria > Ignavibacteriales > Melioribacteraceae > IGN16. Next base: position 107,591 of record JABFGH010000008.1, on the reverse strand, counting down.
CTTCAATTTTTATAATGAATGGTCAGCCAAATAGTTTTAACATTTTTGTCTGTCCATTCAACTCGATGTTTATCGTGTGCCTTTATTATTAAGTAATCACCGGGCTTTAAAATTTTAGATGAACCATTTTCAAAATTTATGCATGCACTTCCTTTTAGTAAAAGTACAAATTCATTGGCGGATTGATCATACCAAAAATTTTTTGGTGATGAATGACATTCCGAAATTATTCTTTCAACTTTAAAATTATCTGCGGTTAGAATTTTTTCAATTATTTCTTCATCCAATTTTGGAGGTATATTTTCAAATAGATTATTTATTTCCATTAGATGAATCAATAATTAATTAGCAGGATTTTAAAATCATCCGCCTCACTTACCTCTGTTAATGCCTGGTTAATTTCAAACGGGTCACTTGGATTGGATAGATGAATCAAATAATTATTATATCCAGCAAGCATGCGCATCAGAATTATTTTAGGTATTTGCTGCCCGCCAGTGGCAGCCGCCTGCTTGTTATAAAAGATTACAATTTTAATTGGAATATTCCGCTGAATGATTTCAACCAGTCCCATGTGTCCGCTTGCAATAAAACCAAAATCTCCGGTCAGCGCCCACACATTTTTAAACCCGGCAGAATAAGCTCCTACTGCTAAAGGAATACTTCCGCCAATGTGTGTAACTAAATCAATTGCATTGTATGGCGGCAGCGCAAATGCACTTGAGGTGCTGGTATCGCCGGTAACAATATCTCCGCGGAATTCTTTGAATGCATCAAAGAAGGGCAGATACTTAATAGCAGTTGGTTTCATTCTTTCAGGTAATTTATCGGGTACTAACGGCAATTCCGGTCTTTCAATTGCACTAGAATCTCCGTAGAATTTTTTTGCCGAGAATACTTTATTTTGATATTCAGACAAGAGGGGAGATACAACATGATCTAAAATATTTCTTTTATACTCAAAATTTTTCTTTAGATCATTTCTCCTTTCAAAAGATATCGGCATTTCGATTTTAGCCGCATCGACAAGCAGAGCAAAAGGAATTTTTCTTTTTTCCGATTCTTGAAAACATTTTATTACTTCGTTGTAAATATTTTCTTCATTCCCAACTTCGTAAGGAAAATAGAAGCCTTGAAGCGTCGGTTCTATTTCCATTATATTATCGGAGCGGCTGCCTACTTTATCTTCAAAAATGATTGTTACAAATCCTGCCGTCAATTCCGTGTATAATGAATCCGTTACTGCATTACCTGCCTTAACAAAGCCTTGCGATTTAGTTAAAAGTGCCGATCTTTGACCAACCATACTAGCGCCATGCACGATTGAGTATGCTACCTCTTCATTAAAAGAGATTGGCGGATTTTTCATGGCAATATTTTTAAAACTTTGAAAAGTTTCACTGCCGCCGTAACCCGGTACATGTGTTAATACTTTCACTCCTAGATCATGCAGTGCAAAAGCAATTCCATCTGCTACTGTTCCTTTTGTCATAATTTCCTTACTTCCTTTTATTCTATTCTTTAGTTGCTAAGGACTTAAAATCTTGTCCGCTAGGATTTTGAAAAACCCGTAATTCAAACTGAGGAATTACAGCCATAATATGGTCAAAAATATCAGCTTGAATTTTTTCATATTTACCCCATACAGTTGTTGTGGTAAAAACATATATCTGCATTGGAATGCCATTAGGATTAGGTTCAAGCTGCCTTACTAAAAAAGTAAGCCTGTCTGAAATATCTTCACGCTGCTTAAGATAAGCTTTCAAGTAAGCTCTGAATGTACCAATGTTAGTAAGTCTTCTGCCGTTTACCAATTCTTCCACGTTAATTTTTTTAGCCTCATTATAAAGTTTTACCTCATTATTTTTTTTATCAATATACTCTGAGATATGTTCAAATTTTCTAAATTTGTTCAGCATTTCTTCGGTACAAAATTTTACACTTGCCATATCAATATTAATTGAGCGCCTAATCCTTCTGCCGCCGCTATCCTGCATACCGCGCCAATTCTTGAAAGAGCTGTCGATTAATTTATAAGTGGGAATTACAGAAATCGTTTTATCAAAATTTTGAACTTTAATAATATTTAATGAAATATCAATAACATCGCCGTCGGTATTGAACGAAGGCACCTCAATCCAATCGCCGACTTTTACTAAATCGTAAGAAGTAATTTGAACGCTTGCCACGAAGGATAAAATTGAATCCCGGAAAACAAGAAGCAGCACAGCTGATAACGCACCAATACCGCCTAATAGCTGCCAGGGTTCCTGCCCGGCAATAAAACCAATTATAACTATGCTGCCGAGTACGAACATAATAATTTTAACAACCTGCATATAGCCTTTAATAGGTCGGTCTTTAAAGGTTTCCGTTCTCTGCAGAATATCGGTTAACGAAGTTAAAAATGTTCCGGCTGCGAGGAGTAGAAATAATACTATCAACGATTCGACAATACGGAAAATCATTTCTTGAAAGTCAATCAATACATACGAAAAAGCGTGGATAACGATTAGCGGCGGGATGTATGCAATTCTATTAAGAATTTTGCTGTTGATTAATATGTCATCGTATTTAGTTTTTGTCCGCTGAACTAAATTGGTTAATCCTTTGAACAAAAAATGTTTAGTAATTATGTAAACGACAAATGCGACAATTAGAACAAGTGTAAATTTTGACGCACTAAAGAGAAGCGGATGAGTCTCAAACCATTGCAAAATATTATCGAACATATTTATTCCGAAATTGAAAAGTTATAAGTTTCTGTTAATTTATTTATTCTGTTTTCATCAATTCTAAAGGCTGTCCAATCATCCATACTTTCAGCACCCAAACTTTTGTAAAATTTAATAGAGGGTTCATTCCAATCCAAAACAGAAAACTCGAATCTGCCGCAATTATTTTTTTTTGCAATTGCTATTAAATGTAAAAATAATTTTTTACCGAACCCTTTCCCGCGCATATCCGGCAATACAAAAAGGTCTTCTAAATAAATACCACGCTTACCGAGAAAAGTTGAGAAATTATAAAAGTAAAGTGCAAAGCCGACAGGCTCATTATTATAAAATGCCAGCACGGCATTTGCATTCGAGTTATCACTGAATAAATTTTGTTTAAGTGTATCAACGTTAGCCTTAACTTCATGCGATAGTTTTTCATAATCGGCTAATTGTTTTATAAAGAACAATACAGTTTCGGCATCGCCGGCTTCGGCTTTCCTAATTACGAGATTGTTCGCGGGATTTTTTTCGGTATTCATTGAATAAAAAATTAATTTAAAAGTTATAGTAATAAGTTGAACAAAATTACAAAAATTAGAGGCTATAATTCAAAAATATTTGGTTAATAGAAAAAATAAACACAGATTAAAATTCTATTTATAAATCAGGTTTTCAAGGAAGACTTAATCGAAGATAAAAGAAATATACGTGCGTACCTTGCCTGGGCATCAATATGTATTGTTTGGGGAACAACTTACCTGGCTATAAGAATTGGTGTTGAAAGTATGCCGCCTATGCTCTTTGCCGGAATAAGATGGATAATTGCCGGTACATTCTTTTTTATTTTTTTATGGTATAAAAAGTACAAGCTGCCTTCTGTTTATGAACTATTCCATTCAGCGCTGGTTGGAATATTACTAATAGGCGTTGCAAACGGATTAGTTGTAACAGCAGAGCAATGGGTTCCGAGCGGCTTGGCAGCTTTGCTGATAACTACAATGCCGTTTTGGATGACAGGGTTTGAATCAGTTTTGCCGAGTGGGAAAAAATTTAATCTAATTATTATTTTAGGGTTACTTTGCGGGTTCAGCGGAGTAGCAATTATTTTATGGGATGATATTAATAATTTATTTGATACAGAATATTTTGTAGGAATATTACTCATCCTTCTATCGGTTATTTCATGGTCGGTTGGTTCGCTATTTTCCAAGTACAATAAAATTACTATTCATGCTTTAATGAGTGCGTCAATTCAAATGATAGTTGCCGGAATTGCTCAAACATTGCTGGGAATTATTTTAGGTGAGCATAATTATTTCGAATTAAATCAAAATGGAGTTTTATCAATACTCTACTTGATCATTTTCGGTTCATTTTTTGGTTATGCAGCTTACATTTATGCAATTGAGCATTTACCGGTTTCATTTGTTGCAACCTATACTTATATAAATCCAATTATAGCACTTTTTTTAGGCTGGTTAATTTTAGATGAAACTCTGAATTCAACAATTGCGATTGGAGCGCTAATAATTTTATTTGGTGTTTGGCTGGTGCGGAGAGGAAACACAATTAGGGAGGTGAAAGAGAGGCTTCAAAAATAACAATAGATAGCCGTTGATTTTTAAATCATTAAAAATTTAAATAAACTTAAACCGGAAAAATCAACTAAAACATTAACCTAACCAAAGCTCGCTCGGCATATTTGATTTGCCTTTTTTAAAGAGACCTTCTTTAACCAATGTTTGAGATTTTTTGATAATAATTGAGCTAACTGTGTCATCAATTTTTACTTGGATCTCGCGGTTATGAAAGTTGTCTGAAGGTTTAGTGCGCATTTGGTTTTCCTGTTTCGACTTCTCCGAATTTTTGTTTGTTTTTTGTGACTTATTTTTAGGAACAATAACACTCATTTTTTTGCTCCTCAAATATTAAAAGATTTTAGAAAAATTGGAGTACATCAGATATAATAATAATTCCGAAACAATAGTCAAGTTCAAAAGAAGGGGAAGCTAAAAATAATATTCAAACTGCATGTAAAAAGAATTTCCGTAAAACCAATACTCTGTAAAATCCTCGCCAAATGTAATTTGAGAACCGGCATAAATATAAAAATCGGATGTAACGGAATAATTTGCGGATAGAGAAATTAACCCTGAACCATCATTAATATTTATCATATTTGATAATGAAAACAACAAGAGGGGAGTGTACTGGTAATTGGCAGAAAGGTTGAAATAGTTTTTATTGAGATTAAGTATTTCACCGGCGGCTAATTTCTGTAATTCATAATTCATCTTGTTGGTCTTACCTTCGCCATTAAAATGATATTCAAGCAGTGTATAAAATTTAGGTGTAAATTGGTAATCAAGTCCTACAATAAACTTGGCAAAGTTATCGGATAAGTTCTCTTCATCAAATGAAAAAATTCCTTCTCCGCGAAAACCCGCAGTAAATAAATTACCGGCAAAATCCCAACCGGCAATAATTCTTTTCTGAAATCTTCCGGCAATTAAACTAAGGTCATATTCCTCAATATTTGTTCTAAATCTTGCTGCGAAATTGCTCTCTTTAATTTTTTCTTTCGGGTTAAAAACAATATTTAGATCAGTAAAATTACCGATATAATAATTAGCGGAAATTGCGTCGGCTCCATCTTTTTCAATTTTTGAAAAATTAGCCGGATTGTTTGGATTAAAAAGATCTGTAGGATTCCAAATTCTGCCCGAACCCCACGAAATTCGTTGACGACCGATGATAATATTTCCGAATGAAAAGCCCTGTTTCAGGTATAGCCTGTCAATTAAATGATTAACTCTAAAATTATTTTCATCTATCGGGCTCCAGTTCATTCTAACTAATTGTGTATTAGTTTTTTGATTTGTAATTCCTGTTAAAACATTTGGGGAGTTAAAATATAGTGCGGCAATTTCATATTCTAAATTTAATCTTGCACCATCCCAAAGATAAACCGCCGGTCTAAATCTTAATCTGGTTAAGTCGGATATTTGATTTTCTTTTGCGTTAAAAGTATTTGCAAGCCTTGCCGGTATTGAAGAATAGATTGGAAAATTTACAGCGTAACCTGAAAAGCTGTAATCAATTTGAGCTTTTAGATTATTGAGGCTCAAGAAAAAAAATAGTAATAAAACTTTTTTAATCATTTTTATTTAGGTAATAAAGATTCAACAATGTTATATTTTTTTAAATGCATTTCTATTTCTAAAAACAATATATAGCTGAATTGATGAAGTAATTAGAAGTAATATTAAAATCATAATTGAGACAGGCAAAAGAAATTCATTATTTCCTTGAAGTATAAAGTAAGTATGGATAAAAAAAGCAGCAACACCTGCAAATGCCAATAAACATGTAAAAGCAATAGCACTCCTTTTAGAATTTGCAACTGCTTCAGCACCTATTAAAAAGAACAAAATAAATATCAGGTTAAGCAGAAGAAAAACTTGTATTCCTCCCGGGATGCCGAAGAGTTTCCATTCATGCCAGTAAGCAGAATCAATTTCATGCGTTATTAAAAGAGCAAAATTAATTAGGTAAAGCTTTGTAAACATATTACTCATTATTCTTACCCGTCTCTGTTAATTCTGCAAAATATTCTTTCAACGAATGTTTGCCATTTTTGCTTGCAACCATATCCATTGCCATAACAGTCATGAAAAACTCAATTGGTCCGTAGGTTTTTGAACTTGTAAAAGTTCTAATTAAAGAAAGAATTATTTTTCTTAATGAATTTGGGATGTGAGAAATCTTAACCGGCTTGCCAACAGCAGCAAATGCAGTTTCAGCTATTTGATTATGAGTAAGTATCTCCGGTCCGCCGACCTCAATTTCTGTTTTGTTTTGTTCTATTGCCTTAACACAAATTTCTGCTAAATCCTCACCATGAATCGGATTGACTTTATACTCCCCATCGCCGAATAAATAAATTTTTCCCTTTGATGCCATGGTGTGGAATTCAGACATATCGGAGAAAAATCCGTTTGGGCGGATGATGCTGTAATCAATTCCGGAGTTTTTAAAATCATCAACAAATTTTTCTTTTGCTTCACAAATTTTAAGATGTCTCAGTTTTTCGCCATTGAGAACTGATACATAGATGAATTTAGAAACGCCATTATTTATTGCTTCATTTAGTAGATTAAGATTTGCCTGATAATCTACATCCATATATGTTAAACCATCTTTCTGTTTTGTTATTCCAACTGTTGAAATTACATAATCGACACCCTTGCAAATACCGGATAAGGTTTCCGGTTTTGTAACATCAGCGTATTTAATTTCAATGCCTGACTGATCATCGAAATTATCGATCTGCCTGTTTCGCGTTAATGCAACTGTTGAATAATCTCTCTTTTGAAGCTCATCTAAAATAAATTTACCAAGATAACCGGTGGCGCCGGCTAATAAAACTTTTTTCATTTTTCAATTTTTCCATCTTTTAATTTTAATAAAATACCTGCTCTATCAATTACCTGTTTATCATGGGATGAAAAAATAAATGTAATATTCTTCTCTTTATTCATCTTCTCCATCAAGTCAAGCAGCACAGAGCCCGTTGCCGAATCTAAATTAGCTGTAGGTTCATCGGCTAAAACAACTTCGGGATCATTAACAATTGCTCTTGCAACTGCAACTCTCTGCTGCTGTCCGCCGCTCATTTCATTTGGGCGCTTGTCTGCTAATTCCTTAATATCTAATTCATGCATAAGACTTAACGCTCTTTCTCGTCTTTCATTTTCAGGTATTCCCGAAAGCATCATACTGAATTCAATATTTTCGATTGCGGTTAATACCGGAATTAGATTGTAGGCTTGAAAAATAAATCCAAGATTCTGCAATCTAAATTCTGAAAGTTCTCTGCGTGATTTCTTTGCAAGGTCAGTTCCTTCAAATAGAATTTTTCCTTTTGTGGGAGTATCCAGCGCACCAAGCAAATTTAGCAGTGTTGTTTTGCCGGAGCCGGAAGGTCCTGCAATAACTAAATAGTCGCCTTTATTTATGGTAAGGTTTATTCCTTTTAGAGCATGCACAGGAACGCCGTTATCTTCATAAACTTTTTCTAAATTTTCTGTTTTTAAAATTTCCATTTCATTTTTCCAATTAAAATTATTTTTAGATTTTATACATATCTAATTGCGTAAACGGGATCTAATTTTATCGCTTTGTAGGCAGGGTAAATTGCACCCACAATTGATATAAAAGGAATAGCAATTAAAATTCCAATTACATCATCAATTGAAACCGTTGGGTAAATTACGGCACCGACTCCGAAGGATTCCAGGCTTTCGGTATAGATTGCCAAATTGAGTCCGACTTTTTGAAGCGGCAGCATAATCAAGTAACCTAATCCAAGTCCAACTGCAGTACCGATTATACCTATGATTAATCCTTCAAGAAGTATCATTGTAAAAATTTTAATGTTCTTCATTCCAATTGACATGAGGACGCCGATTTCATTTATCCTTTCAAACACAGCCATCAGCATAGCATTTATGATTCCGAAAATTAATGCAAGCTCAATTATTACATTAAAAATCCACATCGATTCTTTACTTAAATCAATTTGATATACAAGAAAGGGAAGCAAATCCTTATAAGAGAGAACCTCATAGTTTTGATTTAATTCTTCATTAATTGAATTTTTAACTTCTTCAACTTTATGATAATCCTTGGTAACAATTGCAAACTCATAAATTTTATCATCAATGTTCAGCATTTCCTGTACGGTCTGCATCGGTATGTAAATAAAGGATTTATCAAATTCGGAACTAAATGTTTTGAAAATTCCTACAACTCTAAATACTTCAGAACCGATTGTTCCGCTTGGAGTATTAGACATTGCAACAACCTTATCGCCGAGAGTGACGTCAAGTTTTTCAGCAAGTTTACTGCCGATAACAATTTCTCCTTTTCCGCCGGAAAAATATTCACCCTCAACTATTTGCCGGTTTATAATTGATACTTGTTTTTCCTCTTCAGGAACAATACCGTTTATATACACACCCGAAGAATTGGATGCACTGCTGATTAGACCGAATGTAATTACACGTTTGCTGAAGGCTTTAATATCCTTATTATCTCTAAGTATGTTATCTACATTAGCAGGATTGGGTAAATAATTTTGAACAGTTTTATTATCATTAAAACCCTTTTTATGAATTTGAATATGAGAAACACTCGTACTGATTTGATTTGAAAGCATTTGATTGAGCATTCCGTTCATGAATCCGTTCATAAACAAAACCGCAATAATTCCAACAATTACCGAACCCAGCACAACGAGAGAACGTCGTTTATTCCGCCATATATTGCGCCATGAAAGTTTTAGCAGCATTTTCTATCCTTTATGATTACAACAATTAATTTTAAATTCTATCTGTTCCAATTTATATTTTTAACTCCCACCTGCCACCAGGCAGTATGCACTTTTCACTTTTGCCTCCTGCCTTTTCACCTTTCACTTCTCACCTTTTACTTCTCACCTTTTACGTATATCTAATTCCCTTCAACGGCTCTAACTTAAAAGTTTTGTAAGCCGGGTATAAGCTTGAAATTATTGAAACGATTAAAATTGTTAAAGTTGTGTTAATAAAAATTGATGGATAATTAACAGCTTCCATTCGAGGAAGGAATCCATACTCCTCATATATTTTACCCAGTTCGCCGCTGAACTCAATTGGGTTTAAGATTATTATATAGTTTATTATCCAGCCGATAATATTTCCAATAATAATCCCGATCAGTGTGAGAAAAATTGTTTCTAACAGGACGACCAATACAAGTTTAAGCTGCGGCATTCCAATAGAAAGAATTACCCCGAACTCATTAAACCTTTCGGTAACCGACATCAACACAGTATTTAGAATTCCGAATGCAACAATTACAATTAGAATTAGGAGCATAAAAATTCCGCTTACATTATCTAATTCAATTGACTGCTTAAAGTCTGCCATTACTTCATCCCAGGGCAGCACTGCAATATTTTCATCATCAATTTTATTTGCAAGTTTACCTACTATTCTTTCCAAACTGTTTATATCGTCAACCTTAATTGCAATGGCATGAATCCTTCCATACATGGCTGCTAATTCTTGAGCAGTTTCTAAACCGATAAATGCAGAGGAGGCATCGAATTGCGCGAGACCCATTTTTATTGTTCCAACAATTTTGAATTTTAGATTACCGAGCGAGCCATCAAAACCTTGTGCAAGTATTACTATGTCATCTCCAATTTCTGCTTTCAAATTTTCGAGCAGCTTTGTTCCCAATACTATTTCATATCCGTCGGAGGTATTAAAAAATTTTCCCTTATTAATTCTATTCATAAAGTTGGAAGTATTAATCTCCTGTGCGGGATCGACGCCGAAAATTGCGGTACCGAGTGAGTTATCTTTGTAGCTAATTAATCCATCGGCATAAACTCTTGGTGCATATCCAATAATTCCATCAACAGATGAAATGGCATTTTTAATATCATCGCTAAGTATAAAATTTTTATTTAATGAAGGATTTTCCTGATAACCGGTTTTTTGAATTTGGAGATAGCCGGAAAACATATTCACGGCATTTTTAATATTCAGTTCGTAAGTACCTTCTTGTATTCCTCTCATAACAACAGAGGCAAAGGCTGCAAATACAATAGCGATAAGGGTTAAAACAGATCGGCGTTTATTGCGCCAGATATTACGCCATGCTAACTTTACTAAAAGTTTCATTTTAATTTCCCCGCTCTAATTCTCTAAACGAAAATATTCTATCTTTAATTTTTATATTAAATTTCATTTCAAGAATTTTCATTGCCGTTTTATGTCCTTCTTTTTTAACATTATGCATTGCCCAAACCGAGGGGAGTGTTCTATCGCCGAATTTTTTTAACTCAGAAAAACTCATATATCTCATTAAACTTCCTTTTTCGTCATAGTATTCAACCTTTACCGGTGTAAAATTATTTTTGGAAACCCAATAAAACAGTTTACCCCAAACAACAGGTGCATCAGGTTTAGGATCAAGTTGAATTTTCCAGCAAAGTGTAGTATCAATTGTGTCATCACCATATAGCTTAATGTTATAATCTTCATTCATATTCGATTCCCGAACAAGATCGTCATTTGTAAAATCCGATCCGTTCCAGGACTGCAGCATCATTGAGGGAGGAATTTTAATTGTTGTTTCTGTGTGCTTAAGGTACGTCCACATTTCATTACCAATCTTTAATGTTTTGTTGCCTTCTTCTTTTTTTGGGGATTTAGTAACGATAAGCGCCTTTTCATTTCCTACCCACCAGTTTTCCATTTTGAGTGTTCGTGTAAAATGGGGAGTGGTAATTGTCATTTCAACTATTCCGTGGGCTGATTCACCCTTAATTAGTTTTTCGGCTTTGTTGATTATTTCATCAGCGGTTTGAGCAAAAACAGAACAGCTTAAAAACAGGGTTAAAATTATAGTCAGTTTCATAATACTCACTTATTTTTTTGAATTCTGAAAAGTTAGACGTTTTAATTGACTAAACGTTCAGTCAAAAACTAAAATAAATTTATTTATTTGTCAATTATAATTATAAATTACTCATAAAATTTGGAAAGTGTTGAAAGTAAACCAAAAATAAAGTAATTTTTGACTGAACATTTATTCAATAGAAAATGCCGAGAACACCGGAACAAAATAAATTACTGCGGGAAAAGACAAGTAAAAAAATTCTTGAGGCTGCATTAAAGCTATTTGCAAGAAAGGGTTTTCATGGAACATCCATGAGCGATATCGCCGAAGCTGCGGGAGTGTCAAAGGGTTTAGCCTACAACTATTATAAGAGTAAAAAACATTTACTGGAGGCTTTATTAATTTTAATGCAGGAGATGAGTAATCAGGTTGAGATAGTTATGAATAAATCTGATGACCCATTTGAAAAATTGAAATTGATAATAAATTATTCCTTTAAGTATGTAAAAGATAATGAGGAGTTTTGGCTTCTTTACATGGGAATTATTTTTCAGCCAAGTGTTTTAAAAAGCTCGGTTTTAATTTTTGATGAAGTTTATGATTCAATGTATAAAGTATTCGAACAAATATTCAGAAGAATCGGAATGAAAAACGCTGTTGCCGAAGCAAGAATTTTTGGCGGTTTATTTGACGGGATATTTCTCGGCTACCTAATGAATAAAGATAAATATCCTCTCGAAAAAGTTAGAAAACAGATGCTTAAAAGGTATAGTAAAATAGAACTGCAAAAACTTCTCTGATTGTTTTCGCGTCATTTAATTTTTTCTTAGCTCTTCCATAGATAATGGTGTCTGTCTCGCATCCTCTGCGGTTAAAAGCCTTTCACGCATAGACCGCTAAGAAAGAACTGGTCTGATTTACGTAAAAATAGATGATAATCAATTGAGATTACCTGATTTAATTAAAACTAAACTTTGGAAGACAGAAAGAATAATTTTAAAACTTTGCGTCTTAGCGTCTTGGCGTGCAAAGACTTTAAAAACTTTTCACGCAAAGCTCGCAAAGAAAAAACTGACTTCTCTCTTTCAGCTTTTTCTTTTAAAGGGCGATGGTCAACTTAGATGTATAGATATTATCAAAAAATTCTAAGGTGTGTTTGTGACAAGTACAGATGCAAAAAGATCCTGTAAATAGAACTGCATTAACTTCTCTACCTATTATCTATCTTTTAATACTTTTTTGATTTCCCTTAACTCAATCAAAATTTGTTCAAAAACATCATCGGAGGTCTCTAATCTTTCCTCTCCCTCTTTATCTGTTATTGCTTCACCATGAAATCTTTTAAGCCGTTTTCTCAACTCGCGCATCAAATTGTCCCAATCAACCAAGCCTGCTATATTCGCCTCGTAACCGGTTGGTGATTGTGTTTGACCTGCAGTCTGAATTCGAATTGAACCGATGCCGAGAAATCTGTCGTAAAGTGACCTGTGAAGTTGAAAATCAGTTACGGCTCTGTAAGGAATGTTCTGCTGAATTTTTGTTAAAATTCCTTTATGAATTCTAATCCGCTCCTCCTCAATAAAATACTCTAAATTTTTTACCCAGAGAAAAATTATTGGAGTTGCAATTATCCACATTAAAATTATTAAACCAATTAATATTGGCCATAAAATTATTGAAACTTGCTCGGGTGTAGCTTTCCCCAATGGAATTAAAATCTGAAGGAGTAATCCTAAAAATAAATTAAATGCTGTTATTGTTAGAAGTACATAAAATTGTTTGTTAAGTAGTTTACGATTGGGTCTTAATGATATCCTTTCCATTTATTACCTCAACTCAGTTGATTTGATAAACTAAAATAAAGAATATTACTCCAAAGATAAATCAGCTTGAAAATTAAATTATGTTATTTATTTAATTCTGATTCAAAAACTTTTTCGGTTGGGCGATAAACTATAAAAAGAATAAAAAGGATGATGGAAATTATTATAAAGACGTATTGAGTTGTGGTTAAAAATGTTATCAAATTAATAAGACTTAAAATTTCAGTAACAGCCAAACGATTTATACTTGCAGCGTAAAAGGCATCAATTTTTTCATCAAGCGTAGGCATTAGTTTTATTTTGGAAATAGTTGAATTGTAATAGCCTCTAACAATAACAACCGCAGTTAAAGTAATTATCATAATAGCAAGCCTTAGTTCATTCCCTACATTACTTGCTGTTACTGAATAATTATTTGAGGCAATAAAAAATGAAGTTATTATTAAGAAGAGTTGGCTTGATAAAAGAATTATAAAAATGTTATCAAGCTTTTTGAAAATTGCGGTTTGAAGAGAATTGTTCATACTTTCAATTGAATAAAAAATGCCCGCATGGGGCATTTAATTAATTTGTTATTACTTTACGCTGAGCAGTAAATATTTATCGCCTACTTTCAAAAATTCAAACTTTGTAGTAAGCTGCTGACCGCTGCTGACGAAATTAACCATTTGAATATAAATTTTGTTTGCATCTCTTGTTTCGTTTTTGAAATCGATAAAATTATATTTATCGGTTATATCAAGCAGAGCTTTAATTTTTTTTGTAATTCTTTTAACATCTTTCGCTTCGCGGCGTACCTTATAATTATAAGTATCAACAAATTTTCTAGCATTATCATCTCCGGAATAGACAATATATTTTGCTGCGCCTTCAAAATCATCGGCTTTACTTAAATCAAAAATAACAGTTAAAGTGTTTTTAATATCATCAGCTTCTTTATTTGGCTGTGCCCAAATTGTACTAACAAATAAGCCTAAAAATATTAAGGTAAATATGCTCGCTCTTGTTTTCATCCTAGTACCTGTTGTTTATTAACAAAACTAACTAAAAGTTAAGATATAAAATATATACCACTTTAATAAGTAAAATGCTTAATTTGTTCCCCCTTACTGCCAATTTCCGTCATAGCTTCTATACCAATTTGAAGATGCAAATCGACATATTCTTCAGTTATCATTTTATCTGATTCCTCGGTTTTAACTCCTTCGGGTATCATCGGCAAGTCGGAAACCAGCAATAATGCACCGCGCGCAATTTGATTAGCATAGCCGACAATAAAAATTGTTGCGGTTTCCATATCAATTCCAATTGCGCCTAATCTTCGTAAATATTTTTTGAATTTTTTATCCCACTCCCAAACTCTTCTATTTGTTGTGTAAATAACTCCGGTTCGGTAATCCATTTTATGATGAATAATTTTATTTGAAACAAATTTATGCAATTTAAAGGAGGGCAATGCAGGTACCACTCTCGGCATATAATCGTTACTGGTTCCTTCGCCCCGTATTGCAGCAGTTGGTAAAATAAAATGTCCAATCTCAGTTGATTGTTTTAATCCGCCGCATTTTCCGAGAAATAGAACTCCCTTTGGGTTGCGTGCAACAAGAATATCCATAATTGTAGCCGCCATGGAAGAACCCATACCAAAATTAATAATTGAAAGTCCGGCAGAGTTTGTTGCTGACTGCATCGGTTTTCCGATTCCGTTTACATTACAGCTAAATTTGTCGGAAAATTTTGTAACGTAATTATTAAAGTTAGTTAGAAGTAAATAGTCACCAAATTCGTCAATTGGAGTACCGGTATATCTCGGCAGCCAATTTTTTGCTATTTCAAGTTTTGTTTTCATCAGTGTAGTCTTTTGCGTTTTGATTTTTATCAGTTTTTAATGAAAAATATTCATTTGTTTTTAATGCGGCAATAGATAATAAATAACCAATAGATGCACCGATTAATCCTCCGAAGAAAATATCGGAGGGATAATGCACCCCGACATAAGTTCTGGAAAGTGCTACTAAAAATGCTGTTATCAGAAGAACCCATTTGTATTTTGGAAAAATACGTATAAAATAAACTGCAATTGCAAAGTTATTTACCGCGTGTGATGAGGGAAAAGAATATGAACTGGGACAATCAACAGAATCAGCGAAAATTTTAGCATCTAAAACCTGGCAGGGTCTAATCCTCATAACCCAGTTCTTTAAAAATGTGCTGCTGAATTGATCAGAAATTGTTATCAGTAAAATTGATCCGATTACGGCAATTTTTCCTATTCTGCCACCCTTAACCCAAACTGTTCCCAATAGCACAAAGTAGAGTAAATACCAATGCTTTACTTCTGTAATGAAGGGGAAAAATTTATCGAACAGAGAATTTGAGATTGTGCTGTTAATGAAATGAAAAATTGCTACATCAATTGAGTATAAAAAATCTGCCATAATTAGTAGGATTGATTTATAAATTTTGAATTCAAAATAAGTACGATAGCTTTAATAAACAAGTTGGACTGTGTTAAAGAAGAGTTGATTTTTTTAGCGGTGGCAATAAACTGAACACAAAGTGGTTTTCGTAATTATATTCAGAATATGGCTGTCATTGCCTCCCGCCTCCGTCGGTTTACGGATTGTTTGTAGGGTTTTTTTCGCCTTTCCCGCTGTAGTATTTTGCGGGGAAGCAATCTGTTAATTGTCATCTCTTATCAGCAGATTGCTTCGTCAGCCGACGGATTCCTTGCAATGACGGTAGATTTTATTTTCCGAAAAGCGAATCATCTTTAACATATCTAAAACTATCGTACACTAATAATCTCTATCATTATTGGTCCATAGTATTTGGTTCAGTATCGGCAACTTTTTTTAGCGCTTTTTTAAACTTAGCACGACTCCCTTTTTTAGCTCTATTTTCAATATATTCTTCAGTCATAATTGCAGATATTTTTTCGCCTAATGCTGAAGAGACTAATTGATTTATAGAAGTTTTTTCTTTCTTAGCAATATCCCTGGCTTTTTTATGTAAGGATTCCGGTAATCTTAAACTTATAATACTCATATTTTTTCTCCAATTTTTTTAAGAAATTCTTTGGGAGTAATTACCTCTAAATTGAACTTTTCAATTCCTTTAAAATCTTTTTTATTAAAACTAATTATAAAGTCAGAATTAGATTCAACAGCTATTTCAAGAACCATATCATCTTTACTATCCTTTAAAAAGGGTCTCCATAAGTAGAATATTTTTCTTTGATTTCCGATAAGGCATATATAATCTAAAACATCATCTATTTCAGTTGAACTAAGTTTTATATCTGAACTGTTTCGTTTTACTGCATCTTCATATTCCAAGATCAAAGGAACGGATATAAAAACTTGAAATCTTTTATCATCAATCATTGATAATAATTTAAATGAAAATCCATTCTTAGATTTTGAAGCAGAGCCAATTATGTTTGCATCTATTACAAATCTAATCTTATTGAAACGATATTATATATAATCCCAAGACAAATATCAGTGTTATTTTTTGTGTTCTAAATTTGTATCCTAATGGTTAGCTCATGATATGAAATGAATTGTTGAAACTTATTTACCCTCCAAAATTCAAATCAAGTGATTTAATGTAAAAATAAACTAACACATCAACAGCAAGTCCAATTCCTAATCCAATCGGCACAGCATAGTTTCTTTCATTAATTACTTCTTTAATTGTTCTGACTTCGTAGCTTAAATATGTTTTACTGTATTTATCAGAAGTTTTTATTGAGATTTCCCAAAATACTTTTTGACCGATAGAATCATTTTGAAAGTTTTCACCATGAGTTTGTTCTTCAAAATAAATGAATTTACCTTTTACTTTTTCACCATCATTCAATTCTAAAATAATTTTAGTCCCAGGAGTTAATTCTTTTAGCAAGTCTAAGTGATAAAATACTTTGTATTCAGGATCCTCATGATTATAAATACCTATTCCCAGTCCAATTACACTGCAGCCGGAGAAAATGAATAAAATTGAAAATGATATTGCAAAAATATTTTTCATTTTAAGTCTCTATAAGTTTCCCTTTTATTTTATTCCCCTAATAGAATGTTTTAATCTTATTCAAAATTACAATATGAAAAGAGGTAATACAACCTTTAAAAAAGGCTACTGAATTTTTGGAGTCTTTGATAAAAAGAAATAATAGCGGGAAATATTATTATTGCAAGAGAGTATAATTTTTAGAATCTTCATTAAGACACTAAGCAAATCATTCAATCATTCATTCAATCATTCATCCATCCATTCATGCATCTTTTTTTAATCCACAATCTGTCTCGGAATATCTATCGGCAGTCTGGTAAGAAGTTCATAATTTAACTGGTCACTCATTGCGGTGAATGAAGAAACAGAAATACAATTATTTTTCTGTTCGCCGATAAGAACAACTTCATCACCTTTTTTTACATTTGGTATATCGGTTATGTCAACAATTGTTAAGTTCATATTAACAATTCCGGCAACCGCTGCCCGCCTGCCGTGTATAAGTACAACGCCGGAATTACTTAGTGAACGGCTGTAGCCATGTCCGTAACCAACCGGAAGAATTGCTATGTCTGTATTACGTTCTGCAAAGTAGTGTGTACCGTAGCCAATAAATTCACCTTTCTTTACCGACTTCACACTCATAACCTTTGTTTTCCAGGAGATTACTCTTTTTAAAGGGTCCTCATGCAATTTTTGTTTTGTACTGTGACCAACAAATGTTTCCTGACTGGGCCAGAAACCATACATTAAAATTCCTACACGAACCATATCCATCCGCATTTTAGGATAAGTTATTGTTGCGGCAGAACTTGAGGAATGATAACTCCCGGCAATAACTCCGTTATTGGAGAGCATGCTTGTCAGCTTTTTAAAGTTATTATATTGCTTACGTACCCTAAAATAATTTGCAATGCTTTCTGCACCGGCATAATGGGTGCAAATTCCTTTCAGTTTAAGATGCCTGGCGTTTCGTGATTTTAAAATATCAATTGCTTCCATAAGTTCTTTATTTTCAAAACCAGTTCTGTTCATTCCTGTTTCCAATTCCAAATGAATCAAAGCAGGTTTTTTAACTTTCTTTGATTTTTCAATAGAAGTTCTTAACCGGTCGATATCAAATACGTAATATTCTATATTGTTTTTTATTGCCCATTCAACTTCATCATTATCAAGCCAGCCCATTATTATAATTCTGGTTTTGGCTTTAGCGGTTTTAAATACGCGCAGAGCCTCGCAGGCACTGTACACACAAAATATTTTTATTTTACAGCAGGTTTGAGCCATCAGAACAAATTGCTCAATTCCATGTCCGTATGCGTTGCCCTTAATTACCGGTGCAAGCAATACATTCTCACCAATTAAATCTTGAATGTATTTAATATTACTCTTAAAATTTGATTTACTTAATTCAATTATCGATGTTTCAAACATTTTATTCTTCTGCTAAAATATTTTGTATGATTGTATGAAATATATTTATTCCAGTCAAAATTAATTCATCGGGAAAATCATAATCGGGATTATGGAGTTGAGGAGTCTGCTTACCGGCACCAAGCCCAAAAAGAGCACCTGTGTAAGTTTTTGTAAAATGTCCAAAGTCTTCTGTCCATCTAAAGGGCGAATCAATATTTTTTATATTTAATTTTAATTGATTAGCCGCACTTATAATAAAATCAACTGCTTCAGGATCATTTACCGTAGCCGGAAAAGCTTCCGTCCAGCTAATTTCAGATTTAAGTTTTTCCTCTTTTGCTATCAGTTCAACAATCTCTACACATTTGGATTTTATAACCTCTAAGTCGGCATCTGAATTTGCGCGCAAGGTTGCATAAACCTCTGCATAACCGGGTGATGTTCCAAAAGCTTTTTCGCCAATGCTGACATGTATGATTGTAACTAATCCAAAATCAAAATTTTCATTTTTAATAGCATTTATTACAGAATTAAATTTTTTAATTATATCTGCAACAGCATCCGAGGGGCTAATTCCATTTTCAGGATGAGCTGCATGAGAGGTTTTCCCTTTAAGTTCTACCTTCATTCCAACGGAAGCCGCGGCAAAGGTGTTATTTCTGATTATGATTTCATGTTTTTTGAATCCCGGTAAATTATGCAGCGCAAAAGCATAGTCGGGCTTAATCTCAGTAAATTTTTTATCATTTATAATTTTTTCCGCCCCTTCGCCAATTTCTTCTGCCGGCTGAAAAAGTAATACCACTTTACCTTTATTTATCTTGTTCTCATTTAGTTTACGTGCTAAACCTGCTAATATTGTCATGTGACCATCATGACCGCATTTATGCGAGACTCCATTATTTACAGATTTATAATCAAACTCACATTCTTCAGTTATAGGTAAGGCATCAAGCTCGGCGCGTAGTAATATAACAGGACCATTTTTATTTCCTTCATAAATAAAAGCAACACCATTGCCGGCAATTCTTTCAATAATTTTATCGGGATTAAATTTTTTTATAAACCTTGTCAGTCTTTCAGCAGTGTTTTTTTCTTCATGAGCAAGTTCGGGATTTGCATGAATTGTTTTACGAAGTTCGATTAGCTCGCTTAGGTCAAAACTATTTTCACTTTCATTCATATTATTTTTGTTTGCTCATTAATGATCCAATAATAAATACAATTGCAGAAACAGAAATACCAAAAATATTTGCATCAAGGTCTAAAGGTAATTTTATATTTGCAACAATTAGAGTAATAGTAGTTGTTCCACCGGCAATCATCGAAAAAAATGCTGCCGCAGGTGCAGCTCTTTTCCAATAAAGAGCGCCAACAACCGGAACGAATAACCCCGAAACCATAAATGCATAGGAGTAGAGCATAAGCTCCAAAACATTTTGCATATAGCTTGCTAACAGAACTGCAATGGTTCCTAAAACGAGTGTAAGTATCTGCGATACTCGCAATTCATGTTTACTTGTTCGTTGTTTGGGAAAAAATATTGAAATAATATCGGTTAAAAAATTTCCGGAAGCAGCCATCAAACAGCTATCTGCCGTTGACATTATTGCAGAAAAATATGCAGCCATCATCAAACCCATTAACCCAACAGGTAAAACAGTACGCAGCAGCATCGGCAAACCCATTTCCGAATCGAGAGATGAAATTGATTCATAGCCCAGGTAAGCAAACATTCCTCCATCTGCGGCAACTCGCGAAAACATGCCGAGCAGTACACCCATAAAAGCCATTACCGGATATTCAAATAAGCCTGCAGTAAACCAGGCTTTCTTTGCTTCCTTTTCTGTTCTGCATGAAAAAATTCTTTGATAGAGTGTCATTCCAACAAACCAGATTGGAATAATTGTTACTCCCCAATTTACAAGTGTCTGCCATTTTACATTTGTTAAAGTTAAAAAGCCATCGGGTACAATTTTTACTATTTCGGCGTAACCGCCAACTGCATTATATGAAACAGGTATGCCGATAAAAATTAATCCCGCCATTAAAATAATCCACTGAAAAGTATCGGTGTAAATTACAGCTTTTATTCCGCCCAGCACTGTATAGATTACTACAATTACGCCCATAATAATTAATGCTGTATTAAGATTAAGATCGACAAATGAAGCGGAGGCTAATTTTGCGCCTGCTAAAATTTGCGAGCTGGTAAAGCCGATATAACCAATGCCGGATATTATTCCAGCCGCAATAGCAACTTTACCGTTGTAAAAATATTGCAGCACTTGCGGAAATGTGTATAGCTGTTTAAAGTTTTCCATTTTATGAATTTTAGGAATAAGAAAAATTGCACTCAGCCATGCTCCTATCAACCCGGTAAAAAGCATCCAAGAGCCGGATAATCCCATAACAAAACCTAATCCGCCTAAGCCGATAGAAAAACCTCCGCCAACATCAGTTGCAACTACCGATAGTCCAACATGAAAACTTCCGAGACTTCTGCCTCCTACGTAATAATCATCAGGGTTTTTATTTTTTTTAAGAAAGTAAAATCCAATTCCCAGCATGGAAAAAAGATATACCACAATAATTGTCAGATCAATCCAATGCATAAAGTTCCGTTATTAGAATTAAACAACTTCAATTTCAACATATTTGGAATTCAGCAATCGTGCCGCTGCCATATAATTAGGAGTGAATTTTAATTTATGCCCGACTTTAATTTTTGATTTTGAATTACCGAGATCATAAACAGTCATATCGGAAGTGGTTCCGAAGTATGAAATATTTTTATTCTTGCTAATTAAATTATCCACTTCAACATCAAGAACACCAAAATCAACAATAGCCCGATACGATTCTGCATAAGGATCAGCTTCATCAACCTTATCTGAAATATGCCCTATGTTTCCATCTCCAACAATTCCATCGGGTGAATAACTTTTCTTTTCAATCTCTAATATTTCAGCTTTAAACTCTAAAGCATTTGTGGAAAGATTTTTAAATTTTTTATTATTGAGCGGAGATACTCCTAAAAAGGCGGCTTCACCAATTCTAAAATGATTTGCACCTTTAGGAAGTTTTTGTTCCAATGAATAGGGAAGGGTAATTGAACTGCCGCCCGAAACAATTTGCAGGTTATGACCAAATTTTGCCTCTATCAACTGTTCATATAAACTCAACTGAATTAATTTATCGTAAGTAGGCTCAATACCATACATACAGCCGAGATTTGTACCAATACCTATTATATCAATATTGGAAAGGTTAAATACTTTATCGTAAAAACGAAGTACATTATCTCTAAGTACACCTTCTCGTAATTCACCCATTTCAATCATTACAATTATTTTATGAATTACGTCCTGCCGCATTGCCTCTTCATTAAGTACTTCAATTGTTTCAAGAGATGAGTTCATGGAGATATCGGCAAATTCAACAATGCTTTTTGCTAAACTTGGTGCAGGCGGTTTTATATACATAGTAACTAATTTGGGATTAATTTTTTTTATAACCTTCAAATTCGATAATCTTGAATCGGCAATGGAATGCACTTTTTCTATTGATTCATCCAGAAGTATTTTTTCCAGAATAGACTTGTTGCCGTT
Source organism: Ignavibacteriota bacterium (assembly GCA_013112585.1). Classification (GTDB taxonomy): domain Bacteria; phylum Bacteroidota; class Ignavibacteria; order Ignavibacteriales; family Melioribacteraceae; genus IGN16. Next base: position 85,553 of record JABFGH010000008.1, on the reverse strand, counting down.
CAGCATTTTTGTTACCAGAGACCATTCGATATCTTCTGCCCCGAGAAATGAGTTCAGCTTTTTAACGTTTTGAATTATTCTATCAGTGTAAACTTTTAAAGTTGCCATTATTTTTTATTCCCTTTAATGTATCTCATCTCTGCGTATTTATTAGTCATCCCAACTCTTTCGTATAATCGTTTTGCAGGATTATCATATTCAACGTGTAGTTTAACATTGCCGTCGGCAAGCATAAACGCCTTTTCAACTATTTCTCTACCGAATCCTTTATTTCTGTAGCTTCCGTCAACGGCAACATAAACTAAAATGTTTTCAGGTATGTAGCCGTCCATTCCGGTTTTGTTTATTACTAAGGCACCTACCAATTTTTTTTCGTAATAGGCTGCTAATAAAAAACCCCCTTTTCCTTCTGCACCGGAAAAAGCATAATCAATAGATCTATCAATATCTTTTTTCGGGTCACCAAACTCTCCTAAATGTTTGTGTAAAAAATCTATAAACTTTTCCCTGGTTAAATTATTATCAAATTCGTTATCTGATGTTATCTTTTTAATATCTAACATTGTTATTCCTTTTATTCTTATTATTTAATTTAATCCAATTCCGGTATTTTCAATACTGTATTAGGATTTGGAGATAATTGAAAAAACTTTTCTTTTTCAGAAGGTTTGCAAACTCCGGGGAAATCTCCATGATAATTGAGCATGTTCGTAATAAGTTGAAAATGAAGATGCGGGGGCCAATTTCCGTTTACATCCGTGTTTCCTATCTCTCCAATTTTATCACCTCTACTAAATTTTTTCCCTACTTCTAAATTTTGAATCGAGCTTAAACTTAAATGACCGTAAAGTGTATATAAAACTTGTGATTCGTTTTTGTGCATTAAAATTATTGTCGGACCGTAATCACCAGAGTTATTATTATTTTTAAAACTATGTACCTCTGAATCAAGCGGTGCAAAAACATCAACTCCCGCCTCAGTCCAAAAATCAATTCCTAGATGAATACTTCTTCTTTCGCTTCCTTTAAATACAGTGCTGTCATTGTAAATTATCCGATCTTCGCCGTATTTGCCGATAGCGAATTTTGCATTGGCACTTTCAATTTTTGAATTAACATATTTACTGAAAGCACCGGTTTTATTGAATTGAAGAGTTTGCAATTCATTGTTTGTTTTGCTCAAATCTAAAATTGAAAAGGGTTCATTCTTGTAATCAATTGAGATTATATTTGAGAAACTATTATACATATCTGTTTAAGTCTTTTCGTTTGGTTTTTAATTCGATTAATTCTTGAAGTAAATTATCTTCATTAATTACATTAACATTTAGTTTATTTCTTCCAATTTCATTAATTGAATTTTCGTTAGCCTTACTTTTTACAACAAAAAAATCCGCTTTGCAGTTTAGTTCTATTGCGTTAATAATAAATTCAAGCGCATCTGCATTCCTATGAATTTTATCAATTATAAGTGCATCAATTTTATGGTGCTTAATTAAATCTGATGAAGATAAAACTGAATTGCAGACCAGCGGTAAGTATTTTGTTTTATTTACTATTCTTACGGTATTGCTATTCGAATCATCTGTTAATATTAAAACATTCATTTTCCATCTTTAATAAAAATCTAAATCGGAACTCTTTATGCAAGGTTTATACCATAATTGAATAGTAAGAAAATGAGCTGAAAACTAATTTTTTATTATCCGATTTATTTTGAGTTTTATTAAGTGTGCATAAAATAACCACATGTATTTTCAATGTAAATTTACATGTGCATATAATTTACAAATGATTTTCAATCAGTGGAGGTGCGTGCAAAAAGTTTACAGAGGTATGCCGAATCGTTTCAATTTATTATAAAGAGCTCTTCTGCTTATTCCCAATTTTTCAGCAGTTTCCTTTTTATTATTACCGCATAGAGATAGGGTCTGCAATACAATTTCTCTTTCAGCTTCCGATAACTTTGTACCAAGCGGTACCTTAATTGTATCACTTTTATCATTCCCTAACCTAAATCTGTCAGGTAAATCGTTCAGTTCTAAAATATCGGTTTTGCAGACAAGCACCGCGCGCTGAATAACATTTTTTAGTTCACGCACATTACCTGCCCAGTTGTAATTGATTAAAGATTCTAATGCTTCGTTAGAGATTGTGCTTATTCGCTTTTTATACATTTTAGAATATTTTAATATCAATTCATTTGCAATGATTGCAATGTCGGATTTTCGATCTCTGAGTGAAGGCAGAGTAATTCTGAATACATCTAACCGGTAGTATAAATCACTTCTAAAACTTCCTTTGTCAACCAGAGCTTCTAAGTTTTCGTTCGATGCTGCAATTAATCTCGAATTAGTTGTTACAAGCTTTCTGCCGCCTAATCTTTTAAACTTACTATTTTCTAAAAGTCTAAGTAAACTAATCTGAACTTTTTCATCAATGGAATCGATCTCGTCTAAAAAAACAGTTCCTTCTTTTGCCTGCTCAAAAACACCAACGTGCTGGTTAAGCGCACCGGTAAACGCACCCTGCTCATGACCGAACAGCTCGCTTGCAATTAGTTCGGAGGGGAGCGCACCTAAATTTACGGGCAAGTATGGATTTTCGTGCTGCTTACTTAAGCGGTGAATTGTTTGAGCAACCAGGTCTTTTCCTGTTCCTGTTTCGCCGAGTATCAGCACGGGAATGTGAGAACCTGCAGCCTGTTTAATCTGTTCGTAAACCACCTGCATATTTTGGGAGGAACCGATGATCTCTAATAATCTATCTTGATGTTTTGGTTGTGTATATTCTTCAATTACCGAAGGTTTGGTTTCGAGTGCCGTATTTAACAGTAAAATCAGTTCATCATCCGGAACAGGTAAAATTGCATATTGATATGAACCTGCTTTAATTGATTCCATTGCAATAGTAATATCACTCTTGTCAGCTAAAATAATTATTTGGTTCGTTGGGTTTTTTGATAATAGTGTTCTTATTGCCTTAAGCGTTCCTATCTTATTCTGAAGCAGTCTCTCGGTAGTTATTAAAATTAAATTATAATTTGTTTTTTCAACTTTTCGTTGAAAAACATTTAACTCTTTGCAGTTTTCCAGATGCTCAATTTTTTCCGAAAGAATACGCTTTACTTGTTTTTTTATTGTGGTTGATTTTTCGAAGATGAGTAAACGGAGCTGCTCTTTGGAGTTTGCCATAAAACTATATTTTTTTTAACAAAGTTAAGTATTATTTAATCCAATACTTAAATTTTTTTTACATCATCTACTCAATTTATTTTTAATTTATAATTTTAATTCTTTTAGGATTTTTAGTAAAAAGTTCAAAAATTTGATATTTATCAAACTTTTTTATAGTATTATACCAGATTCATCTGCTAACAAAATGAAAAAAAATTCCATATTGATTCAAAATCTGAGAAAGTTTTTCACCAATTTATCTATCAACAATAAGGAGTAAATGAATTATTTATAATTGATTCTATTAACAAGAACGGAGGAAAAAATGAATGAGAGAAAAGAGTATATTGACAAATTATCATTAAAATTAAAAACATGGGATTCTGAAATTTCCAAATTAGAAATGAAATTAAAAGAGTCATCCGATGAAGTTAAAGTAAACCTAAATAAACGAATTGCTGAATTAAATATTAAAAAAGAAAATCTTAAAAATAGAATAGAAGTATTAAAAGGTTCTTCTGAAGAGGCTTGGTCAGAAATAAAAAACGGAATTGAAAAAATTGAAGATGAAATAAAAGAAACAATTGAAAATGTGAAAAGTAAATTTTAATCACGGATGATATTAATTTTATACCTGTAAACGATACTAATGAAAAAGAATTATAGGAACTTTTATGTTACATGTTGTTAAGGATCTTGAAAGATTAAAAATAGATGCAATAGATGGTGATATTGGTTACGTTTATGATTTTTATTTTGATGATGTAACCTGGACAACCCGCTACCTTGTTGCAGATACCGGAAAATGGTTGACCGGAAGACGCGTTTTACTTTCGCCGAATTCAGTGGAAAAGCCTGACTTTAAAGAGAAGGAATTATCAGTAAATTTAAAGAGAGAACAGATTGAAAGCAGCCCAAGTATTTCCGAAGATGAACCGGTTTCGCTTCAGCATGAAAAGTTATTGGGAGATTATTACGACTGGCCTGCTTACTGGTCAATGGACCCTGCACTTCAATCGATGTTTGCTATGAAGGATGATGAACATAATAAGGATGTTTCATCGGGCGACCCTCATTTAAGAAGTATTCGCGAAGTAAGGTCTTATGATGTTGAAGCGCTAGATGGCGATATTGGAGTTGTTGACAGCTTTATTATTGACGACAACAATTGGAATATTAAATATCTTGTTATTGATACAAGAAAATGGCTTCATTGGCTGCCTGGCGGAAAGTTTGTTTTAATTTCGCCCAAATGGATTGATAAAGTTGATTATCAAAGCTCAAAAATATTTTTAAGTGTTGATAAAAAAACTGTTGAAGAAATTCCTGAATTTGAACACGCAAAAGATATTGATATGAAATTTGAAAATAAATTGTATGATTGCTACAGGGCTTTTCTTAACAGAAAGCAAGAGCATACACCGCGATAATTTAAATGGCGGATTCTATCACTTCATCAATTCGATGAATTTATGACTGAAAATAAAAAAAATAATAGAAGTAAAATTCGTATCAAGGACCTGCCATCAATTCTTGAAGAAACATACCTGCAATGGGTAGATGATAAAGCGCTTAAATTAGCCGCCTCGTTATCCTTTTACTCAATTTTATCCTTAGTACCGCTGCTTGTTATAATTGTATCCACAGCTGGATTAGTGCTTGGGCAGCAGGAGGCATCATCTTCAATTATTACACAAGTGCGCGAATTAATTGGCGAAAAAGGTGCTGTTTTATTTGAAGAATTAATGTCTTACTCATTTTTTAAAGATACCGGAATTATACCAACTGTAATAAGTGCAGGTGTTTTATTGTTTGGTTCACTTGGTGTTTTTATTGAATTGAAAGAATCCTTAAATATTGTTTGGGGTATTGAAGTTAAGCCGGGCAAAGGCTTTAAGTTATTTTTCAAAAACAGACTTTTAACTTTCCCTTTCATTTTTGGAATTGGATTTCTACTAATTACATCATTGATAATTAGTGCTTTAATAGGCGCGGTTACTAAGTTTATTGGCGGGTCGATACCAAACCTAATACCAGTATTAAAATATAGTGATATTGCAGTATCTTTAATTGTTTTTACTATTCTATTCGGATTGCTTTTTAAGTTTTTACCCGACACAAAAATTAAATGGAGTTATGTTTGGCAAGGAGCATTATTTACTTCAATTTTATTTAACATAGGTAAATATTTAATCGGGTTTTATTTAGGAAATACTTATTACGGCAATGTTTACGGAGCAGCAGGTTCACTGGTTATTCTATTAATTTGGATCTATTATTCGAGCATAATTTTCTTTTTTGGTGCGGAGTTTACCTATGTAATTAGGCGAAAGTATTCCACCGTTCCGCTTGAATTAAGAAAAGATTTTATAAGAATTAAAAAGACAACTCAGCAATTAGAAGAATCTGTTGATGATAAAAATTACTCGGAAATTAATTGATTAGATAATTTTTTAATTTCAAATTACAGCCTCACTTAATTACTTTTTCAATAATAAATTTTTATGGATAAAACTAAATGAAAATTTTAGTGATCTTTAACCCAAAATCGGGACCTGATACTTTTAATACGAATGAATTTAAAGATAAGGTATTAAGTATTTTAAAAACCGGCGAAAACGAAAACACCGAGTTTGTCTTTATCGATATTACAACTGATAACATTGATGCTGAAAAGATTAAGCATGAGGCAGAGGAAATTAAAGCAATAATTATATCCGGCGGTGACGGAACAATTAGCAGCTTTGTAAATTTAGTTGTTGAAAACAATATACCTTTAGGTATAATACCCAACGGAACATTTAATAATTTCGCAAGCGATAACGGAATTCCCGAGAACACCGAAGAGGCATTGAAAGTAATTAAAAATTTTAATGTAAAAGAGATTGATATAGGAACTATAAACGGGGATTACTTTGTTAATAATTCATCAATCGGTTTATATACAACATCAGTTAAAATTAGAGAAAAAACTCAAAAAGAATATAGACTTAATAAGCTTACTGCAATGTCGTTAGCACTTATCCGAACTTTTTATCTTTTCCCAATGATTTATGTTGAAGTGAAAACTGAAGGGAAAGTTTTTAAGGATAAAACTCCATTTGTATTTATCGGTAACAATAAATATCATTTTAATTTATTGAGTTTGGGAATGAGAGAAAGTTTAGTAGCCGGCAAAATTTATGTTTATCATACTAAATGTAAGTACCGCTGGTGTCTAATCAGAATTGCTGTTAAGGCATTATTTTCTTTTCTGCATAAAGAAAAAGATTTCATTTCAAATTCGGCAGAAGAAATCATTATTCATTCGCGGAAGAAAAAAATTACTGTAGCCGCCGATGGCGAACTTTATAAAATGGATACACCGCTTACTTATAAAATTACACCTAAAGCAGTAAAGTTATTGGCAGCTAAGTAATGAAAAAAATTATTCACATTTCTGATTTACATTTCGGAACGGAAGAAAAAAAAATAGTTGATGCTTTGGTGCATGATATTAATTCCGCGTGTCCGGACTTATTGATTGTAAGCGGTGACTTAACACAGCGTGCAAAATCAGAACAGTATATAGCTGCTGCTGAATTTCTAGAGAAAATTAATTTTCCCCAGATTGTTGTTCCCGGTAATCATGATATATCATTGTGGAATATTTTCCGGCGGTTTTTTAGACCGTTAAAAAAATTCAGAAAGTATATTAGTGACGAGGAATTTCCCATTTATAAAGATGAGGAAATGATTATCGTTGGTATAAATTCAGCACGTTCGTTAACAATTAAAAGCGGCAGAATTTCAATTAAACAGATTGAGCATTTGAAAAATATTTTTTGCGGTGTTCCCGAACCGCGTTTTAAAGGTGTTGTTATTCACCATAATTTGATCCCTTCACCGGAAGTAAAGAAACATAAAATGCTTGGCAGGTCAGGCTTGTTTATTAAAGAACTGAATGATTGCGGAATTGATATGATGTTTTCGGGGCATTTACACAAAGGGTATTCGGGGGATGTTCAAAAGTTTTATAAGGATGCTAATTCTATTATTGCTGCACAAGCGGGCACAGCAACATCAAATAGAGTAAGGGGTGAAGAGAATAGCTACAATTTAATTGAAGTTAAATCTGAAGAAACTATTATTAAAATAATGAGGTTTAAAAACGAGAAGTATTTTTTGGATACAGCAAAATCTTTTAAGAGAGAAAATTTTTAAATATGAAATTTCCTGAAGCAAAATATTCTTATTTAATTTTCCTAATATTTTTCGTTGTTAATTACTCATTTGCACAAGAGAACTATATTGTTAGAGACATTACATTTATAGGTAATGATACTATTTCTTCAGATGAACTTTTAGCAAGAGTAGAGCATTATGCAACAGGGTGGTTTGCCGATAATATACTGTTTGAAGATCCTTTTAAGTTTACACAAGTAATTTTTGAACGAGATAAAGAGCGAATTATAAAACACTATCAGAGGCAGGGTTTTATTAATGCCGAGATAACCGATGTTAACTTTTCTGCCGATGATAAAAGCGAAACTCTCGAAATTGAAATAACTATAAATGAGAACAAGCCGATAAGAGTGAGCAAAACAAATTTTGAGATTAGCGGCAATAAAAAGATTGACTCGATTGAAAATCTAAAAAGTGAATTATTGCTGGTTGAAGGGGCGCGGTTTATTGATGAAAAAATTACAAATGATAAAAATAAAATTACTAACTATTTAATTAATGAAGGTTATCCATTTGTAAAATCGGATTATTCACTGAATATTGATACAGCCGATAACAGTGTAAAAATAACTTGGCAAATTGATGCGGGGTTACGTTCCGAATTCGGCGATATAAAAATTGAAGGGAATAAAAGAGTAGAAGAATCGCTGATACTAAATAAGGTTACATTTAATGAAGGCGATATTTATAACGGCAGCGCATTGGACGAAACTCAGAAAAGGATTTATAAACTTGGCTTGTTTTATATAGTTTCATTAAGCGCTCAGCTAAGTAACAGCAGCGAAAAGAAAATTCCAATTAAAATAAAATTGGAAGAAGCCCCCCAGTTTAATACAAAAATTGGGTTGGGCTATGGACGCGATGAAAAGTTCAGGGCTTCAATTGATCAACGCTGGCTTGGCTTTTTAGGCGGAGCGAGGCAGTTAAAATTTTATGCAAAACATTCTTCGTTAGAGCCTTACCATATTAGATTAAATTTTTTGCAGCCTGATTTTATTTGGGATTTGACAAACTTATCGGTTAATAACTTTATTATCAGGCAAACGGAACCGGGTTTTACACTAAAAAGATTCGGTGCTGATTTTACCCTTCAACGACCAATATTTTTTGATATCAGTGCATCAATAAAATATTCATTTGAGCGGAGCACACTCGATACAAATAGTATCTCACAAGTTGAGAGATTAAAATTTAACATCAATGAAATTTACAACAAATCCAGCATTGAACTCGGATTGGAGAGAATTACATCAGACCCGGTATTTGATCCTGACAAAGGTTCTTTAAGCTCGGTTACTCTGCATTATTCAGGCTTGGGACTTCGAAGCAAATATCATTTTTTCAGACCATCAATTGAATACCGAAAATATATTGAAACAATTGACCGGCTTATTTTAGCATTTAGATTTAAAGCCGGAACAATCTTCTCATACGATAATGATAACTTTATTCCCTACGAAGAAAGATTTTATTCAGGGGGAAGCTCATCAATACGAGGATGGTCACGTGCACAATTAGGACCCAAAGATAATGAAGGACAGCCGATTGGCGGTAAAAGTATTTTTGAAAGCAATATCGAATTCAGGTTCCCCCTATTTTGGATTATTTCCGGAGTCACCTTTCTCGATTATGGTAATGTTTGGAGTAGCGAACTAACATTTATTGCAGATGAGTTGAGGTATGCTTCCGGATTGGGATTACGTGTCTCTACGCCAATCGGTCCGGTGCGGCTCGATCTTGCAATTCCCGTATTTGAAGGAAGAGCACAAGTGCAATATTTTATAAGTGTGGGACATGCATTTTAGTTTATGAAGAAAACTTTAAAAATATCAGCTTACGTATTTGCTTCAGTTATTGTGCTGCTGATGCTCCTATTGCTGTTTACACAAACGGGATGGTTTAAAGATATTTTAAAAAATGAAGTAGAAGATATTGCAAATGAAAACTTAAACGGAACATTAAAAATTGGCAGCATTGAAGGCAGTTTGCTGAGTGACTTAGAAATAAATGAAATAAGTATTAAGCAAGATGAGCAGCAAATACTATTTATAAAGCAAGTCGCACTTGATTATAGTTTATGGGGGCTTCTATCTAATTCAATCGGAATAGACTATATAAAAATTGACTCGATGTTTTTACAATTAACTCAAATTAATGATTCCACTTGGAACATAAGCAAATTGATGCGGGATGGTGGAGAGACTGCTGCCGAGAATGATACGAGCAGTTTCAATTGGGAAATATCTCTAGATTTATTTCAAGTAAAAAACTCGAGTATAAATATTTTTACAGTTGATTCTACATCGGCTATACCAAAACAGATCAATGATATAAACTTAGAGGCGGCGGCTTCTATTAACCCGGAAATCAAAAAACTGAAACTTAAAAAGTTTTCGTTGGTAACTTTGCAGCCTGACTTAAAAATTAATGAGATTAACGTTGATGCAAGTATGCTTGAGAACAAAATTGATCTTGCAGATTTGACTATTGAAACAGCATATAATAAACTAAGCGCATCAGGTCAATACTACATTGATGAATCCGGCACATCTAAAATTAATGCCGAAACAAAACCAATCCGCTTCAATGAATTTAAGGAGTTTTTGCCCGAATCAGGTATTCAATTAAATCCCGTATTAAAATTGAAAGCCGAATACAAAAGTGGTGAAGGAAATATCAACATAAGTTTAGCGGATAGTTTACAGAAAATTGGTTTGAAAGGGGATTTTGGCAGCATCAAAACAGAACCAAGTTATAACACAAAACTTGAGTTCAAAAATATTAATGTCTCCGATTGGATTAATGATAAGTCAGCACAATCAAATATTAATGGTGAAATTTTTGCTGAAGGTGAAGGAATAGAAATTGAAAAATTAAATTTGACAGGCAGAGTCAAAATTGAAAATTCCAAATTGATGAAACGCAATTTGGATTCGTTAATTCTTACTGCCGATGTTAATAATGGGAATATAAATTCAAAAATTAAATTGGTTTCCGAATTCGGTTTACTGAATGGCAATTTTAATATTGATGGTATAGAAGAAGAACAGCAATTTAATTTTAATGCAGAATTAAAAAACCTTAACACCGCACCGGTATTGCTTAATGACAGTATTCCATCAAATATAAATCTAACAATTGCAGGCAGCGTAAACGGGTTTTCTCCTGAATTAATGAATGGCAGTTTATCGGTAGAGGCTGCTAACTCCTCTTTTATGCAGTACCCAATTGATGATCTTAACTCTGCAATAACAATGGAACCGGGCATCATTAAAATAGATAAGTTCGAATTTAGCAGTCCGGCAGCAGACTTAAATGCCTACGGCAAATTAAGCCAATTAAATGAAAGTAATTTATCATTCAATGCAGTTGTTAAAAATTTGTCGGCTGTTCCTCAATTAAAAAATTATGAATCAATTGGCGCGAAAGGAAAAATTGATGGAGATATCAAAGGGAAAATCGACTCACTTATTTTAAACTCAAATTACAATTTAAGTGAAATTAGATTTGAGGAAAATTCTATTGAAAGTATAAATGGTGAACTGCATGCCGAAATAAATGAAAGCGAAATAATTGCGGGTCTTAATTCATCAATTGAACAAATAAAATCATCAGAAACATCAATTGATAAAATCTCACTTAATGCGGAATATTCAGCAGACAGAATCAGTACAACTGTAAATGTAACATTGAATGATACGGCGGACTTATTTATTGATTCCGAAGTAATTATGGATTCGACTATTGCAATAACAATTAGTCAACTTGAACTGAATTTATTAGATCAGGCGTGGAAAAATAAAAATGATTCCTTGAAGATTCTAATTGCTGATAATAGATATTTAATCTCAGATTTTGATTTATTTAATGGCGGTCAAAAGATAAGCATTGAGGGCAAATTTGATCCGACTGACAGTGATTTAAAAATCAATATCGCAAACTTCAAAGTAGGGGAGTTAGCCGGGATTTTTATTAATGATTTTAATGCCTCGGCAACAATTGATACAAGGCTAAGCTTGGAAGGAAGTTTAAATTCTCCGAAGTCGAAAGGAAATATTAAGATTACCGATTTAAAATATGATGAAAAAGAATTAGGCGGGGTGAGTGCAGAGTTCAGTTTAATAGATGAAAAATTAAATTGGGATTTTTTGTTGAATAATGGAAAAGCAAAAATTCTTTCGAGCGGATTTCTGCCAATAGTTATAAATGCCGATAGCAGCGAAACAATAATACCCGGCAATGAACCGCTTAGTTTTAATATTAAAATTGATTCACTTGAATTAGCACAGCTATCCAAATTCAATGAGAATATTCAAGAAGTACAGGGCGTAATATCCAGCGATATTAATTTTTCAAATTCACTAAACAATTTAATTGTTGATGGATTTTTTACTGTTGATGATGCCGCAATTGAGAGTAAAATTTTAGGTGTGCGTTATGAAAACTTTAACTTAAATTTTGAAGCAGAAAAGGAAAAATTTTACCTGCACGAATTTAGTATTGAAAGCGGAGAGGGTTCAATAAACGTTGATGGATTTGCATCATATCAAAAAGGATTGTTATCAGGTGAGATTGATGAATTAAATGTTAAAATTATTGCCGATAAATTTACAGCAGCCGAAACAGAAAATTATGAAGCTAAAATTGACGGTGAAATAAATTTTACCAATCAATCCGGCGAAGCAAAATTTAACGGTAAAATTGAAATTCTTCGCTCGCGTGTTTTTCTGCCTTATTTTACGAATACGGCAGCGGAAAAAGAATACGACGGCAGCGAGCCTATTTTAATAAGAGAACTTGAGGAGAGTGATTCTAATTTTGCAGCATCTAAAAAGCAAATTGCAGATAGTTTGAAAAAAGCTGAATCACAATACAGGTTTATTAAAAAAATTAATGGTCAGTTTACATTGGTTATACCAAAAAATACATGGATAGTATCGCCGCAATTAAATATTGAACTAAGCGGTGAACTTGACGTAATTAAAACGGGCGCACTATTAGAACTATTCGGTAACGTTAATGTGGTTAGAGGCAAAGTAGAAGTGTACGGAAAAGAGTTTGATGTTATTGAAGGAAAAATATTTTTTACCGGCGGAAGCAAAATCAACCCCGAATTAGCCATGACACTTGAGTATATGTTTAGAGGTGCTGACAGAAGCAAACAATATTTGCAGATAATTGTGAAGGGAACGCCGGAAGATCCGAATCTCACTTTTCTAATAGATGATACTCAAATTGATGAGGGCAATGCAATCTCTTACTTGCTGTTCGGAAGAAGTTTAGACCAGCTTACGCAAAGCCAGCGTACAAATGTAAGCAACAGTAATGCCGATTTAGCGAAAACAATAGCAGGCAACTTTTTAGCAGCACAATTATCTTCTACACTGGGCAGTGCTTTAGGATTAGATGTAATTGAAATTGAAGGGAACAATAGCTGGAACAGTGCAACACTTACAGCGGGTAAATATTTAACGGATGATCTGTACGTCAGTTACGAAAGTGGATTCGGCAGCACTGAAACAAATGAAACTAATCCGCGAATTGTAACTTTAGAATATGGTTTAACAAAGTATTTATTTTTACAATTGGTAGAAGGCAATGATAAAAACTCCGGCTTTGACTTTATACTGAAGTTTGACTGGTAGCTGCTTCTAATATAAACTTTATTGAACATCCGGCAATTTATTGCTCGTGTATGCTCCGGCTAAACCGAACAAAGAGAGCACAAGTATAATTCCTTCGGGAGAAATTATTGAAGCTAATGCGCTGATACCGCCGGTGATTAATAGAACAAATCCGATTATTGTATTGCTTACAGCAACATAATCAGTACGTCTGTTGCCGCCCGCCATATCAATTATATAAGTTTTGCGTCCTAATCTAACTCCGCTATGTGCAATGCCCAGTATAAAAAATGCGAAAGGGTAAATCCAATGTAAGTCGCGCAGAAAAGGTATCCAGGTCATAATCACAAACATAGCAATACCCAGCACAGATGCGATCATAACAGCAATTATCATTACCCGCCTACTTGAGTCATCTGCCATCTTACCCCAAATTGGTGCGCTTATAATTGATGCAATTCCCCCCGCAATAATAAATAATCCTAAAATGTAAATGTCTTTACCTAAATAACTTTGTGCAATAACAACATAAAATGGTGCAGTAAGTGCAGAGCTTAAAAGAAGCGATCGGGCAATAACAAAGTTGCGAAAAGGTTTATCATTTTTGAGCAGATCAAGACGGGCAATTGCTTCTTTAAATGCGTTACCCCCGCCTGAAGTTTCGCCGGGGTACTCTTTGATCCTCGAATAAACGGCAGCAGCTAATACCCATAAAACTCCGGCAAAAAATATAAGATAGCCGTAAAACTCAATACTTAAATCTTCTTCTTTTTTAAGTATCATAAACAGCCCTACTGCTAAAACAAATATGCCCGAAATTGCTGTGCTGAATCCTTTTAATCTTCCTCGCCTTGTTTTAGGAATAGTTTTACCCATTACATCTTTTGATGAAACAGAACATAATCCTCTTGATAAACTAAATATCATAAGCAGCAATATTATGATCCAGCCTGCAGTTGCGCCGGTAAATGAAACTGCCGCAATACCAATACCAGCCATAGAAACAAATTGCAGAATTGATCCTACAACCCAGACCCATTTTCGCAATGGTTTTTGCCGCACATAACTTGCGATGAAAATTTGCGGCAGCATTGAACCCGATTCCCGGATGGGTACGAGAAAGCTGATCAAATATAATGGGGCGTTTACATAACCCATCAACCAGGCAAGCACTGTTTTAGGATTGCCCAATGCATCGCCTAATTTTGTTAATGTATTACTTACTATTATCAGAAAAAAATTTGAGGGAACATATCTGCATGCATCTTCTGATATATCTTTACATATTCGGGCATCTTCTTCATTGTTGATAAGTGAATATGCTTTTTCTAAACCTTGTAAAAATTTTTGTTTTGTCATTCGGTTCACTCTCTGGTAATCTTAGCTTTTAACTTCGCTATCTTTCAATAAACTGATTAAAACATTTCCATTTTTCAGGTCTAACTCGGTTCCTTCTAAAATTGGGTTAAGTTCTTTTTCAACTACTTTAAAAAGATGTACAATTTGATCGGCACCGTAATTTTCGTTTATCTGCTTCAGATTATATTTGTCAGTTATTTTAGAACTTTTAATTGAATAACCCTTCTCCACAAGATTGTTTAGGTATTGGAAATTAAATTTTTTACCGAATAATATTTTTCCTTTAAACTCTCGCGCAACATGATTTTTATCTTCCTTTTCTTTACTGAAAGAAGGAAGCTGAAAAACTTGATTAGCACCGAATATTTTTGAGAAGTTTAATGCAGCCAATGAGTTTACTTCATCATTGGGCGTTAAACTTATCATTTTTCCCAATCCGTAGTAATCAATCTCATCAATAATATAATCGGAAGTAACACTGCCGTAATAATTACTAAAACCTTCCATGCGGGCTTTTTTAATATTATCCCAATTAGTATCAACAAGTACAACTTGAAAGTTTAGATTGCGCAGCGCTTCGGCAATGCGGCGTGCAAAGGGCGATGCCCCAATTATTAAACAGCCTTGAGCATTGGGTTTTGCAAGTTTCAGATATTTGGCTAATGGAGCGGCACTTAATCCGTAAACAGTAATTGTTGCAATAATAACCATAAAAGTTATCGGTACAAGCACCGCTGCTTCTTCAATGCCTTCGTTCTGTAATTCCAAAGCAAACAAAGCAGAAACTGCTGCAGCAACTATTCCTCTTGGCGCCATTGCCGATACAAATACTTTTTCGTTGAAATTTATTTTGGTTTTAATTGTAGATAGAAAAACCGCTGCCGGACGAACTAACAAAATTAAAATAATTGTGAAGACAATACTCTGCCAGCCTAATGCCTCTAAGGTTTCAATATTCAATCGAGCAGCAAGAATTATAAATAATACGGAAATAAGCAGCAGGCGTATGTTTTCTTTGAATTCAATTATATGTTTTATAACAATTGATTTTTGATTAGCTATCATAATTCCCATTATTGTTACTGCAAATAGCCCGCTCTCTTTTTGAAAAATATTGCTGATCACGAAAACTAATAAAGCTAATGTTAATGAAATACTGTTTTGTAAATAGTCCGGTACTAAATCACGTTTAATTATAAATACTATAATAACGGCACCAACTATACCAAGGAGGGAACTCAAAAAGACAGTTTTAAGCAAACCTAATATTGTGATGATAGTTGCTTCTTCAATGCCGGCAGCGAGTATTGCTTCAAAAACAAGTATTGCAATTAAAGCACCGATAGGATCATTTACAATTCCTTCCCACTTTAAAATAGAATTGATTTTGCTATTGGGTTTAACTTGACGCAGTATCGGCAGTATTACTGTTGGACCCGTAACTACTAATATTGAACCGAATAGAAGTGATATTAAAAACGAAAACTCTAAAACTGTATAGGCAAAAAAAGTAGCCAAGACCAAAGTAATGGGTATTCCGATTAAAATTAAACGCAGTACAACATTTCCAACAGCTTTTAACTCTTTAAACTTTAGGGTTAAACCTCCTTCGAAAAGTATAATTGCAACAGAAAGGGAGACGAAGGGGAATAATAGTTCTCCGAAAAAATCATCCGGGTTAAGCACTTTGGTAATTGGACCGAGAATAAAACCGAACAATAGAAGGAGTAAAATTGAAGGCAGACCCAGCCGCCACGAAAGCCACTGCGCAGCAATGCCCGCAGCTAAAATGGATGCTAATCCTAAAACAATATATTCTGTCAAATCAGTTCCTGCTTTTCAATATTTATGTGAGTTTTTGGTTGTGAAATTTACAAAATTATTGATTAAAGATGTGATAATATAATATGTCTGCAATTTGTGTATCAGGCTAACTTATCTAAATTGTTTTTGATTAACTTGAGCTGTTTAAGTTGAGCCCCCGGTTGGTGAATCTCCTTCAAATTTATTATGAATCTCTTCGCATAATGATTTAAGTTTTTTAAGTGATGATTTTATTTTATTCCCGCTTGCCCTTCTTCTTAAAAAATGTTTTAACAGTGTTGAATAAAATCTTTTATTAACAAAATCGAGTTCAAGTGAAAGTAATGTACCTAATCCTTTAGCCTTTAGATTGTAAGTTAAATACATCTCAAGTCCAGCCGGGCTGTTACTTAGTTTTTCTATGTAAATGGTTCTACTTTCATTTATGCTCACCGACTGATAATCGATCAAAATTGTTTTAAAAAAAATATCACTCATTAAACATTTATGTATTGCACCTATTCTTGGAATTGTTTTTTCGTTGAAATGAATTTCTTGCAGAACGGTTATCCAGTTAGGCTTAAATTTAAAATTGGTAATAATTGTACGAACAAAATCAGGCGGGGTATCAATGTATATTTTATATTTTATTGTACTGCTATTATGCTTAATGGGCATGAGCCGGGGCTCGTGGATTATTTTATCTTTTAAAATACTCATATCAAGAAAGTAATATTCAACTGCTCCAAGATGCTTAAATTCTACCTCACTCTTTTCAATTTTATTCCAATCAATAATTTTTTTTAGTTCACTTTTACCCTGTGTCATCAAATAAGTTTTTGAAAAAATAATATACTCGTGAATTTTAATATTACTTTTTAACAACCGATGAGCCAGAATTACATCACTGCCGAAAAGTTTTTCGTGCGATTTAATTTTAACCGGACTAACTTTTCCGTAATGCACAACAAACTTTATAGAAAGCTCGGATGAACTATTACAGCAGACGCAGTCACAAAGTTTATCGGCATTAAATTGTTTAATGTAACTGTGAAAGTTTTTAAAAATATGATTGCATTGGGATATTGTATCTTCTAAAGAGGGCGGCTTGCCGAATTTGTAGAATAGAACAGCATCACCTTCTAATTCGGAAACGGATAATCCCAGTATATTTGAATCCAAAATAACTTCCAGCAGTTCAGCAATAATATAGCGGCAATGGATTAAATCTGAATTTTTCATATACTCTGTAAAACCGCTGATATCGGGTATAAGAATTAAAGCAGGCTGTATAGCGGCTTCACTCGTTTCTGTTTCTATTACTTTGTATTCGCTATTCAAAAAGTCCTCTAATATATTTAGATTTACAAATCGTGCAAAAAGCGTATTACGATAATTGATAAATCTGGTTTAGCAATAACATTATGGGAAACAACTGCTACAATTGTAACGATGCCCGCCTATCTCAGATTCACTTTTTAATCACTATCAAAAACCAACCGGACTTTACCGGAAGTACAAAAAATTACAAATGGCATTTTAACGGAATGCTCTCCCAATTTTTTCCATTCGTTATATTAACTTTAGAAATTATCCGTCGTGCACCATCAAACGGATGTTCAATACTTAGTTTTTATTCTTCGGCACCATATGCAAAAAATCACCGTACTGCATCGGTTCTTCCAACCTGCATGACCATACGAGTTTTTCGGTTCCGTCTTTATCTTTCCAATATGTTATATCGGGGCAGCCGTCGCACATATTTTGATCGCCGTTAGGAAGAAGATCAACCGGCTGGATAATAAGTATGGACTGCATATGTGCCTTTTTAAAAATTCGAAAAGGATTTACGGCAATATATTTTAAATAATTTTTTAAAGCCCCTCTTACGCCTTTATCGAAAGTCCATGCATTTAACATAGTTGCTCTGCCGAGCGAGGTAACTTTAGGCGAAGCATAGGATAAATATTTATCGGTAAAGAAATGGTAACCAGCCATAACGAATTCCATAAATTTTTTGCCTGTATAGCCGAAAATTTTATTTTTATTCCCTATTCTTTCCGAAAGGAGCCACTTAAAATAGTCCGAGCGGTGCGTTCCGTTTAAGTAAGCTGAAGGGGTAAAATCCGGAAATCTTTCTCTAATTTTTTTCACTACATCCGGCGCCATAATATCTACAACTTCTTCGTGGTCGGAATGATAATGCACTTCATCCCATTCAATTTTTTTATCGCCGGCATAAAAATCAAAAGGAACGTTGGGAGTTATATATCTGAAAAGAATAAAAACCATAGTATCAACAATATCGATATGCTTATGCGCCCAATCAACCAATTCGGGCACGTATTGGAGTGTATCATCATAAACAGTTGAATTAAATGAGCATGCAATTCCGCCCTCTTCGGCTAACATCTCGGCATAATGAAGCCGCAGTTCATTTAACTCAACTTCATTTTTGCCCTGCCATTTTTCTTCTCTACCTCTGCCTTGTTTACTGTCGATATGAAAAGTAAATCCGAAGACGCCGGCTTTTTTCAATTTATGTAAAAGTTCTTTTGTTAAGGCAATACCGTTGGTATTAATTATCGGTTTTAATCCGCGTGATTTAATATCTGCTACCAATTCAATAATATTGTTATATAAAAGAGGTTCACCGCCTGCTATCGAAATACAATCTGATTTTCGTTGAGATTGGATGAAATCGAGTTCGTGCTTAACTTCTTCAAACGGTTTATGCGAATCTTTGATATTTTTGCGGTAGCAGCCGTAGCAGCTCAAATTGCACTGAGCCAACGGTTCCAACCAGGTGATACTGTTATCCGGCATTGACCAAGGCAGCCTGTAAAGTGAATTCAGCGGAATATAAGATTCAGCCATTTTATACCTCTCTTTGTTTAGTGAATATTCGAATTTGATTTCGGGTTATTAATAATCTAAGTAATAAACCATTTAGTAATTGATTAATATAAAACTTGTGCAATAATTTGTAATTATTTTGATGTGTTTTGCAATATGGAAATAGATTTATATAAAGATAAATCTTTCAAAATAATAAAGAAATTTTGATCAGGTTGTATTAATGATGTAACCGATAATCCAAAATAATATTTCATAAGTCTTTTACCTTTTTGACAAAAAGCACTGCGGCTCAATCATTTGTTTAGAATATCAGAATAATTTATCTGAAATTAAGATAAATCACTTTCTGAAGATTATCAAGCAGAATTTCCTCTCTTCCTAATTCAATTTACCAACGTCAATATCATTCACTTCATCATTCACTTCGCAAAGCATCTATCGGGTCTAAAAGTGAAGCGCGGTAAGCCGGGTACACACCGAAGAACAATCCAATTATCATCGAAAATCCGAACGAGATTAAAACTGATGTTAACGAAATAATAATACTCCAATCAAGTACAAACCTTATTGAAAGCGAAACGGTAATACCGATGAGAATACCAATTATACCCCCTCCGATGCTTAGAAAAGCAGATTCAAATATAAATTGATTACGAATATCTTTGCGGCGGGCACCGACAGCCATCCGCAAACCAATCTCGTTTGTTCTTTCTCTGATTGACAAAAGCATAACGGCAAGGATTCCTATCCCGCCTACAATTAATGAAACACCGGCAATGCTCGCCGTTAGTGCGGTAAAGGTATCACCTGTTTCTTTTTGCGCTTCGATTAAATCGACTTGGCTTTGAATTGTAAAATCATCCGGTTCGTCTTCGGTTAATTTAAGCCGCTCCCGCAATATTGAGGTTATAGTTGCTTCTGCTATTTCAAGGTCGCTAATTGTATTTGAATTTACTTTTGTGCCGGATATATAAACAATGTTAACAGTTCTCCGCATCAAAGTCTTAAGCGGGATAAAAATGTGGTTATCCATATCGCCGCCGGGGCTTGTTCCGCGAGGCCGCATTATTCCAATTACTTCAAACGATATATTCCCAATACGAATTTGTTCGCCTATTGGATTGGTTTCGCCGAACAGCTCTTTTATAACTGTAACCCCCATAACACATACGCGTGCCATACATGCATCATCTTCCGATAAAATAAATTAAAAAATGTTTATAGTTGATATATGTTAGACGAAGTCTTAATTTGTTACAAAGGTAATCCACTTTTATAAATTACCGACTGATTTGAGATCAGGCTGGAACTTTAATTATAATTAACATAGAATAGACTCTTTTTTCTATATATAACTACGATTTTTCATTTGTTAATTAGTAACTCATGTTACACAAAATCTTGAAAATAGTCTGTCATTCCCGCATGTCTTAAGCGTGAATCTTTTATAGATGTCGATTATCCTTGCTCGTCGGGACGGGCATGACACATGTGTAAGGAGACTTAATAAATAATTTACCAGATTTTAGAGATTGATATGAAACCATTGTATTCATTGTTAAATTCAATTTTGTTGCTCATTATTTTTTCCTCCCTCTTATCGGCTCAAGATCCTCTTCGAATAGGTATTATTAAGGATGCCGACTCGCAGGAACTAAACACGTTAAATGAATTTTTGTATGAGGAGATAAACTTGTTAATCAAACCAAGAAGCGATGTTTTATATAAGGTTATAGACGCTAATTGGAATAAAGAGACAGCCCGGCAAAACATTCAAATATTTATGACTGATCCCGAAATTGATTTAATAATTTCGATTGGATTTATTTCTTCTAATGAACTTGTAAATTATGGAACTTATGCTAAGCCTTCGTTCGCTGTTAACATTCTCGATTTAGAACTTCAAACTTTACCGTTAAATGTGGATTATTCTACTGGAATTAATAATTTTACATACATCGAACCGGTAATAAATCTTAGTGAAGATTTTAAAATTTTTTCCAAAATATTCGATATTCGTCATTTATCTATTATAGGAGCAGAACCGCTCAAAGAAAACTTCCCTCAAATTATTCCGTTTATAAAAAAGAAAAATGACTCTCTTAATGTTTCGATCGTTTCTGCAGGACCTGATGCCGGTACAACATTAGAAAAACTTTCGGAAGAAACAGATGCTGCAATTGTGCTGCCGTTACTTCAATTTAATACAAATGAGATAATCAAGTTATTCAACGGGTTAAACAAAAGAAAAATAATTACAATGGCGCCCGGTGGTATTGATTATGTTGAATTGGGCGCTTCGCTAACAATGACTCCCAAGTTTACTATCCGGCAGCTTGCGAGGCATACAGCACTTAGAATTTTAAAATTTGTTGAAGGAGCAAATCCGGCTGGCATATCGGTTTCCGTTGAACAAAATAAACGTCAACCGGTAATTAACTTTGCAAGTCTGCGCACCGCAAAAAAATTCCCCCCGGCAGATTTCCTTAACGAAGCGCTATTAATAAATGTAGATACTTTTCCCGACGGAGACGAAATAACACTGCGAGGAGCTATTGCAGAAGCTCTTAAAAATAATTTGACGGGGAAAATTACAAAAGAAGATTTTTCTTCGGCAGAAAAAGATGTAAGAATTGCTAAGTCGAATATTTTTCCTCAATTGGAGATTTCCGGAACAGGTGTTGAATTAAGTGAAAACCTTGTCGAATCTTCGATGGGTCAAAGGGGCGAGTTTACCATAACAGGTACTGTTTCATTAAATCAAGTTATATTTTCGGAACCGGTATTCGCGAATATCGCAATAAATAAACTTGTTGCCGAGAACAAGAAACACATAGCCGATGCCGCCGTTCTCGATATTATTACCGATATTTCAAATGCTTACTTATCGGTTCTTTTTGCTCAAAGTAATCTCAACATTCAAAACAATAATGTTAATGCGACGATACAAAACCTTCAGATTGCCGAAGCAAAAGAAGCAAGCGGGCATACCGGTTTATCTGATGTTAACCGTTGGAAAAGTGAACTTAGCCTTAACAAAATAAAGCTAAACGATGCACACGCTTCATTCAAATCAAGTATGTTTAATCTAAATAGTCTTCTAAATAAACAGATTGATAAGAGTATTAAACTGCCTGATTCAGACAAAATAGACCGTTCAATAATTATTGATCAAAATTTGTTTTCAAAATTATTTGAAAACCCCGCGTTATCGGATTTATATGCAAGTTTTATAATGAGTGAGATGAAAAACAATTCACCTGAATTGAAACAGTTATTTACGGCAGGAAAAATTTTAGATAGGCAGAGATCGATGCATAACCGTCAACTCTTTTTACCGGAAATATTTTTGTTCGGAAGTGTTGATCAAGTTTTTGTAAGAAACGGTACAATTGCTAATCCGCAGCTTCCCATACCGCCGCCGCCGGATGATGCAACCTGGAGCGCCGGTATAAATTTACGTTTTCCTCTTTTTAAGGGAGGTAAAACAATTACGGAAATTGAAAAATCTGAGATAGAAATTAAAAAGTTATCTTATCAGGAAAACGAACTTATAAATAATTTTGAAACCGGTATCAGGGCAGGGGTAGAAAAACTGATAGCTTCTTATCTTGAGGTTGACCTTTCAAAATATGCAGCATTAGCCGCTGAAGATAATTATAAAATTGTTCAGGATGCCTACGCTCAAGGCGTTGCCAGTCTTGTTCAGCTTGTTGATGCACAAAATGTAATGACTCAAACAAAACATCTTTCGTCAATTGCTTTCCATCAGTATCTTTTAGATTATATCCAATTAGAAAGACTACAGGGAAAGTTTATGTTTTTAAGCAGCGAGGAAGAACAGAAAGTTTATATAAATAGATTAAATAATTTTTTAGTTAGCGGAGAATAATGATGAAACTTTATCACATAGGAATTCTGCTTCTTTTTATCCTTGCTTCCTGCGGGGGCGATGATGAGAAATCCGAAACCGTAAGACCGGTTTTTTATAAAAAAGTAACTGAAATATCTGCCGGTTCAACAAGAAATTTTGCAGGCGTTTCACAAGCTCAAAAGGAAGTCCGGCTAAGTTTCAAAGTTGGCGGAACCTTAGACAAGATTTATGTAAGGTTGGGGGAAGCAGTTCAAAAAGGTGAATTAATTGCGGCTTTAGATGATACTGATTATAAATTGAATTATGAGAAAGCAGTTAGTTCTCAAAAAAATGGAGAAGTACAGCTCACTATTGCCAGATCAAATTTTAATCGCATAGAAAAATTATACGCAAATAATAATGTTTCGCTGAGCGAATATGAAAAAGTAAAAGCTGAATTTGAATCAGCTAAATCGATGGTACAAACGGCACAGACTCAATTGAGCGCTGCAAAAAATCAGTTGGATTATACAAAATTAACAGCTCCATTTAACGGTACGGTTTCCTCTATTTTGGCTGAAGAAAATGAAATGACAGGAGCCGGTATGCCGGTTGTTCTTTTTGCTACCGAATCCAATGTTGAAATCAAAACCGCTGTTCCTGAAAACATAATTCGTTTTATTAAAAAAGGTCAGAAAGTAAATATTACTTTTTCTTCTATTCCTAATAAAGTTTTTGTAGGTCAAATTTCTGAAGTTGGGCTTAGTTCTCAAACCGCATCAACTTTCCCTTTAATAATTTCCTTAACCGACGAATCAAAAAAAGTTCTTCCGGGTATGAGCTGTTCAGTTCAAATTCCGATTACCTCGGGAACTAATTTGGCAGGTTTGATTGAAGTCCCTTTTGATGCTGTTGCACACGATAGTGAAGGTGATTTTGTTTATGTAATAAATTCTACCGAAAAAGCAGGGGTTTATAGAGTAGAACGAAGGGATGTACTTATCGGCGAATATTCGCCTGCAGGATACGAAATAAAAAAGGGACTGAAGCCGGATGAATTAATAGTAACCGCAGGACTTAGTTTTATGTATGACGGCAGGCCTGTGAACCTGCTCGAAAGTTCCAACTAAAAATTTTCTGGGGAAATTAAATTATGAACCTTACAAAAACAACACTCATAAAAAACCGGATAGCAATTATTGCAATACTCATAATAGCTTTAATTGGTATAACAAGTTATTTCAATTTACCGAGAGACAGTATGCCGCCTTATACAATAAGGATTGCATCGGTTATAACACAATTCCCTGGCGCTAACCCGCAAAGAGTAGAAACTTTAGTAACAGATGTTTTGGAAGAAACTATACGTGAAATGGTAGAAATAAAAACCATTGAAAGTGAATCTCGAACGGGACTTTCGGTTATTACTGTTGAACTTAAAGAAAAAATCAGCCAAGATGAACTGCAGTCGGTTTGGGATGAACTTCGAGTGAGAGTAGGTGAAGTTAAACCACATCTTCCTTCAAATATAGGCGGACCCATTGTAAAAGATAGAGATATCGGCACGGTTTTCGGAATTATTTTAGGAGTAACAGGTGACGGTGTGTCGTATAATACTTTGAAAGACTATGCTGATGATATAAGAGATAAACTTCTAAAGCTTCCCGATGCCGCTAAAGTAAAATACGGCGGTGTGCAGGATGAAAGAATTTTTATTGAATTCGACGATCAACAATTGGCGCGGTATGGGTTAAACCCCGGTATACTAAAAAACATAATTTCGAATACAAATATTCTTTTTCCCGCAGGCGAAGTTAAACTCGGCAGTAAACAAATCATATTAGAGCCCACCGGCAGCTACACAACCCTTGGTGACTTACGGAATACCATAATTCCAACAAAAACAGGTACTACTGTTCTTCTGAAAGATATTACAAATATTTATCCGGGTTATATTTCACCAAAAGAAAAGATTGTAAAAATTGACGGCAAAGAGGCAATTTCTCTATTTATATCACTCAAAGAAGGAGCAAATATTGTTCGGCTTGGCGATGATGTTGACAGAGTACTGCCGGAAATAAATAAATCTCTTCCGCTCGGAGTTGAGCTTGTAAGGGCTGCTTCGCAAGATCATATAGTTAATCAACAAGTAAATGATTTTTTAATTAGTCTCATTCAAAGCGTTATTATTGTACTTGCTGTTATGCTGTTCTTCTTAGGATTTAGAACAGGTTCACTTGTTGCCGGACTTCTGCCGATGGTTATTGTTTTTTCTTTCTTCTTTATGACAGTATTCGATCTCGGGTTGAACAAGGTTTCTCTTGCCGCACTTATCATATCACTCGGTTTGTTAGTCGATAACGGAATTGTTATGGCTGAATCTATTATGGTTAGAGTTGAAGGAGGAGAAAGCATATTCGATGCAAGCGTCTCTTCGTCAAAAAATTTGTTAATTCCTCTTCTAATATCATCCCTTACAACTTCATCAGCATTTTTATCATTTGCATTGGCGGAAACACCTATGGGAGAAATGGCAGCGCCTCTCTTTTCCGTTGTTACAATTTCATTGTTAAGCTCGTGGTTTTTAACTTTTACCTTTATACCGCTTCTTGCTACGATTATGATAAATGCAAAAAAGAAAAATGAAAAGAGTAAGCCCGGTTTTGTTGATAGATTTATGAAGTCTCTTAATAAATGGTATAATAAAGTTTTACTTCGGGTACTAAAAAGAAAACCGATTTTTATAATTATTATAATCGGCATATTCGTTTTATCATTGTTATCTATACCTTTTCTTCCCTTCAAATTAGTGCCCGACAGCGACCGTAATCTGGTTACAGTTGATGTTAAACTCCCTTCGGGTACTCAAATTGAAATAACGGAAAAAGCAGTAAATAAAATTGAACAATATATACTGGATTCCCTGCTTGTTGAAGAAGATGATGGACGCGGCGTTTTAGATTTTTCTTCTTTTATTGGGGAAGGACCGGAGCCTTATGACTTGGGCTATTTTAAGGATGAGGCAAATTCACAGTATTCTCATATGCTGTTGAATACTACAGGTGATTTAGATAATGATTATGTTATCGAGAAATTAGATAAATACTGCTCGAATAATTTTCCCGATGCCGATATTAGAGTAAATAGATTGACAGGCGCAGGTGCCTCGGGAACCCCTGTAGAAATTCGTATCTCCGGCGAAAACCCGGATGAACTTGCTAAGATTGCGAAGAGCGTTAAAGAAAGATTAATTGAAACTCCGGGTGCTAAAAATATTGATGATGACTACGGTCCCAAAATCAAAAAGATAGTTGTTAAGATAGATGAAAACAGAGCTCAACGTGCCGGGTTAACTAATTTTGATATTGCAAACGCTCTCAATGCCGGGCTATCCGGGTTTAAAGTTGATGACTTTAGAACCGAAGATAAAAGTATTCCTATCATCTTAAAAGATGTTGATAACGAAGGACATAATTTTGAAACGCTTGCAGGGTTTAATATTTATTCCTCGCTTACTAAACGGAATGTTCCGTTAGCTCAAGTTGCCGATATAAATATTGACTGGCAATTTGCAAAAGTTATTCGCAAAGATTTAAAGAGAACAATAACGGTTGGAGCTTATTTAGACCCCGGTTATAATGCCGCCGATATTTTTAATTCTATTAATCCCTGGCTTAATGAACAAAAATCAGGTTGGCAAGATGGTTACGCCTATGAGTTCGGCGGGGAAGATGAAGATACAAATGAAAATCTCGGTGCAATTTTCAAATGGCTCCCATTATCTTTTTCGTTAATCCTTCTTCTGCTTGTTTTGCAATTCAACTCAATAAGAAAATCAATGATTGTTTATATAACTATTCCACTCGGTATAATTGGAGTAGTAATCGGCTGGTATATCGGAGGTTCATTTGTCAGCTTTTTCGGAATCTTAGGCGTAATTGCACTTGCCGGTATTCTTATAAATACTGCAATTATATTGATCGACAGAATTGATGTTGAGAAACAAGAAAACTCATCTATATCTGAACAAAATGCTGTTATGCGTGCGGCTAACCGCAGATTTAGACCGGTCATTTTGACCACATTAACAACTTCATTAGGTATGCTGCCGCTTTTATTTAGCGGTGGATTATTGTGGGAACCCTTGGCTCTTGCAATTATTTTCGGTTTGTTTTTTGCGACGGTAATTATACTACTCTTTGTACCCGTGCTCTATAGTATTTTCTTTAAAGTTAATTTCAAAGATTACAAGTATGACGCCTCAATATTTGAACATTGAATTCTACAGTTCCCGGAGTAATCCGACCGTTTATCGGAGCGAAGAGACGAAGGTGTAGTTAAGTTAACAAGTGGTCGGATTAATTCAAGTCCAGCATCTTTTCCTTACGAAAAATAAACGGCATATTTTTAATATCGTTCGCTGCAGTGCCCACTTTTATTACCAGCGCAAGTGCAGGTTGATGGTTTCATCGGCATGGGGCTGTGATATGAGCCCTAATGATTTGATCGATGTCTTTATCAACACATGCAGCAAAATCAATTTAAACAAAACCTAAAGAGATATTTGACCGTGCGCTTATTCCTCAACCAAGGGATAAAAATACTCCACTTAACCCGAATTATGCATTAGAAATAATTAATAAAGTCTAAATAAAAATTGTCTTTTTAATTGCACCGTCATTCCTGCCCGTCCGGCAGGCGGGTATGACGGTGATTGATTTTAAAATTATGTAAGAGGCTTTAGCTTGCCTTTGCCGGTGGGCAGGCCAAAACCGTTTGGGTTATCCCCAGGAATCCTTTGGAAAAACCCGGTATATATGTTTGTTCAATCCCGCCTGCCGGACAGGCAGGATTCACGGCGCTGAAGCACCGTGCTATTATCTCTTTTGCTTAACGCTGCCACAAAATAAGATTGCTTTCCAGCGGAACGGAAACACCCTCTACATTGGGAATGATGCGTGCCGTATAATCCGATGCGGGTCGCGTGGAGGCTACTTTTGCATTATAGGTATATCTATTACCTTTATTTAAACTACCACGCGTCATTGCAATGATGCTTGCCTCCTCCCCGTTTATTCCATTGGCATATAACTCAACCTTTACATTTTCACTATCAATGGTATTGAGAGTTACCTCAACTTCAAAATCATGGTGTTTTTCGGTGGACGAAATCTTCATTTCACCAAAATACAATTCATCCCAATGTTGTTGGAGGGTTTTTAGCACTTTTACTATTTCCATTCCTTTTTTACCTTTACGAGCTGCACGTTCCATATATGCCTTTGCAGCCGGTATATAATGCTTCTCGGTATATTCTCTCACCGTTCTGTCAGCAGAAAATCTGGGTGTTAATTGTGCCATGCTCTCCCGCATCCGGGCAACCCAAGCTGTGGGAATCCCTTTTTTGTTTCGTTCGTAGAATTCGGGCACAATTTCGTTTTCTAGTAAACTAAAAAGCTGTTCTGCCTCAATTGCATCCCAAGCCGGGTCGTCGCCATGTTCGTTGCCGTCGCCAATAGCCCAGCCCACTTCGGGCGTGTAGGCTTCGGCCCACCAGCCGTCCAGCTCCGAAAGATTAATACCGCCGTTCACCAGCACTTTCATACCGCTGGTTCCGCTGGCTTCCCATGGTCGGCGGGGTGTATTGATCCAAACATCCACGCCCTGAACCAAATTTTCGCCCACATGTATATCATAGTCGCTTAGGAATATAACGGGGGTGTGAATACCGTTCTGTCGGATAAACTGAATCCACTCTTTAATTAAAGCCTGCCCGAGTCCATCGGCAGGGTGAGCTTTGCCTGCAATGACCAGCTGAACCGGATAGGTAGGATTTGTTAACAGACGGAGCAGACGCTGCGGATGGCTCAACAATAAATTAGGTCGCTTATAAGTGGCAAAACGACGGGCAAAGCCCAGGGTTAAAACATTGGGACTGAACAGTTGCCTTGCCCTTTCAACCGCATCGATCGGATGTCCGGATCCCTGCAATTGTCTTGCAAAATGTTTACGGGCAAATTGAATAAGTGCCTGGTTGGCATTGGTACGCATCTCCCACAGGCGTTCGTCGGAAACTTTGCGAATATCCTTTTCCAACGTTTTATTGGTGCCCAGCCACCTATCCTTACCACAGGCATCGGTCCAAATTTCGTCAGCTTCTTTGCTATCCCAGGTAGGCACATGCACACCATTGGTAACATAATCAACGGGTACCTCATCTGCTGGCCATCTTTGAAACAATGATCCAAAAATGCGGCGACTAACTTTGCCGTGCAGACGGCTCACACCATTTACTGCACCACTACCTCGAATGGCTAAATATGCCATATTGAATGGTTCCGAATGGTCGTTAGGATTTTTTCGGCCCAATGCCAACAATTGTTCTCGCGTTATGCCCAGCATTTTTTCTGCATAATTGCCCAGGTACTGCTCAATTATGGAAGCCGGGAACAAATCAAATCCGGCAGGTACCGCGGTATGGGTGGTAAACAAATTACCGGCTCTGGTAACCGTTAAAGCTTCATCAAAAGACACCCCGGTTTTTTCCATGTAACTGCGTGCACGCTCCAGGATGGCAAATGCGGCATGACCTTCGTTGAGATGACATACCTGCGGCTCAATGCCGAGCTCTTCTAATAAGCGCCATCCGCCAATTCCCAATATCATCTCCTGCTTAAACCTAAGCTCGGTTCCACCACCATAAAGTTCACTGGTAGTTCCTCGATGAACGGGGAAATTTGCTACATCGTTGCTGTCTAACAGATATAATTTTGTACGACCTACCTGAGCCTGCCATACCCGGAGCCATTGAGGATATCCTGGCAGGCTTATCTTTAAGCGCAACCATTCGCCGTTGGCTTGGCGCAAGGGTGATATGGGGAGTTGTCCCGGATCGTTAAACGGATAGAGGGCTTGTTGATCGCCGTTATAATCTATTTTTTGACGAAAATAACCCTGTTGATAAAGCAGACCGATGCCCACCACGGGCACGCCCAAATCGCTCGCCGTCTTCATTTGGTCGCCTGCCACGTTTCCAAGTCCCCCCGAATAGATTGGAAGTCCTTCGGTGAGCATAAACTCCATGCAAAAATAAGCGACTCCCTTGAGCGGAGAGTTGGGATGGTGTTTTTGAAACCATGCGGGTGCTGCATTGCTTTCTTTCCGAGAATTTACCAGAAAATCAATCTTTTTGCGAAACAAGGGATCGCTGATCAATTCCTGAAAATGTTCCTTGCTAACTGTTTGCAATACTGCCCAAGGGTTACGGGTAATATCCCACAGCTCGGGATCGAACTGTCGCCACATTTCATCGGCAGAGTAATCCCACGACCATCTTAGATCGAGGGCGAGTTCCATAAGTACATTAACTTCTTTTTGCTCCGAGGGCAAAAAGCTGTAAACAGGTTTTCTAAATTCCATTTTTCCTCCATGTTTGCTTGTATTGGTTAATTTACGTTTCAATGTTCAAACTGATTTTAAAAAACAATATTCTACAATTGCAACACACCCAAACTGCTTAAACCTCGCTTCAAACCGCAATATTGGAGAATGGAATAGTTTTGATAATTGAAATCAAAAATAAAGTTCTATCACTTTTCTTCCATCGCCGTCCACATATGTTGCATTGCTTTTAAACCCGGGGGCACACCTTTAACTGCCTGATGGTGAAAAGAATTTACGGCAATATTTTGGGTACCTATTTACCGATGAAGCAATGAGTTTTGCTCACCACCAACCGAAACGCAAATGGACGTCCCCGGGTATTGCTCAGATCATTCAGTTGATCTTCAATCTCTTCTATTAAATAATCTGTCTGAAATAAACTCTTAATGCTGAGTTTGCGTCTTTAGTATCAGGGTAATATTTATAATCTCCATAACGTTCATACAATAAGAACTCCAGCCCCAGCTTACTATTTTCAAGTAGTTGATAGTTAATTCCGATATTAAGTAAACCAACAAATTCCTCTCCTTCTGCTCCGCTTAGAGTATGAATCCAATATCTTTTATAGTTTGAAAAAACTTCCCCAAAATTCTTGAATAAAAATTTCATCCCGATACTTCCGCTTGCGCCGGGTCCAAGATTATATTCTTTCCCTTCTTCCGCTGCATACTGTGAATTTTTACCGCCCATTAAAATTACCGAAATGCTTAAATTATTCTCCATCTTTATTGAGTTTGAAAGTTTAACACGGTTGATTAATTGCCCCGTAAGACTTGCGGCAGTTAATTTATATACATCATTTATAAAAAAATCGAATTCATTGTATATACCTATTATATTATCGGTGTCTTCAAAAAGTTTTAGTTTGCCGTCTGTGAGAACCCCGCTGGCAAATATTGCCACTAAATCATCACCTTCGGCAATATTAACTTCAGTGTGAAGTGAGAAATAGTCAAATGGTTTAGTGTGTTTATCAACATCAAACCGATCACCATAATTAAGATTACCTCTGAGAGTTAAGTATGTTTTGCTGTCATTAATATTTTTACTGAAAAACATAGTATGAAGCCCGGTGGAAACAATAAGTTTGAAATCGGGTCTTTTGTTTGGCGAGCCCGATCTCCACATTTCCCCTCGTATTATACGATTAAAACCCTGCATTGGATTAATTACAGTTGATGTGAACTCGCGCAGAAATCTTTCAAACCCGATTGAACTTTCATCTATTATTAAGTTTGAAACACGAAATGATATTTCACCTAATGTTACTCCGCTGAATGATGTTGTAACAAAATCGTTATAAGCAGGAGGCTCGTTTTCCATAAAAAGCTCCCACATTAAACTTCCACCAATTGTATATGGTGTGGACTCCCAAAAGTTCAGTCCGTTTGAACGTGCAGAATTAAAATAAGCAGCGCCATGATATGGATGAAGAAACTGATTCATTAAAAAATGATCTTCATCCCAAAAAAAACCTGTCTTAAGATTATCTTCAATTGTTCTCCAACTGATCTTTGCATAATCTTGATTGAAGATGTAAGTGTTAACTGCACCAAGAGAAAGATTCAATCCTATAACTTCAGCAGCGGGAAGCCAATAGTTTTTTTCCACAATACTTTCTACTTTTAATGTATCTGTAAATTTTGTGCTTGAGTATTTTGCCAAGCCTGCTGGTAATTGCTCATAAAAATTTGATTGGGCAAAAGTTTGTGTACTAAATTCAAACAAGAAAAAAATGGGCAGAGAAAGAATAAAATAAGTACATACAGTGAAATTAATTTTCATACCACCTCCATGGCTAACTTCTATTAATTATTTTTTTTGAAAAACCCATCCACCGTGCATGAAAGAATTGTAGAAATGATTTGGCTTTTCAAATCCCGCTTCCGATAATAAATTAAGTAACTCATCTTCGGTAAAAAAACTTTGCTCCATAGCTTGAGCTTCAATTCTCTTCGCTAGTTCTAAAGGCACACCTTCAAGTTTCATAAAATTTATCCATGCTTTTAAGAGATATTTAAAATGATCTATGCTTGGATCACCATACTGATCAATAATAACCAGCTTCGCACCCGGTTGCAGACGTTTTCCAATATTCTGAAACAGTGATAGTTTCTTTTTCCTATCAGGAAAAAATCGCAGTACAAAAATTAATGTAGCGGCATCAAATTTTTCTGATTCCGG
The DNA here is from genome assembly GCA_013112585.1 of Ignavibacteriota bacterium. Classification (GTDB taxonomy): domain Bacteria; phylum Bacteroidota; class Ignavibacteria; order Ignavibacteriales; family Melioribacteraceae; genus IGN16. The sequence goes on along the minus strand of JABFGH010000008.1, from coordinate 53,028 downwards.
CAGGTTATCGATATAACCATGTTTTAGTTTCACTCGATCATTCAATTTATGGTAATCGATTTTTGCTTGTGAAATTTTGATCATTTCTTCGGACGGATCGACGCCTGTCAAATTCCAATTCGGCATCAAATTTCCGAACGTAATTAATTCCATACCGGTACCGGAGCCCACAACTAAAACGTTCGCAGGTTTGTTTTGAATTTCATTTAAAAGAGATAATACCATTGTGAAAAGCTGGTCATAACCAAACACGGCTTTACGTGCTAGATTATCATAATTCGCAGCTTTCTTTAGATCAAATCTTATCTGGTTCATTATTCTCCTTCTCCGAAATTATTTTAATATTTGACTTCAACTACCGATAAGCAAGAATTAAATCGCCGCAGAAAAGTATTTTCATGTAATTTAATCTTAACCGGACTAACTTTTCCGTAATGTACAACAAACTTTTTAGAAAGTTCGGATGAACAATTGCAGCAGATGCAGTCACAAAGTTTAGCGGTATTAAATTGTTCTGTATAATGTTTCACTTGTCTCTACTCTATACTTGTTATTCAAAAAGTCCTATAAAACATTTAAGTTTTTATTCGTGCAAATAGTTAATTGCAATTATTGATATAGATTTTTGCTTTGCTCATTTTATCATCTTCTTATTTATAAATCATTTTTTTGCTGAACACTATTTGCTTTTTCAATTCTTGAATATCCTTTCCAAACAACGAGTGAAAATATTATCCACGCAGCGGAACGAAAAGTCATAGAACCTATGCTGTGGTTAGATATTACATCATTAAAAATAGTAAGTAAAGATAGCAGGACAAGAATATGCAGCCCGCCGATTATACAAGCATATAGCAGTGCTCTGCTGTGTTGTCGCCAAATATAGATGCCCGCAAAAACAGAAACACTCCCCATAATAATATTATAGATTATTAGTGATGTAAAATACGGGTAGCCCGGGTCGAAGAAACCAAACAACACTCTTGAACCTGTAACAATTGCCATTATGCCAATGGCTGCGGCAAGTACAGCCGTTATTTTAAGTACTATTTTCATTTTAATTCCTATTTTTAATTATTCAATTTGATATTAAGCTATATCACTTAGAAATTTTCCAAGAACATTTTCTAATATATTTTAAGATTTATTTTTATAGTACAAAAGATTATATAAGCATAAATGATCATCAGAAAGCACAATTCTCAATATCTCAATCAAAATGCATGATCAACATACATCTGAGTAAAAAATCCCTCTTCGCTAAAAGCTCCATCAATTCTTAAAATTAAATTGTTCATAAATATTCTAAGTCCACCCCCAGCGCTCCATTTCATATTGGTATGAAGAGTTTCGAGAGTCCATTCGGGTGCAACTCTTCCAAGTTCAGCGAAGAAAGCAATTTGCAGCCAATGTATATTTAACTTTCTTGTTAATGACCATTCGTTAAACGGATTCCAAGGAATAATTTGTCGGTATTCCATTCCATAGTAAATTGCCGCTCTATCGTTAAACCTTCCTTCGTAATAAGCGCGCAATCTATATCTTCCGCCGAGATATGCACCGGTATATGGCGGCGGACGATGATATTTTTTAATTAAATTCCCTTCCGGATCAACGCCTTCAACATCGTAACTGTCCCAAGTCAATGTATTTATAGTCCAAAAATTGAATGCAAATACTTTTGGCAGAGAATTTTTACTGCCAAGCATTTCGTGCAGAGGAAAATACCATCGAAGATCAGTTTCAATAACACTCCAAGGAGCCATCGTATCGAACCAGCCGAAGTCTCTTCTAAAAGCAAATTTTTGCAGACTTCCACGAGTAGGATTAACATAGAAATCTGTATTTTCTCTTGTTAGTGCAAATTCAATTCCATTAGTTGCAAATGAAACTCTTTTTCTGTAAAAAGGTTTTATATCTATAAAAGTTCTACCGCTTTGTAACGGATTCCAATGTGTTCCGCCCAATTCCCCGGCAACCAGAATTCCATTTTCTAATTCAGGTGAAAAATAAACTTCATCTTTACCGTGACCAATTGGAAGTAGAAATCTTATTTTCATTTCGTACCATTGATCCGAACCGCTAACTTCTATATAATCATTTTCATCGGAATCATTGCTCCCGGCGCGTTCTTTTGATGTTGCCGGAGGAGGAGAATCCGGTGAATTTTTGTAAACATTTAGAACGCCGAAGTATCCGCCCAAAATATCCGGAGCTATATATATTCTCGGGTAGAACGGTAAATAAAATTCTCTGAATTGAATAAATCCATACTTAGTACCGTTGGTACTTATAAGCCCGCCTGCGTAAAGCGACATATTTTTTTGCGACAAACCTTGAATGCCGACAAAACCACCGGCAGCCCATCCGAATATTTCACTGTAAAGAGCAAACGGGAGAGCGGAGAATACAATCTCTTGTTCCGCTTGTTTTGTTGAATCTTCTTCGATATTTTTATAAGCAAAAGAAATAGATGACGAACTGCTGTCTAAAGTTTGACCGCTTATTTCCGAAGAGAAAAATATGCTAAATATCAGCAGTAAGTAAATCATGTTTTCTTTATACCTATATTAACCGTTTAGTAAACCTTGTGTAAATCAAAATATTTATTTATTTGAAAATTCCCACAATCTTTGAGATTGCAGGAATTAATAGTATTAGTTACTCAATCATAGCATTCATATTCTTCAACAGTATGTTCCACACCGTTTGTGTCAAGATGAGTTATCGGCATTTCGTTCATTAATTTTCTTAAAGTATTTTTCAATTTCATTGACTGGATAGACAAATCATGTTCAGGGACAACATTTTCCGAATGCATCGGACTCTTAAAGAACAAGGACATCCACTCTTGTATTCCCTTCATATTACTTCTTTGTGCGAGATCGGCAAAAAGGATAAGGTCGAGCATAATTGGCGCAGCAAGTATAGAATCACGGCAGAGGAAATTAATTTTTAATTCCATCGGGTAACCCAGCCATCCGAAGATATCAATATTATCCCAGCCTTCTTTATTATCGCCGCGGGGAGGGTAGTAGCTTATCCTCACTTTATGATAATAATCTGAATATAGTTCTTTATATAATTCCGGTTGTAAAATTGAATCGAGTACGGAAAGTTTACTCTCTTCTTTTGTTTTGAAAGAACCAGGATCATCTAAAACTTCACCGTCTCTATTGCCGAGAATGTTGTTTGAGAACCAGCCATTTAAACCCAATAATCTCATCTTTAACATTGGTGCTATAACTGTTTTGATTAATGTTTGTCCGGTCTTAAAATCTTTTCCTGAGATAGGAACGTTCATATCATTTGCAAATTCTATAATAGCTGGTACATCAACACTTAAGTTTGGTGAGCCGTTTATATATGGAGCACCTTCGGCAATCGCAGCATAAGCATAAAGCATACTTGGCGAAATGTCCGGATCATTTTTCATCATTCCATCGACAAATGCATCATTTGATTTATGGACGTCCTTTTCTTCGATGAATATTTCTGTACTGCCTGCCCAAATTACAACAACCCGATCGAGCGAATTCATTTCTTTAAAAAGCCGTATATCTTTTCGCAATTGAGTCATCAAATCATAATGGCTTCTGCCTTCTTTAATATATTTACCTGTTAAACGTTTCACATAATTTTGATCAAATACAGCTTTCATAGGTTTGATTGTTTTTAAATCATCGGCAACATTTTTCAAATCACTATCATTTAACACTTTCGCATACTTTGCCGCATCAAAACAATTTTCATCTCTTATATCCCATCCACCGAATACAAGATCATCAATCGATGTTAACGGAACAAAATCTTTAATAAAGGGAAAATTATTATCGGATCTTTTGCCTACTCTAATTGTTCCCATTTGTGTCAAACTGCCTATTGGATTCGCAAGTTTCTTTCTTATTGAAAGAATCCCCGCTAAAAATGTTGTTGATACTGATCCATTCAATCCGACGATCAATACTCCAAGTTTCCCTTCTGGTTTTCTTATTTCTTGATTTTCCATTAGTCTATCCTCCTATTGAGTGAGATAATTATTTGTTTCTAAGTATTAAAAATATTTGTTAAGAAATTATTTATTCATTTCAGAACATCAGGCAATTGTTTCATCGAATTAATAATCACATCAGCGCTGCTTACTTCAGTTGGTGTTTTCCAGCTTTTTCCGTTTAGCCAAATTGTATAACAACCTATTTTTTTAGCCGGAGCTATATCGTTTTCATAAGAATCGCCAACCACTATAGTTTCTTCAGGTTTCGCACTTAATTCATTTAATGCCAATTCAAAAATTTTAATATCAGGTTTTCTGAAGCCCACAACAGTTGAATCGATTATTGCATTGAAATATTTTTTTAATGCGATTTCTTCAAGAACTGTTTTAACATTTCCATAATAATTGGAGACTAAGCCGAGTTGATAATCATGCTCTAATAATGATAAAATTAATTTTGAAACTTCTATATTTTGCAGAATTTTTTTATAACAATAATTTTTAAGCTGTTCTACCAGTACGAAATAAAAACTAGACAGCATACTATTTTTTTCTAGGTAGTTAAACTGGTAGGTTAATTGAGTATTGTAGGTTTGTTGTAAACCAAAGTTGGTATTTATTACACGCGGAATACTTTTTTCGGCATCAACAAACGCTTTCTTAAAATCATGTTTCGAAATTGGAATATGATAATGCTTATAAACTTCCCAAAACTTTTCACTCCAATGAATCCCGTGAGTATCGAGAGTACCGCCGTAATCGAATATTATATTTTTTATTTCACTGTTCATTTTATATCCGCGTAATTAATTACTTCTTTGTTTGGAAGATTTGTTTTTCTTAATTGAATCAAGAGCAGTCCGATAAAAATCCAAAAGAATTCTCTGATTCTGTTTACCAAGCCGATATAAATTCCGATTCCTGACGAAAATTTTAAAATATTCATTATGAAATAAAGACTTCCCTCGCGTACGCCTAATTCTAACGGTACAAAAAAGAAAATGTTCATAACAAAAGAAGAAAATGCATTAATATACAGCGCTTCCTGAAATGATATATTTATTCCGATAGCACGCAGAATAAATATAAATTCTATTGATGCAACAAATCTTGCCGCTACCTCAAACATCAGCGAAATGTAGAAATCGAATTTATTATTACCATAGAAATCAACTATTTGGTTATCGATAGTTATTAATGAATCTTCCTCTAATTTTATTTTTGTTATAAGTTTTGTTGTAAAAGGAAGCTTAGAAATAATTTTTATCAAACTATTGATAATTCCATTTTTGTGACGCGAATAGAAAAACAATACACCTAAAACTGCAGCGATAAATCCGGCGCCTAATATTATTTGTAAATCGAATGATAAGGGTATCGTTAAAAACATAAGCAGAATCACCATAATCCAGAAAACGAAGGATGAAAGAAAATGGAGCATTGAATAAAGAAGCACGGAAGAAACGGCTTTATGAATTCCTAGTTTTTCCTTTAATGCAATTATTTTATAAGGTTCGCCTCCTAAATTTACAACAGGTGTTATGTAGTTAATTGCAAATCCGCTTAACGAAATTGAGAATATCTCAAGAAACGACACCTTCTTTCTCTGTGATTTTAATACAAACCACCACGCAAGCGCATTCATTAAATAAACTATAAACCACACACCTATAATTGGCAGCAGCCACCAACCTGTTTTCTGAATATTTATGACAATGTTTTCAATTCCAAATTCATTGGTTAAAAAAACAAAAATCACAAGCCCGATAATGAAGAATATGGTTTTCACTTTTTTATTCATCGCTAAACCGTATAGTTCTGTTCAACTCTGCCGACTGATAACATTTATTCAGCAACCGTATTGAAGTGACAGCTTCATTTAAATTTAGTCTGGTATTTTTATTAGTATTAATTGCATCGAAAAAATCAGAATATAGATTTGAGTAGGAGGCTTTAAAATATTTTTTGTTCGAAATATCTTCTACTTTCGTTTTTTCTTCATTTCCGTTTTCTTGTTTAATTAAATCGGTGCCGCCATTATATATAAGATGGAGGTCTTTACAATAGAGGCGTGCTTCGTTTCTTCTATTATGTGCTGCCCAAGTAAGAGTCAATTCGGCAATACCATTTTCAAACTTTAAAATGATAACGGATGTATCTTCAACAGAATAGTTTTTATGATAAAGTGACGCTAATTTTGCAGTTACATTTATCGGTTCCCCAAGCATCCAAGCCGCTAAATAGAAATAGTGCACTCCAGTATCAGCCAATATTCCGCCGCTGGTTTGCTGTAGGTCTGTCCGCCATGGATTATTAAAAATAGAGAGTCCGGGATCAGCTTCTTTTCTGAGAACATTAAAATGAAGCAGTACTTTTGTACCGCTTCTCAGGTTATCAATGGTATTCTTAAAAGTTTTCCATAAAGAAGAATATTTGTATTGATGACATGGCATAAAAACCAAACCTGAATTTTCGATTTTATCTTTTAATAAATTGGCTTCATCGGCAGATACAGCAAACGGTTTCTCACATAAAATGTGAACGTTTTGTTCTATTCCTTCTTCTATTAATTCTGCGTGGTATTTCGGCGGAGCTGTTATAACGATAAAATCAAGAGTTTCATTTTCAAATAATTCTTTGGAAGATTTGTAAAATTTTATTCCTGGATATTCTTCATTACATTTTCTTCGATTCATTTCATGCGGTTCTACTATGGAAACAATTGTTCCTCTATTTTTAATTACTGTTTCATCAAAAACTTTGATATGGGTAGTGGCTGCTATTTTACCAAAACCAATTAAAGCCCCTTTTAACATTTTATTTATCCTCCTGATTTTCAATCATGGCGGATATTAAATATTTACTATTATGATTTTGCTTAAAGATTACATATATGAGCAGGATATTTAAAATCGTTATTTCGAACACCCAATAAAGAACAGGCATGCCAATAATTAAGACAATAAATAAAAATATCATTCGTGTGTTTGTTGTAAGAATATTAAAATACTTGATGAGGGATTTGTTTAGAATTTTATATTCTTGCTTCAGCCAGGCAGGAAGATTTTCTCCAAATTTATCTTTTGAAATTGCATATAACGTTTTGAGTTTACCGGCTAATAGTTCCTGTTCAATTGTATAATTGATATAAACCCGCATCAAAAACTTGCTGAACAGATTTTTACTCCAAGCAAGTTTTTTATAGTCCTTCTGGAGTAAAGAAGATTCATCTATTTCGCTTTGAGTTTTACCAATAGCAAAGTAGACATAAAAATTTCTGAAATAGTCTGCCATTGCGCTTTGCGCCGAATGGCTTATTCCTGCGACAATAGCTAATAGAAATATCCAGTATGTACCGCCCCCGTCTATATATCTGAAGCACAGATGAATATAAATACTTATGAACCAAAGATTGCCTCCGAACCCGTCTAATATTCTGCCAATTTTACTTTTTGAATCCGTAATACGCGCAAGTTGTCCGTCTGCACTGTCTAGTGCCTCGGCTATAATAAGTAATAACATTCCATAAATGTTGAGCGATAAATCTGTATAATAAAAGAAATGTCCCGCTGCGACTCCAACAAAGATGCTTATTATAGTAATAACATTTGGAGTTAACCCTAGATATTTAGATGCAACTGCCATCAGATAACCAATTGGACGATAAAATATTTTATCCAGAAATTCTTCGGTATCCGAAGACTTATAAGTTGAATTAACCAGTGATTGTATTTTCAACATAATCAAAGACCTCCTCCATAATTTTAATTCCTTCTTCTGCTTGTTCTTTTGTAATAATAAGCGGCGGATTAATTCTTATGTCAGGGTTATACCCCATTACTATCAAACCCTTTTTTAAACATTCCTGAAAAATCAACTGGGTATATTTTTTATCAAGTTTCTCTTTACTATTTTTATTTTTTATTAGTTCAAGCCCAACCATTAATCCTTTGCCTCTTACATCACCCACAAAACTAAACTTATCTTTGAAGGCTAAAAATTTTTCAAGCATAAACGCTCCTACATTAGCAGAGTTTTCAACTAATCCTTCATCGATAATAGATTTTAATGTAATATATGCCGCAGTTGATGCTAAGGGATTTCCGCCATAACTGGAAGAACTTCCACTTGGATTTGCAAATGGCTTAGCATTTATAATTTCATCGTTCGACATTAGTCCTGTAATAGGGTAACCGCCGCCGAATCCTTTTCCAATTGTGATAATATCGGGCACTACATTATCATGCTGACATCCAAACATTTTTCCTGTTCTTCCGAAGCCTGTAATCATTTCATCGGCAATCAGTAATGCACCAATTTCTTTCGCTAATTTTTTTAATTCTCTTAGAAATCCATCCGGAGGAATAAGATTACCGTTTGTTCCTTGAATCGGCTCAACTACTATCGCAGCAATATTATTAGTTGTTTCGTATCTAATTTTATCTTTAATAAACTTTACACAATGAAAATCACAAGAAGGAAAATCCATCTTGAATGGACAATGCATACAATCTGCATAAGGTGTAGAGAATGTTCCTACAGGTAAGGGTCCTAAATTATTTTTAAAAGGCCCGCCTAATAATCCCAATACACCCATTGTTTTGCCGTGGAATCCGCCCCAAAAACCGAGGAATTCTGTTTTCTTTGTATAAGATTTTGCCAATCTTAATGCTGCTTCAACAGCTTCGGCACCGCTGCTGTAAAATTGAGTTCGGGTTAAATTGCCTAATGCATTTTCAGCCAATAATTTTGTTAAATTAACACGGTTACGCGAAACAAAACTTCCAACATGAATTTTTGATAATTGCTCTGTCATATATTTAACATACTGCGGATGGTTATATCCTAGGCTTGCTACACCCACCCCGGCAAAGAAATCGATGTATTTGTTACCGTCAACATCTTCAATAATCGCTCCTTCTCCTTTTTCAATTGCAATTTTTGAGAGAGTTGAAATTGTTTGCAAACCCGGGGCTATAAAACCTTTTTCTTCTTCGAATAGTGTTGTTGATTTTTCTCTTTGGATATTAGCCGGGAACGATTCCATATTTTCGGTTTCTCTGTAATTCATAATTTTACTTCCATTTTATTTGCTGGTTCACAAAATTTCATGGCTTCTGTATATATAGATTCGGCGATGTACTTACTTGCTTCATTTTTAATAGGCGCAAAACTCGGCCAATCGTTAATATCAATTATTGTTATTACACCACCCTCGGAAACAACTGCATCACCACCGTATATTAAAAGACCTAATACGTTTGCTGAATGTTGGGCTAGTTTTTTTAGCTGTTCTAAATCAAAGTGATAATCGTTTTTCTTATCTAAGTAATACCAATAGAAAAACTCAGTATCTCTTACTGAATAGAATTTTATGACATCTCCACAGATATGCTCTTGAAGAACTGCCTCTTCAATTCCGCGGTGCGCAAATTCTTTAAGCACAATGTTTAATTCTTCGTCACTATATACAAGAGAAACATCCTCTCTGTGAACGGCATGCACATCACCTCTTTTTAACCAAATCATTTCCTTACCTACATCTGCAATTTTGTGATATCCAAACGAGTCAGTTTTCACAATTTTGCTCGCAGGGAATTTTATACCTGCATTTATAAGTTGCATTGCCATATTAGCCCGGTAGCAGCTCAAACTAGAGCGCGGTGAGTTAATAATAAACTTACCTTCTGCTTCTAATTCAATTAATTTTTTAAGTGCCCTTTTTCCTTGAGCCATAGAGAAAATAAAGTCTTCGGAAATTTTTGCTGTGTCAATTTCCGTTTCATCATAAATTTTAAAGTTTGCACCGAGTTTCATTAATTCCTGCGCTGTTTTTAGCAAGATCAATCCATCGTTTGTAAAATGATTGGGTGAATAATTTGAACTCCTTCTGATTCCTGCGAATTGTAATCTCATTTTTTCCTCTTTTAAACTCGTTTATGTTATCTAAATCTCATTAAGTTTTATATACCTGTCCGGAATTTTCTTTTCATTTTTTATATTTATTTCGTTAATCAGTCTGTTAAATTCATCAGACATATTCTCATCTTCTATTGTGCACAATGAACTGTGATAAAGTTTTAAATCTTGCCAGTATGTAAACAGAATAATTTGCTAGATTGTTGAAATCGTAATTCAACGGATCTTCTAACAATAGCTTTCAATCTTTTCCTCTCCTGTTTTAGCAAATCAAATTTTATTTTCTGAAGAAAAACCTTCAGCTTCTTTAATATCCGACAGATGATCAACATCAATAATTTTTGAGAACGGATAAGCATACATTCTCAATTCTTTCTGCAATAAATACCTCAAAAAATTTCTCAATCGATTAACGCCTTGTTCTGCTGCTTCATCAACGTATTTTTTAATATCTATATTGAACAGGTATAAACCGCCGGTTACAAATTCATAATCATTATTTTTATCAATAAGACTTACAATTCTAGAGTCTTCTTGAACTTCGGCATAAAGAGGTTTTTCATCATCAATAAAATCGGTAACAGCTAAAACTGCTTCTGCATCATTTTTATTTGTAGCGTATCTAAGAAAAGCCGAAAATTCATCTTCTTTAAAAACGGAATCGGTTGTAGTTAAAAGAAAAGGCGCGGTTATAAATCTGTTTAACTGATATAAACTGTGAAAAGAACCCGGTGTTGACTTCACTATTAGATTTACCGGTTGTTTGGTATAATTATCTTGTAAGAATTTTTCAAGTTCTTCCGATTCTTCGTTAATAATACATGCTATTGAATCAAATCTGTTTTTAAGAGCTATATCAATTATTCTCTTTATCAAAGGGACACCATTAATTTCAACAAGGGGTTTAGGAATACTAACTCCTTCTTTTTTTAATCTAAGTCCTTCACCTGCAGCTATAATTGCTAAATCCATATTATTTTTCTCTTTTAATAAAATTATATCACTATTTATAGAACGTATAAAATTTCAACGTAATGAAAATTTACTCCGGGGTTTTTTTCATATAAACCGGCATTCGATTTGTGTTCAAACCTATAGCCTAAATTTATTTGCTCGGCTGGTGAAATAGTTAGTGCAATATGGCTTATAAAATTTATAGCCCCGCCAATGTCAAAATCACTAAATATATGATTAGTCATAAAACTAGGTTTGAGCCCGGTTGAAACAGAAAAAATATTTTCATAATTAATTAATCTTAGTATTGGTCCCATTGAAAACAAGAATGAACTATTCGTTTTATCACTTACAACACCAAGCGCCATTTCGAAAGAGATATTTGACGCACCGAAAATATTATCCGCTATTGAATGTATTGGTGGAACGGTATGTAAATAGATTTCATACACAGATAAATCCAAGTTTTCTTGATGGGTATCATTTATTCCTGTTCGTATACCATACTGTACTTGCTGTGCAAAGCTTTCGGATAACATGGTTATGTTCAAGAAATAAATCATAATAATCGTAAGTATGGTTATAGAAATTGTTTTCATTTTATCATTAAATTTGTTTTACTTAAAATGCTTCTTGTATTGTAAAGTAAACGTATGTTCCTTCGCGTGATTGAGCAACATCTAAGCGCACATTAAGGTGTTGTTCTTTATCCAGCATATATCTTAGACCTAATCCTCCGGCTATTTTTAAATCGCCAACACTAAATTTTGAAAATTCAGGAAACACTTGTCCAACACCAAGAAATGCTGAAGCTCCGATTCTCCAGAAAAGCGGGCGTCTATATTCTGCCTGTACAGCCCATAAATTTTTATCGAGATATTTTCCCATTGGGTATCCACGCATCATTTGGTGGTTACCAAGTTTCGGAAGCATTTGTATCGGCACATTACCGGCTGTGCTGTTGAACAGTGTATTGAGAGCAAGAACATGCCCTTTTGTTAGTTCGATATAATATCGCGCATCTAAATCAAGCCGGAAAAAATTTACATCCCCGCCAAATGCTTTTGAATAAAAGAGTGCTTTTAAATCGGTGAAGGTCCCTTTTGTAGGGAAGAATAAACTGTCGCGATAATCCAAAATCATTTCAATACCTGCGCCCGAGGTTGTTACGCCTAATGCGCCGAGCAGTCCTCCTTTTACAATAACACCATCGGGTTTGTAATCAGAAAGATCAAATTTTTCGAACCAGTAAAATGGTCCAATGTAGAAATGTTTTACAACGGCAGTTAAAAAATCGATTTTGATTCGATACTGATCGTACGTTACTTCTTCCTTTACTTTAGTACCGGGGTCGGGTCCAACGCCCCAAAATTCATCGGGTGTACGGAAGTATGAAATTTCGAGGTCGAAACGATAATCATTATTGCCAAAAAATCTATTTACACGGATACTTGCTTGCACTTGCTTTTTTGTAGAGTAAGTACCAAATCCTCCAATTATATCTGGGAAACGATTAGGATTATCGATATCGGGATTATTATAATAAAGGAACGCTGCACCAAATGCATAACCGGTATTCGGCAAATAGAAGAGAACAGGTACCGGATAGAAGCCATCCTTACTAACGGTTACATTTTTATTTTGTGATTGACTGAATAAAGTTATTTCCGCAAATAAGAAAAAAATAAATCCTATAGGAAAAGTAAATTTAAATTCTGCTATGCAGGACCATTTATAATTTTTAATTATTCGATTCATTTTAAGAAATATTTTTTCTATGACATTATTCAACTATTTTCTCGAATTTAAGTAGGGTGTAAAATGTAAACTGTACTTTGTGCCTATCCCAACCTTACTACTAATTTTTATTTCAATATTATTTAATCCCGCAAATTTTTTTACAACAGACATGCCTAATCCAGTACCTTCAAAACATCGCGTGTAACCTGTAGTTTCTTGAGAAAATTCGTCAAATATTTTGGGTAAAAAATTTTTAGAGATACCAATCCCCGTATCCACTATATCTATAACAAAGTTCTGCTCATGGGACTTTCTTAAAATTATTTCTACTTGTCCCTCATGAGTGTATTTTATAGAATTATCAATTAGGTTAGATAATATTTGTGTTACACTGTATTGGTCTGCGGTGATAACTTGGTTTTCAGTGCTGCATTTAAATTTTAATGAAATATTTTTACTATGTGCTAAATATCTATATTCGTTTATGAGTTCATTGATTATTAAATACAGATCAACGTCTTGGTAGATCGGTTGATAAAGATCTTTCTGTAATGTAGATGAAGTTAATATCAAATCAACAGTTCTAATAATTCTATGAGATGCAGATTTAATAACTTTGAAATATTCGTTCTGCTCATCGTTCACCTCACTCATTAATTCTTCTTTAAACATTTGCACACTTGTAATAATTGTATTTAGCGGAGACCTGATTTCATGCGACATTTGAGCTAAAAACTGTGATTTCAATTCTTCAGCTTTTTCCGCTTCTTCTTTTGCTTCTTTAAGAAGATTTTCTTTTTCTTTTATATCTGTAATATCTCTAAGCATTGTTAAAACAGCAGCGTTATTGTTATAAATTGTTTCAATAGCCAGTCCTTGTACAAAACAGACCTCGCCCGTCAGTTTTTTTATTTTTACTTCTTCAATTATTGTATCGCTATTTTTATTAAAGAGATTACGAATGCTTGCTACTGCTTTACTTTTATATTCACGTTCCACAAAATCTATAATCGATTTCCCTCTGACGCTTTCGATGTTTTCAGCATTCAGCAAATTTTGTGCTGAATTATTCATATAAATAATTTTATCCCGTTGTAAAATAAATATCGGTTCCGGTGAAATTTCGATAAGGTTTTTATACTGTACATCATAAATATTTGATTTATAATTTGAACAGTCCTGGATTATATTGTTTAATCTTGAAAAGGAATTTAGTATTCTACAAATTTTTCTAGATTGCACTTTATTATTATTAAACATTAAACTTGTCCTATTAAATACTTTTATTACTACTATCTACTTTATTAAATATTATTGCTAAGTAACTCACAATTTCAAAAACTGTATTTCAGTTTTGTATAAATCATATCATTTTTATCAAATCTTCCGAACTGACCTTTATCGCCGAAAAATAAATTGGCTCCGAATTGCATTTCAAAACCGTCAGCAAAATCGTAGGTAATTTTTGGGCGAACTAGAGCATCACTTTCATTTAAACCGATGTATGAGAAGAGTTCCACGTTTAATGTTTCTCGTAAAAAATCTATTGTTGCTAAAAAAGTGAGTGTATTTTCGTATTCATCATTTTGCAGGTAATCATTGTAATTTAAAATTGCCTGCTGAATAAATTGACTGCTAAGTTTTAGATCACCGATACTGTAATCAATACCGAATAAATAATGAAGATAATCTTTCTTTTCGGTACCATCGGGTATTTGCGGATTTACTGATTGAAAATATTTACCTGAGTAGCCTGCGCCTTCACCGCGTAAAACAATTGGTCCCAGTGTAGTGCTGAAACTGCCGCCGAATGTAGTTAATCTGTGATGCTCAAGTTTTAATACAACAGAATCAACCTGCCCCAATGCAGGGTTAAATATTTTTTCTGAATGAAATGTCGGGTCATCATCCCATGAATATCCTGCCATTAATTCGAAATCTATAGCTGAGGAAAGCAGGGAATATTTAACAAATAATTCACTATTGCTAAGTCTGTCCTGCACATCGGCATTGGAATTATTAAAACTATAGGGGAGAGGGTAATCGGGTGAAACGCTCCATATAGAACTGTTATCCGGCATTTGGGTTGGTGTAAAAACCGGAATCCAAACAAGTTCAAATGTGTTGTTACCGTAATAATAATTAAATTTAAGGGAGGTTACTCCAACACGGATTTCATTAAAATCGGGCAGCAGAAATTCTCTCATATCTTTAGGAGAAACAATATCAGTTATAAAAACGCCGTCGGCTTTACCCCAAATTATCTGCTGCTTACCAAATCTTATATCAAATGAATCGAAGTATAAATCCATATAAGCCTGTCTAAGTCCAAGCTCAAGTTCATCATCGGAATAATGATAGAGAAAGGGATTTACTTTGAAGTAAACATTATCCCTGCTATGCTCAAAATTAAGACTGAAAGTATTCTGCAATATTGAGTAGTCGCTTTCGCCGGTTGTTAAAGCACCGATGTAGGTTCTCGCATAACCGCTTAAAAATAAATCTTGAGCTTTACTAGCTGTTAAAAAAAACAGCAGCATGGATGTTGTAATTAAAATTCTCTTAAACATTACAATCCTCTTCTCATTATTCTTTCTGTAAATTGTCTGTCTTGAATACCGGTATTTATTTTTACATCCTTCAATTCCATCAGTGTCTTATGATCCTTTTGAATGTTGTGCATATTAGAGTTTAGGATAGTCCAATAACCATCTATCTTTTCGAACTTACCAACCGATAAAGTTTTTAAGTGTTCTCCATCTTCATCATAAAAATCCTTTTTAAGTCCAATCCATTTATCTTTACTAACCCATGTAACAGTTTTTGAATACATATAATCTTCTTCTTTCGGTATGCTTTCAACTACATAGCAGTCTTCACCATCCAAATTTTCCTCGCGCAAAAGTTTATGCGTATCTTCCGAGGGGTGACGGTCACCGAGATCATCGTATGTAAAATCTGAACCCATGAAATAATCACTTTTACTATCGCTGGATATTCGTTTTACTTTTTTAAGAGCAGGCAGATAAATCCATTGGTCATCATCTCTTCCTTCCGCATCGTAACTCCAGTTCATAAATGAAGTGTTGCGTACATCGGCAGGGGAGAGGAAAAACATAATGCTTTTTTCTTCTTTGTCGTAGTCTTTACCGAATTGTTGGATCTCTCGGATTCTTGTATCGCCCCGCCTGTTAATCAATGTCATTGTTAAGTCCGATGTTATATCCTCGCCGGAATCTCTGTAATAAACATTTTCAATAATTTTTTGTCCGGTTATTTTTTCTTGTGCGTTTAATGCAGCTACAATTGAAACGAACATTACTGCATACATTACTACTTTTGTTAGTTTCATTTTCTTACTCCTTTATTATCATTCATTTCAATTTCTAATTCTATTTGGTGTAACAATTCACCCTCTATTTTTTCATTAAATTCCTCTTTAGATATAAAGGATACTTTTCCGTTATCATCAACGAGAATTATGTTTGGATAGTCCTCTGATAAATTCCATTGCTCTAAGAGAACCTCTTCTTTATCAAGCACGTAGGTTATGGATGAGTCTTCTTCGGCTTTGCTTTCCACTTTTCCTTCGATAATAGAATTTGGAATCCACGTTGCAGAAGTATTTAAGATGAGCGTCGTTTCAAATAACTCTTTCGGGTAGTTTTGTTCATTCACTTTTTCTAATAGCGGTTCAATAACATCCTGCTGACTTGGAGCGACATATAGAATAAGATTAATTTTATCTTTCAAAATATTGCTGTCCCAAGCTTCACCGTTTATTCTGCTTCCTAAATCATCCTTTAATATTACCGGTGTAGGAGTTTTATCTAACTCAACTAGAGTTTGTGATTTTATTACAGTTAACGATACTATCATAAAAACCAGCAGTAAAAGATTTAATCCATTTATTTTCGATAATGCGTTCATACTTTTTCCTCTCATTTATTTTTCTTTTTGAAATAGACATTTGATTTATATAGGACGAGGAACATAATAGTTACTGTGCCCAAAAAACTTGTAAACATATTCAATGATACAAGTGCTCCGAGAGATCTGTTTGGCGGAAAAACAGAAAACAGAAGAACTAAGAATCCGGCAATCACTACAAAAGCATTAAAGAGTATCGCTCTGCCGGTATGGTGCATCGTTTCTCTAATTGTGATTGCTTTATCTCTGCTTTCCAATGCATGGATTTTATAACTTTCAATAAAATGTACCGCATAATCGATTCCAATTCCAACTGCTATACTTGAGATTAAAGCTGTTGTAGTATTGAGCGGAATATCAAGTAATCCCATCAATCCAAAGCTAATTAATGCAGTAATTATTATTGGAATTGAACCGATGAAACCGATGGATATTTTTTTGAACATTATTGAAAGTAAAACGATTATTATGAGCACAGATAGAAGCAGACTTAAAATTTGTCCTTCAAGTATCAGGTCATTAAAAACTATTGCCTTATAAGCTGAGCCGGCATAATTAAGATTAACACCAACCTCCGAAAATTCATCCCGGTATTTTTCTAAAATTTCAATAGCACGGTCAACCTCTTTTGAATTATCACTCCGGAGCTGAACGTTTACATTTGCCTGCTTGTAATCGTAATCAACAACTTTCCATAAATTATCAGGATCGCCGGACATTTCATAGAGCAGCAAATATTGGGCAATAAGATTTTTAGAGTCGGGGATGATATCATAAGCGGGATCATCTGCGTGCATTACCTTATTCATTCTTCTTAAATAATCAGCAAGTGAAAATGAATTTCCTACAACATCAATTGATTCAACGTCATTCTGCATTTTATCAATTATCCGCTGTACTTCCGGTTCCTTAAATACGTCTTTGTTTGGTGAATCAAGAATTACATTGATTGTATTGGTCCCGCCGAAATGCTGATTTATATAAGCATCGGTTAGAACAATTTCGCTATTTTTTTCAAATTTTTCTAAAAAGCTCGAATTTATCCAGACTTCGCTAATCCCAATTATTGACCCGATAACGATAACACCTGTAATGGATATTACTAAACCTTTGAACTTTACTGTCCAATCGGCAAACCTGTAAGCTGATTTACCGGTATCTTCTTTTGACATATTATCATGTGCTTTCCTTTTCGGTAAACCAAAAACAAAAATAGCGGCAGGGATAATAACAAGTGAAAAAACCATTGCCATCATTACACCAAACGCCGTAAAGATACCGAAGTACTTTATAGGGTAAACTTCGGATGTAAGGAGAGAAACAAAGCCTACGGCAGTAGTTATTGAAGTCATTGCTACCGGTTTCCACATTATTTTTAACATATCCTTTACGGCATCTGTTTTACTCGCATCCGGATTCTCAAATAGAAAGAGATCGAGATGATTATAGAGGTGTATACTATCTGCAACCCCAATAGCAATAAGCATAACAGGAATCATTGTTGAAACTGAATAGATAGGAATGCCGAACATTGCCATCAATCCGAATGCCCAAATAGTGCTAAGCAATACTACAAATAAAGCAAAAATTGTATTTCTTATACTCCGCAGTACAAAGTATAGCACAAATATGATAACGAGAATAACAATAGGAACCATTATCTGCATATCTTTCGGACCGAGATAGGCGAGTGTTCCTTCAACAATCGGAACGCCTGCAACATAAAGTTTTTCGGGTCCCTCGTAAGACTTTGCCAAATCAAGAATTCTATGATAAAATTCTATCGAAAAAACATCATCTCCGATTTCTGCAATAATTAAGGCTATCTCTTCATTTTCAGAGACTATTCTTTTGTAAACCATGTCGTTATTCCGAACATCATCCCGCAAGTTCTGCAGAGCGGTTTCAGATGTGGGCACGCTTCTGTAAAAATCTTTTACATCAAGCCCTTCTTCGGTACCAATTATGTTTTCCGCCGAATAAAGTGAAGTAACTTCATCTTTATTAATTTCCTTCATTCGTTCAAGATCTTTTGTAAGGTCCTTAATTTTTTGAAGAGTGCGCGAATTATAAATACCGCCTTTATTTTCAACGGCAATAAGTATCCCATCTTTTATATCGAATATCTCTTCCGCTTGATCGCTGAATATAAAAGCAGGGTGATCGTTAGGCATATATTCATCAAGGTCTGTTTCCATTCTTGAGTTTTCAACCATTTTATCAAAAAACACCGCCGTTGCGGCTGCAATAATTACTAATGTAATAACTGATAATATTACATTTTTGTGTTTTGGACATTTCATAGACTTCTCTTTTTAGTTAACATTAACTAACCTATAATTTAAAAATTTCTTTCCCTTTTTTGTTAAAGCGCCATTCAAAACAATTTGTAATAGGATGTCTATTTCCTCTTGAAAATTTTTATTGTTTCCTTTAGTTAACTCAGAAACAGCACCGTAAATTAATTTTAGATAAAGTTCTTCCGGATAGTCATTTAATACTCCTTTTTTTACACCGGCTCTTATTAGAAGCCGGAGCAGCGGAATAATATTATACTTTCGGAATCGGGCTGCTTTAATCCAGGTTGCGGGGTAATGCCTTTTTAATTCGGATAATGAGCTATCATCAAATGCTTTTAAGTTGTCTTTAACAATATCAAAAATTGAATAAAACTTTACAATGAAAGGGGATTTTTCAGCAATAATATTTATCACTTTTGTGTAGGCATTATTAAGCATATCCATTATAGTCTTATCAATTAGAGCCTCTTTACTTTCAAAATCTTTGTAAATAGTTTTTTTACTTATATGCATTTCATTTGCAATTTTAGTTAAAGTGAAGGTTTGTACTCCTTCTTTTTGAAATTTTTCAGTTAAATATTTTTGTATATCATTTTGCATAATATTTTATAAGTTAACGCTAACTAACATAATTAATAAAAAAATTATTTTGCTATCATTTGATTTATTGCTTTAATAACCGTTCCGCCTCTTTTAGATAGATCAAAGCTGAATTCACTTAATCGCCATTCTAAAACTGTTAATCTTATAAAACCGAGAATCATTGTTACAAGATCAATTGTTTCGATTTCCTTAATTTGTTTTTCAGTTTTTCCTAAGTCGATTATTCCCATAAGTAATTTTCTGCGGTAGTCAATAATTCTCATTAATTTATTTTTTAAAATTTCACTTTGATTAAAAATATCTTCAGAAAAAAGAATGGAAGTCATCTCCTTATTTTTCTGCAGAAAGTTAAAATGAAACTGGATAAAGGCTTTCAGCTTTTCACTTGAAGTGGAATTGCCTTCCAAATTTTTCTCCAATAGGAAATCAAATTCGCTGATGCGCGATAAGATACCGAGAATAATATCTTCCTTATTAAGAAAGTGCCTGTAAATAGCCGGCTCACTTATTTTAACTTTTGAAGCTAATTCACGAATTGATAAAGATTCAAATCCTCCTTCGTGAATAATATTAATTGCTTCGTCAATTATTACTTTCTGTCGTTCTTCTGTAGTTACACGTGCCATAATTTTTATTCTTCTAAATGTTTGTTAACGCTCACTAACAAAAATACACTGTTTTTTTTAATTGTCAAGAAAAAAATATTTTTTGTGTCAACTTTTTTGCAATTAAACAATTTCTATTCACGGAAATTTTGTAGGATGAGCCGATATTCTAATACAAATAACTGTAGAAGATTTCTATGGAATAAGGTAACCGGCATATAAATACAGCGCCAGCAGGGTTGAAGAATAATTGCTGTGATAATTAAAATATTACCCTTTATAATAATTTGGTTGAACCGCTCTGCGGTTCGATGTTGTTCTTCTTTCTTTGTTCTACAAACATTTAACCCCTAGCGGGGTTATATACTTTGCAGTGTTGGGTAATATATCAAATATTTGTTTGGCTCAAATCAATTTTAATAAGTTAAACTCTTACCCTGAACCTGTTTTAGGAAATTCCCTGCAACGAAGCAGACTAATATAAATACCACTAAGAGAAACCTATGGAATAAAGGTACAAGCATATCACCGCAACCCTGCCGGATTATTAAATATTTGCTGTGAGAATTAAAATATTACCCATTACAATAATTTGGTTGAACAGCCCTGCGGTTCGATGTTTTTCGTCTTTCTTTGTTCTACAAACATTTAACCCCTAGCGGGGTTATATACTTTGCAGTGTTGGGTAATATATCAAATATTTGTTTGGTTCAAATCAATTTCAATAAGTTAAACTCTTACCCTGAACCTGTTTTAGGAATTTCCAGGCTACGAAGCAGACTAATAAAAATACCACTAAGAGAAACCTATGGAATAAAGGTATAAGCATATCACCGCAACCCTGCCGGATTATTAAATATTTGCTGTGATAATTAAAATTAGCCCTTGCTTATAAAAATCAAAAAGTAAAAAATAAAAATATTTTGTAACTGCAAATTACAAATCCCATCTAATAATTAAACACAACAGATATTAGAGAGAAATTTTGCTAACACCTGTATAGGGGGGCTCAGCAGGTTAATAAAAAGGTGGGTGAGGATTTCCCGACACTTTTCATTTGATATCCAAAAACTCCCTTTATTCTAAAACTAAATTTGGAGTAAAATATGTCGAAAAAATTAAAGTTAACGTATTATGTATTATTAATTTCCACACCTTTCCTCTTAATGGCGTTTTTTTCAATAGCCAGTATAGGCAGACTTAGCAGTTATGAATACGACATAAGAGAAAATGCAAATAATATGCTAGATGAGGGGCAGGAAATATTTCGTCATGATTCATTCGGGTCTGAATCATTTTGGGGAGACGCATTAAAACTTCATACAACTATCGCAGGAGATTCTCTCGGCGGTGTTGGTCCAGGTTTATCTCCCGTGCAGGCATTGGCACTGGGGCTAAAAGTCGATGTCGATGCTCTGCCGCAAGAAGTTCGTGACGGCATACTAGATGGCTCAATTGATTTAGAAGATCCCGCAACTACACTTGCTTTATTAGAACTGGATGCAGTGGTTGGAATAAAAGGAATAATTAATTCGCCGGGTAATTTATCATCTGTGGGTATAACTTGCGCGTTGTGTCATTCAACTGTAGATGATTCTTTTTCCAATGGTATTGGTAAAAGATTAGACGGCTGGGCGAATAGAGATCTTAATGTTGGTGAGATAATAGCCTTCGCACCCGACTTAAGTGTTGTATCGAACTTATTGGGTGTAGATGAAGAAACAGTTAGAACAGTTGCACGAAGCTGGGGACCCGGAAAGTTTGATGCCATATTATTTATGGATGGCAAGGCTTTTCGTCCGGACGGCAAATCCGCTTCCACACTACTTCCTTCGGCATTCGGATTGGCAGGCGTAAACATGACAACCTATACTGGCTGGGGTTCAATTACTCATTGGAACGCATTTGTAGGGAATTTAGAAATGCATGGGCAGGGTACATTTTTCGATCCCCGCTTAAACGATGCCGCACGCTTTCCTGTTGCAGCGGCTAATAATTTTGGCAATGTGCGTAATGATCCTGATTTAGTGACCTCTAAATTAGCTGCCTTGCAATTTTATCAATTATCTATTCAGGCTCCTAAGCCGCCCGTAGATCACTTTAATGCTGCAGCCGCCGAAATGGGCGAAATAATTTTTAACGGTAAGGCGCAATGCGCAACTTGCCATGTACCCCCTATATACACTGAACCCGGTTATAATATGCACACTCCGGAGGAAATTGGAATTGATAATTTTCAATCAGAAAGATCGCCGACAGGAATGTATAGAACTACACCTCTTAAGGGATTGTGGACAAGAGAAAACGGCGGGTTTTATCATGATGGTCGATTTGAAACGTATGGTGATGTTATTAACCATTATAACAACCATTTTAATCTTGGTCTTACGGAAAATGAAAAATTTAATCTTACTGAATTCCTTAAATCTCTTGGTGACCAGGACGTTGTAGTTGGTGTTTTTGATAATGAATCAGATAAGGAAAATATTCCAAAAGAATTTGAACTTTTTCAGAATTACCCAAATCCTTTTAATCCCGCCACTACTATAAAATATAGTGTACCCAGGGATGGCAGATTAAAATTAAAAGTGTTCGACATCTTAGGGCAAGAGGTTAAAACTATTGTTGATGAATATAAACGAAGCGGAACTTATGAAGTTGAGTTCAATACTAATGGAATATCCAGCGGAGTTTATATATACAAAATTGAGGCGGAAAACTTTTCCGATTCTAAGAAGATGATTGTTCTAAAATAATTTTTGCATATATACCTCTGAATTGTCTTGGGAGACCAATGCAAATAATGTCTCCCCAGACAATTTTTATTCATACCTTAATATTTATTGCTAACCGAAAATTTACAGTACGAATCAGAATATTGAATAATGCCGGCAAAGTTTAATTTGTTACAGCAAAAATAAATTTATACTTGAACTGCTGCTTAGTTAATTTTCGCGTAGTTATCCTTTACCACATTATTTATTCATAGTTAGTAAACTTTTGTCCACTTGGAGGTAATTTCGTAAGACTACGAAGCACTCTAATGTAAATAAACATTGGAGAATCCTATGCAGTAAAGAAAAAATATAACCGCATTCCCAGGTGAGGTGAAGAATAATTGCTGTTACAATTAGAACTTAGCCATAATGTTTATTCACTAATTAACGGTTAATTATTTAAGGAGGGGGCAAAAAAAAGTGCAGGCATTATTTATACCTGCACCTATATTCAAAAGGCTGATTACGGTGAATTAATGTTTACTTAATTCTCTTCATTACGTAATCAACAACTTTATCACATCTACTATTGCCGAATTCTAATATTTTCTCTCTAGGCGTCATCTTATATAAAGTTTCCTTTAAAAGATTTTTTGCTCTATGGAGGCGTATTTTTACATTATTCCCTGTTATATCAAGGCAGTCAGCAACTTCAGAATTACTTAAGCCTTCAACTTCTCTTAATATAAAAACTACTCTATATTTTTCCGGCAGTTTATCTATTGCTTTTTCTATATGCATACGCATCTCGCTATTATTTATATCATTGTCGGGATTAATAAATACCTGATCTTCTGACGGCAGTAAATTAACCAATTCTTCCTCTGCTTCATTGTTATCAATCTGAGGTATCTTTTTAGTTTTCCTTATCCGCTGAAGCGCTTCATTAATTCCTATTCGAATAAGCCATGTTGAAAATGCCGACTTTCCTTTAAATGTATTAAGTTTCTCATAACATTTTAAGTATGTATCCTGCATAATATCCTCAACATCAGTATCCCTTTTAATATAACTTCTTAATGCACGAAACAATGTTTGATTATATCTTCGTAGAAGAATCTCGAAGAGTTCTTTCTCGCCGCCGAGTACCCTCTTAATTACCACACTATCGGGCATTTTAGATGTCTTTGGGTTTATATTCTTTGAAACTTCCATTCGTATCAATCTCCTTTTTTAACTCTTAAAACTATTAGATAACAAAACTGCACCTTGGTTACAATTTTTTTGTAACCGGCAACTTTAAACTTCATCAAATAATTGAAAGCAGTAATTGCTTAAACAAAATCTGATATAAATTATAAGGAGAAAAGTTATGAATAGTTCAGCTATCAAATCAGAAACAAATAAGATTCAGCAGATTCTCAAATATGTATTCGGCTTAGTTCCAATTGCTGCCGGCGCAGATAAGTTTTTGAATTTATTAACACAGTGGGATAGCTACGTGCACCCTATGGTAGCCGATATGCTTCCAATTAGTCCTTCGGCTTTTATGATGATTGTTGGAGTTATAGAAATAGCCGCCGGTATTATTGTACTTGTAAAAACTAAACTTGGCGCTGCAATTGTTTCGGCTTGGTTATTAATTATCGCACTTAGTTTGCTATTTACAGGCTCGCATTTAGATGTTGCTGTAAGGGATATTGTTATGTCAATAACCGCCTATCTATTTTTTAGACTTACAATTCTAACAGAATCCTTTGAAGAGGCAGCGCAATGAGCAAATTAGATTATGAGGTTGAAATTATAGAAAAAATTTGGCTGGCTCCGGACGTTATACAATTAATACTTGAAAGACCGGCAAATTATCATTTTAATGCCGGTCAAGCTGCAGAGATAACAATTGATAGGAAAGCCTTTGAAGGCTTGACTGCACCTTTTACTTTTACAG
Organism: Ignavibacteriota bacterium; assembly: GCA_013112585.1. GTDB lineage: Bacteria > Bacteroidota > Ignavibacteria > Ignavibacteriales > Melioribacteraceae > IGN16. The sequence continues at coordinate 28,318 of JABFGH010000008.1, read as the reverse complement.
GTTTAATGGATACTAATTACCTGGAATTAATGATAAAAATCTATAAAGAAAATAAAGGTTTAACATTAGCTGTATCAGAATTAAATAAAGGTGATAAGCTGCAGATTAGTGAACCATGGGACTCATACCAGCTTAAGGGTCCGGGTGTTTTTATTGCCGGGGGATCAGGTATTACGCCTTTTATTTCGATATTAAGAAATCTGAAGTGCATACGTAAAGATATTTCAGAGTATAGTTTAATCTGGGCGAATAAAACCTGGAATGATGTCTTTCTGAAAAATGAATTAACCGATTTACTTAACAGTCGATATCATAATATTTTAAGTAGAGAAAATAAGATTCCGCATGATCACGGCAGAATAAATAAATATTATTTAAAGAGTCGAATTTCCAATTTCAATCAGCCGTTCTATATCTGCGGTCCGAAGCACTTTGGTGAGCAACTTCGGAAAATGCTTTTTGAACTGGGTGCAGATAAAACTTTAATCAATACAGGATACTGAAAATTAAGGAGCCAAAGATGAGTAACTATAGTGCAGTACAAAAAAGAGACGCAGCAATAACCCCGCTTCATCAAAAAAATACTTTATCTGCAGAGGAAAAAATAAATAGTATCAAATTTCATTTTTCTAAAATAATGGAATCATTAGGACTGGATTTAAATGATGATAGTTTGAGGGAAACCCCGGATAGGGTTGCTAAAATGTATGTGAAGGAAATCTTCAAAGGATTAGACCCGGTAAATTATCCGGAAATAACTTTGTTCGATAATAAACTTGGGTATAACGGAATGTTGATGGAAAAGGATATTACAGTTCATTCCTTTTGCGAACATCATTTCGTTCCAATCATCGGAAAAGCTAAGGCTGCATATTTTCCAAAAGAAAAAATAATCGGGCTTTCGAAAATAAATCGTTTAGTTCAATATTTTTCGAGCAAGCCGCAAGTGCAGGAAAACTTAACTGTTGAAATTTCTAATGAACTAAAAAGATTATTAAATACCGAAGATGTTGCAGTATATATTGAAGCACGTCATATGTGTGTTTCGGCAAGAGGAATTAAAGACACGGAAAGCTTAACAATAACAAGCTCATTTTCAGGAAAGTTTGCCGAGCAGGAATATAAGTTGGAGTTTTTAAATTCCAAGTAAGGATAGTTTTATAGCCATTACAATTTATTATTACTGGGGCTGCTATTTAGCAGCCCCTATAATTACAATCTATTTTATCATAGTTAAAAGCATTTTTGCCTTTTGAGATGCTGCTAATCCATGAGAAATATTCGGCGGCATTACTAGTATTTCTCCAGCTTTAACAATATGGGGTTCTCCGCCGATTGTAATTTCCATTTCTCCCTCGGCAATAAAAACTACTGCTTCAAAAGGGGAGGTATGCTCTGTTAAAGATTCACCTTTATCGAAAGCGAATAGGGTAATGTTGCCGTTCGGCTTTTTGAGTATCTGCTTGCTTACAATACCGCCTGCTTGATAATCAATTTCACTCGATAAATTTTTTGCTGCATGTTTATCTATAATTTCATTTAATTGCTGATTCATTTTTTACTCTACTTTTTAACTTAATGTGAATGCATCTCTTTTGAATGATGTTCATGTTCGTTACTTCCGCTGAATAATCCTTCTACATAATGAATAAAGTGAACATACGATTCAACATATTTTCTACCTGCTTCGATGTTATTAAGATCGAAGTTTCTTTTAGTCTGAAGTTCATGAAAATAGTGTTTTACTTTTTCGTGTTCCGCTTCATCAAGATGTGCAAGAATATCCTTAACTGAATTCTTCTCAATTGCAATATCTGCGGCTTCAATTCCTTCTTCAGGTTTAAAGCTTTCATTTTTTATTCCCGTATAGCCAACACCTTCACCCATTCTGTGAACTCTTACAACTGTTTCATAGAAGTACATGTCTGCTAAGTTTCTAACATCTTCATTTATGTTGCGTACATTATTGACTTTGTTAAACATGTTTCTAATTTCTGCTTCATCATCTTCGCCTACCCAAATTAATACATGATTTAAGTTACCGGTCTGTAAAGATTTTTTTGCTGCTACTACAACAGGACCTTCAACACTATCGCAATGGGCAAAAGTATTTTGCGGGGTAATTAATACTAATGTTGCTAATAAGATTGAAAATAATACTTGTTTCATTTTTATATCTCCTTTATAATGGTTTTAAAATTCAAAAGAAATATAATGAGGGAAGGTATGTTCTAAAATGATTCAGCTTAGTTAATTACATTAATAAAAAATATTCTTAAGAAACCGCTTGCAGAAATAGGGGAGATTATTTCAGATCGATCATTTTATTTAATAGATCAATATTTTTAATTGCCAGCCACTTTCTTCCTGTTTGAATAATATTTTCTTTCTGCATTCTGCTTAAAATTCTGCTGGCAGTTTCCGGTGTAGTACCGGTCATTCCGGCAATATCATTTCTCGAAAGGGGAATTTGTATAAGCAAACCGATATCTTTTTCTTCACCCAATTTTTCACTTAGCTTTAAAAGTGTGTAAGCAACCCGGCTCTCAACTGAATAGGAACTTAATTGTTTAACTATCTCTTGTGATTCGCGCAGACGTTTTAATGTAATATCTAAAACAGTTAGTGCAGCAGAAGGGTAAGTATTCAATATGTTCCGAAAATTCCCGGTATCAATTTTCATAATACAGGCTTGGGTTTGTACGACGGCGGTTTCCTGGTATATTGATCCTTCGAACGGATCAAGGTTTCCAAAAAATTCTCCCGGTTTCAATATATCAATTAAAATTTCATTTCCGTTTCTATTCTGCTTAACTAATTTTACACTGCCCGAAGCAATAACACATAATCGTGCTGCCTTTTCGCCATCTAAGTAAATTATATCATCGGTATTATAATGAGTATCACTAAAGGATTTATTTATTTGTGAAATTTCTTTATCTGAAAGATTTTGAAAAAATGGAAGTCCATGAATAATTTTCATTCGCAAATCGATAGTGCATGAATTAACTTCAATATTTTCAATTTCTAAAGGTGTTTTTCTGCGCTTATTCATTATTAATTTTAATCTTCACATTTACTTTATTTTCTGAAAATAATATTCAACTGGCTCATCAAATCATCTACAATTTATCATGCAAGTCCGTTAAACAAACACTAAGGCGAAAAGAATAAACATGTCTATAATTTACATCTTCTGTCTGCATAATATTAAAATTATAAAAGAATTCTATACCTAATCCAACGCCGGGGAATAATTTGTTAAGAGGCATAAAATACATTTGTGCATTTAGTGCAATTCCCCCTCCCCAAAAATTAACATATCGGTCTAAATTATTTCTTGCCTCACCATATGATAATGATGGTCCCAAATAAACTGAGCTGATATACCATGATTTATAATCAGAAATTCCCAGACCGATGTTACCGGTTGTTATTGCATCTATCCGCAGAAAATATTCTTTACTAAAATTAAATGAAATTTGATATGAAAGATTATCAAGTGATTTATTATAAGAAGTGTTGAGATTAATATGATGCGGTGAACCGCCTAAACCAATATTTAACCAAAAAGGATTAATTGTTAAAGGCTCCTCCGCTAAAGCAGTGGAGCCTATTAACAAAACAAAACATACTATGTGTACTAATTTTCTCATATAGCATTTATAAAATACAATTTATTCATCAATCAAAGTACTCAACTCATCAACAGTGTTATCAAATAGTTTTAACGCAAAATTTATAGTGTTTGTTTTTCTAAGTTCTGTGTTTTAATCAATTCAATCAGAGTTTTTATACGCTTTCCCATTTGTCAAATATCAATTTTCTTTTGAACGTATGATTCATAATAAACATCTTTTTTAATCAACTTACCAATTATCTCCACCGGAAATAAAAAGAATAAATTAATCCAGAACCCTCTGCCTGTTGGTTTATGTCCTAAAAAATTAAACATGCGACCTGTATTTTGCATTAGTTTAATTTTAAAATTTGTTTCATTAAAAATAAATGATAATGAGTTTTTGTTGTACCCGATTATATGATACGGAGTATCGAAGGGTTTTATTTTTACAGAAATATTTTTTCTACCTAATAAAATAAATACAAATCTTCTCACATCATTAAACAGACAATCCTCATTTGGAACCGCAACATAAAGAATTCCGCCGGGTTTAAGTATTTGATTAATTTTCTGAAGATACTGCTTTGGATTTATAACATGCTCGAGCACTGAATCGAGATAAATAAAATCAAAATGATTTTCCGGAAAATCATATTCCATAAATTTTGCTTCAATGAATTTTATTCCCTTAGACTTTGCCGAATCAATTCTGCTGTCAACAATATCAATACCGGTAACATCCCAGCCTCTTTTAGCTCCTTCAATCAAAGTTTTCCCTTCACCTGCTCCTATATCTAAAAAAGTAATTTCTTTTTGAGGCAAAAACTTTAATGCTGTATCAAACCGATTTGATAATTCTAACGCACGTTTTTTTAAGAGCCAATTTGACTGCATTGCAAAATATTCATTGCTATATAGTTCCGCCCATTGATCATCCGTAAATGATATTCTCGGTACAACATAATACCCTTCACATTCTCTGCATTGTGCTACTTTGTAGTTTTTATCAATAAATTTTTCAGCCTGCGGGTTCGATTTAGCTCCTCCGATAATATCATAATTTTCTTTTTCACATAGCGGGCATGTTGATACCATAAATAATTCTCCACATAATTCTATTATTAAAGGATATTTTAATATTTCATTTTTTAAAAAAAGTTGAGTATGCAATTTACTAAATTATTTTTGAAGGAGTAAAGATTGAAGGATAGGTTGCAGGTTTCAAGTTGGCAGGTTAAAGGTTGAAAAGATTGAAAGCCAGCCTACCGGAGGTAGGATTATCAAGATTATTAAGATTATCAAGATTGCAAGATTGAAAGATTCAAAGATTGCATGGTTGAATGGTTGAATGGTTGAATGGTTGAATGGTTGCATGGTTGAATGATTGAATGGTTGAATGGTTGAATGATTGAATGGTTGAATGGTTGCATGGTTGAATGATTGAATGGTTGAATGGTTGAATGGTTGAATGGTTGAATGGTTGAATGATTGAATGGAAACCCGCATTTATATTATTAGATTTTCGATTATTCGATTATTCGATTATACGATTACACGATTAACGCATGCCTGCCGGTAGGTAGGATCATCGACTGACTGACTGCATGGCTGCATGGCTGATTGAGGTATGTTATCAAAAAATTCCAGAGCTTAAATATATTCCTTTAACTCCGTCAGAAGTGGAATACAAATTTGGATGAGTAGGACTCTAAAAGTATTTTTAATTGATATTTTGGAAAGCAATGTCATAAATCACCATTATTAAAAGTGTTCGTGTCACAGAATGGTGTATGACACCCGGTTAAATTTGAAATCCTATCTAAAAATTGAAGGTGAAAATATATTAATTACCGAATCAAAAATATTTAATATATAATTTCCATCCTTTGTAACAATAAATCCGTTACCGGCACCGGCATATCCCATAAAGGTTACTTGACCTGAAATCAAATCTATAACACCAATTCTGTTTTCAAAATCGGAAATAAAGTAGGCTATATTTTCTTCCCCAATTTTATTAGTGAAATTCACCAAGTTTCTGCCATTGGTAGAAAATTTAGTTTTTTGTCCATCTTTGTTTAAAAGAAATTGGCCAGAATTTGCACTATACATAAACCGGGGCGATATTTTATCCGGCATTACTCGATGAATGTAACCTCCGCCGTCTCCTTCTGAAATAGTTTTTGTTGTACAATCAAAAATGAACACTGTACCGGCGGAAGTACACATATCAGTTAATGCAATGTAATTACCATTGTCAAATGGTGTTGTTGCTAATCCATGATAATAATCATCATCAAATCCATCCGGGATTGAAAGTTCATCATTATTCCTACTGTCAATAATTTGAGGTATACATTGTCCGCAAGCTGATTCTCGGGCTGAAGAGCTAACAATACCAATACCGTTATTCCCAAAGCCGATTGATCCAGGATCATCTGTGGGATATGTTGGGTTACCTGCCTTTATTAAATTAAATTCTTTAATTAAGTTTCCAGTATTTGGATCAACAACTTTTACTTTTCCATTATAGTAATCGGAGCAATAAATTAAGTCGTTATATTGGTTATATGCAGCACTGCGGGGTGAAAAATCCAACGAAATAGTTTTAATTAATTCCCCCATTGGAATGCTGTAAATTTGAATATCCTGGAAATTCTGCCTTAGCATAAATAGTTTGGTCTCATCGGGGGAAAGAAAAACTTTTCCTATTAAACCAGGAGGGTTAATTTGTGAGATCTTGGTTTTAATTGTGTCTTCAAAACTAACATAATTATTTGCAGAATCAGAAAAGGCAATACTGATAGGGAATTCATCACCAATATAATAGACAAAGTTTGGCCAGTTAAATGTAACTACATGATTATCCTTTGAAAGTGTGGCAGTTAAATTACTTAAGTTTGTGTTTCCCGATTTTATCTTTGGACTCACAACCGGGGAATCAAATTCAAAAGTTAAAGGATTCGGTGGAGTGACTGAAGAACTTATTAGTACCGGCGGAATTATATCATGAATTATTGTGTATCTGGATGTATCACTACTTTTGTAAAATCTATTTCTTCCAAATATTGAAAGAATGTTTTTTTCATTATGTTTTAATCTTATGGAGAGATTGAAAATACTATCCTCAATTGCCTTTGAAATAAATTCTTTGCCTCCAAAACAATTGACCGAATCGAAACCTGGAAGTTTACCATCAATTTGAACTATATCAAATCGTGTGTATCTATCATTAGAATGAACCAATATCGGCTCAATGTGTGAAACATCCGGCGGTGTAATTTTACCCGGTTCAGTTGATTGTTCACATGCGCTTAATGCAAAAGCAATTATCAAAAGTTTAAAAAATAATTTGTTCACAATAAACTCCCGCTAAATATTTGCAAAGACCACCATTAAAAATAGAGTTATATAAATAGGCAGCACTATAAATAGGTTTACAAGAATACTATGACCCAATACAATAAATGATCTTGTTAAATAACTGTCTCTCAATAAATTCATTCTGGGTTTCAAACTGTATTTATACACTACCTCATATTCTAGTCTTGATAGTTTTAATGTTAAATTATGAATGTCGTTACTTGCTTTTTCTATTGCTATCTGTAATTCTTCAGGTGTCATTATGTTTCCTCTATTCGGTAGTAAAAAAATACTTGTTAAAATTCACATCATTTATAAATCTTAAATATATCCTCCTCTAATTGGAGGCAAATTCAGATACTCGGGATCATTATAAACGATTTCCAAAATTGTTTGTTTTAGTTTTATTAATCTCTCGAACTTATCCGGGTAATCATTTATTAAAAACCAGTAAACTGTTTTATCAAGATTGTTATAATTTATTCTAATGGATTGAAGACCGGGATCGGGAGATACTAAGAAATGAACTGAATCAGGGTGTGCCTGAAGCGTGTCGGGTAAACTCCAAAAATTTATTTCTTCTAATTTCTCAATTATCTGTAACTGCTCAATCGGCTGAAACCAAAAATCCATTGTTGCTGTACCATCCAGCACTAAATCTTTAGTTACAGTTTTTTGGAATGTGTCAATCTCATTTTTGAAACCATATTTAAATAATATTTTGATTTCCTGCTCTGCATCCATTCGCTCAAATTGTTGTTCAATATTTTGTTCAACAATATTTTCTGAGCAGAAAAAGAGAAAAAGAGCGGTGAATAATATTTTTAAGAAATTCATTTTTAATCCTTTTATTTAATCAAAACAAATTTTTTGGTTTCTGAATAATGACCAGCCCGCAAAATGTAAAAGTATATTCCGCTTGAGAGATTTATCCCGTCAAAACTTACCTCGTATGTTCCCGGAGATTTTTGTTCATTAACAAGGGTTGCAATTTCATTTCCCAACACATCATAAATTTTTAATTGTACTGGCAAGTCGCGACTTGCCCCTACATTTGCCTGCCGGGGAATGGAATATTTTATAGTTGTGACCGGATTAAATGGGTTTGGGTAGTTTTGTTCGAGTGAATATTTTGTCGGTAATTCGTATTCATTTTTAACATCTGTAATATTGCCGTACGTAACGCCATTTATTAAGGCACCTGATATCCGTTCATCTACCCAGGTTGACCAAATTTCAACAATACCTAATGAATCTGCGATTGAGAATGCAGCTTCATCATCAATAAAACCAATTTCATCTATGAAGAAAGTCCACGTTTCTAAATGTCTACCCCAATATTCTCCAACATATTTATTTGCTAATATTATTCTCAAAGTATCTGAATAAGGATATTGAATATTCGTTATAGTATCACCAACCTCAGCGGAAAAATCGAAGATCAAATATTCATCGTTAAGGGAAAAATCGAAAATAAAAACGGAGTCACCTTGTTGCCGATAATGTGCGCCGGAGGAAAAATGATAATACATTTTGTTGTTGCTGAGAACTGTGTTTTCCAAGTTTTCAACTATTCTGAAATATGTTGGATATTCCCAATACCGCCATTTATCGCCTACATTTAGCGGGAATAAAGTTTGTGAATGAAGAGAACTTACAGATGCCCAAAACAAAATTACAAATATGAAATTTTTCATTTGTAACCTTTATAAAAACCTATGAATTTTATTTCCCATTTTTAAAATCATTTTCCTACGCTTTGCCAATTGTTCTCTAATAGTATGATTTTATCATTTTTAAGATAAGTGAAGAAAAGCTAAATTTCAAATGGAAAGAGGAGGGTACGGAATAAATGCATGGTTGAATGATTGGTTGCAAGTTTCAGGTTGGCAGGTTGAAAGGTTGAAAGCCTGCCTACCGGAGGTAGGATTATCAAGATTACAAGATTGAAAGATTCAAAGATTGCATGATTGAATGATTGAATGGTTGTATGACTGTATGGAAACCCGCATTTATATTGTTAGATTTTCGATTATTCGATTATTCGATTACCGATTTTCGTAAATACTTTTGCCATTTTACATTTCTACGTCTCTACTCCTAAACTCCTATACTTCTATATTCTATCTTCTGATTTTCAAAAAAAAAGCCCCTCAAAAACTGAAGGGCTCGTTTCTAAATATATTTGTAAATAATAATTATGCGTTGCTTATTTCGTCAATTGATTTTTTGATTATTGCAACTGCTTCGTGAATTTGCTCTTCGGTAATTACCAATGGCGGAGCAAAACGGATTATGTGCTGGTGAGTTGGTTTTGCAAGCAAACCATTCTCTTTCATTCTAACACAAACATCCCATGCTTCTTTTCCATCTTTAGGTTTAATTACAATTGCGTTAAGTAAACCTTTACCTCGTACGAGTGATATCATTTCATTGTCAATTTTTCTCAATTCATCTCTAAAAATTTGACCAAGTTTTTCTGCACGTTCGGCAAGTTTCTCTTCTTTAACAACTTCTAAAGCTGCCATAGCAACTTTACATGCAACAGGGTTTCCGCCAAATGTTGAACCATGCTCGCCGGGTTTAATTACAAGCATAATATCGTCATCGGCTAAAACAGCACTTACAGGAAAAACTCCGCCTGATAATGCTTTTCCAAGAATCAAAACATCAGGTCTAACATCTTCATGATCACAAGCTAATAGTTTTCCTGTTCTTGCAATACCTGTTTGAACTTCGTCAGCAATGAATAAAACATTTTTAGCCTTACATAGCTCATAAGCTTTTTTCAAGTAACCGTCTTCAGGTACATAAACGCCTGCTTCGCCTTGAATAGGTTCAACTAAAAATCCGGCAACGTTAGGATCCTCAAGCGCTTTTTCTAAAGCTGCTAAATCATTGTACGGCACTACTTCAAATCCGGGTGTGTATGGACCAAATCCCTTAAATGAATCGGGATCGGTTGACATTGAAATTATTGTAATTGTTCTACCGTGAAAGTTACCTTCGCATACAATAATTTTTGCTTTATTATCTTCAATACCTTTTTTGTCATAAGCCCATCTGCGGCATAGCTTTAATGCAGTTTCATCAGCTTCGGCACCTGAGTTCATCGGCAGAACTTTGTCATAGCCGAAATATTCAGTTATGTATTTTTCATAGGGACCTAATGCATCATTGTAAAATGCACGTGAAGTTAGTGTTAAAGTTTTTGCTTGTTCAATTAAAGCATTAATAATTTTTGGGTGACAGTGCCCCTGGTTAACTGCTGAGTAAGCGGATAGAAAATCAAAATATTTTTCACCTTCAACATCCCATAAATAAATGCCTTCGCCTTTTTCTAAAACTACAGGTAAGGGATGATAATTGTGTGCCCCGAATTTATCTTCCATTGAGATTAATTCTTGCGTTTTTGTTAATTCTGTTCCAATCATTTCATAACCTCTTATTAAATTTTACGTTAATAAAAAATATTTCATTATGAAATTTAGAAATTTAAACCATCGCTCCAAATTAATTCGTATGGGAAAAGGAAGAGCCTTTTATTTTGTGTGTTTAATTGAGATAGGGGCATTTTTTCATCTAAAAATTTTTTGTGAACTAACAATATTTTTGGTGCGAAAAAAGAAAAAATCGTTCACGCAAAGTCAGCGGAGTGGAAACACGCTAAGTTCGCAAAGAAAGGTATCAAAGATAACATCTCTTATTTGTTATTAGAATTCCCTTTAGTTATTTTTTGTTTGATTATTTATTGAGGTAGTTATGCAAATTAAAACTTTAAGTTTTGGCATTGATACGAACGGCAAAACAGAAATTATTGATATTACGTCGCGGGTACAATCGATATTAAATGAATCGCAATTTAAAGAAGGCAATGCTCTGGTTTTTGTACCGGGTTCAACAGCGGGAGTAACAACAATAGAATACGAAGCAGGATTGCTTATAGACTATCCGGCATTTTGGGAAAGAATTATACCGTCAAATAGTGAGTATCATCATGATGAAGCCTGGCATGATGGAAACGGTCATTCACATGTGAGGGCTGCATTACAAGGCGCATCTTTTACTGTTCCGTTTTTGGAAGGACATTTGGTTTTAGGAACCTGGCAGCAAATAATATTAATAGATTTTGATAACCGTCCGCGAAAAAGAAAAATTGTGGTTCAGTTAATTGGGAAATAATATTTTTGAAAAATAAAACTGTTACAATATTCGGCAGTTCAAAACCTGTTGCAGGCGAGCCTGAATATGAAGCTGCATATTTACTCGGTAAATTATTAGCTGAAAAAAACTTATCTGTCTGCTCGGGCGGTTATCAAGGAATAATGGATGCAGTTTCTAAAGGTGCAGCGGAGAGAGGCGCAGAGGCAATTGGGGTTACTGTTGATATTTTTAACGCAGTTCCAAGTAAACATTTAACTAAGGAAATTGAATGCAGAACATTGTGTGAGCGGATTGACAAACTGATCTCCTTAGGTGATGCCTACATTGTTTTAGACGGAGGAACAGGAACTCTTGTTGAACTTTCTATCGTTTGGGAATATTTTAATAAAAATCTCAATCCCCGTAAACCCTTTGCCTGTGTTGGTAATATGTGGAATGAGATAATTACTGTAATGGAAAAAAGAATTTTTGATGAGGGCAGGGCAACGGGACTTATTAAAAATTTTGCAGATGTTGAACTTTGTGCTGATTATATAATTGGAGAGCTAAATTCAAAATAAAATTTGAATATTAGAAATTTTCAAATGTCGATTCAACTTATGAGCAGATTGCCGCAAAGTGATCTCTTCGAGACGAGCAATCTACTCTACTTTTTTAATAATTCTTCTACGGTATTCAAAACCATCTCAACTGAAATTTCTTTTACACACTTAAATTTAACATCTGTGCGGCTGCATGTTAATGGTTTAGGTGAATAAAAAAAGCAGGGCGAGCAATCTAAATTTAGCGATACAACTTTATGATTAGTTTTCCATGGGCGAATATAGTTTGTGTTGGTGGGACCAATTATGGCAGCAACATTTAACTGCAGTGCCGAGGCAACATGCATTAAACTGGAATCATTAGTAACAAATGCTTGACAGTGCTGCATTACTGCGGCAGAGTGTGCGAGACTTTTTGTATCAACTTTTATAAAATTTTCTGAGTTTACTTTGTTTGAAATTTCAGTTTTAAGTTCCGCTTCTTCGGGTCCGCCGAAGATCAAAACTTTATAATTTTTATCAATCAGCTTTTTAGCAAGCTCGGCAAAATTTGCAGGAGCCCATCTTCTGTGAATATGATTTTTTAATGTCGAGCAGCCTGCATGGAACCCGATTATTTTTTCATCTTCGTTAATTCCTAAATCACTTAAAAAAGCAGCTGCAATGTTTTCATCCTCACCGGTTAAAGGAAAAGAGTATGGGGGAATTTCTTTAATTTCATTACCGGTTAGTTTTTCAACTAACTTTATATTTTCTTCAACATTATGCAGTTCGTCATTTTCAACAAATAAAATATTGTTTAAAAAACTAAGGTTTGAAAAACCGCTGCGCAAATATTTTACCGCCGCTCTTTTATCTGCGCCGATTAAAAAACTAATGATATTATATTCTTTGCGATTGGATGGATAAACATTAATGCTGACATCATATTTTTTACGGAGGCTGATTATATACTTCAATGCAGCAATCGGAGAGGAATTTAAAAAATCAAAATGATGAATATTATTTATTTCGGGCAAGCGTTCGTAAATATCTTTCACACCATTGAACATTACGAGAGCATCAATATTTGAATCAGGATAATGCTCTTTTAATTTTTGGAGAGCGGGGGTGAACATTAAAGCATCACCAATACCGGAAAGTGCTATTAATAATATTTTCAAAATAGAAGAAAGTTTATTGCTAAATATTCTGAACACAAAGTGGTTTTCGGAATTATATTCAGAATATGTCTGTCATTCCGAGAAGCCTGCCCGCCGTTTTGTTTGGAGGGTTGTTTTCGCCTGTCCCGCTTTAGTATTTTGCGGGGAGGCGATCTTTTAATTTGCAACTCTTTTCGGGAGATTGCTTCGTCATCCGTCCGCCGACGGATTCCTCGCAATGACAGTAATTTTTAATTCCTGAAAACCAAATAATCTTTAAAGAAATTTGATTAAAAGGCATCCCGTTAGGAATGCCCGGTAAATCTATTCAATATTTATTTGTTCTTTTGTTACTTCCAAAGTATCATCGGCAGCCTGTCGTCTATATTCTTCTAATAACTGCCTAACATTTGGATCCTGCGGAACATATTGCTGCAATTGACTGAAGAGTGAAACTAATTTATCCCATTCTTCGGCATTTTCATAAATATCCTTCAAGATAAAATATGGACTGTACCTGCTATTAAAATCCATAGGATTATTTTCTAACTGAGCGAGAGCAATTACTTCTATCTCATCTGCAATTTCTTGATACTGTTGAACCCCACCGGAACTAAGATAAATATTTCCTATATCGTGAAGCAGTCTGTAATCAATTGGAATTACACTGCGCGGAAGTTTCTCTTCCATCATATCCAAAGTTTCAACAACTTTTTCATTGTTTTTTTCAACGGATAAATAATGCAGAGCTAAACGCATATAGGAGTTACGGTAGTTCTGCGCTAACCGGCTATGGTTCTCGTCGAAGAAAATTGTAGGGTCATCAAGTCCGCGGAATTTGAATCCCGGTGCGTAATCATAGCTGAATCCTTCCGGTTCCTCAAACAGCTGTTTCCGCATAATTGGTTCATCAACACGCTGGTAAACTAAATTCGATTTTACCGGGGTGATTTTGAAAGCCAAACCTTCCATAGTTAAATAATCATTCAATCCAATTCTCGAATCCTCTGAACAGGTTACGGCAAAATAAACGGGTCTTTGCCAATTATTTGTCCGCATAATATCAAGCACAATTAAGTCCTGCACTCTAACAGCTTTTGTAGCACCGAACTGTGCTGTATTTTTCATTGTCCAGGTAAGTTTACCATTTTCAATAATTTTAGGATCAGTTACGCCATAAGATTTATAAACTTCTTCCGAAACAGGAATTGTGATATTTCTCGGCTCCCATCTCATCGGTCCAATTCTATCTATATCAGCGTTACTAATACCTATCGGAACTTTATCCGCGCCGTGGGGTTCCGTATTTTTTAACTGTTTTATATACCAAGGTGTATTAAGCAGACTTAGGTTAGCAATTCTAACATCCTGCCTTACACCTTCAACATCCTGCAAATACCAAAGGGGGAAAGTATCATTATCGCCGTTTGTAAATAAGATCGCATTCGGTTCAACACTTTGCAGTAAGTTGTATGAATAATCCCATGGAACAAAGTTGCGCGATCTATCGTGAGTAAAATAATTTGAGTAGAGCATATTGAACGGAACTAAAATAGTTGCTAAAAGAATAGCACCAACAATAAGCGGTTTAACCAAATTTGATTCTGCAAATTGTTTTTTGATAAGATCAATAATTCCGCGCGCACCAAGCCCTATCCAAAGGGAGTACACAAAGAAAGCCCCGACATAAAAATAGTCGCGCTCCCTGGGCTGCGGCTGCTGCTGATTTTGGTAGAATGCCGTAAGCCAGCCGAGGAAAATGAACATCATGAGGAACACAGCCCCCATTTTCCAATCGCGCCTAAACTGATAGTAAATACCGAATAACCCAAGTATAAACGGAATGTAAAATAACTGACTCGGATCTACTCCTGAATCCTGTTCTGTTGATTCTCTTCCTGCATAATTCCATAGCAAGTATCTGTTGAACATGTGGTTCATCTGGTATGTATAAAAGAAATCCATATCTGATGAATAGTTCGTATAGATGCCTTGCTGGTGAGGTTCCTGCGAAAATCTTCTTTTCCATGTAGGGAAATCACCATACTGCTCACGATTTAGATAGCTGACTAATTCCGGGAAAGTTTTAGGGCTATTAAGGTTTATCGGTGTATCCTGATTTGAGCGGATAATTATCATTGCATAAGTTGTAAAGCCGAGCATCGCAAAAAGAATAAAGTTGAATACAAGGTGGGTAGTGTGTTTCTTTTCACGTGCTGCCCAATAGATCATGTATCCTACAATTCCAAACACAATCAATATTACGAGTATATCAACTACAATATTATTCTGCCCTATTGATGAAACCAGTTTAGGGAAATATTTAACAATGCCGGGATAAAGTGCAACTAGTGCAACGCCGCCAATCATAACCGGCAGGTAAAATGAATTTCTTCTGAAAACTTTTTTCCAGAAAATTCCCATGATCAAAACACTGACAGCGCCGAAAATTAATAAGAACCGCTGATCAACTTCTTGATATTTTTCCATTCCCGGCGGCTGGCTCTCTGTTAAACCAAACCACATTGCAATTGCAATTAGTAAAATTATTGCGGCATGGGAGACAAAAATAAGCCCGGTTTTTTTCAATGTTTCTTCATCATCGGTATATTTTCTGAACATGATAACCATTGTTATTGGAACAATGGCAAGCACCGCCATAAGGTGCACACCGACTGAAAGACCAAGGAGGTAAGCGATCATTATTAAATATTTTTCATTATCCGGTTCATCGGCTCTTTCGTTCCAAACCATTATTAGCCAGGTAACAATAGCAATAAAAAAAGTTGATAGTGCATAAACTTCAGCTTCAACGGCGTTAAACCAGAAGGTATCGGCAAATGCCAATGATAATGCACCGATCGCTGCTGCTGCATAAGTTCCAAAAGCATCAAATAATGAATCGTGTCCGTTAGTTTTATAATTTTTAATTGCTTTAACAATTATAAAATAAAGGAATGTAACCGTTGCAATACTCGAGAAGACCGAAATTAGATTAACACGGTATGCTAAGTTTTCGGCAAAGGGAATCATTGCAAAGAACCTGCCCAAAATTAAAAAGAGTGGTGTTCCGGGCGGGTGGGGTACTTGCAGCAGTACCGCTGAAGCAATAAACTCGCCGCAGTCCCAAAACGAAACCGATGATTGCACCGTAAAAAAATAGACAATTGAAGCAATAAGGAATACGGCTAATCCCATTATTTTATTTAACTTTTTTTGATCCATTATTTCCTCTAATAAAATCTAGTTTTAATTTTTTTTAATTTTATTTGCTATTATTCATCATCACTTTTCTTAAAAAAATGATCGTAATTTTTCTTTGGTCTGTTTAAGTGATATTTTTCATGGAGTTTGACGAGACGCTCGAAAGATAATTTGTCTAAATCTTCATCATCTATATGTCTTTTGAAAAGCATTTTAAAGTCTGAAAGTTCTTTCGGTTCAAATTTTGATTGATAACGTTTTACTGTTTCGAATAATTTTTTTTGCTGACTATAACTCATTTAATTTTAATAAATTATCTTGAAATTTTTAATAATAGAAACTTCAATATATGAAAAATTCATAATGTTTTTAATTTCTTTCTTTTAACACAAAACCGGATTTTTTTGCAATGCAATTATACAAAAGTTTTACTCCTGTAGTTTCAATTATTCTGCCCACTTTTAATCGGGCAAAATTACTTAGCAGGGCAATTAACTCAGTTACGGCTCAAAGTTTTAAGAATTGGGAGTTGGTTATTGTTGATGACGGAAGTGATGACTCTACTT
Organism: Ignavibacteriota bacterium; assembly: GCA_013112585.1. Lineage (GTDB taxonomy): Bacteria > Bacteroidota > Ignavibacteria > Ignavibacteriales > Melioribacteraceae > IGN16. The sequence goes on along the minus strand of JABFGH010000008.1, from coordinate 11,715 downwards.
TTGAGCTTGTTAACATATATATTGCAGAGTATCAAAATATCAGATATATGAAACATTCAAATAGGAAGTTACCATTATCCCTAAATACCGGCATTACTGCTTCCGCCGGAAAGTATATTGCATTTTTAGACAGTGATGATGAATATGACAAAAATTATCTTTTTGAAAGAATAGAATACTTAGAGAAGAATAGTGGAATTGATTTAATTTATGGCGGGGTGCGGATTATAGGTGATCCATTCGTACCGGATAAGAACGATCCAACAAAGAGAATACATTTAAGCAAGTGTGTTATAGGAGGAACATTTTTCGGCAGGAGGGAAATATTTTTTGAACTCGGCGGGTTTAATGATCTTGATTACAGTGAGGATTCAGATTTTTATGAGAGGGCAAAAACAAAATTTGTTATTAAAAAAATAGATTTTGCAAAATATATATATCATCGGGATACGGAAGGGAGCATTACGAATAGCATTTGAAAGAGATTGGGAATTTAGAAGTGTAGGAGTATAGAAGTAAAGACGTATAGATGTAGAGACGGGAAGACGTATAAACCCGAATTATGCAATAGAAATAATAGCACGGTGCTTCAGCGCCGTGAATATTGAACAAACATAAATATTGGGTTTTAACCCAAATGGTTTTGGGCTAAAGCCCCTTACATAATTTTAATATCAATCACCGTCATAAATGACGGTGCAATTAAAAAGACAATCTTTATTTAGACTTTATAAATTATTTCTAATGCATAATTCAGGATAAACGTAAATCAAAAATCGGTAATCCTGTCTAGTAGGCAGGCAGGAATCGAAAATGGATAATATAAATGAGGATTTCCATGCATCCATGCAATCATTCAACCTGCATTTTGCCGGCTAACTTTCTTTAACCGCTTTAATTGAGTACATATACGGTATTTTATCCTCAAAATTTTTGAAAACATATTTTTTATCACCAACCGCTTTCATATTCGGAAAGCAATTGTAGTGAGAATAAGGGTATTCGTTAAATTGTTTTATTATCAGATTTTGGCTCAATAAAGAATTTATCACTTCCGAAATGGGGTGATTCCATCCGTAAGATATATTTTTAATTGGCGCATTTTGATCAGCGTAACTCCCTTCATATTCATCAACAATGGGGTTTGCATTGTAAAAATAGGAGTAATGAATAAACTCAAATTCATTATCAAGCATCATTATATATGGATGAAAGTCTACAATGTAAAACATTCCACCGGGTCTTAAAAACTTTGCTGCAATTTCCGCCCACTTTTTAATATCGGGCAGCCAGCCAATTGTACCGTATGAAGTGAAAACGATATCAAACTGTTCATCTAAAATATCCGGTAAATCGTAAATATTAGTGCATAAAAATTTTGTATTTGTATCAAGTTCATCAGCTAAATTTTTTGCATAATTTATTGCCTCATCCGAAAAATCAACACCCGTAACATTTGCCCCCATTCTTGAAAGTGAAATGGAATCTTGACCAAAGTGGCACTGCAGATGGAGGATAGATTTTCCCTTAACATCGCTTAGTTCTTCTAATTCTGTGGGCATTAAACTGGCTGCGCCTTCTTTAAATTTCTCTACATTATAAAATTCAGATTTAACGTGAAAAGGAGTTTTCTGATTCCATATTTTCTTATTAGCTTCAAAAAATTTATTAAAATCCTTAACCATTTGATGATACCTTTTTAGAATATTTATTGATCGTATATCGGATTTATAATAGTAAAAATTTTAAACTGAAACATAGAGGAGATAATTTATTAAAAATTTGATTCTCTTTTTAATTAAGGATAACTTTGCATTCGCAAAAAAAATAAATGGAGAATAAATGTTAAAGATTAAGATTTTAATTTCAATAATATCAATCATGTTACTAATATCATGCGGAGAAAAAACATTGACAAAAGACGATTTACAAACACAAGAAGAAAAAGTTAGTTACGCCATTGGAAACGATTTTGGGAAAAACTTAAAAAGACAGAAGATTGAAGTTGATCCGGAAATATTTTTAGCTGGTTTGAAGGATGCTAACAAAGATTCCTCGCTCTACACTGAGGAAGAATTAACGTCAATAATAATGGAATTCCAGAAGCAGCAGCAGGAAAAAATGTCGGAAACCAATAAAGTAGAAGGCGAAAAGAATAAAAAAGCTGGCGAAGAATTTTTAGCTGCTAATAAAGAAAAAGATGGCGTTGTTACAACTGAAAGCGGTCTGCAGTATAAGGTTATTGAAGAAGGCAATGGCGCAAAACCGGGTCCCGAAGATACTGTTACAGTTCATTACCGCGGAACATTGATCAACGGTGAAGAATTTGATAGTTCATATAAAAGAAATCAGCCGGCAACTTTTCCCGTTAACGGAGTAATACCGGGCTGGACAGAAGCACTTCAATTAATGAAAGCCGGTGCTAAGTGGGAATTATATATTCCATCTGAAATTGCTTACGGAGCAAGAGGCGCAGGCGGTGCAATTGGTCCTAATGAAGTTTTAATTTTTGAAGTAGAATTATTGGAAGTAAGTAAGTAATTTTTTAGGCAATCTTAAAAAATCTTTAATTGAATTTTTGAGATTGCCTATTTTTTTCATCCCTTAAGATTAAACCAAAACAAAATTTATTAAATAAATTTACCAGCTAACAGATTTACGTCTAATAGGCATAGTCATACATCGGCACCCGCCTCCGCCTCGTGAAAGTTCCTCGCCCTCAATGGTAACGACACATTTTTTATAGTCATTTAAATTTTGTTTGCCGCTAATTATTTGGCTGGCTTTAACAACTTCAAATCCATGCTTATCAAGTTCCTCTATTGTATGAACATTGCGTGCATAACCTAAAATTTTACCCGGTGCAAAAGCAAAAAAATTAGCCCCGCTATGCCACTGCTCTCTTTCTTGCGTCCATTTATCGGCATTTCCACCGCAGGTTACAGTCTCCAAATGGATGCCCAATTTATTTAGTGCTTCAACAATATTTGGTTCCTCAAATATTTTTGAAACTTTTCCATTATCAATAATTATATGTATTGTTTGAAAGTCGTGGGGATTAAAAATAACATCAGGGTAAACTGCGCATTTATCAACATCGAGCAATGTAAAAACCATATCAAGATGAATAAAAGATTCAGGTTCCCGGGGAAGTACCTGGGCAATAATATGTCTCTTCTCACCTTTTTCTTTAAGCCTGTCAATCATAAAATCAATTCCTCTGCTTGATGTTCTGTCGCTTATGCCAACCAGTAAAACATCATCACGTACAACAGTAATATCACCGCCTTCAATTGTTATATCATTGGTAAATTTTGGAAACTTTACGGGATTTACAATTTCAAGATCAAACATAGGGTGGTTGTGAAAAATAGACTCCATAATAATTGCCTCTCTCTCACGTACTTTACTTGCCATTTTTGCTATCAATACTTTTTTTCTGATTGCTGCGGCTGAATCACGAGTGAAAAAGAAATTGTGAAGCGGGCGCAAAGCATATTTTTCGTTACTTAAATAATTTGTAAGATTATCAAAGTTTAAGGGAACACCTCTAATTAATTGTCCTGCTAAAGCTGCTGAATCAAGGGATGCCAAATATTCCGATATCTCATCAACGCATTCATTTTTACATAGTTCCTGAACAAGCTGCTTTCTTGCATCCTCATTTTTTATTACCTCTTTCAGTAAATCTTCCACTTCATGCACAACAGCAACTTTCTTTAAAACTCTTTTAAATGATTTATATTCACGAGAGGCAACAGATAAGTTTAGTATATCGCTGTATAAAGCACGCTCTGCATTTTGGGGTGTCATATCTTCAACTTCGGGACCGGGAGAATGAACAATCACATTTTCTAATTCACCTATTTCCGATGTTACGTTTACTTCGATTTTTGTTTTCATATTGAATAATATTGTTAAAAAAAATAAAATTTTTACAAAGATTTGTTGTCAAAATATAAGAAAAATCTTGCTTGAAATGAGTAATCATTATTTCTTAACCGGTATTGCAAATTTAATATATCTTGGTTATTTTAAGATGCAACCAAAAAAGAACCAAAAAGATGCCTAGTATTACAATTAAAAATATATCCGACGGAATGATGAGAAAACTAAAACGGCGGGCGAAGTTAAATAGAAGAAGTTTAAACAGTGAGATTATTCAAATCTTAGATGATTTAGTGAATAGTTCTAAAATTGATATAAATAAAATCCTTCAGAAGGCAGCAGCGATTAGAGAAAAAATTGAATATAGTCTATCTGATAAAGAACTCACAAAGTTTAAAAATGAGGGAAGGCGGTGATTGTAGTTGATACCAATGTAATTTCATATTTATGGCTTCCCGGTGATTTTACAGCGGCATCGGAGAAAGTTTTAAGATATGATCCAAATTGGGTTGCTCCGCTTTTGTGGCGGTCGGAATTTAGAAACGTTTTATCAAACTACATTCGGAAAAATATAATTACTCTTGAAGATTCCATTTACATATTAAATGAGGCAGAGCGTCAATTTGAAGGCAGTGAGTTCATTGTAAAAAATAATGATGTGATGGAATTGATCACTCAGTCAAACTGCTCTGCTTATGATTGCGAATTTGTTGCACTCGCCAAAGATCTAAAGATTAAACTTGTTACTTCCGATAAAAAAATAATTAAGGAGTTTCCTAAAATTTCTATTCCTCTGAATTCATTTTAAGAAACCCCTCAAATTATTGAACATCAAATTTTATTTAACTACCCAAATATTATTTTCAAGTTCTAATTTTTGATCGTCTAAATAAACAGCACGTCCGGTTCCGCCGGGTCTAAAATCAGTTACAATATCAACATGCTGGGCAGATTTATTCATAATTCCCGCACTCAAATATTCTTCAATAGTTTTACTGCCGTCCTGGAAACATTCGGGATAACTTGCACCTATAGCAATATGAAGTGTGCCGCCAACCTTCTCAACAAACAAAGGATGCATTAAAACTTTTTCCATTCCGTTATTCATTCCGAGCGCTACTTCACCCAACCTGTGCGAGCCTTCATCAGTTTCAATAATTTTCTTTAACGCTTCAAATCCTTTCTCAGCAGTGTAATCAACAATAACGCCTTTTTCAAATTTTAGATAAATACCCTGAATGACAGTGCCGCCCTGGAAAACCGGAAGATCAACATAAATTTCACCTTCAACTGTATTTGCATCGGGACTTGTAAAAACTTCGCCATCGGGAAAATTGCGTTTACCTGTACACTTAACTGTGTTTCTTCCGGCAATGTTCATCTTAAGTGTAAGTGCTTTTTTAGTTTTAGGGTGCTCTGTTTCGATTGTGATATAATCACTTTTTTCCATTAGCTGATAGATATCTTCTTCAACTTCTTCAAGTAATCTCGGGTCAACTGTTGAAGCGCCGACAATTACTTTTGTGTATTCCTCCAATGTCATGTTTTCTATATCGGCAAAACCCTGTGTTGGAAAAAGTGTTAGCACCCACGGTTTTGCAAGCCGTATATTTTTAATTGGTTCATCAGCCTTCATTATTGCCTGTGCTTTCTCTTCAATAACATTTCCAAATAACTCCGGATTTTCGACACCGAGAATTTCGATATACTTTGTCATTGCTTCATACCGCTTTGTATGCCAAACAGGTACTTTACTTATTTGCTCTAATGATGCATGCCTTGCATAAGCTGCGCCCCAAACTTTTCCTCTATCATTATCCGGCTGAACAATATTCATATCTGCAATACCGCCGGCTTGCAGTACTTTATCTTGAATTACCGACATTAAATCCCAGCAGATGTGTTCACCCTTAATCATTACAACATCATCTTTTGTTATTCCGCCAAGCGAGTAGTTGACTAAGTAATCTGCCCAGGTTTCTAAATCCTTTTTTGAAATATTCGCACCCATAATTTCTCCGGTTTCAATTAATAAAAATTACAATTGAAAACTTAGAAAAATTTATTTTCAGTAGCTAATTAATGTGAAACTGGCAACCATTTCAATCAAATCATTTATACGGGCAGGAGGGGTTAATACATCATTAAAATTTGCAGTGGCAACATAATATTGATTTCCATCCCGAACAATTTTTTGATATGTAGCACCTTGTGTTGATTCGTTATAGTATGATAGAAAAATTGTCTCTGAATTTTCATCATAAGAAATTGCAGGCAATTGAGTAATTATGCCGTTATCAACTAATTCTTGCAGTTGTACCATTATTGTTGTTTGAAAGTCTTCACCCGGGGCAAGGTTATCAATATTAACATTAAAATGACTTTGTACCGCATCATTTGTAATAATTGTATTTACAGGATAAAACGGATCCAATTTTCCTTGAGGATTGTACGAGACTGACCAGGCATCGGGATTAAGAATTGTTAGTAAAAATCCAAGTTCGGTATTGATGTAGTTTTCGCCGGTAAAACTATTAACGGAAATTTGATTGTTATCTTTTTCCAAATCTCTAATAATATTTCCATCAATTTTTCCCGTTGTAAAAGCGACTCCGCCTGAATTGGTTTTATACTCCGCAGTAGGCTGTTTCGTTTGTTCAATAATCGGTTTTTCAAGCTGGAGAGAAATTTTGCCTTTAGAAAAATCTAAATCTATTGAACCGCTTCCTCCGGCTCCTGCTTTATTAAGCACTAAATAAATTCCGAACACAGCCACAAGAACAAAAGCCCCGATAAAGATTAAATAACGCTTGGTTTTTTGTTTCTCCTTTTCAATTGCCACTTGATCTGAAACTTGATTGTTGTTCTCGCTCATTTTTTATCTCGTTGTTATTGACGAAGACAATTATTTTTGCAGATAAATTATAATAGCTATTATGAATAAAAGACACAACATCTTAATTGTGAAATTGTTCTTGTAGGAATTAGGTAAGAAAAAGCTGAGCGGCGTAGTAACACAAACTGCGCCGCTTAATTGAGAATTGATAAATCTATTTGAGCAGTAGCATTCTATTACTTTGAACAAAATTATTTGAAGTCATTCGGTATAAATAAATACCGGAGCTAACACTGCTGCCGGAATTATCTTTACCATTCCAGGTAACTGAATGAGTTCCAATAGCAAAATCTTTATTAGTTAATGAGGAAACTAACTCACCGTTAATATTATAGATATCAATTTTAACATTACCGGGCTGCGGAATTGTAAATTGAATATTTGTACTTGGATTAAACGGATTAGGATAATTCCCATGCAGCTCATAAATAGCCGGATTACCGAACAAGTCTGTTACCGAAGTTGCTGAAGGTTTGCTGTTTGAGTCACCGGGTGCAGTAACTAAAGCTATATCGCCCGGCTGAGCCATTCCTTCCATCCATTCCCCGTTCGGGTCTTGCAATTCTTCTCCATTAGTAAACCCGTCACCATCGGAATCGAGAGCTGCAAGCTCGGGTCCCCAAAAAGTTTCATTTCCGCCGGGTGTAACTAAAGACTCAACATCTAAGCCAAAAGGGTTCCTTGGTGTTCCGCCGCCATTAGTATGGCAAGTATTGCAGGAAAATTTTGAACTGTTTGGAACTTTGTTCAATCTAAAACTATGGCTGCCAACTACAAGTGTAATTGCAAAGGATGCAATTAATAATAATGGAATAAGTAATTTTTGTTTCATTATTTTTCTCCTGGTTTTTGTTATCGGACTTAATGTCCAATTTATAGATATTACATGTTCAAAAAAGGTCAGTTATTTAGTAGCAAAATTTTTCTTTGAAATTATTTTACAACTTTTATGAATGATTCTGACTTATCAAAAAACCCTAATTTTTAGATGTTTAAATTTTTATTATGTATTATAAAAAAAATTATACCGTATGTCCTATAATTCTTTTATTATTATATAATTATTATCAAAAAAAATTAAACGCCTAAGGAGTAAATGAAGAAAATAACCCTTGTAATAACTTTGCTGCTTATTCTTACAAACAGTTTAGCTTTTGCCGGCGCCTGGACTCAGAAAAAGTATAGCGGATACTTTCAATTAGGAACTCAATTTTTATCAGCCAAAAAGGCTTACGATGAAAATGGTGATAAGTATGCAATTCCCAACTTTAATGATTTAACCGTAAACCTCTACGGCGAATTCGGTTTGAGTAATAATGTTACCGCTATTGCAAATCTGCCTTTTTACAGAAGTCTTAAACAGGAAGCACAAATACCCGGCAGCGATGATATTTCTAAAACAGGAATATCAGATGCACATTTAGGACTTAAGATTAAGCTGGCAGAGTTTAATCAAAATGTTGTTAGTATTACCGGACTGCTTGGAGTGCCATTGGGAGAAAGAAACGATTCAACGGGTTTATGGACAGGCAGCGAGGAATGGAATCAAATTTTGATGATCAATTTCGGACGATCATTTTATCCGCTCGATATTTATTTTAGTTCATTACTTGGTTACAATAACAGAGTTAACGGTTTCTCGGATGAAGTTAGATTTAGTATTGAGGGAGGATATTTTGTTATCCCGAATAAACTTTTAGTTATTCTAAAAGTTAATGGAGTTTCATCCCTTAAGAATGGATCACTTGCCAATGTAGGCGGTGCTGCCGGGCTTTATGCAAACAATCAAAGTTTTATTGCTTATGGACCTGAAGTACATTATTCACTATCAAAAAATATTGGAATAATTGGAAGAGTGGAAAGCGGTGCAATGGTTAAAAATGCGCCATCGGCATTGGCTTTTTCATTCGGTGTTTTTCTTAAAAATTAAAAATGAAAATGAAATACAAAAATATAATTTTAGGATTAATAATTGTTTTATTTGCAGACACCTTTGCCGAAGGTATTTTTAATCATGCCGATTTTGATAAACTGCTGAGCAAATTTGTTGATGAAAATGGTTTGGTTAATTACGAAGGATTTAAAAACTCAGCACAGTTTGAAAAATATCTATCAGAAATAGGCGATGCAAATCTTAAAGGATTTACAGAAGATGAAAAATTAGCGTTCTATATAAATGCCTATAATGCATTGGCTATTAAGAATGTATTGAATCACTCTCCAATAAAATCACCGATGGATGTTGAAAGATTTTTCAAGGACTATAAATTTAAAGTTGCTGGTGAGCAGTTATCGCTTGATGAAATTGAGTACCAAAGAATTGAAAAGATTGAACTGGTGCTTATGCATTTTGGATTAGTCTGCGCTGCGGTAAGCTGTCCAAAATTATTATCGGAGGTTTATCACGCAGATACTGTGAGAGAGATGTTGAAAAAAAATGCAAAAGTATTTCTTTCCGACACAACTAAAAACCAAATAGATTCTGAAAATAAAGTACTTCACCTTTCTGAAATATTTCGATGGTTTAAACCTGCCTTTGAAAAAGAGTATGGTACTTTGAACAAGGCTGCCGCTCAATTATCAAATCAAAAAAACAAAAATATTTTTAACGATTACAAAATTGTTTTTAACAAGTACAATTGGAAATTGAATAAGCAATAAAATTATATATAATACTTAGCCTGTTTAGATTAGAAAACATCTATGAAAACTTATAACAGAATACTTTTATTATCATTTTTATTTGGGCTTGCTGCTTGGGTCTTCAGCACATTAATAGATTATATATTTTTTTACCGCGGTTCATTTTTCGATTTGCTCATACTCAAAATTCCCCCGGAAGAATATTTATCAAGAATTATTGTTGTGCTGCTGTTTATGGTATTTGCACTTATCATGGTAAAATATATTGTTCCGCTTGAAGAGGTTATACATAAAAACAAGCTGCGGAAAAATGCTTATGATAATTTGTTAAATCTTACTCAAGAAATAATTGTGGGATTAGACAAAGATGGATTTGTAAATGCGATTAATAATCGCGGCTGCGAAATTATCGGAATGGATCGTGAAGAAATAATCGGCAAAAATTGGTTCTCTAATTTCGTGCCTTCGCGTTTAAGATTTGAACTGCAAAAGTCATTTGACCGAATGATGGTAGGGGAAACGGAAAAATGGTTTTACTACGAGAGCAGCTTAATGACAAAAGGAGGTAATGAAAAATTAATATTTTGGCATCACTCGGTAGTATTAAGCGTTGACGGAATAATTGAAGGAACCTTAAGTGCCGGTGCTGATATTACATCAAACATGCAGAGTGAGTTGGAGAAGAAAAAGCTGACATCAAAAATGGAAGAACAAGCTAACTTGCTCGAAATTATTTTACTCGCAGCGCCCGATATGATATTTATGTGGGATGATGAAGGTCGTTTTACTTATGTAAATTTTCAAGCGGCGCAAAGCTTAAATTTAGATAGATTTGAAATGATTGGTAAAAATTGGATTGAATTAAATTTACCTACCGAACAAATAAATGCGCTGGAAGCAAAAAGAAAATTGACTATGGTTTCCGGTGATTCTGTTACCGATGAAATTACTTTTAACACAGTAGCCGGTCCGCGCGACTATGAATATATTTTAACGCCGGTAAAAAATAATGAAGGTGTTGTTGACAATGTTGTTTTTTCGGCAAGAGATATAACTGATAGAAAGACCCATGAAGTTGAATTAATGGAAGCAAAAATTAAAGCGCAGGAATCGGATAAACTTAAATCAGAATTCCTCTCGCAGATGTCGCATGAAGTTCGCACTCCGCTGCACACAATTCTCAGCTATATATCTTTAATTAAAGATGATATTAAAAATAGCGGTTCATCAATTGTTGAAAACAGTTTTCGTTCAATTGATATCGGTTCGAAAAGATTACTTAGAACAATTGATATGATTTTGAATATGTCGCAGATACAAACCGGAACTTATGAACCCGACTTTAGGGAATTCGATATATCAAAAGATATTGTTGCCTCTGCGGTTAATGAAATGTGGCAATTAATAAAAGACAAAAATCTTAAACTAAATTTTAATGATGAAGTCGAAAATGCAGTATTGAAAGTTGATAGATACACTACAACACAAATATTCAGAAATATTTTAGATAATGCCGTAAAGTATACCTTAACCGGCAGCATAGAGGTTAATATCTATAAAAATGAAAAAAAGAAAATTTGTGTTGATATAAAAGATACCGGCATTGGAATTGGCAGTGAATATATTAGTAAATTATTTAAACCGTTTTCGCAGGAAGAAACCGGCTTTTCACGAAGGTACGAAGGCAACGGTTTGGGATTAGCTCTTTCAAAAAAATATTGCGAGTTGAATAATGCCGATATAAAAGTTAAAAGTGAAAAGGGAAAAGGTTCGGTTTTTACTGTTGTGTTTAAGCAGCAAACATAAGATCATATCTTCGTTTTTTGAAGATAGGATCTTTGGAAAAGAAATTATAAATAAGCCAGCCTAAGTTCCTCTGCGGCAGCGGATAATTTTTTATCGTATGTAAACAAAGGGTATCCAGCCAACTTGGAAGATGCCAGTAGATGAATATCAACAAATCCTATTCCCATGCCGTTTAGTTTATTCTTTTTCACGAACAACAAATACTCTTCTATAGTTACCTTATCTGACCGGTGTAAATTTTTAATTGAACTACTTCGTAGTTCATACTTGCATCGTTATGTTTTACCACGGATTATATCCGTGGTTATTAAACTTTAACCCCTTGTATGTTGAAAGTTAATAATGGAAAAATAGTAAAAAAATAGTTAAGTATGGAAAAGGAGGAATACCCCTTGGTCTACGAGACCGACCCGGAGTTTCTTCTTTTCGTCAGGCAAATAGCGTGGAATAACCTGGTTGTAAGAAACCGCATAGGACAAGGA
>JABFGH010000007.1 GCA_013112585.1 Ignavibacteriota bacterium | reverse complement strand
TTTTCTGAATGATCAAAATGTTCTAAAAACTATAGAATTAAAGAAGAATAATATGCAAACTTTAATCATAGAGGCTGTATCAGCCGAATTCTAAAATTTGGGTGTCTTTCGCACAAAACAGGAAAGATTGAAAGATTGAAAGATTGAAAGATTGAAAGATTGAAAAATTGGAAAATTGGAAAATTGGAAAATTGAAAGCTTGCCTACCGGAGGTAGGATTGAGAGATTGAAAGCCTGACTGCCGGGCAGGGAGGGTTTTGGGACTATCGGTTCCTCGATTTGCTTTCCGAATTCCTGCGTTCTTGCATTCCTGCGTTCTTTATGTATTTAAATCAACGGCGAATTCTTTTAATTCTTCAAGCGGAATATATTTGAGAGCCGCTTCGTGGGTGGATTTTAATAGTACAGGCGCTGCAAATCCTGCATCGTATGCTTCTTTCCATCTTGCGGCACAAAGGCACCATTTATCGCCGGGTTTAATTCCGGCAAAACCATATTCAGGGCGGGGTGTCGATAAATCGTTTCCGGCACTTTTACTGAATTCCAGAAAATCTTCATTAACTAATGTACAGACGGCATGAACACCAAAGTCATCTTCGCAAGTATCACAGTAACCATTTCTAAAATATCCGGTCATTGGATCTTTACAGCACAACTCAAGCATTCCGCCTAAAACATTTTTAGGATATGACATATTTAAATTCTTTCAAATTGATTAAATTTTTTCATCTCTAATTACAAAAACGTACTTAATATTGCAATTGAAACGAATGCCTATTGTTTTAACAGTTTTTGATTTGAATTATTTGGGAGTAAAATTTTTAATTGATTTTATACGAATTAACTAATTCAAGAAATTTAGGTTTAGATTTTAAAAATTGATCTTTATCCTTAGATGTTAGTATGAAGGAAACGATATAATTATACTCGTTTATGTATGAGATAAGGTTGTTTGTTTTAGTTGTGTTATCAATAAAATTAATAATTACACTCTGCTTATTGTCGTACGTATAAGCTATTGAATCCTTTACTATTGTTGCACCGTATTGTTTAAGCTGCGTCACTTGTTCACTTATTATATCTGCAAAGGATTTCTGCAAAGCATTATCTTTGTTAATAATTTTTGTGTACATAATTGCTGGTGCGTAACCTAAGTTCCAGCCTTCGGGATATAAAACTACATCTAACCCCTGTTCCTTTCCGCTTTTATCATCAATCACCCATCCTTTTGGTGATGCAATTAAAAAGGACTTTCCTTCGCTTTTTACTTTTGCAAATACTAATCGTTTCTTCTTTTTAAAAACAGTCTTTTTTACTTGAACCGTGTTAACCGTCGAATCAGCGTTGATTAAAGTAGAAGTAGTATCAGTTCCAATTGTTAAAGAGTCTTGGCAAATAATAGTGCCGGTAAATAAAATCAAAATTATATTTATCGAAATAAATATTCTAAAAAAATGCATAATTCCTCTGTTCGAATAAATTCATCGCTATAATGCTTCAACAATTATTCCTTAAAAATTCAGCAAAAAGAGGGATTTAAAAATAAAATTATGACGGGCATCACAATTTGTAAAATGGGTCAAAAATGAATAAAACATGCAATACCTTATCACCGATCAAATAATAACAGTTGTAAAATTTAATTTTGTTATCTTTGCAAAATGAAAAAAATTACCAGTAAATATGAACTAAAAGGATTAACAAGCGATGATTTAAGTGAGTATTTAGAGTCAATAGGCGAGCCGAAATTCCGCGGACAGCAAATTTATAACTGGGTTTACGATCAGTTGATTTTTGATTTTAACAAAATGAAAAACCTCCCTCTCTCCCTCCGCGAAAAACTGGAAAAAACCTCTACACTTAACAGTCTTAATTTTACAACGTATGTTAAATCGAAGAACTCAGGAACGGCAAAATTTTTATTCAGTACGCAGGATGAGAAAAAAATTGAAACTGTTTTAATTCCCGAAAAGGGTAGGAACACACTTTGTATTTCAACGCAAGTAGGATGCCCGTTAGATTGTAAATTTTGTGCAACCGGATTGATGGGCTACAAAAGAAACCTCACAGCAGGCGAGATTGTAGATCAATATTTATTGGCGGCAAAAGAGTATGGCTTAGAAAACATAACTAATATAGTTTTTATGGGAATGGGCGAACCGCTGCTGAATTTTACAAACACAATAAACTCATTAAAAATATTTACCGATGAAACAAATGCTGGACTGGGAAGAAATAGAATTACAATTTCAACAGCCGGTATTGCACCAAAAATAATCGAACTTGCCGACAGCGGATTTCGTGTTAAACTTGCTCTTTCGCTCCATTCTTGTTTTGAAGATATTAGAAGCAAAATTATGCCCATCAACGAAAAATACTCTTTGGAATCAGTAATTGAGGCATTAAAATATTACGCAAAAAAAACTAAAACTAAAATTACTTTTGAGTACACAATGCTGAAAGGTATTAACGATAGAAAAGAAGATATTGCCGCATTGGTAAAACTGAGTAAAAAGATTCCGTCAAAAATAAATATAATTCCTTTTAACAGTATTAAGCACATGGACCCCGGTGGTATATCTGCAGAACTTGAACCGACATCGTACGATAAAATTGTAGCGTTTGCCGAAGAGCTAAAGAGTTACGGCTTAACTGTAATGCTGCGGGATACACAAGGTGATGATATAGCTGCGGCATGCGGACAACTGGCTGTTAAGCACATGTAAAATTATTAATTAAAAAGTAAACGATATGCGAAAACTTACACATGCTGAAATATCAAAAAATAGAAGTACTTTAGATAAAATTGACCGGGTTAAAAAACTGCCGGTTTATGTAATGTTGGACAGCATTAGAAGCAGCTATAATGTCGGTTCAATTTTTAGAACTTCCGATGGAGCAATGATTGAGCATTTATATTTATGCGGCTACACACCTGCGCCACCTAAAAAGGAAGTTCTCAAAACGGCACTCGGTTCAACCGAAAGCATTAAATGGTCGCACGAAGATGACCCGGTAAAAACTATTGAAGAGCTTAAAAAAAACGGAGTAAAAATTTGCGCGTTGGAACAGACAAGTAAAACAATTCTTCATTATGATTTAAACTACAAAGAACATTTTCCTATTTGTTTGATTGTAGGAAATGAAATTACCGGCGTATCGCAGGAGTTGATTGACCTTTGTGATTTTTCTATCGAGTTGCCGCAGTATGGAATTAAGCAGTCGTTAAACGCAGCCGTGGCATACGGAATTGCAGTATTTAAACTTCGTGAAGTTTTTGATTTAGCCGAAAAGGTATGATAAACTTTTAATTATTGAATTATATCATTTTGCCATCGGTACAGTAAAATAGAACTTACTTCCAATTCCGATTTCACTTTCTACCCAAATTTTACCGCCGTAAATTTCAACAAACTCCTTGCAGATAACCAGACCCAAACCGGTTCCGCTTTCATTTGAAGTGCCGACTGATTTTTTTGAAGTTTTAAGCACAAATAGATTATCAATCATTTCCTGTGGAATTCCTATTCCGTTATCCTCAACTTTTATCAATGCATTACCATTTTCTTTTTTAGCTTCAATAATAATTGTGCTGTTTACTTTTGAAAACTTTACTGCATTAGTAACCAAATTTCTAAGCACTGCACTAAAAATATTATAATCGGTAAATAGTTTTAAATCCTTCTCGGCTTTAATTTCTATCTTCTGAAATTTTTGTTCAGCTTGAATTTTTATATGTTCTAATGAATCATTTGTTAGTTTTTCAAAATTATATTCAGAAGGAGAATAATTAATTCTTCCCGTTTGAGTGCTTGCCCATCCTAATAAATTTTCTAAAAGCTGATAAGATGATTTAGATACAGTTAAAATTTGGAGCGCAATTTTCTGCTTATCATCATCGCTTAAGTTATGCGAATCGGTAGAAAGCATGCTGGAATAACCAAGTACAGTTTGGAAAGGGTTTTTAAGATCATGTGCAATAATTGAAAAGAACTTATCTTTTGTGATGTTCAACTGCTCAAGCTCAATCCGCTGCTTTTCAATTTTTCTATTATTCTCCTCGGTTAATCTTTTAGTCTTACTTAAATAACGGTACCTTAAAAATATGCCTGCTAAAATAACCAAACTCAAAAACACACCGCTTAAAAGAAAATATATATACTGTCTTTGCGAAACCAGTTCTAATGATTGAATTATATTTTTCTGCTTCAGAAGTTCGTTTTCTTTTTCCTTCTGATTAGTTTTGTAATTAATATTTAATTCCAATATCTGTGAATTTATTTTTTCATTAATCAGCGAATCTTTAAGGGCTGAATGTAATTTATAGTATTCCAATGCTTTACCGATTTTATTCTGCTCTTCAAATATTTGCGAATAAAGCAAATAATTTTCTTTGAGATTCTCTCTTAAATTTTCTCTCTCTGCATATTTAATACTTTCGTTTAGTACCCTTTTTGCCGCGATAAGATTTTTATTCAGCAGATGTACCTTTGCAATTTTATTCAGTACAATTGATAATCCATGAGCATCATCAATATCCTTCATTATCATCAAGGCTTTCTCAAAATTAACTTCAGCTTTTTTAATTTCGCCTAATTTAAAGTAAATATTGCCTACATCAATTAATGTATATCCCAAACCTTTAATTTCGCCGGATTCTTCCTTCACTTGTAATGATCTTTCAAGATAATTGAGAGCCTTATCGGTTTCATCCATTTTTAAGTAGCTTATGCCGATGTTAGCCAGCGCCCTGCCGAGAGTGTATTTACTGTTTAATTTTTCTGATATTGTTAATGCTTTTTCTGCAAATAAAATTGCCTGCTGATAGTCGCCTATCTCGTTGTGAACATTACTCAAGTTATTCAGTGTAAGAGCAGCCTCATATTTATTGTTTAACTCCTCTTTTATTTCCAATGATTTATAAAGGTAATCAATCGATTTGGGATAATCTCCCGTCTTCCAGAAAACAAGACCGAGATAGTTATTGCTTTTTGAAATTTCAATTTTATCATTAGCCAATGTGGCAAAGTCCAGAGCTTTTAAGTACATATCAACTGCATCAGGGTATGCTCCAACTCTCCATTCAGCTAAGCCTAATATGTTTAAGGATTTTGCTTTGCCGGGTATATAATCAATGCCGCGCGCCAAGGTAAGAGCTTCAGATGCATAATATTTTGTGCTGTCCAAATTGTTTTGAATATAAAAAGCAAAGGCAAGGTTATTCATAGCATTAATTTTTCCAATGCTGTAATCAATTCCCCCGGCAACTCTTTTTGCATTTTTAGAATAATAAATAGCGCTATCGATATTGGCAGTAATATAGTATTCCGAAATTTCATTTAATAAATCAACCTTAGTAAAATCGGCTGCATTTATGGCATCTCTTTTTAGTGAATCTATACTAATTGCCCGGACTAATTGGGAGGTAAAAAAAAATAGTAAAAATAATTTGAGCGTTCTTTTTTTAAGCATTTCCTTTCTTTATCTAAACTTAGCTAAGCATTAATTAATACTCGAATAAAATTTTTATAAGTTGAATAAAATAATATTTGTTGTGATATAAATTTAATACCCGCACACAATAATTAAAGAAGCATTTAACGGCTTATAGATTTAATAGTTAAAGATACGAAACAACTTAGAATTAAATAAATATACTGAATGCAGTTAAATAGTTGGATTTGAACAACTTAGAGTGGGAGTATCTAATAAGTTGAATTCTAAAAAATATAATTACGCTAAGTTTTATTTATTGTTTTTATTCAACTTTTTAAAGGGAATGTATGTTAATTGATTTTTGAATGTATTAATTGATAAAGATTTTAATATCTCACCGCATTCCCTTGGATAGCTGAATAAGTAATTATATTTTAAAAATAAAAAATTAAAAGGTAAATAATGCTTTATGCTGTAGTTGCCGGATTCATTTTTGCAATATTTTTTCCGGCAGCGGTTCGAATTAACAAACAAGCAGGAAAAATTGCAGCTGCAGTATTGCCTCTCGGCATCTTTATCTATTTTGCTTCTTTCTATAACACCATAACCGAGGGCAATGTAATTGCCCAATCTTACAATTGGATTCCATCACTCGGTATTAACCTGTCATTTTATTTAGATGGCTTAAGTTTAACTTTTGCTCTTATAATTAGTCTTGTTGGATTTGCAGTGTTTTTATATACCGCAAGTTATATGGAAGGCAATAAATATATAACAAGATTTTATATTTACATTACTCTCTTCATGGCTTCAATGCTTGGTCTTGTCCTTTCCGATAACATAATAACGATGTTTGTTTTTTGGGAATTGACAAGTATCAGTTCCTACTTCCTTATCGGTTTTAATCACGACAAAGAGCGGTCAAGGATTTATGCGTTACAGGCTTTGCTGATTACCGGCGGCGGTGGTTTGGCTCTGCTGGCAGGGCTAATAATAATCGCTAATATTTCCGGCGGCTGGTCAATCTCAAGCCTGGCTGATTTGAATGAACTTATTACCGGTCATAAACATTACCCAATTGCAGCAATTTTAGTTTTGATCGGAGCATTTACAAAATCTGCTCAGTTCCCGTTTCACTTTTGGCTTCCTAACGCAATGGAAGCACCAACCCCCGTTAGTGCATATCTTCATTCCGCAACAATGGTTAAAGCAGGCATCTATTTAATGGCACGAATGAATCCTTCACTTGGCGGAACCGATTTATGGCAGCATACAATTTTGATAGTCGGTGCTGTTACAATGCTTTTTACAGCAATGCTTTCACTTAAGCAAACCGACTTAAAAAAGCTGCTTGCATATTCAACATTAGGAGTGCTTGGCACTTTAACAATGCTGCTTGGTATCGGCAGCGATTTAGCCATCAAAGCATTTATGATTTATTTAATTGCCCACTCACTCTATAAAGGCACGCTATTTCTTATAGCCGGAATAATTGATCATGAAACCGGTACGAGAGATATTACTAAATTAGGCGGACTGAGAAAACTAATGCCGATCACTATGGTAATTGCAGTTCTGGCATCACTTTCTAAAATGGGAATTATACCATTAATTGGTTTTGTAGGTAAAGAAACTGTTTATGCCTCTGCATTAGAGTTTGAACCATTCGGAACGCTATTAATTATTCTTGCAATTGCTGCAAATGTGTTTATTGTTTACATAACCATTGCTGTGGGGTTTAAGCCGTTTTTCGGAAAGCTCAAACCAACCCCAAAAGAACCTCATGAGTCTCCATTTAAAATGTGGTTCGGACCAATGATACTTGCTCTATTGGGTGTTGTACTTGGTATGTTTTCTTCCGTTGTAATTAATAGCCTGATAAATTTTACTGAGATTGGAGTAATAAATAAAAAGCTAAACATTCCGGTTAAGCTGTGGCATGGCTTCAATCTTGAACTTGCTTTAAGTGTATTAACCGTTTTGCTTGGTGTGTTACTCTACTTTAAACGAGATAATATTGTAAATACACTCAACAAAATTTCATTCACAAAATATGTTAAACCCTCTTATTACTATGAGTTTCTTTTAAGCAGCACATTAAGTTTTGCAAAGTTTCAAACGAAATTTCTTCAGAATGGAAACTTGAGCAACTATGCTGCAATGATAATTGTAGCAACAATTTTCTTAGGCGGATTAGCACTTGTATCTTTTGGTGGCGCACCAAATATTGATCTTACATTTGCTCCTACATTTGCAGAAGTAATAATTGGTATTATTCTTATTCTTGCTGCTATATCGGCGGTACGTGCAAAATCACGCTTAACGGCAATTGTTTCAGTTGGTGTGGTGGGTTATTCGGTTGCACTGATATTTATTATGTACAGTGCGCCCGATTTAGCAATGACACAATTTGCAATTGAAACTCTTACCGTAATTTTATTTGTACTTGTAATTTACCGCCTTCCGAAATATCTGCCATTTTCCAGCATGACAAGAAGAATAAGAGATTTTATACTTGCGGGCTTGGGCGGACTGCTAATGAGTTTGATCGTTTTATTTATTATTGCCGAACCAATGACATCGGAACTTAAAAAATATTTCGGTGAAAATAGTTTGACTATCGGGAAAGGACGGAATATCGTAAATGTTATTCTTGTTGATTTTAGAGCACTGGATACAATGGGCGAAATAGCTGTTCTGGCTATTGCCGCAATTGGGGTTTACGCACTCCTTAAATTAAAAAGTAATGGGAGCGAAAAATGAAAAGCTCATTAATTTTGGCTACAACAGTAAAATATATTATTCCGCTGCTGCTTATTTTCTCATTCTTTCTGCTGCTGCGCGGGCATAACGAACCCGGGGGCGGATTCGCCGGAGGACTTGTTGCCGCTGCTGCATACGCTCTTTATGCAATTGCAAACGGAGTTGAAGAAGCCGAAAAATTTTTAAGTATTGAACCTCTTAAATTATTTTCTTTCGGACTGCTTACTGCTCTGATTAGTGCATTATTACCTTTACTTGCAGGTAAGCCTTTTATGACTGGCGTTTGGCTCGATAATAAAATTCCCGTTATAGGCAAACTTGGTACTCCAATAATTTTTGATGTAGGCGTTTACTTGCTGGTGCTAGGTGTCTCAACCAAAATTATTTTTTCATTAGCGCAGGAAGAAGAGTAATGGAGGTTATTTTAGTCATTGTAATTGGCGTTTTATATGCTTCAGGTCTTTATATGATTCTTAGAAGAAGTTTTGTTAAGGTTATTATAGGATTGATTTTTTTAGGGCATGCGGCAAACCTACTAATTTTTACTGTCGGTAGAATTTCTAAAGGTATTCCTGCGTTTATAAGCATTGAAGGAACATTAGCAGAAAATGCCGCCGATCCCCTGCCTCAGGCATTAATACTAACGGCAATAGTTATCGGCTTTGGTGTGCAGGCTTTTGCAATTGTACTATTTAAACGAGCTTATCAAACAACTGGCACAGATGATTTAGATGAACTGAATACAACAGATGAGTTGATACAATAATGCTTTTGGTTCTGCCGATCATATCGCCATTTTTCTTCGCAATTATTATGATGCTTTTCTGGAATAATACAAAAGCTCATAGAATAATAAATCTTGTTTCCTCTGCCGCTTCAATAATTTTTGCTGTAATGTTATTTTCAAACGTTAATAATTCCGGTATTCAAGTTTTTCAAGTGGGTAGTTGGCAGGCTCCTTTTGGTATTAGTCTCGTTGCTGATTTACTAAGTGCAATAATGATTGTGATTACATCTGTAATCGGGTTTTCGACCGCAGTTTATTCACTTGCCACTATTGATCATGAACGAGAAAAATTCGGTTTCTATCCCCTTCTTCAAACATTATTAATGGGAATAAACGGTGCTTTCCTTACAGGAGATATTTTTAATCTTTATGTATGGTTCGAAGTTATGCTAATAAGTTCATTTGTGCTATTAGCGCTCGGCGGCAGAAAAAAACAGCTTGAGGGAGCAATTAAATATGTAACTTTAAACCTGCTTTCATCAGCATTGTTTTTAGCCGGAGTTGGAATTCTTTACGGTCTTGCAGGCACATTAAATATGGCTGACTTAGCACGTAAGCTGCCGCTGATTGATAATCCTGAAATGTTAACCTTGGTTTCAATGCTATTCCTTATTGCTTTCGGAATTAAGTCGGCAGTATTTCCATTGTACTTTTGGCTTCCGGCTTCATACCATACGCCGCCGGCTGCTGTTTCCGCAATATTTGCCGGACTATTAACAAAGGTAGGTGTTTACTCATTAATGCGTGTATTCACTCTTATCTTTATTAATGATACAGATTTTACCCATACAATTATTCTTGTTATTGCCGGCTTTACTATGCTTTCCGGTGTACTTGGTGCGGCATCTCAAATGGATATTCGAAAAATATTATCATTTCATATTATAAGCCAAATCGGGTATATGATTATGGGACTTGGGCTTTATTCACCTTTAGCAATTGCCGGAGGTATATTTTATATTATTCATCATATTATTGTTAAAACAAATTTATTTTTGGTGGGTGGTGCAATCAGTAAAATACGCGGTACATACCAGCTAAAAAAACTTGGCGGGCTTTATAAACTTTATCCCATTTTGGGTTTGCTGTTTTTAATTCCGGCATTATCACTTGCAGGCATACCGCCGCTAAGCGGATTTTGGGCAAAGTTTACAGTAGTTAAAGCAGGTCTGGATTTAGGAGAATTTACAATTGTTGCGGTTTCACTTTTTGTCGGTTTGCTTACTTTATTTTCGATGACAAAAATTTGGAACGAAGCATTTTGGAAAGATGCACCGAGTGAAACTATAGGAAATAAATTCAGCGGATCGAATACTCAGAAAGCAATTTTATTTCTACCGATTGTTTTGCTGGCGCTGATTACAATTACTATTGGCTTTTACATGGAGCCGTTTTTCGATATAGCTCAACAGGCTTCTGAGCAGCTTCTTAATCCTAATCTATATATTGATGCAGTACTCGGAGTATCGAATGAATAGACTGCTGTTAAATATTCTGCTTGCCATTGCGTGGATGCTTTTAACCGGCGACTTAGATTTTATGAATTTTATTCAAGGACTTATTATTGGGTTCTTAATACTTTGGGTAAGTAAAAATGCTACCGACAGCCGAGAGTACATTAGTAAAATTCCAAAGATATTCGGTTTTATAATCTACTTTATTTATGAACTGATCCTGGCAAATTTAAAAGTGGCTTACGATATTATTACCCCAAAACATAGAATGAAGCCTTCAATTATTGCTGTACCTCTTACTGCAGAAAAAGATTTTGAAATTACAATACTGGCAAACTTGATTACACTTACACCCGGTACTTTAAGTCTGGATGTAAGCAGTGATAAGAAAGTGCTGTATGTTCATTCGATGTATGCCTCGGACCCGGAGGAATTTATAAAGGAAATTAAAAATGGATTCGAAAGAAAACTATTGGAGATAACCAGATAATGTTTGAAATAGTTTTAACATACTTTGCATTGCCGGTTATCTCTGCGTCAATACTATTAGCGTTTGTACGCTTGTTAATCGGTCCATCTATTGAAGATAGAATAGTTGCCTTCGATCTGCTATCGGCAATTGCAATTGGATTTCTTTCCGTTTATGCCGCTTCTACCAACTCCGTTACAATTTTAGATATAGGAATAATATTAGCGCTGATAGTTTTTCTGGGAACAGTTGCATTCGCTTACTACCTTGAAAGGAGTACCAGAAAGTGAAAGAAATAATTAGCGCAGTGTTTATTGTACTTGGTACTTTGTTTATTTTTATATCGGCATTAGGTATACTCCGCATGCCTGATCTCTTCATGCGTATGTCGGCAACTACAAAAACAGCAACTTTGGGTGTGGGCTTTATTCTGCTTGGTACAGCAATTCATTTTTGGGAAATTGGAATTTTTAGTCGTGCGATGATAATTATCTCTTTCCTAATGCTTACCGCCCCTGTAGCTGCACATATGATTGGTAGAGCTGCATATTTTAATGACGTACCTTTATGGAAGGGTACCCGGCATGATGAATTAAAAGGAAAGTATGATAATGAAAGTCATGAATTGAAAAGTTGAATTAAATTGTTTATATAAAGCAGTAGATCGTTTCAGTTAAATCAGGAGTAAAAAATGAAATTTAAAAAAATCATATTAATGAGTTTAGTGTTGGCTTTACTTTTTGCCTGTTCCGATAACAAAGAATTTAACAAAGAAGATTATCGAGCCGAGTTTGATGGTTATGCGAAGGAGTTTATGACTGAATTAAAATCAGTGTTACAAAAAAACATGAAGGAAGGCGGACCGGTTAAAGCGGTTACTGTATGTTCCGATACTGCTCAAATGCTTACACAAAATTTTGCCGAAGTGGAAAATATTGAAATTAAAAGAGTGAGCTTCAAAAACAGAAACCCAAATAATATACCCGATGAATTTGAAGGTGATGTTTTATACGAATTTGAACGGTTAGCAGCAAATGGAAATCTGAAGAAAGACACTACTGTGATCAAAAAAGTTAGGGAAGATGGGATAGATAAAATAAAATTTATGAAACCGATTATGGTAGAAGCGCCTTGCCTTCTATGTCATGGACAGCAAACGGAAATTATGCCGCAAGCAGCAGAGATTATTAAAAATAACTACCCATACGATAAAGCAACCGGATACAAAGTAGGTGATCTAAGAGGAGCAATCTCAATCACAAAAATAATGTAGGTTTTTGGGGGGCAGAAGGCAGAATTCAGAATCCAGAATTCAGAATTCAGAATTCAGAATTCAGAATAAAAACTTCAATGAGTTAATGCATTTAAAATAGGTGAAAATAAAAAACGGCATCCCGTACCAGGGCATACCTTTTAGATAGGCAGGCTTTAATCTTGTAATTCCACCTCCGGTAGGCAGGTTTCAATCTTGTAATCTTGCAATCCTACCTCCGGTAGGCAAGCTTGTAATCTTTCAATCTTGTAATCCTACCTCCGGTAGGCAAGCTTTCAATCATGCAATCTTGTAATCTTGTAATCTTTCAATCATGCATTCATGCAACCATTCAACCATTCAACCATGCAACCATTCACCCATACAATCATGCGTCCTCTTTTAGGAGTGTGGCGGAGCCGTATTGAAGCACGGTAGTTTGAAACATGTATCGCTGAACCGAAAATCGAAGAATCGGCAATCGAAAATCAAAATAAAAATATTGAATTAGTAAATCTTTTAATCTTGATAATCTTTCACTCTTGACAATCTTTCAATTTGAGATGTTGAATTTTCCCCTTTCATTATGTAGCTTGAACTTAATATTAAAACCTCAAACAACAAAAATCCTTTAACTTAAATAATTATAAGGAAACCGATCATGAATTTTGAGCTTTCAGAAGAACAAGTAATGATTCAGCAGACGGCACGCGAATTTGCCGAGAGTGAAATAGCACCCAGCGCAGTTGAAAGAGATAAAAATGCAGAGTTCCCTACAGAGATTGTAAAAAAACTTGGCGAGTTAGGATTTATGGGAATGATGACTTCTCCTGAGTACGACGGGGCAGGAATGGATACAGTAAGTTACGTCCTCGCTATGATAGAAATTTCAAAAGTTGATGCCAGTGTCGGCGTGATTATGTCAGTAAATAACTCCCTTGTTTGCTTTGGATTGGAAAAATGGGGCAGTGATTTTATTAAAGAAAATTATCTGAAACCGCTTGCCCGCGGGGAAAAACTTGGTGCATTTGCTTTATCGGAACCTGAAGCGGGAAGTGATGCTACACAGCAGCAGACAACTGCAGTTAAAGAAGGCGATCATTGGGTTTTGAACGGAATTAAAAATTGGATTACCAACGGTCAATCGGCTGATTACCATATTGTTATGGCGCAGACCGATAAAGAGAAAAAACACAAAGGGATAACTGCATTTGTTGTTGAAAAAGGAACCCCCGGATTTGAACATGGGGTTAAAGAAGACAAACTCGGAATTAAAAGCTCCGATACTTGCTCACTCACTTTTACAAACTGCAAGGTTCCCGATGAAAATGTTATTTGGGAGGTAGGCAAAGGTTTTAATTTTGCAATGAATACTTTGAACGGAGGCAGATACGGAATTGCATCGCAGGCTGTTGGTATTGCAATTGCATCATACGAGGCGGCGGTTAAATATTCTAAAGAAAGAAAAGCATTCGGCACTGAAATTTGTAATCACCAGGCGGTACAATTTAAACTTGCAGATATGGCTGTAAAAGTTGAAGCAGCAAAATTACTTACTCTGCAGGCAGCGGCATTAAAAGATGCAGGAAAAGAATACCTAAAAGAAGCGGCGATGGCAAAACTCTATTCTTCAACTATAGCTGTAGAATGTGCCCTTGATGCAATTCAAATACACGGCGGGTACGGCTATGTGCGCGAATATAAAGTTGAACGCTTTTTAAGAGACTCGAAAATTACCGAGATCTATGAGGGCACTTCTGAAATTCAACGAATTGTAATTGCACGTTCACTTTTAAAAGAGTTCTAAATGAATAACCCTGTTTCTGTTAAACCGGTTGATGATTTTAAAATTTTAGTTAAGTATTCCGACGGACTTGAAGGAGAATTTAACTGTAAAAATCTTTTTAAAAAGAAGGGGTTTGAAATATTAAACAACAAAGAAGAATTTGCAAAAGTTTACATTGATGAAAAGTCGAAAGATATTTGCTGGAGTGAAGATTTAAGTATGTGTAAAAATGCATTATATAGAATTTTGGAACTCCAAAAACTTAGTCGGAATTTAAAGTTAGATTAATAGTTATGAAAATATTTTTAGTGCTGATGATTTTATCTACCCACTTATTTGCACAAGTTGATTGGGAAAAGTGGGAAGCGGCGGATATCTCATACGAATTAAAATCCATTGATAAAAAAAATTACGAGTTTGATACAGGAAGTTTAAGTGGATTGCTTATGTCGAGTATGAAAAATATTTACTATTTCACCATTTCAGATCTTGATGGAGATAACTGCCCTTTTCATCCATCATGCTCAAATTTTTATGTTAGTGCCGTAAAGCAGACAAACATTTTTAAAGGTACGCTAATGTTTGCAGATAGATTTACAAGAGATTCAAATTTATTCAAGAGTAGAAATCATTATAAATTTTACTCGCATGGTAAATTCCATGACCCGGTTGAAATTTATACACTTAAAGAAAATGTCATAAATCATATTCCTCAAAAATCAGTTGTAGATGATTAATAATTTTGTGCAATGCAGAATATTTTTTAACTCAAAATTTTTCTTTTATCACCTGCTGATACTTTTGCTTTTTCAGAATTTCGGATTTGCGCAAAGTACAAATTTATTCTCACCAAATAATCGATTCAAATTCGGTAACTATTTATTTCAAGAACGGGATTACTTACGGGCAATCGATGAATATAAATCGTATCTCTCTACAAATAAAAATGATACTCTAAATTTCAAAATAGGTTTCGCATATTCTCGGATGGGCAATTATTCAGAGTCTGAAAGATATTTCAAAAAGTTAATCGGAAAATCAATTTTTATAGATGAATCAAAATTTGAATTACTGAAAATTAATTACCTTCGCGAAAATTTTTCGGATTTAAGAAGTAAGAGTTTTCCAAGCAATAAATTCAGAACTGAAACATTGAAACTACAGCACTATTCTTACCTCAGTGATGAAATTGAATTACCCGATTCAAATTTGCTCTTTTCAATCTACAATGATGATGAGCTAATTTTTGTTCGCGATTTTTACAACCGTAAATTAAATCCTGAATACAAAAGTAAAACCTTCGCTGCAATTCTATCTGCTTTTATTCCGGGTGCGGGTAAAATTTATGCAGGCGAAACCGGCGATGGAATAACTGCGTTAATATTAACCGGCTTATTCAGCTTTCTCGCTTACGATAATTTTCAAGCAGATCATAAAATTCGCGCATGGATATTTACGGGATTGTCTGCATTCTTTTATGCAGGAAATATCTATGGCTCGGCAGCAGCGGCTCAAATTTATAACGCAGGAATAAAATTAAATTTAGAAAATGAAATTCAAGTTTTTATAAATCAAAAAAAATATTTTACTCCGAGATATGACTTCATTGATTAAGAATAACAAACATATTGCTTTAATATTTTTCTCAATGGCTGTATTATTTTTTGCAGAATTAAAAATATCTGCACAAGATATTCTTCTATCACAAAAAAATTATGCGGATAGTTTATTTGATGAATCGAAATACTTTGATGCAATAACAGAATACAAGCGATTATTATTTTTCGATGAAACAAATCAGTTTGAATTTGATGCTAACTTTAAAATAGGAATGAGCTACAAACTCGGTGCAAAATATTCTAACTCAATCAAGTATTTAAGATTGGCTCAGCGTGCGGCGGAAGCAAATGAAGAAACATTCAAAAGCAAAATTGAAATTGTAAAAGTAAACATACTCCGCAAAACATTTTCCGCAGGTAAATTATTGCTTAATCAAATTGAAAAGGATGAAAGGTTTACCGATAGAACAGATGAAATAAACTACTGGCGCGGCTGGCTGCGTATGCTTTCGGATGATTGGGAAGGTGCTTCGGAATCATTTGCAGCAATTGATTCCCTTCACCCATTGAAAACACTATCCGATAACGTAGTTGATGAAAAATATTCAGTTACTTTTGCTAAGGTAATTTCTTATATTTTGCCCGGTTCGGGACAATTTTATTCGGGCAAATACTTGTCTGGATTGATGTCACTCGGCTGGAACATTTTTGCCGGATATTTGACCGTAAACTCATTTTTGGAAGATAGAGTTTTTGACGGAATAATTATCGGAAATTTATTATGGTTAAGGTTTTATAACGGCAATATTCAAAACGCTGAAAAATTTGCCCTTGAAAAAAACATTAATATTTCGAACAAAGCATTGCGGTACTTAAAAAATAATTATGAAGGAAAAAAACCGTGAGAATTACAGAAGAAGAATTAAGAAAGCTGACATTGATTGCAATGAAGGAACTGGGCGAAAAAGCTACTCCCGCTTCAGTAAAAAAAGTTGTGGAACGTGCTGTTGATAAATTAACTCCGGTATCAAGTAACGATCTGCCTAAATCTGATAAAGCATCAGGCAGAATTATTCTTACATCTTTCGGGCTTGATCATCCCGGTATTGCTGCCAGAATTACGCAATGCTTAAGCGATTCCGGTGTTGACATAAGAGATATGAGTCAGAAAACAATGGAAGAGTTTTACACGATTATTATGATTGTCGATATAACAAACTCACCAAAGGATATGAAAGATATTCAAGCAGATATGAACAAGGTTGCCGAGGAATTAAGAATTAAAATTTACCTTCAGCACGAAGATCTTTTTCAGGCAATGCACAGATTATAATTGTTGATTGATCCAATTACATTTAAGGTAAACAATGCAATACGAATTTGAAGAAATTCTAGAAACGATAAAAATGACGGAGCTCGAACATTTTGATATTCGAACCGTTACTCTTGGAATAAGTTTAAGAGATTGTGTAGACAGAAATTTAGATGTGACCAAACAATTAATTTATGATAAGATAATTAAGTACGGAAGAAAGCACACACAATTTGCAAAAGAAGTAGAAAGTCAATTTGGTGTTTCAATTGCAAACAGACGTGTTTCGGTGACTCCGATTGCCATTCCGTTTGATAAATTTAAAGCGGAAGAATTTATTGAGATTGCAAAAATATTAGATAAAGCCGCTGAAGAAATTGGCATCGACTACATTGCGGGATACTCGGCACTGGTTCAAAAAGGTTTTACAACCGGCGATCTCGAATTAATTAAATCAATTCCGCAAGCACTCGCTCAAACTAAGCGAGTATGCTCAAGTGTAAATATAGGCTCAACAAAAGCAGGCATTAATATGGATGCCGTTATGATGATGGCAAAAGCAATTAAGGAAACTGCCCTGCTGACTAAAGACCAAGATTCAATCGGCTGTGCAAAGCTGGTTGTATTCTGCAATGCTGTTGAAGATAATCCATTCGTTGCCGGCGCATTTCATGGTGTAACTGAACCGGAAGCAGTTTTGAATGTTGGCATTAGCGGTCCGGGTGTTGTGCTCGATGCAATTAAAGAAGCAGGTAATGTAGATCTGCAGCAGCTTTCAGAAGTTATTAAAAAAGTGATATTTAAAATTACACGTGCAGGCGAGTTAATGGCACGCAAAGTTGCCGAGAAGCACGGAATACCTTTCGGCATTGTTGATATTTCCTTAGCCCCTACTCCTGCTGAAGGAGACAGCATTGGCGATATACTAAAAGCAATGGGACTGGAAGATGTAGGCGCACCGGGAACAACAGCAGCTCTCGCAATGTTGAATGACTCGGTTAAAAAAGCCGGATTGATGGCAAGTACATCTGTCGGCGGAATGAGCGGAGCCTTTATTCCTGTTAGTGAAGACCAGGGAATGATTAGCGCAGCAGAAAAAGGAAATTTATCTTTAGAAAAATTAGAAGCGATGACATCGGTTTGTTCAGTAGGGTTAGATATGGTTGCTGTTCCGGGCGATACAACCGCAGAAATAATTGCCGGTATAATTGCAGATGAAAGTGCGATTGGATTAATCAACGATAAAACAACCGCCGTTAGAATTATTCCAGCCTACGGAAAAGGCGTTGGCGAAAATGTTGACTACGGCGGCTTACTTGGTCTTGCACCAATTATGGATGTACGTAAAATTTCGGGCGGAGTTTTTATAGGACGCGGAGGAAGGATTCCCGCACCAACAAGAAGTTTGACAAATTAGATTAGGAGATTTAAATGAAAAAGGGAACTATTATTTTACTTGTTGTAATTGCCGTGTTTGTAGTTATTGCATTATCACTCTTCGGCTGGTACACAAGCACTTATAATAATTTAGTTAGTTTGGATGAAGGCGTTAAAGGAAGCTGGAGTCAAGTGGAAAATCAATACCAGAGAAGATTTGACTTGATACCGAATTTAGTTAATACTGTTAAAGGTGTTGCCAACTTCGAAAAAGAAACTTACACTGCCGTTACCGAAGCAAGAGCGAAAGTAGGACAAGTTCAAATTAATGCAAATGATTTAGATAACCCTGCTAAGTTTCAGCAGTTTCAAGCTGCACAGGAAAACTTAAGCGGTGCACTTTCCCGGCTTTTAGTTACAGTTGAAAATTATCCGCAGCTGAAAGCAAATGAAAATTTTCTTAGTCTGCAAACACAATTAGAAGGAACTGAAAACAGAATTTCGGTAGAGAGAAGAAAGTTTAATCAAACAGTTCAGAGTTACAATACTAAGATCAAACAATTCCCTACAAATTTTGTTGCAAGCATGAGCGGCTTTAATGAGAAACAATATTTTCAAGCTGCGGCGGGCAGTGATCAAGCACCAAATGTTGAGTTTTAATTTTTATGTATAAAAAACTAATTATCATATTTTTTCTTTTAAGCACTGCATTATTCGCACAGCCGGAAATACCGCTAATAAAAACTTATGCTGTTGATCTAACCGGAACGCTTTCATCGCAGGAGGTTTTAAGTTTAAGCAGGCAGCTGCAGGCTTTTGATGACAGCACTTCAACACAAATTGTATTTTTGATGATACCGACACTCGATGGTTATCCTATTGAAATGTTTGCAAATGAAACTGCTGAAAAAAATAAAATAGGCACAAAAGAAAATTCAAACGGTGTGCTGTTCTTAGTCTCGAAAAATGACCGCAAGATGAGAATTGAAGTCGGTTACGGATTAGAAGGAGCCTTGCCCGATGCACTTGCCGGATCGATAATTAGAAATGAAGTGGCGCCTAAATTTAGATCCGGTAATTTCCGTGAGGGTATTATTGCCGGTTTATCTGCAATTATTTTAGCGACAAAAGGCGAGTACTCTGAAAAAAGAAATAGAAGGAATGACGACGACGATGGAATAGGGTTTCCGATTTATTTAATAATTTTTATCCTATTGATGATATTCGGACGCGGACGCGGCGGAGGAATACTTCCTTTAATTTTATTAGGCGGACTTGGCGGCGGAAGAAGCCGCGGCGGTGGCGGATTTTCGGGAGGAGGAGGCGGATTTGGCGGCGGAGGTTTTTCCGGCGGTGGCGGAGGCTTTGGCGGAGGCGGTGCCAGCGGCGGCTGGTAATTTTCCGCTTCTATTTATCTTGAACTTAGAAATGATAATTATTATAATAGGTTAAATTTTGATAGACATTCAAAGAGGAATTGATTTATTTAACGATGCGGATTTTTTTTCTGCACATGATTATTTTGAAGATCTTTGGATGGATTGTGAACAGAAAAATAGATTGTTCTTTCAAGGTATGGTGCAAATTTCAGTCGGTTCTTATCATTTAATTTGTGCGAATTATAAAGGTGCACTTAGTCAGTTTAATAAAGGCACCGAAAAACTTAAAAATTATGTTCCATATTATTTGGGTGTTAACTTAGATAAGTTATTAAGGGAAGTTAAACTATTAAGTTTTTTACTTGAGGATAACTCACCTAAGACAACCCAAATTGAAATAGAGAAACTACCTAAAATTGAATACAAGAAAATTGCTTAATCATTAAACAAGGAGAATTATCATGGCAATTTATATTACAGACGAATGCATTAATTGCGGAGCTTGCGAACCCGAATGCCCAAACACAGCTATTTATGAAGGCGGAGTTGATTGGTCGTTAGCCGGAAAAACTTACGGCGACGGCGATGCTGCACCAAGCGGAGCTGAAGGATTTTATTCGGATGAATTTTTTTACATCGTACCGGATAAATGTACAGAGTGTAAAGGGTTTCATGATGAACCGCAATGCGCTGCTGTTTGTCCTGTCGATTGCTGCTTGCCCGATCCTAATCATGAAGAGGATGACGAAACTTTATTGAAGAGAAAAGATTATTTGGATGAAGTAGAAAACAGATAATTTTTAATATTCATTCTTTTTAAAACCGCATAATTATTTAATTGTGCGGTTTTGATTTTTTAAATAGTAAACAACTGTACTTTCAAGTTTTCTATTATACTCAAACCCATATTTTTCCATCAGCTTAATTGATTTAATGTTTTTCGGATCAACCTCACCTTCAATTATATCTAATTTCATTTTATTAAATCCATAATTCAAAACTTCCGGAATCACCTCCTGCATTATCCCTTTGCCGAAATGATCAGGTAAAATTTCAAACCCAATATCGGCTTTGGTTTTGTCGGCTGATAAATTCCACAAACAAATTGTACCGATGAATATATTATTCTTCTTCGATTCAATAACCCACATTATCCATTCATTCTTTTCAATACCCAAATTAATTTTATCAATAAACTCTTTTGCTTCATTAATTGATTTAGCTTTCGGCTTGCCTAAGTATTTTAATACCCTCTCATCGGAACGAAGTATAAAAATTTCTTTATCGTCATTTATGGATAACCTGCGAAGGTAATAATTTGCTGTGGAGATTTTTGGAAATGGCGTAAAACTTAAATTGTTCATTTATTTTTATCGGAAAATAATACAGAGATTGTCAAAAAAGAACCGGCGTTAAAATAGTTATTAAAAATTATGTTTTATTCTCTCATTCCCGAATTGAAAACGCGGGTTTATGCAAACGATACTTTTTGAGACAACCTCTTAAATTTAAAAAATCCTTTATCCCCAGAGAAATTCCAATGAG
Organism: Ignavibacteriota bacterium; assembly: GCA_013112585.1. Taxonomy (GTDB): domain Bacteria; phylum Bacteroidota; class Ignavibacteria; order Ignavibacteriales; family Melioribacteraceae; genus IGN16. The sequence continues at coordinate 203,132 of JABFGH010000007.1, read as the reverse complement.
TATGGCGAACCTTTAATCGCCCAAAAATCTCCTTTAAGAAACCTGTAATTTTTATCAAGTTTTGCAATTTCATTCATATCATTTTCGGATAGATTAATATTTTGCGCATCAAAGTTTTGTTTCAGCCTTTCCCGGTTTGTTGATTTTGGAATTACAGCCGTACCCCTCTGAAGTGCCCATTTGATAAGGACTTGCGCCGGAGTGCAATTATTTTTTTCTGCAATTTTTACAATTACCGTATGTTCCAACAAATTCGGTTCATCGTCGGCTTTCGAGTCAGGAATCCTATCCATCGAACCGAGCGGTGAATATGCGGTTAGATGAATATTTTCCGACATACAATAATTCATCACATCTTTCTGCTGAAGCATCGGATGCATTTCAATTTGATTCATTTCAGGTTTAAAGCCGGTATTTGTAATCAGCTTTTTTAAATTTTTGATACTGAAATTTGAAACACCAATATGTTTAGCCAAACCTTCCTCAACACATTTTATCATTCCGGTCCAAGTTTCTGCTAACGGGTTTTCATCTAAGCTTACAAAATCTTCCGGCTTGGTAGGAAAAAACACATCAGGCTTTAGCGATACAGGCCAATGAATCAAATAGAGATCTAAATAATCCAACTTGAGACTTTTTAAGGATTCCTCAATACCTGTTCTTACTTGCTCTTTGCCATGCCGGTTGTTCCATAGCTTTGATGTTATCCAAAGCTCTTCTCTTTTTATATCCCCATTTTCAATTGCATCGCTTAGTGCATCACCAATTTCCGATTCATTTTCATAAACCCATGCACAGTCAAAATGCTTGTAGCCAATTATTATTGCATCACGAACAGCTTTGTACACTTCTCCTTTATCCGATTTCCAAGTGCCTAAGCCGAACATGGGCATTTCATCGTTATTCTTAAATTTTAGTGTTTCCAAATTTCCTCCATATTTTATTCTAACTGAATAGTGAATAAGTTATAATCAAATAACCATCTTTACTCCATCTAATCCATCCCCGCCCGTTCGGTTTAAAGTCATCACTTAATAGTTCAACATAAATCCATTCTTGTTTAACTCTAATCGGTCTTAGAAAATCATATTCGGCATTAACCGGCGATACATGCGGCATCGGTTTAATTCTAACTAAATTATCCTGCTTGTTTATCGGCTCAATACTGTTAACAGTTAATAAAAATTCGGGATAAAACAAAATTTTACTTTTATTTCTATCAATAAAGGTTGTTTGATTATTTGTCTCATTAACAACAACTTCTAAAAAATCATATTGAATAGAAATAATACGGAAATAGAAAGTTTCGTAATCCATTTTTAAGTTAGCGGGAACGAGCCAGGGCGGTGCTTCTGCTATTTCAAATCCAATTTCCGATCGTTTAAATACGACACTATCGGTTGGAGAATTATCATTAACTGCTTTATCTAAGTTGGGGCTGCCGTAAAAATACAATACATTATTCTGATAGAAATTGGGTGCTGCCATCCCGAGTCCCATTTTACTTTTCTGTCCTCCATTTTGATTTGAATATTTTATCGATGCAGGAACAACTGCAGCAGCAGGTGTAACTTGTTTTTTAGGCGGAATGTATTCTTCTTTTTTTTCTATTGTTAAAATTCTATATGCAATTACAACTACAATTAAGGCAAATACTATTCCTAATATTTTATTTAGAAGTAAAACAATTTTCTCCTCTAAAATGTATGCAAAAATTATTGAAACAATTAATGCAAGTATGCCTGCAATAACTCCGTAACCAAGAACAATTGCACCTCCTGCTAATCCTTGTCCCTTTGCCGCACCCGTTAAAACTGCATAGAATATTCCAATGAATAGGAAATTTATGAGTGATAAAAAATAAAACAATAGGTTTATAGGCTTGAATAATTTCATAGTATTTTCCAAGTAGTTTTAGATTTAGCTTAGAGATTGTAGAATCAGATAAAAAGTAGATTTATTTTAAATTAAAATCAAATTTAACTTATCGGCACTTAATAATTTTAATTTTGTAATTAGAATTGCACTTGTCTGCCCTGTTTAAATATATCACGCCTACGGAGTTTTATTATAAAGAGTGATTAAGATTGTTAGGCTAGCTTCTACGAATTACAGCAATTTGTAATTCAATTTGAACTACTCGGTAGTTCATTTTTGCCTGTTATCTTTTACCACTGATTTTATTTATGGTTATTAATTTTTTGCCACTCCGATATAATTATACTCGAGTACGAAGTAGTCAAACATAAATACAACCCCAGCAGGGTTGAAGAATAATTGCTGTTATAATTTTGCCCCTCACAATAATTTTGTTGAACCGCTCTGCGGTTCGATGTTTTTCTTCCTTCTTTTTTCTACAAACATTTAACCCCTAACGGGGTTATAATCTTTGCAGTGTTGATTAATTTATCAAATATTTGTTTAGTTCAAGTGAATTTTTAATAAGTAAAATTCTAACTCTTTACTCGTTGTAGTAACTTCCTGACTACGAAGTAGTCAAACATAAATAACCATAGGAGAATCCTATGGAGTAAAGGAACTAGCACATAAATACAACCTCAGCGGGGATGAAGAATAATTGCTGTTATAATTTTGCCCCTCACAATAATTTTGTTGAACCGCTCTGCGGTTCGATGTTTTTCTTCCTCCTTTTTTCTACAAACATTTAACCCCTAAAGGGGGTTATAATCTTTGCAGTGTTGATTAATTTATCAAATATTTGTTTAGTTCAAGTGAATTTTTAATAGGTTTAGCTCTTACACTGAACTCCTTGTTGTAACCTCCTGACTACTAAGTCATCGAATATAAATAACCTTAGGTGAATCCTATGGAAATAAAAGAGATAGATATAACTGCAATCCATGCGGGGTTGAAGAATAATTGCTGCTATAATTTGAACTTAACCGGTCGATATAAATTTTTCATCCCTTTTGGATTATAAAAATGATTTGCACAACAAAATTGATTATTAAATATTACTCGACCAAATTCCTATTAGATTTTCTAACTCTATGAGTGACGTATTTATAGTAGAGTATTTAATATTTCGTAAGTATTCTGAAAGTGTGAAATAACTTTTTGCAATCATCTGTTTTCAGCAAATCAAAATAATTTATAAATTGTGCTTTTAATTTTAAAAATTGAATAAGATTAATGTTTGAAATAGAAACCATAATAATGTTTACAACCGCATCACTTTTGCTTGCGCTGGCTCCGGGACCCGATAACATTTTCGTTTTAACCCAATCAATTGTACATGGCAGAAAAGCAGGAATAATAATAACGCTTGGACTTTGTACCGGACTTATTTTTCACACGGCAATTGTTGTGCTTGGTATTGCGGCAATTTTTCAAACATCTCTCACGGCTTTTAATACACTTAAATTTATCGGGGCGGCATATCTTTTATATTTAGCCTATCAAGCGTTTATATCGAAAGAAAAAGTTGAGCAAAATCAGGAAACACCGGAACTTAAAAGCGCTCATCTTTATCGTACCGGAATAATAATGAATGTAACAAATCCTAAAGTTTCAATTTTCTTTTTGGCATTTCTTCCTCAATTTACAAAGGTAAATAACGGAGCAATGCCGGTTCAAATAATTTTATTAGGAGCAATCTTTATTCTATGTACATTTTTTGTATTTTCAATAATCAGTCAAATTTCCGGGGCAATCGGAAAAGTACTTTACAAATCGGATAAGCTTAGCGGCGTGCTTAATAAAGTTGCCGGAACTGTTTTTGCCGCGCTTGCTGTAAAGCTTATCTTTACTCAAAGATGAACTTTTCAAAATAAAATTCTTTTTGAAATTTGAATCCTTTATGACGGATTTGCAACTAATCTTTTCATATCATTGTTGATGTTGTTATATTTAGAGAAATAAAAGAATAGAAGAAATGAAGAAAAAATATATTTATTGGAGCTTAGCTGCTGCAGCAGTAATATTGCTGGCTTTACCTAAAATAACATGGCAGAGTGAAAAAGAAAATTCAAATTCCTTTTCACAGAACAGGAGTGTATCTGCCGAAGTTTTGATTGTTTCTAAAAGTGAATTATCTGAAAAACTTTTTCTTAATGCTTCATTAATGGGCGATGAAGAAATTGATTTGCGTTCGGAAATAAGCGGAAAAGTAACCGCGATAAATTTTAAGGAAGGAAGCAGAGTAAAGAAAGGTGACTTATTAGTAAAAATATACGATAAGGATTTACAGGCACAATTAGATCGGATAGACTCTCAATTAAAATTAGCTGAAGAGAAAGAATATCGGTCACGTATGCTGCTTGAGCAGGAACTAATTAGTCAGGAAGAATATGATATTTTGTTAAACGAATTAAAAGTACGTAAAGCCGATAAAGCATTGCTGGAAGCACAAATTGAAAAAACAGAAATAAGAGCACCCTTTAGCGGTATTGTCGGTCTTCGTTCAATTAGTGAAGGAAGTTTTATAAACTCTTCTGTTAGCATAGCAATACTAACAAAAACAGATCCTATTAAAATTGATTTTGCTTTACCTATAAAACATGCAGATAAAGTTAAGACCGGTACTGTAATTAAAGTATCTGTTCCAAATTCAGAAGAAGTTTTTAAAGCAGAGGTTTATGCAATAGACCCGAAAATTGATCCGACAACAAGAACATTAAAAGTGAGAGCCCGGACAGAAAACAAATCAGAAATTCTGTTACCAGGTTCATACGCCGAAATAGAAATATTAATCAATGAAAATGCAGAAAGCTATACCGTTCCAACCGAATCCGTTATTCCTGATATTTCCGGTGAAATGGTTTATTTGTATAAGAGTGGTAAGGCAATGCCGGTAAAGGTAGAAATGGGAATGCGTACAAACACTCAAGTTCAAATTTTAAATGGCATAAGCGAAGGTGATACTGTAATTACATCCGCTATAATTCAACTGCGTCCCGGTATTAACGTTTCAATTAAAAATTACAGATAAGCACCTATATGAGTCTTTCGTCAATTAGTATTCGCCGTCCCGTTTTAGCTTCCGTTATAGCAATAGCAATTGTGCTATTCGGAATTATAGGTTATACATATTTAGGTATCCGTGAATACCCAAGTGTCGATCCCCCGATTATTACAGTTTCAACTTCATACACCGGTGCTAATGCTGATGTAATTGAATCTCAGATAACAGAACCGCTTGAAGAATCAATTAATGGTATTGCAGGAATTAGAACTTTAACATCCGTAAGCCGCGACGGCAGAAGTACAATTAGGGTTGAATTTAATATTGAAGTGGACCTTGAAGATGCGGCAAATGATGTACGCGACAGAGTTTCGAGAGCAACTTATAATTTACCCCCCGATACCGACCCGCCAATAGTGCGGAAAGCTGATGCCGATGCTATACCCATTGTATTTCTTAATGTCAAAAGTGATCAGCGGGATTTGCTTGAATTATCCGACATTGCACAGAGAACTTTTAAAGAAAGAGTTCAAACTATTGACGGAGTTAGTGAAGTTTGGATTTGGGGTGAGAAAAGATACTCGATGAGATTATGGATGGACCCGGTTAAACTTGCGGCTTTCCAAATTACCCCTATCGATGTTCGCAATGCATTAAGTCGTGAAAACATTGAACTGCCGAGCGGAAGGATTGAAGGTAAAAACACTGAATTAACAATTCGAACCTTAGGAAGATTGAATACCGTTGAGGATTTTAACAATCTTATAATTAAAGAAAATAATGGCAGGTTTGTAAAGTTCAATGATATCGGAAGAGCCGAGTTATACCCTGCAAATGAGAGAACCTTATTAAAACGAGACGGAATTCCGATGGTGGGCATTGTTCTTGTTCCACAACCGGGTGCAAATCAAATTCAAATTGTGGACGAGTTCTATCAAAGAATTGAACAGATTAAAAAAGATTTACCCGAAGATATTGAATTAGGGGTGGGTTTTGATGTAACCGATTATATCCGCGATTCCATAAGCGAAGTTCAGCAGACAGTTTTTCTTGCATTTGCTCTTGTTATAATTATAATATTTTTATTTCTGCGCGATTGGCGAACCACGCTGATTCCTATTATTGTTATCCCGATCTCATTGATTGGTACATTTTTTATAATGTATCTTGCCGATTATTCCATAAATGTATTAACATTACTGGGTATAGTGTTAGCTATTGGAATTGTTGTAGATGACGCAATTGTTGTACTTGAAAATATATATAAAAAAATAGAAGCCGGAATGAACCCCGTTCAAGCGGGACTAAAAGGAACCAATGAGATTTTCTTTGCGGTTGTTTCAACAACAATTGCTCTTGCGGCTGTATTTTTACCTATCATGTTTCTTGAAGGTTTAACAGGCAGGCTGTTTAGAGAATTTGGAGTTGTTATTGCCGGCTCAGTAATTATTTCTTCTTTTGTTGCTTTAACTTTCGCACCAATGTTAAGTGCAAAAATTTTAAAGAAAAGAGAAAAGAAAAATAGATTTTATACCTCTACAGAACCTTTCTTCCGTAACCTTGAATCAGCCTATAGAAATGCTTTAAACTCATTTATGAGTAAAAGATGGATGGCATTTCTGATTATTTTAGTATCGGTTGTTATGATATTTATTTTCGGCAAGGCTCTGCAAAGCGAGTTAGCACCAATGGAAGATAGGGGTGCAATGCGTATTATTGCATCGGCACCCGAAGGCTCAACTTTTGAATTTATGGAAGATTACATGAAAAAGTTTATTGACTCGATTCTTGTAAATATTCCGGAAAGGGACGCCTTAATTTCTGTTACCTCACCGGGATTCGGAGCCTCATCCTCTGTAAACAGCGGATTTATGAGACTTAAACTTGTAGATGCCGATAAACGTGACAGGTCTCAAAGCCAAGTTGCAAATGAAGTTGCAAAAATTGCCGGTCAATTAAATGATGCACGAGCATTTGTAATTCAAGATCAATCAATAGGCTCATCGAGAGGAGGACTTCCGGTTCAATATGTTTTAGAAGCTCCTAATCTCGAAAAGTTAAAAGCGGTTATTCCCGATTTTCTAAGTCTCGCCCGACAAGACCCAACCTTCGCAATGGTTGATGTTGATTTGAAATTTAACAAACCCGAATTGGTTGTTCAAATCAATCGCTCTAAAGCACGAGAAATGGGTGTAACAGTGCAGGATATTGCCCAAACTTTGCAGCTTGCATTTAGTGAACAGAGATATGGCTTTTTTATAAAAGACGGCAAGCAGTACTTTATCATCGGTCAGGTGGAAAAGGCTGATCAAAATCAGCCTGCCGATTTAAGAAAATTGTATGTACGGAATAATACAAATCAATTAATTCAACTCGATCAATTAATAGAACTTAGAGAAGCCAGTACACCGCCTCAGCTATTCAGGTTCAATCGTTATTCATCTGCTACCATCTCCGCCAGTTTGGCTCCCGGTAAAACTATAGGCGATGGAATTGATAAAATGGATGAAATTGCCGATCAAGTATTAGATGAAACTTATTCCACAGCACTTGAAGGACCTTCAAAAGATTTTAAAGAAAGTGCATCAAGTTTGGTATTTGTATTTTTGCTCGCCTTAATATTAATATATTTAGTTTTATCGGCACAGTTTGAAAGTTTCCGCGATCCATTTATAATAATGTTTACAGTACCTATGGCAATTGCCGGCGCGCTTTTTTCTCTTTGGTACTTTAATCAAACCATTAATATTTTTAGTCAAATAGGACAAGTAATGCTAATTGGTTTAGTAACTAAAAATGGTATTCTCATCGTCGAATTTGCAAACCAGAAAAAAGCAGAGGGATTAGAAGTTTTAGAAGCAGTTAAAGAGGCAGCAGTTCTGCGGTTCCGCCCAATTCTAATGACGAGCTTTTCAACAATATTGGGTACTTTGCCGATTGCTCTTGCGCTGGGTTCCGGTGCCGAAAGCCGTATGCCTATGGGTATTGCTGTTATTGGCGGACTAATCTTTTCAACAATTTTAACACTATTTGTAATTCCAGCCGTCTATTCATTTTTCTCGGATAAGAAACAAAAAGATACTCAGCAATTAGAATTTGATTAATCACTTATACTTTTATTCTAATAATATTCCCGCCAATCTTTAACACTATACTTTATAATTTTTAGCCGCTCTTTATTAATTAGAGTTATCATTTTATTATTATTAGTTTTAAAATAATTAGTGGTGGAACAAATAAAATTTTAATGGCAGTAAAAAAGAAAAATATATTTTCAGATAAGTTTATTATAAACCTTGCAGAAATTTCTGAAGGATTTTTATCTTCGGAACAGTTTGATAAATTAATTGAGCTTTTTGAAGATGAAACAATTAAACATTATTGGACAGATTCATCAGAAGCAAATCTGTACAGAATTTTATCAGCACTTTACGATCGTGTATCTTTTTTATTCGACTGTTTAAAGTATCCCCATCACCCGGAAATAGTTATTACCATTGCCGCAAACAGCAATTACCTAACCGATATTATTGTTCGTAATCCCGAATACTTGTACCAAATTTTTAATCCGACTTACTTAAATAAAGCTCTCACGGAAGATCATATTTTTACAGAAGTTTCAGAAAATTTGAAAAAGTTCAAGTCGATGCGCTCCAAATTAAATTACCTAAAAAATTATAAGCGGCGTGCAATATTAAAAATCGGTTTAAATGATTTTCAAGCATCTGCCTCACTCGAAGAAATCACTCTACAGCTTTCTCTACTTGCAATAATTATAAACTCGGCTCTATTTAATATCTGCTACGATGAGGTTCAGCTAAAATACGGCAGCAGTTTCAGTACCGAAAAATATTGCCTCTGTTCACTTGGTAAACTCGGCGGCAATGAGCTGAACTACAGCTCCGATGTTGATCTAATTTTATTTTTTGATGAGAACACAACATCCGGCGGGAATAAAAGTAAAGAATATTTTGAGATTCTCTCTGAAACAGCAATGCTTTTTGTAAAGCATTCAACTGATATAACCGATAAGGGATTTGTTTACCGCGTTGATTTCAGACTTAGACCGGATGGAAGGAATTCACCGATTTGCATGAGCTTGAATAATTATCTTCGTTATTATGAAACCCGCGGTGAGGATTGGGAACGGCAAATGCTGATAAAACTTAACTATGTAAGCGGCAGTAAAAATCTATATAATCAGTTCAGCAGTTATTTAAGTTCATTTATATTTCCTTCATCATTTTCTACTCCCCCCACCGAGCAGATAAAAAGAATGAAAGCAAATATTGAAAAAAGATTAAGCGGCGAAGATAACATAAAACTTATTCCCGGCGGTATTCGGGATATAGAATTTTCCATACAGGCATTGCAATTAATGCATGGCGGTAAATTTCCGCAGTTAAAAACCGGCAATTCAATTGAGGCAATTAAGCAATTACACAAGATCAATTTATTGAGTGAAAATGAAGCAGAGATTTATACAACCGCATATATTTTTTACCGCCGCATTGAACATTATCTTCAGTTGATGAATGACAGACAAACTCATGTAATTCCCTCGGAAGGTGAGGTATTAAAAAAACTTGCAAATTATTTCGGGTGCGCAAATATTAAATCATTCAATGCCGAGGTAAATAAAAATAAAAATGATGTAAGAAAAATCTATAATTCAATTCTCGGCAATGTAGAAACCGGCAAAATTAAATCGTTTAATAATTTTGACTCAATAAAATTTTTTGATAAAAAGAAAGCCGAAAGAAATTTAGAGTACTTAAGAACCGGCAGCGGATTACTTAAACAAAAAGAGTTCGAAGCAAAAACAATACAATATTTTACTGAAATTGAAAATGATATTGCTGCTTATTTAATCTCCTCTTCGAACCCCGATAAAGTGCTTGAAAACTTAGTGAAAATAATCAGCAGTATTACCTTTGCCTCCATTTGGTATAAGGAATTTAAGAATGCAGCATTTTTAAAAAGTGTATTAAATATATGCGAGTTTTCTCAACGGGCGGTTGATTTATTAGTTGTTAATAAAAATTTAGGCGAGTTTCTTATTACCCGAAAGGTATTCGAGAAAAATCTGAACTTTGATAATCTATCCGGCGATGAAATTCTATTTGTTCTATCAATTCAACTTGCCGAAAAAGTAATTGATCAAAATGTTTTCTCTGAAAAAATAACGGCTTACTTAACTGCTCGATTGATAGAACTAAACCAAAGCAAGCAATTTACTTTTAATTATTTCATTGCCGGACTTGGTAGTTTCGGTTCATCAGAAATGCACTTTGCTTCGGACATAGATTTAATTGTGGTTGCTGAAAAAATTGAAGAGCATAAAAATATTCAAACTGAATTTCAAATATTTCTCAGTGATGCAAAAAAATACTTAGCGCCATTTGAGGTTGATTTTAGACTGCGTCCCGAAGGTAAAAATTCCCCGCTGGTTTGGGATATTAAAACTTATGCCAACTACTTAAAAACAAGGGCACAGGTTTGGGAATTTCAATCTTTAATCAAGCTGAAATTTATTGAAGGAAATGAAATATTGTTTAACAATTTTACTAAACAAGTTGAACATACTTTAATAACAGATTCAAATTCTATCAGTTCGGAACTACTTGCAATTTCGCAAAGTCTTTCGAAACAACGCTTTAAAAATATTCAAGGTGATTTCAACCTGAAGAAAAACCGCGGCGGAATTTTAAGCATTGATTTTATAGTACATTCAATTTTGATGAGTAATAAAAAGTGGTATGCCGATAATCTAAACCGAAACATGATTGAAAAAATTCAATATCTTATTTCAGTTGATAAAAAATATTCTGAGTTAAAAACGCTGACAGAGATTTATACTTTTTATAAAACATGCGAGCTTGCGGTTCAAAATATATTCGGTTCAAATTCATCCTCGGTTCCGACTGAAAGCAAAAAGCGCGGGACACTTGAATTGTGGCTTGGAGAAAAGAACCTCGATAAAATTTTTATCAATTACAGAAAAAAAGTAAACTTGATTTTTGAAAAATATTTGGGAAAATAATTTGCAGTTTCTAAAAAAATATTTTGCTGAATTTACCGGTCTGGGAATTCTAATAATTTATATGTTCACAATTGCGCCTAGTGTTATACAAATTGATTCAGGCGAATTAGCTGCCGTTATCGGTACACTTGGAATTGCTCATCCAACCGGGTATCCATTGTTCACAATAGCCGGTTATTTGTTTTTACTAATCCCGTTACCCTTCACTGAAATTTTCCGAACAAATTTATTAGCTGCTATTTGGTGTGCGGCGGGAATTGTATTTTTTGTTAAATCAGTAAAATTAATTTTTGATAATTTACCTGCGAAAAAAGAAGTTAAACCAAAGGGTAAAAAATCAAAAAAAGCCGAAGCTGCGATTGCTAAAGTTGTTGAGCTGCCGGAATTAACTAAATTAATTGTCTCCGTTTTAAGCGGTCTATTTTTAGCATTCAGCACAACCTACTGGTTTCAGAGTACATCTATTGAAGTTTACTCCCTTCATTTACTTTTGATTAACTCAGTAATTTATTTATTACTAAAAGCATACTTCTTTGATGAAAAAAACAAAACGAATAAACATTGGTTTGCGCTTTCAGTTTTGCTCGCTTTAAGTTTTTCAAATCACATGACAACACTTCTCATTCTTCCCGGAATTGCATTTTTATTTTTTTCAAAAGAAAAATTTACGAAAGCTGCCTTTACTACACTTGGTAAAATGCTGGCAATTTTCTTTCCTATTTTAATCTTAATCTATTCATACCTGCCTATACGCGCCTCATTTAGTCCGCTGCTTAACTGGGGTAACCCGGTTAATTGGGAAAATTTAATACGGCATATTTCGGGTAAGCAATATCAGGTTTGGCTTTTCTCATCTACCGATGCTGCAAAAAAACAGCTCGAGTATTTTTTCTCTAACTATGCAAACGAGTTTACAATTATTGGGGTTCTTTTAATTGCTGCCGGATTGCTAATAGGATTTAGATCATTCAAAAGGATTTCATTTTTTATTTTAATTTCATTCGCATCCACAGTGCTTTATTCCATCAATTATGATATTGTTGATATCGATTCATACTTTCTGCTTGCATATATTGCTTCTGCAATGTTTGCCTCTTTTGCTTTCTATCAAATAATAATTTTTCTTAAAAAGAAAAATATGCAGGAAAATATATCTGCGGTATTTTTATCTATTCTTATTGCTGTAATTTATTTTATGAATAGCGGTAAGGTGGACCAAAGCAAAAACTACATTTATGAAGATTACACAAAATCATTATTAAACAGTGTTGATGAGAATGCAATAATACTAAGCTATCAGTGGGATTATTTTTTATCGGCATCATACTACTTTCAGTTTGTAGAAAACTACAGAAGAGACGTTGCTGTAATTGATAAGGAATTACTCCGCCGTTCATGGTACTTTAATCAATTAGAGACTTGCTACCCGGGAATATTAAATGGAATTGAAAAAGATGTAAATACATTTATTGAAGCCGTCAAACCATTTGAAAGAAGTGAAAATTTTAATCCGCAATTATTAGAAGCTGCTTATCGAAGAATAATGACAGGACTGGTTACTGAGAATATTGGTGAACATACAATTTACATTGCGCCGGAAATGATAGAAAACGAAATGCAGCGGGGTGAATTTCAACTGCCGCCGGGTTACTATTTAATTCCTGAACTATTTCTTTACCGTGTGTCAAAGTCGCTTGAATACCAGGAAGCACGCAAACCCGATTTTGAATTTAGAGAACTAAATGTAGAAAATCATTATACAAACTTTATTAAGAACATAACCGCCACAATGCTTACAAACCGCGCCATTTATGAAATGAATTTTAAAAAAACTGAAAGAGCAAAAGTTTATGTGAATAAAATTAGAGATGTTTTTCCCGACTACAAATTACCGGCACAGCTAAAAGGTTTAAAGTAAAAAAGCACAGGCTAATTTAACCTGTGCTTAAAATCATAAAAGCATATATCAGCTAATCTTCAATAGCGGAAAGGAGTTCGTCTTTTCTGTCTTCACTCAACTCAGCCTCTGTCATAAAGGATTGCAGCATAACATCAACCTGCTGAATTAATTTTTTCTTATAATACTTTGGTGCATAAATTGAGCCATCAAGCATATAAAGTCTTTTAGTGTCTTCATCATAAAAAGTGTAATTGATAAAAGGTCCACCGCCGCTCTTATCACTAAAACGCCAAAAGCCTTGAGACATCAAAGCGTATCTGTCTAAAAAGTTAACCTCTTTAACAATCGGCTGATAAGGCTGCGGGGTTATTTCAACAAAAGCGGAATCATCGGCAGTTCTGTAAAATTCATTAGTTATACGCTGCCTAATATTTTTAATAGAATCTTTATCGAGCAGAGCAGGCGAGGCATTTTCAATCCAGTGAACAAAAATCCATCTTTCCATATCAGAGCCGGGTGCTCTCCTAAGCCATACAAAATTTTCTTCGGGTTTGTTTAAAGCTAAATGAAAATCAGCCTGCACATACATTACCCAGCCATGCTGCTTAAGCAATTTACCCTGTATCTCTTTCTTTTCATATTTGCGGCTGTATAAATTACGCTTTAATCTTTTGTTAGAAAGTTTTTGAAAATAGTAGAGCAGGTTTTCACTTTCTTTCAAAATATTCTTTTTCATCTCTTCAATATTTCTTCCCGTTAAAATCATTACAAGCTGATTACCCGCCCAAAGATCATATTTATTAAAAACGAACTCTTCGCCGCTGTCAACTAAGGCTCGTACGTTTGAATCTAAAATTGAACTGATAAATTGTGAAGGGTAGGATTCTGAATTAACCGGTGCGAGGATAATAATATTTTTCCGGTTCTCAATACTTTCCAAATCTACAAAGTCTTTTCTTCTTATTGAAAAAAGCGGTTCCCCTTGCGGAGTGTAAATTAGTTTGCCGAAGGTACTAAGCAATTCAGGCTCAAGTTCATAGTACTCCGCTGAATCTGCTACGACAAGTATTTCATCTTCAATTCCAACGGCTTGTTTTTTAGGTAAGTCGCATGAAGCAAAAACTGCAGCCAGAAATATTAATAGACTAATAGTTGTTGAGCTTAATAAAAAAGTATTGTTTTGTTTTTTCATAGCATCTTGATTTTTGTTAGGGACTAAAATTATACAAAAAAGAAATAACTTTGTTTCATTAAATTAACCTGGCACATTTGGTAAAGCAATAATTAATTCGGGAAGCAGCAGCCAATAGAGTAAAGCCATTGTTAGTCCAACGGAAATTGGAATTGTTAAATTATCATCAGCCCAGCCGTAGGATAAATTTTCGGCTAATGCACCAACCGCTGCTGCAATAAAACCAATTATGTATTCCAGCAATAATCCTTCAACCTTCGGAATAAGCAATACTACAATACATGACACAACAAAAAATGCAAGTGTTCCTTCTAAACTTTTAAAAAAGAATTTATGTTTCCCAAATTTTCTTCCTATCAAAGCTGCTGCAATATCGCCTAAAATCAACACAGCAATTCCTGTTATTGCAAAGAGTTTAGGAAAAAATAATATTGAAAGTGTGCTTGCAAGTAGAACGTAGGAGGCGCCGCTTAAGTTTTTTTTGTTCGGGTCTTTTTCATGTTCCCTTAGCATAAAATCGAATAGGAGTGTAAATAATTTGTTGAGAGGAGGAAAAACATGCCGCCCAAAATCCAGTATGAGGGAAAAGATTGTAAGCGGCACTAAAATGGTTAAGGCTAATTCTTTTGTTACAAAATAATATATAATCGGAATTGAAAGAGAACAAAGATGAATACTTTTTCTTAAAAGTTCATGCTTATAATTTATAAAACCATTATCGGCTGCTGTCATCTTTGCTGTCTTTTCCTTCTTCGCTCGATCTTTTATTTTTATCTTCCATTAATTTTTGAACATGTTCGGGTACTTTTTTATCATCGGCTTCGTCAATTTTTTCATCTTCATCCTCGCCGTTGTCAGATCTTCTAACAGGCGGCAGTTCTTCACCTTTCATAATTTTATCTATCTCTTCAGCATCAAGTATTTCTCTTTCGAGTAGTTCTAATGATAATTTATGGAGCATATCTATATTTTCCGATAACACATTCTCAGCTCTTTTCATGCATGCTGTTACAATTTCCTTAATTTCAGCATCTATTTCCTGAGCAGTTTTTTCACTAAAATTCTGATGCTTGGTTATTTCTCTGCCTAGGAAAATTTCTTCTTCATTTTTGCCATATGCAAGGGGACCTAATTTATCACTCATGCCCCATTCACAAACCATTTTACGGGCTAAGTTGGTAGCTTTTTCTATATCATTCCCTGCCCCGGTAGTGTACTGGTTAAAAACAATTTTTTCTGCTGCGCGTCCGCCAAGAGCATAAGTTATCATTGCTTCAAGATAGTCTTTAGAATAAGTATGTTTTTCATCCACCGGTAAATAAGTAGTAACACCAAGTGCTCTTCCGCGGGGAATGATTGTTACTTTATGAACAGGGTCTGAACCCGGTGTAAGTAGAGCAACCAGCACATGACCTATCTCATGGTAAGAGGTTATCTTCTTCTCCTCTTCAGAAATTATTAAGCTTTTTCTTTCCATTCCCATCATTACTTTGTCTTTCGCTTCTTCAAAATCCGTCATCCAAACTTTCTTTTTATCCTTTCGTGCTGCAAGAAGAGCCGCTTCATTAACCATATTCGCTAAATCGGCACCGGATAATCCGGGTGTGCCTTTTGCCAATGTCTTTAATTTTACATCATCACCTAAAGGAATACTCTTGGTATGAACCTTTAATATGCCTTCTCTTCCTTGAACATCGGGTCTATCAACAACTACCTGCCTGTCGAACCTTCCGGGTCTCAGTAAAGCCGGGTCGAGTACATCGGGTCTGTTAGTAGCTGCAATAATAATAACGCCGCTATTTTGTTCAAAACCGTCCATTTCAACAAGTAGTGCGTTTAATGTCTGTTCTCTTTCATCATGCCCGCCGCCTAAACCTGCACCGCGATGCCTGCCTACAGCATCAATCTCATCTATAAATATTATGCATGGTGCGTTCTTTTTTCCTTGTTCAAATAAATCCCTAACACGGCTGGCTCCAACACCAACGAACATTTCAACAAAGTCGGCACCGCTTATTGAAAAGAACGGCACACCGGCTTCGCCCGAAACTGCACGAGCTAATAATGTTTTACCTGTTCCGGGAGGTCCCAGCAGTAATACACCGCGCGGAATTTTACCGCCGAGTTTTTGAAATTTTGAGGGTTCCTTTAAAAATTCAATTATTTCTTCCAATTCCATTTTAGCCTCATCGGCACCGGCAACATCTTTGAATGTAACTTTTATGTTGCTTTCGGATATCATTTTAGCTTTACTTTTACCAAAGTTAAAAATACCGCGAGAACCGCCTCCGGCACCGCCCTGCATTCTGCGCATAAATAATATCCAAACGCCGATTATCAATATCCATGGAAGTACACCAACAATAATCGTCAGCCACTCATTGGAATCTTTTACAAATGTATATCGTATTCCTTTTTGATTCCAAATTTTTACCTGCTCTTGAATTACAGGCTCTACAAGTGTGGTAGTAAACTTTTTTACTTTGACCGACTGATTGTTCATCATTATTCGTTCTTCGGTTTTTAGTGTACCTTCAAAGGAATAATCATTAATATCGGTTTTTATAATTTCGGCTTCTGCTATTTTATCGGAATTTACAAAATTCTCATAAACATCGAATGTTACCTCTGTAGCATTTGTTGAGCCTGTTTTCATAAACTGCATAATTATTACAGCGGCAATAATTACTGCACCCCAGCTGAAAACTGTTTTTATTACCTTCGTCCAATCAAAATCACCATCGGGTTTTTTAGGGTCTTTTCCGCCGCTTGAATCTTTATTGTTTTTTCTATCAAAAAAACTCTTATTGTCGTTTCCGTTTGCCATCATTAACTTAATTTTATTAAACATTTTGTTTGCTTTCTCCGTTAATCCTTTAAAACATAAATAGATCTTAAATTTCTGTACTTCTGAGCATAATCTAAGCCGTACCCAAGTACAAACTTGTTGGGAATTTCAAAGCCAATATAATCAATTTTAACATCATATTTTAGACTCTCAGGCTTCAACAAAAGGGTAACAACCTTCATGCTCGCCGGTTCCGATTCACCAATTAATTCTTCAATGTATTTTATTGATAAGCCGGAATCGACAATATCTTCAACTATAATTACGTGCCTATCTTTTATATCGGCATTCAGTTCTTTTAGCATTTTAACTTTGCCCGATGATATTTTTGATTCCCCGTAACTCGATAATTTGAAAAAATCGATTTCACAATTAATTGGAATATTCTTTACCAAATCCGCCATAAAAATAAATGAACCGTTAAGTATTCCGATAATTATCGGAAGTTTATCTTTATACTCTTCAGAAATCTGAGCACCAAGTTCTATAATTCTTTTTTGAATTTTTTCTTCACTTAAAAAAGGAACAAACACTTCTGATCCGACGTGAATTTCGTCCTTTTGTTCCTTTTTTACCTCATCCAAATTTTGTAGGTCTTTTTGCATTTATCAGAATACCTTATTCTATTGTCAATTCTTAAACCAATTACCCATACTATATTGTTCCGATTAGTCAGCAGTAATTGTTCTTTTTTTTTATATGCAGGCACTTGCTGCTCATTTAAAAAGTCAGATACTTTTTTAAAATTATTCATTCCAAGCGGAATAAACTTATCGCCGGCTTTCCACCTGCGTAAAGTAAATTCATCACTTAAATCATCAGCGCAAATAAACTCAACTTGTTCATCGCTGTTCAACTTAATCTGCTTTTTATTTTTTACCTCATTAATTCCAAAAACTCTGCCGTTAAACTCAATTTGCTGATCTGCCTTTATTTTTTGTTCAACAAATTTTTTATTCTTTATTGATCTAACAAAAACAATTGCGCCTCGTTCTTTGTAGGCTTCAATATTTTTTGAAAGTATAACTTTTTTACCCGTTTGATGATCAGCCAGCTCTTTTAGTTTCAAGTAATCATCAAAATTAAAAGTATGATTGAATTCTTTCAGTAAATTATATTTTAATGCTTCTCCGAGAATCTCATCATTGTAGTCATCAATTAATTTTAGGTCCAGATGCAAAGTTTCATCAGTGCCCGAAAAATACTTTCCGGAAATACTTTCAATAAAAGTATTCAAAACCTTATCGCTATTCTTAAAAATTTGAGATGAATTAAAAATTGCATCATCCAACGAAGGGTTAATTTCATCTTTGATTTTAGAAATAATTTTATTTCTCAAAAAATTGCGTTTAAAGTCATTTTGAAAATTTGATTTATCAATTCGATATGCAAGTTTATCAGCTTTAAGGTATTCCAATATTTCAGCTTTATCTAAGCAGAGTAAAGGTCTAATAATATTATCCCTTCGAATTGGAATTCCTGAAAGACCGGTTAAACCTGTTCCCTTAAAAAGATTAAGTAAAACTGTTTCGGTGTTATCATCTTTATTATGCGCGGTTACAATTTTATTGCAGCTATTTTCAGAGGCAATTTTACTAAAGAAATTGTACCGCAAATTGCGTGCAGCCTCTTCAATTGATAAACCCTTTTCAGCAGCGTAATTTTTTACATCAACATTAGCTTCAAAGAACGGGATACTAAATTCTGCACAAACAGCTTTGCAAAACTCCGCATCATCATCTGATTGCCTGCCCCTTAAATTATGATTAACATGACAGGCAGCTAAATTTACTTTAAATCTTTTTTTAAATTTAATTAAAAAGTGAAAAAGAAAAACCGAATCGGGACCGCCGCTAAAGGCAATTAGCAAACTATCACCTTGCTCAATTAAACCTTCTCTATCAATAAATTTGATAATCTTTTGTTCAGTGGTTTTCATTTACGGAAATCAACTAAAATTGATTTTGAATTTATAAGCAGTTCGAAAAACGGCGGTTTAAAAAAGTAGTGCAAACTATTCTACATTCAATATTTCAAATTTAATAATACCGGCCGGCACTTTTGCCTGAACTATATCACCGACTTTTTTACCCATTAAGGATTGACCAACCGGGGAAGTCATAGAAATTTTTCCTTTTTGCAGATCAGCCTCTTCGGGAGAAACAAGCATGTAATTGAATACTTTGGAATTGTTCAAGTTCTTTACTTCTACTTTTGAAAGAATATGAATTTGATCCCGCGGCATTGAGGAGATATCAATTATTTGCGCCCGGGAAAGCATTGTTTCCATTTTGCTAATTTTTAATTCAAGCAATCCCTGTTCATCTTTTGCAGCATCGTATTCGGCGTTTTCCGATAGATCTCCATGTGCACGTGCTTCGGCAATTCTTTCTGCCATCTGTTTTCTGCCGTTCGTTTTAAGCTCTTTAAGTTCCTGCTCTAATTCATGCAGTCGCTCTTTGCTTAAATAAACAAAATTAGCCACTTCAGTAACTCCTAATTTTTTGGTAATTTAAAAAAAATTGCCACCGCTTTGCCGGAAAAATTCCAGTTTATTGCAGTGGCACATCGAAATCTAACAAATTTTTATTAGCGATACAAGGAATTAAAAGGTGAAAAGGGAAATGTGAAAAGGAAAAAGGGAAAAGGGAAAAGGGAAAAGGGAGAACGGGAAAGTAAAGGTGGAAGGGATAATAATTAGTATTGCTCTTTCTTTACTTTGCGGATTTTATTGCTTCTTCCTTTGCGGTCTTTTTTCATAGAAATACCTTTGGCAGCGTTTAAAACTTTTGTATTTATTTTGACTGTAAGAAATATTTAATAGAATCATACCAAAAATCTAAAACAAAAGTTTTAATATTATTATATTCCAATAATAAAAAACACAATTTCATTTTAATTCCGGAGAAGAATAGATGACAAACAAAACAAGAGATTTTAGTTATTCAAATTCACCGGAGCCGCACAAGGCAAGGACCAGAGCAATTCTTAAAGATCATCCCGAAGTTCGAAATTTAATTGGGCGTAACTCAGCCAGCTTTTTCTTAATACTATTTGTTGTTGCACTGCAAATTGCAATTTCATTCCTCATTAAAGATTACCCATGGTGGAGCGCATTAATTGCCGCTTATTTTATTGGTGCGTTTGCAAATCATTCACTTTTTGTTTTGATTCACGAATGTGCTCACAACCTAATTTTTAAGAAAAGAACATTTAACATTCTCGCCGGAATTCTCGCTGATCTGCCGAATGTAGTTCCAAGCTCAGTTTCTTTCCGTGCATATCATCTCAAACATCACTCCTATCAAGGTGATTATAATTTAGATGCCGATCTGGCAAGCAGGTGGGAAGCAAAATTTATCGGCAACAGTTTTTTCGGTAAAGCATTTTGGCTGTTGTTCTTTCCGGTGTTTCAAGCACTTCGTCCACCCAGATTAAAAGAAATCAAATTTGCTTCCGCATGGACGTTCGTAAACTGGATAGCCGTTTTCGGGTTTGATGTTTTAATAATTATGACATTCGGCTGGACTGCATTTTTGTATTTCGTTTTTTCATTTACATTTTCAATCGGGCTGCACCCTCTCGGCGCAAGATGGATTCAGGAACATTATTTAACAAGTCCGCCACAGGAAACATACAGCTATTACGGACCATTAAATATTGTTGCTCTCAATGTAGGTTATCATAATGAGCATCATGATTTCCCATCGATAAGCTGGAATAAACTTCCCGAATTAAAAAAAGAGGCTCCCGAATATTATGATAATTTAGTTTATCATAAATCATGGTTTAAACTTTGGCTCAAGTTTTTATTCGATCCTAAGTTGTCATTGTTCTCAAGAATGGTTCGGTCGAACAAAGGTGATGAACCATTAACCAATTAGAAAATTTTTCGATTATGAATTGAAGTATCTTTAAAATCGATTATTTGTCATGGTATGATAAAGGATTGTTAAATAGATTATTTCAAGTGGAGTGATAATATCTTTGATGTGAGATTACTTCGTCGTTAAAAACAACTCCTCGTAATGACAATTAATTAATGTCATTGCGAATTCGTCGGCTGACGAATGAAGCAATCTCAAAAATTAGATTGCTTCCCCGCAAAATCATGCAGCGGAACAAGCGGATAACAGATCCTTGCAGTAACAGCTTAATAATTTTTAATGAAGTAAAAAAGAATTCTCAATTTTTGAGGTAAGCATGGCGAAAAAGAAAAAAGAGAAAAACGAAACTCAAAATTCTAAAGGCAAGAGTAAAATTAAATTAGAGGACTTCAACGGCAGCGACTTTCCACACGGCAGTAAATCAACGATTGATAAAAAGACTTACGAAAGCGAACTAAGAAAGCTGCAGATTGAATTGGTTAAGCTGCAATACTGGATTAAGGAGAAAGGATTAAAAGTAGTTGTGCTTTTTGAAGGACGCGATGCAGCCGGTAAGGGAGGAGTAATTAAAAGAATCACTCAAACATTAAATCCGCGTATTGCAAGAGTTGTAGCGCTTGGTACTCCTACCGAAAGAGAGAAAACGCAGTGGTATTTCCGCCGCTATGCATATCATTTACCTGCCGCCGGTGAGTTGGTGCTTTTTGATAGAAGCTGGTATAACCGTGCCGGAGTTGAAAAGGTGATGGATTTTTGCACAGAAGAAGAGTACAGAGAATTTTTACGCTCATGCCCCGAGTTTGAAAGAATGCTTGTTCGTTCAGGAATAGTTTTGATAAAATATTGGTTTTCCGTTAGCAACGAGGAGCAGGAAAAAAGATTTGAGGCGAGGATTGAAGACCGAACAAAACGATGGAAATTAAGTAAAATGGATTTAGAATCTAGAAAACGCTGGGTTGAATATTCTAAAGCCAAAGATGTGATGTTTGCTCACACCGATATTAAGCAGGCACCCTGGTACGTTGTAAACGCCGATAATAAAAGAAGAGCAAGATTAAATTGTATTTCCCATCTACTGAGTAAAATACCTTACAAGGATTTAACTCCCGAACCGATTGAATTACCTGAAAGACAAAAGAATATTGGTTATGTGCGCCCGCCTATGGAAGATCAAACCTTTGTACCGGAGATATATTAGAAGAAGCCTTTAAATAGTCTATGAATAAAACTGCTTCGGTTCATTGCCCGTCTCCTTCTCCGTCGGTTTATTGATGACAGATTGCTTGGAAGGTTTTCTCTGGCTGTCCCGCAGCTTTAATCGTTGTGTGAAAGGGTAAAAAATGCATTAACCCACGATTTCAATCGTGGGAATAGAAGCAAAAAATAAATAACCTGCGTAACCGCTTCAGCGGTTTTAGTAGTTTTCATACAGCTCTTTATTTTACGGAAGGGCAATCTGAAAAAAAGTGAAAGATTATCATATCGCGATGAAACTGTCCCCGAATGTCTTTGTAGGGTAAAACATTGGGATTCTCCCCAAGGGATTTCTTTGGAAGCAAAGACAAAATAAATGTTATTCAAGTATTAATAAAAAAAAGACGGCATAAAATTCATACCGTCCTTTGTACATCTATATATATTCAACAATCAAAGCCGTCGCTTCTCCACCGCCAATACACAAAGACGCCAATCCGTATTTAGCATTTTTCTTCTTCATGTTATGCAGCAGCGTGGTTAAAATTCTTGCTCCGCTTGCACCAATTGGATGCCCTAATGCAACAGCACCGCCATTGATATTAACTTTTGCAGGATCAAGTTTCAATTCTTGATTAACCGTTAATGAAACAACTGAAAATGCTTCATTGATTTCAAACAAATCAATTTGCTCAGTTGTCATACCTGCCATATCTAATACTTTATTGACAGCATCGATGGGTGCGGTAGTAAACCATTTGGGGTCTTTGGATGCAGCCGCTTGTGCCGTTACTTTCGCCATAGGTTTCAAACCCAATTTATCTGCCTTCTCTTTTGTCATTAAAAGTACAGCAGAGGCTCCATCATTAATTGAAGAAGCATTTGCGGCGGTAATTGTACCATCCTTTTTAAACACGGGTCTTATAGTTTTTAACTTATCGAAATTAACTTTTCCCGGTTCTTCATCTTCCGAAATAACGGTAACTGCACCTTTTCTTCCCGGAACCTCAATGGGTATTATTTCATCTTCAAACACTTTTTCATCAATTGCTTTTAATGCCCGCTTGTAGCTTTCAACTGCAAAATCGTCTTGAGCTTCTCTGGTAATATTATATTCTTCTGCGCACAGTTCTGCTATATTTCCCATATGAATATTATCGTATGCATCAACCAAGCCGTCACCCAGCATTCCGTCCACTAATTTTTGATCACCCATTTTAAATCCTGAACGTGCATTTTTTAAGTAGAAAGGAATCTGAGACATGTTTTCCATTCCGCCTGCAATAACTACATCAGCATCTCCTACCATAATTGCCTGGGCTGCAAGCATAACGGATTTAAGACCCGACCCGCAAACTTTATTAATTGTCATACACTCAACAGAGTTGTCGAGCCCCGCACCTAATGCTGCTTGTCTTGCCGGAGCCTGACCCTCACCCGCTTGAATTACATTGCCGAAAATTACTTCATCAACAGAATCTGCCGGTAACTTATTGCGGTCAATTAATCCTTTAATTACTGCACTGCCAAGTTTTGGCGCAGGCACACTGCTCAAGGCTCCCATAAATGATCCGATGGGAGTTCTAACTGCATCAATGATATATACTTCTTTTAATTCCCGCATTATCTCTCCTAATCAATTACTTCTTAATTCTTCAAAAAATTTATGATTTCTTTATTTGTGATTTCAGCTTTTTCAAATTGAACAAAATGACCGCAATTTGGAATCATTACTAATTTACTATTGGGAATTTTCGAATGACCGGCTTCGGCAAAATCCTTAGTGAATCCACCATTCAGAAATCTATTTGGAATCAAATTATCATTCTCACCAAAAATAATTAATGCAGGTTGTTGAATTCTTTCCAGTAAGTTAAAAACAGGTTCATCAACCATTCCATTTACAGAATTAGCAACAGCATAACAATATTTATCAAAGTCTTTTGCCCCCCTTAATGCAATTCTATCAGTTATCATAAATTCAGCATCTTCGGGAGTATCATAAAAGTTTGCCATCAAATTTGCTCTAATGTTTTTTACAGAGGTTGATTTTACTAATTCAATCGTCATAACCTCTCTAAACCATTCTTTCTCGCCCTCGGTAAATACTTCGAACCCAGCCGGTGCTGTAAGAATTAATTTGTTCACTCTATCAGGATACTTTAACGACATTACAATAGCAGTTTGACCGCCCATTGAGTGACCGGCAATTGTTGCTTTCTGAATTCCTAGTTTATCCATCATTTCAATTATAACATCACTGTAAAACTCCATTGTTGCCGTGTATATTCCTTTGCTAGATTTTCCATATCCGGGGAGATCAACAGCAATACATCTAAAGTCCTTTTGTAGAACCGCAACATTCTTTTTCCAGGCAGGCAAATAACTTCCCAGCCCGTGAATAAAAATTATTGTTTCCGGTCCGCTCCCTTCATCAATGTATGCCAATTTAATTTCATTGCTAAGTTCAGCATATTGAACCGGGAAAGGATAATCTAATTCTTCAAATTCCATTTTATTTAAATTCCCATAGGGTGAACACGATGTGAATAAAATTACACATGTCGCTAACAGACTTAAAATTTTCTTTATCATAACATGACTCTACTATTATAATTTATTAAACACTTTTTCATTCACTGGCCTAGAAAAGAAGCCACTTAAAGACCATAAAAAATGTATACGGATTAGAAGGCTTTTTATTTTCACCGCCATTCATTTCAGGACTATCATAAAAATCACCTAGCCATAAGTATGCACCGTGCAGTTCAATATTCATAAAAACTGCTGTCTGGTAACTTATTTTTGCATTTGCTTCCAAACCGATGAAGGAACCGCCATTTTTAGGCTCATAAATACTCTTTGATGCTGCGAGTCCAACTTTAGCATTTAGCTTATTGGGTATAAAATCTTTATGAAGGTTTAAAGTCCCACCAATTTGACCAAGTCCTAAGTTTGATATATCGCTCACTGCAGAGATAAAACGATTGACGACATTTCCATGAGGATAGAGTAAATATGCGCCATGACTAATAAATATAGCCCCAGGCGAGCCCCACATGTTTCCAGTTAAAACACCATTGTATGTGTCATCCTTAAAATCTTCATCACCAGACGTAAATATTATATCCGCAATTACAGCATCATTGGAAGTTTGGCCATACTTATAGCCTGTTCTCAAATTTCCAGTAAAACCTAAAATATCGAAAGCCTTACTATACTCGCCGTTTTTTTCGGTTCGCACTTTACCAATGTTGGATACAAAAAATCCATTTAATGTCCATCTTCCCATTGTAAACTCAGGGTTATAATTTCCATGAGTTCCAAGCCAGAATATATCAGCCTTGTAAGGATTACCGCCGATTGGGAAACTGTAAGTTCCGTTATAATTGTTTAATAATGAGTTAAGGCCCTGACCTAAAATTGATACACCACCTTCACCATTTCCTCTATCATAAATATACCAAGCAGCAAAACCCTGGCTCCAAGCGGGGGTAATCTCTCTTTCATACATAAATTCCCAAAGAACAACATCATCCGGTTGCTGAATATTATTTTCATAAAGCTGATAATAACCTGCTTTAAATCTATCATAGTCCCTATCATAGCGTACAGTAAGACCGACAGCATCACTTCCCCAAAATGCAAGCCTATAAGCTGTGTTTGTCATTGTGCTTACAAAGGTTCTGTAAGGATTATAAGGAGTATCAAAAAGTCTCTGGAGTCCTAAATTTATTGCCCAGCCTTTCCATGGTAAAAGTTCAAGCTCAATATTCTGTGTTTGAAGATTCACCTGATCTGCAGAAAAAGCTGATCCAAAGTTTCCGCCGGCACCGTAAGATGCATCACCCCAGGTCCAGTCAATTTCGAAAGCCATTCGCAGAATTGCTTTACCATCTAACAGATTAGGCTGATAGATAATAAACGGAAGAATTCTTTGTTCAAAATAGAATGCTTGTTCGCCTGTTGTACTGGTATTGCCTCCAAACAACCTTCCAACCGTTTGACCTTTTAGAAAGTCATTTTTTGCATAAACATTATTCATTACACCTTGTGTAAAAAAATATGCTAAAAATTGAAATTCTTTTTTACTCTTTTGAGGTGTTTTTGATTCGTCAAAATTCCATGCTTGTTGTCCATAAGATGAGGTAAACAACAAGACACTCAATACTACCATTTTAAATGTTTTCATAACAGTCACTTTTTAAATTATGAAATAGGGCGGACCATTGTCCGCCCAATTTTTTAATTCATTTTTATATACTTTTGAATATTATCATCATTAAAAAAACCACCATTGGTGCTGCCGAATCCAGCTTCAGGTGTTGCAGGTGTACCTGCTGGTGGTTCAGTTTGAACAACTTCATATTTCAGGAATTGTGGCGTTTGTGTCCTATCAACTTCGTAGATACCTTCGACTGTCGCTACTGAGGGAGAGGTTTGACCAATTGTTATTGTATAGATATTTCCAACGCTACTCTTTTGAACTGTGTAAGTACCAACATAAGCTATTACAGATCCATCGGTTTGTACTTGCCTCACTTCATATACTTGGTTAGTCTGAAATGTTGCAAAAATAGAATCTATTCCATTTGCAAATAATTGTTGTAATAGCGGTGCAATATTTGTGCCTGTAGAAAGCCAGGTTCCAACGATACCTTCCTTCGCAGCAAAATCAGCAATTTCATCTTTAGCCAATCCGGTTATTGTTACAACAGGTTGAATAAAATCGTACTCAGTTGATGTTGCGGTAACTATATAATCACCTGCATCTAAAGCAAGAAACTCATATTTACCATTTGCATCGCTGGTTGCAGTTTCGGTATCTGCACCTGTTAAATTAACAGTTGCACCGGCTAAGCCTGCACCATCAGGTGTTGTAACAGTTCCCGATATTTTATAAGTAGTTCCTGCTACCGGGTTTTCATCATCTTCACTGCATGCAGTAAATGTGAAAAGTAATGCTGCAATTAATAAATAAATTAGATTTTTCATTTGATTCTCCTTATTGAGTTAATTTAATGGACCCCATTTAATTACATTAGCTGCCCAGGCATATCCAATACCTGCAGCAATCATTGCAATAACGGTTCCGTTTTTTATTTTGTTTTGTTCTAATGCCGTATTTATTGAAATTATCTGGTCTATCTGTCCGATGTGACCTATATTATTTAAGTATATTGATTGATCTTCATTTAGATTTAATTGTTCCAGCATAACATTATACATAGATTTTTTGAAGTGCAGCACCGCAAGAAAACCAAGCTCACTTTTACTAAGTCCGCTTTTTTCAAATGCCTTATCTATACATATCATCCAGTTATCCATCGATACATCGTTAAGCCTGTTCTTCATATGTTCAGGGTTGAACATTCTAAGCGACTTATATGCTTCATTAATGTTATCGCATGTAATTGGTTTTTCGGTTCCGCCGAACTCAA
This sequence comes from Ignavibacteriota bacterium, assembly GCA_013112585.1. GTDB lineage: Bacteria > Bacteroidota > Ignavibacteria > Ignavibacteriales > Melioribacteraceae > IGN16. The sequence continues at coordinate 175,703 of JABFGH010000007.1, read as the reverse complement.
CACCAACATCACGCGCCATGCTTCCATCGGTAATAATATGAGAACCGAGCAGCAGATTTTTATTATAATTTTTCTTTAATATTATAGCTCCGCCGCCTGCTCCAAGGTTATACATCATCGACATATTTTTATCTGCATAATCCACAAAATCACCATTGCGGTAACCGCCGGCAATTAATACTGTATTAATATCTTCATCAGCGAGCATCATATCTTTTGCTATTTTCATTGCGGAGATTGTTGTGCAACAGCGTTGCTGAATATCAATAGCCCATGCATTAACCGCACTGATTTTGTGCTGCAGATAAATTGCTGAAGTAGTTAAGGGATATTCCTTCCATTCTTCGCCAACACTTATTATTAAATCAATTTCAAGCGGATCAATATTTGTTTTTTTCAAAACATCTTCCGATGCCCAAACGCTCATTTCCTGCGTGCCGTCGTTAATGCCGGGAATTGTTTTTTCTTCAATACCAAGTTTATTTCTTACCGCATCGGCAGTCCAAACCCCTTTGGTCTGCGAAGCAATTTCTTCGGCTGTGATTTTTGCTTTCGGCAGATAAACTCCTGTACCGACAATTCCTATGTTAGTATCATTCGTCATTTGCTGAGTTCTTTTAATTTTTTTCTATCAATTTTACCTGCGTCATTTGTCGGCATAGCTTCGAGAAAAACTATATACTTTGGAATTTTATACTTCGCCAACTTACCCGTACAATATTCTTTAACGTCATCTTCACTTAATTTTGAACCGGCTTCTTTAACGATAAATGCTTTTCCTACTTCGCCCCATTTATCATCGGCAGTTCCTATAATTGTCACTTCACTTATTTCTGCATGAAGCCTTAAAAGATGTTCAACTTCGGCTGGGTAAACATTCTCTCCCCCCGAGATATACATATTCTTAATTCTATCAATCACATATAAAAATCCTTCATCATCCCGCTTTACTATATCACCTGTTGAAAACCATCCATCCTTAATAGAACTTTTAGTCGCTTCGGAATTTTTCCAGTAACCCGGTGTAACATTTGGACCTTTTAATAGAAGTTCGCCCTGACCTTCACCAATTACTTCTTCGCCTTTTTCATCAACAAGTTTAGTTTTGTAATAGAAGTTCGGTGTACCGATCGAGCCAAGTTTTCTTGTCGCATCTTCATGATTTAATGAAGTTACATTCGGACCAACTTCAGTTAAACCGTATCCCTGCCTAATCGGAACTCCCTTGTCATGCCACGTCTTTATAACTTCCAATGGCAATGCCTCTCCGCCGACAACTATATAGCGGAGTTTTTCCATTTTAGTTTTATTGAACCTCTCTGATTCTGTCATCATCTTCAACATTGTAGGCACCGCCCACCAGAGTGTTATTTCTTCCTTGTCCATCAATTCCAATTCATCATCGGCATCAAATTTTTTCATTAAAATTGTGTATGCACCATGGTGTATAAATGGGGTGAATAGAACATTCCAACTGCCTGTATGAAAAGGAGGAGCACAGTTTATCGATTTATCATCCGATGTAATATTTAATCTAAGCTCTGTATTTATGCTGTTCCAGAATAACATTTTATGAGTGTATATCGCTCCTTTAGGAAATGCGGTTGTTCCCGAGGTGTACAAAATAAATATCGCATCATCTTCACTAATGTTTTCCGATACGTTTGCTGATTGTTTATCCTCACTTAAATATTCTTTCAATTTTTCTGATACAGTAGTCAATTCAATCTTAGCCGGAATTGATTTAGTAATAGTATCGGAAAAAACCTTATCGGCAAATTTGTCTTCATAAATTAACAGTGCCGGTTCACAATCCTGTAAAATAAAATCCAGCTCACGCTGTGCAAGTCTGTAATTAATAGGCACAAGTGTTATCCCAATTTTTTGTGCTGCCCCAAACAACACGGCATATTCAATACAGTTTTCGGCAAGCACCGCAACGCGATTTGATTTGCTTAGACCAAGTTCTTCCTTTAAATAAAGGGATAACCTGTTCGCCATGTAATTCATTTGGGAATAAGTGAATGTACGGGCAGTTTCATATTCATGCACAGCCGGTTTATCCGGTGTATAAACTGCCCACTTTGCGAACCAATCAAATTCTGTCATCTTAATTCTGTACTTTATTTTTTGTTAAATAATGAATTACTAATCCAACCACGGTTGAAAGAACAATTGCCGAAGCTGATGCAATTGCCGGGTTTCTTACTGTACCTTCCAAGTATTTTGTGAAGAAACCAAATTCAATTCCAAATTCCGCTACAAGAAACGGGAGAAAATAGTAAACTGAAAAATGTGTTGCTATTGCTGTTATTGTGGCAGTAAGCGGTGCAATTATTTTTACGTCTTTTATAAATATTCCAAAAAGTATCGGAATAAATGCTGCGGAGAAAAAGGCATACACACCATTCTGAGCAAGCAATCCAACGCTTAGTTTAGGGTTTAGAATTTGATCGTATGATATAAATCCGGCAATGACCGCAATTGCAGCAATTGTTAGTCTATTGCCGTTTATCAGTCCCTTTTCACTTTTAATTTTATCGCCGAACAGCGGTTTGATTATATCGGAAGTTATTGTTGTTGAGACCGACTGAATCAATCCTTCAAGAGTTGACATGCCTGCTGAAATTAAACCGAGCACTACGAGTAAACCAACGGCTACTGCTGCAAATCCGCCGGCAAAAGTTTTAATTACATAGGCTGGAATAATACCGTCATTCTTCAGCGGAGTGCCGTCAACTGAAAGATCGGGGAAAGTTAAACGAGCATAAATTCCAGCAAATACAACAAGGAAAAATAGAATCTCAACTATAACACTTACGGTTAAAAATTTGTTTACATCCTTTTCACTTTTTAGCAGCAGTGATTTTGTAATTATGTGGGGCTGACAAACAACCGCAATTCCTACAACAAGCTGGCAGAATATTATTTCGAAAAAGTCTCTAAAGAGCGGGCTCTCTGCATTGGTTGCTGTTACTAAATTCGGATCGATATTACGCAGCTTATCGAAAAGTGAAGCGATACCATCGCTAAAATGCTGATACCCGGATGTTAACAAAATTACGGCAACAACAATCATTATTGCAGCCTGAATTGTATTTGTGTAAACCATTGAGTTTGCACCACCGAACATCATATATCCGAAAACAAAAACAATCAAGCTGACCAAAATTAATATTTCATCAACATTAAGAGCTTTTGAGAGAACCTTAGTGATGGCAACAATTATCAGAACTATAAAAGTAATAAGCAGCAATGAAAGAAAAGCCATAAGCAGCGCATAGCCTTTACTTTTATAACGCTGCCCTATCCACTGTGCAAGCGTTAAAGCTTTTATTGTTTGTCCGTACTTTTGAAAACTTTTGGTAAGAATAATTAAAGAGGCTATCGATCCGATTGGGAAAATAATTCCGAATGAAATGAACCCGCTAATTCCATAGTTGGCAATAAAACCCGGATTGATAACAAAAGTAGCGGCACTCGTCATTGAAGCAGCGAGCGAAAGTCCAACTGAAACAGGCGAAAAATTCATTGTTCCAATTGCGTAATCAGAGAGACTTTTAGTTTTAAGTGCGCCTCGAATAACAAAATAGAGAATAGCCGAGACGTACAATAAAACCAGTATCCATGTTCCAACAACTTGTGAAGCAGATGCCATTAAATACTCACTAAATTAATACTTAAATGCAGCACCGGCAAAGGCTAATCCCCCGCCGGAGCCAACCATAAAAATTGTATCGCCGCGTTTAATTTTTCCCTGGCTCAGTGCATCTTCAAATGAAATTGGGATACATGCCGAACCTGTGTAGCCATAGTTGTGCATGCTTGTTTGAGCTTTTTCTCTTGGAAGACCAAGTAGATCCATTGTTTCCCAAATACTGTTAATATTTATCTGTGTAAATAAAAACATGTCAACATCTTCAATATTAACTCCCGAATCCTTAGAGAGTTCATGCACAATTGAAGACCACATTTGCGGATTCAATTCCGGGGGAAATTTTTTGGCGATTGTTAATAGATGCTTTTTATTTTCTAAAACTTCCTTATCAATCGGAGTTTTCGTTCCGCCTGCATAAATTCCCATGTAATCATAATACTCACCTTTGGTAAGCAGTTTACTTGCTAAATATCCTTTTTTATTTTCACTGCTCTTCAAAATCATGCAGCCTGCACCATCAGCAAAAAGGTTTACTGTTTTTTTATCAGCAAGATTTAAAAACTTACTCATCGCATAAACACCAATAACCATAACTGTGTTATAATTTTGATCGGCAGTAATATATTTTACAGCCGTGTCAATCGCTGTAACAAATCCCGCGCAGGCAGTGTTTATATCAAAAGTTCCCGCATTTTTCATTTTTAATAAATGCTGTAATTTTGAAGCTGTAGAAGGTGATATATATTCGGGTGTATCGGTTGCCACAATTAGTAAATCAATTTCATCGGGAGAAACATTGCCGTTTTTCATTGCAGTTTCCGCTGCTTTAAAAGCTAAGTCGGCAGTCGATTCATCTTCAGCGCACCATCTTCGTTCATATATTTTCACATGTTCACTTAGCCAGTCACTTACGTTCTCACCGAGCAGTTCATCAAAATATTCATTTTTAATTACTCTTTCCGGCACAAACATTCCTGAAGAGTGAATTACAGCATTTCTCATAAATTCTCCTTAGATAACAATTCCGCCGTCAACACTTAAAGTTGCACCATTTATAAAAGATGCTTCATCACTTGCAAGAAAAAGAAATGCATTGGCGATATCTTCAGGTTTACCTAAACGCCCAAGCGGAGTTTTTTCTTCCATGGATTGAATGACTTTTTCCGGCATAGCGGATACCATTTCGGTTGCAATAAATCCGGGTGCTACGGCATTAACATTAATACCTTTTCTGCCAAGTTCGCGCGCCCAAACTTTTGTCATTCCAATAACGCCGGCTTTTGAAGCTACGTAGTTAGTTTGACCGAAGTTTCCATAAAGTCCAACAACTGATGAAGCATTAATTATTTTCCCTGATCCTTTTTCCAGCATTACCGCTGAAACTAATTGTGTGCAGTTAAAAACCCCGGTTAGGTTTACATCAATAACCTGTTGCCATTGTTCGGGTGTCATTTTTTTCAGTGTTCCGTCGCGGGTTATACCGGCATTATTTACTAGTATATCAATTGTACCGAACGCTTCAACAACATTATTAACTGCTGATTTCACATTTTCAAAATCGGCAACATTCACTTTAAAGAATTTTGCTTTGAATCCTTTTTCAACAAGTTCATTACAAAATTCATTTCCTTTAATTTCGTCAATATCCCAAACGGCAATAGCGGCACCTTCTTCAGCAAATTTTAATGAAGCTGATTTTCCTATACCCTGTGCGCCGCCGGTTATTACTGCGGTCTTTTTTTCAAGTCTTTTCATTTTTCACTTTTCCTTAATATTTGGAACGTTTGAAATTTTTCAAACGTTAATCGCAAAAAAATTATTTTTTACTTATATATTTTTTTTCTTTCAATCTGCCATTCATCAAGAAATTTTTTGTTGTGCTTATCCATAAGTCTATAAAATTTTTCCATTTCAACAAGTCGTTTATCTAAAATTTCCGAATCCTTAATTTTTCTACTTTTAATTTGCGATTGAAAATGTTTAGCAATTTTCAAATTATTTCGAATCAGATCATTGTTATTTCTAAATGCGTTTTCAAATAATTCAGGTTCAATTTCATAAAAATCCTTGCGGCTGGTTGGGTGCCATACTCTTCGGATAAGTCCTTTATCCCTTAACCGCCTGGTAATTTGGCTCACCGGTCCCTTACTTCTGTTTAAGTTTTTTGCAATATCTTCTAAGGAAATAGCTTCTGCGGTATATATGAGGAGGGCAACTACATGTCCCATTAATTTACTCAGCCCAAATGCTTGGTACGCATGTCCAAAATTCAATATAAACTCTTCCCGCAGCTTCTCTTTTTCAGTCATGTAAGGTTTCCATCATTTGAAATTTTTGAAACGTTTAAAACTTACGAAATCTTAAATTGGTTGTCAAGGAATAATTGATTTATCGGAAATCGTTAATTGATGTTCGGAGATCAAGGAGAAAAGAGTTGATACATTAGAAAAAATGATTTAAGAATAAGGATTGTTGATTTTTGATTTGAGAAGTAAAAGAAAAAAGATCAAAAATCGAAAATCGTTAATCGGTGTTCTTAAATCAATTTCAGTAATATTTGAATCTTATAAAAAATGATTTACGATTGCTGATTGTAGATTTTAGATTTGTGAAGTAACAGAAAAAAGATCAAAAATCGAAAATCGTTAATCGGTGTTCTTAAATCAAATTCAGTAATATTTGAATCTTATAAAAAATGATTTACGATTGCTGATTGTAGATTTGAGATTTGAGATGTAACAGAAAAAAGATCAAAAATCAAAATTCGTTAATCCTGCCTACCGGTACCATAAGTATCCCTTTGGGGCAGGCAGGCGATGTTCTTAAATCAATTTCAGTAATATTTGAATCTTATAGAAGATGATTTACGATTGCTGATTGTAGATTTTAGATGTAAACAAAAAGGTCAAAAATCAAAAATCGTTAATCGGTGTTCTTAAATCAATTTCAGTAATATTTGAATCTTATAGAAGATGATTTACGATTGCTGATTGTAGATTTTAGATTTGTGATGTAAATGAAAAAAGATCAAACAATCAACTGAAATAAATCGGGATTGTCGTTTAGGTACTCGAAGTTTATTCCATTTTTTTTCATTCGTTTTACGAGTGAATCGAAATCGTTTGGCGACTGCAATTCTAATCCTACTACAGCCGGTCCTTTTTCGCGGTTGTTTTTTTTAGAATATTCAAAGTATGAGATATCATCATTTGGTCCGAGCACATCATTAACAAATTCTTTCAAAGCACCGGCACGCTGAGGAAAGCGAATGATAAAATAATGTTTCAATCCTTCATAAAGTAATGCCCGCTCACGTATTTCTTCGGTTCGTGTTATGTCGTTATTGTTGCCCGATAAAACACATACAACATTTTTGCCGCTTATCTCTTTTCGGAACTGACTAAGCGCAGTAACAGACAAGGCTCCCGCGGGTTCAACCACAATTGCTTCTTCATTATAGAGTCGCAAAATTGTAGAACAAATTTCTCCTTCCGGCACGGTTATCATATCGTCAAGATTTTTTCTGCATATTTCAAATGTTAAATTTCCAACTTGCTGAACAGCGGCTCCGTCAACAAAACGGTCAATATCCTCGAGCATAACAATTTTATTGCCTTCAATTGATTTTAGCATTGATGGAGCGCCTTCAGGTTCAACACCAATAATCTTTGTATTGGGACTAAGCTGCCTAAAGACTGCTGACACACCTGCTGCGAGACCGCCGCCGCCAACCGGTAAAAACAGATAGTCTATTTCCAAATTGCTTTCATCCAAAATTTCCGTTCCTACAGTTGCCTGTCCTTCAATAACTTTAGGATCATTAAAGGGATGAACAAATTCTGAATTATTATCTTTTGAAAATTTTATCGCTCCGGAATGTGCATCATCAAAGGTATCACCGCCAAGAACAATATCGACAAATCCGTCGCCAAACATTTTTACTCTATCCAGTTTTTGTTTTGGGGTTGGAGCAGGCATAAAGATAGTTCCGTTGATCTTTAACTCCTTGCAGGAGTATGCAACACCCTGCGCATGATTGCCGGCACTTGCGCAAACAACTCCCCTGCTTCGCTGCTCTTTATTCAAACCGGAAATTTTATTAAATGCACCCCTAATTTTATAGGAACGAACAATCTGTAAGTCCTCCCTTTTAAGATATATGTTCGATGAATATCTATCGGATAGATGCATATTTGTCATAAGCGGAGTGCGGACTGAAATTCCTTTCAGTCTTTCCTCAGCTATTTTTATATTTTCTAAACTTGGTGAATAAATTTTTGGTAACTCCACACTTACATACATGTTTAATTTCTTCTTATAATTGGCAATTAATTTTTTGGTCTCAAACTTCTAACTTGCTTACCTGCCTGCCACAGTTCCGACTCACGAATTTCCTTCAACTCGGCTTCAAGTTTTTCTCTATAGTCAGGCTGTTTGCCCGATTCAATTACTATCTCAGCTTCCTTGCCTGATGCGACACTTTTATAAAGTTCATCGTAAACCGGTTCAACAGCTTTACGGAATTTATGCCTCCAATCCAATGCGCCGCGCTGGGCAGTTACGGATGTGTTTGCGTACATCCAATCCATTCCGTTTTCGGCAACAAGCGGCATTAAACTTTGTGTTAATTCTTCTACTGTTTCGTTGAATGCCTCGGAAGGCGAGTGCCCGTTTTTTCTAAGAACATTATATTGAGCTTCAAACACTCCGGCTAAAGCTCCCATCAAAATTCCGCGTTCACCGGTAAGGTCTGAATAAACTTCTTTTTTAAAATCAGTTTCGAATAAGTAGCCTGAACCTACAGCCATTCCAAGAGCCAGCACTCTCTCCTTTGCCTTGCCCGTGGCATCCTGATAAATTGCATAGCTAGAATTAATCCCTTCACCGGCAACGAATAATCTTCTTAATGATGTGCCGGAACCTTTTGGTGCAACAAGAATAACATCAACATCATCCGGTGCAACAATTCCGGTTTTATCTTTAAACGTTATACCAAATCCGTGAGAAAAGTAGAGTGCTTTACCCGGTGTGAGATGTTTTTTAATCACTTCCCACTGCTGAATTTGCCCGGCATCGGAAAGCAGGTATTGAATTATTGTTCCGCGCTTAGCTGCTTCTTCAATATCAAAAAGATCAACGCCCTCTTTCCAACCGTCTTTAACTGCTTTATCCCAGCTTTTGGAATTTTTTCGCTGACCAACGATAACATTAAATCCGTTATCCTTCATATTCAGCGATTGTCCCGGTCCCTGCACTCCGTAACCGATTACGGCAATAGTTTCATCTTTTAAAACTTCTCTTGCTTTTTCAAGTGAAAATTCATCGCGGGTGACAACGTTTTCTTCTACACCGCCAAAATTTAGTTTAGCCATTTTTATTCCTTCTAATTTTTATATTCTGAATGATGTGTTTTTTCTAATTCAACTAATGTGTGGGTTAAGTTTTCTTTTTGCTTAATCATTGCAACCCTGCCGGAGCGGACAAATTCTAAAACATTGAACGGCTGCAATTTTTTCAGCAGCTCTTGAGTTTCTTCCTTGTGCCCGGTTTTTTCAATTACAATAAACTCTCCTTCAAGAGATAAAATTCGTGCGTTATTATCTCTAATAAGTTTTTCAAGCCCCAGCCCGTTTGATATTGCAGCGGTAGGGAGTTTATAGAGAGCAATTTCCTGATAAACTATTTCTTCGGTTCTATGATAAAACGCACAGAATATTTCTACCTGTTTCTCTATCTGTTTAACTACTTTTTCAACTTGCTCTCGAGTTTCATTTACAACAACTGTGTAGCGGTAAATTCCCGGCACTTCCGATTCCGAAGCTGTAATGCTTTCTATATTAATATGCCGCCGTGTAAATATTATAGAAACCCGGTTAAGCAGACCGATGTGGTTCTCGGTAAATATTGATATTGTGAATTCTTCTTTCATTTTTTTCTTCCTAGTTTTATTCTAATCTAATGTCTGAAACTGAAGCGCCGGTTGGAATCATGGGGAAAACATTATCTTCCTTTTCAACCTTTACCTCTAACACAAATGAGCTTTCTGAGGCAAGCATTTTTTCAATTACCGCTTCTAGATTATTTCGTTCTGAAACTTTTTCCGATTCAATATTATAGCTTGATGCAATTTTTACAAAATCGGGATTAACCATTTCAGTTTCGGAATATCTTTTATCGAAAAATAATTGCTGCCATTGTCTAACCATTCCAAGGTAATCATTATTTAGTATTACGATTTTAAGATTTATGCCTGACTGCAAAATGGTACCAAGCTCCTGCAGTGTCATCTGGAAACCGCCATCGCCAATTACTGCTACTACTTGTTTATCCGGCATTCCCATCTTAGCTCCAACAGCGGCGGGCAAACAAAATCCCATAGTTCCTAATCCGCCCGATGTAATAAAGCTGCGTGAATTTTTGAATCCGTAATAACGTGCTGCTATCATCTGGTGCTGACCAACATCAGTTACAACAAGTGCCTCGCCATTAGTTTTTTCTGAAATTATTCTGATCACTTCTCCCATAGTTAAGCCCGGCTTGGTCGGATGAAGCTCTTCATTAATTATTTTTTCTTTTTCGATCTCAGCTAATTTTTTAAATTCTTTCAGCCAATTACCATATTCCTTATTAACAATAATATTTGTCAGCATTGGCAGCACATCTTTTACATCGCCATTTATTGCAACATCGGCTTTAATAATTTTATTAATTTCTGCCGGGTCTAATTCAATATGAATTACTTTTGCCTGCTTTGCATAGGTGTTTACATCACCTGTTACTCTGTCATCAAAACGCATACCCACAGCAATTAAAACATCACATTCGTTTGTAAGTTTATTTGGCGCATAGTTTCCGTGCATTCCCAGCATACCAACATTTAAAGGATGGCTCTCGTCAAGCGCCGATAATCCAAGCAGAGTCCATGCTGCGGGAATTCCGCCCTTTTCAATAAATGTTTTAAATTCATTTTCAGCTTTTCCAAGAATAACACCTTGTCCAAACACAACGAAAGGTTTTTCAGCATTATTAATTAATTCGGCTGCTTCATTTACTTTTGCAGCATCAACCTTGGGATAAGGAAAATAGCTTCGAACTTTTTTACAAGGTTTATATTCAAAGTCAACCTCTGCAAATTGTGCATCTTTCGTAATATCAATAACAACCGGTCCGGGTCTTCCGCTTCTCGCCAAATAAAAAGCCTTTGCAAATGCTTCCGGAATTGCTTCGGCACTCGTAATTTGGAAATCCCACTTAGTAACCGGTGATGTGATTCCAACAACATCTGTTTCCTGAAAAGCATCTGTGCCGAGTAAATGAGATGGTACCTGCCCTGTTATACAAATAATTGGTGTTGAATCAATATTTGCATCGGCGATACCGGTAATTAAATTTGTAGCTCCGGGACCGGAGGTTGCAATCACGACACCAACTTTTCCGGTTGCCCTTGCATAACCTTGCGCCGCATGTACAGAGCCCTGTTCGTGCCGCGTTAATATATGTTTTAGTTTATCCCGGTAATTATAAAGCGCATCATACACCGGCATAATTGCACCTCCGGGGTAACCGAAAACAAGATCAACCCCTTCGGCAATTAGTGATTCCAACACCGCTTCAGAACCGGTAATTTTATTTATGTTTGATTTTGACGAAGGTTTTGAGTCTTCAAAATCGCCGTTAAAATCACTTAACATTTTTAATAATGCATCCATTTAATAGTTCTCCTATTAAAGTATAGTTGTGAATTATTTATTCAACTCTAACTAATTAACTTGGTTTTCATAAAGTATCTTCAGTGAAAACCCAATAACATTCAGTACTTGTATTCTCCGCTCTATAGAAACTGTGAAAATGTTACAAATAAGCTGCTGAAGCAGCTAAAAACATTTTATTTTTATATCATATTCCCACGATTGAAATCGTGGGTTAATACGTTTTTCAATATTTCACACAACCTCTTTAAGGCGGAGGTAAAAATTTAACTTCGTTGTCGAGCTTTAGCCTGCCTTTGCCGGTAGGCAGGTCCAATTCTTAATAAGTATAAAGTTCAAACTATTCCGTAATGCAGCCCCGCGAAGCCGAGGTTACAAGTTTTGAATACTTACTTAACCAGCCGCTTTTTTCTTTTACTTCCGGCTGCTGCCATTTTAATTTTCTATTTTTTAATTCATCATCCGAAACCATTAACCTTAATACATTCTTTTCTGCATCTATTACAATTTTATCACCATCTTCAACGAGTGCAATTAGTCCGCCATCAAAAGCTTCCGGTGAAATATGCCCTACAACAAAACCATGTGTCCCGCCGGAAAATCTGCCGTCTGTAATTAAAGCTACTTCGTTTCCTAATCCCGCGCCCATAATTGCGGCTGTCGGCTTAAGCATTTCCGGCATTCCGGGTCCCCCTTTTGGTCCTACGTAACGAATAACAACAACATCCCCCTTTGTAACAAGTCCGCTGCTTATTCCTTCATTTGCTTCATGTTCACTATTAAATACTTTTGCTGTTCCTTCAAATCTCAGTCCTTCCTTCCCGGTTATTTTTGCCACTGATCCTTCTTCTGCAAGATTGCCGTAAAGGATTTGAATATGTCCGGTTTTTTTAATGGCTTTTTCAATAGGATGAATAACATCCTGATCGAACGAAAGCGGTTGAACATCTTTCAAGTTTTCTTCAATTGTTTTTCCGGTTACCGTTAAGCAATCTTTATGCAGGTAACCTTCATCCATTAAATATTTTAGCACAGCTGGAGTACCGCCGATATTGTGAACATCTTCCATTAAAAATTTTCCGCTTGGTTTTAAGTCAGCAAGAAAAGGAGTTTTATCACTGATTTTTTGAAAGTCTTCCAAGTTAAATTCAATTCCGGCGGTCTCTGCAATTGCAAGAAAATGCAGCACTGCATTGGTTGAGCCGCCCAACGCCGTAACTGTAGTAAATGCGTTCTCAAGTGATTTTTTTGTAATAATGTCTTTCGGTTTGATATCTTTTTCAAGAAGTAATTTCACTGCCTTGCCTGAATCAAAACAATCATCTTCCTTCAATTCACTAAGGGCAGGCTTGGATGAATTGTATGGAAGCGACATTCCCATTGCCTCAATTGCCGAAGCCATTGTGTTTGCTGTGTACATTCCCCCGCAGGCGCCCGGACCGGGGCACGCATTTTTAATAACACCTTTATAATCTTCCTCTGAAATTTCGCCTGCGACTTTTTTGCCCCATGCTTCAAATGCTGATACTATATTCAATTTTTCATCATTGTAGCAGCCGGATGCAATAGTGCCGCCGTAAACCATCAATCCGGGTCTGTTTAATCGGAGCATACCCATTATTGCGCCGGGCATATTTTTATCACATCCCACTACAGTTATTACAGCATCATAAGCATGTGCGTTAACCATTGTTTCAATTGAGTCGGCAATTATTTCGCGCGAAGGGAGCGAATAGCGCATTCCGTCTGTTCCCATCGAAATGCCGTCACTTACACCAATTGTGTTAAATATAAGTCCAACTGTATCGGCACTTTCAGTACCTTTTTTCACATGAAGCGAAAGATCGTTTAAGTGCATATTACATGGATTGCCTTCAAAACCTGTACTGCATATTCCAACAAATGGTTTATGAAGATCCGCTTCATTTAATCCCAACGCATAAAGCATTGCCTGTGATGCAGGCTGCGAATCGCTTTGAGTAAGTTCTTTACTAAATTTGTTTAATTTCATTTTTTTCAAAATTATATTTAAAAAAGAAAAGCCCTTCCGGGGAGCAGGAAAGGCTTTTTGAATTTCAAGTTACACCAATCTCACTCCCAATAACCGGGTATAATAATTACAATAATGAGGAGAATGATATTTATTAAACTAAAATTTTTCATGTTGATTTGGTATAAACTAAAAAAGCCATTCTTTTATGGAATGGCTTTTTCTAAAATTTATATACCATTCCGCCGTCATTGAATAATGATAATTGAAATAATGAGGACGAGAATGTTTTTTATTGTTTTCATTTTTTTATGTGTTCAAATAATTAGGGAGCAAAATAGTGATTTAAACAAAGTAAAGTCAAGGTTTTATTTTATTACTGATGAATTTTTATTTACCAATAGCTAATACTGTAATCTTTCATTTTCTTATCAATCAACCTGGCATTCGGTACCCTGCTTTCCAACAGCTTCCAAAATCTTGTACTGTGGTTCATTTCATCAATGTGAGTAAGTTCATGCAGAATAATGTAGTCAATAAATTCTTCCGGCAAGCGCATAAGGTGAAGATTCAAGTTTATGTTTTTTCTTCCTGAGCAGCTTCCCCATTGTGATTTCATGTTTTTAATGTAAACACTATTAAACTCAATTCCGTGTTTCAGTGCTAATTCTTTAACACGATTTGGGAGAATATGCTTTGCTTCAATTCGGTATGCTTCAATTATAACTTTCCTTATAAAATCTTGAATACCTTCATCACTAATGGATTTTTCTTTTGGAATGAATACCTCAATTACACCTTTTGCAATTACAGCTTTTACATTTTCCTCCTCAAATGTTTTTATAACTAATTGATGGTATTTAGTTTTGAAATCGGTTTCAAAGAAAAAATTGGTAAGTTTACTTTCGGTCTGTTTTACCTTCTCAATTTTTGAACGAACCCAATTTAACTTTTCAAGTAAAACATCTTCGGCATATTGATATGAAACATAATACGGCAGCGAAACACAAACAGGCGAGGAAGGCTGCACAGAAATGTTTACATATTTTCCTCGCCGGCGTTTTATAAAATTTACGGTTCCGATACCGGGTATATGTTTTTGCTTCATAAATTATTTTAATTTTTAATTGAAGAATAAGTAGCACTAATTTATAAATAACATCGATTTACTAAAAGGTAATTCAATAAAATTTATTTATTTTTGTTAAAACAAATTGGAATTATTTATAAAAATTATGAACAACGAATTTTATACCCTCAATGCAAAATCCATAACCGGCGAACTGATTGAAATGGAAAAATATAAAAACAAAGTTCTGCTTATTGTAAACACAGCAAGCAAATGCGGATTCACTCCTCAATTTGCCGGGTTGGAGGAATTAAATAAAAAGTACAAAGATGCCGGTTTAGAAATACTCGGATTTCCATGCAATCAATTTGGTAATCAAGAGCCGGGCAGCGAAAAAGATATTGCCGATAATTGCCTGATAAATTACGGTGTAACCTTTCCAATGTTTTCAAAAATAAATGTTAATGGGGATGATGCACATCCGATCTTCAAATACTTAAAAGAAAAGTTAAAAGGAACATTAGGGAAAGATATTAAGTGGAACTTTACAAAATTTTTAATTGATAGAAACGGCAATCCGGTAAAGCGTTTTGCATCAGTAACTAAACCTGAAAAATTAGCTTCTGATATTGAGAAGCTTTTATAAATAGAACATTAATTACTAATTATTTAAAGGAGCGGTTATGTTTAACAAAATTATTCCCTGGGCACTTTTTATTTTGTTAGCATCTTTCTTATCTAACGGCTGTGCAACAGCTTTTAAGGGATATGAAGATGAAGTTGAATTAATAATGGCAGATGATTCATTACAAGTTTATACAATTGACGGAGCCGAAGTAGAAATTAAAACTGAACAAAAGAAATTTGTTTTTTTCGATAAGCAAAACAAAGAGAGTATTATTGACACAAAAACCTACTACTATATAAATCTTCGCTCCGCCCACAGCCACACATTAGTACTTAAAAAAGGGGATAGAAAAAAAATTATTGAAGTATATCCAAAACTTGGAGGTTGGTGGTTTATTGCCGATATATTAACCGGAACTTTTTTTATTGATCTGTACACAGGTAACTGGAATTTCTTTGATAATATAACTGTGGAATTTTGATTACCCAATCTAATTTAATTATCAGATATGGATTTACAAATGAAAACATTCATACTCTTAATACTATTTTGTGTTTCAACCTTATCAGCCCAGCCTAAAGAATTCAAACTATATTATCTCGGCGGGCAATCCAATATGGAAGGATTGGGTTTAAATAGTGAATTGCCGGAAGAATATAAGGAACCTATTGAGAATGTTTGGATATTCAGCGGCAACATTGTTGAAGATAATGAACCTAACGGCGGATTAGGAATTTGGGCGCCCTTAAAAACGGGATTCGGTTATGAGTTTTCTTCAGACGGCGAACAAAATTTTTACTCGAAGAGATTTGGACCGGAGTTAAGTTTCGGTAAAAGAATTGCTGAGTTAGAAAATCATAATCCTATTGCAATAATAAAATATGCAAAAAGCGGTTCCGCAATTGAAATCGGCGCTTCAAAATATGGGTCGTGGAACCCCGACTTTTTTGAAGGTGATGGAATAAACCAATACAATAATTTTTTAACTACGCTTCGGAACGCAATATCGGACCGCGATATTGATAATGACGGATACGAGGACAAACTAATTCCCGCGGGAATAATCTGGATGCAGGGTGAATCTGATGCATACCATAGTGAAGAAACCGCAGAAAAATATGAAGCAAATCTAAAACGTATGATGGATCTATTTAGAGCAGCATTGCGGACTGATGATCTTCCTGTTGTAATTGGAATGATAACCGACAGCGGGCAGGATGATGACGGAAAAGTTATGGACTATTACGACATTGTTACTAAAGCTCAAAAAGAATATGCGGCAAAGGATAAAAATGCAGCCATTGTAACTGAAACTGAAAACTACAAATACTCTGATAGGTGGCATTATGATAGTGAAGGGTTTTTAAAGCTTGGAAAAGAATTTGCAGAAAAGGTATTTAATCTGGGAAGTAAAGTGAAACCTGCATGCCGGTAGGCAGAAGTGAAATGGCAAAGGTGAAAGGAAAAACGTAAGAGAAAATAATTCAACACATTTTGAACAAACACAAATACGAAGTTATCTTTAAACACACAAATAATTACCGCTTTAGCAGAATATTATTGCATCTATCACAATATTTATGGATTTAATTCATCAAACGATATAGTAATACCGCTATAACGGTAGAAACCCTTGATCATAAATTACTATTTGAATTTATCAAAGAGTTCATTTATCTTTTAAAAAGATAAAATCATGCGTTTAGGGGTTCAAATGAATTTAAGTTTTTCAAAATCACCTTTAATTGTTTTTCTCATCTTTTTAATTATTTCCGCTTGTGCAGGTATTGGAGAAAACTTTTCAATTATCCCTCATGAAGATTTATTTATTGGGCTAACCACAGTTGAAGATGTTAAAAATAAGTTTGGTGAGCCGCAAGAAATAAATATTATTGAGAGAGATGGATTGGAATCAAACCTACTATACTACTACTATGCAAGAAGAGTAAATTATTATGCTGAGTCAAGATCTAAGGAATTACAACTTGAATTTATTAAAGGAATATTAAACGGTTACGCTTACCAAAATTCAATTGACCGAAACTCAACAGATTTTGCTGAGAAGAATAGAATGAAAATTGAAAATGGGATTACTTCGGCAAATGACATAGAATCACTTTTTGGTAAACCCCATGGTATTATAACTCTTCCCTCAAATTTAATATCTATCGATCCGGAAATATCTGACGAGATAAAAAAAGATGAAATAGTTTATTGCTGGATTTACATTTACTACTATTATGAAGGTGCAAATCACAGATTAAAAGAATACGAAAAAAATTTAATAATCTATTTTGATAAAAATAACACTGTTGTAGCAAAATATTTTTCTAGTAATATTTCAAATTAATATTTAATCAGAACTTGTAGACACTGTGGAGAATCTATGATACTTGATTTTTTTATGGAAGTAATTTTTTATAATGTTGGATACTTTTTTCTAAGAGGGTTTACGTTGGGACGTTATCCAAAAAAATACAAATCAACTGAAGGGAATTCGTTAGTAGAGTTTATTGGAGCATTGGTAACGATTATAATAATCATTGCTGCGGGTTATATATTTTTATGAAATAAAAAAACCCCGAACAACTCGAGGCTTTCCAAATTTTATAATATTTTTGACTACTATTTTTTCTTCTTTCGAGGAGACTTTTTTGCAGGCGCCTTTTCAACAAGTTTAACACATTCTTCGTAACTCAATTTAGAGGCTTCAATATCTTTTAGTATCCGCACATTCTTTTTACCGGCTTTAATGTATGGTCCCCATCTTCCGTTAAGTATCTGCATTTCGGGATCTTCATCAAAACTTTTAATGTGTTTTTCCGCATCTTTCTTCCGCTTCTCTTCAATCAGCACAATTGCAGGCACATGTGCAATGACTAACTTTGTGGACGTACCAAAGTATCTAATTATTTTATGAAGAAATATAATTTGAGTGAACTGGTTTTTGAGTTAGTGGTGGGGCAGATTAGATATTTTAATATTTGAGTAAAACTTGATTGTTTAATGATAGCCTGCTTCTTGAGTTAATTTGATTGTAATCCATAAAGCAAATTTTTTACAAGACTAACATAGTGGTCAACTTTTTTTTCTTCTCGAAAAGATGAGAAATCACCCTTTAGCATATCGTTTATAAAAGCTGAGTTTGGAAGATTTTTAATTTCCTTTTTAAGAATATCTTTTACATAGGATAAGGTGGATGAATTAGCAAAATTTGCTAGATCGCGACCCAATAATATTGCGCCTGTAAGTTCAAAATCGAAATTATCATCAACTAAATCATTATGTTCATCATATAGGCGATCTGAATTACCAGCTTCAATATAATTACGAATTATATAGAGTATATCTATTGCATCGGCAGTGCGGCTTGGGAATGCATCTTTCCACGATATAATTTTCAAAAGTACAAGACCTCTTGGTGAGGCAACCTTAACATCCACTGGCGGTTTTTCTTGAATTCTAACTATAATTGAATCATTGAAGCATTCTTCATAGCCCATAACATTCATTTCTTTTGAATCTTTATCCTGCCAAGTGATTGACTTATTTGAGAGGGAAATTTCACCAAAAGGAATAATATCAATACTTGGGATAGATTTATAACTAAAACGATGTGCAATATTCGATGCGGCAAATCCAGAACTGATTAGTTTTTCAATCAACCTGGAATAATCCTCCCAACTTTTAACTCTTATACTAAAATCAATATCATTCGTTGCCCTATGGATTGCAATATTATGAATCTTATCAAAAACAATATCAATTGCCGAAGCACCAATTACAAAAATTTTAATTTTTAATTCACTGGCAGACTTGATAACTAATTTTAATACTTCCAAACTGAAAGCATCTATCCTATCGGAGATATTCAATAATTCTTGTTTCATAAATAATATTTGCTGTTTCTATATTTCTCGGATCACCACTGCTAATTAGGTCGGCATAAATTAACATATCAGGAACTAAATTATACTGACTATTATCATCATCAAAATTCCAAAATTTTCTGTGCAGTAGAATATTACCATATTTATTTTTCTTCAAACCGTTAGTAAGAATAAACTCCCCAACTTTAGATTTAATATAAATTGTATGGGTAAATGGGCGGAGATAACTTGTTATTTTTGCTGCTGCACTTTCGCCGCCTAAAAGAGCATTAAATTTATTAAGATTATTTTCTATATCTATTTTTTGACTTTTTATTTCATATCGACCAATTAAATATTTCAATTGAATTTGCTGAGGGTAATCTTCAACCCATAAATGAAAAAGTTCTTCTTTGTTTATTAGCTCTATTCCATATTTGCCTTCTCTATTCAAAAAGCCATCCTTTTCCAATTGGCTCATATATAATTGAACAGTTCCTAAACCTATTTTTGCATATTCTGCTATCTCACGGTATGGATTTTTTTCGAAGCCAGGATTGCATAGAAGAGTAAAGATCAGTTGCAATGATGCTTTTTTATACTTTGCTTTCTTAGAGCTATCAATACTCTTGGCAGACTGAACGGTTTTTCGATTACCATTAATAAAAATGAAAAGCGGGGAAACATTAATAAATGCGTTACCAGCAGTGTCGATAAAATTAATATTTAATTCTTTTAAAAGAGCGGATAGTTCTTTATTTACAAATTGAGTAATAATTAGCGGAATGTTGTGAAACTGATTTAACTGATTTTTTATTAGACCGATCTTAGTTTTATTAATTATGGGGACAACTTGTGCACTGAATGAAATGGGAATTTCATTACTTCTTAGTTCGATGTCTATGTTATCGTGAGTGATATAAGGAGATAATCTATATCCGGTTACAAGCTCAAAACTTGAAATAGCTTCAGATAGGATTTTTTTTTCTAAATTAGTCAAGAATATTCTCGCTGTTCATTTTTTACAAAAGTAACTATAAATTGAACTTAAAGCAAGAATAAATTGTGGATATGAATAGTTTTGTTCAATATTCTAACAATACTATAAAAATTGAACATAGCGGCGAATGAAAGAAAAAATGAGATATTTACTAACTAATCAGACTCATTTTTTCTTAGTTGTTTTCTTCGCAGCCTTCCTGCCCTTTTTCTCGGGAGCCTTTTCTACCAACTTAACACATTCTTCATAACTCAACTTTGATGCTTCAACATCTTTCGGAATTCGAACATTCTTTTTACCGGCTTTAATGTATGGTCCCCATCTTCCGTTAAGTATCTGCATTTCGGGATCTTCATCAAAACTTTTAATATGCTTTTCCGCATCTTTCTTTCGCTTCTCTTCTATCAATTCAATTGCCTCTTCCAACGTAACTGTGTGCGGATCATATTCTTTTCCGAGTGAAACAAATTTACTATCGTGACGAACGTACGGACCAAACCTGCCGATTGCGGCAACAACAGTTTTATCTTCGTAATCGCCCAGTGTGCGTGGAAGTTTAAATAACTCAAGCGCTTCTTCAAGTGTAATTGATTCAAGTTTTTGTCCCGGACGCAATCCGGCATATTCCGGTTTATCATTTTCATCATCCGGATCATTAATTTGTGCAACGGGACCAAAGCGCGCCATTCTTACCAGCACTTGCTTTTTAGTTTTTGGATCGATGCCCAAAACTCTTTCGCCGCTTACTCGCTCACTGTTTTCAATTGTATGTTCAACAGTTTCATGAAAAGGGAAATAAAAATCCTTAAGCATTTCATGATAATTCAATTCACCGCTGGCAATGTCGTCAAGTTCTTTTTCAACATTGGCGGTAAATTTGTAATCCATTATTTTGGGAAAATTCTCAATCAAAAAATCATTAACCAAAATGCCGATATCTTCCGGGAATAATTTATTTCTTTCGGCACCTGCAATTTCCGTCAGTTCTTCCCGCTTGATATTATTTTTTTCATCAAGTTCAATTTTAATATACTTGCGTTCAACTCCCGGTCTATCTTCTTTAACAACGTAACCGCGTCGCTGCACTGTGCTTATCGTCGGCGCATAAGTCGAAGGTCTGCCTATTCCAAGTTCCTCTAATTTTTTGACAAGGCTCGCCTCGGTAAATCTAGCCGCTGCTCTCGAAAATCTTTCAGTAGCGGTTAATCCGTTCAAGTTTAGAGTTTGATTTTCCTTAATCGGAGGAAGTATTCCACCCGTTCCGTTCTCACCGTTTTCATCATCGGTAGATTCGATGTAAACTTTTAAAAACCCATCAAACTTAATCACCTCACCCTGCGCAGTAAATTTCTCATCACGATTCGAAATATCAATCTTAGCAATTGTTCGTTCAATTTGGGCATCGCTCATTTGAGATGCGATTGCTCTTTTCCAAATTAATTGATAAAGCCTCTGCTCATCATTTCCGCCTTTGATCGTTTCTTTTTCAAAGTAGGATGGTCTGATGGCTTCGTGTGCTTCCTGTGCTGAGGCAGATTTTGTTTTATATTTTCTGGATTGTGAATATTTTTTGCCGTATTCATTTTCAATTTGTGTTTTAGCTTCGGCAATCGCAGTATCGGATAAATTTACCGAGTCAGTTCTCATATAAGTTATGTTACCAGCTTCATACAGTTTCTGTGCAACAAGCATAGTTTTAGCAACGGAGTAGCCAAGCTTACGGCTTGCTTCCTGCTGAAGTGTTGATGTTGTAAAAGGGGGTGCAGGTGATTTTTTTACCGGCTTCTTTTCTAAGCTGCCGATTTTAAAGTTAGCTTTTGTGCAGTCTTTAATAAATTGTTCGGCTTCTTTTTCAGTCTCAAATCGTTTTGATAACTCAGCACTGAGATTTACTTCCTCACCGTTTCCGTTATCAACTAAAAAGTTTCCAATTACTCTAAACTTTGATTCCGGTTTAAAGTTGTCTATCTCTCTTTCTCTTTCAACAATTAATCTAACTGCAACTGACTGCACCCTGCCTGCAGAAAGCGACGGTTTTACTTTTCGCCAAAGTACCGGCGATAACTCAAATCCCACAAGGCGGTCAAGTATCCTTCGTGCCTGCTGTGCATCAACTAAATTTTGATTTACCCCCCGAGGATTAGCAATTGCATTGGTAATTGCCTTTTTAGTTATTTCATGAAAAACAATTCTTTTTATTTTTTCATCTTTAAGTTTAAGCACTTCTTTTAGATGCCATGAAATAGCTTCCCCTTCGCGGTCCTCGTCAGTTGCCAGCCAAACTGTTTCACTATCTTTGGAAAACTTTTTTAATTCTTTTACTACATCTTTTTTATCATCGGCAACTTTGTAAAGTGGAGTAAAATTATTTTCTATATCAATTCCCTTGTTTTTCTTTTCAAGGTCGCGCACATGTCCGTAACTCGATTTTACTAAAAAGTCCTTTCCCAAAAAGCCTTCAATTGTTTTTGCTTTTGCAGGTGACTCAACTATAACTAAATTCTTAATCATAAATATTCAATTTTTCTTCTAAATTAATTAATCCCAAAAATGAGAGCACAAATATTTCAAAATAAAATTGTAATTCAAAATTTTTTTTATTTGTGCCCAATTTGGCTAAAAACTTTTTGCAGTTACTATTACTAAATAAGATTTTCTACTTTGTCAAGTTTTTAAAAGTATCTTATTCTAATTTTCTTTTAACTTGAGCTATTTTAATACCATGAATTTTATCTATATAATTTTAATTTAGTATTTGATTAAACGAAATTATTCTAAAATTTTTAATACATGTTAATTATGAAAAAGTTTCTCTTTCTATTTTTTGTTGCTTCAATCACGCTAACGGCTCAATCCAAATTATTAATTAATATGGATTTGAAGCAAACCGATCACCTAAAAGCTTACGGTATTACATTCAACGCATTAGAGAAAGGAGAGAAAGCTGACTGGCTTCTCAACTATCGCGGCGGTTCTTTTATGCTGGATTATTCTGAACAGCTTGCAATGGAGTGCAGAATAAAGGGTGTAGCGTTCGAACAGATTTCAAGTTCGCAAATGGTTGAGATTTATAATCTTGTTCAAAGTGATGATCAAAACATGGATGTGATGCGACTTGAAACTGCACCAAAGATTGCCGTGTATGTTACTCCGGGTCATGAACCCTGGGATGATGCAGTAACTCTTGCACTCGAATATGCCGAAGTACCTTATGACAAAATTTGGATTGAAGATGTACTGCGCGGCGACTTAAAAAAATATGACTGGCTTCATCTTCATCACGAAGACTTTACCGGGCAGTACGGAAAATTTTATGCAAGCTACAACCAGGCTCAATGGTATATTCAACTTCAGCTTCTGTATGAAAAAGAAGCAAATAAACTTGGCTTCAAAAAAGTTTCTGAAATGGAAAAAGGTGTGGCGCTTACTATTAAACAATTTGTTGCTAACGGCGGATTCCTATTTGCAATGTGTGCAGCGACTGATAGCTATGACATTGCACTGGCTTCACAGAATGTTGATATAGTTGATAGAATGTTCGACGGTGATGCGCCTGATCCGGATGCACAAAGCCGCTTGGATTTTTCTCAAACTTTTGCATTTGAAAACTTTACACTTGAAATGAATCCTTATGTTTATGAATTCAGTGATATTGATATAAATGCAACGGAAATTGGAAATGAACAGAATGATTATTTCACTCTATTCGATTTTTCGGCTAAGTATGATCCGGTTCCGACAATGCTTACTCAAAATCATGTGAATGTTGTGCGCGGATTTATGGGGCAAACAACTATGTTCCGTAAAAGCTTGATTAAAAAATCCGTTACCGTTATGGGAAAACGCCAGGGAACAGATCAAGTAAAATATATTCACGGAAATTTCGGGCGCGGTACATTTACCTTTTACGGCGGGCATGATCCGGATGATTATAAACATTTTATCGGCGACCCGCACACAGATCTTAGTCTTTCCGAAAGCAAAAACTCTCCCGGTTATAGATTAATTTTAAATAACATCCTCTTCCCCGCAGCGAGTAAGAAGAAGCAAAAGACTTGATTTTAGATTTTTTCTTTGCGGACTTTGCGTAACCTTTGCGCCCTCTGCGTGAAAAAGCCTTCCACGCAGAGACCGCTGAGAAAAAAACGAAAAGTTCACAAAGAGAAAACCAATTATCCACCTTTAACCTTGCTACTCAAATGTTAATTTCATTTCTTTACTTTAATAATTTTAATTGATTGATCACAAAAACGGATTAATTTTTATGGAATTTCCTTATGTAAGAAATAGAAGACTACGTGTAAACGCCTCTATCAGAGAGATGGTAAAAGAAACTCAGCTTACCCCAAATGATTTTATGGTTCCCCTTTTTGTAGTTGAAGGAACAGGAGTTAAAGAAGAGATACCATCTATGCCGAATTACTTTCGATACTCATTAGACACGCTTAAAGATGAACTTAAAGAGATTAGTTCACTAAGCTTAAAATCAGTATTACTTTTTGTAAAAGTTGCTGATGATAAAAAAGATAATGCCGGAACTGAAGCATTAAATCCCGATGGACTAATGCAGAGAGCTATCAAAACCATTAAAGACACTACACCGAATTTAGTTGTCATGACAGACGTTGCGCTCGATCCATTTTCCAGCTACGGGCATGACGGCATTGTTGAAGAGGGACAAATTGTAAATGATAAAACAGTAGATGTACTTTCTAAAATGTCAGTATCTCATGCCGAAGCGGGGGCTGATATTGTTGCACCATCCGACATGATGGACGGAAGAATTCTTGGAATTAGAGAAGCACTTGAAGAATCAAACTTTCCTAACACCGGAATAATGGCTTACGGTGCAAAATATGCATCTTGTTTTTACAGTCCTTTCCGCGATGCACTTGATTCCGCTCCCGGATTCGGAGATAAAAAAACTTACCAGATGAATCCCGCCAATGCCGAGGAAGCAATAAAAGAAGTTTTGATGGATGTTGATGAAGGTGCAGATATTGTTATGGTTAAGCCTGCTCACGCTTACCTCGATATAATTAGAATTGTAAAAGATGTTGTTGATATTCCTGTTTCCGCATATCATGTTTCAGGTGAATACTCAATGATAAAAGCCGCAGCAGAAAAAGGCTGGCTGAATGAAGAAGAAGCGATGATGGAAACATTGACCGGAATTAAAAGAGCGGGTGCAGATTTAATTGCAACCTACTATGCAAAAGAAGCTGTTAAGCTTTTAGGATAAAAACGATGCCGCAAAATTTTAAGGAAACTGCCCGTACTGTTTATAAAACAATTCTAAAACTACTGGCGTTTCCTTTTATATTAATTATTAAAATGTATCAATTATTACTCTCCCCAATTCTACCGGCAAATTGCCGATACCAGCCAACATGCTCACATTACGCAGTTGAAGCGTTGAAAAAGTACGGTATATTTAAAGGCGGATGGCTTGGGATAAAAAGGATTTCACGATGCCACCCATGGGGAAGCAGCGGTTATGATCCTGTTCCATAAAAATTATTAAGGACAAAAAATGACAAGAGAAGAATTAGGAAAACAAATTTACGATGCGGCTCATATAACCGGCGAGTTTCTGCTCCGCTCGGGACAAATTTCAAATGAATATTTTGATAAATATAAATTCGAATCAATCCCCGAATTGCTTGATGAAATAGGTACTCACATGAAAGAGCTTATTCCTAAAGGAAGTGAAATTTTAGCCGGATTGGAAATGGGAGGAATACCTCTATCAACAGTTCTATCAATTAAATCGGGAATTCCCT
Source organism: Ignavibacteriota bacterium (assembly GCA_013112585.1). Classification (GTDB taxonomy): domain Bacteria; phylum Bacteroidota; class Ignavibacteria; order Ignavibacteriales; family Melioribacteraceae; genus IGN16. Next base: position 149,997 of record JABFGH010000007.1, on the reverse strand, counting down.
CGGTTCTTGTGCGCAAAAAAGCTAAAGAATACGGTACAAGAAAGCTTGCAGAAGGTACCGACTTTGACGGGAAGAAAGTATGCGTTATTGAAGATGTTGTAACTACAGGCGGACAAATTGTTACTAGTGTAAACGAATTACGTGAGCGCGGTGCAGTAATTGATAATGTGATTTGTGTTATTCTCCGCGACCCAAAGGCGTATGAAAATCTAGGCAATGCAGGATTAAAACTTACTCCACTTTTTACGATGGAAGAATTGAAGGAGATTTCTGAGTAAGTTAGAACTCTTAAACCTCAAAGGTCTTAAAGACCTTGGGGGTTTTGTGCTTCAGTCGTAAAGAGATGCCATCTTAATTAAACACTTAAAATAAATTGAAAGCTTATATTTATCATGCTAATATTATTGACAAAGCCTCAATAATTCTTTAGTTTTAATCAGAACAATAACTCCTATTATGTTTTTATGAAAAGACTTTTCACATACTTTCTAATCTTTGCCTATACACTAATCAGTATTAATGCATTTGTTCCATTGATAAATTATGTTATCAACTACAATTTTATTGTTGAGGAACTTTGCGTTGAACGAGATTTGGAAGTTAACAACTGTAACGGAAGCTGTCAGCTAAAAACTCAGGTGAGTAAAAATCTTGATACCGAAAACGAAACCAATAAATCAAAACCCATTGTTATTAAGGAAGTTGAAACACCTTATTTTTCTATTCAGCAAAGTGCTAAAAATTCAGTTAGATATGATTCCAAATTATATTTGTCTTATCAATTAAATCCTCTCGAAAACTATTTAGAACAGCTTACTCCCCCGCCCAAGTATATCGTATAATTAAACCCGGATTATGCAATAGAATAAATTGCACGGTGCTTTAGCGCCGTGAATATTGTGAAGCTAGTAGGCCGGGTTTTAACCCAAATGGTTTTGGGCTAAAGCCCTTTAAATGTTTTTTAATTCAATCACCGCCATAAATGACGGTGCTATTTTAATACCAATTTTAATCATGCATTCTAAATTTAACTTTAATGCATAATGCGGGTTAAGATCACAAGAACATTATTTTAATTTATATGAGGATGAAATGCGTATTAAATTTTACTTAATAACCGCGCTATCATTTCTGCTTATTGCAGGAAATCTAACCGCACAAAAAGAAGATAGTGTAAAAGTATATTGGTTAAATCAGATTGAAGTAACATCTAAAAAAGAAAATGTTGGTGACGCAAGTTTCCCAATTGAGAAAGATAATTTATCAAACGTGCTTGGTAAAAATGGATTCTCGCTAATCCGTAAGGGTGTTTTCTTTGCACAGGACATTTACGCCGACGGCATGAAGAAAGGCGACATCAATGTTGTGGTTGACGGTGAAAGATATCATTCAGCTTGCCCAAACAGAATGGACTCACCCTTGACAAGAATTAATCCCGATGACTTGGAAAGTATAAACTTAAATAAATCATCGGGCAATTTGCAAAGCGGGTTGGGCGGAGTTGTGCAGTTTAACCGTAAAGATCTGCAGGATCCGCTTCAAGTACGAGCGGGTATTTCGGGAGTATCCGGCGCAATGAATGGAATGGACGGAACCGCTTCGGTGGAATATTTGCAAAATAAAATAAACGTGAGATATGCTGCCGGTAAACCTTATGAGGACGGTGACGGAAAATCTTTCAAAGATTTGTATGGATATGAAAGTAATTTCACTTACAAACTTGCTGAAGCATCTTACCGCGGCAATGTAAAAGATTGGAAATACGGCGCTTCATTTTCTTATACAGAAGATGTTTCTTTTCCTTATTTAATGATGGATGAAAGAGCGAATAGAGTTGCAAGTGCCTTTGCCAGTTTTAAAGAAAACAAACTCTACTTTAATTATACAAGTCACGTTATGGATAACGATTTGCGCAACAGCAAAATGTTAATGGTAACCGGGGCGCAAAATTTAACAATTGGAATGGTGGGCGAGTTTTACGAAGTAGTTTACAGAAACTGGGATGCCGATAATAGATTTACAATGCCGAACGGACAAATTGATAATCAGTTAATTCCGAACGTCAGCAGTTACCATGCATCACTTCACAAACTATTCACATTCACCCAATTTGAATTATCAGCTAAAGGGGGAGTAACCTATTTGAATGTTGGTGAAAGTGAAAGAAAAACTTTTTACGAAGCAATTCATAATGATGTAAAAGATTCGAGAATCTTCCCGACATTTGGATTAAGCTTAAGTTATTCCGAGGCTCTATCATCCGAAATTGGAATTGGCTTTTTAGCAGAAGCCGCAAGTGAAGCACCGGAAACTGAAGCTTTATTCATCGCAGTGCAGAAGCCGATGGACAAACCAAATTGGTCCGGTAACCCAACTCTCGATCAGCCGGTTAGAAGCACTATCAGAACGTCATTCAATTATTCCAATTTACGTTTGGAATTATTCGGCAGCAGGATTTGGAATTATGTTGATCTGGCGACCGCTTCAACGCAGATGAAAAAGTATCAAACCTATGCAAACATAAATGCTTTAATGGCTGGAGTAAATTTTGAAGCAGCGTGGGAATATTTTAATGTTTCCGCATCATATACCTGGGCTGAGAATTCTTCAACTAAATCCGCCCTATCGGAAATTCCGCCGTTAAAAATTACATCGACAATTAATTCTCCCGAACTTGCCGGGGTAAAGGGGTTTGTAAGGCATACTTACAACAATGCCCAATTAAGAATTGATGACAACGCTAAAGAAACTACAACAGGTGCATGGAATAGATTTGATGTTGGTTTGTTCTATCAAATAAGCGGAGTTGTATTTGCGCTTGAAGTTGAAAACATTGCCGACTTGAATTATGCACAGCACTTATCATTTTTGCGTAGTCCCTACTCAACCGGAATAAAAGTAAACGAGCCGGGAAGAACTTTTCGATTACGATTAACCTGGTCGGGTTTGTTTTCGGAATAGTGTGAATCCAATTACGTTATACTGAATCTTATTTAGAGCAGTAAATAGTAAATTATTTATGTTGATATTGTTAACAATTATTAAAATTTTGTTTTATGATTAAAAAGAAGAAGACATATAATATCAACAGATTTTCTACTGCTGCTCTATTTTTATATTTTTTACTTCTGGCAAACATCTCGTTTCACCACCATGTAATTGATATTTCGCAATTCAGCCCCGGGAAGGTTGATACTCATTCATCGAGCGAATCTAACAATCAAAATGAAGAATTTGAATGTTCAATCATTCACTTTGCACAAAACTCATTTCAAAGTTTGGTAATCGAAAATAGTTTTGATTTCCAATTTCAAAACTCAACACTTTTTTCTTTTGAATCATCCAATCAATATTCCTCATCATTAAAATTTTACAAAAGTTTAAGAGCGCCTCCTTCAAATAGTTAGAATTTTCTTTTAACTAATTCATCTATTAAAACCATTGGGGTTAAACCCAAGTTTATTGAAGGAGTACATAATGCTGCGATTAAAATCAATTTTTATAATTACCGCAATACTAATAACAATTTCACTTTCCGGATGCAGTGAAGACAGCGACCCGATTGCACCGCAGGAGGAACATTTTGAACCTGTTGGAATGGTGATCTTTGATTCCGGTATAAAAGTATTAGATTATTACGCTCCCGATTTTCCCACCGGAACAACGGAAATCGGCGATACAATAAAAATCAGTATTGGATTGAGTCCGCACTACACATTAAAATTTTATGATGAAACAAAAACCTTAATTGATCCGCCAACTGATCCTGATATGACATTCGGAGCTGTATTTTCTAATGCATCAATTGCACAACTACAGTGGGATGCGGGCGAGGAAGGTAGTTTTGCATTCCACATAAACGGCTTAGCCGTGGGAATAACAAAAGCCGAGTTTCAAATTCTTCATGCAGGTCATGCCGATTTTAGAACGTTGTTAGTCCCAATTCTGGTTCAGTAAAATGAAATTATTTTATTCAAAATTACTTATTACTTTTCTGTTGATATTTTTTTCTTCCAAAATTGATGCGGAAATATTTAACGGCAGTTTAACAGGAAAAGTGATTGATGCTGAAGCAAACACTCCAATCCCAAATGCTGTTTTACAATTTGCAGAATCTGAAATTTACTACACAACAAATGATCTCGGCGAATTTCAGTTTCACAAATTGAATGAGGTGAAGTACACTTTAATTGTTACCCATGTTGCTTATCAAGAAAAACGGGTTGATATTAATTTGAGCGAGAAAAGTGACCGCAATATTATTATTTATCTTCTTCCAAAAATAATTGAAATTGCTCCCGTTGTTGTTACCGATTTACATTCTCATTCCAAGTTTGATGAATACAATGAATCATTCAATGTTTTGAAAGGAAAGGAGCTTCAGAAAGAGTTGGGCTTAACTCTCGCATCAACATTAAAGAATGAAACCGGACTCGCAATTCGTTCAATGGGTCCGGCACCGGCACGCCCGGTTATACGCGGACTTGGCGGCGACCGTGTTCACATTGCCGAGGATGGAGTGGAAGTGACTGATCTTTCTTCTACTTCACCGGATCACGCTGTAACGATTGAACCTTTTTCTCTGGAAAGAATTGAAGTTGTGCGGGGTCCTAAAGTTTTACTGCATACCTCAACAACGATAGGCGGAGTGGTAAATGCAATCGGGCATGAGATACCGCAAGAATATTCGAATAAAATCAGCGGCGCTATCGGCGGATACGGCGAAACAGCCAACAAAGGTTTTTTAGGATCGTTTTCAACTTCAATACCTATTAATAATTTTATCGTTAAAGGGGAAATGAGCAGACGAAAGACAGATGATATTTCAACGCCTGTCGGTACTCTCGGCAATTCCGATATTTCAAATTTGAGTTATAATTTTGGAACAAGCTACATTTTAGATTTCGGATTTGTCGGCGCTTCATTCAAAAGATATGAACTGGATTATGGAGTGCCGGGCGGTTTTGTCGGTGCTCATCCATTTGGTGTGAAGATCAAAATGCTCCGCAAGCAGTACAATATAAAATCTAGAATTGAGTTTGATAATAGTCTCCTTAAAAATATCGAGTTCAATTTTTCAAATGTTTATTACCGGCACAAGGAATTTGAATTCGGCGGACTGCTTGGTGCCGAATTTGAAATTACAAATTACATCGGTAATATAAATCTTAACCACAGCAAAATTTTATTTTTTGATTCGGGAACGATTGGAGCTTCAATTGAGCATCGTGATTATAACATCGGCGGATTTGTTTTTAATCCTCCGACAAAATCATTAAATGCAGCAGCATATTTATTTGAAGCCGTTAACTATAATAATTTAAGTATTGAACTGGGCGGGAGAGTTAATTTTTCCAATATAAAACCGGAGTATGAGAAACCGGATGCAAAAATTGGACACATACGTGAACGTAGTTTTAGTTCAGCCTCTGCTTCACTTTCCGTTTTATATGAGTGGACTAATATAGTTCACCTTGGCGCAAATATAAGCCGCTCATCAAGAATTCCGACTATTGAAGAATTATTTACAGAAGGTCCACATCTTGCTGCCTACTCTTATGAAACCGGCAACCCTAATTTGGGAATTGAAAGCGGGGTTGGTTCGGAATTTTTTATTTATCACCGATGGAACAATTTTTATTTTAATGTAAATCTATTTTATAATGATTTAAGTTCATATATAATTCCAAGGAACAGTGGTGAAACTAACTTTCAAACTTTGCTGCCGATTTACACCACCGATGATGTTGGTGCAAAACTTTATGGAAGTGAACTGCAAATTGAATGGGAATTTTTGAAAAACTTAAAATTTAATTTTTCTTCATCCTACACGCATGGAAAAATTAAAGATACAGGAAATCCGCTGCCTCAAATTCCACCGCTCAAAGGGCGAGTGGAAATTGTCTATTCGACTGATGATTACTCATTCGGTGTGAGTACTGATTTTGCAGATAAGCAGACCAGGCTTGATGAATTTGAGAAACCCACTGCAGGGTATGCCGTATTAAATTCATTTTTTAACTATAGTTTTTCAACATCATTCTTAGTACACAGTGTTTCCTTAAATGTCGATAATATCTTTGATAAGGAATACAGAAATCATCTATCTCGTGTAAAAATTATTATGCCCGAAGCAGGCAGGAATATAAGATTGAGTTATAAATTATTCTACTCGTATTAATTATTTTTCCTTTCACCTTTCGCCTTTGCCATTTCACCTTTTAAAAATGTTAGCCGGTTATTGAGTAATCCCAACGCCTTTTATTGGGATGTATCGAAATAACGGCGGAAGTTTGAGCAGTCAGTATCCAACTCCAATACTAGTATCTAGCATCCCTTATGACGGTTGTTTCGATACATCCCGCATTACGGGATTACTCAACCACCTTAGTTGCATCTTTTTGCGAGTAGATTAATTTTTCCTCATGCATATCGGCTGGCAGGTTACATTTATCTCTTTTCTCCGTTCACATTTTAAAAATGCTAGCCGGTTATTGAGTAATCCCAATGCTCTTTATTGGGATGTATCGAAATAACGGCGGAAGTTTAAGCATTACCACTACCAGTATCCAGCATCAAGAATCCAGCATCCAGCAACCAGCATGTTTTAATTTTTCCTTTCTCCTTTTTCCTTTTCCCTTTTCCCTTTATAATTGTCCTCTCAATATCCCCGCGGAAAATCTTCTTTTGATTTTAAAAGTTTAAGCCATGCCCGCTTGCTGTTTTTATCAACAAATTTTTTTACCCTCTTGAATCCGCCGCCATAAACCGGGTCTTCATTTTCATTAAAGTTTTTCTTTATAAAATCATAATATTTGCCGTAGTATTTTTTTACAACCAGGTAAGAGGCATATTCACAGCTTCCTTCGGAAAGTGTTTTGTTGTTATCTTCGGGGGAGTTTAGGTATTGCCAAATGTGCATTAGCTCGTGCGCCGCAACTTTTATAAAGTAACTTTGAGGCATGTTATTGAGAATATAAATATCAAACTCACGGTTGATAATTTTACCGTTTTGCTTCCGGTAATTGTAAGTTGAATATCCTCGAACATTATTTTTATGGTTGTCTTTAACAATTTTTTTAAGCTCGGTTAAATTGACTAAATGCAATTCAATTTCAACATCGCCGATTTTTATTCCCTCCAACTGCAATTTGAATTTTGCTTCATCAAACAATTGCTTTGATTTATACTTGGTTGTAACGGATGACTTACCGCATAAATTACAAATGTGTCTGCCGTCAGTAAATACCTTTCCGCCATTTGTTATTTGTGATGAAATAATTCTGCGGCAATATTCGCATTCCTTGCTGCTGCTTAAATGTTCCCAGTGAACAATATTTCCCCAAAAATCTTTATAGTAGTTCCCGTCTATATTGCTGTCGCACAAATTACACTTTAAAGCAATATGTTTTTCGTAACAATTTTTATGATAGATTTTGCCGGCAGAAGTAACGTATGCGCCTTCAATAGGTTTATAGCATTTTTCACATTTATCAAGAACATGATTTTTGTAGCAGTAATCGTGCAGGTATTTTCCATCATGCTGAAAGTATCCGCCATTAATTTTGGAACTGCAATGGCTGCAGATAAAATGATTTTCGTGGAAGTATTTGCCCTCAACTTGTAAATATTTACCACTTGTAATTTCTTTTTTGCAGTAATCACAAATTTTATTTTGCGAATAATAATTTTGCGGAAGAAACAAAAAGACTAAAACGACACCAAATATTAGGTTTTTCTTAAAATTCATTCTTTATTTTTTATGCGATTTATTTGCAAAATTGGTTATTCCTAAGTTATATAGCAAATTTCATACAAATTGCTGCATAATGTGGTATATGTAAATTTATGATGAATTTGTAAAAGTTTGGTTCGGTTTAAGACATTCTTCCGAAAGTCTCTTCTTGAAGAAATAAAAAGTAATCTATTCTACTCATAAAAACATTGCATTAATGTAAATCTGATACTAATTTTAGTGTTTTGAATTTATACACAAGCAAAAATGGAGGCATAGCGAAAATATGGCTATGATGGCTAAGATGAGAAGTTTGGCGCCGTGGTTTATAATAACTGTCGGTGGTCTTTTTGTACTATTTATGGTTTTATCAGATTCTAAACTGAGTGATGTTGTTACCAGTCCCGAAAGAAATGTAGGTTCGGTAAATGGAGTCGATATTTCCTATCAGCAATTCCAGCAGTTTTATGAACAAGCCAAACAAAATCAAATACAGCAAACAGGCAGAGAAATAGATGAATCGCAAGAAGATACATTTAGAGATCAGGTTTGGGAGGCAGTTATAAGACAAACATTAATGGCTGAAAAAATTGATGAGTTTGGTATTAAAGTTACCGATGAAGAAGTTCGTGATGTAATACTCGGACCAAACCCGCCGGAATATCTTAAGCAGGGCTTTATTGATTCGGCAGGTAATTTTAATAGAGCAGCATATGATGAAGCTTTAAGAGACCCGAGAAACGTAGAGCCGGTAATTGCAGCAGAGCAAGGTGTTAGGCAGCAATTGATAAGTGAAAAACTTCAGAACTATGTTAATGCCGCAGTATCGGTTAGTAAAAATGAAATCAAAAGAGCTTATGTTGATCAAAACTTTACCATGAGTGCTGACTATGCAATGATTGACTTAAACACTATTCCGGATTCGACTATTGAAGTATCAGAAAAAGATATACAAGAATATTACAATGAACATAAAGAGAATTATAAAATTGCTGAACAGCGAAAAATTAAATATGTAATGTTTAAAAAGCAGGCAACAAAATCTGATTCGGCTTCTATTGAAAAAAACTTAAATGAAATTGTAAGTGACTTAAAAAAGGATACTGCTTCATTTAAAACTTATGTTGAAATATATTCAAACGAACCATATAGCTTGGATACTGTTGCAATTACACGAATTCCTGAAGAAGCTCAAGAATTAATTTCAAATTCTAAGGCAGGCGATATCATTGGACCTGTACTGGCTGCACAATCATATATTGTATATAATGTGGTAAAAATAAGCCGCACCAAAGATGAAGTTGTAAGAGCCTCTCATATTTTAGTTGGTGCCGACGGTGATTTTGATAAAGCTAAAAAAGAAGCCGATGAAATTTACAGTCAATTAATAAACGGGGCAGATTTTGCAGAGTTAGCAAAGGAAAAATCTGATGACCCGGGCAGTGCTGCAAGAGGCGGTGATCTTGGCTGGTTTGGTAAAGGTCAAATGGTTCCTGAATTTGAAAAGGCTAGTTTTTCCGGAAGGATTGGCAGAGTACAGAGACCCGTTAAAACAAATTTCGGATATCATATTATAAAAACTACAGGTAAGAACAGAAATAAATATGTAATTCAGAAAATTGTTAATTCTATTGAACCATCTCCCTCAACACTGGATCGAATTCAGCAGGATGCAAATGACTTTGCTTATTTAGCCGATAGAAATAGTTTTGAATCTGAAGCCGACTTAATGAATCTGGAAATAAAGGAATCACCATTATTTGCATCGGCAAGCAACACAATACCGGGCATTGGTAAAAATAATGCCTTAGTCCGTTTTGTATTTGAAAATGATAAAAATGATATCAGTGAAGTTTTTAGATTACCGCAAGGCTGGGTTGTTGTAAAAGTTGAAGAAATTAAAAAGGAAGGCTATAAACCTTTAGAGGAAGTAAAACCCGCTATTGAAAGCGAAGTGTTAAGAAAGAAGAAACTTGATAAAACATTTGAAATAGCAAAGGAAGTAAAAACGAAGGTTGATGAAACAGGTTCTTTACAATCAGCTACTACTGTTTATCCAAAAGCGAAAATTTCAACAGCTACCGACATTACCACCAACGGCAATGTAGGCGGATTAGGTAAGGATTTTGCATTTACCGGATATGCGCTTAAAGCAGAAAAAAATAAAATTTCTGATCCGATTAAGGGTTCACGAGGCAGTTATCTAATTAAGGTAATAAAACGAACCGAATTTGATTCAACCGCTTATTCATTACAGCAAAACTTTTTGCGGGATAATTTACTCCGACAGAAAAAAGCAAGATTCTTTAATGAATGGGTGTCAAATCTGAAGAATGGTGCCGACATTGAAGATAACAGACATAAATTTTATAGATAGTAAATAATTTTTTTTACTTTAAAGGGAGCCGAAATTAGGGCTCCCTTTTTATTTTAAACATTATAACTTCCCCCTCATTTTTTACACTACTCATTTCAAAACTTTTTTATATTTTCATAGTTAATTATGAAGTTAAAACTATTTACATATTCAGTTGCTGCAATAATAGCTTTATACAACACATCATTCAGTCAGTATAACGGCAATAATTTTGCAGTTTCCTTCAGCTATCGCTACACTACTACTTCAAAAATATTTTTAGAGCCTAACTCACCCGACCCTTTTTTAAGCCGCACCAATACTCCCCTGGAAGACCTATTCAGTTATTCCGGGGAAATACGATATAGATTAATCGAATCGATGATTATCGGATTGAATGTTGAAAGTATTAAACGAACGGAGTCGGTAGATATAAGATTTTTCGGATTTCAATTAAATGAAAAAGTAAACGCCGAAGACGGTTTTAGAGTTATACCAATTGAGTGTACAATCTATTATCATTTGCCTTTTTCAACCGATTATTGGAAGTTTTATATGGGCGGTGGTTTTGGCTATTATTGGGGAGATTATATCAGAAACTTTCAGGGAATTTCAGTTTCCAACCAAGAGAGGGACTTTGCCTACGGCATTCAAGTAGCTATAGGAATGGATTATATGATAAATGAATTTTCCTCAGTAAAATTTGAGATGCGTTTTAGAGACCCCGAAATTGAAATGACGAGTAAGTATTCTGCCGATTCGTTTACTGTTAATGGACGTACAATAAGAATTAGAAGAGATACATTTATTTCAAAAATAAATATTGATGGAGCAACTTTTTCGCTTGGTGCTGCAATTCATTTTTAATGCTTTCTTTCCACTTAAAATTCCCATTTACTTTTTACAATTCACTATATTTGTGCTGATGCTTTACAAACTCATAAAAACATTATGATAAAAAGATTTTATTTAACAGGATATATGACCAGCGGGAAAAGTACAATTGGTCCAATACTGGCAAATGTTTTAGGCTGGGATTTTTATGATTTGGATCAGGTAATTGAAATTGAATTGAGTAAATCAGTAGTTGAAATTTTTGAAGATGAAGGCGAAGACTTTTTTAGAGATTATGAGAATAAAACATTAATAAAACTATCCGGCTTAGATAATGTTATAATTTCTCTCGGCGGCGGTACAATTTCCAACAGAAATAATTTTGATGTGATTAAAAAAAATGGAAAGCTGATTTATTTAAAAGTTTCACCCGATGTAATTTATAAAAGAATAAAAAATAAAATTGATAGACCATTATTCCGGGATTTAGTTCTCGCTGAAAATTCCGAGAATGCATTTTTAGATAAAATAAATAACCATATGCAGGATAGGCTTCGCTATTACGAAAAAGCCGATATTACCATTGATACCGATGCCACAAGAATTGGTGTTACTGTAGATATATTAGCCAAACAAATTAAAAGAATGATCAATGCGGACAGTTGAAATTCCATTAAAAGAAAACGCCTACAAAGTTTTTGTGGGTTCGGAAAACGTCTCTCAACTTTTTGATTATGCATCAAAACAAAATCTTAATAAAAATGTTTTTGCAGTAATTGATAAAAATGTTTTTAAGCTGCATAAAACTAAACTGCAAAACGTTTTTTCAAAATTCAAAGGCAAGTTTAATTTTATTATAGTTGAACCGAGTGAATCCGATAAATCATTTGTAACATTACAAAATATATTTACAGGACTGCTTAAGAACAACTACACCAGGGATACACTTCTAATTGCGATCGGCGGCGGAATAATTGGAGACATCACCGGCTTTGCCGCATCAATTTTCGCACGGGGTGTTCAGTATGTTCAAATACCAACAACATTGCTTGCTGCAGTCGATAGCTCTGTCGGCGGCAAAACCGGCATAAATTTTAACGATACTAAAAATATTATCGGTTCATTTTATCAGCCCAAGTTTGTTTTAATTGATAGCGTTTTTTTTAACACCCTTCCCGAAGAAGAAATAATTTGCGGAATAGGCGAGATAGTTAAATATGCATATTTAACCGATGACAGCTTTTTCTCTTTTGTAAAAAATAATTTGGCAAAATTTAGAGAGCTTGATAAGTCAATATTAGAAAGGGTTATCTTAAGTTCAATAAAATTTAAAGCTAATGTTGTGGTGGAAGATGAAAAGGAAACTAACCTTAGAAAAATCTTAAACTTAGGTCATACTTTTGCGCATGCAATCGAAGTTGAGCAGAAGCATAAAATAAAACATGGCGAGGCAGTGATTATAGGAATTGCCTGTTCTTTATTTTTATCAAACACACTTAGTCTGCTTAATGATGAAAAACTTGCGGAACTTCTTTCACTTCTTATTGATTTTAATAGACTTATCAGCATTGATGAATACAATAAAAATTCAATTTATAAAAACATGTTCAGAGATAAAAAAAACAGCGGCAATGTTGTAAAGTTTGTACTTCTGAAAGATATAGGAAAAATTTTGATTGATGTTGAAGCTGAAAAAGAACAGGTAATTTATTCAATTGAAAATGGTATAGGGCTTTTTACTAAAACTTACGTATGATAAAATTTCTCCTTTCCAAATTAACTTTTATATTATTTCTAATTGTTCAATTACTTGCATTCAATGTAAGTGCACAGCCGGATACAGAAACAAGGGCAGTTTGGGTTACAACAAATTACCGTTTAGACTGGCCCTCTTCAATTGGGAATTCAGAGCTTCAAAGAAAAGAACTGAAAAAGATATTTGAAGATATAAAAGCAAAAGGTTTCAACACCGTTTACTTTCAAGTACGAAGCAGCGGCACAGTGCTTTTTAATTCTAAATATGAATCCATTCCCAATTACTTTTCTGATACTAATAATACTACTCTAAATTTTGATCCTTCAAAATATGCGATTGAATCAGCTCGTGAAATAGGCTTGAAGATTCATGCTTGGGTAAATATGATAAGATGTTATTCCCGCAATGGTCACAAAGATTTTCTGAATAAAAATCATGTAATAAAAAAGCACCCGGGCTGGATAGTTGAGCACAGAGAAGGCAATAAAACTACCTACTGGCTTGATCCCGGACTGCCCGAAACAAGAAAGTATCTGCTGAATCTTGTTGAAGAGATTACTGTTAAGTATAATTTTGACGGCATTCAATTTGATTATTTGCGATACCCCGGTAAAAACTTTGATGATCAATTCTCCTATTCGGCTTACGGTAAAAATCAAAATATTCATGATTGGAGAAGAGATAATATTAATAAAATATTAATCGATGCGAAAAGAGTAATAAAAAGGCTGAAACCAAATATGCTTATCGGTGCGGCACCGATTGGTATTTATAAAAATGGATATGATTACTATGCCCTTCAAGGTTATTCGGATGTTTATCAAGATAGTTACTTTTGGCTCGAAAATGATTTAGTAGATTATCTCGTTCCCCAGATATATTGGGGGTTAAAAGGAAAACCCAATTTTATTGACATATCTAAAACATGGCTCCGTAATTCATTTGACAAAAATATTATTTTGGGCATCGGGGCTTTTAAGCCTGAAGTTTATTCTGATTTAGAAGAAATAATTGAGCAAGCACAAAAAAGTAGAGCGGCTGGGTTTGCAATTTTTCGTTACGGTGATATTAAAGAAATTATGATTAAAGTTCCGGCAAGAAACTAATTAGAAATTAAATACGGCTTTAAATACTTGCCTGTATAAGATTCTTCACATTCAGCAATTTCCTCCGGTGTACCTTCAGCAACAATTTCGCCGCCTTTATCCCCGGCTTCAGGTCCCAAATCGATAATATGATCTGCACATTTAATAATATCCAAATTATGTTCAATAATAACTACCGAGTTACCGGTTTCAATTAGCATTTGAAAACAATTCAATAATTTACTTATATCATTAAAATGCAATCCGGTTGTTGGTTCATCAAAAATAAAAAGTGTGTGCTTATTTGCTTTTTGAACCGAAAGATGCAGAGCCAATTTAATACGCTGTGCCTCCCCGCCGGATAGTGTGTTTGACGGCTGACCAAGTTTTACGTACCCCATTCCTACATCGGATAATACTTGAAGATATTTTGCAATTTTGTTATTGCTGTTAAAAAATTCCAAGGCTTCATCCACTGTCATATTTAAAACATCAACAATGTTTTTACCTTTGTAGGTTACATTTCTAACTTCTTTTTTAAATCTCGTTCCTCCGCAATCTTCACATTCCAAATAAAGATCAGCGAGAAACTGCATTTCAATTTTAACAAATCCTTCGCCTGTACATGTTTCGCATCTGCCGCCGGGCACATTAAAAGAAAAGTAACCCGGTTTGTATGCTCGGGCTCTTGCTTGCGGAGTTTGTGCAAACAAATCACGAATATGCTCGTATCCCTTTACATAGCTTATCGGATTTGACCTGGGAGATTTTCCGATTGGCGATTGATCTACAATTTCAATTTCATCAACACCCTTATAACCCTGTATCGATTCATACTTACCCACTTTTTTAGGATTACTCCCGAAGAGTTTCGCAATACCGCCGTAGAAAACATCATGCACTAAGGTACTCTTACCGGAACCGCTTACCCCGGTTACAACAACCAATTTGTTTAATGGAATATCAACATTAACGTTTTTTAAGTTATTTTCAACTGCACCTACAATGGTTATTTCTTTTCCCTTTTTTTTATTTCTTTTTGCAGGAAGCGGAATAGATTTGCTGCCGGATAAATATTGTCCCGTTAATGAATTTTTATCTTTTTTAATTTGGCTGTATGTTCCCTTAGCAACAATCTCACCGCCATGTAAGCCTGCCTTAGGTCCCATATCAACAATCATATCAGCTTCTCTCATCATCTCCGCATCATGCTCAACAACCAATACAGTATTGCCTAAATCTCTTAATGATTTTAAAATATTAATTAACCGGCTGTTATCCCTCGGATGCAGACCTATGCTTGGTTCATCCAGGACATAAAGAGTACCAATTAGTGCTGAGCCAAGTGATGTGGCAAGATTTATTCTTTGAGTTTCGCCGCCCGATAAAGTGCTGCTTAATCTATCCAAAGTTAAATATCCTAAACCAACTTCATTCAAAAAAGTCAATCGTTTTGTTATTTCTAAAAGAATCTGCTCACCAATATTTTTTTCATATTCAGTAAGTTTAATAGTTTTTACAACCTCGTATGCATTTTCAATTGACATGCTTATTAGATCGAAAATGGAATAGTTGTTAATTTTTACCTGCAGTGCTTCACGGCGCAGCCTTGAACCTTTACATGCATTACATTTTGCATAGCCCCTATATTTACTCAGTAGTATGCGAATATGCATTTTATAATTTTTCTGCTCAAGTTTTTTAAAGAACTTTTCAATTCCAATAAACCCCTTAAACCCTTTGTTGATAAGGTTGACCTGCTTAACGGTTAAATCTTTGTAAGGTACATCAACAGGTATGTTCATCGGTCCTGCTAACCTTACTAAATCTCTTAAATGCTTGCTGAATTTTACAGTCCGCCAGGGTGCTATTGCACCTTCCACCAATGTTAAATTTTTGTTGGGAATAATTAAATCCATATCATACCCCATTGTTCTGCCGAAACCCTGACAAACCGGGCATGCACCAAACGGGTTGTTAAATGAAAAAAATCTCGGTTCCGGTTCTTCGTACCTTATACCGCAGCATTCATAAAATTTAGTAAATTCTTTTACCCGGTTAGTATCTGCATTAATTACCGATAATCGATCTTCTCCTTCTTTGAATGTTGTTTCAATGGAATCGGCTAACCTCTCTCGAACTTCTCCCTTTTTAATTTTGAAGCGATCAACTACAACATGAATATTTTTTTTAGAACGCGGCACTGTATCCGAAGAATTTAAATCAATCAGTTTGTTTTTATTGAATATTCTAAAAAAACCCTTCTTTTTAAGAAGCGCTACCTCCTCTTTTACTGTTCTGCCTTCATGCGCATGTAGGGGAAAACCGATATAGAATTTATCGGTTTCGCTCTGCTCTTCAATCCATTCCGATACTGTTTTAACAGAATCTTTTGTAACTACTTTCCCGCAATCAAAGCAATAAGTTTTACCAACTCGGGCAAAAAGTAATCTTAAAAAGTCATAAATTTCTGTGCTGGTTCCTACAGTTGAACGGGGATTTCTTGCACCCGTTTTTTGCTCAATGGCAACGGCGGGACAAATTCCATAAATAAAATCAACATCCGGTTTGCTCATTCTTTCCAAAAATTGACGGGCATAGGATGATAAGCTTTCAACATACCTGCGCTGCCCTTCTGCATAAACGGTATCAAAAACAAATGATGATTTACCGCTTCCGCTTACGCCAGTAAAAACTGTCAGTTTGTCTCTTGGAATATCTAAGTCGACATTTTTTAAATTATGCTCGCGAGCCCCTTTAACAATTATTTTATCGTCAGTATTTATATTTTCGTTTTTATTCATGTGTCTGCTTTATTTAAAAATCCAAACTAAAAGTTAGTAAAAATTTTTTAACAAATTAGATTTTCTTAGGTAAAAAATTGCACACACTTTTACTGCTGTCATTATTTATCTCCTTAATTGGTTGATTTAGGTTATAAACCATTGCTATCTTTGCATTTTCTTAAATCAAAAGGATAATGATGAAATTAGCTACACTTTGTTACATAAACGATGGAAATAAAACATTAATGTTGTATCGGAATAAAAAGGAGAACGATTACCACGAGGGTAAATGGAATGGCTTGGGCGGTAAATTTGAGGCAGGCGAAACACCGGAAGAATGTGCGATTAGAGAAATAAAAGAGGAAGCCGGCTTAACAGTTAAAAATCCAAAGATGAATGGCTTTATCACTTATCCGCTATTCGACGGCAAGGATGACTGGTATGTTTTTTTATTTACATTTAATGAATTTGAAGGTGAAATTATTGATTCGCCCGAAGGAAAACTTGAGTGGATTGATAACAGTAAGTTGACTGAATTGAACTTGTGGGAAGGCGACAGCATTTTTTTGAAATGGATAATTGAAAAGAAGTTTTTCAGCGCAAAGTTTAATTATAAGGATGGCAAATTTATTGATTATACTGTAGATTTTTATTGATCAATAATTCTATTTTATAATTCCCAGTTCATGGAAAATATTTTTTGTTATAATCAATCTACTAGAAGCAAAATTTTCCGGAGGGTTATTGCTTTGAATGCATGTTACAAAAATATATGTATTATTATCTTTTGTCAGATAACCTACTAACCAGCCTGTACTCTTCCCATTCAAATCACCCCAGCCTGTTTTACCAATAATTTTATACTCATCAGTTTTTTCTATTTCAAGTATATTTTTTACTGTTTGAATATTTTCCGGTTTAAATGGAAGGTTTTCAAAGTAGAATTTTTTCATAAACTCTAATTGGCTGTTTGGTGTAATTCTTAGGTTTCCCCTTAGCCAGTAAGGGTATTCGCCTGATACATTTTGGTTGCCGTAATTAATTTTTTCCAGCCAACTCTGCATTCTTGTGCTGCCTATCCTCCTGCCTATTTCTTCGTAAAACCAAACGACTGAACTTTTGAGCGCACTCTTAAAATTATGGTCTTTGTTCCAAACGGGTAGAAACCGTTCTTCACCATCCCACTGCAATGTAAATGAAGTATCCGGAATTATTCCCATTTCCATTGCTATAAGTGAGTGAGGAATTTTGAAAGTTGATGAAGGGAGGAATTGTGAATCGCACATAGCAGAGTTGTACTTTAAAGTTCTGCTATTATTTACATCAAATAAAATAAAACAGCCGTCAACATTTTGCTCATCGAATAATTTTTTAACATTTACTTCTTCGTTATTTTTTTCGGTGCATGAAAAAACGATTGAGGAAATAAATAAACCGATAACCCAGATGAAACGGCTGCATCTATTTGATCTCATTTTTTGAATCGTCGTTCTAAAAAGCTGGCAATAATATTATTAACAACTCCCGGATTTTCAACCGGAGCCATATGCCCGGCATGCGGTATAGGAGCAAATTCAGATTCATCAATCTGCGCCGCCATATCCTTCATTACTTCCGGCGGGGTAAGTGTATCATTTTCACCAACCATCAGCAGCGTTGGAATTTTAATTTTTTGAAGATAATCTGTTGTATCAGTTCGGCTGATCATCGCTAATAAACAACCCTTAACACCAACCGGGTCTTGCTTTTTAGCGCGCTCTAAAATCCTTTCAAATTTTTCCGGGCTATTTTTTATAGTTGCCGGTGAAAAACAATTTGTTATAAATCCTTCCAGAAAATAATTTAGACCATTTGTGTTGATTTCATTTATTGCAGCAGCTCTTTTAATTTTTCCTTCATCGTTGTCGGCTTCCGATTTTGTATCCATTAAAATTAAAGCCTTAAATCTTGATTGGTCTCTTTCGACAGCGCGAAGAGCAATGTAGCCGCCCATCGACATTCCGCAAAGTATCGGATTATTCAAAGACATTTCGTGCATTATTGAATATAGGTCATCAACAAAAAACTCCATCGTATATTGACCATCTCCAACATAGCTCTCTCCTAATCCGCGTACATCGTATGCTATGCAAAAATAATTTTCACTAAGTGCTTCCAAATGATTGCACCACATTTTATAATCAAAAGGAAAGCCGTGTATAAAAATTATCGGCTGCTTTTTTTTATTACCGTATGTGTGAACCGTTAAACTATTAATCGTACTTCGCATTTTGTTTCTCCATTATTTAAATCACCGGCTAATTATTATCGAAAGAATTTTGTAAATTAGCCTAAGAAATGTACTCCAAAATTAACTCAATAATGATTAACATTCAAAATTTATTAGAAAATAAAAAACACTTAAAAATCTCGACTGTGATTTTTGCTTTTGTATTGGTTATGTTTTTTAGTCCCATTTCAAATAATATCAACCATACTATTCAATCATTTTTTAAAAAAACTGCCGGCAACTCAATACCCGATACCAATATTGTCCTTATCCACATTACTAAAAACGATATTGAGAAATTAGGAACCTGGCCTCTGAAGCGAAGTTACTATGCCCTTTTGCTTAACAATTTAAATAGATATGGCATTAAGGGAATTGGATTTGAAATTTTTCTTTCGGACAACTTATCCTTTCAAACAGTATATAATCAATTACTTAGTGAGCAAATAAGCCAAACAAAAAATGTATTACTCAGTTCTCAAATTAGTGATCTCTATTTTGATGGCGATCAAACTACGGCAGATTCTATAATTTATCCGCAGCCTAAGTCAGCTAATAAGAATATTGTTACCGGGCATTTGAATTATAAAGATAAATTAGGCATATACATTCCTACTAAGCTGAATATTGGCGATAAAAATGAATACGCATTTTCTTATGCGGCGGCAAAAATTATTGATAGCAGTTTAACTGCTGACAAAATAATAAAAGTTAATTTTAATCTATCCTGGAAAGATTTTTCAAACTATTCGCTGCTGGAGTTTTTTAAGTTAGCCGAAGAGAAAGATAAAAGATTGAATGACCTAAAAGATAAATTTATTTTATTGGGTGTAAGCGACCCTTCCACGGCAAAATTTATTTCAACTCCAAACAATGAGAGACTGCCCGGTATTGGGCTGCATGCAATTGCCATTGATAATTTGTTAAATAACAATTATCTAAACAGCAGCTTTATATTCCTCTCTTCATTTGTTTTCTTCTTTCTATTTTTATTCGTCTCTTATAAAGATTTTGCAGCGAAAGATATAACATGCTGCATTCTGCTGCTTGCTGCTTGTATAATTTTAAGCTTTTTGATCTTTGTTTATTTTAGTATTGAATTAAATTATTCAGCATTTTTATTACCGTTTGCATTTTTAGTTTTGATTGAATTGTTAATTCAATATTGGGAAAGCAAAACGGAACTTTCAACCGCAATTAATGAAAAAGAATTATTGAAAATTTCTTTACTAAAAAAAGAAAATAGTTTGCTTAAACTACAGGAGGAAATTGAAAGGGCGGCAAATAATCCCGATGATAATTTGACGAAAAAAATTGATTCACTTAAAAATGAAATTTCCGAACTTAAAAACTCTCAGCAGGAAGACTTAACTCCCGCCGCCGGTTTACCTGAACCAAAAAACTTTAATGGAATTATTTATATAAGCAAAGCCGTTGAAAATGTAGCCGATACAATAAAAAAAATTGCTCCGACCAATGCTACTGCATTGCTGTTAGGCGAAAGCGGCAGCGGTAAGGAATTAGCAGCCCGTGCAATTCATACTTTAAGTAACCGCAGTGAGAACAAATTTTTAGCAATTAATTGCGCAGCGTTAACAGATTCATTACTCGAGAGTGAACTCTTTGGACACAAAAAAGGATCTTTCACAAATGCCGGTGCCGATAAGCAGGGTATGTTTGAAGCCGCTGATAAGGGAACTATTTTTTTAGATGAGATTGGGGAAACGAGTGAAAATTTTCAGGTAAAGTTATTACGTGTTTTGCAATCGGGTGAAATACAAAAGGTGGGTGATACCAGCAGCATTTTTGTTGATGTAAGAATAATTGCTGCGACTAATAAAAATTTAGAAGAACTTGTTAAGCAGAAGAAATTTAGGGAAGACCTTTATTACCGGCTGAATGTAATTCAAGTTAAACTGCCGAATTTAAGAGAACGCAAAGAAGATATAAAAATACTTGCCAACCATTTTGCAAAAAAGGAAGACGCTGAATTAACAATTTCAAAAGCAGTGGTTAAGCAATTAGAGCAAAATGACTGGAAGGGAAATGTTCGCGAATTGGAATCAATAATTAAGCGGGCTGCAATTTTTGCAAATTCCGAAAATAGAAAAATAATTATGTTGAACGACCTTCCCCCTGAATTAGTAAAATTTGATAAAACCAACTTAGAGTCATTAATACTCGAATCCCTCCGTGAAAAGAAATTCTCACATTCATCAATTAACGAAACAGCAAAAGAACTTGGTAATTTAAGCAGAACAATTATCTCTGAAAATTTTAGAGGAATCTTCTTTAAATTTTATTGCGAAAATAACTTTAACTTAGATTTGACAGTAAACCAAATTGCAAATTCTGATGAAGGGGAGATAATTGAAAAAGTTAACTCTAAAACATCTACTTATCTAAATAATATTCAAAAAGATATCCGGAAACATAGCACATCAAATTTTGAAGAACTTAAGAAAATCTTCCAATCCAAGTACAAAAATCTGCCTCAGCGCTATCATCAATATCTTGATGAAATAATTCAGCAGCAATTGAGAAGTTGAAATCTCAAATCTCAAATCTCAAATCTCAAATCTCAAATCTCAAATCTCAAATCTCAAATCTCAAATATTGAAATGTAATTTTGTGACCAGCAAATCAATACTATAATCTTTCCATTTTGATAATCTTGTAATCTTTAACCAATAATTAAAGATGATTTAAGATTAACGATCAAAGATTTTTGATTTTTGATATGGTTAATAATGGCTGCTTTGAAGGCAATCTTACAATCTTTCAATCTTTGAATCTTTCAATCTTTCAATCTTTTAAACTTTCAACCTGAAACCTGCAAACCTGCAAACCTGAAACCTGCAAACCTGCAAACCTCCCAACCACCTGGAGAAAAATCATTCAGGCATTTTAGCTGTTATTCCAGGCAAATAATTAAATTGGGCATGGCGGTTAACTCATTATAATATAACGTGTTACGGAATATTTTAGCTTTGGCATATTACATGCATAATCTTCGGCAACGGTGTACTAAACAAAAATCATAAAAATAAATTGGAGATATATCATGAAACAGCTTAACTCATTATTTTCATTTTCGCTAATAGCACTTTTGCTATTTACTTTTTTATCAGCGTGCAGTAATCAAGATAATTTAACAGACCCTGAAGAAACACAATCCGATATAGCAGCTTTAAAAGAGCTTGCTGATGCGGATGAAGACCTACAATCATTTGAACCAAATTATAATGAAGAAGATGCAATGGACTTCATATTTCCTAAAACCGCGGCTGACATTTATCCTGTTCGAGTTGGTCAAAGAATGCGGTTAGTAAGTAAGACATTAGATATAACTTTCGAAGGCGATACAGCTTACGGTTTATTAACAAAAACTTTTGAAGGCAAACTTTTCATCGCTGCATCTTTTGATCCGTTTGATTCATTAAGCACTAATTTAGTTGATACTTTGGTTGTAAAAGAATTCAGCACAACTGTTACAAGAAATATTATTTTTGAAAAAGTAAACAACTCCGCTTCAGAAATATTTAATTGGAGAATAATTGCAATATCATTGCCCGAAGGCGGAACATTGACAGAAAACATTGCAATAACAAAACTAACAGCGTACCTGCCTAATGGCGATACATTAACCATCACCTCTCCGAATGATTATTATCTGCAAAGAGCATCTGGCAGATTCGGCTGGTTCGGAAGAAAATTCTGGCATCAGTTCCCAATAATTAGAAGATTTGATGAAGTGACAATGGTTGTTAATGTTCAAAGTGCATACGAAGCTGATGATTTTGTAACCCTAACATACGGTGCAAGACGCAACGGTTATAACCGCGCTAAAAAACGCTTCGAATTAGTTTCATCAGAATTTGACGGACAATATTATCAAAAAGTATATCAGGCAACCTATACAACGCATCAGCACATTGGTCCTTATCACGCAATAATAAACGCAATGCCAAAACAAGTTATTTATGATGATGCAGCACCGGTTGAAGTTAACACATGGGGATTTCCATATTTTGTAAGATAGGTGAAATGTCCCCCATTAAGGGACACCCTGCAAATAACGGCGGAATCTCAATGCTTGGTGCTTGAGGTTTCCGCCTTTTAATCAAAAAAAAATAGCATTGAATTAAGAAAACAATTTTATAATTTGAACAACAATGAAAAAGCATTTATTAAATATTGGACTTACACTAATAATAATTATTGGTTTAATATCTTGCCAAGAACCAGGTCCAACGGAATTACTGCCGGACGAAAATACCATTGATGATGATCTTCAAATTGAATTACTTTCCCCCAGCCCGGATGAATTTGTTTATGCCAACGGTTACGACTCAACAGGAATAACTCAGCCAACGCCCACACGTGCTTCTATTATTACCGTTAACGATATTAAAAATACAATTGGAAGTACAACTTTAGAATCTGCCTTTTATGGTGCAGTGTTTTTTGATAAGCAATCACCAATAAAAAATAATGCAGGTAAAACTATTGGATATAGAACCAGATACATTGGACGAACTTTTTTTAACGGCGATACTGCAAGGGTTCTACCCTATATTTTACGATACAAAGAGCAGGGGCAGATAAAAGATACTTTAGCAGGGCTTTTACACCTGTTAAGAATTAACAGCAGAAGAGGACGCCACCCTAATAATGATTTTATAAAATTTAGATTGAACCCGATTATTGGTCAATCTATTCAATTCAATATTTTAACACCGCCCGAGGTGACAGGCAATGTTAGAATTTCAGGCACTCCCGGTGCATCGGATTTTGGACTCGATTTAACATGGAATAAAGCAAACACACCTATCGAAATAATTCTCGGCGGTCAGCTTAAAAATCGGGATGAGGCTTTTCCTCTTTACAGATTAAGAACTAAGGACGACGGACATTTAAGAATTCCGGGCAGCTTGCTTAGAAAAATTCCTTTTGATCATTTTAAACAATTAGTAATAACTTTTATTAGAAGATTTAATACCAACATCACCGGTAATTCACTCAATGATAATTTTGTCTCGGCAAACAACATCCATAACATTAGACTTCCGGTTCCGTAATTTCATAAGTGCTTTTTCAATTATCTTATTTATTATGATGATTGCAAAAACAACATACTCACAATCCTCATTGGATATGTTTGGTTATGCGGCTAATTCCGGTAACAGTAAATTTCGTTTAAACAGTTTTGAATGGAACCCGCAGAACTACACTCAAAATAAAAATTGGGAATTATCATTCACCTACGGCGGTGAATTAGTAAGCACCTTCAGTTCAAATATCTACTTAATTGGTATTTCAAAGCAGATTGAAAATCATAATTTATATGCACGATTTACACCGGGTATTCAAAAAGAATTTATTCTAAATACCGGAACATCAATAATAACAGCAGATTCCAGCGAAGTAAAACTTGAAACAGAAATTAATTTTGAAGAAATTTTTGGCTTCGGATATTCATTAAAGATATCTCCGCAATTTTCAACCGGCTTTAATCTGCGTTATTTTAAACAATCATTTAATGAAGAAGAACTTGACCCTTTCTTCTCAATAGATTCTCAGAATATAATTACAACCAAGGTTTTAGAAACAAACTCAAATTATTGGCGCGGTGACTTTGGAATGAATTATTCTTTCAACGAAAATTTTAGTGCTTCACTATCCTCAGTAAATTTAATTATACTCAATGAAAGCCCATCAAATTCAAGCAATGAAAATTATAAAATGCGCACCGATAAAAAGGCTGTATTCGGAGTTGAGTATTTGCCTTATAATGAATTAGCATTAACCGCCCGGATTGAAACTGATGCATCATTTATTTTGGGAATAAATAGTTTACTTGATTTAGGAGGTGGAAATTTTTCATTCGGAATAGCAGCCTTTCATGATAAATATCAAACTCCTTTTATTGCCGGTATTCTGCCGTCATTAAATTACTCTACTGATTTTCTCAGTTTTACAATTTCCGGCATTCAATATTTTACCGATAGAACCAGCGCAAAACCGCTGAACGATTTTTTAGAAACCGGTGTAAATAATTTATTTAACAACCAATACAGCGGAAGTAAATATTTTGCCTCGGTTAATTTTGCTTTGTCATTCAATCCGGAAAAACTTGTTAGATTTACCGACATACAAATTAATGGTGAAATATTTCCAACACTTGCAGATGAATATATAAACAAACCATTTGCTATTGCGAAGGTTATAAACTTATCCGACAAAAAAATTGCAGTAAAGCCGTCAAGCTATGTTCCGTTAATTAATGATGACATAATTTATTCGCCAACAATTCATATAGCCGGTAAAGACTCTGCAGTAATTCCGTTTTTTACAATCATTCACAGCAAATCGGAAAAAATAGGCAAGCGCGAAATTGGTGAAGCAAATTTTTACTTAACTACCGAAAGCAGCAATCCCGATGATGAAATTCAAAAGCCTGTATTAATTAATGACCATAACGCATGGGATGGTAAAGTAATTAATTTAAGATACTTTGTTCAAAATGATATTGAGTTTTCACATTACCTGGCAAAGGATATTTTAAGTGAAAAAAAAGATAGCCTGATTAAAGTACCGTCACTTTTATCAAATTTTGAAAAAATTAAAATTCTCTTTAACGAGTTTTCAAAAAATATGATCTATGTTTCAGACCCTCGTGCTTCAGTTGAAAGAGTACAGTTCCCGAGTGAAACAATGAAAATTAAAGGCGGCGATTGCGATGATTTGAGTGTTAGTTTAAGCTCGCTGCTGGAAAGCGTTGGAATACAAACCGCCTTTGTTGATTTCAAAGAACCGGATGGGGTAAGTCATGTAAATTTACTAGTAAACACCGGTCTTCCGCCCCAGCACTCAAGTTTAATTACCAATAACGATAAAAAATATTTTATAAGAAAAAATGTTACCGGAAAAGAAGAAGTCTGGATTCCTATTGAAACAACTTCGCAGAGGGATTTTTATGAATCATGGGAAATAGCATCTGAAAAATTTCATGATCAAGCAGTTAACAAATTAGGTTTGGTTAAGGGCAGCGTGGAGATAATAGATGTATATTAAAATTTTTAGAAACGGAGAAATTGAAATGAAACTTTTAACAATTGTTCTGATAAATTTATTTTTGTGCATAAGCATAGCTGCACAAAACTTTTTAGTTGAAACAGTTTCCGGTGATGTAAAATATTTATCTGGTACCGAAGAAGAATGGAAACCGGTAACCAAAGGTTTATCACTAAACGGTAATGATGTTTTGCTGACGGATAACAAATCATATGTAAAGTTGAATAAAGACGGGAACAGGTTTATACTTCAAAGCAATTCGGCACTCGGGTTAAATCATATTGAAAAAGTTTCAATAAATGATTTACTACTTGCCCTGGCTATGGAGGAGATAAGAAACGTTCCTAAAACGGATGGTAAGGGGAATACAAAAAACACAGTGGTTTACGGTAGCGAAACAAAAGGCGATGAACAGCTTTCAATTAATTCAAGTGATTTTGGTATTAAAAGATTAAACGGCGCAAAACAGCTTGCTGAAAATGGATTTAAGGAATCGGCTGTTATTGTTGCAAAGGAAACTTATCGTAAATATCCCGATACTAAAAAACTGTTTGAAGAAAGATTATTTTTTGCTGACCTGCTTGCAGAACTAAACTTATACGAAGAAGCATTCAGTGAGCTAAACTCGATAAGTAATTTGGAATTACAAGAGGATGAAACAGACAGAGTAAATTCCAAAATAGAAAAAGTTAAAATGGAAATGGCGAATAAGTAATTATTTTATCTTTTCTTTCAATAGGCTTATTGTCAGCTACTATATTGCAAGATCAAAAGCCAAATCACTAATATCTCGAAGTCTTCGACCTTCAACTAAGGTGTATAACATATCCAATTGACTTTCATCTTTAATTTG
This sequence comes from Ignavibacteriota bacterium, assembly GCA_013112585.1. GTDB lineage: Bacteria > Bacteroidota > Ignavibacteria > Ignavibacteriales > Melioribacteraceae > IGN16. Next base: position 123,246 of record JABFGH010000007.1, on the reverse strand, counting down.
ATTTAGTGCCTCTATTAACTCATTTAAAGCAAAATGATAAACACAGTCAATGTCACCTGTCCCCAATGCCAGGCTTGCAATTCTTGTTGGGGTTGGTTCCGCTGTAACCGCAACAATATGAGGAAGATTACCTTTTCTATTTCTAATAAGATTTAAAGCTTCAGTTCTCGTGTTCTGACCTCTATCACTTCTGAGTGTCCATTTACATGAGATACTGGCGTGCAATATTGGAAATGGTTTCTCCGAATTACTTTTTCTAAGGGGAGTGAGTTTAGCTGATGAATTATTTTTTACAATAATTTTTTTCTTTCGATTAATTTCACTGTCTAATACTGGCTCACGAGCAATAACAATATCAGGACTAACAAGATAATCTTGACCCAATGTTGAAGAAAGTGCTTTATGTTCCTTAATTATGGAATCAATACTTGCTAAATCGCTATACTGGTCAAACCCGGAAATACTTGTATTTGTAGAATATTGCCATTTACCCGGTCTTATATGCTGCAATAAACTGAAAGAATTTTCTAAATAGTCCCTCGTTAACTGTTCAAAAATACTACCAGCTTGTTGTCCTGAAATATTACCAGGAACCGGATTTGTTGTTAAACTGTTTACAATTGCCCAGGCAATCTTAACACTTATTTTACTATCTCCATCAGCATTATTTGGGTAATCACCTTTGATAGAATTTATTCTAATTCTTAATAATTGCTTACAAATGGTTTGATGATATTTTTTTCTAAAATTATCTATTGACATAACAAAATTTATTTTTTGTAAAAACCGATTATATATTCTTCAGTCATTCGCTGTAATATTTGAGAATTTGAAGAATTATTACTTGCCGGAAGCATACGCCTGTTTCTGTCCAATTTTCTTACTCCAATATGCGGTACAGTAAAACCAATTTGTTCTCCAATTTCTTTTAAACAAAGATGAGTTTCGGAAGGAACACCGCTTAAAACAGAGTTGCCAACAACAACTATTGCACTCTTATTTGATTTCAACACCCTGAACATTTCTCTAAGGGAGTGAGTCATTTCCGAATAGTAGCGATGAAGAACAAGTGACTTTTTAGAATTTTGTTCAGCAAGTTTTTTTAATACTTTCTCAGTCAGCTGCGGCATTTCTTCAAATTTAAAGTTAGAGGTAGCGTCGCCTCCAATATATTTTGTTCTTTTATCTTTCAGGTCATCAATCGAATAACCAAACCACAATAATGAGAATTTATGTGCTCTCATATAATCAATAGCATTTGAAGCGTAGGGGGGTGAGGTAACAATCAGATCAACAGAGTTATCAGGTAAGGGTAAATACTGCGAATCTGCAAATTCTAATCTTAATTGGTTATGAAATTTTTCTTCCAATAAAGCCTTTATATTTTGATAGAATTTCTTTTTGAATTCTAAAATTGGTGATTTTAATTTTTTAGATAAAATATGATGCCGTGAGTTCACTTTTGTATCAGTTAAATCAAATAGCAATTCTGAATTAAAATTAACTGCTTTTTTTACGCGATGAGGTCGTGTATGTGCTAAGTCCATTGCTAATGATACGCCACCGGACTTAGTAATAATTATAGATGAAAAAATAACTTCAAAAAAAGTCCTAATATTTTTATCCTTAATTTTTGAAATTGGGTTTAATAAAGAAACTAATTCAGCTATTGTATCATCACTAAACCAGTAGTGTACAAACTTTTTTGTATTCTCATCCACCTGCTCAAAGAAAGAGTCAAGCAAATATTGTCTATTTTGAATAGATTCTATTGAGTGTGAAATGATTTTACTAAATGTATCAATTAAGATTTTTTTATTGAAGAAAGAAGTTTTTACCTCTGTAATCATAAGTGCTAATGGGTCAATATCAAAACCTATTGCATTCCTTTTGTTTATCAAACTTTCCACAATTGTTGTTCCAGAGCCAGCCATTGGGTCTAACACTAAATCATTTTGCTCTGTTAATTCTAAAATAAATTTAGATGGCAATTGCGGTGGAAATTTAGCCGGGAAGGAATGGAAATTATGAGATCCATGATTGCTTTTTAAATTATGAAAATCTAAGTCCGACGATAAAACATTGACTAAACGATTTAATGAATCGTTACCGTTTTTCTCTATTTTTATTTTTGATTTATTCTTTTCTAATGTTTCAGGCATTTATAATTCTTTTTGTAATTAAGTTTTTAAACTCAAGCATTTTACAATAATAGTTCCTACTGAAAAAACAATACAATTATTATAAAATATTGAAGTCATTAAAAATACTTTTATTGCTCTGAAACTTAATATATTATTTTTAAATTACGAACCCAATTTTATAACAAATGATAACTGGTAATAATGATTAAACACACTCTACTCTCAGCCATATTTTTGATTTTAGTACTTAGCTGTAATAATGACAAACCTATCAATCTCTCCATTGCAAAAAAAGAAGTGAAAGAATATTATGATTCGGGCAAGTTTGATGAAGAAATAAAATTAGTTGTTGATGAAGCAATTGAAAAACTTAAAAATGTAAAGTTTAATGAAAACAGCACAGTTGTTTTTGATATAGATGAAACTGCCCTTTCCGGTTATGACTATGCGCTTCAAATAGATTTTGGATATGACCTGGACTCATGGACTGAATGGCAGCTTAAAGCAGACGCACCGGCAATACAAGATGTTAAACGGTTATACGATTATCTTGTTGATAAAAATGTTTACATAGTTTTTTTAACCGGCAAAAGAGATGTCACATGTGAATCAGCTTATAATAATTTAATTGAAGCGGGATACACAAAAATTGATACTTTAATTTGCCGAAGTAAAGATGAGTATAAATTAAAAGCAGAAGAATATAAAGCTTATCATAGAAAAGAATTAACCGAAGCAGGTTTCGAAATAATAATGTCTGTAGGTGATCAGAAAAGCGACCTGGTAGGAGAGTTCACAGGAATTAAAGTAAAAATTCCGAATTACTTATATACAATTCATTAAAAGAAACCTTAGTATAGCCATGGATGGTCATTGCGAATCCGCCGGCTTACGGATGAAGCAATCTTTAACAATTTGACCATTTAACAATTAAGCCATCAAGATATTTCTATCTTAAATTTTCTATAAAACTGCTTTCAACCCAATAAATATCGGTATCGCCATTTTGCGGTTTGCTTAGCAGAGTAATCAGTTTCTGGTAAGTAAGTTCATTCGGCTCGCCTAAACTTTTATCGGTTCTGCTGCTTGTGAAATAAAAATATTTACCGTCGGGTGAAAATGCCGGGCAGTACTCTAAATAATTTGAATTGATCTTATCACCCATATTTTTCGGCTCGCCCCAGCTACCATCTTCCTGCATAAAACTGATATATAAATCACCGCCGCCAAAACCATCTTCTCTGCCCCAGGTGGAATAGATTAAAAAACTTTCATCAGGAGAAATATAAGAATTGAATTCGCCGCGTTTTGAATTTACCCCGCCGAAAATATTCTTAGGTGTTTGATATTTACCGTCAACAAATTCCGACATATAAATATCTTCACCGCCGACAGCATCGTCATAAGCGGCAGTAAAGTATATCGCACCGCTTGATGTAAATGTCGGGTAGAACTCATCTTTATCTGAAGAAATTGGTGCACCAATGTTTTGCGATTCACTCCAGCCGTCATCAGTTCTTTCAGCAAACCAAATGTCATAATCTTTTACTTCACCGTCAGTTTCAATTGGTCTATTTGAGGCAAAATATATTTTACTATTATCGGCAGAGATAAACGGCTCCATATCACTATACTCACCGGAGAAAGAAACTATTTCAGGTTTAGTCCATTTACCATCAATCATTTTAACAAATAAAATAACTCCGCTGCCCTTTGCCATTAATGTAAAATAAAACTCGCTGCCGTCTTTCGAGTATGCTGCGTCTCTTTCTCTAAAACCGGTACTGATAAATCCGGGAGCAAATAATTGAGGAATAGTATCAGGGATTGTCTGTCCGATATACTCACCGGTAAAATTTGAAAATTTTTGGACCGATCTTGGTACATGCGATTTTGTGCATGACACAAAAAATAAAGCTATCAACACCGCTGCAGAAACTAATTTTATTTTTATTAACATCACTCCCCCGTTAATCATAATAAAACAAATACACTATTTTAATTTTCGTTTAATAATTTTTTCAATTTCAGTGTAAACCATGTCAACAGTAATATTATCCATACATGTCGGATCAAAATCGCACTCGGGCTTATAACAAACCAAACAATCCATATCAGGATATACTTTTGCAATTCTTCCATAGTCATAAATTTCATTGTAGGAAGTTGGACCGAACAAACAAACGACATCCTTTTTTAATGCCGCCGCTGCATGAAGAGCCATGGTATCTCCGGTAACAATTATATCGGCGAGGTCCAGCTTTGCAAAAAATTGCCGCAAGGTATTGTTTGTGCCTGTATTAATTAAATCGGGAAAATGCTGAAGCAGTATTTCATTTCTTTCAATTTCTTCGGGTCCGCCAAAAAGTAAAATTTCAACTTTAAAATTTTTCCTAATCTCACGCACTAAATCGATGTAACCATCAAGCCGCCATTGTTTATACTGCCAGCGGCGGCTTGCACCTGTGTTCAACCCGATTATTAAATCGGAATCTGACAGACTGAGTTTTCTAATAATATTTTCTTTTAATTCAATTTCTTCCTGAGATAAAAACAATTGAATTTCTTCGCCCTTAAATTCCAGTCCGCAAATTTCAAATAATATTTGCTGGTACGACTTTTTATTTTTCTTTTTGTATTGATCGAAAGCACCCATCTCAAACCATTCTTCAGCATCCTTATTTGCGGGTATTACCTTCCCTTTTTTATTGAGGATAAATCCCTTTTTGTTTTCCGAATTTGAATAACTTGCAGGTGCGGCACTTTGGGGTGATGCATCGGGATGAATTATTAAATCGAAATATTCAACCTTTAGCAGGGGAATTATTTTCGAATCTTCAAATTCTAAAACTCTATCTACAAATGGATTATGTTTAAATAAATCAACGGAATTACTTTTTGTAAGCCATGTTATATGTGCATCGGGATACTTTTTTCTTAATGCAGGCAGTATGCAAGTAGTCCTCAGTACATCACCGATTGCGTCTAATTTAATTATAAGAATTTTAAAATTTATTGGATTATAATGATTGCAGTTATCGCACATTATTCCCTCAAATTTATTAAAGTCGCATGGTCTATCACCGGGAAAATATTTGCAATCAGGTTTAAGTATCATTTTCCATATCCTTTAAAATTTGTTTGAACAGTTCCGGCAAATTATTAAAAGCATTGCTGCTTGTTCTTTTAATTATATTTTCAGAAAATTTTACTGATTCTGCAAGACTATAATATTTCAAAATTCCATCCTTAATTTTTTCCGGGCTTGCTTCACTTACTATAACCCCTGTTTGCTCATCATCAACAAACTCGGCTAAGCCGCCAACATCGGTAACTAGAACGGGTTTGCTGAAACCGTATGCAACATTTAATATTCCGCTTTGTGTTGCACTGCGGTAAGGCAGCACTACCAAATCCGAGGAAAGATAATATTTATAAACATCTTCGTTGGCAACAAATTCGTTTATTATTTTTACATGTTCTTCAATATTAAGTGCTTTAATTTGGCTTATATATTTTTCCGGACTATCATAAAATTCACCCACAATTAACAGCTTAAATTTTTTATCATTTTCCAACAACGCAGGTATTGCATCAATCAAAATATCTAAACCTTTATAAGTGCGCACGTAACCGAAAAAGAGCAAAACCTTATCATCCTCATTAAACCCGAACATCTGTTTTGTTGAAGCGGTATCCGTCTCGCCGGATTGATAACAATCATAAACCGGAAGCTCGGTTCTATAAACTTTTTTACCGCGGGCTAATTCTTTAAGTTCTTTTTCCACTTGTTCGGATAAGCATAAAAATCTGTCGGAATTCCTCAAACCAATTTTTGTTAATATTTTATCAACAAAATTACCTTCATGCGAAATAACATTTTCCGTTATAAATAAAATTTTGTTTTTGTATTTCGATTTTATCATTTGTGAAATTGAGAAATGGCAGGGACCGAAAAAAGGATGCCACCAATCGAAAACAATTAAGTCGGCATCTTCCGCTTTTAACTTTGAAGCAACCCTTATCCAATTAAACGGGTTAATAGAATTTACTTCACGTACATTGGGCGCCTTAAGCATTGTCGTGCTGCTTTTATCGTACTGAGTTGAGCCGGGAAAAAGGAAAGAGGGATAGAGAAGTTTATAATTATAAATCTTTACATCAAATACTTTTGAAAGAGAATCAAAAACATGCGATACAAAAAGGGAGTTGCCACCCCGGTAGGGATATGCCGGACCAATAATTACAATTTTTTTATCCAAGTAAAACTCTCCGAGTTTGGGTATGATGTTTAAAAGCCATGCAGTACAAATTAATTACACTTATCACTTTTGCGCTTTAATACCGTACACACGTTCATCTTGGGATTTATGTACCATAATTTCGCCAAGCAAACCTAATGCAATTAACTGAACACCAACAATTATTAAAAGGATACCTAGGAACAGCAAAGGTCGGTTGCCGAGTGCAACACCTTGTATCCATTCATAAGTTAAGTAGGCGTTTATTACAACTCCGGCAAGGAATGCAATTGCGCCGAGAAGACCAAACAAGTGAAGCGGTCTTTGAATATATCTTGTAGTGAAGATTACTGTTATTAAATCGATAAAGCCTTTGAAGAACCTGGATATACCAAATTTAGTTTTACCATATTTTCTTGCATGATGCCGCACGGGAATTTCGGTAATTTTAAATCCTTTCCAGCCGGCAAGCACGGGAATATATCGGTGAAGTTCGCCGTAAACTTCAACACTTTTAACTACTTCTTTTCTGTAAGCTTTTAACCCGCAATTAAAATCATGAATTTTTATACCGGAAGTAATTTTTGTTATATAGTTGAAAAATTTAGATGTGTGTTTTTTTATAAAGGGATCAAACCTTTGCTTTTTCCAACCCGAAACTAAATCATACCCTTCTTCTAATTTTGCTAATAAACTTGGTATTTCTGCAGGGTCATCTTGTAAATCTGCATCCATTGTAATAACCGCATCGCCCGTTACATTTTTGAATCCTACCTGCAATGCAGCAGATTTACCATAATTTTTTCTAAAACTTATATATCTAACTTTTCTATCCTGCCTCGATAAATCCTTAATCACTTTTAATGAATCATCGGTACTGCCGTCATCAACAAAAAATATTTCGTAATCGGGAGTAATTGTATTGAATGCTTTTCTAATTTCATTATACAAAGGACGAAGCGACTCTTCTTCATTAAGCAGAGGAATTAGAACCGAGACTTTTCTAAACTTAAAACTTTTTTTGTGTTGTGATGAGGATTGCTGCGAATCACTCTTTTTGTTCTTACTGTAATATCTGCGCTTTCTATATTTATAATTCTGATTATGTTTCTGCTGTTCATTCGATCGTTTTTGATCGGGCTTTGAAGATATTTGCGGATTTGTTTTCTTTGCTTTCGGTTCGTCACCCGTTCTTTTTTGTGAATCGCCTGATTCATTCGTGCTCATATTTACCTATTACCAGTATGTAAATTTTGAATTGTTTAATTTAATATTGCATAGCAATTTAACTTTATATAGCTCTAAAATCAATTTGACTTATTACGAATTTTGAATGTTGATTGTTCATTTTTCTATCAGTAGATTGATTTTAAAATTGAGAATATGAATGGGACATATAGTTTATTGGACAATAATTAGGATAGCAATATTAATACCTGTGCTGTGGCTGCTTTTTGGCTTTATGGAATACAGGTATTGGTGGATGCTGGGTATTATGTCGGTATATGGAGTTGTAATTCATCCGGCTGTAATTCAATACAAAATATTTTTAGAGAAGAATAAAGAAATTTTAACCAACACACTTTGTGCATCATGCAAACACTTTGATGAAACTGCTGTAATTTGTTTGAAGTATGATGAGCACCCGACTGAAGATTACCTCCCTTGTGATGGTATGGACTGGGAACCAAAATCTATTTCAAAATCAGAAAAAGAAGAATTTTAATTTAAGTTGTAAACGCTGGCTGCTAAATCTTCCAGGGCTATAATAAAACGGGGACCGGGGCGAAAATATAAATCTGAATCAATAAAGATTACATTACCCTTTTTTACTGCGCTTAAATTTTTCCATTCGGGATAAGCATTTTTAAAATCTTTCTCATCCTTCTTCATCCCATCCGAATAAAAAATATAATCCGGGTTTCTAACCAGAACCTGCTCCCTACTGAACATCGGATAATTAACATCAGTATCCTCCGTAATGTTTTTTAATCCGCAGAATTTTAGAAACTCATTGATGTATGTATTATTGCCCGCCAGCATAATCGGCTGGAGAGAAACTAAAAACATTGCAGATTTATGAGAGTTTTTATCAACAACTTTTTTTAGGTGATTCAATCTTTTGTTCCAATTTTGTATTAGTGAATCAGCCATCTTTTCTTTCTTGAACAATCTGCTTAAATCTAAAATCGTTTTCTTAATGCCCTTAAAACCTCTTGGGTTTGAAATAAAAACATTCAACCCAAGTTCTGTTAATTTATTGTAGCCTTCCTTAGTATTCCCTTCAACAGTTAAAAATATTATGTCCGGTTTAAGTTCTAAAATTTTTTCATAATTGATAGTTAGTAAATCACCGACTTTTTCAACATCCTTTGCCTGTTCCGGGTAGTTGCAGTAAAGAGTATTGCCTATCAATTTACTGCCAACTCCTAATTCGTAAATCATTTCTGTTAAATTTGGGGCAAGAGTTATTACCCGCTGCGGAACTGAATCTGCGGAAAAAGAATTTCCTAAATCATCCACTACATTTTGCTTGTTTCCAACTTGCTCTTTATCAACCTCTCCGCAGCCAATTATAATCAGCAGAATTATTACAAAAATTTTATTCCTCATCAATTTCCCTAGGTCCGGTTAATAATTTAGCGGCATCATCAATTGCCTTATGTATCCCCATCATCACTAAATTATCATGGGCTTGCAGTTTTTCTTCTCCGCTGGGATTAAAAATAGTTTTTCCTTTTCTGATAATTGTAATAACGGTAGCACCGGTTTTAGCACGCAAATTAATTTCTTTAAGCTGTTTTTCAATATTCGGGTTATCATCATTAACGTAGTAAGTCTCAGTTAAATTTTCAGCTAATATTTCATTAAGATGCGTTAATGTAGTTACATCCATTTCATTGTCTCGCAGTAATTTGTAAGATTCTTGTCTAAGCAATGAAATCTGCTGCATGATTATATTCATTGGAATATGAAATTTTATTAATACTTTTCTAAACAGTTCAAGAGATGTTTCAAACTCTTCGGGAATCACAGCATCGGCTCCCAATTTTTTAAGTTCACTAATCTCGCTAACGTAGCGGGTTCTAACTATCACAAAAAGTTCGGGGTTTAACTGTTTTGCAATTCGTACTGCACGCTTTGCTGTCGGCGGGTCGGATATGGAGAAGACTAAGGTATTTGCTTTATCAATCTTTACATGTTTTAAAATTTCTGCTTTACTCACATCCCCGTAAATGATACGCTCTCCATTTGCTTTTTCCCTTTGCACTGTATCGGGGTTTAACTCAACAACAATATAGCTTATACCGGTTTCCCTAAGTACGCGGGCAAGATTTCTACCATTCAATCCAAACCCTGCAATTATTACATGATTGCTCATTTTACCAAGTTGCTTATCACCTTTAATTTCTTTTAGAGTCGGCAATTTATTAGAAGCAAACCCTAAGCGTGCAGACAGCTTAAATAGAAATGGAGTTAACACCATTGTAAAAATTGCCGAAGCGAGAAAAACATTATAATGATATTCACTAAGCAAATTAAACGTATTGGAAGCCTGTGCAATAATTATTGAAAACTCCCCTATTTGCGCAAGCCCGAAACCCGTTATGATTGCAATTCTGAATGGATATTTTAGAGCAAGCACAATCAGTATAATCACTATGGCTTTTAACAAAATTACTAATAAAGTAAAACCTGTAATTAGAATCGGGAACTCAAAAACAAAATTTACATTTAGCATAAGACCAACCGACACGAAAAAAATGCTGTTGAATACATCTTTAAATGGAAGCGTATCGGATAATATTTGTGAGTTGTATTCTGATTCGGCTAAGATTAGACCGGCAATAAATGCACCGAGCGCAAAAGATAAACCAAGTGAATGAGTGAGATATGCTGTTCCCAATATTATAACAAGAATACCAATTACAAACGCATCCCTCATACGTAACTTTGCAAGCTGATACATTATTTTGGGCATTAAAAATTTTGCTAGCAGAAGAATTACTATCAGTAGTCCAAACGCCAAGCCCAGCTTGCTTAAAATGTAATTGTAACTAAGATCGTTATCCGGCTGCAGCATAGGCAAAACTAAAAACATCGGAACAATCATTAAATCTTGAAAAATTAAAATACCGATTGAGATTTTACCTTGAGGTGCACTTAATTCATCTCTATCGGAAAGAAGTTTAAGAACAATTGCAGTGCTGGATAAACTGAGCAGCATTCCAAATAGAAAAGCTAAATTTCCATCGATGCCTAAAAGCAAAAATAAACCGTATGAAATTAGAACAGTGAAAATAACTTGCGAGCCGCCGGCAAGTATCATAATACTTTTCATTTTAATTAATTGAGTAAGCGATACTTCGAGTCCGATAGTAAAAAGCAAAAATATAACTCCAACTTCTGCCATAACTTCAATTTCTGTTGAGCCGTCAATTAAATTTAGTCCGTGCGGACCAATAACCATACCTGCAAGCAAAAACCCAACAAGAGTAGGAATGTGAATTCTTTTAAATAGATAAATTATGGGCAGGGCAAAAGCCAGGATAATTACAATGTCTTTTAGTATTTCAAAATCATGCATAGGAGTTTTGTGTTTAGTGTTAAAACAGTTGTGGTAAATATAATATTTTTGAATTTAGAAATTAACTTTTGAAAAATTATAAAGGAAATTTATTTCCATACAAGAAGTTTTGTTTTCTAAAATGAAATTGTGGGTAAACCCAACAAACAGGCCGGCGGTAAATTCAGCTTTAGGAATTAGATATTACCTTAAAAAGGATGTTCATTTCGTAAATAATCTGTACGACAAAAATAACATTTAGAACTATCCATCAATGAAATGAATTTTTCTAATTCAATGTATCATAATAATTCTGATGACTCATTGTGGGGTCTTCAAATATTGGGTGTTCGAAAAACATATTTTTATATTTCTCTTGATAGTTTTTTAATCATTATTTTTGTGTACCTATCCCACTCCTTATTTCTTCTTCTGATTTCAGGATGAGCCAAGTGTGCTATCTTATATTCCTTATCTAACTTAATTGTATTTATCGAACCATCAAGTAATTTTTTATTTGGTGTTTTATTATCTAAAACTATAACTCTGGCAGGAATTTCTCCAAGTGTAATAATTAGTTTTGGATTACAAATTTTAATCTCTTGTTCAACCCACTCTTTGCTTGCCTGTGCAATTTTCTTAAACATCGTATGCGTGTTAACATATTTTATCTTAGGATTTACTTCCTTACAATTTTTAATATGTTTTTCTGGGTATAGATAAATCTTTACTAAATCAGTTATCCAAATTTTTTCAGGGTTGATATTCAATTGAGGGAAATAATTTTTGTTTAAACTTTCCCTTGATGCTTGAATCCTTGTTTCCCGCCCATCAAAATATTTTTCTTCTCCAAATGGGGATAGGTTATCAGCAACTGGAATTAAATACTTTCCTCTTCTTTCAAATCTTGCTGATGGGAAGGCACCAATTAATATGATTGAATTTTTAGTTGTTTGAACAGGAACTACTGGCCTAATTGGATTGCCGTCTGGGTAAACATATTTTTTAGGAAAGTCTTGTAGTTCTTTTTGAATGGTAGGAATGTAGTTTTGGAAACAATCTTTTTGGAATGCTAAAATGTCTTTGTGCATAATATTGATATCCTATTTAGCCATTTATGAATTTTATAATTGCATTATATTTTCGACAAATATTCGTAACATTTTCAATCAATGTTGCACCTTGGTCTTTTTGAGATAGTTTACAAACCAAATCTCTGTCAATAATCGTTCTTATTGAAAAATATGGCAATTCAATTTTTTGAATAAGTGATGTAAGGTAATTCATACTTTCTATTTCAGTAATCTTATTTTTAAAAGCATACAAATCAATTCTTGAAATTCTATTATAATCATAAACCATTGCTTGCTTTTGTTTTCTTTCCTCAATCTGTATAAATGTTTCATCACCTATATTTAAGTTTAATAGATAATCTTTAAAACTGTTTGGACTTTTAACAATCTTTTCCCTCAATTTATCCGTTGCTGACTTTAGCTCAACGTTTAATAAAATTTCTAAACCTTCTAATCCAGCCGCAATTGTAATATGGGCATATTGTCTATATTCCTTATTTTTTGGACCAAATCCAGCCCACGTATATTTGTGCTTATATTCAAGTCTTCCAATATCGAATTCATCATAAAACGTGTCAATTTTATATAACTTAGGTTGAACTATTTCCGCAAATGCTTGCATTGTGTTTAGTACCCATCGTCGAACATCATCATCGTCATGGGAAATAAAATAATCGAAAAATTCAGTATTAAATCCTGTAAACTTTGACATATTTATTCTCTCCAAATATTGAACAAATTGTTTAATTAACCATTTATCTTTTTCAATTGTTGTGTTTATTAACTTTGTAAAAAACATATGTATGTCTGACCAGGTTTTTATTTTAAAGTCAACTCTTACATTATGATCAGATTGTAGTGTTTGTAAGTGCCTCCCCATCTGATCTTTATCTAGACTCCCAGCCACTTTACTTTCAATAAGTACCAAATGGTTTTTACCATAAATCCATGCATCAGGTCGACTATATCCATCTTTGATTGGGGCTAATTTCGTTAATGAATTATGCTTATTGTTAGGTGTAATACCTAAAAGAAGTTTTTGTGGTTTAGAGTCTATTCTTGCCTTACCAATACTCTTGCGTTGCAATTGATAAAACGATTGTCCTTCTGATACAATTCCCAGCCATTTTAAAAATTTGTTAGCAACGGATTTTTCACAGTGTTCAAGTGTATTTATGAGTGCTTTTGTTGTGTTGTCTTCAAGTTGCCTTTCTCTCTGATTGTCTTTGAGGTTTGCGCCTCTATAAAAGTAAAATATATTGTCGTGAAAATCGGACATACTTAATGTTTCCTAATTGGAATTAATCAAACAAATTTGAAAATGTTTTTGCCGATGACAATTTTTCATATGTTGTATATCTAGGGCTTTGCATTGTCCCTTTTTTACCACCCTTAAATTTAATTGGACCAATCGGTTTTGCATGCTTCACAAAATTTAATTTGTATTTCCCTCCATCACCATATGGTTCAATGGTTTCAACTTCTGCATAATGTGTTACCGCTGAAATTGGGGCTGTTTGGTATGCTGCTATATATTTTATTTCCTTCAATTTACCGCCACCAATTCGTATAGCATACCAACTGTTTTGGCCAATAAATACATTTTTGAATCCGTCCTCTTGAGCAGGAACAATAATAGTATCCTTGACTCCAATCTTTTTGTTTGCCGATACCGATTTTCCCGAAACTTTTATCTTTTTACCTTTTTCAAAAACTTTCACTTCAACCAAAGGTAAAACACTGAGGATTTCATTTAGAAATTCTTGGGTGTCTGCTTTTTCTGATTCAGTAAGTTTTGGTTCAGTTGGTGATGCGTTATTATCTAGTAAAGATCTTCCAATACTTTTTGCCTTTTCAATTAAAGCCCACTCCAGCCAAGTAATATGTGCTCTATTTAAACCACCGTTACTGGAAACAAAAATTAATACCTTATCCCAAAAATCTTTATTTTTTTCATGGGAGTCTATTCGACTTCTAACACCATCTCCTTGACCAATGTAAAGAGTAGGAAGGTCACTATCGTCTTGATATCCGATGAGAATATATACACCAGCCTGGTCAAGTTCATGTCTCTTTCTATGTTGTTTCCAGGTATCTCGGGAAATCTCTAAGCCAATTCCAGTCCAATTCATCTTATCGATTATTTTAAATGTATTCGGGAGTCCATCAGGAACAAACAATCTTATTGTGTATGGTTTTGCCATTGGGTTGCCTTAAAATTACTATTGATAAAAGTTAAACTAAATTTTAGTCTATATGAGATTTGAAAGATGGTTTGCATGGTGGGAAATAGTTCTTCAGTACCTTCAGATTTGTTCACTCTAAACCTCAAATATCTTAAACAATAACTTAATCTAAAACTATTATTCAAAATTATCAAACAATATAAACTCTGATGTTGCATCTATTTATAATCAATAAAATCAAGCCAAAGATTGTACACGCTTTCCATAGGACTGTTGTAGTTACTTGTTGATAACAAAACGTTCAATCTCGCTGCGACAGTTCTACAACTTTACAAAGTCAGACTATAAAAAAATCCCACCTGGGTGATGGACTTTATTAACAATGTTTGATATTGTATTATTTTATGAGTAACATTCTTTTAGTTTCAACTAACTTTATGTCCGTGAGGTGCAGAAGTTTTACATATCAACTACATCGAAAGTTTGTTGAACAAAAAAAGAAAGATCTTAAAAATCTTGTTGAAAATGCTTTCAGTAAATTATACCGTTTTATGCTTTTTTATGAAATAATTTCGATAAGAAATATTATTTGATATTATGAGAAAGTTTCTGCTGAAAGCGATCTAATAAAAATAACACAGGAGACTATGTAGAATATTATGAGTGAGAAAGAAAAAATATGGAAAAAAAAGACTAGTTATTTTACACAAATTGACTATACAACAGATGATGTTAATATAAAAAAGGGACTTAAATCAATATCGGATTATGATGAAGTTAATAATAGACTCGTGACAGAAATATTTGATAGTGATGGTAAATTGAAATCTAGGACCATCATGGACGGATATGCGCATCGATATATAGAATATGATAGAGGAGGAAACGAAGTTTCAAATAATTCAACTGTATATGAACCTGCACTTGAGGGAAGAGCTGAGAATAGAAAAGATTTTGATTCTGAGGGCAACTCTTCTGAAGAATTCTCTGAATATGGTGAACGGGATAGAGTAGTCAAAAAAAAATTTGTCAAAAATGATGAAGTACATTCATACTTGGAATTTATTTATGACGAACAGGATAAAGTAATTGAAACTAGGTGTTATGAGGACAACGAGCTTAAATGGTACGATCTTCATGAAGATAAGGATGAAAACATGGAAATAACATCTCATTATGTTAGTGATGATAATCTGTTAGAACAGAGAATTTGTGAAACCAAAAATGACGGTAAATTATTTATTTCCAGCACTTATAATGAGCTTAAAGAATTGGTTAAAAGAATAGAGGAAGAATATGATGCTCAAAACCAAGTGAAAGAGCAAAGGATATTCAATGAAGATAATATACTAATTGAAAGAATCATTTTTAAACGTGAACCTGAAAGTAATTTGCATAAAAAAATAACAACTATCGAATATTTAGATGGTAAAAAGATGAAAGAAAATATCATTGAAAATATCTATGAATATTGAGCATTTAATACCAATGTGGATTTTAACTTATCATTCTAAAATTTAATGTCAACAAATATAAATTCTGATATTTGTTATTTATATATTTTTTCAAATCAAGCCCAAGTAAGCCTACACTCTCAATACGACAGTTTCAGATTGTAGTTAACAATTTATTTTCAATTAATTTCTTTACTGCTTCTTCTACTCCTTGATAACTAATTCTTCCATTTCCAAAAAATGGTGTTGAAAGCAATGCTATCTCTAATTTCTTCTCAAACTTTATTCTATATGATTTATATTTTTGTTTTTTGAATTCCCATGTATATTCTAATTCAGCATGAAATTTCTCAACTAAATATTCTGTTAGAATTTTTTCATATGAAATTAACACTTTTACATTTTCGTTTAGCGCCTCTTTTATAAGATTTATTCTTTGCGATAATAATTCACTATGATAAGATTTTATTGAATCCCAAAAATCTGAATATGGTTCAATATTATTTTTACTCTTTTTAGGCAAAGGAAATAATTCACAAAGGAAATGATTTGAATCCTTCCTCCCTAATTTTTTTGACTCGTATAAAAATTCTTCTACATCATTTCTTTCAACTTTAATTAGCTCATTTTTTTTCGCTTTTTCAAAACATAACAGGAATGCCGCAATATATCGCCACACAGTTGGTCCTCTAAATTTTATCATTGGGATATTATATTGCTTTTCCCAAACATTGATAAAATCCATACTTAGTTTAAATTTTTTTCTTATCTCCAAACTTTCTTGAATTGTCTTTGTCTTTTGTCTCCATATTTCTGCTCCTCCCTCTTCTGTACCAATAAACCATATTGAACCATGAAGGTTTCCGTATCCTAACCAATTAAAAAGACACTGCCTAACTAATTTCTCATTCATATTTGATCGTCCTTTGATGCTAAGCATTAATGTGAGTAAATTATGGTAATAATTTAATAGCAATATTGCCACTTAAATTATCAATTTAAAATTTAATATCAAGAACTATAAATTCTGATATTTGTTCTTAATATATTTTTTAATTAAAGCCACAAGACAGTCTACACTGTGTATGCGACAGATTCAGATATTAGTTAATGATTTATTAGTGAAACTCTCCCTACCCGCTCTTATTTAATCCAAACATATTTTAATCTTACTGAATTAAATATTTATGAATTATCATGCCAAGCATATTTGCCTATTTAAGCCAATACGACTTTTCATTGTTGGGCGATCAATAGTCTTTTATATTTTCATTGACCACATAACAATTTGAATAGGATTTGTTCTTAAAGAAAAGATGAAAAATAAATTTGAAAACATTCAATTTCACACTTACCCTAAAAAGTCATGTTGTACTCAAATACAGGAAAGTTTATTTTTGCAATGTACCCTTACCCGCCTATCTCTACTATTATATGCTATAAATTTTTGATAAGATTAAATTATAAGCGTGCAAATTCTATCAGATGCTTATAATCATTTCTATCTGCCGCTCTTAAGGCTTCTAAATATTTTATTCTGGCTTCACCCTCTTTTACTAAATTAACACTGCCCCAGGTAAAGTAGGGTTTGCCAAAACCTTTATTAATAATCACATCAGCCATAAGACGTGAATGCCTCCCATTACCATTTGCGAATGGATGGATTAATACCATTCTATGACTTAATCGAATTGCGATTTCATCTTCATTAAATACCTTATTTCCAATCCAATATTTACAATCATCAAGAAGATTTCTTAATTCAACGCCTATCATTACCGGATCCACACCAATATTTTTTTCTGTTTTTCTAAATTCTCCAGCCCATTTCCAAATATCCGAAAACATTCTTCTGTGTATATCTCTAACAAAAGTTTCTGTTAAAATTTTTTCTATGCTGAACTTTTTTGTCAGCAGCCACTCATTTGTTTTTTCAACACCAAGCTGCTCAAACTCATCAAGTTCACCACGATTGGTTACCGTAGGAATAAGTAAGCCCTCTTTTTCATCTTCATCCAGCGGTGTCTTACCATCAGAAAAATCTAAGTCTAGTCCCATAAGTATTTCGGTAATTCATTTTTAATTTTTTCAGCTCTATCCTTTATAGCTTTCTTGAGTCTCTCTTCAGTGTTTTCCTGATCTTCGAGTTTCATAGTATGTGAGGTCCGCATCACTATTTCTTCAGCTTTTTTGTAGGCACGTTTTTCAAGCATCATTTCAAGAGTACCATCTTTAGGGACAAACCCATAAACCAATCTTAAATTCAATGCCTCACCTGCTTCAGCAAGTTTATTTAAGGTAATATTGTTATTTGCCTCACGCTCCTCCATTTCTTTTACAGTAGGTGAAGATTTGTTGAGCATTCTGGCAAATTGAACAAGTGAAATATTTAAAGCCGAACGAATTGAATTAATCCATCCCTTAGCCGGTTTGATATTACTTTCAATTAAAGCAAATTTTGAAAGCTTTTTATCAAGTTGTTCAATCATTAAAGCGTTATTTAAATTTTTCATTCTAAAACATCCTAAATTTTTGTAATGAAAAATAAGGGAATAACCTTAGAAAAGCAATGAGAGAATTAGGTTATATCCGAATATAAATAAAACTATAATTAGGGTATTACCTAAAGTCTTTCAAATTAGGGTTAAATAATGCACCTTTCTTTTGTTGTTATTTTGATGTTAAACCCCGCTTTAGATATTAAACACCTAAATTTTACTATTTCAATTTTATAATCAAATTCATTGATCAATTTTTTAACTCCGCCCAGGGCTTGATCAATTTTTATGAGTTACTAAATTAGGTCACGATAAGTTTTTGCAATTTCCGACCAGCCATATTTCGTCCCTACAACTGATTCAGTATTGAGCGCTGTTGTACAAAATAATCAAATACAAAGTTCAACTTATAATTATTAAAATCTTTAATAATACCAAATATCATTTAACATACCTTTCTCAAAAGCTTCAAAAAATCTATTTACAATCTGCACCATTAGATTTTTGATTTTTATTTTGAGTTAAGAAAAATATTTTTATATCAATGCCAATCAGTTAATCCATAAAAATTTTTAAAATTCAGTTTGCTTTATTTTTTTATCTGTCACGTATTAAATATTTGAATTTCTAATTTACTGATTGGAGACGAGTCTTCTGATAATTCAATCATTGCTTCAATGCAAACAACCTGCTCCTTTGATGTATGAATCACAATACAGTCTCCTTGCTATCCAGACCTAAAATTCAACTCTTAAATTTTATTACTAAGTAATTGACATTATTGAAAAGAAAAGGGCAAATACATATATTTACTGCGCATCCTTAGCTCAGTTGGTAGAGCATCTGACTCTTAATCAGCAGGTCGGGGGTTCGAGTCCCCCAGGATGCACGAGTATACCTTAATATCTATCCTTACAAAAAATCCTTTTAAATGAAACTCGTAATCTCTAAAATGCTATTAGCAACAATTTAGGTAAATGCTGGGCTCAAAAAGAATTAAAGTTGTATTTTAGTTTTAACATTTAAGTAAAAAATATTTAGAAAATGAATTCCAGACAAAGAATAACAACTGTAATGAAGAATGGAACTCCCGACAGAGTTCCCTTCTGGTGTCTTTTAAGTTTAGAGCATATCATCAAACATGGAATTAAAGATTCAAAAACTCCCTCCCAAATCGAAGAATTAATCGAAGCTGAATGCAAGCTAGCCAAGGAATATAATTTTGATGGTAGTTTAGTCTATTTACCTGGAAGTAGAAAAAATGCGAACATCGATTATTTTATTAATCGTTCAATTAAGGATGTGCCTGTTGGAGCTAAAACAAATATTTTTGAAGATGCCGATCCTGAATCGTGGAAGGTTGATATACCGGAATACTCAAATGAAGATTTTTACAGCAGTCATTTATCACGAGAAATTTTAGGTGATAATATTCATCTCGGCGGCTGGACGGGATGCGGTTTTTCTAAAGCTGTACAATGGTTCCCCTCGCTGGAAGATGCAATGATGGCAACAATTTTGGATCCGGTTAAATTTAGATCGCTTGTAAATTATATGGACGAGCTAAGTATTGCCTGGTCAGTGGCACAAATTAAAATCGGCAAATTGGAGAGCATACAGATATCATCCCCCTATTCCGGCTCCGGTTTTATTTCTTTGGATGCTTATAAAAGTTTTGTCATGCCATCTGTTACTAAAATTGCAAAAGCTATAACAAATGCAGGCGGATTTAGTTACATCCACACCTGCGGATATATAGATGATAGACTGGAATTGCTTGCTCAATCGGAAACTGATGGGATTGAATGCATGGACCCGCCGCCGCTAGGGAATGTATCTCTCGACAATGCCAAGAAAAGAGTTGGTGATAAAATATTTCTGAAGGGTAATCTAGATTCCGTTAATCTGTTAATGCAAAGCTCTGATGATGTTGTTAAAAAAGTTGTTGCCGAAACTATTGCAAAGGGTAAAAAGAACGGGGCATTTATTTTAAGTTCCGCATGCAGTGTTTCTGCAATGGTTAATCCGGATAGAATTAAAAGAATTGCGGAGATTAATACGGAGAAAGGTGTTTACTAACTTTTTGATTTACAATAAAACTAAGCTGCTATTTATAAATTGAAACACAGCAGCTTAATCATTAATAGCAGAACTAAATTTTATACTCAATACAAAATTGAGTAATCTTATTTTTAATTAAATCCATTGTTATTGTTTTCGCCTTAAATTTTAATTTTTTGATTTCATTTTCAAGTGTATCTACCTCATTTGCAGAAAGAATATCAAAAGGGAATTTAAAAGCGACACTCTTTTTATCGCTCAATGTTTTTACAACTCTTACAATAACCTTATTCTCATCCTCGGCTAATTTTACATTCAGAATTTCAACATTTTTATCATCATATTTTATAAAGCTTCCTTTTGTCAGCTTAGAACAATTCATTAATGGATGAACCTCAAGATTTACAGCAAGTCCGCGTCCCTGTTCAAACATTTTCTGCTTTTCAAAATTTTTAAATGTCATAAATCCGTATGATATATTTATTAAACCCGGCTGACTTGAACTGAAATTTGTATCCCAATAGTTGTTAAGCGTCCATGCTAAAAGTAAAGGATTTGCATTTCTTTTTATTTCACTAAACTTTCTGCCGAAATTAAAACCTCCCATTTGAATCATTGGAGCATCAGGGCAAAATAGTGCCGCTCCATTCTCTTTATTATAAATCGCCCCGTACGACTCCACTGTCTGCCAACCTTTACTAGATCTCGGAAGTTGTTTTTCATCCAGCAATACATGAGTCGCGCAAGTATCAAACGAGCCTTTCCAATTTTTATTAATGTTTAATGGGAAAGCAAAATAAATTGATTCCGGTGTTCGTATATCTTCTTTTTGAATTGAGAGATCAAGCTTTATTATTGGTGAATCTGCTTGAAGTGTAATTTTTTGTTCTAAATATTTTGCTCCCGCCACATTAAATTTTAATATCAAAGTTTTGCTGTTAGGTGATTCTAAAATTTTTGTTTCAATAAAATCCGCTGCGGTTTCTCGCTTTGCTCTCCATTCAGTCATCCAGCAATTTGCATCGTATTTTTCCATCGTCAAGTTTCGTGCATACATTGCTGAACGATCTTTGTCAATCAGCGGATCAGGATATTCACGAACGAATTGAAAAAATGTGTACTCACTCGATTGATCTAAGACTTCCCACTTTTGAGTTTTATCAAATAGTGAAATTATTCTTCCGTTTTTTTTATCATATTCTAAACGATGAAACGGTGATTCAATAAAACTCAATCCCGATTCCTCTGTCTGACCTTCCTGCCTATTTAATCTTTGTACTTTCGTTTTTTTTATATTATCCCCGGCTTTAAGCAGTTTGGTTGGTTTTGCGGGCTTCAATTTTGTAAAAGGAATTTTCTGCCAGCTAAAGGGTTCAATCTCAATAGGACCATAAAGCGGAGCCTCTTCCAATTGCTGATATCTGTTGGGATACCCGAATCGAGCAGTTCTTAAACGCTTGCCGTCCAATTTCCACCAATCAGGTATTGGTATATATGCTTTCTTTTTTGCGGCGCTTGAATTTACAATCAAAACTCCTTCCTGCTTAAAATTACTTTCCGGATTCTCAGTTAGGTTTTCAAGTTCATTTACTAAATAATATTCAGTCGCTTCACGTCCGTTAAACGCTAATTGCTTTTTCAAATTATCCTGACTTCGAACAAACTCATTATCATAATCAACCGAGTTGAAAGCGCCCCATGTATGCTCATCGTATAGATTAATATTATACCTGGCTTGATCAAGAACTTCTTTCCTTCTAAACTGATTTTGTTTTTTTGCAACAGTTGAGATCATCTCGGCAGTGTGAAGCAGTGCCTTTGTGTTTTGATTAACCTTGGTCTCGTAAGCAGTGCTTGCACATCCATAATTCCAATAGTCCGTCCAGTCACCTTTTAATTTTGCTATTTTTTTCGTTTCAACTTTTTTAATTCTTTCCAAAAGCATGTTAGGAGTAATGTATCGGATAAGCGGCTGTTTTCCTTTTTCATTCCATGCTCTTATCAGTTTTGCTACATCAATGTTTGGAGGTGCATTATCATAACATACCGGGGCGTTTGCCGTGGTTAGATAAATGAAATCCAAGTCATAT
The DNA here is from genome assembly GCA_013112585.1 of Ignavibacteriota bacterium. Classification (GTDB taxonomy): domain Bacteria; phylum Bacteroidota; class Ignavibacteria; order Ignavibacteriales; family Melioribacteraceae; genus IGN16. Next base: position 100,932 of record JABFGH010000007.1, on the reverse strand, counting down.
TCAATCTTACCTAAGTGGTCTAAATATTTTTTATAACCTTCTTCCATTTTAACCATATTGTTTTCATGTGTGTCCAAAAGCTGATCGAACATTGTATAGTGTGCACCGTTCATTACAAGCAGTTCCCGCTTGGAAGGAGTTTCCCATTTAAATACGGAAGGACGTTTGTATGTGTAACCGCCGAAGTGATTGTTTGTTGCCATGATGAACAATTCAATACCGGCATCGATCATAATGTCAGCAGCACCCCACGGAATACCATTGACATCGTGCTGATTAACAGTCTTAATTTCAGCACCAAACATTTCTTTTAATTTTTTAATGTTCTTTAACTGAAGTGTAATTTGTTCAGCATTTGAATTTGGCGTTGTATTAAATTCCAATCCGGAAATTCCTATTCGTTTTTCCGAAACATATTTTTTGAATTTTTCTATACTCGACTCATTTGCAAATTCCAGCCACTTAATTACTTGAGCAGTAACTTCACAAGTCCATCTCGGTTTCGAGTTTTCATCCCAATCTGAAGTAACATCTAAAAGCTGCAATGCCTGCTCAATAAATTCATATTGAAGCTGCCAAACGATCGGCTGACTGTGTGTGTAACCAACATCAAAATGGCTATGGTGTAAAAGAAGAATTTCCTTAATTTGCATTGTCAATCTCTTATTTAATTATTTAATATTTATTTAAAAGTAATTTTTATAAATGAAAAATATTTGGCTGCTCGGTGATTCAATAAGATTAAGTTATCAACCATTGGTTAAAGCGAACCTTAAAAACAAAGCGAATATTAAAGGACCTTCCGATAACTGCCGCTACAGTCTTTACACGCTTTCATCATTTGAAAGTTGGCTTGAGGAACTCGGAACCCCCGATATCATTCACTGGAATAACGGTCTATGGGATGTCGGTCATGATTCTCTCCGTGCGCCCGAACAATTTTCAATAACCGATTATGTTAAGAATCTTGAGTTCCTAATTCAAAAATTTAAAGCTCTTGATTCAAAAATTATTTGGGCTTCAACTACCCCGGTAAAAACTTATAAACCAGCAGACAAAGAACAATGGAAATGGTACAATAGCGAAATTGCAGCCTATAACAATGCGGCAAAAACTTTAATGAATAACTATTCAATACCAATAAACGATTTACACACTTTAGTAAATAGTGATGTAAACAAATACATTTGTGAAGACCGGCTTCATTTAAGCAAAGCCGGTATAAGGTTATGCGCTGATGCCGTGACTAAATTAATTTTAAAATTCATTTAATTTTAATTACTGTATCGCTTCACCGCTTGTTTGATCAAAAAAATGAATTCTCTTCAAGTCTAAAAATATTTTTACCTCCTCACCGGAATTGCCTTTAAAGTCCGGCGAAACCCTGCCTATACATTGCTCTCCGGCAAGTTTAAAATAAATAAACATTTCATTACCCATCGGTTCTATTACTTCCAGTTTCACATTTACTTCTATTCCTATTGTGCCATCATTAAATGCTGAATCATTAATGTTCTCCGGTCTTATTCCCAGCGAGACTTTTTTCCCGGTAAATTCTTTCAGATGACCATACCGTTCACCCAAATCAATTTTAAAATCTCCGTTTTGCGATACAAATGAAAGAGAGCCGTTATTGTCAATTTCCCCTTCAACAAAATTCATTGCCGGACTACCAATAAATCCCGCTACAAATTTATTTACCGGATTATTATAAATATTCAGCGGCGAATCTATTTGCTGAATGAATCCATCTTTCATAATTACAATTCTATCACCCATAGTCATTGCTTCAGTTTGATCGTGGGTAACATAGATCATAGTAGCACCAAGCGTTTGGTGCAGTTTGGATATTTCGGTGCGCATCTGTACTCTTAATTTTGCATCCAGGTTAGATAAAGGTTCATCAAACAAGAAGACTTTAGGCTTGCGTACAATTGCCCTGCCCACCGCAACCCGCTGTCTCTGTCCGCCCGATAATTCCTTCGGTTTACGGTTAAGTAATTCCTCAATTCCCAGGATTGCAGCCGCGTGATCCACTCTTTTCTTAATTTCATCTTTTGAATACTTTCTAAGCTTAAGTCCAAACGCCATATTGTCATAAACCGTCATGTGAGGATATAGTGCGTAATTTTGAAAGACCATTGCTATATCTCTATTCTTAGGAGCAACGTCATTTACTCTTTTATCATCAATATATAATTCACCTTCCGTTACTTCCTCAAGTCCCGCAATCATTCGTAATGTTGTTGACTTGCCGCAGCCAGATGGACCCACAAGCACAACAAATTCCTTATCCCGTACATTGATGTCAACTGAGTTAACTGCTTTTTCAGTTCCCTGATATATTTTACTTATGCCTACAAGTTTAACTTCAGCCATTGTGTACCTTTATAATTCTCAAAATTATTTTATTCAATCGGATCATTTAATGCCTCTGATCTTCCTATCTCGGGACGAACATACACTAGCACAACTTTACACCTTTGACCGGTTTTATTCTTGAATTTTACTTTGCCAGCCGCTGCCGGTATTACCATACTTTCTAAATAGGCTAGTGAAGATTTATTCCCTTTTTCAGTTTCAAGCTCTATCCTTTCACCCTCAACAAGGTTAATGGCAAATGGTCGGTCTTTCGTTTCTAGTAGATAATCATTGTAGAATTCAACTCTATTAATATTATAAAATGTAAAAGGTTTATTATAAAGTGAGTATTCTTTCCATCCCGCACCTTCATTTATTAGTTTAGGTTTTGGAATAGCATTTTTTTGAACCCACTCCTTTCTTCTTTCAAATCTAATATTTTCGAAACCCCTTTCAATATTGATTGGTCGAAGGTTGCCTTGAAGATCTTTTCTTAAGTAGTCATAAATTTTAAATGTGAAAATGTAGGGAGTAGCACTAATTTCGAGAACTAAATTATCTTCGGCGCTGCAATGAACTGTGCCATTTGGAATGAGAAAAAGATCATGCGGATTTGCGGTTTCACTGTTTAGAAATTTATCCAAATCAATTTCCTTGTCATTTTCAATTGAGCCGTATAATTCTTTTTTAAATTCTTCAGGGTCACAATCTTCAGTTAAGCCAAGATAAATCTTTGCACCGGGCTTGCAATTGGTAATATAGTATGTCTCGTCTTGAGTGTACGTTTCACCAAACTCTTTTCTTATGTAATCGGGTCTTGGATGCACCTGCACTGAAAGTTTACCCCCGTTAACAGTATCGAGATAATCGAGCCTAAGAGGCCAAGCATCCTTAAATTGATTGTCGGCATTTTTCCCAAGAATTTTATTATTTGAATAAAACATTAAGGAGTCAAAAGAGAATTCAAGTTTATTTTCTCCATCTGTAACCTGAACTCCATTTTCCGGCACGATCAATTCATATGACCATGCTATATTTGGTTCATCGGGGTCTAACCCCATGTGACCCTGCATGTATTTACCGCCCCAAGGACCCGGCAGAAACCATGGTCTAACCCTAAATGGTGATTCAGAGACTTCATCTAATATTTTTTGATAGTCATCACCGCTAATTACGCAGGGATCATCTTCATTTGTACCGTCAATAAAATAATCCAACTCTTTTAGTAATTTTTTCTTTAATCTGTTTTGTGCAGGCCATTCAAAAAAATATGAGCGTTTATAAAATTCTTCAAATGATTTTTTGTCATCAATTCCGATATTGTTTAACTGTCCATCTCTAAATTTTCTCTGTACAATATCCTTCGGCATATCCATATACCAAAGTTGGTCGTACTGCTCAACAAAACTGCTGCCTATGCCAAGTATTACTAATAGTTTCCCCGGACCTCTTCCGCGCGCAATTGCTGCACTAATTCTTAACTCCGCTATTTTTTTAGCATCAAAAAATACTTCGGAACCAAAAGGAAAATGTGTTCCAAAAACTCTATCATCTCCACCTAAAAAAGGCTCGGCTCTTTTATCAATCTCTGCAGTATCTGCGAAACAATCCGAGGTAAACGCCCACTCAATTTCAATTTGCTCAAGATTTTTTTTGAGATTGTCCTTTAATAATTTCCAATCAACACCATGATAACCGTCAATTGCTAAAACTCTTAAGCCGTTATCTATATTTGCTTTTATTACATTAGCTAAGCAATTGTACCCTTTGTTTATTGTTCCGCTTGAACATTTAAAAGCAGGGAATTTCTCATAAAGCCCGCGCTTAAATTTATTTTGATTTGCACTGATGGCACTAAAAATGTTATCAGTTTGATTCTCAGTAGTATTTGCTTTCATCATATTCCTCAAATATATTTTTCATTATTTCGGTTTAGGTAAAAATGCTGCCCCAATTACTGCAGCTTTATTGCCTAGTTTGGAAGTTTTAATTTTTACTTTTCCACGCGGAACAGTCCATGCTTTTTTATTAACAAGCGAGATTACATCATCTAAAAAATAATCGGCACTTTTTATAACTCCGCCTCCAATCACAATTGTGTCGGGACCATAAGCATGTATTACATTTACAATTCCTATCGCCAAATTATTGTTAAACTCTTTTAACACTTTTTCATATTTCTTTTTATTCCTGCTATACTCTTCAAAGTATAAAGGAAGAACATCATCATGCTTTTTAAATTCCGTGAATTCATCCTTAACCGCTTTAATTAATCCGGTTGCAGAGCAATAAAATTCTAAACAACCTGTATTACCGCAAACACATTCCGGACCATTTCGGTCAATACTGATATGCCCGCCAAGTAATCCGCCAACCGGATCAGAGCCGCGGAAAGGCTTTCCGTCAAGAATTAGTGCACAACCCAATCCAGTACCGAGTGTCATACATACCATCGATTGGGAACCGGAACCTGCACCGAATTTCCATTCACCCCAAGCATAGGCTCGTGCGTCATTATCAACAACAAAAGGAGCATTCAGCGCTTTTGAAAATTCATCACGAATGTTTCTTCCTGAAAATAAATTAGCAATTCCAATATCTTCTTCGAGCATTCCAGTAAAACTATTGACCAATCCTTTTGTCGCAAATCCGCCTTGCGTAATTTTCTTTTCACCGCAAAATTCTTTTACTGAATCAATTAAGTTTAACAGCAAATCACCTTCTAGTGTTAAGTCTAATACTTTTCTTTCTTCAAACTTTAACATTTCCCCTTCGGATGAAAACAATCCAAGTTTATAATTTGTGCCGCCGAAATCTATTCCAATTCTCAATTGTTTAACCCCTTGTTCGTTCCGAAGAAATGAATTAATGCATCAATTAAATGACGGCGCCAGTTGCCCCAAGTGTGACCTTCATTATACTCCTTATATACAAAATCGTAATTCTTCTTTTCTAAAATATCTTTCAACCTTCTGTTGCCAAGCAGAAAGTCACCTTCCTCTTTTGGTAAGAATGCTGCTCCAACTTTCCTTTCATAAATTCCTGTATCGACATAAAGCCTAACATTTTTCTGTTCAGCCTCACTTATTTTTTTTATCAACCTATCTTTTTGAAAAGAATGATAACCGGATTGACTGTATGCCAAACCAAAAACATCCGGTCTGCTGAAAGCAATATAAGTTGAGATCAGTCCGCCGAATGAATCTCCAACTACGAGACGTGATTGTGAATTTTTTATAGTTCTGAATTTTGAATCAACCCAGGGCACTAATTCATCAGTAAAAAATTTTACGTAATTGTCATTCATCCCGTACTCGGTCATTCTATTGGGTTCTTCGGGAATGTGCCTATTTGGCGACGTTACAAAAACAGCAATCACAGGTTCAATAAGATTGTCTTTAATTAAATTATTAATTACAAAAGGAGTTTGGGCAAATTCGATATAGTCTATGCCGTCTTGAAAATAAACCGCAGGATAATTTTCATTGCCGGAAGAATAATCCGGAGGAAGGTAAACATGAACATCGTGCTCATACGGTAAAATTCCTTCCGGTAATAAAAATTTGTTCACTAAATCTAATTCACCTTTTTTACCAAATTTATAATCATCAAAAAATTGATGACGAAAATAATCCGGCATTGCCAATTCAGAGATTTCGCCAAATCCATTTAATGTTTTATAAGGATTCAACGGATCAGTTGCCGGTAATTCTTCTTTTCCAAATTGCAGCCAATATTCTAATCTGGCATCTGAGGGATAATTTTGCCGAAGATAAAACAAATTAGTTCCTTCAATTTTGTTCATTGGAAATTTATCCACCCAATTTCCCATATCGCCAAGTACAGCAACGCTATCAGCATCGCCTTGGTATATTAACACAACTGTTGTATCATCTTCCACCAGGGGAAAAGTTTTTTCGATTGAAATTAAACTATCAGCTAATTTTTGTTTTTCTCTCAAATCATTTGCAGAAAGAATCTGCTCGTAAAAATCTTTAAATATATTATTCGATATTTCGTTTTTGGTTTTCATACTGCAAGAATTTAAAATTACTATTGCTGAAATAATTATTATCGCGTTTAATTTTTTACTTCGTCTGAACAATTCCTTTCGCCGTAACATTGTACAATTTATCCTGATACTTTAAATTTTGTAATTCCGATTTCTGATCGAAGCCTTCCAATTGCGGCTTGGCACTAATACCATTGAACAATGTTGCTTTAACGCCGAAAATTGATTCTATAATAATATTAGCCCAGCTTCCGTTTGAAGAACACATCCAGTCTGTTAAGAACGGCTGCGTGTATGGTGTTTTTCTCGCACCGCCACTTTCTTTTTCGTATGCTTCATCAGTAAAGTGCGCTTGACCAAACGGACCTTGATTCGCAGATCTTGCCAATCCTTTAAGCCAATCAAATGCGAGACGGGATTGACCAATTTTATATAAGCCTGTTACTGCCATGGGGGGCCAAGCCGGGTACGCTCCATTCCATTGGTGATCCGGGCGTGCACTGAAAATTGCATTATTATCTTCAGGAGAGTTTGCGCGCATCCAGTTTTCAGTTTGTAATTCATTTATAAAAAAATTAGTAATCTCAGTTTTCTGAATCTCCGATAAATCATCAGGAATCGAATTTAAAATTGTTATAAAATCATAGCAGTGCCTTACTTCAACCAAGCCGCCATCAGGAAATCTCGTATTCCAAAATCCTTTTCCCTTTGAATAAAGAGATTGAATTTTTTCCAGAATGAATGAGGCATTTTGATTGAATTCCTCCCTAAGTGATTTATCGCCTCTCGATTTTGCAAGTTCAGATACGAATCGAGAGTTATAAATGTTAGCCGCATTGAGCGCGGCAACCTCGTGAATGTATGTGCTTACACATTCTAATAAATTATTGATCCCGCCATAGTCCGCAAGCCCTGAGCTTGATTGAAAATTTTTCCAATTCTTTGCAAATTTTGTCAGCAAAGTAAAAACATCTATTCGGCTGTTTGCCGGTTTGTAATTTATCTTTTCATCCGTAAAATTAAAATCACCGCTCCACCTTAAGTAATCGTTTGAAAGCGTGAGCATTGCAAAGTCATTTACAGAGTACCATGGACCAACAGTTCCTCCCGTTAGATAATCTGTGCCAAAGTGTGTGTGCACATCTTCTTCCATCCAAATATTTAAATATTTTTTTTGAACCGCAGGATCAAGAAGGGAATGAACCAATGAGCTTAAATAGTAATCCCAAATAAAAGTAACCGTTTGCCAGTAGCGGGGCATTAAAGTATCGTATGCCCTGCCGTAAACAGAGTAAGGGTTATCTCGCTTAAAATATATCGTTCCCAAAATTCCTGTGTGATAAAGTTTTAGAATATCTTTATCATCAGTAAAAAGTGTTGGCATAAAGCCCGAGTATCTATCATTGCCGGGAGTGAATACTGCTTTAAGTTCATCGTCCCAAAATTTTCTTGTTTCATTTAGAATGCTCTCTCTAATTGATACTAAATAATCATAATCATGAATGGTTTCATCATAATCACTACCGATTATGTTGAAGTAATAAATTGATTTCTCATCGCCGGCATTTAGTTTTATAGTGTAGGAGGGTCCAAATTTATTTATTGAATTGGCAATTGGGAAACTGCCTTGCAAGTTAAAAGCATTTTTATCAGAAGATTCAAATAAAATTGCATTGCGGTTCTCGTCAACTACAACATTATTATTTTCATCAACCGGCGGATGAGGAAACTGCCATTGTTTAATATGCTTACTGACATTCCCTTGATACCCTAATCGAAAACTAATTTCTTTTTCATCACCGCTGTTATTTTGAAAAGATATTTTAATCACCGCCGCTTTTTTCTTTTCAGGCATTACGGTTGTTGTAGTTATGGCAATGCCGTCATACTCCGTTTCCCTTACAATCCTATCGGGATACCATGTGAAAGCAACGGGAAGACCGAGTGAGGGGAAAAATCTATTATTTAGATAAATGCCGCATGTTAATGTATGAGCGGTTGTAAAGGGAGGAAAGTTTAATCCCATAATTCCGGTTATGTCAACATCAGCCTGGAGTGTTCCCCAAAAATTTGTTAGTCCCGGCGGGTTAAATACATCCGCATATTTATGAACAAGTTTATCACTGCTTAGGTCAGATGCTTTAGGTATCATTCAAATTCCACTTCGAGTAGGTGAGGAAAATATTCTTCAAATTCTATATATGTGATATATATTTTTTTGCCGTCATTTTTTGATAAATATGGATGCTCTTTTGCAGCGTAAATTAATGTTGGATATTTTAGATCTAGTTTACGCTTAACCTTAATTTGCTTAATTGTTATCGGGTGGCTCCAAGGTCCCCAAGGATTATCAGCGGTTCGTGCAACAATTTTTCCTGTTAAGTCCAATGAATGGACGGACAAATATTTGCCTAGATAATTATTGTAAGAAACGGAAAGTTCATTCGGCATACCTGTAAAAATTGGAATCGCCTTCTTTAAATCTTTATCCCAAACATTGTTTTCATCAACCAAATATTCGTATGAATTAAAATTTTCGAAATCGTTCGGGTTTACACGACAAATGTAGCATTGCTGCACTCCGGCTTCATTTGCTATTACTCCGTATAGATAAATAAAATCATCTTTGAGGGAATGAAATACCGCCGATGCAAATTGAGGCTCACGCTCTCTCCAAATTAAATCTGATCCATTTTTAGTTAATCTATTAAAATTCCAATCCTTATCTGAACCAACAGAAAGACCTGAACCTAAAATTTTAAAATTTACAGGAAGTATATCTCCTTCGCCTAACATCTCAATTTTTTGATAGAAGAGATAGAGTTTTTCTTTCAGCTTAATTCCATGCAGGCACCAAATTCTAAATTCGTCCGGGTTTTCATCAGGCTTTAAAGGGATCAACTGTTTTAAACTTCCATCAGGTTCGCGAATGTATTCAAATTCATGCAAGCCGTTTTCAGCATTATTGTTGGAAATAAGCAAACCTGTATTGGTAAGCATCTGTTCTATCCCTCCGGTACCAGCCATGCTTTCGGGACCAATTTTTTCTCCTCCGGGATACCACAAACTCTCGCCCGGAATTCTTTTACCTATTAATGTATCACCGAAAAACCAAAGGCATTTACCGTTTAACGGAATAGAGTAAGAGCCATCCTGGCCCACCATTTTGTGATCGTTTTTCACAAACTGCGGACCAAGATCGCGAATAGATTTTATTTTTAACATTTCAATCATCAATAAAGTTTATCAGTTAGAATATTATTTCAGCAGCAGCATTTTTCTTGTCATGCTGAAAGTGTTTGATTCAATTTTGTATAAATATATTCCGCTGTTCAAATTAGCAGCATCAAACGAAACGGTGTGCAGACCGGCATTGTATAGCCCATCGGCAAGTACTGCTACTTCTTGTCCGAGCAAACTGAACACAGTTAATTTCACATCGGCATTTGAAGGAAGTGAGAATGATATGTTTGTTGTCGGGTTAAATGGATTAGGATAATTTTGGTTCAACTGAAATTCATCCGGAATTCCTAAATCATCATTTACACCAACAGCCGGATTTACTGTAACCATATGATTCATTGATGTGTCTGTCCCGGCTAATTCTTGATCTTCATCCAGGTCATTTAAGTATTGAAACATATCAATTGTATTTACTGTTACTAAATATCCAATCGGAAAATCACCGGTTTTTTGACCAACCTGGAACTCAATTTCTGCATCATGAAAAACATTTGCATCATGCAGATAGCCTATATCTGTTAAGAGTTCTACCCATTTCATATCTGCAGGCGGAGGAATTAAAGTATCAACATCACCATATAATGGTTCAGTATCAGTATTTAAAACCATATCACCTGAGCCTACATCACCGGTATAAGTTCCGGAATTAAATGTCCAATCATCCGGAACAAGAATACACAAAACGCCTCTATGTGCATTTTGAGTTTCGGCATTCAAGTCTTCCAGACTGACGATAGTTGTAAATGTGCTTCCTGCATCAACTGCCGATGGCTGCTGTACTTCATAAATGAAGCATGCAGTTGCAGCAAATATAAATAACAAGGTCATTGCTGCTCTGTTAATGTTTCTTCTTTCGATTTTCATTTTAGTTACCTATAAGTTTTTGTAATACAAAAATGTGCGCTTCAAATTGAAACGCACATTTATGTGTTATTTCATTAATAACATTTTTCTACTCTGAGTAAATTCACTTCCATCTATTCCCTTAGCATTAATAGAATAGATATAAGTTCCGGTTGTTAAAGCACTTGCATCAAAATTAACTGTATGCGATCCTGCGGCATACTGATTGTTTACCAAATCTGCGGCTTCTTCACCCAATACGGTGAATACTTTAATTGATACTTCGGCATCAACAGGAATTGCAAATTCAATTTGTGTTGCCGGATTAAATGGGTTAGGATAGTTTTGTGCAATTGCATAATTAGTTACGCCCGAAAAATCAACTTCAACAACATCAGAATATTCGTATGAGCCGTCGAAGTCAACTTGTTTTAATCTATAATAGTACGTTCCGGCTATACTTACTTTATCGTTGTAAACATAGTTTTGTCTTTCAGTTGTGGTGCCAACTCCATCTACAAAACCAATTGTATTGAAAGCATTATTATCAGTGCTCCGTTCTATTTCAAAGCCTCTGTTGTTTGTTTCTGTAGCTGTCTGCCAGTTTAAAGCAACTCCGTTTTCCGAAACAGCTGCAGCAAAACTAGTTAACTCAACAGGTACTAAACCAACTGCAATACTGTTGCCAAGTGAAACATCCCACATACCTGGATCGGTAAAATCAGAAGATGATTCACTTAATAAGTAACCTAAATCCCATGCTCCGACTGTTGAGCCAACAGTCATTGTAATTTCTATATCAAGATAGTTTGTATCTACAGCGGGAGCGTGCCCTTCATTAGCTTCCCAAATTTCCCACCGCATATCAGCAGGACTCGGATACCTTACTTCAATTGAATCAATCCAACCTTGTCCTGTATCTAGGTTGCTCGGATATCTGTCATTACTATCCGGATGCAGCCAGCTGAAACTTCCATTTCCGTAATCGCCGGAATATGTCATTGCATCTATTGTCCAGTCATTCGGCACTAATACAGCAACAATACCGTACTTTGCATTTGCATCAGTTGAATTTGTACGGGATTCCATTGTGACCATTATTTGCTCGCCTGTTACAGCGGTTGAAGGCTGAATAATTGCAAGAATTGTAAAACAGCTTGTAACAATAATTGCAAGCAGTGCTCCAGCCAAAATGATATTTAGTTTGGTATTCTTCTTAAACATTGCAGCTCCTATTTAATTAATAAATTAGTTGTTGGTTGATGACTATGAATATTAAATCTTAATATTTTATTGATACTTCTTCACTCCTTAATTCAATAATTTTTAACTCCCCTCTTTTTAGTAAAATGTTAATTGCATTATTATCTATTTCAAGTTCGCTAATTTTTTCATCCATCAAGTTTTTTGTTATTGCTATTTTGTTTGAAAAAAACTGTGATGATATTTTCGTTCGCTGCTCGTTAGCATTATCAACATTTAACAAATGGATCACAAGTGCATTCGACTTTTCGTTAGGCTTAACAGCAAGAATTATGACCGAGGGATTAGTAGAACTAAAATAGCTGCCTGAAGTGTTTGATAATTTGTACCAGCTTTCAGCATAAATTGGATCAGTGCTGAATTCCCAGCCGAATTGTGCAGAAACACTTGGTATAAACTTTCCATCATTCTCTCTAAAGCTGTACCTGCTCTCAACTATTCCCTCATTCTTTTCACGGCGGTTCCAATTCTCCGGGAAATTATTAACCAGGTTTGATATAAGAACTCTTTTCCCCTCATCATTAATTTCTCTTATGCGGATAACACGGTTTTCACGGGCAGCCCAGCTTATTGAATTTGTTTTATTATGAATTGCAACACCTCTGCGAATACTAAATGCATCCGTATCCATTACCGATAACCGTTCATTCGGTTTTGTGAATCCGCTTAAAAGGTCTAATTCAAATTCCGGATTCTCTAAATTAAATGGAAAAGCAACTCCGTATTCCTCGGTAAATTCCGTTTCAGTTAAAACATTTAAATCAATAAAGTTTGTTACCTCCACCCTATCAATATTATTCCATAATGTATAAACTTTTTTCCTGAGCAAACTTCCAACCTGCTCAACTTCCAAGGAGATTGATATTTCACCATTCTCAATTATTTTTACAGAAGCATAAACAGTATCAATATTTTTAAATACTTTTTCTTTTTGATATCGTTCAACTATAAGTGAATTAAAACCTAAGTCGATTTTATTGTCAATTAGTTCTCTGTTAGATTTTTTACTGATAATACTTTTAATGCTTCCACTTTTCTCATCAAAGCTTATCTTATAAAAATTATTTTCAAAAGTATTTTTTGTGAATACGATATTTTGCGACTTCCTCTTTTTAACTTCAGGAATGACATTCAGTTTATACTTTTTATAACCAAGCGACGGAAGACTATCCGCAATGAATGAAAATTTATATCCATCCTGAAATGAAACAGCTTTCTTATTATTCGTCATATCAATAATTTCATAAGCAGTGCTTTGGTTTTCAGGAAACTGTAAATTAATTACCGCATCCCGTTCCCAGGAAAGGGGATTAAAGATCATAACGCCGTTTGATTCGAAACTGAATTCAGGCAATATAAATCTATACATTGATCTTTCCTTTAGTGCTTCGGTCTTCCTCTTTGCATATTCTAAATAGCCGTCTCTAAAATCCATTGTAATTTCATTTTCTTGCGGCGAGCCGTAACCGTATTCTAATCCGCTTCCGTGACCACTATAATAAAGAATGGAGTTGTACACATTATTTATCTCTTCTTTAAAACTGTTGAGGTCCGGATTTGTTAACCAATTTATTGTTGCCAATTTTTCAACGCTGGTAATATCGTTCTGAACCTGGCGGTGAGTAATGCTTCTTTCCAATTCTCCCTGATAAAGCACATCCCAGTTGGATGTCCAATCCCCTTTGAATACCGGTAATTTATCATCAGCTATTTTTTCTAATACAGTTGCAAATTCATTAAGATTGCTTGAAATAAATTTGGGATATTCAAACTCTTCATTCCACCTCATCATATTTGCGTACTGATTTTTGGGAATGCCTGCATTATCCAGGTATGCAGCATTTACCAAAACAGCATCATGGTCGTATCCATTATCAACAATTTTATTTAGTCTTACCCACAAGCGTTTTGCAATAGCATCATTTCCTCTTTCCAATCCGTAGGTTATTCCTTCGGTGTATGTTTCGGTAATATAATTTATTACCCGGCTGCCGTCATTTCCTTCCCAGTAAAAAGCTTTAGGTAAATTGCGCTGAAAAACATAATCACTGTAAACTTCATTTATTCCATTTACTAAAAGCGCTGCCCCTGACATGTTCATTACTTGGGGCAGCATCCAAGATTGACCGGGGACATCATTGTACACGACCGCTTTATAATCCAGACCATATTTGTTTTTATATTCTGCCGCTTTGTTGAATGAGTTTATCATTTCCTCTTCACTTACCCAGCCGGTAAATGGATTTGCAAACACAGGTGAGATAGCGATCACTCCTTCTTTAATTAAATCTATCACCTCATTAAATTTTTCCTCGGAGCGTGACTGCCTAAATTGCTCAAGCTGCCAAAATGTTTCAATTGTCCATTTGAATTCCGGATTTTCCTTTCTGAATTGCAGCACATCATCCAAAGTGCCTGCATGCATTTCTTGAACTACCGGCTGCGGGTGTGTATATCCAATGTCGGTGTGTGAGAGCATCATTACATGCATTTTATATTTTTTGGCGGGCTTAATATCCAAAGTTTGCAAATATTCATTTTCATCCAAAACCAACTTAGCTTTAACTTCTGTTTCATGTTTTATTTCCGGGATGTATAATTCATGTCTGCTGCTGCCGAGTGGAATTGTACCAAGATCAAACTTTTGTTTTCCATTGCCGGCATTGATAGAAAATGTTCCGTTAGATTTTTTTTCAGTTGATGAGACAATTAAATCGATTCTTTGCTTTAATCCATTTTCACTCTTCTTGAAAAAGAAAGTTGGATCTATCTCGTATGTAGTTTCATCAACAGAACTATCGAGAGTGAAGCGGATATTTGAAATCGGTTCAAAATTTTTATCAACAAGCCGTGCAAATAAACCCCACTCCATTTTTGTGGGAACAAAAAATGCAACAGAATAATTTTTATGTGAATTCCAAACCTTTGCAATTAATAAATTGTTACCCTTTTTTAGATGCAGTTTAATTGTATCCTTATCAGCCTCAGCATTTCTTATTTGAGGAATTGTTTTTACGCTGTCGCCATTCAAAGAAATACCCAATGCAAAATTGCTCCCTGCTAATAGAAATACATCTTGTTCTTCTTCACTAATAATATTAATTGAAGCATAAGCAGCTTTTGCATACCAAACTTTTTCCGGAGTGCTGCCCGGCTTATACCATGCAAGCCGTTCATTAAAATCTAAGTACCCCTTGCCATCAACAGTTTGAGGAATCCACTTGACTTCTCCCCCTTTAACCATTTCCGTCTTCTCGGTTTTTCCCCAAAAAGGATTTCCTGCTGTTAGGTCAGTATTAAATTCAAATGTAGGTGAACCAAATCCAATCGTGGGCTGATCAAACGGACCCGCAATTAACCAGGTTGGAATGCTGCCATTACTCGTCGGAGAAAATTCAATTGATTTTAACCTTGAATCATCTGCCAAATTTGCAGAGCAGAGCAACATTGATATAACAAATATTTTTTTGATTACTTTAATAAGTTTCCTTAAAAATTATTTTAATAAAATCATTTTTTTTGAAAAACTAAATTCACCAACACTCAGCTTATAAAAGTAAATCCCGCTTGATATCCGTCGACTGACGGATTGAGAGTCAAAAATAACGGAATGTTTGCCCGGAGATTTTTTTTCATTAACAAGGGTCTGAACTTCTTTACCGAGTACATCATAAACTTTTAACATTACATTTATTGGTGAATTACCGGAAATACTAAAATCAATTTTAGTTGCCGGGTTAAACGGGTTAGGATAATTTTGATGTAACTGAAAATTTTCAACCGGTGTACTATCCTCAAATAAATTTGTAGTTGTCGTATCCCCTGTTTTCATGTAAATAAATCTCGGTCGATAAATATCAGCATTTGAAAAGAGGGCTCCAAAGTCAAATGAGTTAACATTATAACTGATCAGCAATTCATCCTTTGATGAAACATTTGGATGAGCCTTTGCGTTGTAAACAAAAATATCGGGCTCACCAATAACTTCAGGGCAATCATAAATTGAATAATAAATTCCGAATGGACCGGTTGGGCTGTCTCCCAGTCTAACTAATACACTTGAACCTGCTTGATACACTAAAATATATTTACCATCTCCGAAAGGTGAAACACTGAATTCTTGGGAAATACCTCCAACAATCGGAGCGCACTCTTCAACGCTGCTGCCCCACGAAGTCCCATTCCAATATCGCCATTGGTCAAAGTTTTCAATGTGTTCCGGAAGTACACGCGCTGCGGCTAAATGCTTTCCGGCTGATTTACTGATAGGACCATAAACATAAATGTATCCATCCGGATTTGGATTTCCTGAATTATTAGTCATAGCCATAACAGCTTGACCAATTACTAATTGCGAGTTATCTGCTTGATTATCGTAAAATAATGGAGTATCAAATTGCTCAACAGCAGAAATAAAATTTTCAGTATCCAGAGTAAACTTAAGCAGAGCGACGCCGTTTAATTCAAATCCGAATACCCCTCCGCCGCCGGAACTGTTAAGGCGAAGTGCAAACACATAAACTGTATCATCAAGAGCAATACCATCCATCAGCCAATACCAATCTCCTTCATTTGCATTTGGCGTGTTCGGGACAAAAACAGTTTCCGGCTCACCGGTTGAATCTTCCCTCCAGAAAAATTCTGTTTCATTCGGATCAGGATTTCCGCTTTGCATTAAAGCGAGTGTGTTGTTTATAAGCCTGGCATTTTGTCTCCGATTTAAACTATCAACTTCACCGATAAAAGTATCACTGAATAAAACTAATTGTTTTCCTGCAGGTGTGTTTGAACTTGCTTCATATTCATCTAATGGAATTGTGTAAATGCCGTCTGCACCGGTCCAGCCGCTTTGTCTGTCAAATAGATCATCCCACTCTTCAGCTCTCCGTGTTTCAAATATATTAGTGCATAAATTTGAATCTGGAACACCTATTCTATTTGGAAATGAAATACTTACCCATGAACTATTTCCGGAGGAAACTAACCCGGCTTCAGCTTTTGTTGCAAGGTAGCCTAAGTCAAAACATCCTTCGGTTTGTCCTACTTTTAATTTTAGATCAACATTAAATGAAGTAACATTTTGATAACTATAACCTAAATCGGAAATTAGCACAATCCATTTCATATTGACTCCGAACTCTTCAATCGGATAGTATTTTTGTATTGAGTCTTTCCAAGTTTCCGAGATCGCTAATGTTCCATTACCTATCGGCGAGGTATAGGCTGCCGAAATAAACTCCCAGTCGATAGGGGCAATTATACCAAGCAAGCCTTTATGCGGATTAGGCTCCGGTACAATGTTGCTTGTTATAACCAGATTAACATCGATAGTTTCTCCGGGCTGTGCGGATTTAGGCTGATTTACTTCTTCAAACAAACAGCCGGTCATTATTGATAAAACTGAAAACGATGCAATTTGTGCCATATATTTTATTGTTTTAAGTTTCATTATTAATCAAATCCCAGCATTAATGAAAAACGGTGCACATTATCAAAAACTTTTTCAGACACAACAAATGCGTAATCGAACCGTGTGGATATACTGCTTAGTACCGGGGGAGTTAAACCCATACCAAAACTCCATTTGCCTTCATCAACATTTAATCTATGTCCGCCCCTTATTGCAAAATAGTTTAATAGTTTTAACTCCATACCAATATTAACCCATTCGTTATTATCGGTTGGGTGAACGAGTTCTGCTGCAAGTAATAAGTTGAAATTTTCTGTTTGAATAATATCATCAGTCGCACTTACTCTAAATAATAATGGCGTTCTAAATTCCTGGTCAACCAATTTCATATCAGGACCAAAATGCTGAAGTGCAAATGCCAAACGTAATTGATGGAAGCCAGTGTAGTAAATTGTTCCGATATCAAAAAGCACATTGCTGAATGATCGATCATCTAAAGTTTCCTGAACATATTTTACTTGTGCACCGATAGAAAGCTTATCGGTAAATTTACGGGCTACGGATAAACCAATTGCAATATCCCCTGCACTTACCATTCTTCCGGTACCATCAGGATTTGTAACAGTAGTTTCTTCAAAGTCATTTATATCAAGTGAAACAACGCTTAAGCCAACTACAAACGAACCAAGAGGGACACCAACAGCAGCAGCGATATGTCTGCTGTCAACAAGCCAATTGTTGTGTGTAAATGATGCTTGATATTTATCAACATAAGCTAAGCCTGCTGTATTCCAGAAAACTGAATTTACATCGTTTACAATTCCGGAAACGGCTTCACCCATTGCAGTTTCTTTTGCGCCGACACCAATTTTTAAAAACTGCAATCCGGCTGAGCCTGCTTTTGAAAAATCAAAACCGTAATCGTACTGAGCAAAAATCGATTGGCTGTTTGCCAAAACGAAAATGCAGATCAATATTTTTAGTAATCTTTGTTTCATACCATAACCTTATTTGATAATAAGTAGAGAACCTTTTGCAGTTCCGACTTCCGAATCAACAGTCCAAAAGTAAATTCCGGGCGCTGTTCTTTGTCTTGAATCAGTTAATTGATCCCACGATTCTTCTCCAACGAATTCATTATCATGATCCATTGTTCTTACTAATTCCCCGCTGCTTGTATAAATCCGTATTTTACATTGTGCAGGCAAGTTTGTCCAAACAATTGTATTCTCCGCTCCGCTTGTTGGAAAACCGGAAACTTCTCTAAAAGGATTTGGAAAAACTTTAACATTCAATGCATTCTCTGCCGGCTGTCGTGCTGCTTCAACCGCTTCTTCATTTCTATTTGTCCACCAGCTTTCAGCATTTGTGCTGTCAAAAGCTGTTACTGTATAATAATATCCGGCACCAAGACTTATCGTCCTATCTTCAAATACCCATTTATTTATATCGCTGTCAAAAAATCGATTTATATCCGATTCACGGAACGGTAAAATTCTGCCTACTCTTTTATATGGTCCGATAAATGAACGATCGCTTCTATAAACATGGTATTTACTTATATTCTTTTTGCCTGTAATTGGATTTACCCAGGTTTCTTCAAGGGGTTCCCATGAAATTGTTATTGATTGGTTTTGCGGAACGGGTATAATTTCAATTGCCGGCGATGGCGGCGGTACACTTTGAACCTGATAATTATTGCCGTATAGAGCGGCAGCTCTATCAATTGAATTTCTTAATGAATCCAAACCTCGAGGCAGCTTTGCCTGGGCGGCTGTAATCAATTCATTAGTTGTTAACTCTTGAACTTCATCAAGCGGAATACCATTTACAGCTTGAACCAAAACAATTTTTACTGAACTTCCGGAAGCCAGATCATAGGGACCGGCTGCAAGGAGCATAAAAGGAGTAAGCCTATCCCCATCTGCGGCTTGCAATGAATTATCCGCGCCTGATAAAATATTATATATACTTTCTTTTGAAGAATTTGATTGAGTAAAGAATCTTTCATTATTTAATAACTGGGCAAACAAAACTGTTGAGGGAACGTCGCCCCCATCCTTAGGAACATCGGCATCAATAATCGAATAGCCTGCATAGCCCGGTGTGCGAAGCTCCAACGCATCTGCCCAAAAATTACCAACATCCAGCGGCAGACTAAAATTTGGTGTATCATCGTAAGCGTAAAGAAGACCCCGCGCTGTATCATATTTTACAATTTCATCAGTTCTGTTAAAGTCATCACCCCAGCCGTTATGAACAATAAAATCCTGGTAGCTGGGTCTGATTAAACTTGGGAAGCCAACAAACACATCGGTTAAAGCATTACTGCTATTGTTTGTTATGGTATATTCCATAATTATAAAATTGTTTAAGCCGGCAAAACTCCATGCATAACTTTCACGCCGCACGCCTATATTTTCCGTTGTATTGAACTGCGCAATAATTGTCTGCTCAGGCAGTGTGGGATCATAGTCGGGTGATCCAATAAAATTGTCAACTTTTTCAATCGGTTCAAATGTTCCTTGATCAACAAAATTAAAAGGACCGTTCTCAATTAAAAATATTTCGTTTCCGTTTTTCTTTCCGCCGATCCATAAACCGGCAGCAGGGCTGTAGGACCGTTGATCATCCTTGATAAGTTTATGGGGACCGCCGGGCCAATCCATGCTTGGAAAACTTTCGAATCTGTTAGTCGGATCCGGGGCACCGATCGTGCCGTCATCTTTCATCGTTTCCCAAAGATTTCCGCGGTCGTGAATCAAAAAATCAGCCTTACGTATTTGTGCTGTTGTTAGCATGCCGCTAAACAGTAGCAAGACTAATATTAGATATTGAAATGATTTTTTCATTAATAAATCCAAAGTTTTAATTGTTTTCAATTAAAAGAAATATTTTACACCAAGATTAAACCTTCGATTATCATAATAGGTCCGCCAGCCTATATCATAACCATTTACATCAAGGGTTGATATTTCACCTGTCTCAACAAAATTTTTAATTGCTTCACCATCAAATGGAGGGGGGTCACCATACGATCTTAAATTTTTTGTATTAAATAGATTTGTTATTTGCAGAAATACGGATAATGTATGTGAACTCAAAAACTGTACGGATTTTTCTAATCTTAAATCTACTGTATGAATATTAGGGAATCGATGATTATTATAAGTGTCCGGCGGATCATCCGGCGACAAATATGTGAATGCTTGACCGCTAACAAACTTGAAAAGAATACTTAAACTTGTACCCCGTAAAAGGTCGTCAGCAATTGTCTCTCCAAAAATTCCTTTGTCAGAAGCGGGATAGTTGAGAAAAATATTTGCTCTTAAAATATGCGGTCTGCTGAAACTATTTTCAATCGGTATTCTCTTCTCAATCTCTGCAGCCCAGTCATATACAGGATCTTCCCCCGGGCTTAGAGTTATCCTGCTTGGCGTTGCTCTTCCTCTAACAGATTTTGAAAAACTGTAATTGATATCAAAATTAAAATAATTACTGAATAATGAACGGAGAGAAATTTCAAATCCGCGTGAGTCTCCATAATCACCGGAAAGAAATGTTTGATAAGATTGATTTGAAGTTACAGCTCCCTTAAATGGATCATACCCAAGTATTGCATGATCAAAAAGCCCTGCTCTTTCTTGGGTTTGGTCAAAAACGTCTTTATAAAATGCTGTTATATCAAGCACCGCAAAGTCTCCGAAGTTTTGCTTGAATCCAACCTCAAACATTATTGTTTTAGCAGGTTTTAATGGGGCATTAGTAAAACCAACAACTCTTTCAGGGTCTCCATCTGCAGAAGGAAAATGGTCTACATTGTTTTCTCTCATACCATCAACAATGTAAATGGGTCTAAAATAACCGAGTTCAAATAGTTGGTCTAACGGCGGCATCTGCAAAAAATGCCCGTAATTAAAATGCAATAACGAGTTTTCAGTAATTGGAAACGAAACACCGAAACGTGGACTTAACATATGATAGTCTTTTGCCGGACTTCGTGGCTTAGATAATACATTTTCAAATGAGTATTTTACTCGTCCATCTGAGTCTACCTGATCACCATCTAAATCTTTTGTTTCGTCATAAAGTGGATCAGCAGCAAGATTATAGATATCTGTTTGATCAAACCAATCATAATTAGGATTGAAGTAATCGTACCTTAATCCAAAATTTAAAATCATGCTCTCAAATTCCATTTTATCCTGAACATAAAAAGCTGCTTGAATTGGGTGATAAGTTTCATGCAGACCGCGGTTAATCCAATACTTTGGGTTTTGGGTATCGGATGGGTATCGCCAGCTTCCTTTATCCGCTGATGTATTGTATCTAAATTCTAACCCTGCTTTAATTAGATTTGATTTATCAACTTGCAAATTCATACTGCCCTCAAATGAAATATCACCCGACTGAGAATGATTTTTAAGTAACGGCGAATACTTATCAAAAGGTTCATCACCAAAATTCTCAAATCTTTGGAATCCCCAAATATCAGTAACACTACTAACTCCTAAAACTGTAAACTCACTTGGTCTTTCCTTAAAGTCGATTAAGAAATAGCTTAGTTTTAATTCATAAAATGATGTGTTTGAAAGTGCATGCGAAAAATTAGCACTGAAATTATAAGTGTAAGTGTCAATTAAAGAACCCCAACCGCGATAGTATTTGGCTTGATTTGTAAAGTCGCCATTCTCTTGCAAAGTTGAATGAGCGTTGTAATTGTACAATCCGCTAATACGAAGACTCGTTTGTTTTCCGCTAAACAAAAGATTACCTGTCAGATTTGTATTTCTGCGAGCTTCTCTTGGATGCGGCAGTACGTAAGCATCTTGTTTGATTTGTGAAGAAAGGAAAAACTTAACCGGCATTTCGTCGATAGTAATGAAGGGTACCGGACCGCTTAAAGTTAAAGATAAATTTCGATCAGGTACTCGAGTGTAATCGTAAACTTGACGTTGCCGGTAAGGTGTCCACCAAGTGGGATCGAGTGTTCCATCGGGTAAGGTATTATCTAAAAATTCTTTTTGATTATTTCTATCGTATAAATAATTACCAAAATGACGCTGCCCGGCGAAACCATAGATAAACTCTGCGGATGCATGATATGTTTCGCTTCCCTTTTTTGTTATTACATTTACAATTCCGGATTGTGCATCACCATACTCAGGGTTAAATCCCCCTGTCATTATCTGCATTTCTTCAATAGTGTTAAAACTAACTTTTGTAAATGATCCTCCCCAATCAGCACGACCATTTGTAAGCGCCGCAGTTCTGTTTCCGTCAATAAACCATCTAATCTCTAACTGACTTCCTCCTCTTATTGAATAACGCTGCTCTCCTCTACCCGCAGAACCAAGTCCCCCCATAACCGGAATTGGATCGAAAAACACCCCGGTTTGAGCATAAAGTGCATCAGTCGTTTCAACAACGGGAAGTCGTTCCATTTCTTCAAAACCGATAAATTGAGTACTGGAAGTTAAATCTTTTTGTATCACAGGTCGTTCTGCAGTAATCAATACTTCCCTTCCTAATTCTAAAGTACCTTCTTTTAATTCAACATCTACACTTGTCGTCAAATCAACTTTAATTTGAACATTTTCAACAGTCACATTTTTGTATCCAATAAAAGAGATTCTTAAGGAGTATGTGCCCGGTAGAATATTAAGAATTAAATATTCGCCATCAATATTAGTCGCATCACCTTTACTCGTACCTTGTATTAAAACATTTACACCGGGTAAAGGATCTCCCGTTGCAGCATCAACAATTTTTCCTGTGAGCTTTCCGGTTTCACCTGCTTCAATAGCTGCAAATGATGCAAATATTATTACAAGTATTGTTAAGATCATTTTTCTAATATTTTCGTTATTCATTTTTTCACCATCGAAAAAGAGTTTTGCTTTTATTCTTTTATTCCACTCATAGTAAAGCCTTGTATAAAATACTTCTGAAAGAAAAAGAAGAGTAAGATAATAGGCAGCATCATTAAAACAGAAGAAGCCATTAATAATGCCCACTCAGGTTCCTGCTGTCCGGCAAACTGCGCCAACCCAAGTGCAAGCGTACCTTTAAGTTTATCTGATAAATAAATAAGCGGACCGAGAAAATCATTCCAAGTGAACATAAATGTTAATATTGCCACAGTTGCCAATGCAGGTTTTGCAAGCGGTAAAACAATGCTCCAAAAAATTCTAAACTCAGAACATCCATCAATACGCGCCGCATCCAGCAAGCTGTTTGGAATTGTAAGAAAAAACTGCCTTAGTAAAAATATATTAAAAGCTCCCCCGCCGAAAAACGCCGGGACTGTTAAAGGTAAAAATGTATTCAGCCAGCCTAATTCCTTAAAGATTATAAATATCGGAATCATTATAACTTGTAATGGAAGCATCATTGTAGCCAAAACAAAAATGAATGTCTTGTCTCTGCCGGGCCACTGCAAACAGCTAAATGAGTATGCCACTACTGAACTGGATAACAGGATACCCACGATATTAATTATTGTAATTAAAGCTGAGTTTTTTAAGTAAGTGAGGAAAGGAAGTTTTTCAAAAACTTTTGAATAGTTGCTCCATTGCGGATCGCCCGGGAGCCATGTTAATGAAAACACTTCAGCCTCGGGCTTAAGTGATGTTGCAATCACCCATATAAATGGGATGATAAATAACACTGCAATTATGCTTAGGATTAAAAATGTAAAAACGGATTTCTTATTTTTTCTCTTGGGGGTCAATTTCATTTTGCGTTTCCCCCTGAATAATAAACCCATTTTTTACCGACCTTGAACTGTACAAATGTGATCAACAAGGTTATAATCAAGAGTATCCAAGCCATTGCCGAAGCATAACCCATGTTAAAATCATCGAATGCTTTATTGTACAAATACAAGTTGTAGAAAAGTGTTGAGTTTAACGGACCACCCTTCGTCATAACGTAAGCTTCAATAAAAACTTGCAATGAAAAAATTACTTCGAGAATAGACCATAAAAATAGTACAGGTGAAATCAGCGGGATTGTAACATGCCTAAACTTTTTCCACCAGCCGCCGCCGTCAATATCAACTACTTCATATAATTGCTGTGGAATGCCTTGAAGTGCAGCGAGGAATACAAGCATTCGTCCGCCGCCGAGTGACCAAATACTCATTAATATAAGTGAGGGTTTTGACCATTGCGGATCCTGCAGCCATAGCGGTCCTTGTAAACCAAAGAAGGCTAGAAAATTATTTACAAGTCCGTATTGCGGATTAAGCAGCCACATCCAAAGGACTGATAAAATAACACCTGTAATAATTGAAGGAATGAAATAAATAGTTCTAAAAAATTTAACGCCTCTTATTGCCTTACTAACAAGCACCGCAAGCAATAATGAACCCAGAATTACAAGCGGGGTTCTAATCACAGTATAGAAAAATGTGTTCCAAATTGATTTCCAAAAGTAATTATCTTCAAAGAGGAGAACTTTATAATTTTCCAGTCCAATAAAATGAGGAACACGTAAAACATCATACTGGCAAAGGCTGTAATAGAATGACATAATAATTGGATATAATCCAAACACGAGAAACCCGATTACCCATGGCGAAACAAACGCGAATCCCCACAAAGTCTGCGTTCTGTTTTGTGTGTTGCTCCAATATTTTTTCAGCTTGCTTTCTTTCATTGTACTTTCGGGTATTCCATTTGAGTGTTTACATATTCTTCATAGCTAATTGCTTTATCTAACTCAGCTTGAATAACTTTTTCGGCTTGCTTAAGTGCCTCTTCTGTAGATTGAACATTATGCATAACTCTTTCTCTCGCCATTGAAAACTCACGCCAAAAAACTCCATGAGCCATTGGAACGATGGTAGGCGAATAGGCAAAATCCATTTGTGAATAAAATATTTCTCCGCCCTTCACACTATTTAAGTAGATACTGTCACCGGCGGCAAATCTATTTGCCGGGTAGAGCATTTCATCCATTGACTCAGCCTCGCTAAGCTGTAAATCTTTGCTGGTTGCAAATTTCATAAAATCCCAAGCAGCATTTTTATATTTTGCACCGCGCGGAATTGCAAGCCACCAGCAGCCTGCCATCGAAGCCGTTTCCGAATTTTCGAACGCCGGTATTGATGCAATTCCAAAATTTAGTTTTTCTGCGTAGCGTTCTATTTGATCAACGAAACTATTATCTAAAACCATCATTGCAACTTTACCGCTGTTAAAACCATGTAAATTTGCATACCCGAAACCTGCCATGAATGCTGCAAGGTCGGAAAGTCCATAATCGTTTATAAAATCCACTTCCCAGTTAACTGCTTTAATTAATTCGGGATTCGCAAGATTTATAGTTTTCCCATCTTCCTTGAAATAATTTACACCGAGTTGAAATGCAATTAGTATTGAGGTTTGAACATTACCGTAATGAGGAATAAATCCTATTTGAGTAATGTTTCCAAGTTCGTTTCGCTTAGCTATTTTTTTTGAATATTGTTTTACTTCGTCCCATGTTGCGGGCGGTTTGTTAGGGTTAAGTCCGGCTTCTTTAAACATATCTTTATTATAGAAGAAAGCGTAGGATGATGAATGAGAGGGCAGAGCAAAAACATGGTTGTTAAATTTTACTTCCTGCCAAAGTGCCGGAAAGAATTTTGTGCTGTCAAAATTATCCCGCTTTACTACATCATCAAGCATAACTAATGCTCTGCGTGACGACCATCCGGCTACCGGTGAAATCATTCCGATTACATCGGGAGGATCTCCGCTTAAAATTGCTGTCAACACTTTTTTCTCATGTTCCATAAACGGCAGCGGTGTCCAATCAACAACTACGCTGTCCTGCATGGAATTAAATTTTCTAACACTTAATGGAATTTCTTCTTTAATACCGGAAACACTCCAGTAACGGATGTGCTGTTTGCCATCAGAGGGTTTTTGCGGAGCGGGAGCAAATACAAAAATTAAAAGTGCCAGCCCGGCAATAATGAGTAAAATTTTTTTGGTTTTTTTAAGCATGTGGTAATGCTTTATAAATTTATTAAAATTAGTTCAATAGGCTAATCGTTCCAAAATCTTAATCTTTTTCTCGTTTTATTTCTATTGAATATGTAAAGTTATCGGATCGATAATATCCTAAGTTATATTCAACGGGTCTGTCACCGGGGTCATGAACAAATCTTTTTCTAAATAGTATTGGACTATCGATCGGAACATCTAACTTTTCCGCAATCCAATCTTCAGCTGCAATGGCACTTATTTCCTCTTTTGATACAGCTACTTTTGTTGCATGCTGTTCTTCTAAAATTTTATAAAGGGGCTGTGTAAAATCTTCCTTACCGGTTAAACCAACACGCGGATGAAAATATGAAATGAAATAAACTATCGGTCCTTCTTCAAGTCCGCGCAGTCTCGACATTCGCAATACACTTTTATTTGGTGAAATTGAAAAATAATTTCCAATATCTTTTCCCGCTCGCACCCATTCAACTTCAATCTCATAATTATTAAATGGAATTCCTTTTTCGTTCATCTCCTGAGTAAAACTAAGCCAGCTGCTTAGCTTTGTCGAAACAGCTTTTCCGGCTACTTTAGTTCCTACTCCCTTTTTCCGAACCAGCAATCCTTCATAAACTAATTTGTTTGTTGCCTGCCTAATTGTATTTCGAGAAATTCCAAGAAGCTTAGCAAGCTCAACTTCTTTCGGAAGCATTTTTCCATCTTGGTATTCGGGTTTATTAAGAAGTGTTCGGAGTTTTTCTTCTATTTGTGCATGTAGCGGAACCGGGCTGGTATGATCAATTTCAAAAGGCATATGAATTATTAAAATTTAATTTTTGAATTTTAATTATTATGTTCATATGTTCATACATATGTTTTGTGATTTAAAAGTAGATTATTAGAATTATAATGTCAAGAAAATTTAAAGATTTACGAAATATTTTTGATTGCTGTATTTTTGCTTTTGATAAAATGGAGTTATCAAATTATGATAAGTGATGAAGCTAAGAAAAGATGGCTGGCAAAGGCTTGTGGAATATCTCCAAAAATTAATCACTATGAAATGCATCCGCTTACTATCGGCAAAGTAAATCAAAGTTCAAAAAGTTTTTTCGGATGGGAATATATTGCCGATTCAAAATTAGAAGAAGGACCATCAATTGCATTTGAAAAATCGAATGAGATTATTTTAGATTTTGGAGAACATATTGTCGGCTACTTTAATTTTGATATTGAACTGATTGGAACAAGTGCAGGCGGACCGCTGCGATTAAAATTTATCTTCGGTGAAATCCCTTCAGAAATTGCGGAGCCTTTTGACCCTTATACCGGTTCATTAAGCAGGGCTTGGCTTCAGGATGAAATAATTACACTTGAACACATTCCGCAAAAAGTAACACTAAAACGGAGATATGCATTTCAATATGTTAAAATAATTGTTGAGGCAATTTCCTTTGATTATCAGATAAAATTTAAAAATATTAAATGCGATTGTGTTACTTCCGCTGATCCGCATATTGAAAAGTATTTATTGAAAACTCTTCCAACAGATTTACAAATTTATGATGAAGTCAGTCTCCGCACATTAAAAAACACAATGTTTGAAACTTTCGAGGACGGACCCAAAAGAGACAAGCGATTATGGCTCGGTGATTTTGCCCTGCTTGCCGGAACAAATTATTTGACCTTCAACAATATTGATCTTGTAAAAAAATGTCTTTACTTATTTGCCTCCCAGATAAAAGATGATGGACGAATGCCTGCCTGTGTGTACACAAAACCAGCAGTTCATACGGGCACAGAGTACATTGTTGATTTTGCAATAAAGTTCGGCTATTTCTTGCTTGAGTATTTTGAAGCCGCAAATGATTTGGAGACAGTAAATGATCTGTGGGATGCGGCATTTAGACAAGCAGAAATTATTCTGGATAATATTGATGGCGATGGGCAGTTTATTAATAAAAACGATTGGTGGATATTTGTTGATTGGTGCCCGGAATTAAATAAGGACTGTGCACTTCAGGCAATTATAATTTTTAATTTAAAGAAACTAATTAAACTCGGTGAATTGCTGAATAAGGATAATGAATTAGAAATCTTAAATACTGCCGTTAAAAAAATTAGTGCTTACTCAATAAACAAATATTATGATAAAGAGTTAGGACTGTTCATTAGCGGCAGCGAGAGACAAATCTCCTGGGCATCACAAATTTGGATGACTGCAGCAGAAGTATTTGACGCAAACCAATCAAAAATAATTTTAAATAATTTATTTTATACGGCGGAGACTGTTAAACCGGTTACTCCATTTATATATCACTACACTTTGGAAGTTTTATTTAAGTGTGAGATGAAAGATAAAGCACTTGAACTGCTGCAAGAATACTGGGGCGGAATGATCAGCAAAGGAGCAAATACATTTTGGGAAGTTTACGACAGCAGCAACCCTAAATTTTCACCTTACGGCAATTACCTAATCAACAGTTACTGTCATTCATGGAGTTCAACTCCCGCATATTTTTTTAGAAAATATTTTAACTAATTTTTATAAATATTAATAAGGCAAATTGATGCAGAAAGAAAATTATCGTTACCCCGGACAAGATTTTAGAAAAATGTTTGATGAATCTTTAGAAGCAAATTTAAATCTTGTAAAATCAAATCCCGAAAACGCAGCCGCACATACCGGACTTGCAGAATCCCTTATTAATTTGTGGTGTTACGCTTATATTCCAAGAGAAGACGCATTTGCAAAAGCTAAGCCTGCAATTGAAAAAGCACTAAGTCTTGATGAAACTTTTGGAAAGGCTTATACAATTAATGGAATAATTAAATTCAGTGAATGGAATTGGCAAGAGGCAGAAATAAATTTTACAAGGGGAATTGATTTAGATCCGAATAGCAGTGAAGCCCGCCATTGGTATGCTCTTTATCTATCTGCTATGAGCAGATTTGATGAGGCAATTGAGGAATCAAAAAAATCATTCGAGTTGAATAAAACGGCGGATGGAAAAGTGAGCATTTCTTCCATTTATTATTTTGCTCATGAATTTGAAATTCAGAAAGATTTATTGGAGCCGGAAGCAACAGCCGATTGCAATAATGCTGCACTTTTTGATTGGCTTGGGATGGCTTATGTCCAACTAAAGCAATTTGAAAAAGCTATTGAGGTTTACAAGAAGGCTGTCGAGCTTTCAGATAGAAATTCAGAAATAATGGGAGGAATTGGGCACGCCTACGGTATGGCTGGAGATTTTATTGAAGCAAGAAAAGTTTTAAATGAGATGCTGGGACATCTAACACACTGCTATGTCCCGCCGGTTCAAATAGCATTTGTATATGCAAGCTTAGGTGAAAATGATAAAGCAATGGATATGCTTGATAGAGCTTATGAGGAAAGATCGTGGGAATTAGCATTTATAAATGTTGAACCCTGGTTCGATGATTTCCATAACGAACCTAGATTTAAGGAGCTGCTGAGTAAAATAAATTTCCCGAAAAAATAAACACAATTTTACAGAATTTAATGTCCGGGTTTATTCTGAAGCAACCACATTTTGCTTAGAGCTTCCAAGTCCGTCTATTCCCAATTCCACAACATCACCGGGTTTCAGATAAACAGGCGGCTTCATTCCAAGTCCTACTCCCGATGGCGTTCCTGTTGAAATAACGTCTCCGGGTAAGAGAGTCATAAAATTACTTAAGTAAGAAATTACCTGCGGAACATTGAAAATGAAATCGTTTGTGTTCCCTTGCTGCTTGTAATCACCGTTAAGTTTTAGCCACATGTTCAAATTGTTTACATTATCAATTTCATCAGGAGTAACCAGGTAGGGTCCAATGGGAGCAAAAGTATCGGCACTTTTTCCCTTTACCCACTGCCCCCCCTTTTCAAGCTGGAACTCCCTTTCGCTGTAATCGTTGTGAAGCACATATCCTGCAACATAATTTAGAGCTTCCTTTTCGCTGACATACTTTGCAGTTTTGCCGATCACAAATGCAAGCTCAACTTCCCAATCTGTTTTTTTTGAATTTCTTGGAATCACAAGATCATCATTTGGTCCGCACATAGCTGTGGTTGCCTTGAAAAATACAACCGGTTCTTTCGGCGGTTCTGCACCTGATTCTTCGGCATGTTTTCTAAAATTTAAACCAATGCAAATTATTTTACTAGGTCTGGCTATCGGTGCACCGATTCTTTTATCATCACTTAATAACAATTCTTCATGCTTATTATTTTCAAACCAGCTTTTTAATTTTTGAAGTCCATTATCATTAAAAAACTCTTCATCATAATTTTTACAATAACTGCTGGCGTCAATGTATTTATTATCACCTAAATAAATTCCCGACTTTTCAAATCCAGGTTTTCCAACACGGATTAATTTCATTTACTGCTCCTTATTATCTTAAATTCATTACGCCGCCGTCAATATCATAAGTGGCGCCGGTTATAAATGATGAGTCATCCGAACAGAGAAATAATGCAAACTTTGCTATCTCATCAGGTTTACCCATCCTGCCTATCGGCTGAAACTTTGAAAGATTTTCGAAAACTTCTTCTTCTCTGCCCGAATAATTTTTAGCAAGATAATCATCAACAAAAGGTGTGTGCACGCGAGCCGGACAAATACAATTACAGCGAATATTTTTATCAATATAATCTTTTGCAATTGACAATGTCATTGAAAGTACAGCCCCTTTCGTCATAGTGTAGGCAAAGCGTTCAGCAATTCCAACCTTCGCAACGATCGATGCTAAATTTAGAATAACGCCTCCGCCGCTTTTCACCATTTGAGGAATGATTTCTTTCGTTACATGAAACATCCCTTTAACATTAACGTTGAATAGTTTATCCATATCCTCGGTCGTAGTCTGTTCGATATTTCCAACATGCGAAATACCGGCATTGTTTACCAGGATATCAATTCGGCTTTCATTTTCTAATGCTTTTTCAACAGCCTTTTTAACATTTACCGGATCAGCAATATTGCAGTAAATAAATTCAGCATTTCCGCCGGATTTATTAATTTCATCACATGTGCTTGTCCCTTGGTCTTCGTTAATATCAAACAGATAAATTTTTGATCCGCTTGCAGCAAAAATGCTGGCAATACTTTTACCAATACCGGAACCGCCTCCGGTTACTATAGAAACTTTGTTCTTCAATAATTCCGACATAATTTACCTTGTATCAAATTTATTAATCTCGTTTACTTCCAGAAATACTAATTCCCAAGCCGCCGTCAATTCTTATTGCCTGTCCGGTTATAAAACTTGCATTATCACTTGCCAAAAATAAAATCAACTCTGCTACTTCATCACTTGTGCCCACCCTTTTCGGTAAGTGCATATCTACACATTCCTGATAAACTTCATCCGGATCTGGGGATAGTTGAATTGCGGCTCTCAGCATTGGAGTGTCAACAGTGCCGGGACATACGGCAACGCTTCTAATATTAGGGGCGTAATCAACTGCGATACTTCTTGTTAATCCAAGCAAAGCTGTTTTTGATGTTGTGTAAGCCGCAACATTCTGCTGTGATATAAAAGCCTGCACGCTCGCAACATTAATTACGCATGCCTGCTTTTTATTCTGCATCAAAGGAATTGCATATTTTGAACAAAGAAATGCACTCTTCAGATTTACGTTCATCACTAAATCCCATTCCTCTTCAGTCGTTTCAGTAATTTTACCGTAACGCTGAATGCCTGCATTGTTTACAAGAATATCAATTTCAGAAAATTGTTCTTTAATGTTTTCGAACGTTTGCTTCACCTCTTGTTCAGCAGAAACATCACACTTATAAAAGACAGCATTCGTGCCTAATTTTTCTGCCAGGTCTTTCCCTTTCTCGTCAATATCGAGTATGCAGACATTGGCGCCGGCAGATACAAATTTTTCTGAACATGAGCCTCCTATGCCTTTTGCGCCTCCGGTAATTACAACGGTTTTATTCTTAAAATTCATTTATTTACTCCTGTTGTGTGATACAAGCGGCAATCCTTTTTTGCCGTAATTCATTTTTAAGATGTGCCATCGCCCTAAGTTTGCCGCAAATAATTGATCGAAATTCTTTCCGCCAAAAGCAATATTAGTTGGATTCGAAAGTGTGTGAGCTTCCCAGTCATCTACCAAAACTGCTGCTGTTTGATCTGCAGCTATTTTATAAATACGATTGGGCGCATAACAAGAAACCAAAAGATTTCCTTCCCCGTCAAATGCAATTCCATCGGGAACAGTTTCAGGTAATGTGCAGTAAACTGACCTTCGACCTGCACTTCCGTCATCATTAATTTTTATCCGCTCAACTCCCGGCAGCCATGAGCATACTACGTATAAGTATTCCTGGTGTTCATCTAATGCTAATCCGTTTGCGAAATTAAGGGGACCATCATGCCAAATTTTTCCAACTCCTTCAGAATTAAATTTTAATATTTTCCCCCTGATTTCCCTAAAGGCACCACTCTCACTAACATATAAATTTCCATCTTTATCAAACGCAGGATAATTAGGAATGTTAAATTTGTGATCATCACATCCTTCAGCAAATAAAACCAATTCATTTGATTCGGGAATATATTTCCATACGCAGTGATTATTTAAGTCACAAACAGCAAGCCACTCCGCATCCGGATTAAATGCAAGTCCAAGAATGAATCCGCCTGTATTTGCAGCCTCTTCAACTTGCTTCCCATCAGCGCTGATTTTGTAAATCTGTCCCCCCTCACCGCCAGCCCAAAAAGTACCATCGGGATGAACGGCAATACATTCGGGATGATCAAGCCCATCAGCAAATATTTCTGAAGTTTTTAATAATTCATTCATGTTTATTCCATCTTAAAATATTTATTGTTTTGTTAGTACCGAAGCAGTAAGCGAAGTTAAAATTGGCTCATTCGTTTTTAGCTTTACCCACTCGCCATTCTCAATTGCTTTTTCAGCATCAGCTTTCCACATGCTTGTCCATGGCTCAAGCGCAATTGCGTATGCATCACCCCACCATGGTGAGTTCTGTGTTGAGTACCTTTCCTGCCACAGCCATAAGTATTTAAATAATTTTGAATCCCACTTTAAATTGAAGCCAATATCTTCTCCGGAATTAAAAATTGTGTATTCGCCTTCCCCTTCAAAATCGGACAAGTAAGAGAGTTCACTGTAGGGCGGATCAGTTGCCGGTGGAATGATACTAGCATCGTCTTTGCTGCCATCTATATTAATGCAATTTGGATAGTCGGTTTCAATTCCCGGTTTGAATCTTCTTGCCGGCGGCATTGCCTCTTCCGAAATTATTTTTTTTGCATTTGTTTCAATCTTACCCCCATCTTTTAAAAACGGAAGACCAAACGCAATGTGCTGACCCCAAATTATATCGAGGTCGGTTTTTGATTCATTAGTTAATTTTTCTTCAATAAAAAGTTCCGCTTTATCAAAGACCATTGTTAAAGTCTTTTCAATTTTAATTGGGACTCTTAAAGGTCTCGTCCAAAACTTTACGGAAATTTTTTCAGGCGTGTCAGTTAGAATAGAATACTTCCAGGGAATTAGTGACACTTCGCCATGCTGTCCGAGTTCAGCTCCACGGTAATTAAAGCCTGGGCTATTTGGCAGTATTTCCTGCCAGCCGCCGTAGTAGTAATCTTCAAATTGGTTTGGAGTATGCCGCATTTGCGAAAAATCCTTTTGGGGATTTCTAATTCCTTTTTTCAAACGAAGCATAAAATCGAGGTTCAACGGTTTGTGCCTAAACTCAAAAATGTCACATCCTCTTCCGGCAAGTATTCCAGTTTTAAGAAAGTCATTCTCCATCCAGATTACTTTCATGTCATTAATTGACCACTCATCGGATAATTTACATTTACCTTCGTTGAACAGATTATTCTTAGAATCATTATTCATTTTATTTCTCGATTAATTTTAAAACAGCCTTTAAGTAACCCATTGCATAAGCCATACCTGCATGCCACGGCGCTCCACAAGTCATTTCCGGTGTGTGATCAGGAATGATCACTCCCTCAAAATTATTTTTCTTTAAAATTTTTAATGCTTTTATAATATCAATGTCACCTTCATCAATAAAGGCTTCGCGGTAGTTCGGTACTTTGCCAATTACATTCCTGCTGTGAACATATCCTATTTTATTCAGCTTAGAGTAACGATCGAGCATATTATAAATATCACTTCCGGGCATCTCTTGAATTGTTCCCATACAAAATTCAAATCCGTTACTTGGGCTGTTAAACTTGGTTATTAGTTTTTCATATTCTTCCGGTGAGTAAAATAGCTTTGCAATACCGCGCATAGTTTCTAAGGGGGGATCATCAGGATGAGCAATTAATTTAACATTGTTTTCTTCGGCAACAGGCAGCAACTCTTTTAAAAAATAAGTTAACCTATCCCACATTTCTTTGCGAGAGACAGGTTCCAAAAATCCTTCTTCCGGATCTTTATCATATTGCATATTCCAAACCATACCTTTTGGAATCGGTTTCTCAGCATCGATTAAGTCAAGATCAAATTCAATCGATTTTGCACCGCCGCGACCGGAGTACTTTCCAGTCCAACCCCAAACACCGGGAATACTAAAATTATAACCGAGAATAGGAATGCCGACTTTACCCATAATTTGTAAGGTGTTTTTAAGATTTTCTATTTGAATTTTCTTTTGAGGTCCGTCAAGTAAAATATCATACCAGTGTGAAGGATCAATGTTTTCAATTGCTTCAATAACTAGTCCATATGTTTCAATTTCCTTTTTAAGTGAGGATAAATATTCGAATGTCCAAGGTTTATTTTCGTTGCCGGTAAAACCCCAGCCATCTAAATAATTATTTGTAAGTGAAGGATTTTCACCGGTTTGAATGTAATCTACCAGTTGGATTACCAGATGTGTTGCTCCCGCCTGCTTTGCAAATTTAAAATTTTCTTTTGTTAAAACACTTTTATAAAGACCAAGTCCTAATTTCATTTGACCTCTGGCTTATGTTTATATGTTCAAACATACTAAAATAAATTAGTTAAATCTTCTAACAAACAAAACAATATTTTAGAATTATTCAGAATTCCTACGAAATAAATAGATAACTTTTCCCAACCCCACTATTTCGACTTTATTATCTATTTTATATATTTGACTTAGAATATTTTGATTAATAACACTCAAGGGCATTTTAAAATTGGGTCTTTTTTTCGATGATGTATTATGAAATACTTTAGGTTTTTTATTCTTTCGATCAGTATGATTTTTTTCTGCTCATCATTTTTTGCACAGCAGAAAAAAGCTGATAGTTTGGCTGCTTTATTAAATTCTGCAGAAGGTAAAGAAAAGGTAGATATACTTAATTCTATTGCAGATATTTATCAGTTTATAGATACGCATGAAGCTATTAAATATGCGCAAAAGGCTGTTGAGTTAGCTGAGAATACGGGATACGAAAAAGGATTAGCAAGTGCTTATGGGAGTCTTGGTTATGCATATATTAATTTAGATAACAATAGGGCAATTCAATATACTAACAAGGCACTGCAGATAAGAAGAAGCATAAACGACAAAGCAGGTATTGCAACATCGCTTAATGTACTCGGCGTGCTTAAATATTACGAGGGTGATTATCTCGCTTCAATTGAATATCACCTTGATGCAGTTATGCGGCGTGAGAAAATAGGGAACGACATAAGAACAGCAACATCATATAATAATATTGCGCTGGTTAATATAAAACTCGGTAATTATGATGAAGCCCTGGATTACCTGCACAAGGCTCTTAAGATAAGAATTGCAACAAACAATAAGCGGGCTATAGGAATTATTAAAACAAATATTGGCGAAATACAAGCTCTTAAGGGAAATTCTAATCAAGCGCTTGCTACTTTTCGAGAAACATTAAAAATAAATAGAGAGCTTGGCAACCATAAGTCAGTAGCAAATTCTTTTCAAAATATTGCTTCCGTTTACAGTACTTTAAAGGAATTTTCAACTGCAATTCAGTATTACGATTCTTCGCTTTTTATCTATGATTTTTTAGATGAAAAAAATGGTGTTGCTAATGCTGAAAACGGTTTGGGGGAAATTTATAAAGATATCAATCTTTGCGATTCTGCTATTATTCATGCAAATAGGGCACTTGAATATTCTAATCAAATTAATTCGCAATCAAATAAAATACGCGCACTTGAAACTTTGTTTAAATGTTACAAGGAAAAAAATAATTATAAAAAAGCTTTTGAATATTTGAACATGCATAAAGAAGCATCCGATAATTTGAAGAATGATGATAAACTTAAAAAGCTGGCAAAAATTGAACTTGATTATAAACTCGCAGAGATTAAAAAGAAACAGGAGGAGGAGTTAAACAGACAAAGATTTTATATCTATCTGCTTATTCTTGCTTTGCTTTTCGGAATAATTATTTTGATTGTACTAACAAGAAGTTCAAAAAATAAAAAGCTGGCTAATGTTAAGTTGAACGAATTAAATAAACAGCTTAATGAGGTAAATGCAGCAAAGGATAAATTCATTTCAATAATTGCACATGATTTACGCGGACCTTACCAAACCACTTTGGGATTAGGACAAGTTCTTGAATCAGATTTTAAAGGTTTAGATGAAAGCGACAAGAAATCTGCAATAAGTAATTTAAACGCTTCATTACATAACCAATACAATTTATTGAATGATATACTGCACTGGGCTGAACTGCAGGGCGGCAGGTTTATTCTGAAGTCCGAACCGGTGAACTTACATGGTTTAGCCGATTATGTTTTCTCTCTACTTAAAATTTCTGCCGATAAAAAAAATATAAAACTTATCAATTCTATTGATGCTAATATTATTGTACCTGCTGATAAAAATATGATTTATCTGGTGCTTCGAAATTTGATATCTAATAGTATAAAATTCACTAATCGTAATGGAAAAGTAACTCTCTCTTCATCTATTCATGAAAACGAAATTCATATTACCGTTAAAGATAATGGTGTTGGAATTGCTGAAAACTATATTGATAATTTATTTAAAATAGATTCACTATTTACAAGTAAAGGAACCCTCAACGAAGAGGGCTCCGGGTTAGGGCTTAATTTATGTAAAGAAATTATCGAAAAACACGGCGGTAAAATTTGGGTTGAAAGCAGCGTTAATAAAGGAAGCAAATTTATTTTTTCTCTGCCTAAAAATCCTCCTTCAAAATAATTCATCCCATGCCAAACAATTTTTATTTATTATTGAATAAATAAAGATGAACAATTCTATAACAAATATTCTGAACAGCGAAAAAGTTAAACAGTTTATAAAAAGCAACTCGCATATTTCCGTTCAAAAAATTCTGCTTAAATATTCCGGTAAAACTGATTTGCCGATTAAAGAGATTGCCGAACAAATTGAATGCAGAATAAAAGCGCGTAAAAAATTGCCCGCCTTAAGTAAACATAACTTGATCTACAAAAAAGTATCTCTCGAACAGGCTTCATCGGAATTAACTGCCGACTTTAAAAGCAGCAGGATAAACGGTAAGCACATTATTGATTTAACCGGCGGATTAGGAATTGATTCAATTTATTTTGCAAATGTGTTTGATAAAGTAATTTACTGTGAACTGAAAAAAGAATTATGCGAGATTGCGGAGTATAACTTTAATGTTCTGAATATTAATAATATTCAAATTATAAATGGTGACGGAATTGAAATATTAAAAAACTATGAAGATAATTTTTTTGATTGGATTTACGCCGACCCTTCCCGCCGTAATCAAATGAAACGCTCCGTTGATATTAAATTTTATACACCTGATGTAATTAAAAATTTTGAATTGCTTAAAAGCAAAACTAAAAACCTAATGTTAAAACTTGCGCCAGCTTTTGATATTACTGAAGCATTTAAACTTTTTCCCGCATTGAATGAGTTTTCTGTTGTTTCCGTAAATAATGAATGTAAAGAAGTTTTGTTGTTTTTTAATTTCGAAGAAAAGACCAAGTCGCTCGGTAAAATTAAATCGGCAGTAATGCTGCATGAGCGTGAAGATGCAGAATATTTTAGTGCAGGCATTGATGAAAGCCGGGAAAAACAGTTTGCGGACGTTTCGGACAAATTATATTTCTACGAGCCAAATGCCGCAATTAGGAAGGCAGATTTAACAAAACTGATTGCAGATAAATTTAAGATGAAATTTGTTAACCCTATTTCAGACTATCTGGTTTCTCAAAAAGCAATTAATCATTTCTCCGGTCGTAAATTTAAAATTGAGTACACGGCAATCTATAATGATAAAGAAATCAAAAAATATTTGAAGGAACAAAACATTACAAAAGCTAACATTGCCCGAAGTAATTTTCCCTTAAAGCCGGAAGAGATAAAAGAACAATTTAAGCTGAAGGATGGTGGTCAACATTTTTTATTTTTCACAACGAATTGCAATGGAGAAAAAATATTTATTGATTGTTTAAAATTTTAATTGAACTTGAAATTTTTGAATGCAAAATTTTCTACAAATTTAACTATTGTATAAAAGTAACATTTCAAATAAGTTTAGACAGAAGAATTTTTAATTT
This sequence comes from Ignavibacteriota bacterium, assembly GCA_013112585.1. Classification (GTDB taxonomy): domain Bacteria; phylum Bacteroidota; class Ignavibacteria; order Ignavibacteriales; family Melioribacteraceae; genus IGN16. The sequence goes on along the minus strand of JABFGH010000007.1, from coordinate 62,275 downwards.
ATAAATTATTATTGAACAAAAATAAATTTACATATAAAATCATCAGCACTTTTCTGCTTGCCGGAATGATTATTCATTTAACAGCCATGCACCCTTTTGCTGAAGGATGGGTAATGTGTTACGAGGAAAACAATACTCATTTTGAAAATGTTAATTTAGATAATCACTGCCATTCAGCAATTCCCATCAATAGCTTAGTTTTTTCTTCCGATTGTAAAGATGATTTACTGCTGGAACATCAAGATGAATTTTATGCGGCAAATAAAATTAATAAAAAAAATATACTGCCCATCTCCGCAGCTATATTTCCTAAACTTACAGATGATGAAAAATCATCTGCACACTTAAACTTAATAAAACGAGTTGAAATTAAACCCCTTCCCCTTACAATAAAGCGCATATCTGCCCTGCTTATTTAGACAACAGATCCTAATACAATTAGTCTAAGAAATAATTTTAACATAATCTTTATTGAGGTACAAATGCGCCTAATCCACAAGTGCCGCACAGTGTTTGTGTGTGCTCTGTTGTTAATAAAATCTGTAAATGCCCAAAGTTACAATTCCAGGTTAACAAAAATAAATGTTAATGAAAGTTCTGATATTTTTAATTCAGATACTCTGACGATAAATAGGGCAGTTAATATGGCGATTAAAAATAATCCCGAACTGCAAATGCTAAGAATGGAAGTATCTGCCCGTGAAGCGGCAAAATTACAAAGCGGCTTAAGTCCTAATCCTGAATTTGAAATTGAAGCTGAAAATATTTTAGGCAGTGATGATCTAAGAGGCTTTTCCGGCAGTGAGATAACTGCAAAGATGAGTCAGAACTTTTTACTGGCAGGCAAATTAAGTAAAAGCGAAAAAGTTGCCGAGGCAAATGTTTCATTAGCTGAATGGGATTACAAGGAAAAACGACTTGAGATAATTACTAATGTTAAACAAGTTTTTCATCAAGCTCTTTCTGCAAAACTACTTATTAAAAAAAATGAAGAACTGATAAATATTTCGAATGAATTTTTAGCGAACCTGAAGAAACGAGTTAATGCAGGAAAAATTTCGCCCGCGGAAGTTTCACGTGCAGAAATAATTTTTAACTCGCTGCAGATAGAATTAACCAAGCTGCAATCAAATTATCATCTCGCAATATCAGAATTGGAGTCACTAATTTATGAGCCGGATTTTTCCATTAATCAATTAATCGGCGATTTACAATATCCACTTCTTTTACCCGGTTATGATTCACTGTTAGCTCTATTGGAGAATAATCCAAAATTAAAAAAATTTGAAAGCGAATTTGAAAAACAGAATGCTCTGCTCGATTTAGAAGAAGCAATAGGAGTACCCGATCTAACGGTAAGTGCAGGTTATAAAAGATCAAATGATATTGGAGCAAATACATTTCTAATCGGTGCTTCAATTCCCATTCCTCTATTCAATAGAAATCAAGGCTCAATCCAGGAAACCCGGATTAGGTCAGATCAGAAAAAGAGTGAATACAATTCAATTAAAAATAATTTAGTGATGCGCTTAAATTTATTGTACAGAAAATTTAATGCATTAACTGAAATCGGCAAACAGCTTCAAACTAATTCAATTCCAAAAGCGGAAGAAGCCTTTAGAATAATTAAGGAAGGAAGCCTTGTTGGCAGGTTTACAGTGCTGGATGTGCTTGATGCCGAACGCACATTATTCGATCTCCAAAATCAGTACCTGAACTTAACCTCAGAAATTCAATTAGTAAAAATTGAAATAGAAAATTTGATAGCCGAAGAAATTAACTAAGGAAATTTTAAATGAATAATAAAAGCAAATATATTTTTGTAGTAATCGGAATTGTTATTGGTGCAGCATTAATGTTTGCGGCATCAGCGTTACTGAACAGCGGAAATACAGATTACATGCACAAAAAAAATGACAGTGGTAATAAAAAGCCCGGCATTCATTCCGATGAAAATAGTGTAACTCTTACAAATAGTGAAATAGAGGAACTGGGAATTCAATTAGAGACTGTCGGCTCAGTTAAATTGCAAATGCACACGGGCTTAACCGGAGAAATAGTACCCAATCCGGATAAGCTCGCTCACCTTGTTCCAAGATTTACCGGCATAGTAAAAAGCGTGCATAAGGCAATTGGCGATAGAGTGGAAAAGGATGAAGTGATTGCCGTAATTGAAAGTAATGAAAGTCTTGTAACCTATGATGTGAAGTCTTCAATAAAGGGCGTGGTGCTTGAAATGCACATGACACCCGGAGAATTAATTGGTGATGAAAAACATGTTGTAACTGTGGCAGATTTAACCACTGTATGGGCTGAACTAAATGTTTATCAAAAGGATTTGAATAAGATTAAAGTCGGGCAAAGTGCATTGATTTATTTTGATGAATTAGATAACGCAATAAAAGGCAGTATATTTTATTTAAGCCCCACTTTAGATAAACATACACGCACAGCAACCGCGCGGGTACGATTAAATAATTTTTCAGGTTACTGGAAACCGGGAATGTTTATTGCTGCAAAGGTACTTACCAATTTTATTGATGTAGAAAAAGCTGTTAAACTTAATGCAATACAAAATTTTGAAAACCGGAAAGTTGTGTTTGTAAAGGATGGTAAAGCATTTAAACCGAAGCAGGTAACAATAGGTAAAACAAATACTGACTATGCCGAAATTTTAAGCGGTTTAAATATCAAGCAGATATACATTGCCGAAGGAGCATTTGTAATTAAATCTGAACTGCTAAAAGAATCATTTGGCGGCGGTCATGCTCATTAAAATCCGGAGAAAATTATGAATAGAATAATAGATTTTGTGTTGGTAAACCGGCTGCTGATTGCAGTAGTGGCATTAGTTGTTTTTGCCGGCGGTTATTTCAGTTATAAGGTATTGCCCATCGATGCTTTCCCCGATGTCTCTCCCTCTCTGGTACAGGTTTTTACCGTAACAGAAGGCTTAGCACCGGAAGAGGTTGAAAAATATGTAACATTCCCCATTGAAACTGCAATGAATGGATTGCCAGATTTGGAAAATGTAAGATCAGTTTCAAACTTCGGGTTATCTGTCGTTAATATTTATTTTAAGGATGGTACAGATATTTATTTTGCCCGTCAAATTGTTAACGAACGGCTGCAGGAAGCACGGGAACAAGTTCCCGAAGGATTCGGCGATCCGCAAATGGGTCCTATTTCAACCGGAATGGGTTTGATATTATTTTATTATTTAGATGACACAACAGGAAAATATTCGCTTGAAGAATTACGGACAATACAGGATTGGATTATTAAATTTCAGCTTCAAACCGTGCCCGGTGTAACCGAGGTATTAGGCATAGGCGGGTTTGAAAAACAATTTCATGTAGTTGTAAATCCTAAAGCTTTATTAAGATATGATATTGCCATTAATGATCTTGTTGAAATATTAAAGAAAAACAATTTGAATGTAGGCGCTTCATTTATCGAAAAAGATGCCGAAGAATTTTTAGTAAGATCGGTTGGACTTGCAACAAAAATTGAAGACCTCGAAAATGTAGTTATAAAATCTGAAGCCGGTACACCGGTTTATTTAAATCAAGTAGCTGAGATAGAAATCGGCGGAGCAATCCGAAGAGGACTTCAAACGAGAAACGGTATTGAAGAAGTAATTTCGGGACAAGTAATAAAACTGTTCGGTACAAACTCCTCAAAAGTTATAAGTGCAGTTGAAAAGAAAATGGAAGAAATTAACAAAGCACTTCCCGAAGGAGTTAATATTGTACCTTACTATGAACAGAAATCGTTGGTGGAAGCAGCCGTAAGCACTGTAACAAATGCCTTGCTTCAGGGCATTGTTATGGTGGTAATTGTACTTATTTTATTTATGGGGTCAATCCGCCCAAGCTTTGTTGTCGCTGTATCAATTCCTTTTTCAGTACTCTTCGCATTTATTGGTATGCAGTATTTTAATATTTCAATCAACCTTATGTCGTTCGGCGGATTGGCAATAGCTATAGGCATGATGGTGGACGGCAGCATTGTTTTAGTTGAAAATATTGACCGCCTAAAACGGGAATCACCCGGAGATGAAAGTTTAGCTGTTGTAATTTCCAAAGCAAGTAAGGAAGTTTTAAGACCAATATTATTTTCGATAATAATTATTATAACTGTATTTATTCCGCTATTCACTTTACAGGGTGTTGAAGGGAAAACCTTTAGTCCGCTTGCTTATACAATTGTTTTAGCAATGCTCGGATCATTAATTTATGCCCTGATTTTAGCTCCGGTCTTTTCAACTTTATTGATGAAAAGAAAGTTAAAAACTGTTGAAGGCACCGGCAATAAAAGTCAGAAAGAAAATATTATCATCAAATATTTGCTAATAATTTATACACTAATTATAAATTATTTTGTTAAAAATAGAATTGCTGCTATAGTACTCAGCCTAATTATTTTAGCAAGCGGGGCTATTATTTACCCGCAGCTTGGCTCCGAGTTTACTCCTCAATTAAAAGAAGGAACATTGGTTGTAAAAGTTTCAATGGCGCCATCCATTTCGCTTAATGAAAGTAAAAGGACCACGCTGCTGATAGAGAAGCGGGTAAATACCGTTGATGAAGTGGAAGAAACAGTAACAAGAATTGGACGAGGTGAAGTTGGTGCGCACACCGACCCAATTAACAGTGCCGAAATTACTGTTCTGTTAAAGCCGGAATCGGAATGGCGAAGCGGATACACACAAACGGATATTGAGGATGCCATCAGGGAAAAGCTAAAATCATTCCCCGGTATTTTGGTCAATTTTACTCAGCCGATTCAGATGGCGGTTGATGAACTTTTAGAAGGTGTAAAAGCTGAGCTGGCGGTTAAGTTATTTGGTGATGACTTAGATCTATTAAAAATGAATGCTGAGAAAATAGCCGGCACGCTTAGAAATGTTCGAGGGGCAGCGGATATTCAAATTGACCAAATTAGCGGTAAGCCGCAATTAAAAATAACTGTTGATAGACATGCAATTGCACGCTACGGTTTGAATTTACTGGACGTGCAGAATGTAATTAAAACTGCAATTGGCGGAGAAACTGCGGGACAAATTTTTGAAGGCATTCGGCGTTTTGATATTTTCGTTCGATTGGCTCCCGAGTACCGGGATAATGAATCAATCATTAAAGAACTTATAATAAATACGCCGGCCGGAATGAAAGTGCCGTTAAGTCAAGTTGCAGAGTTTGAGGAGCTTGAAGGACCCAGACAAATTACCCGTGAACAAAACCAAAGATTTATTACAATTCAATGCAATGTTGTGGGCAGGGATATCGGTTCGTTTGTTAATGAGAGTCAGCAAAAAATCGAGGATGAAGTTAATCTGCCTATAGGATATTTTACAACATGGGGCGGGCAGTATAAACTTCAGCAGGAAGCAAACAAGCGTTTTGCAATTGTAGTTCCCATTACTTTATTGCTTGTATTCTTTTTGCTTTTTTCAAGTTTTAACTCCATAAAAAATACAATGCTCATTTTCATTAACATACCATTAGCCCTGGTTGGCGGTATTGTTGCACTTTGGGTTTCAGGGCAAAATCTATCTGTGCCTTCTTCGGTCGGGTTCATTGCATTATTCGGCATTGCCTTACAGAACGGAATGGTGCTGATAACCTACTTAAATCAATTATTGCTTGAAGGCAAATCAATTAATGAAGCATCAGTTGAAGGAGCAAAACTTAGATTGCGCCCCGTGCTGATGACTGCATTAACCACAATGCTCGGACTACTGCCCTTACTTCTGGCAGCGGGCATCGGCAGTGAGGTTCAAAGACCGCTTGCCACTGTAGTCGTAGGCGGATTGTTTACTTCTACTATTTTAACGCTTATAGTTTTACCGGCTTTGTATAAATGGTTCGTGCCGAAATCAATTGAGGAAAAGATAAAATAGAATTGCTTAAAGTATTCTAAGAAATTTTTAAGTGTACCTAATAAGAGGAAAATGTTATTTAATGGAGCACATTATTTTGTGCTCTTTTTTTTCTATTATTTTTGATTGAATAACCACTTAATCCACAAATATTAAAAAGAAATATCTTATTTTGTGATAAAGCAATTAAATCACTTTCGTCAGTAAGAGCAACTATGGAAACCAAAAATATATTAATTGTAGATGACCAAGCAGCGCAAAGAATTTTGTTGCGAAAAATGTTTACCGGCAGCGACTTTAAAGTTTTTGCCGCTGCAAATGGCGATGAAGCAATGGAGATTTTGAAGAAAAACCAAATTGAAATTGTAATTACCGATTGGCTAATGCCGGAGATGGACGGATTAAAACTGACAGAAAAAATCCGTTTAGAAATTAAAGTACAGCCGATAATAATTGTGCTTACCGCTGTTAACTCCCGCGATGCTAAAAATAAAGCCCTGTTTGCCGGTGCTGATGACTATGTTGCAAAACCTGTGTTTAAAGATAGACTGCTGCAAATAATTAATAACGCAGTAATTAAGAAACAATCTAAACCGATTAGGCACAAGAAATGGAAGGTAATTACAAAACCTAAAATGGATTTTTACGCTGTCGGCATTGCTACAAGTACGGGCGGACCTCAAACATTAATTAGATTCTTTAAAGAACTTGGTGTAATTAAAAATGCAGCATTTTTAATTGTGCAGCATGGTCCGGCTTGGATGCTTGAATCATTTGTAGATTCATTGCAGAAAGTTACAAAAATGCCCGTGCTGCTGGGTGAGGAAAACTTAGAAGTTGTACCCGGAATAGTTTACATTGCTCCGGGTAAAAAACATATGGTAGTTGGAGAAGAACCTGTTGCGATAAATTTGCTGGACACTGAACCAATTAATTTTGTTAAACCTGCTGCCGACCCTTTGTTTAAAAGTATGGCTTATATTTTCGGCAGTAAAAGTATTGCGCTTGTTTTTACCGGAATGGGGAGTGACGGCTCATTTGGAGCGGGTTACATCAAAGCATCCGATGGAAAGGTTTTTGTTGAGGACCCTAAAACAGCTATACTGGCGAATATGCCCGCACTTGTAAGTAAATTAAATCTAGCCGATAAGGTGATATCCATTTCCGAAATGCCGAGAATTCTTAAACAGGCTTTGCTTAAATAATTTTGTTAAACAAACCGAATTAATTAAAAATAAATTTGAGAATAATTAGTGAATTCTAAATCTGAGAAAATAATTTGTCCGGCATGCAGCTCTGAAAATATTACATTAATTATGTATGGCATGCCCGCTTTTTCATCCAAGCTGATGGACGAAATTAAAAGTGGTGAAACAAAATTAGGCGGATGCTGCGTTAGGGACGATAGCCCGGATTATACGTGTAATAGTTGCGGTAAGGAATGGAAGAAAGAGGAAAAGTTAGGTAAAGATTAATTTATTTGAAAAATGAAAATCATCGGTCGATTTTGTAATTAAGAAGTCAAAAGTCAGAATTCAAAAGTCAGAATTCAAAAGTCAGAAGTCAGAAGTCAGAAGTCAGAAGTCAGAAGTCAGAAAAATAGCTTTAAAGTCATTTAAATTAAAATTGAATTCCGTAATCATTTCTAAGAATTGAGAAGATGTTTTTCTTCAAAACGCCTTGTTTTACTACTGAATATCTTCTTTTAATAATTCTATTCAGTTTTCTTAAAATTCTCTCAATATTGCTATTTTTAACAATTTCCTCGGTTTTTCCACTTAATTTTAATTCTTTTAATACTTCATTAAGTAGTATTTGAGCGGCTAAATTTTCATCATAATAAAGTTCCATAAACTTCCTCCACTTGAATAGTTCACTATAATCTTACGATGCAATATCTATGCCATGTAAATACGCGGTTTTTAGAACTATTCTAAGGTTAACTAAATTTCGGGATGAATTAATTTGAGATTCAATTGAAGAAATAAATCAGCTGATTTTCTTGTACGGCTCAATTTTACTTCAGTGAGATGATAATTAAAAAAATTTTCTTACTATTGATTAAAAGTTACCCTAAATGTTGAACCTATTCCTTTTTCAGTTTCAACTTCTACCTTTGCTTTATTAATGCCGCAATACTTTTTTACCAATGCCAAACCAAGCCCGTTTCCTTCGAACTTTCTCGTATATCCGGAATCTTCTTGTGTGAAAGGTGTAAACAAGAAGGGGAAATAATTATCTGACATACCGATACCTGTATCTGCTACCGAAACAACTAATGAATCGGAATCGTCCCGCTCTACTAATATTTTAACACTGCCCTGCTTAGTGTACTTAACGGCATTATCAACAAGATTATTAAAAATTTGACCAACGGTATAAATATCGGCATCAACAAAATAATTGTTAGTTTGACAAATTAAATCGAGTGTTAAACCTTTATTTTTTGCATGAAAATAAAACTCTCCATAAATATCATCTAACACATCTTGTTTAATATTAATTTTTGAAAAACGCGGCAAATAAGTTCCCGCCTGAACTTCGGACATATTTAGTATCAAATCAATTGTGCGGATGATTCTTTTACCTGCATTGCTGATTGAATAAAAACTACTTTTAAGTTCTTCATCAACCTGATCATAAAGCTCTTCCTGCACAAGACTTGAGAAACTTAAAATTGTATTAATCGGTGTTCTAATTTCGTGCGACATTTGTGCAAGAAATTCACTTTTCAAAACATTAGCTTTTTCTGCATCATTTTTTGCCTGCACTAATTCATTAACGTAATTTAGTCTTTCCAATTCGGCTGAACTTCTTACTGCAAAAATTCTTAATACTGATTGTACAAACTCTAAATTCTCAATTTTAGTCTCGTTCATAATAACCAAAATACCCATTGGCTTTCCGGTAGAATCATAAAGTGAATTACCCATGTAACACTCAATATTCATTTCTTTCAGCAATTGATCTTTAGGAAAGTGACCTGCTGCATTATCCGGATAAGCGGCACTGCCGTCGTTCAAACATTGCTCACAAGGCGTATTTGAAATTTGATATTCAAAATTTTTACCAATTTCATCCTTCTTCCAAAAAGCTAAGGTATTTATTGTTTCTTTAATCTCATTATATTCCCCTACAAACGCATAATCAATTTGAAGGGTTTTAGCCAGGTACTCAACTAAAAGCTTAAAAAATAACTCGCCCGATTCGGTTGAGATACTTTCTGCAATTGTTCTTAATACTTCTTCTTTCTTCTTGGTTTCCGTGATATCGAAAGCCGTACCCATTATGCCATTTACATTTTTGTTTTTATCAAATAATGGTCTGTAAAAGGATTGAAAATAAATACCGTTTACAAAAACAATTTCTGATACATGTTCACCATTCAGCGCCTTTTTAACACAATCAATAATTTTTGAATTAAGTTTATAAACTTCAAATAGTGACTGCCCAACTACCTGCCCCGGTTCTAGTCCAAGTAATTCTAATCCTTTACCATCGGAAAAAGTAAATATACCATTCATGTCTGCTGTCCAAAGCACAATAGGATTTGAATCAATTACTGTTTTTAATCGCTGCTCACTTTCTCTCAAAGCTTCATGAGCTTTTCTGCTGTTTGTAATATCACTTTGTATTCCCCAAATGGTTACTAATTTTTTATCTTCAACAATTCCAATCGAGTTGTTCAAAAAGTAAACTGCTTCACCTTTTTCATCTAATTCAGTTGTCTCTACATCTTTAATTCTATAGTTCGATTCTACAAATAATTTATTGGCTAAATAATTGTCTTCAGATAAATTTCCCCCGTATAAATCCAAGATGCTCTTTGAGAGAATTTCTGTAATTGAATCGGCACCATACATCTGCGCCATTGAATCATTACATTCATTTATTCGAGAACTTTTAACAATCAAATCAATTTGTTGATCAACGGGCAAGGTAATGTCAATAGGTTCGGTAAAATCAACGCGGTAAATACCCTCTGTACTTCTTGCAATAAAATCACGGTAGCGTTTTTCGCTGGCGGCAAGTTTATCTTCAATTTGTCTTCTTAATATTGCAGTGCTTATATTTTCAGAAACTATTTTTAGCACGTTTAAGTCGCCTTGATTGAAAGCATCTTCCTTTTTATAATCTTGAAGTGCGATAACCCCTACTGCATGTTTTCCTACAATCAAAGGAGCACCAACCCACACCGGAGATAAAACACCGACAATACCTTCAATTTCTTTCTGCTCTTCCAGTTTCTTCTGCTTGCTGCTGTTTACTAATATTGCTTCTTTTTTTCTTCTTACATAGTCAGTTAAACTATCCTTTAATTGAATTTGTGTGAAATCATCTATCTTATCAAATTGATCGACATGGTATGGAAAAGAATATGTATCACTATCTTTATCATAAAGTGCTACATAGAAATTTGTAGTATCAAGTATAACCGAAAGTTCACAATGAACAACAGCTAAAAAATCTTTTAAGTTTTTTGTTTCATTAACGGCATGAGATATTTTAAGTAGAACATTTTGTATTAATTCGCTTCGTTTCCTCTCGGTAATATTTTTTATTTGAGCCATCGTACTTAATTTGCCGGTGGAATCTTCAATTAAAAGTGCATTTACCTCACATATAATACTCTTGCCTTTTTTAGTTTTAAATATAAACTCTTCCTGAACTTCACTAAGTTCCTTCTCCATTCCTCGTTGGTATAAATTAATAATTTGTTCTAAATTATCTTGCGTAAGGAACTTCCTGAAATCTTTATTGAGAAATTCACTTTTATTATAGCCCATCATTCTGCATAACTCACTATTTACATAAGATATCTTAAATGAATCATCAGTCATTATTATTCCGTCGTTGGAGTTATCAGCAAAAATTTTAAATCTTTCTTCAAACAACTGGGCACTTTTTTGTGCAATAAGGTTATCAGTAATATCAAGAATTTGAGCCATGGTTTTAACTTGCCCCCTGCTATTTTTATAAACGGAGGCATTAATTCTTACATCTCTTTCTATTCCATCTTTGCGTTTTATTTTTATTTCATATTCTGAGGGAATGTCTTCACCTTTCTGACGCAACCGGTATCGTTCAAGAACCAATGAGTGTGATTCAGCTGATAAAAAATTTCGGAAATCAGCCCCTATAATCTCCTCTTCGGTACATTTTAATATATCGCACAACTTGGTGTTAACGTACTCAAATAAATATTCTGAATTTACAACAAAGATGCCCGCTTGTGAATTTTCAACAATACCTCTAAATCTTTCCTCGCTATCGGAAATAGCATTTTCATATTTAATTCTTTCGTCAATATTGCGGGCAATGGAAAGAGCATATTTTTTATTGTTGAGTTCAACTAACCGTGAGTTTATTTCAACATTAACTATTTTACCGCTTTTCGAAACATGTTTTGTCCGGAATTTCACAATTTCGTTATCCAATAATACTCTTACATTTTTTGCTAACTTTTTTATATATGTCTTGGCGGTTATCTCTGCAGGAGTAAATTTTCTAAATTCAGTTTTTGTATAGCCAAGCATTTTTGAAGCTGCTTTGTTTGCCTCTACACATTTACCAATTGTTCCGTCTTTATTAATATTCCACAAATAAATCGGGTCATTAACCTGACTAAAAAATTCTCGGTATTTTTTTTCGCTTTGTAATAGTTTTAATTGTGAATTATGCAGTTCAGTAACATCTTCAACAAAAATTATAATCGAGTCATCTTCTAATCGGTTAGCAAAATACTTTATCTGTTTTATTTTATTTCGTTTACAATTAACTGTATATGTTTTCGGTATTTCAATAGTGCCGTATTTTTTTTCAATACCTTCATTCCATTCCTTTTTAACTTGCGTCCTGTAATCCAAATCTCTATAAGCCTTTTTATACCATACTTCTATAGTTGGAATATCCTTAATAGTATAACCCAACAACTTTGTAAATCTCTCATTTACAAAATTTATTTTGAGATCGGCAGTAACAATGAAATACGCAAAGGGAAATTCATCCGGCAAAACAAAAATATTTCCATTATCAGAAGTAAAGCTAATATTATTACTATATTTTTCTTGAACTCTGATAAACTCGTCTATCAATTCTGATTTTTTAAGTTTTGATAAATCTTTTTTCATTATCGAATTTCCGAATGTGTAAAATAGTTTTCAATTACAATTAGAGTAAAAATAATCAATCATTTAATAAATTATTATCGAACAGATATCAAAAAGTATTAGGAATATAAAATAATAGCATAAATAATTATTATTTTTAAATCAAAAATAAATTGAAAAATCAAAAAGTTAAAAACTTGACATACACCTAAATTTTAATTACAATATAAACAGATGAGGAACCGTAAACTTAATGTAAATGGGTTGAATGAGTAAAACCGAAAAACATAATATAAGGCGAATCATCCAGGAGGTCCGGCATAACCTCCTTTAAATAACTAGACCGCAATTTATGCGGGAAAGGATTTAACCCCCGATCTTTTTTTTAGACGGGGGTATTTTTTTGTAAAGCGAGATTCATCTCGCTAATATTTTTATAATTTGATTAACTAAAAAAGAAAAGCAAGGAAGTTCAACTGCTAGCGGAATAAATTTCGCGTTACCCTAATCAAATGCTGCGGGTCGTTGTTCATCTTTAATATGTTCAAGTATCTCGTTAATGTGATTCATATTAGTTCTATTAGGCGAAAACTCCGGCAGATCATCAAATTCAAAAAATCTTACATCCTTTGTTTCATCACTTATTTTTGCTTCGCCGCCAACCAGCTCACATAAAAATAAAATTTTAAATGCATGAAAAAATTCAATTGGACGACCATTTCTGTTAGCATCAAAAACACCAATTACTTTTAACGGCAGCACGTCATATCCGCTCTCCTCTTTAGTTTCGCGTATTACAACTTGCGATGGATAATCGCCGACATCAGCCCAGCCGCCGGGCATCGCCCATTTATCATCCGATATTTCATGAACCAATAAAATTTTGCCTTCGTGCACAACTGCTGCGCGAACATCAATTTTAGGTGTTGCATACCCCGGATGCTCAACAAATTGTTTTGCTAACTTTACCTTTTCTAAATTTGAATTTTCAGAAACCATTTCAGCAGCAATTTCAATCAATCTATTGTAGCGTTCAACTTCATAATTCGTTTGGCTGAATGCGAGTCCGGTTTGGCAAAGTGATTGTATTTCCCTCGCCCAATCAAGCCAGCGTTGTTTTTCATTTTCTTTTTTATTTTTATCTTCTTTCATATTTTCCATTTGCGTAACACTTATAAATTCTTAATAGTTTCTCAAATATAATTATATTTTGATTGAATGATTTTTAGTAAAACAAATAATCAAGATTATAATGCATGGCTGCATTGGAATATTTCAAGTCAGTGTAATTTTAATTGTGAGTATTGTTTCGGCAAAACTCCCTTTGTTAAAAATTCAATTAACAAAATTAATATTGAAAAATTAATAGAAGCCTTGGATAAAACCGGAAAAACATTTAGAATAAGTTTTACCGGCGGCGAACCATTTTTAATTCCAAATATAATTGAAGCATGCAGTACAATTACCGAAAAGCATTTTGTATCATTTAATACAAATCTTGTTTTGCCGGGTGTAAAGGAATTTGCAGAATCTATTTTGCCGGAAAGGGTATTATTTTTTCATGCATCTCTCCATATAGAAGAATTAATAAAATTAAACCTGGTTGACAAATTTGCTGCAAACTTTAATTTGCTTCGGGCAAATGGATTTAAAATATTTGCGGAAGCTGTTGCGCATCCTTCCTTAAATGAAAGTGATATTAATTATTTTCGTGATTATTTAAGCCTGCACGAAATTAACTTTTCATTTGGACCGTTTATAGGTGAGTACAATAACAAAGCTTATCCGCAGAATTATTCAGATGATGAATTAGAAAAATTTAATCTTGAAAACGAAAACATGAGCGTGTTCAAACAAAAAGGAAACATTTGCAATGCGGGTTTTAATGCAGCAGTAGTTTACCCAAATGGAAATGTGCATTCATGTTTTCAAGTAAAGGAAAAGCTCGGTAATATTTATTCTGAAATTAATTTTAAAAAGAAAACAAAAATTTGCCCTGCCGCTAATTGTGATTGCCCGCTTAATTATTATGACCCTCATCTGTTTTCATTAGTGCATTAGTATAATTCATTTCTAAAAATTGGCTAAGATCGATTAATAACAGCAAAAAAAATTTAAGTGAATGCAAAAGTATAAATATTTTTTTTGACCTTCATAGTCAATCTGTTTTTCATTTAAGAAAAAGTTATTTTTAAAACTGTAACTCTAATAATGTAGTTTAACTTGAAATCAGACGAAGCAAAAAATAAATCAAACAACTCACTTTTACGTGATTTTAATCTCCACTTAATTTTCAGCATAACATCATTTGCAGTAATGGGTGTCTCGAGTATTACACCGGCATTCCCTCTAATAATTAAGCACTTTAATTTAACTGTTGAACAAATAGGATATTTAATTACATCCTTTACACTGCCGGGCATTTTATTAACACCATTAATGGGAATACTTGCCGACAGATACGGCAGAAAGAAAATTTTAATTCCGTCATTGGTTATCTTTGGTACGGCAGGTTTTTTGTGCTCACTCCAAACCACTTACGAAAATTTGCTCATAATGCGTTTTTTTCAGGGAGTGGGAGCCGCTGCTTTGGGAACAATAAATATTACATTGCTGGGCGACCTTTACGAAGGAAAAGAACGGGTTAAGGCAGTTGGTTACAACGCAAGTGTGTTAAGTATTAGCACAGCATCGTTTCCTGCTATTGGCGGGTTGTTAGCCTTATTCCATTGGAGTTTTGTGTTTTATCTTCCTCTTCTTGTTTTTCCCTTTGCCTTGTTAATTATAGCGCGATTAAAAACCCCGCGCATTGAAAAAGATATTTCATTAAACACATACCTCGGAAATGTTTGGAAAATTGTAAATAGTAAAAAAGTATTTGGGCTTTTTTTAATTAACATTATGATATTCATAATTTTGTACGGAGCCTATCTTTCATTTTTACCCATACTTATGGAAAGCAGATTTCAATCCGACTCCTTTGTAATTGGAGTTACTATGGCTCTCATGTCGGTTACAACAGCTATTTGTTCCTCGCAATTAGGACGGGTTCGCAAAGCGGTATCTTCACAAAATTTACTTTACCTAAGCTCTATAGTTTACATGCTCTCGTTAACAATATTAGCCTTTGCCTTAAATTGGGCAGCACTAATTCTTGGTGTTATGCTATTCGGTGTTGCCCATGGCTTCTTCCTGCCCAATATCCAATCAGCATTAGTTGGAATGGCTCCCATTTCTGAAAGAGCCGCATTTATGTCGATCAATAGCATGGTATTAAGAATCGGTCAAACCATTGGTCCGGTTGCGGCTTCGCTTTTTTATATAAATGAAAGTTTGAAGCCCGTATTTTTATTAACAGCCGCAATAGCTCTTTTAATGGTTCTAATAATAAAAACAATGGTTGGTAAACTTGAAGATCAAAAGGAATATTAGATATAAACTGATGCCGAAAACGAGAACAATAATTTATAATAACTTCTTTTATTTTATGATGAAAATAAATACTTATTAGTAAGCATTTGATTGGCTATAATCATAATTCGTAAAAATCAATTCGGCTTGTTTAAATTTTTAAATTGAATTGTTCTATAATTCAAATATTGCCTTTTGATTTTATCGTTGTTGAAAAGAATGAACTTACCTATTTTTAATCAGCGTCTATAAATAATTCGGAAACTTCATGATTGAACAATTAAAAAACATATTCAAACTATTTTTATTAACATTTCAACTTTCTATTATAACCGGCAGTCTCTTGTTCTCCCAAACTTTAACCGGAACTGTAACTGACTTAACATCCAACACTCGAGTAAAAAATCCTCAAATAGAAATTATAAATAATTCTAATCTGACTAGAGATACTGTTACAGCCAACTCAATCGGGAATTGGCAATACAATATACTTACCACAGTAGATGACGATAACTTTTCACCAAGTTCATTTTACGTTGCTCAAAATTATCCTAATCCGTTTAATCCTTCTACTAAAATTCAGTTTAAAATTAATTCTGATGGTATCACACAAATTTCAGTGCATAATGTATTGGGACAATTAATTGATTCACGCTCACAGTTTCTATCACCGGGCAATTACTCAATTGACTGGCAGGGCGGTAAAAGTGCCGGAGTATATTTTTATACTATTACTTTTAACAATCAGTCTATTACAAAAAAAATGATTCAGCTTGATGGCGGCGAAACTTTTGGTTTATCAGAAATTCGGCAAGGTATAAATTTTTCTAATGAACCGCTAACCAAAAGCAGCTCTTTTGATTTAAGTATTGTTACTTCAAAACTTGGTTACATTTCCGATACAATAAATGTTACAATTTCCGGTAATCAGCATTTTGATTATACACTGCAGACTGTTCACTCTGCTGCAACGTTAATAGATTTACATAACGATGTGCTCGAAGTAATGGCAGGCGATCCGAATTATCATCTTGCTGATCCGCATAATTATAATCATACCGATATTCCCCGTATGAAAATCGGTGGAGTGGATATACAATTTTTTGCCATCTGGGTTAGTCCCTATAATTTCCCCAATAACCCTTACCAGGAAAGTCAAAACATGGTTCAGATTTTTAACGCTGAACTTTTTGTAAACGGTAACGATATTAGCCAAGCCCGCACTTTAGCACAAGCTGAAACAATAAACGAAAGCGGAAAAATTGCAGCAGTGCTCGCTGTTGAGGGCGGACACACAATTGAAAACAGCATTGATAAACTTATAGACCTCTACAACGACGGAATGAGATACATGACGATTACATGGAATAACAGCACGGATTGGGCGGTATCCGCGCAAGATGCAGATTCAACCACTGTTGGACTGAGTGATTTCGGCAGAGAGGTAATTAGAACAATGGATTCGCTCGGAATAATGATCGATGTTTCCCATACAGGAATTAAAACTATTCAGGATATTTTGGAAGAGACGACGAACCCGATAATTGCCTCACACTCCGGCGCAAGAGCAATTGAAGATCATTACAGAAACCTATACGACTCACAAATTGTTGATATTGCAAATTCCGGCGGAGTAGTTGGAATAGTTTTTTATCCTCCTTTTCTTGGATCACCAAGTTCATCAGTTGACATTAATACAGTAATTTCACATATAGACCACATAGTAAACTTAGTCGGAATAGAATACGTAGCAATCGGCTCCGACTTTGACGGAATTGGAGATAACACAGTAAACGGTTTAGAAGATGTTTCTAAATTTCCGGCATTAACATTAGCATTGCTGGAGCATGGTTATACGAGATCAGAAGTTGAAAAAATTTTAGGCGGAAACTTTAAACGAGTTTTCGAACAAGTTTGCGGAAATTAAAATCAGTTAGCAGAAAGTAAGTAGTACTCTAAATAAACTAAGTTTTGAATTCTTCATTTAATTTAAGAGGATTAAGATGAGGTATTTCAAAATTACAATTATTGTACTTTTTCTGCTGACTAATTGTAATGATGCATCAGTCAATACAGGCAGTAACCCCAACCAAACTAAGGCTAATCAAAATGATGCCTTAGTCTTCAAACGAATTAATGAACTTGAAGAAAATGCGTTCAGTATTCCTGTTCCGAAAGAATGGCAATACGAAGGGGGCATTTTTAGAGTTAACCCATTTTGTAATTCCATACGCCCAACCAAATGCAGAAAATATTTCGTCCGGAACAAAATTAACCTCCGCCCTTCACATAGTGATCCCCTTGGGAAAAGGACGGAGCAAATAATAGAATTCAATAACTAGCAATCCGCCTCTTTAAGGCGGAGACAAGTTAAACAATATTTCAATGGACTTTTCCCGAAGGAATAGCTTTGCGAAGCCCAATATTAAAATCTGCGTAATATGTTTCTTTAATTAAATAGATAAACAAACGTGGAGGAAAAGATGAAAACGATCAAAGCATGTTTACTTATTCCTATCCGGTTATTATCTACTGCCCTACTTTTTCTTGTTCTCTATAACAACAGCTTCTGCCAAACAGCAGAATGGATCAGCACTCAACTGCCCGGCACTTTTCCCGGACTTTATAATTATTCATTAGGTGAAACATGCATCATTTTTGCTGACGACACAAGTCAGGCTGTTTATGCATTCGATATTGAATACGGTGATTGGCAAGTGCTTCTCGTTCCTACGGAATTAGATTGGGAAGACTCCGAAGCCCATGGTAATGCTGCTATGATTTATAATGATTCTATTGTAGTCGGCTACAGTGCATTAACTCATACTTTTTCCGCTATTAATTATTCCGGCACCTTGTTAAACACAGGTGGATATACCTACGGCTGCTTGGATAATTTTGCCTATTTTGTAACGGATCAGTTGTTTTATGTGTTTGATGCAGAGGATGGGACCTGGCACTCAACTACTTATCAAACTCCGGGTTCCGCACCATTTCAGGGGGGCGTAATTGGGAAGAATGATTATATTTATTTGAGTCTCTCAATTTTGAACGAACCACCAAGAACACTTACCGCTTATAGCTTAATAACAAAAACTTTTGATAGTATCGCCAAGAATTATATTCTTCTTGCAAAACATTTAGATCATGGATTCGCCTACGAACAAAGGAATGAACCGCCTTACCTTGCTATTGGATATAGTGCTTATTCAGGTCAGTTTAAAACTAAATCTCACACTCGTTTAATTGAAGCAGTAGGACCGGATGTTTATGAAGAATTAGTTTCCCCTTTAATTTGCGAGATGTTTGTTACTAACGAACAAATTAGCGGTGATTTATTTAGGTATTATTTCTGGGTATTTAATACAGTGATTGGTGATTTTGCAGAACACACTTTTGAATATACTTATGCCGGAAGTGATTACCAGGTTGCCGGTAGAAAATGCGGCGGACAGATTGCATGTGTTATAATTCGGAATGGTGCACAGGGTGATAAGCTTGAGTATATTGTTTATTCGGCAGAAACAAATTCCTATACACATTTTGATACACCTTTGTTTAATTGGGGTCTGATGAGTTTTATATGCGGCGGTGAAATAATTGACGCATATGATGAAAATAACTTTTATATGTATGATGTAAAAACAGGCAGCTCGTTTACACACCCTGTTCAATGGACTCAAAGTGTTCATCCCGATATTGCAGCAAGAGGCACGGCAAACTTTTGGGATGTATTTGCATATAATGAACAATACGCTGATACAGCACATGTTTTCAGTTATACGCGTGATGACAATAATTTAATTTCTTTTGTTATTCCCAGTGAACTTTCAAGCTCGGTTTATAGAGGGAGTGATTTTTATGCTTTACTGGCTACGGATCTAGGTGCAGTCACAAAATTCTTTTTGTATTCTCCGCGCTTTAATAATTGGATAGAAAAAGACAGAGCATCAACATCCTATTTCGGATCGTTGGGAAATTACTTTTACCTAAATTTAACAAATATTAACCAAACCTACTTTTACGACGGCTACACAAATCAAGAATATCATTTTACTTCGGCATCATCTATAAACGATGTGTACGCTCGTGAAAAAGTTTTTTTAATGTACACACAAAATGGAAAATATATCGGTTACAGCATGAATAAACATGAGTACAGTGAATATATAACTCCCAAGGCGTTTGGTAAACAATGGTCGGGTTATATAGTTTTGAATACCAATGTTACCGGAGAACCAAATGAATATTTTGTTTACGATGCATTCAATAATTTATTTGTACCGCTAACATTAACAGCCGAACATGGCTTACAGCGAATTACTTGGGCAGGCGGTAAGACCGCTCTTATTGCAACTGCAAACGGTTATCTCTTCGCGTACAAACCGGGCGTAGTGGTTTCAGTTGATGAGAGAAATAATTTTGAGGCATTTCCAAAAACATTTTCGCTTTCTCAAAACTACCCTAACCCATTCAATCCAACTACAAAAATTAAATTCACTATCCCTACCTCACCCTTTAACCCCTCTCCCCAGCCTGTCCGGCAGGCAGGTTACCAAGGAGAGGGAAATAGTGAGAGGTTGGTAACTTTAAAAGTTTACGACATACTCGGAAATGAAATAAAAACATTAGTTAATGAAGCAAAAACTGCAGGCACTTATGAGGTTGAATTTGATGGACAAGGATTGTCTTCAGGGGTTTATTTTTATCAACTAAAAGCAGAGAGTTTTTTTCAAAACCAAAAGATGGTTCTAATAAAATAATTATTCACTAACTTGTAGTTAAAAATGAAACTTACAATTAATCAAGTAATTTATTATTTGGTATTCATTTTTTTGTTCGCTAATTGTCAGGTCGAAATTACAAAACCAACCTCAACACCTGATAATGAGCACAATCAGTTGACTAATTCTTTCTATAAAATACCAGATACTTACGTACATGGAATCGTGTATAAAGGAAGAAATCCTCAATGTAGTGCTACAGTTCAACTTCTTGATGAGGAGCAGTCGGTTCTTGCACAAACCTATACTAACAACAACGGATATTACAGCATAATGATTTGTCCCTATGGATATGGTGATCGTACTGTAAAAGCAATTTATTTTGATTCTTCATGGCAGGTAACTCTAACTACTTCTGAAAATTTCGTTTTTTCTTACGCAACAGCCTATCCTGATTTTGATTATGAGATTGATTTACAACTAATTCCAGCAAAGTAAGGGATTTTTTATGAAGCCACTATGTAATTGTGAAAATACTATTAAAACAAATTATAGAGGATCTAGAAAATGTTAAAAACATTTTTATTTTTTATTTTCTCAATAAGTATTTGGGCTCAAGAATTTGAATGGGTTTATTATAATTATTCAAATTCACCGATCGGTGGTTGGATTACTTCAATAATAGTTGATGATAACAATGCCAAGTGGATTGGCACTTATGGTGATGGAATTGCTATTTATCAAAATAACACATGGGCAACTTTTGACACAACTGGACAATTTCTACCTAGTAATCTTGTATGGTCGATCGGTATTGATAAGGAACATAATAAATGGATAGGCTGTGGTACAAATAAAGGTGGACTATTAAAGATAAATGGAAATATTCGGACTTTATTCAATAGTTCTAATTCTGGCTTATCTAATAATCAAATTCATTCACTAACTTTTGATACACTAGGAAACCTTTGGATAGGAACTTTAATAGGAGGGATTTCTAAATTTGATGGTTCAAATTGGACTAATTATCATATAAGCAACTCTGGCTTACCAGGTAATGAAATATTATCTATAACTATTGATCCTGATAATAATAAGTGGATTGGAACATGGTATAATGGATTTGCCAAATATAATGATATAGAATGGATAGTTTATAACATGGATAACTGTCCCTTGCCTCACAATACAGTAATCGATATTGCAATTGATTCGCAAAACAATAAATGGATAGCAACGGAGGGTGGGGGGTTAGTCCAATACGATGGGATTAATTGGTTTATCTACAATGCAACCAATTCTGGCTTAATGAGTGATGATTTAATTTTTGTAGAACTAGACACAAATGAAAATTTATGGGTAGGGACGACATTTGGTGGACTAGCATTTTTTGATAGAAACAGATGGGTCATTTTTGATCAGAATAATGGCTTGAACGATGCATCTGCACTTTGTGTTACATTTGATAATTCAGATGTTTGGGTTGGGACATGGGGAAATGGTGTCTCAGTTCTCAAAAATGGAGTTAATCTTGTTACATCTATTGATGATTATGGCTCAGGTAGTAATTTCAAATTTTCATTATCCCAAAACTACCCAAACCCATTTAACCCGACAACAAAAATAAAATTCACAATCCCCGGCAGCGTAGAGACGTTTGGAAAAACGTCTCAAGTACAATTAAAAGTGTACGACATACTCGGAAATGAAATAACAACTCTTGTTAATGAAGCAAAAACTACAGGTACTTATGAAGTTGAATTTGATGCTTCGAATCTTTCATCTGGAATATATTTTTACCAATTGAAGTCCGGGACCTATTTAATCACTAAAAAAATGCTCCTAATGAAGTAAAAGCCAACATAATTGAGAAATTGAAAAAACCAATTAAATTTAATTTTAAATAGATAGTTTTTAATAATCTTCAAATGGTATCTTTTTTGACTCTTATTGCTATTGCCGAAATAAACTGAGATTCAAAATGAAAAAGATTCTACTACTATTAACTTTCAGCTTCATATTTTCAGCGGCTACTTCATCGCTTGCTCAAATTACTCGTCCATTAATCATTGATCATCAATGCACAAAGCTGCAGCAAATTCCCGCAGAATGGATTGACAGCGCGAAGAGTAAATTACATATCGCCTACGGGCATACTTCACACGGCAGTCAGCTTACAACCGGAATGACAGGACTTGTTTCTTTTGCAGGCAGTCAATACGAATGGAATAACGGCGGAAGCGGCGGCGCTTTAGATTTGCACGACAGAGGTATATCCGGTGCTAGTGACCTTGGGAATCCGAACCGAACTGCATGGGCTGATGCTACAAGAAATTATTTGAACAACTCTTCTTACTCGGATGTTAATGTTATTATCTGGTCATGGTGCGGACAAGTAAGTTCAGCAACGGAGGTAGATATAAATACTTATCTAAGTTTGATGAATCAGCTCGAAATTGATTTCCCGAATGTTATGTTTGTTTATATGACGGGACATTTGGATGGAACAGGGCTTTCAGGAAATCTTCATTTACGTAATGAGCAGATACGAAATTATTGTTCGGACAATGATAAAATTCTTTACGACTTTGCCGACATTGAAGCATGGGATCCCGACTTAAATTATTTCGGCGATAAAATTCCAAATGACAATTGCGATTACGACACAGACGGCAATGGCTCACGCGATGGCAATTGGGCAATCGAATGGCAGAACGCTCATACAGAGGGTGTTGATTGGTATGATTGTCCGTCAGCCCATTCACAGCCTTTAAATGCGAACCAAAAAGCTTATGCTGCTTGGTGGCTATGGGCAAGCTTAGCCGGATGGACGCCACTAACAAAT
Organism: Ignavibacteriota bacterium; assembly: GCA_013112585.1. Classification (GTDB taxonomy): domain Bacteria; phylum Bacteroidota; class Ignavibacteria; order Ignavibacteriales; family Melioribacteraceae; genus IGN16. Next base: position 39,301 of record JABFGH010000007.1, on the reverse strand, counting down.
ATTTCTGATAATGAGAGAACTGCTCCGAAAAATTTTGTGCTCGAACAAAACTATCCGAACCCGTTTAATCCAACAACAACAATTAAATATGAAGTGCCGTCAAACCTAGCTTTCGGGCAGGCAGGTGTGAAAAGTGAAAGCTCAAATGTAAAAATAACAGTGTATAATATAATTGGAAATGAATTAGCTGTTTTAGTTGATCAACAAAAATCTCCCGGTACATACGAGGTAGTCTTCAATAGCGATGGACTATCGAGCGGAGTTTATTTTTACAAATTGACTGCGGGAAACTATACTCAATCTCGTAAAATGATATTACTTAAATAATTTTCAGTCACGGTGCCGCCGTGACTGCCTTTAATCCTTTTAACCCTTCAACAATAATTAACTTTGTAATTCCCGAAAATCGTAGAGACGTTTGGCAAAACATCTCACATACAATTAACAATTTGCGATATACATTGCAATAAAATTGCAGCATTGGCGGTGAACAAAAATCCCAGGGCAGTTATGAAGCGGAATTTGTTTTTATAAATTGACGGTAGGCAATTATTCAATTACAAAACAAATGATGTTAGTGAATGATTTGAAATAGATTCAGTGCATAAATTATGTTAGCTGAAATTTTCACCAATATACGGGCCAGCCGGTAAGCAGCCTATTTGGATCGGTTAAAAATTTACTTTTAATTTTTTGAGGATCTCTTTTGATTTTGTTTTTAAGAGACTTGTTCTCTTTTTGAATTTTATCTGTAATTTTTTTTACTTTTTTCAAACTGCACCTCACAATGTTTGGAATGACGAAAAAAGATAACTAATCTTTATTTCTCTATCAAGTAAAATAGAATATCAGGAGCTTAACGATTTGTTGAATCTGTAATTCTGCAATTCCAAAAAAAGACTTAGTATGTCATCAGTACCGTTAAACATTTCTCTCGCCGAATCATAAAATTTTTGAATAGTATCATAAAACCGCATTACTTTTTCATCTTCTAAAAATTGATCAACCATTTCAATCGTTATTTCTTTTTCATTGCCGTGTAATTCATAAAACCCGCTCATTATCAAGGTTTCAATTCCATTATTTAAATCCTTTACAGAATCCATAAAATCATCAGCCATTTGCAGAGCCGCCGAAGCCAAAATTAAACCGTCTATTTTTTTCTCTATTTCCCTTTCATTAACAGCGGCATTTAAAAATAGAAGCTCAAAAATTGCAAAGAGCGGCGCAGCTTTCCAACCGATCTTTTGAGGATACTCCCAATCGAATGGGCATTGTTTCCATCTATTTCTTTTCTCTAAAAATTCAGCCTCGGCGTACATCCCAACATATTTGTTTATCGTTTTCATAGCATACGCATTTTTAAAAATATCAAGTAGAATCTCCTCGTGAATATGGATCAAATAATTACCAAGTATTGAGGCTTCCTTTCCTAAAACGTTTTCATCATTATGAATATCAATTAATTTATAACCGATCACCCCAATAAATGTCGCTTCGGATAATTTTGATAATTCTTCATTTGTTAATCCGGCATTGTTATACTTTGCCCAAAAAATAATTATTGTTGAATAGACTGCCATAGAATCCTCATAATAGGCTATATCTTTCAACTTTCTTAAGTAGTCAATATCATCACTGCAAAATTTAAGTCTTTCATCTAAAATTGAGTGCATATCTATTTTAAAGTTTTCTTTCAATTTAGCTGAATAAAGATTTTTGTCAATCAACTTTAAGTAGCCGCTCAAGGAATTGATTTTATCTAAATTTGAATTTTGTCCAACCAGTAAATCATATAGTTCTAACACATTATTTAAAAATTTCATAAATCGGTTTCCTTAAAACTTTAATAGTTATGTTTATAAATATTGCAGCAAAATACGCAGTTTTGTAAAAAAGCATTATCTAAATGAAATTACTGAATTAAATAAAGTTACTTTTATTTTATTGATTTTTGCATCCATTATAATTATAATCGTTTATATAATAACAAATTAACCGTTATTATTTCAATCAATTTATTAGGAGGCTGTATGTTTAAAAAGTTAATCTTTTTATTTATTACTTCTACACTCATAATTTCCACAACAAATGCACAGTTGGAAAAAGACCTTAAAAAAACCGGGGGATTTGCAAGAGTGTCCGGTTTGGGTGCAAATCAGTTTGTTGCCGACCCTTATTTCATAACTGTAAACCCTGCATGGGGAGCAGTTTACGACGATTATGTCTTTCTTGATATCGGTTCAAATAACGGTGCTTTTGCTGCCGGAGGTTTTGGACAGTTTTTTGCCGGAAGTTTTAGATTAAATAAAAACTTAACCATTGGTGGAATGCTGACCAGAAATGATTTTAACGGTTTAGGTATTTCTTTGGTAGATCCCGGAACAAATATCAACAATGTGATCGGTGTTCCTTTTACAGGAGTTGTATCAACGGTAAATAACGCAGGCGGTACTGTTACTCCTTTGGATAACAACATAGAACTTTTTGCAACATTTTCTGTAAACAACACTTCATTTGGTTTTGGAGTAGCATACGCAAAATCAACAAGAGAAATTATTCCGCCGGCAACACCTGCTAATTTACCAAATACTGAAGGTTCGGCAAGTCAAATTGGGTTTAATGCCGGAATACTTCATAAAATCAGCAGAAAATTTTTAATCGATGCAGGCGTTTCTTTTATTCTTCCAAGTGCATCTTATCAAGCACCTGTTGCAAATGCAAGTCCAATTGAAGCCAGCCAAACAGTTATACTTGCAAATGTGAGAGCCTTTTATGCACTTTCCAAAAAAGTATCTGTTGTTCCGCTTGTTACTTTTATGAATATCAGCGGCTCATTCGATAGCGGAGGTACTAACAGCACTTCAAGCGATTTGAATTCTGTAATGCTAATCGGTTTTGGAATTGGCTTTAATTACAAAGTGGGTGATTTTTTACTTGCAGGCGGTCCATCTTTATCATCAGTAAGTTTAACAACTCCTGCAGTGGAAAATGTTTCACCTGAACTTACAAACAGTGCGTTTCTATTTCCGCTTTGGAATATCGGTTTAGAATGGAATATGACAAACTGGCTGGTAGCAAGACTTGGTTATGTTGCAATTACCGGTTCAACAACACTTGAGGCAAGTACACCTACCGGAACTGATCCAAATGCAATAACAGAAAGTGTTTTTAGCTTTTATGGACCATCTCAGCGTGGTGTTACAGTTGGCTTAGGTTTCCGCTTCGGAGATTTTTCACTTGATGCCTTAATTAACGAAGACGTTTTAAGACAAGGATTAAATAACTTTGGCGGCGGCGGTGCAACTGCTAGAACATTTGCTTATCTATCGGCAGGTTACGCTCTTCCATAATTTTTGATAATATATTTTATAAAGGCGGTTTTAAACCGCCTTTTTAATATACCGGGCAAAGTGAGTTCAAAATACATTCAATTTTATCTTAATTTAATTTTTAATATTCTAATTTTAATAATCATTTATTTTTTATTATTTTGTACCGCTATTAACCACAAACCAATTATTAAATAAGGAGAACCAAGTGAAAAAAGTGTTCCTATTCGTTTTAACATTTTCTCTAATTTTTATTACCTCAATCAATGCTCAAAAAGAAAAACCTTACGAGCACAAGCAATTGGAAATTCTGCCTGCCTCACAATCAAATTTTATTACTAAAGGCAGTATTCGTTACGATTTAGATTTAAATATTCCCGTTGCACTCTATAATATAAACTATCCTGTTTCCTACAGTACGCCCGAAAAAATGGCTCTGGCATATTTACAGGAAAACCATACGCAGCTAGGATTAAAGCCGCAGTTGGATGACTTACGTTATCTATCCGAAAGAGAAACCCGCGCAGGTTACCGTGTTAGATTTCAGCAATATTATGATAATTACCCGGTGGATGGTGCAGTAATAACCGTAAGCATTAACCGAAAGAATAACATTGTTTTTGTAATGAATGGATATAAACCAAATATTGATATTACAAATTCAATTTCAATTGCTGAAAGCGCTGCGCTTGAAACAGCCCGCCGGCATATTGAATTAAGCGGAAGGGTAAATTTTGAAAAATCCGAAATTGTGGTCTTTTACAATGGCGGTAAATCATATTTTGTTAATAAAGTAAATTTAGTACCTGCTGAAAAAAATATCGGCGATTGGGAATTTTATATTGATGCTGAAACCGGAACAATTTTAAAGGCAGAAGATAAATCTCACTACAGCGGCGGTGCACACAGCACACAAACAGCAACTGCAAGCGGCTGGTTATTTGATCCCGATCCAATAACCAGTTCCACAGCAAGTTACGGCGATCCCGGTTTTTCAGATGCGGGTGATGCTGATTCAGATTCATTATTTGCTCATACTGTTCAGCGTGATTTGCTGGATGTTACCCTTGATGGAAGCACTTACAAACTTGTTGGTCCATACGCTCAAATAGTTGATTCTGAATCTCCATTTACAGGGCTTTATGAACAAGATAGTGCGAACTTTCACTTCACGAGAAGCCAGAGCGCTTTTGAAGCAGTTAACTGCTATTTTCATATCGATCAATCAATGCGCTACATTAATGAAACATTGAATTTCACACTTATGCCGTTTCAATATTCCGGCGGTGTAAGAGTTGATCCTCATGGATTAGGCGGTGCCGATAACTCACACTACATAAGCAGCACAGGTGAAGTTGCATTCGGCGACGGCGGTGTTGATGATGCTGAAGATTTGTTTGTCGTGCTTCATGAACTTGGTCATGGTTTGCATGACTGGGTAACAAACGGAGCATTATCTCAAGTTGACGGATTAAGCGAAGGAAGCGGCGACTACTGGGCTATGTCGTATCTAAGAAGTGTAACTAATTTTACTTCTGCTGATCCTGAATACAATTGGTCATTCCCATGGGATGGTCATAACGAATTTTGGAATGGAAGACTTACTAACTATGCGGCTCTTTATCCAGGTGGTTTAGTTGGGCAAATTCACACAGACGGACAAATTTGGGCTTCTTCCTTAATGCAGGTTTGGGATCTGATCGGACGTGAAACAACAGATGAATTATTTTTAGAAGCATTATCAATGCTTAACGGTAGTTCAAGTCAGGAAGATGCTGCAAATGCTTTTATTCAAGCAGATACAGATTTATTTGCCGGTGCACATTTACCTGATATTTATTCGGTATTCCAGGCACGCGGTTATGTTTCCGGTCCGTTAACTGTAGATTTTGAAGCTGATGTTACTGTTGGCGGTATTCCTTTGACTGTAAACTTTACTGACCTTTCCAGTTCTATTGAAGGTCCGATTACCTCATGGTCGTGGGATTTAGATGGTGACGGCAATGAAGATGCAGCAGTTGAAAACCCAACTTTTGTTTATACATCAGCAGGAGTTTATGATGTAAGCTTAACTGCCGGTGATGGAACGAATATTCTTACAACAACAAAAACAGCCTACATTAAAGCTAGGTCAGATATGCTGGTTTGGATGGATGATTTTGAAAGCGGTGCCGGTAATTGGACAATTACCAATGATGGCGGATCTGCAGTTTGGGAAGTTTTATCACCGCCATTTCCAAATTCCTACACTTTGCCGCTTACAGCATCGGGCAGCTTATTAGCAGCTGATTCGGATGAAGCAGGAAGCAGCACAACATTTTTATCAACTGCCACTCTAAGTACCCCGTTAAATTTATCTGACTGGTCAAATGTGCTGCTCGAGTTTGATTCTGATTTTAGAGCGCTCGATTCTGATGATATTTGCAAAGTTGAAGTTAGTACAGATAGTGTGAACTGGATAACTAAACTTCTTTACAATGGGTCTTCAGTAAGAGAAATGCATGAGATTGTTGACTTATCTGCTGAAGCTGACAGTCAAGCAACTGTTTGGATAAGAATCGTTTCAATTCAGCCCGGCTGGGACTGGTGGTGGGTTGTTGATAACATTGCAGTCTTTGGTGAAACAGGAGTAGTGCCGGTTGAGCTTACGGGATTTAGCGCATCGCTTGTAAACGGCACAGTGCAACTTGAGTGGACTACCGCAACTGAAACAAACAACTCAGGATTCTCAATTGAAAAAAGCGTTGATAATGTAAACTTTAATTCAATATCGTTTGTTGATGGCAACGGAACTACTGCAAAAACTTCAAACTATAGTTACGTTGATACAAAAGTTAATTCTTCAAACGCTTATTATAGATTAAAGCAAATTGATTTTGACGGAAGCTACAGCTATTCAAATGTAGTTGAAGTTGACTTAAACATTCCAGCGGATTTCTCAATTTCACAAAATTATCCCAATCCGTTTAACCCATCAACAACAATTAAATTCGGATTACCAGTTGAATCTAAAGTAACAATTAATCTATTTAACACATTAGGTGAAAGAGTTGCTCAGATAGCAAACAGTGATTTTGCTGCAGGAAATCAAAGAATCGATTTCAACGCCTCGAATCTTTCAAGCGGTGTTTACTTCTACACAATTGAAGCAATTGGTGTTGACGGAACAAACTTTGTTTCATCAAAGAAAATGATGTTAATGAAGTAGTTAGGAGTTAGGAGTTAGGAGTTAGAATTTAGTAGTTAGTAGAAAGATTTAGAAAAGCCGGACTTAAAACCTGCCTAATGGCAGGAAGGTCCGGCTTTTTTATTCTTCTTAACAATTGCTTGTTGATGTTGGAGTATTTATTGCCTTAACAAAAATAAACAACGGAACACACCCCTTTAATCCCCTCTCAAGAGGGGAAAAAATAATATGATTGACGATATGATAATTCCGATTATGAGCAGACACTAACCAATTCAATACAAAAAGTCCCCTCTCGAGAGGGGATTTAGGGGTGTGTAAAAAATTTAGAAACATCGTTTAAATAACTTTGAATTAAAATCTCACTTTAAAAACAAAAACCCCACAAGAAAATCTCATGGGGTTTTCGAACACTCTATTTACCACAATCAAAGGAAACTATTTTATGAAAATTACTTTCTGCTAGCGTAAACTATTTTTCTAATTGTATCAAATTGCAGATAAGGATACTCTTCTCTAATAAGATCGATTGCATCGCCTGCACTAAATTTTGAAGCACGCAGTGTTTTGAATTTTGATCTTATTTTGTAGTCCCTTAATGACTTGTGATCAATAAGACCTCTTTCATCTAAAAGATCGTAGATATCATCACTAATTAATTCTGATATCGGGTTGTCGCCAGGGTGTAACTTAATGTCTCTCATACATCCCCCAAATAGTTTTTGTTATTGGTTAAAGTAAATTCAAATTTTAAAGATCATTATTCAAAACTAAACTGCTGTTTTTCGAAGCTGCTCCCCCAAAATTTTAATCAGCTTTTATGCTAAAATTTTGCTGTAAGAAAATTATTGCTGCAGCGTCTAAATCCTAAAATCTAAATAGATAATTATTACAGCCTATTCAACTGCATATACGTGTGGTTTTGTGTTGTTTTTAATCAGGTATTAAATGGGAACTGCATATATATGCGGTTGGTAAGCTAAATTAAACCTTTACGAATTGCTTTAGCTACTGCTTCGGATTGTGAATGTACGTGAAGTTTTTTATAAATATTTCTTATATGATGCCTCACTGTATCAACGCTGATAAAAAGTTCATCTGCAATTTGCTGATAGTTATTTCCTTCACCTAAAAAGAATAGTACCTGGGTTTCTCTTTCTGATAGCAGGTATTCTGAATCATCTTTCTTAGGAGTTTTCATTTCTTGAAATACATTAATAACTTGACGTGCAATGTGAGAACTCATCGGAGATCCGCCTTCGTGTACTTCTCTTATTGCATCGAGCAGCCTTGAAGGGGGTGTTTTTTTAACAAGGTAACCGCAGGCTCCGGCGCACAGTGCCTCAAATACAACATTACTTTCCTCGTAAATTGTAAGCATCAAAATATTTATGTTGGGATCAATTTTTTTTGCTTCTTTTACTCCTTCAATTCCGCTGATTCCCGGAAGCTGAATATCCATCAATGCCACATCAACATTTAAGTCAGGCAGCTTTTCTAAAAAAGTTTCGCATTCCGGGAATGCACCAATACACTGATAATCGGTTGTGCCATTAATCAGTGCTGCTAATCCTTCTCGTATTGTATTGTTGTCTTCTATTATTGCTACATTTACCATATTTTTTTTAATACCTTAATAATAATCTAATTTTGTTTGCACGATTAATTTTACCGACAAAAACTAAGGTGGTTCCCTCGTTTAAGTTGGAATACCATTTTAACGAACCGCCAATTAATGCAGCTCTGTTATGTATATTTCTTATTCCTTCTCCGGTTACCGACCCTATTTTCTCCATTCCAATTCCGTCATCTTTAAGGGACATTTCAAGTTCATCACCCTTAACTAAAACTTCTAAAAATATATTTTTACACTCGCTGTGTTTTATAGCATTATGAATTGCTTCCTTAAAAATTAAAAATAAATTCTGCTTATAATCCATAGGAAGTTTTATTTCTGACAATCTATTTAAATCATTCGTCTTTAATGATATACCGAGTGAAGAAAGAAAATCTCTGTATGATTCTTTTAACCTTACTATCAAATCGTATAGGGAATCGCGCTTAGGATTTACAACCCAAACAATATCACTCATATTATCAACAAGCACTCTTGCCTTATCACTGATTTTATTCAGCTTATCATTATTACTCTGTTTCTTTTCTCCAAGTTCATTAGTTGCTAACTCTGTAAGTATAGCAATTTCAGTTAATCCGGCGCCGACGTTATCATGTAAATCAGCGGCTAATTTGGTTTTTAATTTTTCAATTGCCAATAATTGTCTATACCTTAAAGTAAAAATATAATAAAGCAATATAGCGGAAAGAACAATAATAGCGGCAATAAACCACCATGTCATCCAGAAAGGGGGGAGAATAGTTATTTTTACTTGATCGCCCTCGTTATTCCAAACTCCGTCACTATTTGTTCCGCGTACTTTAAATATGTATTCACCGGGCTGCAGATTAGTATAAAACACTTTTCTATTTCTTGCATTAGTAAACCGCCAATCGGATTCCAATCCGCTTAACATATATGAATATTGATTTTCGCTTGGACTAGTATAATCGAGTGATGTAAATTCAATTGAGAAAAAATTATCATTGTAAGAGAGCGTTAATTCATCCGGTTCACCGCTAACTTCATCATCAAAAATTTTAATTGAAGTTATTCTTACATCTGGTATATAGCTGTTATCTTTAATACTGTCGGGGAAAAAATAATTCAAACCGTTTATACCGCCGAAGAACATTTCGCCATTTTTGTTTTTCAAATATGCACCGCCGCTAAATTCACGGCTCTGCAATCCATCGGAAGTTTTATAATGAACGGTATATTCATCATCAATAGAAAACTTAAAAAGCCCGTCGTCAGAACTGATCCATAAATTTTTCGAATCATCCTCAAGCATTCCGTAAATAGCATCACTGGGAAACTTGCCCATTTCGGAATATCGTAGAAATGTTTTCGTATCGTTATCAAATTTATTTAATCCCCCGCCGTAAGAACCCGTCCAAATATTTTGATAGCTGTCTTCAATAACACTCATATTTTTATCGGCGGCAATTGTTGAAAAATCTAATGGATCATGAGTGTAATTTTCAAATGTTTTTTCTTGTTTATCGAAAACCGATACGCCGCCGTGAGTAGCAAGCCATAGTTTACCATTAGAGCTTTCAATTATATGATAAACTCTATTATCTCCGAGTGAGTTTTCATCATTTGGGATATTCTGATACCTGTTAAATTTAATTTTTTCATTTATCGGGCTGCGGGTATCAAAGCTGCATAAGCCCCCGCCGTAAGCGGCAATCCAGGCTATTTCATCCTCATCAATGTAAATAGATTGAATTTGATTTGATGCTAATGAAAATTTATCATTCGGATTATACTGATATCTTTTTACCTCACCGGTTGATTTGTTAAACTTGTTTAATCCGCCGCTGAAAGTACCGATCCATAGAAAACCGTATTTGTCCTCGGCAATTGAGCGTATGTGATTATCACTAATTGTTTTTTGATTTAAAGGATCTCGTTTAAAAACTTTAAACTCATTTTTCTCTCTATCAATTCTATTCAGTCCACCGCGGTAAGTACCGACCCAAAGTATATCTTCAGCATCTTGGTAAATTGCCCAAACCACATAATCACTTAAACTCTTTTCATTGCCCGGCTCAGAAATCATATGCTTGAAATTTCTACTACTCTTTTTAAGTTTACTAATACCCGCTCCTAAATGTGTACCAATCCACAATATACCCGACTTATCAAAATGGAGCGATAAAAGATCGTTATCATAAATTGAATTTTTATTTAAAGGATCATACTTAAAGTTTATAAATTTTTCTGTAGTTGGGTCTAACCGATCCAGCCCGCCGCCTATAGTTGCTATCCATAAATATTTTTCTTTGTCCTCGGTAATATCAATTATTGTGTTGCTGCTTAAACTGTTGCCTCTTGTAAAGTAAAACTTTTTAAACTTTACTTTAGATGCCGCTCTATTCCTTTCGTTGGCAGGCAGTTTATTCAAACCATAACCAAAAGTGCCAATCCAAATATTGCCGAAAGAATCTTCAAAAATAGAAATAACATTATTGCTGCTTAGACTATTAAGGTCACTTCTATTGAATTGAAAAAAATCAATTTTTAATGAATCGCTTCCAATACTTTTTAATCTATTTACACCTTTACCGAATGTTCCCACCCAAACTACATCCTCGCTATCAACTAATAGTTTAACTACCCTATTGCTGCTCAACTGATTATCTTTTTTCTGTGCAGCAAAAATTCTTCTCCAGTTTCCGGTAGATTTATTAAACTTAATTATTCCGTCGCCCCAGGTACCAATCCATAAATTCCCATCCGAATCTTCTTCAATAGCTGAAATTGTACTGCTGCTGTTACGTGCAAATGCAATCAATGATTCACTATAAAGTTTTTCGTTTAATTTATTCTTCAGGGTGTCTGTATCAAAGTAAAATCTTTCAAAGTTATCGGATCTGTAATCATACTTATTAAGCACACCTTGCTTAGTGCCTGCCCACATTACACCATCACTATCTTTGTATAGTGCAGTAACCCCATTATCCGAAATAGAATTTGTATCGAAAGCAGAGGATGTATAAACTTTAAAGTTGTAGCCATCATACCTGTTTAAACCGTTATTGGTTGCAAACCACATAAAGCTTTTACTATCCTGCACAATATCAAATATTGTGCTCTGCGATAAACCATCTTCGATGCCTATGTTCGTAAAATTATATTCCGGCTCCGATGAGTGAACGGCTGCACTGCTGATCGCAATACAAAAAATCATCATTACTATTTTTGTTAACACGTTTTTCATATTCATTAAAACTCTATGTGGAGTCTTATTTTATAGTAGTAATAAAAATTAAAGCTAACTAATTTGCACAAATTTACAATATTTTCAATGGCAAATATTGTCGGCAACTATTTTGTAAAATTTAGAAACTATATTTCAGTTAAATCGTTTAACCTTCTCAATAATATTCAGTATTTTAGTATTTAATAATTAATTGAACTTACATTAAAAATTATTTTTGAAAAACTTATTTAACCTGAAACGATTTTTATGAATTATCTTATAATTACTGCCTCACTATTACTGCTTATTGTTCAAAATCCAATTTTTTCATTTACACAAGATTCAGTAAGAACTTACAAGTTAGATGAAGTAACTGTAAAAAGCGGATTAATAGTTGAACCGAAAAGTGTAACTGAAATTAAACTAAACAGTATTAAAAAATCAGATGCATCATCAATAAATGAATTTGCAAAGTTTATACCTTCAGTAAAAGTTCAAAATAACTCAAGGGGTGAGAGCCAAATATTTTTGCGCGGCTCAAATTCGCGTCAAATTTCAATTTTTTTTGATGGTGTTCCGCTGAACATTCCATGGGATAATAGAATTGATTTAAGTCTTGTACCGGCTGATGTGATAGGCTACATTGCCGTTACGAAAGGAATACCCTCAATTGTTTACGGTGCTAATACTTTAGCCGGTGTTGTAAGTATTAACACTCGCGAAATTGAAAGCGGTAAAAGTTTAGGAGGCATTAAGGCACAATTGGGGCATTTCAGCTTTAAACGTTTTTCCGGTTATTGGCAAAGCTCTTTTGATAAATTTTCTTATTTAGCTTCAATCTCATATAAAAAAAGTAATGGGTTCGTTTTACCCGGCGAATTTAAAAACACAGCTTCAAATCCGGCTGATTATAGATTGAACAGTTTCAGCGAAAACTTAAACTCCTTTGTTAAATTTAATTATAAGCTTTCTCTAATTTCTAAACTCGGTTTATCTTTCTCTTATATCGATTCAGAAAAAGGAGTACCGGCGGAGATAGATGTTGGTAGTCCGCGCTTTTGGCAATATCCGGTTTGGAAAAAGTTTAAAACAATTTTAAATGGTGAGCATATTTTATCATCAACAATTATTGGTTATTCATTTTCATTCAGCAATTTAGAATCACAAATAAATCAATATAATAGTTTAAGCTACTCTGCTATTGATGATATTGAGAAAGGAAAGGATGCTACTTTTTTCGGCAGAGTAAATCTGCAGAGGATTTTTAATTCTTCCTCAATTTTAAGAGCATCGTTAAGCGGTTTTTCATCAACCCATACCGAGAGTTTTTTAAGCGGTAATTACAGCGAGTTAAAATATACTCAAAACGTTTTTAGTGCCGGCGCTGAATATGAATTTATTAAATCCAACTTTTCTGCAATTGCAGGCGCAAGTTACGATGCCTCATATACGCCTAAGACGGGAGACAAACCCGACAAAGAAGGAATAACCGATTATTCATTTAATACATCTTTTATTTATTCCTTTAACAATGCGTACATAGTAAAATTAAATTTCGGAAGAAAGACCCGCTTCCCTACACTAAGGGAAACCTTTTCCGGAGCACTCGGCAGGTTTGTACCTAACCCCGGGTTAAAAGCCGAAGAAGCATATAACGGTGAAGTAAATTTTATTTATCAAAATTCTTTCAGCTATAATTACATAAATCTTTTTGCTACTTTTATGAATGATGGAATTGTAAGGCAGTCGCTGCCCGGAAGCCAATTTAAACGAATTAATAAAGATAAAATTAGAATACTTGGAGTAGAAGCTAAAACTAATTTGTTTATTAGAAAAAATTTTGAAGTTAGTGCAAATATAACTTACTTAAATGCGTTTGCCGAAAATACAAACGGTGAATTTAGCGATACCTTAGAATATAAACCGGAACTTAACGCCGGCTTAACATTGGATTATACTTTCAATAAAAATTTTAATTCAATTATCGAAGCAAACTTTATTGGTAAGGAATTCGGCTTAAAAGAAGGAAGCGAATATTTTCAGAAACTTGATGACTACTTTCTCCTCAATTTCAGAACATCTTATTTAGTTCCATTTAATGAGAATACTAATTTGGAAATTTTCTTTAGAGTTAATAATATATTTGATAAATTATATTACACCCAATGGGGATTGCCGGAAGCAGGCAGAGAATTTTTTGCCGGTTTTTCACTCGAGTTTAAAAATTAAAAAAGCATCTATAAATTAAACGGATATAAAATGAAGAACAGACTGACCGCCTTTATACCTTATTCAGGTATGGAAGAATCAAAAAAAACGATTGACTATTTAGCAAACTCAGAGCTTATCTCAAAAACATATTTGTTAAGCAGTGATAAAAATTTACAGCCCATAGATAATACCGAAGTTATCAATGTGAGCGATATCTGGTCAACTAACACAATTAAGCTGATAGCGGAAAAATCGAATAGCGATTACACACTTATTATTAATAAGGAATCGCAAATTGAGTTTAGCCAATTTTCATTGGAAAGATTTGTCAGCACCTCCGATGATACAGGCGCAGCTTTTATTTATTCCGATTATGATGAGGTAAAAGACGATGTACGGAAACATCATCCTGTAATTGATTATCAAATAGGCAGCCTGCGTGATGACTTTAATTTTGGTTACGTTTTATGCTGCCGTACAAACATGGTTAAAAAAGCAGCAGAAGCCATGAATGATAATTTTTCATTTGCCGGTCTTTACGATTTGCGACTAAGACTATCACAGCAAGGTGCATTGCTAAGACTTCCGGAATACTTATACACGGTAGTTGAAACCGATACCCGTAAATCGGGCGAAAAACTTTTTGATTATGTTGATCCTAAAAACAGAAAAGTTCAAATTGAAATGGAAGAGGCGGTTACATCTCACCTTAAAAACATTAATGCCTACCTTGAACCGAAATTTGAAGAAGTAAAAATTGAAGATGAAAATTTTGAACTCGAAGCATCTGTAATTATTCCTGTTCGTAATAGAAATAAAACAATCGGGGACGCAATAGAATCAGTTCTAAAACAGAAAACCAATTTCAAATTCAACTTAATTGTTGTTGATAATTACTCAACTGACGGAACGACAGAAACTATTAAATCGTTTGCAGATAAGGACGAGAGAGTTTTACATGTTATTCCCGAAAGCAAAGATTTGCAGATTGGCGGCTGCTGGAACGAAGCTGTACATCATCCTAAATGCGGAAGATATTCAGTGCAGTTAGACAGTGATGATATTTATATCGATGAAAATACTTTACAAACTATTGTTGATTGTTTTCATGAAGAAAAATGTGCAATGGTAATTGGCAGCTACAAAATGACCGACTTTCATTTAAACGAAATACCGCCGGGATTGATCGACCATAAAGAATGGACACCGGAAAATGGCAGAAACAATGCGATTAGAATTAATGGTCTCGGTGCACCCCGCGGTTTTTATACACCTGTGCTTCGTAAAATTAAAATACCTAACGTAAGCTATGGCGAAGATTATGCAGTAGGATTGGCGATTTCGCGCAATTACCAAATCGGCAGAATTTACCACGCTATTTATGCATGCCGACGATGGGAAGGAAACTCCGATGCCGCTTTAAGTGTTGAGAAGGTTAACAGCAATAATACTTACAAAGACAGAGTGAGAACTATTGAAGTATTAGCAAGGCAGTTGAAGAATGCTTAGCACGTGTGAACGTTGAAACGTAGAGATGTAAAGACGTGGGAACGTAGAGACGTTAAGACGGGAAATCGATAATCGAATAATCGGTAATCGTAAATTTCTTTTTATGGCTGCCAACCAAAATTTGTCATTCAGAGTCCGACTGCTTTTTGTCGGGCGAAGAATCTCCTACTCAATAATCGGAAAAGACATGAAGACGTAAAATCGATAATCGAATAATCGTGAATCGAAAATAGTAAAACACTATTAAATGTTTTTAGCCATTTAACAATTAAGCAATTAAACCATAAATGATTAATATATAATTCTCAATGATTGACAAAGTTATAATTTCAGCCGATGAATTGGATAAGTTTACAGAAGGCAATACAATCGCTGATAAAGCAAAAGGTCTGCTCAAACAGCAAATGAACTCATGGAAATTGCTTTCCGATAATTATGAACAGTTGAGCAATGTTAAGGTTAAGGAATTTCATTTCGATGGCTTTATTGTTAAAGTACAATTTAATCCCGCTCGAATAACTTCATCCTCAGCAAAGGTCGATGCTAAATCTATTAAAGAGCGAAAATGTTTTTTGTGCGTTGAAAATTTACCTGAACAGCAGCGCGGTATTGAATTCAACGATTATACAATTTTGTGTAATCCTTTTCCAATTTTCCCTGAACACTTTACAATTCCAAAAATTTCGCATACCCCGCAAAAATTATTAAGCAATTTTGCCGAGATGCTAAACTTGGCAAAGGCGTTAAGTCGGCATTATTCTGTTTTTTATAATGGACCTAAATGCGGCGCTTCTGCTCCTGACCATATGCATTTTCAGGCAGGCACAAAATTTTTTATGCCTATTGAAAGCGACTATGAAAATTTTATAGCAGAAAACAAAAGCATAGTTACTTCTGAAAATGATTATTCACTTTTCACAATTAACTCCTACTTGCGGAATATTATTGTTATTGAATCTTCCGTTAAATCAAAAGTTATAGAGTTATTCAATAATTTCTATTCTGCTTATGAGGAGTTATCCGGTAATTCGGAAGAGCCGATGATGAACGTTATTGCTTCATTTGAAAATGATGTGTGGAAAGTTTTTATTATACCAAGAGAAAAGCATAGACCCGATTACTACTTTGCCGAAGGTGAGGATAATATTTTACTATCGCCTGCATCGGTAGATATAGGCGGAGTATGCATTACTCCTTTAGAAAAGGATTTTAATAAAATAACTAAAGAAAATTTAGAAAGTATTTTTAAACAGATTTGTTTAACGGATGAAAAGTTTGAACTGCTTGTTAAAAATTTAAAGCAGACCGTTTTATAAAGCGGTAATAGTTTTTAGCAGGTAAGTTAACCAACGACTTCAGTCGTTGGCAAATAAATGCAAAATGATTCATAACCAGTTTACAGGTTTATCCCTGTTTTCCGCTATGCAGCACCCGGGAATACAAGTTGAATAAAACTATCTCTCCTAAATCTACAACTTAACTCTTTTAAATATGTCAATGTTCTAATTACAGAACTTATACTTCAACCCCGCCGGGGTTGAAGTTATATGCTAGTTCCTTTATTCCATAGGATTCTCCTATGGTTATTTATATTTGACTACTTCGTAGTCCCGTAAAATTATATCGGAGACGCAAATATTTAATAACCACGGATAAAATAAAACGGTAATAAATTTCGGCAGGTAAATTAACCCGAATTATGCAAAAGAGATAATAGCACGGTGCTTCAGCGCCGTGAATATTGAGCAAACATAAATATTGGGTTTTTCCAAAGGAATCCTTGGGATAACCCAAATGGTTTTGGGCCTGCCTGCCGGCAAAGGCGGGCTAAAGCCCCTTACATAATTTTAAAATTAATCACCGTCATACCCGCCTGCCGGACGGGCAGGAATGACAGTGCATTTACAAGGACAATTTTTATTTAGCTTTATAAATTATTTCTAATGCATAATTCGGGATTAACCAACGACTTCAGTCGTTGGCAAATAAAAATGCAAAATGATTCACAACCAGTTTACTGGTTTATTACTTTTTATCGGGAGATAAGTTTGAACTGCTTGTTGGAAATCTTAAACAAATGGTTTTAGAGAAGTAGTTAAATTGATTGAATACAGATTAAACTAATATCATCAGAAAATTTATTATTGGTAACTGAGACAACTTCTTCTTTTACTGCTTCAATCATATCATTACCGGAATTCATTTTTTCAATAAACTTGTAAATATAATCCTCACCAATTTGCTCATTACTTTCAGCGATTCTTGATTCAGTAATTCCATCTGTAAATAAAAACAATGCATCGCCTTTTGATAATTTTATTTCAGCATCTTCATACTCGCCTTCTTTATCAAAGCCGAGCAGCAAACCGTTGCTTTTTATAATTCTTACAGATTTTGATTTATGAACAAGGGGTAAATCCCCGGCTCCGCAATATTTTGCCGTCATTGTTTTTTTATTCACAATAACTACCGAAAGAGTTATAAACACTTCTGAAATTCTTTCATCATTAAAGACCGATTCATTTACGCGATCAAGAATTTCGCCGGGCGAAAGATTTTTAGCTGACTGCAAGGCAAAACGAACAGAACTGCGTACATAACCGGCATAAGCAATTGCAAAATAAAACGCACCCCACCGCTTACCCATTACATCGCCTAAAACTATAACAATATTATCATCATCAAATTTAAAGTAATCAATAAAGTCTCCGCCGGGCACATTTTGATAAGGCAAATGCCAATGTTTAATACTGAAATTTTCAAATTGCGGATACGAATCGGGCACCACTGTGGCTGCTAAATTATCGGCAGCTTTCTGTACTTCGCCAACCGTTTTCGACCGCTCTTTTTCTAAACTGTTGAGTATTGCTCTAACTTTAGCAACAACTACTTTCATACTGGATGACTTAACGATATAATCTTCAATGTTCAAATCATATCCCATCAGTACATCTTCGTCTTCACCCTTTGCGGTTAAAAATACGAATGGTATCCCTTTCAAGTTTTCATCATTCAATAATTTTTTTCTAAATTCAAATCCGTCCATCACCGGCATCATAACATCGCTAATAATAATTGAAGGAATTATTCGGCGGGCAGTTTCATAACCTTCTTTTCCGTTTTTTGCTACTTCAACTGAAAATCCTGCACGGGTTAAATTA
This sequence comes from Ignavibacteriota bacterium, assembly GCA_013112585.1. Classification (GTDB taxonomy): domain Bacteria; phylum Bacteroidota; class Ignavibacteria; order Ignavibacteriales; family Melioribacteraceae; genus IGN16. The sequence continues at coordinate 21,075 of JABFGH010000007.1, read as the reverse complement.
TACTTAAATAAAGTTGATATGCTTTTATCATCTTCAACTAAAAGTAGTTTTGCATTTTCAAAATTAAAATTGTTCATATTTTTTACTTTATCAACTATGTTATCTTTTTGCATCGATGTTATACTTATCAATTATTCTATAAATTGTTGCCCTGCCTACATTAAGTTTTTTAGCGGCTTCAACAATATTGCCGTTAGTAACTTTTAATGCATGTCTTATTGCTTCCTCCTTCAGTTTCTCGAAAGGAATAATTGGCGATTCCTCCGAAAAGAGAGGTCCGTTCAGTTTTATACTACCTGAACCGTTAGAGCTTAAAAGCTGCGGGGGCAGAACATTTTCTTCAATTAGCTCTGTATCGGTAAGCACCATGCACCTTTCAACTGTGTTTTCTAATTCTCTAACATTTCCGGGCCATTCGTAATCATACATTTGTTTAAGTGCTTTTTTGTTGAACCCTTTAACATCCTTGCCGAATTTTTTATTAAATTTATCAACAAAATAATTTACCAGCAATATTACATCTCTTCTTCTTTCTCGAAGCGGGGGCAGTAATAAAGGAAATGAGTTTAACCTATAATATAGGTCTTCTCTAAATTCACCGTTATCTACACATTCTTTCAAATCTTTATTTGTAGCAGAAATAATTCTTACATCAGATTTAATAATTTCATTTCCGCCGACACGTTCAAATTCTTTTTCCTGCACCAATCTTAAAATTTTAGCCTGAAGTGAAACATCCATTTCACTAATTTCATCTAAAAATAAGGTGCCGCCTTGTGCATATTCAAACTTACCTATTTTCTTTTGGTACGCTCCGGTAAACGAACCTTTCTCATGCCCGAATAATTCACTCTCTAACAATTCGCGCGGTATGGATGCACAATTAACCACAACAAATGGTTTATCCTTACGCATTCCGTTATAATGTATTGCGCGTGCAATAAGTTCTTTACCTGTTCCGCTTTCTCCGTTAACTAAAACTGTTATGTCATTATTAAGAACTTTAGAAACCATAGAAAATATTTCGTGCATTTTTTTATCAGAGGTAATAATATTATCAAACTTATATTCCTCTTCTAAGTCATGCTTAAGTCTTTCCAGTTCCTGTATCAAATCATAATTACTGATAGCATTTTTTATAACAGGCTCTAATCTTCTGTAATCAAGCGGTTTCGGAAAGTAATCATAAGCGCCTTCTTTTAAGGACTTAAGTGCAACTTCGATACTGCCTTGTGCGGAAAGCAAAATTACCGGCAGATTAGAATTTACTTTTTTAATTTCAGTAAGCAGATCAACACCATTAATATCAGGCAGCATAATATCAAGCAGTACTAAACTCGGTCCGTCCGATAAAGCATCTAAAACTCCGCCGCCTCTATCAAAGGTTTTAATTTTGTATTTCCATTTTTCCTGTACCCAAAACGTTAGCAGTTTTAATATCGAGGGTTCATCATCAACAATAAAAATTAATTTGTCTTCCACTATTTTTCTCCAACAGTAAGATTTTTAGGGATTCGTATAATAATTTTAGTTCCTTGGTTTAATTTGCTTTCAATACCAATAGTACCAAAATGCATGTCTATAATTTGCTGAACCGTTACAAGTCCAAATCCCGCACCAGGAATTTGGCTTCCGGTTCTACTTAATTTTTTAAATTTTTGAAAAAGTATTGATATGTCAGCTTCATGAATTCCAACCCCGTTATCCGCAACAATAAATTCAACTGCTTCATCTATATCGTTTACAATAATTTCAACTTTGCCGCCTATATCGGTAAACTTATATGCATTCGATAGCAGGTTATCGAAAGCTTTATATAGAGTAATTCTATCGCCAATTAAATCTAAATGGTTTTGCTTACTTACAATAGTAAGCTTAATATTTTTTGAATCAAATTGTTCTCTAACAGAATCAACAAGCTGTTCGAGCATGTCAACAACATTAAATTTAATTTTAACCAGTTTTCGTAAACCGGATTCGTACTCGGAAAAATCTAAAATTTCATCTATCAAACGCGAAAGTCTCTGCCCTTCTTCCAAAATTACTTTTCCGAACTCTTGAATCATATTTTTTTCAATTTCAGAATCGGAGGCTATTGTTTCTGCGAAACCAACTATCGATGTTAGAGGTGTTCTAAGTTCGTGCGATATGTTTGAGATAAAATCATTTTTAAGTTTATTTATTTCGTCGCTTACATTTAAATGATGTGAAACTTTGTTTTTTTCATTTTCGATAATCTTATTGGCATTATTCAGTTTTTCACTTAGCTCTTTAATTTTCAATTCATCTTTCTGATATTCAGAAATGTTTCTGCCCACACCTAAAATTGTTTTATCAATTCCTTCACACTGTATTGTTTTCGCTTTAAATTTTATTTGAACCGTTTTATGGTTTCTTGCTCTAAAGTTAGCCGTAAATGTTAATAGCTCATCGGAACTGCTAACTTCTTTTAAAACATTCATCAGCTTTTTTTTGTTGTCGTCTTTCAAGTAATCACTAATACTGCAACCAATTAATTCTTCAGGTTCGTAACCTAAAAATCTTGCACCAAGCTGGTTTACTAAATCAAATTCAAAGTTTTCATTTAGACTAAAAATAAATTCATCAGAGTTTTCAAAAATCAAGTTCAATTTTTCTTCGGCGAATAATAGTTTTTCTGTAATCTTTTTTTCATTTGTTATATCGCTAATAACGCCTACAATTTTTACCACTTCATAATTTTCGAGAACCGGAATGCCGAGATGTCTTACAAATCTTGTTTTATTTTTTGCATCTCTAATTTTATATTCAATAGCAAGCTGGCTGCCGCGGCTTAAATCCCTGATAAAATTTTTAAATTTATCTAAGTATTCAGAAAAAATTCTGCTGGCAATCATGTAGCGGTTATCAAAAATTTCTTCGGGCAGGTAGCCGAACATTTTTTTTGCAGAATCGGATATGAATGAATATTCTGTTCCGGATGGATCTGATGAATAATAAACAACATCTGGCGGAGCCATTTCAGCTTTCATCCTCTGCTTAATATCCATCACCGTTGTAATGTCTTCAAAAGTAGTTAATATTTTTTGATCATCATTACTCATATCGGGCACTAAAATAGAGTTTACCCTAAACCACTTTTCTTCACCTTTGTCATTAATAAACTTGTAGGTTCTATCATTCAAACTTTTATTATTCCGTGCAGCAATTTGATAAGGATAATCGAAATTTTCTATATAGTTGCCCTCTTCATCAAAAAGTTTAAAAAGTTCGTTATTAAAATGAGAAACACCTTTTAGATTAAAAGTTTCTCTAAATCTATTATTTGTATAAACCGGGTTTCCTTTATTATCTGAAAACAGAACTGCGAGATTTGCATTTTCTATTGTGCTTTCTAAATTAGCCTCGGTACTAAATGTTTTTTCTTCTTCTAAAAATTCATAAATCATTTCAGATGCCGTATCCATGTTTGCAACTTCAACATCTTTCATTTCTTTTTCAGATGAAAAACATAATAGGAGCAGAATAAATCTTTCGGATTTGAAAACTTCCTTTATGCCGAGTGACTGAATATTATTCTGCTCAGCTAATTTGATGTAGGATTCAAGAAAGATTACTTGAGAAGGATCAAAGTTTTGCGTGATTCTCAGGTCTTCACAAAATGTTTTTAGTGAAATATCATTTAAATCCAAATTTCCATGAGCTGCACGAATGGAAAAACCATTGCTGCTGATTTTCAGCAGAACGCCGTAATTGCTTCCGTTCATCCCGCAAATTAGTTTAAGTATGTTGTTTATCTTTCCATTCATATTTTGGTTATCAAAATGATACATCTCAATTTAAGAAAAATATATCATTTAGCCCGATAATAATTTTAAAGTTTATTATTTATTTGGCAAATATTTGCGTAAAACAATTAAAAAGAAGCTGAAACATAGTGCTGCTGAAATAATCCAGAATCCATACCGCTTACTTATTTCAACAATCATCGAGCCAATTATGGGACCAATAAGTGTTCCAAGACCGTACATCATAATAAAGAACGAATTTGCCTGTGCAATATGTTTTTTTTCAATGCTTTGAACCGTAAAGTTTAAACCGATTGTATAGTAAGCAGGAACAAATCCGCCTATTATAAAAAATACAATAATCAAAAATGTTAATGATAAACTAAGAGTTGGAATCAGCATAAAAATTCCTAATAATAGCGATATTATTAGAAGGAGTTTTGCGCTCGAATATAAATCCGATAACTTACTTAAAAAGTAAAGCAGCACAATTCCGCCGATAACAAATGAGGTTAAAAAATATGAGACTTCAATTTGATTAAATCCGTTACGCAAGCCATAGAGCGGAAGCACAACAATAATTGCCGATTCAAAAATACCGTATAGCCCGGCGGAGGCAAGACTAAGAAAGGGCATTTCTTTAAATTTCATTTTTATAATCTTGATACTATCAAAAACCGCTTCATCTGTAACTTGTAAAAAGTATATCATAAAAAATAAAGCCAGCAGCATAATTGATGAACCAATTACAAAAGGTACCCAATCGCCATATTCAACGGTAAAAATTAGTAATGTACCTGCAGCAATTCCAATTGAAAGCAGCACTGCATACAAACCTATATTGTGCCCTCTGTTGTTTTCGTTACTGCACCGATTTATAATTACTTCAGTTGCAATAAAAATAAAAGTAGCGCCAAAGCCGGTAATTAATCTTATAGGAAATAGAACATAATAGTTGTACCAGAAAATATGCCCGAGTGACCCGATAAGCCAAATTATCATACCGGAATTTAAAATGAATTTTACACCGAACCGATCTATTAGTCTGCCTGTGAAAGGGGATGCCAAAACAACTGCCAGATAACCGAGAGTTGTTGAACTTCCAGTTATCCAGCTTGGAGCACCGCTCTGTTCAAGTAAAATTACGGTTACCGGTGTAAGCAGACCAAAACCTACACCTCCAATTGTAATTCCGATTAAAGCAGCAATAAGTGGATTTTTCATAATTTGACAAATGTAAAATAGATTGCTTGCAATCTGTTAATTCAATAAGAAGATTGCCGCCAAGTGATTATTTGGGAACAGGCAATCTACTTCTACAACTACAATTAGTTTGAGACGTTCTTCCGAACGTCTCTACAATAGGTAATTACTATTGATTTTTTTTGAATCTAAAAATATACGTCTGCTGATTTAATTTTCACAACATTTTTAATTTATCTTTTCATATTTTTGCAAGTCATAGGAGAACAAATATGAAATTAAATAAACCTGAACTGCTTGCCCCGGCAGGTGATTGGACAATGCTTAGAACAGCCGTTAAACATGGTGCCGATGCAGTTTATTTTGGCGTTGATAAATTAAACATGCGGGCAAAAGCAAAAAATTTCACCATAGATGAACTTGATGAAATAGTTAAATTCTGCAAAGAGAATAATGTTGATACTCATTTAACAATCAACTCTATAGTTTACGAAAATGAACTGGATGAAGTCGATGTAATAATTCCTGCGGCAAAAAAGGCGGGTGTCGATTTGGTCATCTGCTGGGATATGGCTGTAATTCAAAAATGTATAGAATATGAAATGCCTTTCTGTATAAGCACGCAGGCATCAATCTCCAATTCTGCCTCGGCAAAAATGTACGAAAAGCTCGGAGCCGAAAGAATTGTTCTTGCACGCGAATGCACACTCGAAAAAATTAAAGAGATAAAGCAAAATGTGAACATTGCCGTAGAAACTTTTGTACACGGTGCAATGTGTGTTGCCGTTAGCGGAAGATGTTTTATGAGTCATCACATTTTTAACAAAAGTGCAAACCGCGGTGAGTGCATACAGCCGTGCAGAAGAGAGTATTCCATTTACGATAAGGACGGCGAAACCGAATTGCTGATTGGGCAAGATTATGTTATGTCTCCCAAAGACCTTTGCACGATTGAGTTTGTTGATCAGTTGATTGAAGCGGGTATTGATTCATTTAAAATTGAAGGACGCAAACGGAGTCCCGAATATATTGCAAAAGTTATTTCAACTTACCGAAAAGCGATTGATAATTATTTTGAAGACAAGCTTACACAAGAGTTAAAGAAAGAATATTTTAAAGAACTCCAGAAAGTTTACAATCGCGGTTTTTCTACAGGGTTTTATTTTGGTACTCCCGGCGGTGATGAATACACAATAAAATACGGCAGTTCCGCAACTACAAAAAAAGTGTACGTTGGTAAGGTTGTAAACTATTTTAAAAAGAGCGCCATCGTACATATTAAAATTGAAACAAAAGATATTAAACTTGGTGATGAACTATATTTTATCGGCGACACAACCGGAGTAGTTGAAAAAACATTGACCGAAATGGTAAAAGAGGAAAATAAAATTGCCGAAGCGGTTAAAGGTGATGAGGTTACTTTTAAGTGTGAGGAATTAGTGAGACCGCGAGACCAGGTTTATAAAGTTGTGCAGGTTGAAGCAGAGAAGAAAATATAAATGACAAAAGGCAAATAACAAATGACAAATACCAATTGAAGTAAAAAACTGAAATGCGATCTTGTAAATCAAGATCATTTCTTCGCCTTTTGAAGATAGGATCTTTGGAAAGAATTCTAATTTATTAGTTATGATTGATTATCGATTTTCGATTATTGATCGTTTTTTACTTCTCAAATCTAAAAGCTGCAATCCCTGCCTACCGGTACCATAGGTATCCCTTTGGGACAGGCAGGAATAATCGTAAATCATATTTTCTAAGATTAATGATTTTAATTTTTTTCTTTTTCATCGGAAGTATGAGTTAAAAATAAATTGAGAGACAATGCTTTCCAAAGATGTAATCTTTTTCAGAGATGCCATCTTAACGAAAATAAAAAACCGCCAATCATATTTAAGGAAAAGCGGCTTATCAAAATTTATTTTAATTAAATTCTTAGTTTGAATTCTATTTGACAACTTCTACTTCAATAATGACATTTTCCGGTTCTGAACAAAATCATTAACTCTCAAGGAATATATATAAACCCCACTTGGTAATTCGCTTGCATCAAAATTCGCTGAATAGTGCCCGATATTTTTTGTTTCATTTACTAAATCTGCTACTTCTTTTCCAAGCAAATCGTAAACTTTTAAGGAAACAAACCCTCTTTCTTTTACGCTATACTTAATACTTGTTGTTGGGTTAAAAGGATTTGGGAAGTTTTGAGCTAATTCATAATTTTTAAACTCATCAGGATGATTTGTTACACTCCCTTTTTCAAGAGGTTCTCCTGCAACTCTTACTTCAACCTCATTTGAAAAACTTGATTCATAACCACTTAAATCTATTGCCATGATTTTATATTTAGCTATTCCATCAAAAGCATGAGGAGAGGATAAATAAATTTCCTCATTATCAACATACTCGGCTGTTGTTGAAGTAGCATATAAAACAAAGTTTGTTGTTCCTTTCTTTTTATAAATTCTATAATAATCAATATCTGCATCAATATTTTTATTCCAAACAAGTTTTGGATGACTATTATATGAAGTTATGCTTAGGTTTTGTGGTGTTGAAGGAGCCGCATCATATTGACGCAATTTTAGGTATGTTGAATTATTTTCACACCAATTTAAATAAATATCATTATGAATTGATTTTGCACTTAAAGCATAAATTGAATTATAAGCTGATATGGCTGAAGTGCTGTTTACTGAGCCATTTATTATTATCTTTTCTTCTACTACGCCATTTGCAAAATATACATGAACATTTCCATTTGCAGTCTCGCAAACTGTGCTGTTAACAGTAGGATCAATATAATCTAAAAGTGTTGACGAAGACCAAGCGGTTGATCCGTAATTCCGATACTTAAAGTATAACAAAGTATAAAATGAACCCATTCCAGGAACAAAATCATAATAAAAATCATACAGTTTATTTGATGCCGCAAAAATTTTTCCTCTGCCGGATTGATGTGATGCTATAGTTTGCTGAGTTTGCCAGGTAGAATTATATTTCGTTCGGCTCATTTCATCAGCATCAAATGTATAATATGTATCTGGCATATATTCTAATGAATTATAACCAACATGAACTCTATCCGTAGAAATTGCGACAGTTGGACTGGTACCATATCCATCTGTGTAATCTGTTACATTTTTAAAGTCGTTCCAATTATTATTACCATCATCGAATCTTTTATAATTTGTTTCCATCCAGCCGTAACTATCAGCTATAGACCAAACAACATGTATTCCATCATCACTAATTGCAGCATCTATACCGCTACACTGATTTGATCCGATTGATTGTTCTGTTCTCTGAGACCAGCTTGCACCGGCATTGGTAGATTTTTTTACACGAATATTTGATCCTTCACGATAAACAATATATACGGCTTCATTATCACCGACAATATTCGGGTATTCACCATTCGTTGAAATTGTAGCACTTCTAATTGTTGAACCGCTAGTATTAAGCAGATAATACTTTATATCATCTCCTGAATCAAATGTTACAATATGAATACCATCTTTGTCAGCATAGTTTTCAATATATTTAACATTTGTAACATTTATACTTGATGTAATTATTGAATTCCAGCTTTGCGCTGAAATTGAAATTGTAAATAACATGATGAGTATAAAAATCTTTTTCATAGTGTTTTTCTCCTAAATTAAATGATATTTTTTTAACTTAGGTAGCTTTTATCTTTAAATGCGGGTAAAAGCCCCAAGTATTTGCTTTTATGCCGTGCCGGTCAAAAAGCTTTGCGTAAGGTTTTTGTCCGCTTTTGTATATTACAAAAGCATTTTTAATTGGCTACTACAGTTGGTTATAAAAATTTGTCACGTGACATATTTTCCTCCTTGCCTGTTTTTGGTCAACTGATAAAGTTGGGCTATTTAATTAATAAAGCTTTAATTGTTTTTACATATTTACCGGCTGTCATTTTAATGAAATACACACCGCTAGGAAAACTTTGTCCATCAAACGTTATGCTGTATTCTCCTTTATTTTTTTCTTCATTAACTAATTCAAAAATTTTTTCTCCAATTAAATTAAATATGGAAATATTAACTAAGCTTTGGCCTGGAATTTCATATTTTATTTTTGTCGAAGGGTTGAAAGGATTTGGGTAGTTTTGAAATAATTTATATGAAAACACTTTTATTTCCGATTCCGATACTCCAACCAAACCCGTAGGCTTATAAACTCTTGTTAACAGAATTCTACTACCTAATCCTGGGGGATCATCATCCATTGAAACTAATATTTCTTCAGAATCATCATCATTTGCATCTTGCATTATTGCCCCAAAATAAGAGCTATTCACAATTGAATTTAATTTCAGATAAAACAGATCAAAGCCCCAATCATCTGAAGAGCCCTTAAATTCAAATATCATAAACGTCTGATCTAAACATAAACCAATTTCATCAGTTCCATCTTTATCTATATCTACTGCAAATCCGTTATAAGCATCAAAGGACATTCTTCCCACGATATCAATTACATGCTTTGCCATGTATTGGTTATCTCCAATTGCTTCCAAGCAGGTAAGCCTGGTTTTTGGAACTCCATTGTAAGTTGCATCTCCTCCGACCCAAATTTCCTTTTTACCGTTACCGTCTATATCATTTGTGTTAAAATGTATGTAAACATTAAAAGTCCCACCGTCTCCGTACCAAACATCCCGGTAATTTTGTATGCTTTCATCATATTCAAAAATTACTATATCACCCCTTAGACCTCCGGTTACTAAATCCGCATATCCGTCTTCGTCTATATCCCAATTCGATAAGCCTGCCAGGTAGAATATGCTGTCCGGAACAAGATATACATAAACAGTTGATGCAGTATTTGTATTTTTATCATACTTTGCCGCTGCAACGCGCAGGTCAATGCTTTCACCACAATAAAATAGATCAGTCCCTTCTTTATTATCATACTCCCCCCATAGCGGATCATTCATCTGGTTCCATTGTTTGTAATCAAACAGTATATCAGTAGGTAAATTTGTTGAATCATTTACCTTCAACGTTCTTGCAACTCTTATACCTGATAATGTATCAGAACCGGGTTCATTACCCGTTATAAAGACATTTTCTTCGCCGTCTTGATTGATATCGTAAATTTGCTTAAATGAACCGTAATCACCGAGACTATCCCAAGGCATATCAGTTTTGAATTCAAAAACTTTCAGATTCGGATTATACTCATACATACTTCTTTCATTAATATTTAAGTAGGTATTTATTCTGGCACCGTATAATTCAGTCCTTCCATTTTTATTAACATCGCCAGCTATAATGGGGAACGGTCCGCTATTTCCAACTGGAACTGAAGTCCAATATTCATACATGCCTGAAAATTGTGTCGTATCAACCAGATCGGGGTAAATTACTGTTGTATCTACTTGCGTAGTATTTTTAGTTATTGTTGTTTTGTAATTACTAAGATTTTTATAATAGACTTTGCCGCTTAACTTATCTGTTATTTTATAAATCTCTGAAGTAGTAGTTACTCTCTCAATAACCCTATGTTCATCTAATCCAAGCCTTTCAATAACTTCATCCCCATTTTGCGCATATAAGATGTTTATTGAAAGTATTAAGAAGAATAGAACCCTAAATAAACTACTGACTATCATATCACTCTCTATCTATAATTAGTTAAAAAATAATTTTAAACCTTGGATTATTTTCCTTGGTCAATTCATTTGTTTACTGTTTATAAAAGTGTTCAAAGTAACGGTTATTTTATGCTTGGTTATCAAATTTAAAATTCAGCCATGTATCCACATAAACTTTATTTTCTGGAGATCTGTTTCTCAGACCTAAAATATCTATTGAATTATTTGGGATTGATACAAATAATAATTGTATAAAATTAGTGGGAATTAGATTTTTCATTTGGCTGCCGTTTCTCTAAACATTTCCAAATAGTACAAAAACTCTTGAAGTAAAATAAATCAAAAAAAAAAAAACAAGCAAGTCTTATTTAATAAGACGGGTTATCCTTTTGTGTTTTTAAAATAGTATAAAATGTTAGCTGCCAGTACATTTAACATTGTTTCAGGTTGTGTCACTCAAAGATATTAACTCTTTCAGAAATACAATCTTGATTGGCAGAAAATAAAAAAGCCGCTAATCATATTTAAATGAAAAGCGGCTTATCAAAATTTAAACTTTTTATTTTAGTTGGTTGGAGTCTTGGAATAGCTATCAACAAATTCACTTTTGCTGCTGTAGCATGAACTAACCTTATTTCCATTTTCATCTGTTGAACAGTTGCCGCCTCCGCAGCATCCGGAGTCTCTCTTTTTATATTTACTAAAATGAAGAGAAACTGCCATCAATGAAAATGCTGCTATAAAAAATCCTATTACTATTAAAATCTGTGTCATTTATTTCACCATTAATCTTTCTTTTTTCGTTCACCCAAAATTGCGGGTAATTGAAAAACATATAATTGCACCGACATTCCTGCTCGTCCGGAAGGCGGGTATGTCGGAGCTATTAAAATCAATTATTCCACTTCTGTTAAGAACTGTTTAAAACTTGGAGTCATTTTTTCAACAAACTCGTTACCTTCTCTAACAATCATAAAAATAGGAAGTTCCTCTTTAATTGCAAGTTCGTATCCTTCATCAGGACCTAAAACAGTAATAGCGGTTGCCATTCCATCGGCAATCATACAGGAGCCGTGAATTACAGTTACAGAAGCAAGTGTGTGATTTATCGGCATTCCTGTTCTTGGGTCGATAGTATGTGAATATCTTACGCCGTCTTTCTCAAAATAATTTCTGTAATCGCCCGAAGTTGCAATTGAGTTACCGCTTAAAGAAACAACCCGCTGAAGGTTTACTCCTCCATCGGGGGTAGAAATGCCTATCTGCCATTTATTACTTTTAGCATTTTTACCACTGGTCCTAACTTCGCCGCCAATTTCCACCATGTAATTTTCAATGTTTTTTACTTCAAGATAATCGGACACTTTATCAACACCAAAGCCTTTTGCTATTGCTGATAGATCAATGTAAATATCTTTTATTTTTTTCTTAATTGAGGGAGGTTCGGGATTTACAAAAATATTATTATAGCCCACAGAAAGTAATCCCATTTCAATTTCTTTTTGTGTGGGCACATATTCCAATTTGTAATCAGGTCCAAATCCCCAAAGATTAACTATAGGACCTACGGTAATATCAAAAGCGCCCGCTGATTTTTGAGAAATGTAGAGTGACATTTCCATAACATTTGCAAAGTCTTTTGAAATTGGAAACCACTCTGTCGATTTACTCTGATTAAATATTGAGATTTCAGATTCGGGTATGTATGTTGACATTTCCTTATTTACTTGTATAAGAATACTATCAACACTGTTCTGAAATTTTTCGGCATCAATCTTTTCTATTTGATCTTTATCGGCAGCAATTTTAATTGAATAAGTAGTACCCATAGTCGTGCCCGATAAAGCAATTTGCTCAAACTCATTTTGAACTCGGCTGCACGAAACCGGGAGCAAAAGTATAAGCAGATATATGAGATTTTTTAAGTACATAGAATAATCTGATTAAAACAGTTCTGCCGTTATTTATTTTTCCAACGCCAGTTTTCGTAATAATCCATATTTACAATTTTGCTAAGCTTATCAAGCTCCTCTGATTTTTCTACCAGCAAGGCTTTTGTTACATCTCCTGATGACAGAAACCCAATGTATTTCCCATCTTTTTCAATCATCAAGTGTCTTATTCTTTTTCCTAAAAATTTATCCATAAGATTGTATATCAAGTCGGTGTAAAGAGCAGATAATAAATGAGTGCTCATGAAGTCTTTTATTTTTGCCTTTGATGGATCAAAGTTTTCATTAACAGTATTGTGCATTAAATCTCGTTCAGTCCAAATACCTACATATTCTTCCCCATCTTTTACAACTATAGCACCTATTTTTTTATCGAGCATAATTTTTAATGCTTCTTCTAATGTGCTTTCAGGAGAAACACAAATTATATCTCCTCCTTTTTCCTTCAATATATCTTCAGCTGTTATCATTTTTTCTCCAAATTAATTTTAATAAGTACATTTAAAAATTCGATAAAACCTAACCGCCAAAATCATCAAGTGCTATATTTTCAGGTTCAACTCCTAGATTTTCAAGCATTTGAATTACCGCGTTATTCATCATCGGAGGTCCGCACATGTAGTATTCATTATCTTCAGGAGCCGGATGATCCTTTAGGTAGTTATCCAGCAAAACTTGATGAATAAAACCGGTATAACCATCCCAATTATCTTCGGGCAGCGGTTCCGATAGTGCAAGATGCCATGTAAAATTATCATGTTCCTCTGCTAGTTTATCAAACTCATCGGTATAAAAAGCTTCCCGCAAACTTCTTGCACCATACCAGAAAGATATTTTTCTTTTTGAATTTAATCTTTTTAATTGATCGAAAATATGAGACCGCATTGGCGCCATACCTGCGCCGCCGCCAACAAATACCATTTCGGCATCTGTGTCTTTTGCAAAAAACTCGCCGTAAGGACCGGAGATTGTAACCTTATCACCCTTCTCTAAGTTGAACAAGAATGAAGACATTTGTCCGGGAGGAACATCGGGGTTGTTTGGCGGAGGACTGGCAATTCTAATGTTAAGCATAATTATTCCCTTTTCTTCGGGGTAATTTGCCATTGAGTAAGCTCGTACAATTGGCTCACCAACATCGGAAACATATTTCCATTGATCGAATTTATCCCAATCATCTCTGTATTCGGCACTCACTTTAAAGTTTTTATACTCAACACGATGAGGCGGGGCTTCAATTTGAATGTACCCGCCTGCACGGAAATCAACTGATTCACCTTCCGGCAGTTCAAGTACCAATTCTTTAATGAATGTAGCAACGTTATCATTTGACCGGACAATACATTCCCATTTTTGAATATCAAAAACTTCCGGCGGAACTTCAATTTTCATATCGGTTTTTACAGGCACCTGGCATGAAAGTCTGTAATTTTCCCTAACCTGTTTTCTAGTTAGCTGACCTTTTTCGGTAGGCAGAATATCTCCGCCGCCATCGGTAATAATGCATTTACATTCACCGCAGGTGCCGCCTCCGCCGCATGCAGAGGGCAGGTAAATTTCTGCATTTGAAAGTGCATTAAGTAATTTATCACCAATTGGCGATTTTATTGATTTTTCCGGATCATCATTAATAGTAATTTTAACGCTTCCGCTTGCTACTAGTTTTGATTTTGCAAATAGAATGATAATTACCAAAACTAAAATAATTATCGTAAACATTATTACACTAGTTACAACGATTGTCAAACCGTCCATATAAAACTTCCCCTACAATTGAATTCCTGAAAACAACATAAAGGCAATTGCCATTAATCCAACAACTATAAATGTAATGCCTAATCCTCTTAGTCCGGCAGGCACATTACTATATTTCATTTTTTCTCTAATACCGGCTAAAGCAATTATAGCTAAAGCAAAGCCGGCTCCCGAACCGATACCGAAAACTATACTTTCACCGAACATATAATCACGCTCTACCATAAACAGTGTACCGCCTAATATTGCACAGTTAACTGTAATAAGCGGAAGGAAAATTCCGAGTGAGTTATAAAGTGCAGGTACAAATTTATCTAAAGCCATTTCAAGTATCTGCACCATTGCTGCTATTACGCCAATGTATGTAACCAGTCCAAGGAACGCTAAATCAAGTTCCGGTAAGCCAGCCCAAGCAAGCGCACCTTTTTGAAGCACGTAATTATAAATTAAATTATTAACCGGTACTGTAATTGCCTGTACAACAATAACGGCAATTCCAAGCCCAATAGCCGTTTCAACTCTTCTTGATACAGCGATAAAGGTACACATGCCCAAGAAAAAGGCAAGTGCCATATTTTCAATAAAAATAGATTTTACAAGTAAACTTATATAATGTTCTAACATTTGTTATTCCTCTTCAACTTGCTCTGGTTTCCATGTACGGATTGCCCAAATAAGTAATCCGATTAAAATAAATGCACTTGGTGATAACAGCATCATTCCGTTAGGCACGTACCATCCGCCCTCGGTATTAATTGAAAAGATTGTAAATCCAAGTAATTTACCCGAACCTAATAATTCTCTAAAAAATCCTACAAACAATAAAACAAATGAGTAGCCTAAACCGTTTCCGATTCCATCCATAATGCTTGGTATAGGCGGGTTTTTAAGTGCAAACGCTTCCGCCCTTCCCATAATAATGCAGTTTGTAATAATCAAACCTACATAAACCGAAAGCTGCTTGCTTATATCATAAGCAAAAGCTTTGATCAACTGATCGGCTATAATTACTAATGAAGCAATAATTGTCATTTCAACTAATATTCTTATACTGCCCGGCACATGCTTGCGTATTACGCTTACAGAAAAGTTTGATAACGTCATAACAAAAATTACTGCAAGCGACATTACAATTGAAGTTTCTAACTTTGAAGTAACAGCCAGTGCGGAACAGATACCTAATATCTGTAAGGCAATTGGGTTATTATTAAAAATAGGATCCAGCAGAATCGCTTTATACTTGCTCATGCGCCTCCCCTTTCAGTTTTTCAAAAAATGGTCCGTATCCGTTTTCACCTAACCAAAAATTGACTAGATAATCAACACCGCGTGTTGTAATTGTGGAGCCGGACAAACCATCAATCTGGTGATTTGAAGCAGGGCTTGATTGATCGACGATTCCTTTAATAACTTGAATAATCACTTTACCTTCGTCATTAAATGCCTGCTTACCTTTCCAAGAGTTTTTCCATTTTGGATTATCAATCTCTCCGCCAAGTCCCGGAGTTTCTCCGTGCTCGTAAAAGGTTAATCCTTTAATAGTTTGTAAGTCGCTATCTATAGCAATAAACCCATAAAGGGTTGACCATAAACCTTTTCCGTATATTGGGAGAATAAATTTATCAACTTTATCTCCATCAAAAACCTCATAAATAACCATATACTTTGGTTTTCGTTTTATATCGGCAATATCGTTTTTGGGGTCAATTCTTTCACTCAGCTCCGGGTCCGATACAAGATTTTTTATACTAAAGGTTTCAATATTTATTTTTTCAGGATAATTTTCTTTTTTAACTGCTTCACCCGTGTTTAGGTCAATAAGTATTGGTACTACGGATTCTTTATAAATTTCTCTTACGGGTTTTCCTTCAGCCATTAAATCACCCGCTAAAAGAATATTTGTAATTTTATCCAGTTCTTTATTTTCTTCTTGAATTTTACTGAGAGCTACTGCGGCAGAGGATACCAGTATTGAACAAACCAGGCAGATACCGAGAGCTACAATAATTGTTTTTTTTGTGCTATCCGACGACATTTCTGGCAAGCCTCCTTTTTATGTTGCTGTTTATAAAATACTTATCAATAATTGGGGCAAATACATTCATGAATAATATTGCAAGCATCATTCCTTCGGGGAAGGCAGGATTTACAACCCTTACCAGAACAACCAATATTCCAATAAACAAGCCGTAAACAATTTTTCCTTTTTCGGTATAAGCAGCACTAACCGGATCTGTTGCCATATATACGGCACCGAATGCAAATCCGCCGAGAACTAAATGCCACATTGGAGTTACGTTAAACATCGGGTTTGTATCACTGCCTATCCAATTAAGAACTAGGGTCATTCCAACCATTCCTACAAGAACACTTAACATTATTTTCCATGACCCGACTCGTGATACAATTAATATTACGGCACCAATAAGGCACGCCAATGCAGAGGTTTCGCCCATTGAACCGGGGATAACTCCTAAAAAAGCATCCATCCAGCTAACTGTTGTTGTCATGGCAGTATCTGCAAACTCTGCAAGCGGAGTAGCTTTACTTACTCCGTCAACTGCTACCCAAACTTTATCGCCTGATATTTCTGCGGGATATGCAAAAAACAAAAATGCTCTTGCGGTTAAAGCAGGATTAAGAATATTCATTCCAACACCGCCGAATACTTCCTTACCAATTACAACACCGAATGTAATACCAATCGCTATTTGCCAGTAAGGAATATCAGGAGGAAGAATAAGCGGGAATAAAAGTCCGGTTACAAGAAAGCCTTCATTAATTTCATGCTTTCTAACAGATGCAAACAACACTTCCCAAAATCCGCCTACAGACATTGTAACAATGTAAGCCGGCAAAAAGTAGAGTGCCCCGTGAACGGCATTTGCAAAAATATTATTCGGGTCAAAACCAACACCCAGCCAAACTAAAACATCCTGCTGCCAATTACCTTCAGTAAAAGCAGCGCCAAGTTTAGCAATTTCCAAATTTGCCTGCAGACCCGTATTATATAAAGCCATAAGCACAGTTGGAATTAAAGCATAAACTACCATCACCATCATTCTCTTTAAATCAAGAGCATCCCTAACATGCGAACCGCTTTTGGTAACAGAGCCCGATGTATAAAGGAAAGAATCAATAGCCTCGTAGAGCGGGTAAATCTTTTCGAGTTTTCCGCCCTTCTCGAAGTGTTTCTCCTGAGAATCGAGAAAGTTTCTTAAAATTTTCACTAGCCTTCCTTCTCTATTAAAGTTAAGTTTCTTCTTAAATTTATTCCATGATCAATTTTTGACGGACAGACATAGGTACACAGAGCCAAATCTTCTTCATCAAGTTCTAAAACACCTAATGCCTCAGCATCTTCAACATCATCAACAGCAAGCGCACGTAATAAGTATGTTGGTATTATATCCAGCGGCATTACAGTTTCGTAACTGCCGATTGGCACAATAGCTCTTGGACCGCCGTTAGTTGAAGTAGTAAAGTTGAATTTTTTATTTCTAAATAATTTTGAGATTACAATATTTTTTACCGAATAAAGATTTGATCCCGGCGACAGCCAGCCCAAAAATTCTCTTTTCGTTCCTTCTTCAAGCAAGCTAATCTGCTGATGAAATCTTCCAAGATATTCTTCGGCATCAACTGCATGCCTGCCGGATAACACCGATCCGGAAACTATTCTAACTTCACCTTCTTTAACTTCACCTTCGGTCAACTCTTTAATTGAAGCACCCACTCTGGTTTTTATTAGTCTGGGATTTTTAGCTGAAGGTCCGCAAATTGCAGCAATGCGTTCAACATTAATTTTGCCTGTAGTAAATAAACTGCCGATTGCAGCAACATCTTGTGCATTAATGTTCCAAACTGTTTTATTCCGACTTACCGGATCGAGAAAATGAATATGAGTTCCGGGAGCACCTGCTGGGTGCGGACCGTCAAATTCTTCAACTGATAAATTTGAAATTTCTGGTAAAGGAATTTTTTCATTTGGTTTTTTACACAGATACAACTTTCCTTCGGTCAACTTTGAAAGTAGAGTCAATCCATTCTTAAAGTTGTTTTCATTGCCTTCCAAAATCTTTTCAACAGAAGGGGCTAATGGGTTAGTATCCATAGCAGTTACAAAAATGGAGTGAGGTTCGGATTTAGGCTCAGCCACTTTACCAAAAGGACGACTCTTAATTGATGTCCACATTCCGGAATCGATAAGCTGGGATTTAACCGTATCCTTATCAATGGTTTTTAATTCTCCTTCTGTATATGATTTAAAGGTAACCTCTTCGTTCCCTTCAAGTTCAATTACCAGAGATAGGAAAATTCTTTTTTCGCCACGGTTTATTTCAATTACTTTACCGGCGCCGGGTGCAGTGTATTTAACACCTTCCATTTTCTTATCGGTAAAAAGAAGCTGCCCGAGTTTTACTTTATCGCCGACATGCACTTCCATAGTAGGTTTCATACCTACGTAATCTCTGCCAAGAATTGCAACGTGCTTAACATTTTTAGCATCAATTGAATTTTGACTCGGCTCACCGGTAATCGGTAAATCTAAGCCGTGTTTAATTTTTGTTATTCCCATGAATTCTTTAATTATTATTTAGTATTTAATTTATAATCGATTATTAAACAGAATAATAAGACAATATATTTTATTTATACACGAGCCTTATATTTTTAAACATCTATATTAATACTTTACAATCCTAATTACAATATGTTTAGATGAAAAAAATTATTTCTTAATGAAATTTTTGGGGGATGGGTTGTGACCACCGATAATAAGGCGTAAGTAAGTTTAGGGAGACATTATTAACTTACTCGTAATAATGCAATTATTAATTATTATTGATGATTATTAGTTTAAACTGCTAAAAAAATCAATTCGCTATTAAGTCTTAAAAAATCAATTATCTTTATAGAGCACCCAGTGATCGCCAAGAAAAATTACTGTTGCTGTTAGAAAACTTTTATTATTAAAATCATTGCTTGATTTGATTGTTTCAATTATGGTATCATCCTTTGAAATAAAAGATAACTCAATATTTGTTGATGACTTTCGAATTTTATAATCTTTACCCAATTTTGTTCTACTCCGGGAGGGCAGCACTAATTTGCAATCAGTCACCCCATCAATAAATATTGTGTTATGCCTAGGGGTTAATTCAAAGTAATTCTCTTTAACTGCAAAAAAATCGATGTCAAAACTTTCTGCGCCAAAATTCCCAGTAGTACTTGAATTGATCATGTAATATTTATAGACATTATCATTTACGACATCATAAATGAATTCGTGTGCCTTAAAAGTTGTGCCGACAATAATATTTTCTCTAGGTATTTCACTTAAATCTTCAATACCATGCTTTGCCTGATTTTTAATATTTCCCGATCCAATTGTGCAGCCGATAAACTTAATTCCAAAAGGGCCATAACCATTTACGTTGGTGTTTTCTAATTTAATTTCAGAATAAACCATTTTGTCGCTTCTTTTAGAGTTTGTAGCAAAAACTGATGCAACAAATGTCATATCCTCAGCACCTTTAAGGATCAATCCTTCTTCACTATTTATATCGCACTGCAGTCTTATAAAATTCCCATTAACAGCATCTTCAATAACAACACCCTTTTTGTTACCCCAAGAATCCAGATCTATACATTTATAAGCGCCTCTATCTTTAAAATGAAAACCATACAAATCATTTTCGCCCGAGGCAACCCTATACATTGAAATATCTTCACCGCCAATGTAGAATCCATTCTTCGCGTTATTTCTAGTAAATACATTCATAAGTAAAAATTCATTCTGCTTATGTCCGTTATAAAATCCAGTACCATTAACATCAATAATCAAAACATTCTGAACAACCATACCCGACCTTACAGCATATTGAAGCTCCGGCATGTATATTCCTGCTGTTTCGTTTACATTTCCAGATTGTTCATATCTGTTGCCGTCGAGAACTATCTGTTCAATAATTACAGATTCAAAAGGTTTAAATCTTGGAAAATTATTGCTATCCACAAATGGCTCAATAATATTGCAGTTTGAATTATTCGCTAATCTGATAACGGATGGTAAAAATTTATTGTAATCTTTGTTCTTAGACCAACTTCGATCACGGGCATGTTCCTGTGTAAATGCTCCGCTTCCTTTTATTATTACTCGTGGCGGAATTTTTAATGGTTCACTTATTTTGTAAATCCCAGGTGGAAAATATATTGTGCCACCTATGCCATTATTCGATACACTAGTTAGTAAAGAATCAAAAATTGATTGAATAATTTTGGTGTCATCCTCAATGCCGTTACCAACAGCTCCACTAGCTTTAACATTTATTGTAGTTCCTGTCCATATTTGTTTTTTTATCTCACTGGCATTAGTTAAAAAAGAGCCTAATGAATTTTTAGCGTCAGCGTTGTTAATAATTTCTTTTTTTAAACTGTCCAAGGAACTTTTGAGATGATCATTTTGACCAAATATAATTCCGTTTGCTAAAACCAATAATAAAATTGATAAAAATAAGTTGTTTTTCATGTATTCCTCATTGAAATAAAAATTGAGTTTCTTTACGCAATTTAATAATTATGAGATAATTATTGGCTGGAAATAAACGGCATAATAGAAATTAAAATTATTTATATCACTAGAACTATTTACAATACCGACATTTGTCGCCTGGTAAAATTTACCTTTATTTATTTGTTTCCGGATTTAGATCATAATACAATTTAATATATTCTTTTACTACTTTCATCGATCTTCCGGTTATTTCTTGTATTG
>JABFGH010000006.1 GCA_013112585.1 Ignavibacteriota bacterium | reverse complement strand
ATATCAACACTATCTCTTTGGTTACTCGTTTATCTAAATCCGTGGTCAACCAGTATCTTGATTTATTGCCGGCTGACCAATAAATTTGTTCTTACACTCTTTCCTTTGGTATCATTTGATACTATTTTAGCAGGATCATTTTCTTAGTCAATAATATTTCTCCCGATCTCAACTCATAAAAGTAAATCCCGCTTGAAAGGTTGACCCCATCAAATTCAACTTCATAATTGCCGGGAGCTTTTTGTTCGTTTACCAAAGTTGCGATTTGATTTCCAAGGATGTCGTAAATATTTATTTTTACGTTTGACATTTCACCTTTCACTTTTGACGGTACTTTATACTTTATTTTTGTAATGGGATTAAACGGATTTGGATAATTCTGACTCAACTCAAATTCATCGGCAATTAATTTTTCATCTGATTTAACGGATGTTAATGCCGACAAATTTTTATAGAAAGTAAAATTACCGTCATACTCTCCTATTATCATATCTTTCAATCCGTCATTATCTAAATCTGCAAAATCAATGAATGCACTTTGTTTTACTTCTATGCCTTCAAAAACATCATTCATTACTTGCCACTGTGGGCTTGAGGCATTTCCAATATTTTTGTAAAAATTAATTTTCCCGGAAATTCTTCCAATTGCCAAATCATAATCACCGTCATTATCTAAATCAGTAAAAGTAGGAAATGAATATGACGAAAAAGTAATACCCGCAATAAAACTATTGTTCAAAGTAAAATTATTACTGCCGTCATTTTCGTAAAACCCAATACTCGCAGCATCATCCGAGCCAAGCAGCATATCGATATCACCATCGCCATCAATATCAGCAAACGCTGGGGCACTTCTGCCGTACAAATCAATATTTGAGAACAATGAACTATTTAATGTAAAGGATGAACCATTATTTATATAAGGAAACATTTTCCCATTCAAAGCGCCCGAAATAATATCCAAATCATTATCGTTGTCAATATCTAAAAAGCGCGGCATACTGTAAGAGCTTGAAAGAGTGATGCTTGTAAAGGGTGCACTAGTTTTTACAAAGTCAGCTTGATTTTCATTTCCGGTATTTTCAAAATACTGAAGTTTCCCGTACCAATCGCCGCTTAATAAATCGTAATCGCCGTCACCGTCAAAATCAGCAAGTGAAACAGTTGCTCCACCGCCGTCAAGTTTTATAATCGGAAAATAATTTGAATTATACTGATAGCTTGGTGAATACTTTGTTCCAATATTTTCATAATAAAATAATTTCCCGTCGGATATTCCGTAAACCAGGTCAAGGTCTTCATCATTATCCAAGTCAGCTAAGGCAGGATTGTTCCAATAAGTGCTGCTCCCAAGTCCGGCAAACAATCCATTATTTAGTGTCCAGGAAGGTGCAGTTGAATCGCCGTCATTTCTGTAATAGACAAAATTATGTAAATCTCTTCCGATTAAAATTTCATAGTCACCGTCTGCATCAAGGTCGCCAAAAACCGGGTATGCATTACGCCCAACATCAGGCAGCCCGGCAACAAGACTATTATCTTCAACAAAACTCGGATTAGATGCAGTTCCATTATTTCTAAATCCCATTAAAATCCCCGGCTCCGGTCCTCCGAAAAGTGATTCCCCTATTCCAACCACTAAATCATAATCGCCGTCGGCATCCAAATCTGCAAACGCTGGTTTTGCATCTGTGCCAATTAATTGGTTAACATCGTAAAATAATAATGTATCAACTTTGCCCCAGACTGCTGAATTAACCGTACCAATATTTTCATAATAAAGTAGTCCATTATAGCCGCTGATTACCAAATCATAATCCAGGTCTCCGTCTAAGTCAATACTGACGGGGTAATCCGAGTTTGTACCCTGCTGCCCGCCTGCATAAATTGATGCGGTTAAACTTGTATCTTGAAAATACTGGGGCGGGTAACCGTAGTTTTTATTTGTAAAAATTTTCATTTCACCGGAAATGTTCCCAAGCAGTAAATCAAGCTGACCGTCATTATTTAAATCTGCAAAAGCAGGAGAACTAAATGATGACACAATTACACCCGATGGTGAAAATACCGAATCAATTTTTTGCCACTTCTGTGCTGATAATAATGTTGGCAAGATCATCAAGACTGAAAACAACCACTTCATATTTACCTCAAATTCAATTTTAATAATTAGTTTTTTTAATAATTAAACTTATCAAGTAGTTTATGTATTAACAAGGTTATTCAGTTTTTTTATACAATTTATTTCATTCAATATGGATGTAAAATAATTTTTTACTTAAAATCCCATTCAAATAAAAGACAACTTTTAAGCATAAGTCCAATTTGTTATATTGGGTAACTAAATTTAGTTGTTTATTCTAACAATTTTACCGGGAGGAAAGATGTTTGATAAATCAGTATATATTGAAAGACGAAGTCAGCTTAAAAAATTAGTAGGAGGGGGATTGATTTACTTTCCGGGAAATGTGGATGCTGCGATGAACTATGGTGCTAACACTTATAAGTTCAGGCAGGATAGTTCATTTCTGTACTACTTTGGTTTAGACTCGCAAAATTTAGCTGCCGTTATTGATGTTGATGCAGATGAAGATATTATTTTCGGTGATGACAGAACTCTTGATGATGTGGTTTGGATGGGAGTTGAAGATAAACTTGCCGATAGAGCTGCATTAGTTGGTGTTACATTGACAGAGCCTTATAATAATTTGAAAGAAAAAATAAGTTCTGCAAAATCGAAAAATCAGAAGGTACACTTTCTTCCCCATTACCGCGGTAAAACAACAATTGAAACAAGTGAGCTGTTGGAAATTACACCTGCAGAAGTTAATAAAAATACCTCCCTTGATTTAATTAAGGCTGTTATAAAACAAAGATCAATTAAAACTGCCGAAGAGGTTGCGGAGATTGAAAAAGCCGTTAACATTAGTTTTGTTATGAATACAATGGCAATGAAATTATCAAAGCCGGGCTTGATTGAAAGAGAAGTTAGCGGAGCCGTTGAAGGAATTGCGCTCAGTATGAGCGAGGGTGTTTCCTTCCCCATAATATTTTCAGTACATGGGGAAACATTGCATAATCATCAACACAATAATGTTATGAAAGACGGCGATTTATTGATTTTAGATTCCGGTGCCGAATCTGGATTGCACTACGGCAGCGACATTACCAGAACTTTTCCTGTTAATGGAAAATTTTCTCCGCTTCAAAAAGATTTATACAACATAGTTCTAAAAGCCAATACTGAAGCGATTAAAATGATCAAACCGGGAGTTAAGTTTAAGGATATTCATCTGCATGCAGCAAAAGTTATTACCGAAGGATTAATTGAAAAAGGATTTATGAAAGGTGATGCAGATGCTGCTGTTAAAGCCGGTGCCCATGCACTCTTTTTCCCTCATGGTCTCGGGCATATGATGGGATTAGATGTTCATGATATGGAAGGACTTGGAGAGAATTATGTAGGCTATGATGATGAAACTAAAAGAAGCGAACAATTTGGATTGGCATATCTTCGTCTTGGTAAAGAATTAGAAACCGGTCATGTTGTTACCGTTGAGCCGGGAATGTATTTTATTCCGCAGTTGATCGATAATTGGAAATCAGAAAACAAACATGCGGAATTTATCAACTACGATAAACTCGAAGAGATGAAAACATTCGGCGGAATAAGAATAGAAGATGACATACTTGTAACAAATAACGGATTTAAATTAATTGGAATACCAATACCAAAAACCGTAGAAGAAGTAGAAAAATATTGTAATGAATAATATTTTTATCTTTTCTTTGTGTTCTTTGTGTAGCCTTAGTGAACTTCGTGGTAAAATCCTTTTAACCACAAAGAGCACAAAGAAAGACTGCACAAAGGACGCAAAGACAATTTTTATTTCTAACACAGTTTATTAACCTTTTCATTTTAAGTTCAAAATAATATGCTTACCGGAAAATACTTACAGCTATACAATCAACTAAAAATTTCAATTCCAAAAGAAAGATTGATTTATGATGACCTGCGAACCCTTGCATTCGGCACCGATGCGGGATTCTATCGTTTAACTCCCCAACTTGTAATTAAGGTTGAAACAGAGGACGAAGTTGCTCTCGTAATCCAAAATTCTGCAGAGTTAAATCTACCGATAACTTTTAGAGCAGCAGGTACAAGTTTATCCGGTCAGGCAATTACAGATTCCGTTTTAGTTATGCTGGGAAATAATTGGCGGAGATACAAAATTTTTGAAGAGGGTAATAAAATAAGTATGCAGCCCGGATTAATCGGGGCATTTGCAAATGCTTATCTTGCCGGATATCATAAAAAATTGGGTCCCGATCCTGCATCAATAAATTCTGCAATGGTTGCCGGTATTGCGGCTAACAATGCAAGCGGAATGACAAGCGGCACCAAGAATAATATTTACAACACTCTTGCCGGAATGAAAATAATTTTTGCCGACGGTGCCGTTCTTGATACGAATGATGAAAATAGTAAGGATGCATTTAGAAAGAGCAATAAAAAATTATTGGATGAAGTAGAATCACTTTCGCAAAAGGTGAAGGCAAATACCGAATTAGCCGATAGAATAAAACACAAATATCGGATGAAGAATACAACAGGCTACAGTTTAAATGCCCTTGTAGAGTTTGACGATCCGATTGATATTATTATTCATTTAATGATTGGTTCGGAAGGTACATTGGGATTTATTTCCGATATAACATTAAACACAGTCCCTGAACTTCCTCATAAAGCAACATCGTTAATGCTTTTTAAAAATATTGAAACAGCCTGCAGGGCAATTCCAATATTTCAAAAATTGCCGGTTGATGCAGCAGAGATAATGGATAGAGCCGCCTTGCGCTCTGTTGAAAACAAGCCCGGAATGCCGGAAGCATTAAAAATGCTCAACGATCAAGCTGCCGCTCTATTAGTTGAAACATCGTCTGATTCTGTTGATGGTTTAAGTATCAATATTGAAAATATAACTTCTTCAATGGATGAACTGCCCAAAGAACAACCCTTAACTTTCATTTCCGATCCGAAAGAATCAAAAAAATTATGGGATGTTCGTAAAGGACTTTTCCCATCCGCATGTAAATCAAGAGAGCCTGGAACTACTGTTATTATTGAAGATATTAATTTTCCGGTAGAAGATTTAGCCAATGCTGCATTGGACTTACAAGCTCTGTTCAAAAAATATAATTATTCGGAAAATATTATCTGGGGTCATTCACTTGCAGGTAATTTACATTTTGTTTTAAGTCAAAATTTTAGCGATGAAAAAGAATTAAAACGCTACAAAGATTTTATGGAAGACCTTGCAGTACTGGTTGTTGAGAATTATGACGGCTCACTAAAAGCGGAACATGGTACCGGTAGGAACATGGCTCCGTATGTTAAATATGAGTGGGGAGAAGAAGCATACAAATTGATGTATGAAATAAAACAAATTTTTGATCCGAAGAATATTCTTAATCCAGGGGTTATATTAAATGATGATTCATCAATTCACTTAAAAAACTTAAAACCGATGCCGATTGCGCATACTATAATTGATCAATGTATTGAATGCGGATTTTGCGAAGTTAATTGCCCATCAAAAAATGTGACCATTACACCAAGACAGAGAATTGTTGCCTTTAGAGAAATTGCCCGCTTGAAACGAACGGGAAATGAAAAGCATAGACTTAAGGTATTGCAGGATTCGTATCAGTATTATGGAAACGAAACATGCGCGGTTGACGGGTTGTGCGAGGTAAGCTGCCCTGTTGATATTAACACGGGAACCTTAACCAAAGAATTACGTAATACAGGTAACGGTAAAGCTGCCAATACCATTGCTGATTTTGCCGCAAATAATATGAGTTTTGTTACAGCATCTGCAAAGCATGTATTAAATGCTGTTCATTTCTTTCATAAAATTTTAGGCGATAGAATAATGACTGCTGCCGCCCGTGCAAAGAAAAAGATATTCGGACGAAACTTTCCGCTCTGGAACAAATATATGCCGAAAGGTGCCGACAGAATTAAAATTGCTGAGCAGAGTGATTCGCAATTGAAAGTAGTTTATTTCCCAAGCTGCATTAGCCGGAGTATGGGTATCTCCAAAGATTATGAGAGTAATGATTCACTTACAACTGTAACAATTAGGCTACTTAAAAAAGCAGGCTATCAAATTTTACTTCCCGATAATCTATCCGGGCTATGCTGCGGTATGGCATTTTCGAGTAAGGGATTTTTTAAACAGGGTGAAAAAAAATCTGCAGAACTGCAAAAAAAACTTTTAAAGATTTCAAATAATGGGGCATATCCGATATTATTTGATACAAGTCCATGCACGTATCATTTTAAAAATTACTTACTATCACAGAATGATGAAGCTAAAAGTAATTTAAAAATTACAGAGCCTATCGATTTTATTTATGATTACCTGCTCGATAAATTAGAAATCGAAAAAATCAATGACCCTATCACAATTCATCCAACGTGCAGCACAATAAGAATGGGCTTGCCCGATAAGTTTAAGGAACTGGCGGAATCATTATCAGATAATGTTACGGTTCCCTTAGAGGTTGGATGCTGCGGCTGGGCTGGCGACCGCGGATTTTCATATCCGGAGTTAAACGAATCGGCTTTAGAAAATCTGAAAGAATCAATTCCCGATAACTGTACAAAAGGCTATTCAACAAGCCGTACTTGTGAAATAGGATTATCTCTGCACAGCGGAATAAATTATAAATCAATAATTTATCTTGTTGATGAATGCTCTACACCCAAAAGCAGTTAGCATAGAACTTCATCGGGAACATCTGATTTTATTTTCTCGTGTTTATTATTAATTTTAAATTTTCTCAGCAGTGAATTAAGGTTAGCTGTCAGTTCATTTAGTCCATCAGCAGAATGTGAAATTTCATCTACACTTATTGCGGAATTTTGCGTGACTTCACTAATCTGTTCAATATTTATATTGATTTGCTCAACAGCCGAAGACTGTTCCTCACTTGCAGCAGCTACCTGGTTTATCACATCCATCACTTGACTTGAAACTTCAATAATACTGCCGAGGGAATAGCCTGCTTTTTCGGCGAGTTCTTTTCCCTTTTCCACTTCCTCCGCACCAAGTACCATCGAGTCAACTGCAACTTTTGTATCTGTCTGAATAGCTGAAATCATTTCACCAATTTCTTTTGTCGCCTTAGTTGTTCTTTCGGCAAGTTGTCTAACTTCATCGGCAACAACGGCAAAACCTTTACCGAGTTCACCTGCTCTTGCCGCTTCAATTGCAGCATTAAGTGCAAGCAGATTCGTCTGATCGGCAATATCTCTAATAACTTGAATTATTTCACCAATCTGATCGCTGTTATCACCAAGTTTTTGAACGATCTCCGATGCAGACAAAACTACCTCCGAAATATGGACTATTCCGGATAGTGTTTGTTCAACAACAACACCGCCTTCTTCAGCAATGTCCTTAGCTTTCCTCGCCGTTTCGGAAGCAATGGAAGCATTCTGTGATGAATCTTGAATTGTTGCGGTCATCTCATTAATTGATGACACAACAGATTCCGTTTGAGTTGCCTGCTCACGCGCACCCTGCCCCATTTCACGAGTGCTTTCTGCAATCTGTGAGCTTGATGCAACTGTTGAATCTACTACGCCGTTAACCTCCGCCAGAACTATGCTTAGTGAATCTACAACTTTGTTAATGCTGTTTTTGATTATTTGATGATCACCTTTATATTCGCCTTTTACCCTCTTAGTAAAATCACCTTCTGCCATTGCGGCAAGAACTTCAGTGCCTTCATCAATCGGCTTAATTGCTACATCCAGGGTATTATTAAATCCCTCAATGATTTTTCTGTACTCACCTTCATGTTTATTTTCGTCGGCACGATATTTTAAGTTGCCTATTGCCGCGTTTTTTGCTAATTGTTTAGTGCCGTCAGCCAATTCATTTAAGCTCTTCCTTACCGAATTCATTGAAATACCGAGTACATCATTTTCTGATAAAACTTCTACTTCATTCAATAAATCACCTTGCGCAAGAGCATTTGCGGCTTGAGCTTTAGAACATAAATTTTCTCGTAATCTATTTACAGTAACCACTAACTGTCCAATTTCATCGGAACGATTTATTTCAACTTGTTCACATATTTCTCCGTTGCCAAGTTTTTCAATTGCCGATACGGTAGTAAATAAATCTTTAAGCAGTTTATTTTTGATAACATATACAGCTACACCGATAGCTATAAGTATTACTGTAATACCCATTATAATTGCAAACCATCTCTGCGAACTAATCTCAGCAAATGTATTTTCGGTTGAGTATCTAATGCTTATAATTGCAAGCGGGTCACCAATTTCCGAATCGTGACAGTCTAAGCAAGTTTCGTTAGAAGGAAGCGGAACCACCGACCTAAAAACATGAACTCCCTCAAATTCTTCATTCACAAATCGTGCTTCTCTTGTTGACTCAACAATTTTTTCGAGTTCATCCAAGTTGTTTGAACTTCCTTCTTCAATAATGTCGGTAGGTATTATTCTAAGTTCACTTATATTTTCAGATTTATTTGCTTCTTCAATAAGGGGATCAACCTCCGTTGTTCCTTCTGCCATTGCAAATGAAATTGTCTTTGTCATTAACTCAGAAATTTCTTTTACATTACTCTTTGTTGTATTCTTAATTTGGTTTTCTTCTTTTATTAAAAGAATAACCAGCATTATTGTAATTGTAACAAAAAGCACAGAGGCAATTGTTGCACCAATTTTATTTGAAATTGACTTATTCATTTTTTCCTCAATGATCAATATTTAAAAAGGAGAAAACTCCTGTTCTCTAAAATATTATCGAAGGAAAAAAAAAATTTTAAACCGGATGAAAAATAAGATAAGGGGACTTATAAAATTATTCTGCGGAAGGATTCTGAAAAACGTTACTGAAATTGTCTTGAAAAATAGAAATTTCTGCTCCGAGCAAATCATTAAGAGTTAAGTTCGATATAACATCATCAACAGCTTGCTGAATCATTTTCCAGACTGAGCGTACTGAACAATCAATTGAGTTCGTGCAAATATTGGTAATACCGGAATGGCTTTCGCAAAATGTTTCATCATAAAGTCTGCCTCCGAGAGAATCCAAAACATCTTTGATGAAAATATTTTCCGGTTTACGTGAAAGTTTATATCCGCCCAATTGACCTCTCTCACTTTCTAAAAAACCGCCTATGCGAAGCAGCCTTAAAATTTTTGCAGTATTATGCTGGGAGATGCCCTCGGACTGACTAATCTCGGGAATAGTCAGTCCTTTTTTTAAATGCTGTAATTTTGCAACTCTAATTAAACAGCGTAATCCATATTCTTCTTGGGCACTGAATTTCATAATTCAATCTCTCTTAATTACTTTCATTTAAAGGAATAGAAGAACCGCAAGCACGGGCATGTACAAGTTTTGCATAGGCTTCTTCAGAAATTGATGGACCTGCATTTGTACAAAACTCGTTAAATGCATCAACTAATAACTCTGAAACTTGTTCGGGAGTTCTTCCTTCAATATAATGACGCGGCAGAATGAATACCGGCTCACCATTTTTTACTATTGCCATAAATGGTGATGATGGAGGAACATCTTTTAAGTAGTTATTTCTGAGAGTATCAACTGCATCTCTATCTTGTCCCGCAAAAACTGTAATAAGTCTATCGGGAATATTTTTATTCTGTAAAGCCAAAGTAGCTCCGGGTCTGGCACTGCCGGCTGCACATCCGCAAACAGAATTTATTACAACAAAAGTTGTTTTATCATCCTTTAATGATAATGTTTCGTCAACTTTTGCTGGTGTTACAGTTTCATTAAATCCAACGTAAATTAGTTCATCCCTCATAGGCTGAACAGCGGCTGGATCATATATTGGTGGTCTTAAATTTATTTCCGGCATAGTATGCCCTTTCATATTAGTTAATAATTAAAACAATCCTAAAGTTAATTTCGCTTCTTCAGACATCATATCTTTGTCCCACGCAGGGTCCCAAACTAAATCCACATAAACCTCATTAACGCCGCTTACATTTTTAACTTTCTGCTCAACTTCGCCGGGCAACGTTCCTGCTACAGGGCATGCAGGTGAAGTTAACGTCATTTTGAGGTACACGTTTGCATCTTCATCGATTTTTATTTCATAAATTAATCCCAACTCATAAATGTCAACAGGTATTTCGGGATCAAAAACTGTTTTCAGCATATCTACAATGTCTGTTTCCATTTTTTGTATATCAATCATTTTACGCCTATAATTATCTAAACATTTTAATTACTTTTATTAAACTCGCTTCAAGTTTATCAACTTCTTCCAAAGTATTATATATTGAAAATGAAGCTCTTGCAGTAGCAGGGACATTAAATCTTTTCATTACCGGCTGCGTGCAGTGGTGACCGGTTCTTATTGCAATTCCGTCTGTATCGATGATTGTCCCAATATCATAAGGGTGAATTCCATCAATGATAAATGAAATAACGGAAGCTTTTTCAGCAGCGGTTCCAATTATCCTCAAGCCATCTATTGCTAATAATTTTTTAGTAGCATAATTAAGAAGGTTGGTTTCATGCGAAGTGATATCATCATAATCAAAAGAGTTTAAATATTTAATCGCTACGGCTAATCCTATTCCTCCGGCAATATTTGGTGTTCCCGCCTCAAATTTATTCGGTATATCTTCAAAAGTAGTTTTTTCAAAGGTAACGGTTCTAATCATATCTCCGCCGCCCATAAATGGCGGTAAAGAATTGAGCAGTTCTGCTTTACCGTAAAGCACGCCTATACCCGTTGGTCCATAAAGTTTATGCCCGGAAAAAACATAAAAGTCACAATCTAATTCCTGCACATCTACCTTTTGATGAGCAACAGCTTGTGCCCCATCCAATAGAACCGGCACATTGTAAGAGTGTGCGATATTAACAATTTCTTTAACGGGATTAATTGTACCGAGTGAATTGGAAGTATGAACAATAGAAACCAGTTTTGTTTTTTCAGAAATCATTTCTTTAAAGGCTTCCATATCAAGTTCGCCTTCATCCGAAATGGGAATGACATTAAGCTTAATGTTTTTACGTTCGCATAAGAGCTGCCAAGGCACTATGTTTGCGTGATGCTCCATGTGCGAAATAACAATTTCATCTCCGTCATTTAGCAAACCTGCTCTGCAAAATGTGTTAGCTATTAAATTAATCCCTTCGGTAACACCTCTAACAAAAATAATTTCCGAGGCACTCATTGCGTTCAAGAACTCTTTTACTTTTAATCTGGCATTTTCATAAGACTCAGTTGCCAGTTCGCTAAGGAAGTGCAAACCCCTATGAATATTGGCATTTTCGTGTGTGTAGTAATACCGCATACTGTCAATAACTACATTCGGTTTTTGCGTTGTAGCGGCATTATCAAAATAGACAAGAGGTTTCCCGTTCACTTCTCTTTCAAGAATTGGAAAATCCTTCCGGATTAATTCAGGATCGAATGTTCTTTTAAGTTTTTCTATAACCTGGTTTTCAGCCACACATCACCATAATAATTAAATTAGATTTCAACTCTGTGGAGTTGTTCAAATATCATATGATT
The DNA here is from genome assembly GCA_013112585.1 of Ignavibacteriota bacterium. Taxonomy (GTDB): domain Bacteria; phylum Bacteroidota; class Ignavibacteria; order Ignavibacteriales; family Melioribacteraceae; genus IGN16. Next base: position 232,059 of record JABFGH010000006.1, on the reverse strand, counting down.
TAGTTTTTCTTTTAGCGGTTCAATCTTAACACTTTCTATTACATCATTAACAAAAGCCCTTATCAGCATTGACTTTGCAAGCTCTGCCGGAATACCGCGGGAGAGAATATAGAAGTATGCCGTTTTATCTAAATGCCCCACAGTAGCTCCGTGCGAACATTTTACATCATCGGCATAAATTTCTAATTGAGGTTTTGTATCTACACTTGCTCCATCCGAAAGCAGCACAGTTTTGTTTGATTGATATGCATTTGTTTTTTGAGCAGGCTGCCGTACTAAAATCTTTCCGCTGAAAACTCCTTTCGAATTATCATCAAGAATACCTTTGTACAATTCGTTGCTAACGGAGTTTGGTTGTGCATGATCAACAAATGTATGATTATCAATATGCTGATCGCCGCTCGCTAAATAGAGCCCGAAGAAATTACACTCAATATTTTCACCGTTTAATTTCGACTTAAGATCGTTACGCACAATTTTTCCGCCGAAGTTAATTGAGTAATGACTAAATACGCTGCTTTCTTTTTGGTGTACTTGCGTTTTCTCAATATGGTAACCGTTTTTATCATCTTCATTTTCAATTTTATATAGATCAACAATTGCACTTTCTTCGAGATGAATATCAGTAGTAATATTTTTAAGGTAAGGGTTTGATGAAATACCATAATAGTTTATTATTATTTTTGCCTGGCTGTTAGCTCCTGCAATAATTAAATTTTTAGGAACCGAAAGCACCGCTTCATTTTTATCGCCGCTTAAAAATAAAACTTGAATTGGTTTTTCTACAATTACATTATTTGGAACTGAAACAATTAACCCATCAGATGCAAAAGTATTGTTGAGTGCATTAAATGCGTTGTCAATTCCCTCACCTTCCTTGAAATATTTTTGCAGCAATTCCGGATTATTTTGAGAAATGTTATTCAAGCTGTCAACTATAACACCTTTTGGCAATTCTTTAATTGAAGATAATTCTTCAGAAAATCTCCCATTAATAAAAATCAGGGTATGCGAATCAAAGCCATCGAATAAATATCTTGATAGGTCGATATCAGTTGGTGTTTCAGAGCTTTCAGAGAGCTTGAATTGATGTTCAAGTATTGGTTTTACATTTGTGTATTTCCATTCTTCGTCTTTCAAAGTAGGAAAATTCAATTCGCCAAATTTAACAGCGGCATTTTTACGGAGCTTATGTAAGTACGTTTTGGACTGCCCGTTAAGTTTATTTTCAAATTCTTTAAACTCACTTAAGTACCAATCTTTAATATCTTTATTTATTTTATTATCCTTCATTCTAATCTCCTTAAGCTGAGTGAGCAGCAGCTTTTTCTGGTTTGATCCAATCGTAACCTTTTTCTTCCAACTCAAGAGCTAATTCTTTACCGCCGGATTTAATAATTTTACCGTTCGAAAGAACATGTACGAAATCGGGTACAATGTAATCAAGCAATCTTTGATAGTGAGTAACAACAAGTACAGCTTTGTCTTTCGCCTTAAATGAATTTACTCCGTGCGAAACCAATTTCAAGGCATCAATGTCAAGCCCTGAATCTGTTTCATCAAGCATAGCAAACTTTGGGTCGAGCATTAATAATTGGAAAATTTCATTTCTCTTTTTTTCACCGCCGGAAAAACCTGTGTTTACGGAACGACTAAGCAGTGAATTATCCATATCAAGAATTTTTGTTTTTTCTTTTATAAGGTCTAAGAATTGTTTCGCCGTTAACTCCTCTTCGCCTCTGTATTTTCTTATTTCATTAACTGCTGTTTTTAAAAATGTAGCATTGCTGATTCCGGGTATTTCAATTGGGTATTGAAATGCTAAAAACAATCCTTCGCGAGCTCTATCTTCGGGCGCCAAATCAAGCAAATCTTTATCTTCGTAAATTACTTCACCTTTTGTTACTTCGTACCCTTCATGTCCGGCAAGTACGTTAGCCAATGTACTTTTACCGGATCCGTTAGGACCCATAATCGCATGAACTTCTCCGGCATTAATTTCGAGATTCAATCCTTTTAGAATCTCATTTCCTTCAATAGTAGCATGTAAATCTTTAATTTTAATCATTTAATTTTAACCTCAATATTTATAAACTTTTAATCCTGCCTACCGTCAAGCAGGTTTTACTTTTTAATTTTTCCTTTTTCCTCCTGCCTGCCGGCAGGCAGGTTTTCCTTGTACTATCCTACACTTCCTTCAAGACTAATTGCAAGAAGCTTTTGTGCTTCAACTGCAAACTCCATAGGCAATTCATTAAAAACTTCTTTACAAAAACCATTTACAATAAGATTGATGGCATCTTCAGTTGAAATGCCTCGCTGGTTCAAATAAAAGATTTGATCTTCACCAACTTTAGAAGTTGTGGCTTCGTGTTCAACCATAGCTGATTTATTATCAACTTCAATATAAGGGAAGGTATGCGCCCCGCACTGATCACCCATTAACATTGAATCACACTGTGAAAAGTTTCTCGAACCTTCAGCTTTTTTACCAACCTTAACAAGTCCGCGGTATGAGTTATCACTTCGACCGGCGGAGATACCTTTTGAGATAATAGTACTTTTTGTGTTTTTGCCAAGATGGATCATTTTTGTTCCGGTATCTGCCTGCTGAAAATTATTTGTAACAGCAACAGAATAGAATTCACCGACTGAATTATCACCCTGCAATACACAGCTTGGGTATTTCCAAGTGATTGCGGATCCTGTTTCTACTTGTGTCCATGAAATTTTTGAGTTAACTCCGCGGCAGACGCCCCTTTTAGTTACAAAGTTATAGATGCCGCCCTTGCCATCCTTATCACCGGGATACCAATTTTGAACTGTTGAATATTTAATTTCCGCATTGTCTAAAGTAATTAGTTCAACCACTGCCGCATGAAGCTGATTGTTATCCCTCATCGGAGCGGTACAACCCTCAAGGTAGCTTACATAACTTGAGTCTTCGGCAATTATTAATGTTCTTTCAAACTGCCCGGTATCCTGCGCATTGATACGGAAATATGTAGATAATTCCATTGGGCAGCGAACACCTTTGGGGATAAAGACAAATGAGCCATCACTAAAAACCGCTGCGTTTAGTGCCGCATAATAATTGTCGGTATAAGGTACAACCGAGCCTAAATATTTTTTTACTAACTCAGGATGATTTTTAACCGCTTCAGAAACCGAACTGAAAATAATTCCCTTATCTTCCAGCGTTTTCTTAAAAGTTGTTGCAACTGAAACTGAATCAAACACAGCATCGACAGCTACGCCCGAAAGACGTTTTTGTTCTTCAATCGGGATACCTAATTTCTCAAAAGTTTTAATTAATTCAGGGTCAACTTCATCTAAGCTCTCAAGTTCAGGCTTTTGCTTTGGGGCAGAATAATATCTTATATCTTGAAAATCAATTTTAGGATAACCGACTTTAGCCCATTTCGGTTCTTCCATTTTAAGCCAATATCTGTATGCCTTCAGTCTCCACTCAAGCATCCATTCCGGCTCACCCTTTTTTGCGGAGATAAATCTTACAATTTCTTCATTTAATCCTTTGGGCGCTTCATCGGCTTCAATATCAGTAACAAATCCCCACTTGTATTCGGATTGAGTAACATCCTCAACCACTTTCATATCTTCACTTAATTCTTCTTCACTCATACCTTTTTCCTTTTATTTTATATCAAAAATTAGTCAATCTTGAAATTTTTGTCAAGATTAAAATGTTAATAATTTTAAATAAAAATAAACTTTTTGATGGATTACAACTTTTTATGCTTGTTAATTTAAAGATAAGGTTAAAATTTGCAGATAAAGTTCAATCTAGGCAAAAGTAGCATTTTAAAATAAATTATTGTTCTTATGGTACTTCTTCTTATTATCATTTAAATTGCTATTTGAAAACAAAAGGAAAAAAATGAAAAGTGCATTAATTACAAGTGGTTCACATGAAGAATTAAAATTAATTCTTGAGGTTTCACAGAAAATGGGATTGAAATCAACCATGCTTTCAAACGAGCAAATTGAAGAATTAAGTCTGATTAACGCAATTAAGGAAGGTAAAACCGGCACTTACGTTGATAAAGATAAATTTATCAAAAGTTTGAAGAAATGATTATTCGTATTGATAAATCATTTGCGAGAGATGTTAAGAAGTTAAATGATGCTGATACCGGTAAAAAAATTGTCACATTAATTTCAAAACTCGAAGAGGCATTGAATTTATCAGATATCAAAAATCTTAAATAACTTAAAGGCTCTAATGATTTTTACAGAATTAGAATGGGTGATTTTAGAATTGGGTTGATATTTAGAAAGAATGAAATAGAATTGATAAGATTTTTGCACAGAAAAGATATTTATAAATATTTTCCCTAAAATTTTGAATTATTGAACTGAAACTTAAAAGCCCAACGTTTCCAAAAAGGCTGGCTTTTGGCTAATAAAATAAAAATTTAACTCCCTCTATTTCGCTGAATCTCAAAAAGCAAAACACCTGCTGCAACCGATACGTTCAATGATTGTATTTTTCCTTTCATGGGAATTTCAACGAGATGATCGCAATTTTTTGCAGTCAATTGTTTGATTCCCTTTTCTTCATTACCCATTATTAACGCAATCGGAGATTTGTAATCGACAGCGGTATAATCTTTTGAATTTTCACTAAGTGCGGAACCCACAATCCAAAATCCATTATCTTGAAGCACCTTAATAGTTTGGCTTACATTATTAATTTTACAAAGTTTTAGATGAGAAACTGCTCCCGCAGATGCTTTCTCAACAACTTCCGTCATTGATGCACTTTCGCGCTGGGTGATCAACACTCCGTCAATTCCTGCACATTCGGCACTGCGTAAAATTGCACCAACATTATGCGGGTCCTGTATTGATTCTAAAATTAAAATGAGCGGATATTTTGAGTTTTTTGATTCAGAAATTATTTCGTGAAGCGAGTAATATTTTATGCCTGATTTAAGTGCGATTACACCTTGTGTATTTTCATTTTTGCTCAACTCTTTAAATTTGTGAGTTGAAAGCTGAGATACTTTTACTCCCCTCTTTTTTGCCTCGGTCATAATTTTGTTAATTACTCCCCCTTGCTGACCGAAGGCAATGTAGATAATTTCAAGTTCGTCATCCGAAAGCAGGCTTTCGAGAACAGGTTTTCTTCCGAATATTTTTGTCATGATATTTTTGCACTTATCATTAAATATCAAAATTAAATTGCTCTTTAATAAACCGTTGAAACGGTTATTTTTAAGTGTTGCGCTGTTAACCAACGACTTAAGTCGTTGGTTAATGATAACAAAAACGACTGTAAAACCGTTTCAACGGTTTATCTATATTCTTTTAATCTATTTTCAACTAAACACTTTTAATTGCTGAAATTATATCAGGAAGTGAGTTCAATTTAAAGATTTTCTGTTCACCCAACTTCATCTCTTTCAATACAACCTCTCCCCTTTCATATTCCTCACCGCCGATAATCAGAGTGTACTTTGCATTCAAACGGTTTGCCTCTCGCATCTGTGCTTTAACACTTCTTTGGGTATAATCCAATTCAGTTGAAAGGTTTGCGTTTCTAAAAGTTACGGCGATCTCATTTGCTTTTTGTGTTAATTCTTTATCGAGCCTAACAACATAAATATCAATTGATTCCTCCGGCAGCGTTAATGAGTTTTCATTTTCGCAGGCGAGTAAAATTCTTTCGATACCGGCAGCAAAACCAACGCCGGGTGTTTGTGCACCGCCGAGCTGCTCAACAAGCAAGTTGTATCTTCCGCCGCCGCATAATGCACTTTGCGAGCCGACACTTCCGCTTAATATTTCAAATGTGGTGTGAGTGTAATAATCGAGTCCGCGCACCAATTTCGGATCAACTTCGTAGGGAATTTTTATACCGTCAAGCAGAGAAGTCACTTGTTCAAATTTTTCCTTACTCTCTTCATCAAGGTAATCCAGAAGCACCGGTGCCTCATTCATTATTTTTTGATCCCCCTCAACTTTGCTGTCAAAAATTCTTAAAATATTTGTTTCAAATCTTTTCTGACTATCTTCAGATAGCTGATCAAATTTATCGCTTAAATATTCTTTCAAAACTTTTTTATAATTTTCTCTTGAAGAAGGAATGCCGAGGGAATTAATTTTTACTGCTAAATTTTTTAAGCCCAGTTCCGTCATTACTTTGTACGAGGTAATAATCATTTCCGCATCCAGCATTGGGTTATCGCTGCCCAAAGCTTCTGCACCAAATTGGTGAAATTGACGGAACCTGCCTGCTTGCGGTCTTTCCTGCCTGAACATCGGCGATATGTAAAATAATTTATTCAGCCCATATTTTTTACCGAGTGAATGTTCGATAAAAGCCCGAACTACTGATGCAGTCATTTCCGGTTTAAGCGTTACACTTGTTTCACTTCTATCAACAAAGGTGTACATTTCCTTGCTTACAATATCCGTAGCTTCTCCAATTCCGCGGCTGAATAATGCAGTTTCTTCAAATACCGGGGTTCGGATTTCTTTATAATTAAAATTGTTCATCACATTGCGAACAATTGCCTCAACCTTATTCCATTTATTAATATCTTCGGGAAGAATATCTTTTGTGCCTGTAATTGCTTTAATCATTTTTCAATATTTTTATTTTAGTTTTTTTGTTTGGTGATATTTTATTTTAGGGGTATAGTGTTTTAGAATTGATAAGCTAAAATTAAACTACTAAATATTTGCTTCCTCTTTCTTAAATAGATCATAAATTTCCTCAGAAGAATCTGCAGCTAAAAGTTTATTCCTAAATTCTTCATTATTCATCATTCGCGAAATTCTGCTTAATAATTTAATATGAACACTAACCGAGTTTTCTTTTCCAACCAAAAGAAATATTAGTCTGACCGGCTGACCGTCAAGTGAATCGAACTCAAGCGGTTCAGTTGTTTTGGCAAATGCAGCAATTATTTCGTTTACAGCATTGGTTTTGCCGTGGGGTATTGCAAATCCATGACCAACCCCGGTTGACATTATTTTTTCTCTTTCGAGAACTGAATTTTTAACATTTACTAAATCAATAATTCTTGAATCGTTCTTAAAAAGCTCCAAAAGTGCAGCTATTGATTTGTCTTTATCATCAACACTTAAATTTGGAATAATTTTATCGGGACTCAATATTTCGGATAGTTTCATAAACTCTTCATAATTTAATCAATCAATTAACAACGAAACTTACTAAAGCACAACTATTTAATCAATTGCGGATTTGAATATAATTAATTTAGAAGCCGAATATCTCATTTTTTCTTGTTTAGATGTATTCTTTACTTTAAGTTTCATAGGCAAATGTTAATATTACTTAATTAAAATTGGTAACGACATGGATATTAAAAACAAAACAGTTTTAGTTTTAGGTGCATGGGGGTTAGTTGGCAATGCAATCACACGAAAATTATTACCCGAAAAACCTAAAAAAATAATAGTAACCTCACTTAGAAAATCTGAAGCTGAGGAGTATGTTGAAAGACTTAAAATAGACTACCCCGACCTTCCGGCTGATTACTTTATTCCATGGTGGGGTAACATATTTGTACGGAATGAATTTAAAGATGAAAATCGTTTTGATATTTTAAATGACCGCGAGAAACGACGAATTCTGCTTGGCGATATTATGGAGGATATGACCGATGATGTTTTAAATAGCTCGGCAATTTATCATCTGCTTACCGAACACAAACCCGATATAATTTTCGATTGTATTAACTCTGCAACCGGAATTGCTTACCAGGATGTTTACACCACCTACAGAAGAATCAAAAAAACAATTGAAAAGGATAGTGAAAAAGATATACTTATTGAAGAGACTGAAAAATTAATGTGTACACTTTATATTCCCCAATTAATCAGGCACATTCAAATACTATATAATACAATGAGCGAAGTGAGCACGGAAGCCTATGTAAAAATTGGTACAAGCGGCACCGGCGGAATGGGATTGAATATTCCTTACACGCACAGTGAAGAAAAACCCTCCAGAGTTTTATTAAGTAAATCTTCAGTAGCAGGCGCACATACTATGCTTTTATTTTTAATGGGCAGAACACCGGAAACCGCAATTACTAAAGAAATAAAACCAACCGCGGCAATTGCATGGAAAAAAATTGAATTCGGTGAAATTAAAAAAGGCGGTAAACCTGTTGAATTGATGGAGCTTTCAACATCCGATACTATAAACTTGGAAGGCAAATTAAAACTGAAATTGGATGAAGAAATCAAAACCTCGGGCAATACATTAAAATCTGTTTTTATTGATACCGGAGAAAACGGTACATTTTCGCGGGGTGAGTTTGAGACTATTACCACACAGGGACAAATGGAATATGTTACTCCCGAAGAAATTGCCGAGGATGCAATTTTTGAAATTAAAGGCGGCAATACCGGTCATGATATTATTAACGCTTTAGATAATGCTGTACTGGCACCGACTTACAGAGCAGGCTTTCTTCAGCATTCTGCAATAAAAAAATTGCAGGAACTTGAAGACCTGCATCAAAAAGAAAGTATTGCTTTTGAACTGCTTGGTCCGCCGCGGCTTTCTAAATTACTTTTTGAAATTCAATTATTAAAAATCAGTTTCGGCGGTATGAGAGAAATTATTAAAGAAAGTCCATCGTATTTATCGGAAAAAGTTTGGAGTTTAATTGAATCAAACGATGAACTGCGAAATGAAATTATTTCAATTGGTATTCCGATATTATACCCCGACGGCAAAAAAATTCTTCGTGGAAATTTAATGAAGATACCTCCCTTCAGAGGTGAGAATGAATTAGAAATTACTGATGCGAATATTAACCTTTGGGCTAAAGACGGATGGGTTGATTTACGTGAATCTAATATGGAACGATGGCAAAAGAGACTTAAAGCAATTATAGATGAAGTTGAACTAATACCGGACTATGATACGAGTTCGCTGCATGTTAGGAATAAAGGCTATTGGAACGATTTCAAGAAAATTGATATCGGTAAAGTTGTCGGCTGGATTTTTATCCGTGAAGAAAAAGGAAAGCGCGGGAAAGCATAAATTAATTAGCCCTGCTGTTATTTCAGCAGGGTATTTTTTTGCATATTATTTTTAAAGAGTAAACTTTAATTTTAGTTACATGGATAAACAAATTCAAAAATATTCATAATTATGAGGGCATAATAATGAGACTTACATTAACTTTTATTTTATTAAACTTATTTTTTTTAGCCTGTACAGAAGATAGTGATCCTATTCAGCCGCCATTAGACAAACGAATGATAGTTAAAAAATTCGCTTATGACTATTCGCAAAACCATTACTTTGTCGATTCAATGTATGCCAGCCGAAAACCTGAGTTGAATCTGTTTGAAAAATATTATAATAATTACAATCCGGTGGTTGAACCTCAATACAGAATCAAAGAAATTGAAGTTTGGAAATCTGCTCAAGGCTATATCAATATTCAAAAGGAAATAAGAGCAAATGCATTTATTGATCTGCCTTCAAAAGGTGCCGGTCATTATCCATTGGATTCGCCAATGAGATCATTGACGCAAAATGAGATCCCGGGTCAATCAGTAATCAATGGAAGATTTATTAGACTTGAGAGTGGCATCGACTATGAGCTAAATCCATATTGCGGGTTAATAAGTTTCATAAATGATGTTGGAAACGACTATCAAATTGCGGTTTCTTATAGATTAGATGGTGAATACGGTGATGATAATGATATTTATTACGGTGAGTTTATTAGTGACCTTCCAACTGATACTAATTATACAGTGCTCTTAAAACTAGTAAAACCAAAAAATCTACAACCGGGTTTTAAGAGAGCCTGGAAAAATCAACTCAAAAATATTTATTCGATAAACAGTAATAATTTTAGTGAAAAAGATTTTGAAGTAACTCTTTTTTATAGAGCTCATCCTCTCGAAAATTCTTACTTAAAATCGATAAACGACGTATCTTTAATTAAAATGTTCGGACTTGATAATTTTGATGAGAACGGTGAACGAAACCCTGACAACAATTTTGATTTTCTTCCGGGGAAAACAATACTGCTTGGATCAGGCGATATAATCTTTCCAGCTCTTGAACCATTCGGATCATATCTGCCGACGATATTTGATGAAACATTCAGGCAAAATGGTATTTATGAGAAATCACAATCTCAAGCATCATACAGTTCAAATTCCAGAAACTTTAGAATTGAAGTGAAGTATTACCCAAAGATTGAATAATTAAGCACGCTCTTTAAATTATAAATAGCCATAAGTGAAGCCAAGAGAATAAAGGAAATAGCATAAAAGTAACTCCGGTAGGATTGAAGAAAAATTGATAATATAATTATAAACTGGTCTTTATTATTACTTCAAATAGTCTAAAATTTAATCCTAAAACCGGCAGACAACTTTTCCTTTTTAATTTTTCCTTTTTCCTTTTTAATTTATACTTTTTAATTTTTCCTTGCTAACGATGAACAAATTCGAACATAAATATTTCATTCATTACTACGATATTGATAAAAACCGTAAAGCCACAATTACGAGTCTGATGCGTTACTTTGAAGACATTGCGATACTTCACAGCGAATCCCGCGGGTTAGGGCTTGACTACTATGACGAAAATAATGTAGGCTGGTTTTTGTACAAGTGGGATATTCAAATTAGTGAGTATCCAAACTTTGCCGACACAATTACCTTGATTACCGAACCGAAAGCCTACAAAGGATTTTACGCTAACCGAGAGTACACAATTTTAGGTGACGATAAAATGCTGGGTAAAATTAATACTTTATGGATTTTTATGGACACCGCAAAAATGCGTCCGAAAAAAATTAATACCGAGATGCATGATAATTTTTGGCTGGATTCTAATGCTGATGGAATAAATAAACTTGATGATTTGGAAACTTTAAACACGCCGCTTGTTGTAAAACAATTTGATGTGCGTCAGAGTGATATAGATACAAATAATCATGTTAACAATCGTGTTTACATTGATTGGGCATTAGAAACCGTGCCGATAGAAATAAAGGAAACCGGAACGCTTAAGAGTTTAAAAGTAACTTACATGAAACAATTGAGTTACGGTGATTCGATAGAAGCCTGCTCTGAAATGATTGAAGAAAATTCCTCAGTTAAATTTATTCACTCAATAAGATCCAACAGCAAAGAATACTGCAGATTGCAATCCACATGGAAATTGTAACCCGCCTTCCAAAAGCAAATATGTTATTTGTAATTTGATGTTTATGATTTGTTATTTGTTATTTGAATTTTGTGATTTATAATTTGATGCTTGTATTTTGTTATTTGATTTTGTCATTCGCCATTCATTTTAGTATATAAAAAGCATTTCACGCAAAGACGCTATGACGCAAAGTTTATTTTTAATACCCCAAAAAGAACACCGCGCATGTTTGTATTTTCTCAACTGCCTTCCGAAAGCAGATATGTTATTTGTAATTTGATCTTTGTTATTTGTAATTTGATCTTTGTTATTTGTAATTTGATTTTTGTGTTTTGTAATTTGATCTTTGCGATTTGTAATTTGATTTTTGTGTTTTGTAATTTGATCTTTGCGATTTGTAATTTATTATTATTGTTATCTCTAAAAAATATCAGGGGAACAAAAGATGGAACAAGTTGGATATGTTTTACTTTCGATAGTAGTAATAATTTGGATAGTTGGAATATTTATCGGTCTTATTTCAGTCTTTCCTTTTGGTATTATCGGTTTAATTGCAATTGCAGGAATTGGACTCTTACTGATAAAGGTATTAACCGATAGATTTGACAATAAAGAAGATAATTACTATTCAAAAAATGTTGATAAATAGGAGCGGCTATGCTTACAACAACACAAGATGAATTTGCGGATTATGAAATTACCGAAAGCCTTGGAATTGTACGAGGCAATACTATAAGAGCAAGGCATGTGGGTAAAGATATTATGGCAGGATTGCGGAGTATCGTAGGCGGTGAAATTCATGAATATACAAAAATGCTTGCAGAATCAAGAGAACAGGCGCTTGATCGAATGTACGGTGAAGCAAAAACAAAAGGGGCTGATGGCATTGTGTGTGTGCGTTTTACTACTTCGACAGTTATGCAGGGTGCAGCAGAATTATTAGCTTACGGAACAGCAGTAAAATTAAGGAAGAAATAATTCTTTCTTTGGATCCTATTTTACATTCGTGGGTCTAACTTCAATTTCGCTTACTAATGCGCGAGCCGGCAGTTTTAAAATGGCTGTAACCACATCAGCAACATCTTCGGGTTCTAAAGCTTTACTAATATCTTTCGGCTCCAGCGGTGTGTTTAAAATCATATCGGTAGAAACCGAACCGGGGCAGACAGCCGCGACACGTATGTTATGCTCTCTTACTTCAAGCATTAAAGATTTTGTAAATCCCATTACCGCGTGTTTGGTCGAAGAGTACATTGTTCCACCAACAAAACCGGTTTTGCCCGCCAATGAAGAAATATTAATTATTGAACCTGATTTTCTATCTATCATATGAGAGATAACTGCTCTTGAAAAATTATATATGCCAAACACATTCGTATCAATCTGTCTCTTGAATTCATAAAGTGAAGAGTCAACAAACTTTGTAAATATCGCAACTCCGGCATTATTAATTAGGTGATCAATCCGACCGTACTTTGCAAGAATTTGCCCGATCGAAGAAACAACAAAATCTTCATCGGCAACATCGCCGGTAAAATGCAATACATCAGAACCTAATTCCCACATAGTTTTTTCAAGTTCAACTAATTTATCACTATCCCTGCCGAATATTGCAACATCATGTTTATTAGCCGCAAGTTTAAGAGCAATAGCTTTACCTATTCCCTTGCTTGCACCGGTAATAATTGTAACCTCTTTTTTATTATCCATTATATATCACCTTTAATTGGTCTGATTGTAACTTCTTCGGGCACAAGACTTCCTTCTGTTTCGTAAAAGTCGAAAAGTAATTTTGCAATATCCGCCGGAGACATCATACGTTCGGAAAATTTTTCTAATTGTTCATTGGGCCAAATTGGCGTTTTTGTAGCACCGGGCAATACATTAATTACTTTTATATTATGCTCCCGCACCTCTTCTCTAAGTACATTTGCATAAGCTAACAACCCCGCTTTTGAAGCCGAGTAAACGCTGCTGTTTGTAAATACTTTATCTGCCGCTACAGAAATGATGTTTATAATTGTTCCTTTGCCATGCTTAATCATTGCAGGCAGCACTGCCTGAATGGCAAATATAGAACCGCTTAAATTTATATCTATAATTTGTTTTACTTCTTCGTTTGTATTTTCGATTGCGGGACTAAAAGTGGTTATACCCGCATTGTTTATTAAGCAGCTAACATTTTCAGCTCTGTTAATTTTATCAGCTGTTTTATTAACTGCTTCAAAATCAGATATATCCAAATCTATCGGCAGCAGCCTGCTTTCATTTTTATCATCTGTAAACTGCTGCAATGATGTAAGTAATTCTTTGCGTCTTGCAGATGCTGCAACAAAATATCCATTCCGAAGAAATTTAATTGCAGTTTCCCTGCCGATTCCGGAACTAGCGCCGGTTATCCAAATAGCTCCATTTTTCATACTCATTATTAAATTCTCTTTTGTGCAATTAAATTTATAAACTCACTTCTTGTTCGTGCATCATCTTTAAAGCAGCCATGCATTGCCGATGTTGTAGTAATAGAGTTCTGTTTCTGAACTCCGCGCATCATCATACACATGTGATAACCTTCAACCACTACCGCAACACCTTCCGGGGTTAAGTATTTATCAATTGTGTCTGCAATCTGCCTTGTCATTCGTTCCTGCACCTGCAGTCTTCTCGAAAAAACATCAACTATCCTCGGTATTTTGCTTAACCCTACAATTTTGCCGTCGGGTATATAAGCAACATGTACTTTACCATAGAAAGGAATTATATGATGTTCGCACAAACTGTAAAAATCTATATCTTTTACAATAACCATTTGATCATACTTTTCATTAAAAATGGCACCGTTCAATACTTCTTCAATGTTTTCATTATATCCCTTAGTTAAAAATTGATACGATTTTGCAACACGTTCCGGAGTTCTTGCTAAACCCTGCCTGTTCCTATCTTCACCAATTTCATCTAATATAGTCTCAACACTTGAACTAACTTTTTCCAAGTTCAATTTTTACTCTCCTTTATATTCAACATAATTATTTTCAGTTTCGTATAACTTAACTGAATGAAGTTCACCGTTCGGAATTTTATTAACTAATTGCTCCCAAATTCCTAAAGCAATATTCTCCGCTGTGGGATTTATTCCATGTAAAAAGTCAACATCATGATTTAGATGTTTATGATCAACTTTTTTTATTACATGCTCACGAATAATATTTTTTAATATTTTAAGATCAATCACGTATCCGGTTTCTTTAATTATTTCACCTTTAACAACAACCTCAAGCACATAATTATGCCCGTGTCCGTTGGGGTTATTACACTTACCAAAAATTTCAGCATTTTCTGCATCGGAATAATCATTGGAATGCAGCCGGTGAGCTGCGCTGAAAACTTCTCGTCTTGTTACATAAAATTGTCTTGCCATTATTCACTCAATGTTTTTAGTACTTCGTCAACATGACCCTTAACTTTAACTTTCGGAAAAATCTTTTTGATCTTTCCTGTCTCATCAATTATAACTGTTGTTCGAACAACACCCATGTATTTTCTTCCATACATATTCTTTTCCTGCCACACGCCGTATTTCTCTACTACTTTTTTATCCTCATCGCTTAACAAAGTAAAAGGCAGTTCGTAGTTGTCTGAAAATTTTCTGTGCGAAGCTTGGGAATCGGGGCTGACACCTAAAACTACTGCATCAATTTTTTTAAAATCCGGTAATGCCTCTTTAAAATCACAAGCCTCCTTTGTGCAGCCGGGAGTATTATCTTTTGGATAAAAATAAAGTACAACATTTTTACCGGCAAAATCTTTTAGTGAAACTTTGTTCCCGTCACTATCGGGTAAAGTAAATGCAGGAGCTTTTTTTCCTTCTGCTAACATGTGCTTCCTCCGTAAAAAATTTAAGGTTGTTTAATCAATAAAAACAATTAACAACCTTAGTAGAATAAAAGTTCTCTTTTTTCAAACAGATGATAAATGAAAATTAAACTTTCTTAATCTTCTAATTTACGACCAATTTTTAAAGTCACTTGAAATTCAACTTCACCATTTTGAGTTACTCTGCCTCTTTCTTCTAATACTTCAAACCAGCCGACTTTTTGTTCACCATGGGCTTCTAAAACTGCGGCTTTAATTGCATCACTTGAACTTTCTGTAGATATTCCAACTCGCTCTATAATTTCAAACGACTTTGACATAAATAGCTCCTTACTTTGTTTATTTACTCTAAAATAATTGTTTTGTGAAAAAATAAATTTAGTGCTTTTAGGTTTAAGAATAAAGACAGTTAGTATATTTATTTTATACTTAGAAGTTTAGGAGTTTAGAAGTGGAGACGTAGAGACGTAGAAACGTAGAGATGTAGAGACGTAAAGACGTGGAAACGTGAAGACGGAAAAACGTGAAGACGGAAAAACGTAAGGACAAAAGATGTTGAGAAGTGTTGAGAAAATTGAAACTTCGGAAATGTATATTGCAATAGGAAATACCAATTTAACTCGATAATAATTTTAAAATTCTTGATAATCTTTAAACTGCTTGTTTAAATACTATCAAAAGCTAAGTCAGACTGAGCGGAGTTGAAGTATGACGACAAAGCACTACAGGAATTTAGAGGCGGAAAAGTAAGAGCCATGAATAAGAAGCTGATGAGACAATGAGACGTTTCTAATTTTTCACGTCTTCACGTCTCTCCGTTTCTACGTCTCTACGTTTCCACGTTTCTCCGTTTCCACGTTTCTACGTATATTTTTTGATAATTATCTACAATGTGTTATTTTTGAAATAAATTAAAACTGAGATATGAAAGCAACAGAATCACAACATCAGAAAGCACACGAAGAATTTAAGAAGTTTCTTAAAATCGGCAAGCATCGTATTACTCCCGAAAGGTTTGATGTACTTGACGGCGCATTAGAGTATGATGGTCATTTTGGAGCCGATGAGCTTTATGTAAAAATGATGACCGAAAAAAAGAATGTATCGCGTGCAACTATATACAATACACTAGAACTCCTGGCTCAATGCGATATTCTTGCCAAACGAAATTTTGGTGATAATAAAACACATTACGAATCCAGCTTTAACCGCAAGAACCATGATCATCTGGTATGCGTTACCTGCGGCGAAATTCATGAATTTTCGGCACCGGAAATTGAAGATATTGTAGAACGAGCCTGCACTAAACTCGGCTTCGAAAGTACCGGTTACTCATTTACAATATTTGGTAAATGTAATAAAAAAGATTGTTCTCAAAAAAAATAGCTTAGCTAAAAAAATAAAACTTTATGGTAGAAAAATATACTCCTAAATATCCTTTAGTTTGGCAGAAAGAAAATTTCTTCATCAAAATTTTCTGCTCTATACCAAACATAGCAACCGGTATTTTATTAACCGCCGATGATAAAAAATTTATTATTGATCCGGGTGACGGAATTTTACGCGACTTAAATCAAGAGATTGATTCCAAAGAAATTTTAGATATTACCGAAATGTTTATCAGTCATGGTCATCATGATCATGTCGGCGGTGTTTGGTCCCTATTAACCTACTTATCGGTTATGAAAAAAACTTCCCCGTTAAATATTTATTACCCCAAAGGCTGTATTGAAATTGAAAGTATATACAAAGCATTTATGCAGGTTTACGGTCGTGAGTTATCCTACGAAATAACACTGAACGAAATAGATAATGAGAAAAGCTTCCGGAAAGATCGTGTAACCGTTACTCCTTTCGAAGTTGACCACAAAGAAGCTGCCGAAGAAGATAAAGAAGCTGTTGCCGTTCCATCATTGGGCTATAAATTTGAGTTTAACGGCAAATCAATTTGTTACGGCGGCGATACCGCTTACTGTGAAAACCTGGTAAAAATGGCAGCAGATTCCGACCTTGCAATTATCGAAGCCGGAGCCGAAAGTGATGAACCTTCGGAATTGCACATGACAATGTCCCAGGCAATTGAAATTGGTAAAACTGCAAAGGAATACTTTTTAGTTCACGTTCCGGAATAATTATTCTATAAAATATAACTTAACTGCTATTCTATTACTATTACAGTTTATAAGTACGAAGGTCAAATTAAGACACCCTCTCTTTTCATAAATTTATTTCTTAACTTCCACAATGAACTTTAGAAAAATATTATTTGTTTATTAGATAAAAAATAATTGAATTTATAATCAAACAACTGAAAATTAAAATGTCAGAAGAAGAACTTAAAAAATATCACGAGCACTTATTAAATAATTTCGGCAGTAATTTTGGATTTGTTGCCGAGGTTTTGGAAGACTATTTAGAGGACAGAGAATCTGTTTCAGATTACTGGAAAAACTATTTTGACGAACTTACCGGAAGTGCGCCAAGTAAAAGTAAAACTAAAAGTAAATCTTCCGATAAATCCGGAACTCCGAAAACAAAAACCGCTGCTAAGGAAACTTACCAGGTATCTGAAAATGATGAACCTGAATTAATAGCAGGCGTTGGAGCAAAGATAATTGAAAACATGGACAGCAGTTTATCAATTCCAATTGCAACTTCGCTAAGGGCTATATCAGTAAAACTTCTTGAAGAAAATAGAACGATTATTAATCAGCATTTAATGCGTATCAACGGCGGCAAAATATCATTTACACACATTGTTGCATACGCCATTGTTAAAGCACTTAAAGATTATCCGAACATCAATAATTCATTTGCCTTTTTAGATGATAAGCCTCATCTGATTAAAAAAACTTACATCAATCTTGGAATTGCCGTTGATATAACAAGGAAAAACGGTTCAAGAAGTTTGATTGTACCAAATATTAAACATGCGGGAAAAAAAGATTTTAAAGAGTTCATTAATGAATATAATTTATTAATTGAAAGAGCACGAAGCGGAAAAATAGAACCTGCTGATTTTCAGGGAACCACAATTACAATTACCAACCCGGGCGGCATTGGTACAGTATCTTCAAATCCACGATTGATGAGCGGACAGGGTGCAATCATGGCAATTGGTGTAATTGATTATCCCGCCGAGTTTAAAGCAATGCACGCAACTGCCTTGGCTGCATTCGGCATCGGAAAAGTAATGAATATATCGTCAACCTATGATCACAGAATAATTCAAGGTGCAGAGTCCGGTGAGTTTTTGAAACAGTTGGATAACTTACTGCTGGGCAATGAAGATTTTTACGAAAATTTATTTGTTGATTTAGGAATACCTCAAAAAGCTGTTGATTGGGGATTGGATACATCAACAAAACATTACGGCAAAGTAAGAGATAGAGAAAGAATTGAAAAGCAGGCAAAAATTCTCCAGCTAATAAATATGTACCGCGTTAGAGGACATCGAATAGCGAACCTTAATCCCCTTTCCAACATTGCCAAATATAATGAAGAACTAGACCCTGCAAATTATGATTTAACCATTTGGGATTACGATAGATATTTTATTACCGGTACTTTGCAGGGCTTAGATACGGGAACATTGCGGGAAATTTTAGATGTGCTGCATAAAACCTACTGCGAAAAAATTGGTGTTGAATATATGCATATTCAAAATCCCGAAGAAAAAGTTTGGCTGCAGAGTAAAATGGAACCGGTAAAAAACAGTCCGCCAATCAGCAGCGAAAATAAAAAAAGAATAATGGAGAAATTAGTACTCTCCGAAGGGTTTGAGCATTTTCTTCATACAAGGTTTATCGGGCATAAAAGATTTTCGCTTGAAGGCTCTGAAACATTAATACCTGTAATTGACAGCCTGCTTGAAAAAGCTGCCGAAGATAATGTTGAAGAAGTTTTTCTCGGTATGGCACACAGAGGAAGACTTAATGTACTTTCCAATATAATTGGCAAACCTTATAATAAAATATTTTCAGAATTTGAAGATAACCTTGACCCGAAAGCACCGCAGGGAACCGGGGATGTGAAATACCATCTCGGAGCCAGCGGAGAGTATATCACCTCCGCCGAGAAAAAAGTTAAAGTATCAATTGCGTCAAACCCAAGTCAC
The DNA here is from genome assembly GCA_013112585.1 of Ignavibacteriota bacterium. Taxonomy (GTDB): domain Bacteria; phylum Bacteroidota; class Ignavibacteria; order Ignavibacteriales; family Melioribacteraceae; genus IGN16. The sequence goes on along the minus strand of JABFGH010000006.1, from coordinate 212,887 downwards.
CTGGAATGGGTTAACCCCGTAGTTGAAGGAATTGTAAGAGCAAAACAAACCCGTATTGAGGACACAGAAAGAAGTAAAATAGTTCCCCTTCTTATTCATGGTGATGCTGCTTTTGCCGGGCAGGGAGTTGTTGCCGAAACCTTAAATCTATCGCAGCTAAAAGGCTACCGTACCGGCGGAACGATTCATATAATAATTAATAATCAAATAGGATTTACTACAATTCCCGAAGAAGCACGCTCGTCACCTTATGCAACCGATGTAGCTAAAATGGTTCAGGCACCTATTTTTCATGTAAATGGTGATGACCCCGAAGCCTCTGTATGGGTTACACAGCTTGCTTTTGAATACAGGCAGCGTTATAAAAAGGATGTTGTAATTGATCTTTTTGGTTACCGCAGACACGGACATAATGAAGGTGATGACCCTGTTTATACTCAGCCACTGATGTACAAAAAAATTAAGGCTCGCAGTTCTGTAAAAGAAATTTATAGAGACAGACTTATTGCAGAAGGAATTTATACCAGAGAGCAGGTTGATAAACTTGATAAAAATATTTTTGATACACTTGATAAATCATTAAAAGACAGCAAGAAAAAAACTACCGAGAGTTTAACCCCCGACAGACCTCTGGCAATGAGCAAAGAAGAATATGAAAGCGCTCCCAGAAAGGATAAGACAGATGTTTCAATTGAAAGACTCTCAGAAATTGTAAAAGGAATTACAAAGTTCCCGGATGATTTTACACTTAACCCTAAGCTGCAGAAACACATTGCAAAACGAAAGGAACTGCTTACCGGAAATGCAAGAATTGATTGGGCTTTTGCAGAGGCACTTGCATTCGGCTCACTCCTTAGCGAGGGAATTCCTGTTAGATTAAGCGGGCAAGATAGTGCGCGAGGAACTTTTAGTCAGAGACATTTAATTTTTACAGATATGAATAACGGTAACGAATACATTCCTCATAATTATATAAACGATGAACAAGCATATATTGAACCCTTGGATAGTTTACTTTCTGAAGCTGCCGTACTTGGATTTGAATTCGGATACAGCTTAGCCTATCCACTCTCACTCGTTTTATGGGAAGCTCAATTCGGCGACTTTGCAAACAGTGCACAGGTAATTATTGATAATTTTATTGTAGCGTCGGAAACCAAATGGCAGCAGCCTAATAATGTTACCCTGCTTTTGCCTCATGCACAAGAGGGGCAAGGACCGGAACACAGTTCTGCACGCATCGAAAGATTTTTAACTCTTAGCGCCGAAGATAATATGTACGTTTGTTACCCTACAACACCTGCTCAATATTTTCATTTATTACGCAGACAAATTCTCAACTACATTGAAAGACCATTAATAGTCTTTACACCAAAAAGCTTACTCAGGTTACCGGCTGCAAGATCACAAATAAGTGAGTTTACCGGAGGAGGCTACAAACTTGTGATTGATGATGATAAGGTTGATGACACAAAAAAAATTAAAAGAGTTTTATTAACCAGCGGAAAACTTTATTACAATCTGCTAACTCATAAAGATATTAATGAAATTACAGATACTGCGATTGTACGTATTGAACAATACTACCCGTTCCCCGAAAAAGAAATAAAGGAAGTGATAAAAAAATATTCAAGTGCAGCCGAAATATTTTGGGTTCAAGAGGAACCGGAAAATATGGGTGCATGGAATTTTATGTTCCCAAAACTTTTGAAACTTGTAACGAAAAAACATAAAATTAAATACGTTGGCAGAAATGAAAGCCCGAGTCCCGCAGCCGGTTCATCAAAAATGTACCAGGAAAATCAAGATAAATTAGTGAACAATGCATTTAAATAATTGCTGCACTTATTTAAGAATAGTTAGATTTACAAATAAAAAATTTTAATAAAAAGAAAAATTAAATTATGCTCAAAATAAAACAATTTTTTTCAATAGCCTTAATTACACTTTTTTTATTCGGCTCAATATCCGCCCAAACAAAAATATCACCCGCAGAATATAAGTCTGAATTAGACAGCCTCCTTACCTTAAAAAGTGAACTAACCGAACAAAAATTGAAACTTAAAAATGAAATTGAAAATTTATCCGAAAAAGTTACTGAGTTAGAGAGAAAATTAACTTTAGCAAGGCGAGATTTATACATTACTAAATATGGTAAAGAAGCCGGGGAGAATGTAGCACTTGGCAGAGTGTGGATAGGGATGACAGAAGATATGCTGAGAGACAGTTGGGGCAAGCCGGATAAAATTGAAAAGAATGTTGAAAATTGGGGTGTGTTCACTCAATGGTATTACGGCGATGTAACTTATTTTTTTAGAGACGGCATACTTACCGAAGGTGAAGAGAAAGAGTAATTTATTTAATTTGACATAGAAACTTTGCAGCCCCATCAGTTTCTTGCGATTATATTTAATTTACTTTAAATTGTATATAAGCATCGTAATATTTTTTAATAATATTTAGGTAGAGAAAGGTTTAATAATTCCATTTTTAGGAGGGGAGCAATGATTAAGTTTTTTTTAACTACTCTATTTTCCATCTCAATTATTACTTCAACAGTTTTTTCTCAATTCCAAAATTTTCAAAAATTTCCGCACACAGAGGACCCGTATTCATACGAAAATCATTTATTACTCACTGCATCAAACAATAATTTACTGTTGATTTTTCTAGAATATGAAGACTTAAAAATTTCAATTAGTGAAGATGGGGGTGCAAACTGGAATTCTCCGCAAATAATTAAAACGGGTTTAACCAACACTAGTGAATATTTTGACCTTGACGGAGTCGTTACACCAACTGGAAGAATAATGATTGCTTATAAATCAGGGTATACTGCAATTTATACGAGCTTAATTTCTGATGATAACGGAACGAATTGGGGAATTGAACAGATAATGCCGTTTGGAAATAATGTTTTCACGAGAATGCATGCAGCAACCCTAAATATTTCCCTGATTTATGATTCAATAGTTTGGTGTACTTATGAACGAAACGGTATACTTCAATCAATTAGCAGTATTGATGACTGCGAAACTTGGGGAAGTGAAATAATAGGTATAAACTTAAATGCCCCCTCGAGAAATTCTTATCCAGTCATACAGCAATTGACAGACGGCAGATTGATGCTCACCTACCTTGATGATATTTTTGGTAACTACGGTCTATTTGGGCGAACAAGTGCCGACTCAGGACTAACATGGAGTGAGCATTATTCTATACTAAATTATGGAAGCGGTATTGTTAGGCAAAAAGCTGTGAAGGATAGCGGCGGCGTAATTACACTTGCACTTCAATCAACTATTCCCCTTCCGAATCCTCAGTATGAAAATTCCGATATTATTTTTATTAGTTCTATTGATGGAGAAAATTGGAGTACGGCTGAAAGACTAACAGAAAATTTATCTTACGATGGTAATCAATCAATTACAATTTTCAACAATAGACTGCTGGTCTCATTTTCATCAAAAAGAGAAAACCCTAATGATCAAATATGGTTTGGGGAAATTGGAGTTTCGAGTGAAGAAACTATACCCCCAATTATTCTAGATGCTGAACATACTTTGCAGGCGGGCAATACAGTTATTTTTTCGGCTGCTGTTTTTGATGATAATCTCCTTCAAACTCATTTAGTTTATAATCTTAATGATGGAGCACCTGATTCACTACAAATGTATGATGATGGTACAAACGGAGACCTGATAGCCGGGGACTATCTTTATTCAACTTTGCTAAACATTAACACTTTCGATAAGATAGATTATTTTATTTCTGCTTTAGATACTGAATCAAATTACATTAAAACAAATCCTTTTACATTTTACATACAACAGGGAAATGGAAGTTCAATAGAACTGATTGATATCAATAATATAAAAATGCCGATGAATAACAGAGGAGTGTTGGCGGATGTAGATTTGGGCAGCGGCGCGGGCGGTAAATATGATAATGAAACATTCATGTTCAGCGCCGGATTTTTTCTTTCAGGTTATGCAAATAATGAACTATGGGGAAATGGTGTCCTTTCAGCATCCCGTATTGAAGATTATCAGCCCGGCTTAGTCGGCTCCTCACCCGATGCGCCTCAAAATAGAATAATAAAAGTTCACTCAACTGATCAGCACTTCGGCAGTTCTTGGCAGGAATGGAAGGTAGCTGTAAGTCAAGGTGCAAATTATTATGATGGAAATAATGACGGCGTTTATAATCCGGTTGATTTGAATTCTAACGGAATTTGGGACAGCAGCGAAGATAGACCTGACTTACTTGGAGATGCAACTTACTTTTGTGTTTTTAATGACGGCGTTCCTAAAGCGTTTCGCAGATTTAGTATTGATCCGCTTGGGATTCAAATAGGACAGACTATTTATGTATCATCAGGTGCTGATAATAGTTATTTAAGTGATATTATTTTCATTAGATATAAAATTGAAAATACCGGATTATTTTTTAACAAATTGGAGTCCGTCTATTTTGGTATAGCACAAGACCCTGACTTAGGTGACCATGTTGATGACCTTGTTGGCTCTGATATCGATCTCCAGTCTAGTTATTGTTATAATAGAACTCCTGATGCGATCTATGGAATTAATGCACCGGCATCATTCGTAAGTTTGCTGCAAGGTCCGGCAGTTTATATTCCCGGTGAAACATTTATAGATAATAATTCTGACGGTATTTATTCCGCCGGAATAGATACACCCTTAGATACGGCGAAAAATCACACCGGTCCTTATATTGGGACTAAATATTTTGAGGGAGCTAAGAATGAAGGTTTACATTCTCTTACCCAATTTATGCAGTCCCATCCAACTCACGGAGATCCGGATACACATTATGAGTTGTATAATTATTTATTGGGCGGAAGAGGCAAAAACGGAGACTCTGTATATGTTAGTACCTGGGAATTTGGAAACGGTTCATCATTATCAGATACAAGCAATATTGATACACGGTTTATGTATTCGGGTGATCCTGTAACAGATACAGGCTGGTTAAATAATGTGCCTATTGATCAACGTTCAGTTACAACAACAGGTCCCTTCGATCTCAATGAAGGGGAGCCGGTTGAAATTATTTGTGCTTATATTGTAGGTAGAGGTCCAACATCATTAAATTCAATAACAGTTGCTAAAGAGATCAACCAGTACGCACAAAACCTGTATCAAAATAATTTCACTGATTTAATTACTGACATTAAAGAAAATAATAAATCAGATTATTCATTTGAACTTGCTCAAAACTACCCTAACCCGTTTAACCCAACAACCACTATAAAATATCAAATACCGATAAATGTAAAAGGTCAAATGGCAAATGTAAAGATTATTGTATTCGACATCCTCGGTAGAGAAATTACAACTCTTGTTAATGAACAGAAACCGGCGGGCACATACCAGGTGCAATTTGATGCATCCTCCGTCAGCCGACGGATTTCAAGCGGAGTATATTTTTATAGTTTACAATACGGTGAATTTAGAGAAACAAAAAAGCTAATGCTGCTTAAATAGCAATAGTTTCTTAAATAATAAAAATATTTTTACATGGAGTTAATTACCAATTCGATACATTGATAATTGATCAAGAATTTAGCACAATAGAGTAGTGTAGATAAATAATAAATTTTTATATCTATTAATCAGTAGCTTTCCGGAGAGAAGATTTATTAAATAATGAAAATTGTTCAACATTGGAGGGAAAATGTTAATTCCAAATCGATTTATTTCTCATCAAATATTTTTAATTATCATATTCACATTTTTTGTTTCTTCACTATTACTTTTCGGACAAAAAAATGCAGCAAATCAAAATGGGATAAAGAAAAAAACTGAAGTAAGTGACACGTATGCATTTGATGTCAACAATTTTTATCTCCCATTTGATAACAAAGGTATAATAGCCGACATTGATTTAAATTCGGGATTACAAGTCGGTGGACGGTTGAATGGAATGGACGGAACTGTCTTTCTTTTCTCTTCAGGATTTCTTCTTTCAGGGTTTGACGATGCTAATGACGATGGGATACCTCAGGATAGTGAGATTTGGAGTAATGGCATTTCCTCTGTTGGAAGAATTATTGATTATCATCCAGGTCCGGTTGGTTCCGATTCCGGAGATATTAAAAATAAAATTTATCTTGTTAAAAAAATGGATCTGTCATTCGGACAATCTTGGCAGGATTGGTCTGATGCAGTTGCTCTTGGTGCAGATTTTTATGACGGGAACGGAGATGGGTCATATAATCCAATTGACCTTAATGGTAATGGCTCTTGGGACGCAAACGAAGACAGACCCAGTCTTATTGGCGATATTACTGCATGGTCTGTTTATAATGATGCAGTTCCTAAAGAGCAGAGGATATTTTCACAAGACCCACAAGAAATTGAAATAAAACAAACTCTTTTTGCTTTTCAATCACTAACCGGTGCAGTAAGCAACATGATATTTATTCGATATGAAATCGAAAATATCGCAGGCATAGCTAATGAATATGACTCAGTTTATTTTAGCACAATTGCTGATGCTGATATTGGAGATTATCTTGATGACTTAATTGGAAGTGATACATTGGGTCATGGTGGATATACATTTAATGCCGGACCCGATGCTGAGTTTGGACCAAATCCCCCAGCCTTTTTGATAGGACAACTTCAAGGACCGGTTGTCTTTATTCCCGGTGAAACCTACATCGATAACAATAATGATGGAGAATTTACTTCAGGGATTGATACGCCATTACAATCTGCTGTCATTAGGCGAGGGAAATATTCAGATACAGAATATATTTCAGGTGCAAAAAATTTAAACCCAACCTCAGTTACTCAATTTATGAGTTCTCATCCGACTCACGGAGCGCCGGAGACTCACTTACAACTGAGGAATTATCTTAAGGGTGGACAAGGTGCTCTTGGTGATCCCCTCGATCCATGCTTATGGTCATTCGGAAATGGCAGTTCATTATCAAATTGTTCTGAATTAAACCCGAATTTTCTATACTCAGGTGACCCTGTTACCGGTGTGGGATGGTTAAACACAACAGCATTTGATCAGCTATTTATGCTCGCAACAGGTCCATTCAAATTGGAAGAAGGAAAACCTATAGAATTGATTTATGCCTATATAGTAGGAAGAGGAGAAGACCCTAAGAGTTCTATAACCAAATCAAAAGAATACTTACACTATGCACAATTACTTTATGATGCGAACTTTGACCCTATGCTGGTAGATATTATAGAGGATGATAATTTAGTCGTTAATGATTTTCAATTATATCAAAACTACCCTAACCCGTTTAACCCAACAACCACTATAAAATATCAAATACCGATAAATGTAAAAGGTCAAATGGCAAATGTAAAGATTATTGTATTCGACATCCTCGGTAGAGAAATTACAACTCTTGTTAATGAACAGAAACCGGCGGGAACATACCAGGTGCAATTTGATGAATCCTCCGTCAGCCGACGGATTTCAAGCGGAGTATATTTTTATAGTTTACAATACGGTGAATTTAGAGAAACAAAAAAACTTATGCTGCTGAAATAGTATTAGCATTTTTGCGAAATAATTATTTTTATAAAAAGCTAAACACCCGTATTTGATACATTGATTATTGTATAAAATTACATTACTATTTATAAGTGTCGTTATAAATACTTAAGTTGTAATTAAGATAAAACGATACTCTTCGCGGGGGGAGAGTAAGACTAATAAACTTTAATTATTTTAGTTTCGGAGGGGAAATTGAAATTAAAAAAATACTCATCAATTCTATTTTATTCTTTTCTAGTTTTACACTTATTTTTCTTTGCAATATTTGCAAAAGAAACAAATAGCAAAAAATCCAACAACCTTAAAACTTTAGAAACCGGCGAAACGTTTATATTTGATTTAGATCGAACCTATATGCCCATTGATAACAAAGGTGTAATTGCAGATGTTTATACATCGGGCAGCGGTCTAATACCCGGAGGAAGATTTGACGATATTGTTTTTCTTTTTTCAGGCGGGTTTTATTGTACAGGGGTTAGTAATGATAGTCTATGGGGTACAGGGAATTTATCAGCTTCTAGAGTAGCAGACTTTCATCCCGGTCCGGTTGGTGCAGATTCCGCGGATCCCAAAAATGTTATCTACAGCATTAAAGGAAATGATGAACCATTTGGTCAATCATGGCAGGATTGGTCAGATGCTGTTTCGCTTGGAGCAAAATTTTATGATGGCGATGGCGACAGTATTTACAATCCGGTTGATTTAAACTCAAACGGGGTGTGGGATGTAAACGAAGACCGTCCGGATCATTTTGGAGACATAACAGCCTGGTGTGTTTATAATGATGCCGCTCCTCCTGAACAAAGAAGATTTGATGTTTTACCGCAAGGATTAGAGATTCGCCAGTCAATTTTTACCTCGTATGCAATTAGTGGACAATCTGATGATCTGTTTATTATCCGCTATGAATTGGAAAATAAGGGAACAGTGGCAGAAGTATTTGATTCAGTTTATTTTGCTGCAGCGGCTGATCCAGACCTTGGGGACTATATCGATGATTTGGTAGGCTGTGATACGCTTTTAAATTCCGGATATATTTATAATTCGGGACCTGATCTTGAGTACGGGAATAATCCGCCGTCATTTTTCATAAAATTATTACAAGGACCTCCGGTATTCATTCCCGGTGAAACTTACATTGACAATAACAGTGATGAAGAATTTACAGCCGGTATTGATACTCCTTTAGATTCAGCAATAGTTAGAAGAGGTAATTACTTAGGAGTTGAATTTATACCCGGTGCAAAAAATTTAGATATAACATCATTTACTAATTATATGAAATCTCATCCGACTCACGGTGATGTAGCTAATCATATTGAACTTAACAATTATTTACGAGGAAGAGAAAAATCCGGAACCTGGATCGATCCCTGTAAATTTCCGTTTGGTAATGGTGATACACTATCAAACTGTGAGGAAATAAATCCAAAATTTATGTACTCAGGAGATCCTGTTACCGGAACAGGATGGCTTCAAACGTTTCCAACCGATCAACGACTTATACTTTCAACAGGTCCCTTTAGATTAAAAGCCGGTGAGCCGATAGAATTAATGTATGCATATATCGTAGGCAGAGGAACTGATCATTTAAATTCAATCACCGCTGCCAGAAACATCGCGCAAGACGTTCAGGTACTTTACAATAATAACTTTGAAGATATGCCTACCGGAGTTGGTGATGATGAGAATTTAATTGCTGATGAGTTTAGGCTATATCAAAATTATCCAAATCCGTTTAATCCAACTACTACAATAAAATTTACGACCTCACCCTTTAATCCCTCTCCTTACCAAGGAGAGGGAAATAGGGAGAGGTTGATAACTCTAAAAGTGTACGACATTTTAGGAAGAGAAATTAAAACTCTTATTAATGAACAGAAACCAGCGGGGACTTATGAAGTACAATTCGATGCAAGTCAATTATCAAGCGGAGTTTATTTTTATTATCTATCCGCCGGAGATTTTGTACAAACTAAAAAATTAATACTTATTAAGTAGAGGGGATCATGAAAATTAATACTTTATTCTTTTTAATATTTCTTTCAATAATCTGTCTCGCGCAAAAAGAAAAAACTAACGAAATACAAGACACTACAGATTCAACAAAAGCAGCAATAGATATTAATAATATTTGGCTGCCTTTAGATAACAGAGGAGTACTTGGAGATGTTCCTTTAGGTGATTCCTTAATTGCAAATGGAATGTACGATGACGAAGTATTTCTCTTTTCCGGAGGTTTTTATTTATCAGGCTACAGCAGCGGTGATATGTGGGGCAATGGCATCGCTCGAACGGACAGGATTGAAGATTATCAACCCGGTTTAGTTGGCTCTAGCCCAGACTCTTCAATAAATCTTGTATACCAAATCCGTTCAACAGATCCGCCGTTTGGCAGTACTTGGCAAGCATGGAAAGATGCTGTCTCATTAGGAGCAAAATTTTATGATGGTAATGAAGATGGGGTCTATAATCCAATTGACTTAAATTCAAATGGGCTTTGGGATGTTAATGAAGATAAACCCGATTTTCAGGGAGACCAAACTGCATGGTGTGTTTACAATGACGGTGTAACAAGAGAAAATAGAATTTACGATGTAGGTTCTCAAGGAATAGAAATAAGACAATCAGTTTTTGCATCCGATGGTCACGGGAATATGTTTGATGATATCATTTTTATCAGATATGAGGTTACTAATACAGGATCAGCTGCAGATATTCTTGATTCAGTTTATTTTGCTGCAATGGCTGATGCCGATCTAGGTGATTATTTAGATGACCTTGCTTCAGTTGATACAGTTGAGCAAAGTGGAATTGCATACAATAGTGGAGAAGATGATGATTTTGGAATAAATCCACCGGCATTTTTCGTTAAGCAGCTTCAAGGTCCTCCGGTATTCATTCCGGGAGAAACATTTATTGATAATGACAGTGATGGTGAATTTACTTCAGGAATTGACACCCCTCTTGATTCTGCAGTTGCAAAGCATGGTAAATATCTCGGTGAATATTATATTGCCGGGGCAATTAATAATCCAATAACGGCATTCACTGTTTACCATGGTCTGCCAAATTATGATCATCCAAATAATCCTCAAGCACTTAGGAATTACCTTATTGGAGGATTAAATACAATTGGGGAACCGCTCGACCCCTGTACTTGGTTTGTCGGAAATGGATCAACGCTTCCAAATTGTAATTCTATTAATCCTAGATTTATGTATTCCGGCGACCCTGTTAGTGGTAATGGATGGATGAATATAGCACCTCTTGACAATATATTTGTTTTATCAACAGGTCCGTTTAAATTAAAAATTGGTGAACCGGTTGAATTAATTTATGCATACATAGTTGGAAGAGGAACTGATCATCTCAATTCAATTACCAAAGCAAGAGAAATTTCTCAATTTGTTCAGATGGTTTACGATAACAATTTTGAAAATCTGCCGACAGGAATTGATGATGATAAGAATTTAATTGCTGATGAGTTTATGCTTTATCAAAATTACCCAAATCCGTTTAATCCGGTTACAACAATTAAATACACAATCCCCGCGCTTGGTGTAGGGAACGAAAATTTTCGTTCTATACAAATAACAATTTTTGATATTCTCGGTAGAAAAATTAAAACTTTAGTGAGTGAACAAAAACCCGCGGGGACATACGAAGTACAATTTGATGCGAGTCAATTATCAAGCGGAGTGTATTTTTATCAACTGTCCGCCGGAAGTTTCATTCAAACTAAAAAATTAATGCTGTTAAAATAGAGGGATACTACCATGAAATTAAAATCAATACTTTTTTTATTACTACTATCCTCACAAATATTTTCTCAATGGGAAACTCCAAGACGATTTTCCGATGTAGTCCGTCCATATGAAGCTATTTTGTTACAATGCAGCAATGATAGTCTTATTTTTGTTTGGAGAGATAATTCAACTATCAAATACTCACTTGGAACTAGTGACGGCTTAAATTGGGGAGAGATTTTTACTCTCGATCAATCCTCATTTTTAGACTTAACTGCATTTGTTACAAGCAGTGGAAGAATATTAATAGCATTTAAGAAATCCAATAACAGTAACGAATATGTAATGCAGTATTCTGATGATAATGGTAGTACTTGGAGTGACGGGCAGAGTTTAATAACAGATAGTGATTATCCAAATTATACAGGACGTTTTTTTGAAATTAACGATGAACTCTGGTTTGTTTATAGAAATGGTAATTCCGCATGTACAATTAAAAGTACTGATTATGGCTTAAACTGGTCTAGTAAAGAAGTATTATTTACAGATGCACAGAGCCCCCTCCAGTTTCATTTATTTCAATTCAATAACAAACTAATATCAATATTTAATAGAGAAGGGCTCAGGATAAAAGAAAGTACAGATAATGGCGCAAGTTGGGGAAGCAGTGCAAGATTGATAAGCGGAACGGGCAGTTCCACTTGGGACTTTTCGGCTGTTAAAACTCATGACAATAAAATAATAATCCATTTTTCTGAGACTCAGTATTCAAATTATTTTAGTACAACTGATATATATATTGTTGAAAGTAGTGACGAGGGTTCTACATGGAGCGCAAAAAAGAAGTTTACAAATTTTGCTGGTGATGATTGGAACCCGGAATTAAGAGCGAGCGGCGAAACCGTATATGCTGCATTTTTATCGAATCGTGGAGAATTATATAATCAAGCGGCACCTTGGTATGGTAAAGTTAATGTCACAATCGATTCTTCAGCACCACCTCATATATTTCATGTTGAGGATATTACCGCTGACAATTCAGTAATAATAAAAGTTTATGTAAAAGATGATAATGTTCTAGATTCTGTAAAAGCAATTTATCAAATTAATGACACCTCCCCTCTTCACTTACAAATGTATGATGATGGATTACATGATGATGATCTACCTAATGATGATATATTTGGTATAAAGATAACAAATCTCAATCAGTTGGATAAGTTGTCATTCTATGTTCTAGCTGTAGATGATCAATTGAATACAGATAGAAGCCCAAATAAAACAATTCTTATTTCGAGTGATCCGATAGTGAGATATGATGAAATAAATGTTAATAATATACTTTTACCGATAGACAATAAAGGAGTGCTTGCTGATGTGCTAATAGGAAATAGTGCAGGCGGTTATTATGATGAAAATGTATTTTTATTTTCGAGCGGATTTTATTTGTCCGGTTATAGTAATGGTGCACTTTGGAGCAACGGAGTGTTGACTGCGTCTAGAATTGAAGATTATCAATCAGGTGTTGAGGGAAGTAATCCTGAAGATTATAATAATATCGTTTATTCTGTGCGAACCTCGGATCCGCCATTTGGTATGGCATGGCAAAAATGGAGTGATGCTGTAGCTATGGGTGCAGATTTTTATGATGGAAATAATGATAGTATTTACAATCCGGTTGATCTAAATTTTAATGGTCAATGGGACCTAAACGAAGACAGACCCGATTTTCAAGGTGATATAACTACATGGTGTATATTTAACGACGGAGTACCTTTAGCCGAAAGAAGGTACGATATAAATCCTCAAGGCATTGAAATAAAGCAGACTCTATTTGCTTCCGGTGGAACAGATAATGAATTTGAAGATATTATTTTTGTACGATACGAAATTGAAAATATGGGATCCATAGCTGAATTATTCGACTCAGTTTATTTTGCCGCAGGAGCCGATCCAGATCTTGGTGACTATCAAAACGATGTGCTTGGATGCGATACATTAGAACAAGCAGGGTATGCTTATGAATTAGGACCTGACAACCAATACGGCAATAATCCCCCCGCATTCTTTATAAAACAATTGCAAGGTCCCCCTGTTTTTATTCCCGGTGAAACCTTTATCGATAATAATAGTGACGATGAATTTACACCAGGAGTGGACACTCCACTCGATTCAGCAGTTGTTAAAAAAGGAAAGTACTTAGGAATGGATTATATCCCCGGAGCTAAAAACCTTACGCCAAACGCCTTTACACAATACATGAGTTCTCACCCTACAAATGGAGATCCCGATACATATTTTGAATTAAGGAATTATATGCTGGGCGGAAGAGGGAAAAATGGCGAACCGTTAGATCCATGCACTTGGGAGTTCGGAAACGGTTCTTCTCTTTCAAACTGTTCTGAAATAAATCCGAAGTTTATGTACTCAGGCGATCCTGTTACTGGTGAAGGCTGGATAAATATTGTAGGTATTGATCAAAGATTTTTACTATCCTCAGGTCCATTTAAACTACATGCCGGTGAACCAATTGAACTAATTTATGCTTACATTGTCGGCAGAGGAACTGATCATCTCAACTCAGTAACTAAGGCAAGAGAACTATCGCAATTCGCCCAGCAAGTTTATGATAATAATTTTGAAGACCTGCCAACCGGAATTGATGATGATAAGAATTTAATTGTAAATGAATTTAAGCTCTATCAAAATTATCCCAATCCGTTTAATCCAAGTACAACTATTAAATTCACAATCCCACCAAATGTAGGGACAAGTCGCGACTTGTCACTACGATTAAAAATTTATGACATTTTAGGAAGGGAAGTTAAAACTCTTGTTAATGAACAAAAACCGGCAGGTACTTACGAAGTGCAATTTGATGCATCTTCCCTATCAAGTGGGGTATATTTTTATCAATTATCGGCAGGCTCATTCGTAGAGACAAAAAAATTAATGCTGTTAAAATAAAGGAGAAATTATCATGAAATTAAAGTCAATACTTTTTTTACTACTACTATCCTCACAAATATTTGCGCAGTGGGAAACTCCACGCCGATTTTCTAATGCAGGTCCATCCGCAGCTGTTTTACTGCAGTGCAGCAATGACAGTCTTATTTTTGTATGGAGAGAAAATACAATTATCAAATACTCAATTGGATCCAGTGACGGTTTTAATTGGGGAGAGAGTTTTACACTTGATCAATTTGCAATTACTCATTTAACTGCATTCGTCACTAACAACGGAAGAATTATAATAGCTTATAAGAAAGATCAAGAAGGTATTGGTTGGAAAAATTATGTAATGCATTATTCTGATGATAACGGTAATAGCTGGAGTGACCGGCAAAGTTTAATAACCGATAGTGATTATCCAAATTATACCGGGCGTTTTTTTGAAATTAACAATGAACTTTGGTTTGTATATAGAAATGGTAATTCTGCATGTACAATTAAAAGTACTGATAATGGGTTGACCTGGTCTAGTAAAGAAGTATTATTTACTGATGCAAACAATCCCAGCCAATTTCATTTATTTCAATTCAATAACAAACTAATATCAGTATTTTTAAGAGACGGTCTTAGGATAAAAGAAAGTACAGATAATGGTGCTAGTTGGGGAGCCAATGCAAGAATAATTAATGGAACATGGAGTTCAACCTTGGACTTTTCTGCTGTTAAAACTTATGATAATAAAATAATAATCTATTTTACTGAGACTCAGTATTCAAATTATTTTAGTACAACTGATATTTATACTGTTGAAAGTAGTGACGAGGGTTCTACATGGAGTACAAAAGAGAAGTTTACAAATTTTGCTGGAGATGACTCAAAACCGGAATTGAGAGCAAGCGGAGAAACTGTCTATGCTGCATTCTTATCGAATCGTGGAGAATTATATGATCAATCTTTCCCATGGTATGCTAAAGTTAATGTCACAGTCGACTCATCAGCACCTCCTCATATTTTTCATGTAGAGGATATTACTGATGAAAATTCAGTAATAATAAAAGCTTATGTAAAAGATGATAATGTTTTAGATTCCGTAAAAACAATTTATCAAGTTAATGATACTTCCCTTTTTCATTTAGAAATGTATGATGATGGTTTACATGATGATGATCTACCAAATGATAATATATTTGGTATAAAGGTAGCCAATCTCAATCAATTAGATAAATTTACATACCATGTTCTAGCTGTTGATGATGAATTAAATACTGATAGAAGTCCAAATAAAACAATTATTATTTCCAGTGATCCGATTGTGAGATATGGTGAAATAAATGTTAATAATTTACGATTGCCATTAGATAATAATGGAATACTAGCTGACGTAAATACGGGAAATGGTGCGGGCGGTTACTATGATGATAACGTATTTTTATTTTCGGGCGGATTTTATTTGTCCGGCTATAGCAATGGTGCACTTTGGGGCAACGGAGTGTTGACTGCTTCCAGAATTGAAGATTACCAATCAGGTGTTGAGGGAAGTAATCCTGAAAATTATAATAATATTGTCTATTCAGTGCGAACATCGGATCCCCCATTTGGTATGGCATGGCAAAAATGGATTGATGCTGTAGCCATGGGTGCGGATTTTTACGATGGAAATAATGACAGCATTTATAATCCGGTAGATTTAAACGGAAATGGATTATGGGATTTTGATGAGGATAGACCAGATCTTCAAGGTGATATTACTACATGGTGTGTTTACAATGATGGTGTGCCGAGTGCCATGAGATATTTTACAATTGATCCTCAAGGGATTGAGATCAGACAATCAGTATTCGCCTCTGATGGGAATGGTTCTCAATTTGATGATATTCTTTTTATCAGGTATAGAATTGAGAATACCGGTACCACAGCAAGCGAATTTGACTCAGTATATTTTGCAGCCGCAGCCGATCCGGATTTGGGTGACCCTTCTGAGGATTTTTTAGGATACGATTTATTAGAGCAAAGCGGTTACGCTTATAAAACGGGTCCTGATGCTGGCTACGGAATAAATCCGCCTTCATTTTTTATTAAGCAGCTGCAAGGTCCTCCTGTATTTATTACCGGGGAAACTTTTATTGATAATAATAGTAACGGTCAATTTGATAACGGAATTGATACACCATTGGATTCGGCAGTTGTGCGAGGAGGTAAGTATTTAGGTACAGAATATATACCAGGCGCAAAAAATCTTGAACCAAATGCTTTTACACAATACATGGGTTCTCACCCTACTCATGGAGACCCGTATTCTCATTTAATGCTGCGAAATTATATGCTTGGCGGAAAGGGTAAATATGGGAATAATATCTATGTCAGCACATGGGAGTTTGGAAATGGAGCTAGTCTGGGAATTGATACAAATAATATTGATACGCGATTTATGTATTCGGGAGACCCTGTTGCAGGAACCGGCTGGTTAAACATTGAGCCACTTGATCAGAGATGTTTACTTTCTACCGGTCCATTTCAATTAAAAACCGGCGAGCCAATTGAACTAATTTATGCTTACATTGTCGGCAGAGGAACAGATCATCTTAATTCAATTACAAAAGCACGAGAAATTTCTCAATTCGCGCAGACAGTTTATGCTAATAATTTTGAGGACCTGCCTACCGGTATTGATGACGATGAAAATTTAATTGCGGATGAATTTAAGCTTTATCAAAATTACCCAAATCCGTTTAACCCAACAACCACAATAAAATATCAAATACCGTCAAGCGTGAATGGGCAAATGGTAAATGTAAAAATTATTATATTTGATATCCTCGGCAGAGAAATTAAAACTTTGATTAATGAACAAAAACCGGCAGGGACATACGAAGTACAATTTGATGCATCCTCCATCAGCCGACGGATTTCAAGCGGGGTTTATTTTTATCAATTAAATGCGGGCTCATTCGTACAAACTAAAAAATTAATGCTGATCAAATAATAATTGGAGAGAAAATGAAAAAACTTTTACTCATTTTAATCGCTGCGGCAGGAAGTATTACTTTAACCGCACAAAGTTTAGTTGATGTTTTTCCGGTACCAAATTATTCTTATGGATTAACACATGATGGAACAAATTTATGGGTCGGAACAAGCAGCGGGGGTTTGATACATAAAATAGATGATTCCGGAAATGTGATATCTAGTTTTTCTGCAGCTACAGATGAAACTCGCGGTTTGGGGTGGGACGGAACAGACCTTTGGGGCTACAATTATATTTTTGGTTCGGCTTCCGGCAAAGAAGATTTAATGGTAAAATACAATAGCTCGGGAATAACCCTTGATACTCTCCTCTCCCCTTATGAAGATTATATCGGCGGAATGACTTACGCAGACGGCTATCTTTATATTACTGTATATTATACAGGTTCTGGCAACGACACTTATATTATAAAAATTGATCCTACAACAAATGCTTTCGTTGATTCAATTGTGACGCCCGGATTGCAGCCGCAAGGATTAGCTTATGACGGCAGTTCACTTTATTTAGCAATGGATGATAATGACGGCGATCCTGAAAAAATTTGGGAAATTGATCCTGCCAATGGAGATACAATTAGATCATTCGCCATACCTCCATATAATTCATCGACGACAGCTCGACCAAGAGACCTTGCATTTCATGATGGCTATTTGTACCTGGTTGTTGGAAATTCAACCGACAAGGCGATTTATAAGTTTGATATTAGCGGAGCCGGGACTCCCGAAATTTCAGTCTCTCATAATCAGGTTTTCTTTCCAACAACCACAGTGGGTACAAATTCCAATTTCAATATCAGCATTAATAACACTGGTTCTGCACAATTAATTATTGATTCGCTTAGATTTAATGATAATGTGTACAGCACTACAGCAGTCCAGCCAATTAATATTGATCCCGGAAATTTTGAAAGCGTATCATTGAATTTTTCTCCCGCATCATTTGCATATTATACAGGTATATTAACTATCTACAGTAATGATCCCATTAATCCTGAAGTTACTGTTAATTTGAACGGACAGGGCGTCTTGAATGGACCGGCTATTGCTCTCTCAACTTATTCATACGATTTTGGTGAAGTTTGGGTAGCATCTGATGGTGTGGCAAAATTTGATCTTGAAATAGCCAATCAAGGAAATGTTGATCTTGATATTTCCGATATGAATTTAAGTCTTCCTGAGTATGCTTTTGAATCAGTATTATTTCCGTATAGTATTGCTGCAAATGATACATTAACCATCGAAGTCAGATTTACTCCATCCGGTGCCGGTTTGTTTGCAGATACATTAAAAATTTATTCGAATGATCCGGCAAATTCAATTGAGAAATTAGCATTGGAAGGAACAGGCTTTAATGGTGATTACAGCTACGGATATATGTTTTGGAATTACACAATACCCGATAACCCCGCAACGGGCTTTCAAGATAAAACATTGGAAGCACTGAGACCTATTAATGATATTACCGGTGACGGTGTTAGCGAAATAATTGTAGCTTCAGAAAATTACTATATACTCTGCCTGGATGGCGCTGCAAGCAGTTCCAATGATTATCTGTGGTCATTTAATATGCACAAGGGTAGTTCCAACGCCGGCTCGATAGGTATCAATTTTGAGTATGGCGTGCAGGATGCTTTGGCAATTGCACCCGACTTAAACAATGACGGTTACGAAGATGTTGTTATTGCAGTAGGCGGCGGCAACGAACATGTTTATGCTTTAGATGGAACAAACGGAAATATTATTTGGAGTTTTGGTGATGATATCAATTTTGATAAGGGAGATTTTGAAGCAGTTGATGTAAAAAGGGATTTTAATAACGATGGGATTAATGACGTATTAGCAATCGCCGATGGAAATGATACCGGTTCAGGCTATAAGCGGGCTTACCTTTTTGACGGCACGAATGGAGATATGATTTGGAATTACTCTTATCCTGGTCCAAATCCTTCTTTTGGAAAAACTATTATTTCTATTGATGATATAAACGGTGATGACAAACCTGATGCGGTAATTGCAGTCGGCAATAATGGTACAGCCAATCTAAAAGTTTATGCATTAAACGGAATAAATGGAACACCGATTTGGAATTTTCCATTAACTACTTATGAACCAAAAGAATTACTTGAACTTCCGGTTCCCGGCGACACACCCGATGTTATTGCCGCAGGGTATTTTGGAGAACTTTACAGATTGGATGGCGAAACCGGAACAGAAATTTGGAACTATAACTTAGGAGGTCTTTCCGCTGTTATTCAAATGGATTTGTTGAAAGATATTAATAGTGACGGAATTGATGAGATTGTAGTCGCTTCATTTGGCGGAGGTTTAACATGTATTGACGGGGCTGATGGCTCACTAAAATGGCTCTATCCAATGGCAAACCAATATGGGGTTTATTCTGTTCCTGATCTAAATAATGATGGTTATGATGATGTAATTACAGGGGATCAAAACGGAAAGTTCTATGCGATAAACGGAGACGGGCAAACGGTTCTCTTCTCTTATACATTTGCCGGGGATCCAATAAGTGCTGTTGGATATGTACCTTCAATTGATGGAAATTTGAGTTATGAACTATTGGCAGGAACACGGAATGGAAAAGTAGCATGTTTTTCCGGTGGGGTTAAAGCCGTACCTGTTGAGTTAACTTCATTTACTGCTCAAGTAGATAAAAATACAGTATTGTTAAAATGGGAAACCGCAACTGAGAATAATAATCAAGGATTCTATGTGGAACGGAAAACTAATGAGGAATGGAATTCAGCCGGATTTATTGAAGGCGCCGGAACTTCAGCAGAACCAAACAATTATTATTTCTCGGAAGAATTATCAGATATGCTGAATGATGAGAAAATATTTTATAGGTTAAAACAAGTTGATTATAGCGGTTCATTTGAATATTCAGATATTATAGAAGTGGTTTTCAATCCAACTGAATTTAGTTTATCTCAAAACTATCCTAATCCGTTTAATCCTTCAACCAAGATATATTTTGTAATACCTAACTCAGTTAAAAGTAATACAAAACTAGTTGTATTCGATATTTTGGGTAATCAGGTTACTACGCTGATCAACGAAAAACTTGAGCCCGGCTATTATGAAGTTGAATTCAGTACAAACTCAATCGATCAACAACTTTCAAGCGGAGTTTATTTTTATCAATTATCGGCGGGAACATTTGTGGAAACAAAAAAATTAATGCTGCTGAAATAGATGCACATTTTTAACGAGAGATAAAGACTACTTCAAGCGGGTTAATTAGGGGGCTGAAAGATTTTTCCAGCCGATCTCGATAATCTTTAAAGTTTGAAAGGTGTTCGGTGGAAAGAGAGAAACTGCCAGAACCGGATGTTTTAATACTATCTTCTGCTGAATCGAGATTGCCTAATATCTGTTTTATAAAAATATTTGCTTCTTCGGTAATTCGCTCTCTCCTAAGTTCAATTGCTGCATCGCCGTAATATTTCGGCTGCTTTTCTTCATCGGTTAACCCGATGGAAATTCCTTCTCTATTTTTGTGAACAATAATAGCTTCGGTACCGCTGCCGGGGTCTTTATTAAGCCATGCATAAAATCCGGCTACATAAATGTAATAATATTCACCAAGTCCCATTTGCATTTCCAAAAATTTCTCATTCCTAACTGCAACATATTCAACAATATCGGGTATGGTGTTTATCAATTCTTTAACAACAAATAACATTTCAAAAAACGATTCTCCATCTTCCAAGGTTTTTAATTCTGCACTTAAGTCAGTTAATGAATTTTCCAATTCAAGTCTTTCTTCGGAAATTGATTCGCGGATAGTGATGAATTTTTCAATTCTTTCGGTAGGTATTATTCCGTTTTGATAGGGGATGAAATCTTCAACTTCACCAAATTTATCTTTAATCTTTACGAAGTCATTTTCAATTTCAGTAATAGCATTTAATCTACTGTCAATAAAAAAATAACTACCGACGATAACCAACACTGCAATTAGTGAAAGTGAGCCGCATCCAATGCCGCAGCCTTTTCCCGACTTCTCTAATTTTGAATTGTTCAATTTAATTTTTATTTAATGATAAAAATATAAACTGTTTTAGTTTAGATTTGCCATTTCCTTTTGCTCGTATGGAAATGCGAGCATACTTAAACGGGCGTACATAATATTTTTTAGACGTTCAAATTCTTCAATATGTTCTTTATCTACCGGGTGTGAAGATGGAAATTTTAGATTAAGATAATTAACCAAAGATCCGTGCTTCCTAAATCTAAAATCGAGATGCGGACCTGTTGATAAACCGGTACTGCCAACGTAACCGATAACATCACCCTGTTTTACCATGCTCCCTTTTCTAATTCCTTTACCATATCTGGAAAGATGAAGATAACCGCTTGTATAGGTTCCGTTGTGTCTAACTTTTAAAAAGTATCCCGCAGATTTACTGTATCTTTTTTCAATTACCCTGCCGTCGCCAACAGCGCTAACCGGCGTTCCCCTTGGTGCAGCATAGTCAATTCCTCTATGCGGTCTGTATCTTTTTAATATGGGATGAAATCTTCTGCCGCTATACCGGGAACTTATTCTACTAAACTTTAACGGGGCTTTTAAAAATTGTTTCTGAAGGCTGTTCCCCTCCTCGTCAAAATAATCTGCTTTATTACTCTGTTCAAAATGAAATCCGTAATACCCGGTTCCCCTATGATTAAAGTAAGCCGCTTTTATTTTTCCAACTCTAAAAAATTTGCCGTCAACATAGTCCTGATCAAAAATAACTTTAAAGTAATCCCCGCTCTGTATTCCGTAAAAATCAATTTGCCATTGATAAACCTCTGAAAGTTTGAGGGCTAATTGAATGCTTGCACCCAAGTCCATCATTGTTTCATAAAGTGATGTCTCAATCACCCCGACTAATTGTTTTTCAACCGTAACTACAGGTTTTGATTTTTTTACAATCTTAATTGTATCGGTTAAATCAATCACAGTATAATCAAGCGGGTTATTTTCATACACAAAATATTTTAGCTGACGTAATGAATCCTTTGTTACATAAGCTGTGTAAGCTTTACCGGGAATTATTTTTCTTACATCAAAAATATCTTTAGAAGTTGATGCAATTTTTTGTATTTGGGGAAGGTAAATTTTGTAAGGGAGCAATAGGTCGGTCAACGTTTCATTCTTTTTTACTTTGCCTTTAAACTCAATTAATCCCGCCGCTTCAATTCCAAATTCATTCACTATAAGAGAATCAGGAGTTGCTACCGGTTCCGCACCGGTATAGCTTTCCACATCTTCACTGCATGAGGTTAAAAATATAAGGGATGAAACTAGAAGTAAAAAAATAATAGAGCTTAGCTGCGAAGATTTATTTTTCAAAATTTTAAAAAGGTAAAAACTGTTCAATTAACCTTCCATTAATTTATTGATTATATCAATTGAAGTAACACCTTCAGCTTCTGCACTGAAACTTGGAATTATTCTATGCCGAAGAACCGGCACCATAACTGATTTAACATCATCAATATTTGGTGTAAATCTGCCATCCATAATACATTTGGTTTTTGCAGCTAAAATTAAAAATTGCGAAGCTCTTGGTCCGGCTCCCCAATTAACCCAGTCATTCACAAAATCGTTTTGGCTGGTTCCGTTTGGTCTTGTTGAGCCAACTATTTTTACTGCGTACTCTACAACATTGTCTGCAATTGGTACACGTCTTACTAACTTCTGAAATTCTGCAATTTCACCGGCGTTAATTATTTTACTCAGTTCAGCTTGATAGGCACTGGTAGTTGATTTAATTATATCAACCTCTTCCTGGTATGAAGGATAATCAAGCCAAAGGTTGAACATAAATCTATCAAGCTGAGCTTCGGGCAAGGGGTATGTCCCTTCCTGTTCAATAGGGTTTTGTGTTGCGAGAACAAAAAATGGTTCTTCTAAAATGTGGGTTGTTCCGGCGGCAGTAACTCTGTGCTCCTGCATAGCCTCCAGCAATGCTGCTTGAGTTTTAGGCGGTGTACGATTTATCTCATCAGCTAAAATTATGTTGGCAAAAATTGGACCTTGAATAAATCTAAATTTTCTCTGCTTGGTTATTTGGTCTTCATCAATAATTTCTGTACCGGTTATATCACCCGGCATTAAATCAGGTGTAAATTGAATTCGATTAAAATTTAAATCGAGCACCTCGGAGAGAGTTTTAATCAAAAGAGTTTTAGCTAAGCCGGGTACACCAACTAAAAGGCAATGCCCTTGTGCAAAAAGACATACGAGCAGTTTGTCAATTACATCATCCTGCCCGATAATTACTTTTGCAATTTCAGTTTTAATATTTTTTACACTGCTGCTAAGTTTTTCTACTAATTCAGTATCAGTTGCTTGAAGTTTTTCTGCGCTCAAGTAATATTCCTAAATTCTAATTTCCCAAAATATTTTGCTTTTTAATTCTTCCATCCATTTAACATAAAGCTTCTGCCGTTTGTCAAAGATAACCAATCTTTTTATGTCCTCATAATCACCTTCTAAACTGGGTAAATGTTCGGGAGTGCGGTTAATAAGTTTTACAATATGGAAACCATACTCATTGTTATCAAGGTTTAATCTTTTAGGAAATCCAACCTCACCGGCTTTTAGTTTATACACCTGATCAAGCAAAGGTTTATCTAATTGCCCAACCTCAAACTTACCAAGTTTGCCGCCGAACTTTGCAGTTTCTTTATCATCGCTGAATTTACGGGCATAATATGCAAATGTATTTGTACCGTTTTGAATGCTGTCCCTGATATCACTTAAAAAGGTGATTGATTCTAAATCAGCATCATCATCATTTTTAATTTTGATTAAAATATGGCGGGTATTTATCGATTCGCCTCTTCTTTCGAGCAGCTGAATAATATGAAAGCCGACCGGTGATTTAATGACTTCGGAAATTTCATTTTCCTGCAAAGCAAATGCAGCACTTTCAAATTCCGGGAAGAACACACCCCGCTTAACAAAGCCGAGGTTACCGCCAAGTTTAGCACTTCCGGGATCATCTGAATAACTTTTAGCAAGTTTCCCAAAATCTGAACCGGCTCTTATTGAATCGAGCAATGATTGTGCAAAGTCCTTTGCTTTTTTTGTAACACGTTCGTTAGCCTTGGGATTAATAAATATATGTGCAATCTCAAATTTTTCGGGAATCAGCCCCAGAGAGTCCTGATAAGTTTCATAAAAATCTTCAACTTCTTTTCGAGAAACATCTATCATTCCGAACTTCTGGTTCTGCACTGTCTGCGCCATTAAATTTTTTCTTGTTTCATCTCGCAGCTCTCGTCTAATTCTTTCAATCGACATCCCATACGCGGCTTCGAGCCGTTCTTGAGACCCGTATTGCTGCGTAAAATAGTTTAACTGATAATCCAATTGACCTTCAACTTCTTCATCCGATATTTCAATTGAATCTAACTCGGCTTGTGCGTAAAGTAATTTTTTTTCAATCTCTTCATTTAATATTTGTCTTCTAATTTTTTCATCATTGGGATTAAGATTTCTCTGCGCCGCCCGGTATGCAGCCTGGTAATCCAGTTCCGATTTCAAAATTATTTCATCACCAACCACGGCAACAATTTTGTCAAGTACTTCTTGAGCATTTAAGTTTATCAAAAATAAAAAGCTAAATGCTAAAATGTATTTTCTCATCATTTGTCTCTATTAATTTCTACGTTATATTTTGAATAAAGTTCTTTGATAAAATCAGAATAGGCGAGTTTCTTTTTCATCATTGAATATCTTTCCCTTACTTCCGATTCAATATAATTAAACTTTGGTATGCTGTTCGCTTTTAATTTATCGACTAATTGAACAACGGCAAAAATGTTTGGTTCCGATTCAAAAACAATACTAATCTCGCCGGGTAATAAATTTTCCAAAACTCTAACTACTTTTGCTGTCGGCAGTTCACTTCGTAAAAAAAGTTTATCAACTGCATACTCAGTAATATTATCAAGCTTTTTAAGCTGCTCAGTTCCATAATTCCAACCACTGTTAAAAAGTGTACTTCTAAATTCCACAGCATCATTTAAATCATTAAAGCCTGCATAGTTTACAACTACGGCATTTTCACTAATTGAAAATTGAAGAGGATTAGCCTTATAATAAGATCTTAATTCAGATTGCGTAATATTTGATTTATTTTTATTAAAATAATCTTTTATGAAAAGTGCTGCTGCAAGTTCCTTGTTCGATACCTCGGCAGTAAGCTGATATTCCTTGCTGTTTTTTATTCCCTTTTCAATAGCTTCTTTAAACAATAATTCGCGCTCAATCCATCTTCTAATAAATTCTTCCCGGTGTTCTTCATTAATTTTATAATAACCAAGCAAACTATCCAGTTCACTTACTGAAAGAGAAGAACTGCCGACCTTTGCAGCAATTGGTTCGTTCAATTCCTCTCTTTCGTTTGTGCAGCTAAATAAAACTAATAACAGAAATAAAATTCCTGCTGTTTTATTCAACTTCAGGTTTATAAACTTTTTCGAGATTCTCATAATAAAGATTTGGTTTATACCTTTTGATCAACCGTGACACATATTCGTCTTCAAGTCTTTTACTTTCATGCTCCTGAAATGTACTTGCAGCTTCTGCTCTGGCTTCTTCAAATGTTTTGATTCCGGCAGGCTTACGCGAAACTAATTTTAATATAGCCCAGCCGTTAGTAACCTTTAAAGGTTCACTAATATCACCTTCGTTTTTAAGATCATAAGCTAGTTCCGATAATTCATTTTTATCGCGGTTAACTAAACCATGATTACCCAGCTTTTCTTTTAATCCGAACCGCTCAGTATATTTTGCCGCAACTGAGTCAAATTCTTCACCATCAACAATCATTTGATGATATACATTTATAAGTGAGTCGTTCCTTGAATAGATCTCTGCAAATTCAACTCTATCAGGCCAAACATAATTTTCTTTTGTCTCTTCATAAAAAGTTTTCAGTTTGTCATCTTCAACTTTTATTTTATTCCAAACTTCTTCTTCCTGAAGTTTAAAAATGAAGATCCCGTTCTTATAATCCTGCATTAAATCTGCAAATTCGGGATTGGATTTATCAAGCGTAGATGCTTTTTCTTCAAGTGCAATTTTTTCACTGTAATCTGCAATTGCATCTCTTAAAACTGTTTCGGACATTTTTTTATTATTCACCTTTGGCGATTTAATTGTATTTGCTAAAAGTGAGTCTGCATTAAAGTCTTTTCCGTTGATAGTAAATACTATCGAGTCTTTTATGTCAGTGTAAAATTCTGATTCTTTGTAATCCGGTTTGAAGATATAGGCGTGAAATTTTCCGGAAGTGTAATCGATAAAGTTTTCATTTATTTTAAAATTTAATTCTTCCTTTATTCCGTTTAGAAGTTCTGCATAATCATCTTTGAAATAAGTTTTTTCATATAATGATTTTATATCAGATTTACTCTCTTCATAGCTTGGATAAGGTTCTTCATTAGTTAATTTAATAATATGAAAACCAAATCTTGTTTCCACTATATCAGAAACTTCACCAACTTTTAAATTAAATGCAGTCTCGTCAAACTCTTTAACCATCATCCTTCTTTCAAAAAAACCTAAGTCGCCGCCCTTTTCAGCAGAGCCTTTATCCTCTGAGTATTGTTTAGCGAGCTCTGCAAAATTTTCGCCGGCATCAATTTTGGCTTTAACTTCTTTTGCAAGCGCAAGCGCAGCTGCGGTATCAGGCTGATTTGCATCATCAACAAAATTTATTAAAATGTGACTTGCCTGAATTTTATTTCTTCTTTCCTGTTTATCGGTAACCTTTACAATATGATAACCGTAGCGGGTTTCAACAGGTTCGGGGTAAATTTGTCCTACTTCTGCCGCATAAGCTGCACGTTCAAAGGCTGGTATAATTTGTCCTGCGGTAATCCAATAAATATCGCCGCCAATATCTTTCGAAAACTTATCATCCGAATATTGCGATGCAAGTTCATCAAAACTTTCACCCTTATTAATTTTAGCTATAATTTCTTCTGCTAACTTTTTCGCTTCAGGTTTGCTAATGGTATCGGGTCTAATCATAATATGACTAACTCGCAATTCATATTTTCTTAAATCATAAAAGTTTTTAACTGCGGGTTCTATTAATTCTTTTTCCTTAAAATAGGATACTCCTACTTTAGTTTTATAATCATCAAGTTCTGCAAGCATTGCCGGGTCATTTTTATAACTGCGTACTTCGGCATCTCTCAATTTCATTTTAAAGTTTACATATAAATCTAAAAATTTCTGGTAATCAGTAATAGAATCTTCCTGAGCTTTTTCAATACCGCCTACATTTTTTGCATAAGCTTTTTCAAACTCTTTTAAAGTAATATCAAAATCACCAAACTCTGCAACAAGAACATCAGAACTTTTTGGCGAACATGCGCTGAAGACTAAAACAGCAATAAAAAAAGCAATTCCATTCAATCTGTATTTCATTAATATTATCCTCCTAAGTGAATAAAAATTCAAACATAAATGTTAATTATTGACCTTCTTAAAATCAAGGAAGGTTTATTTCTTCTGATTAAAATAATAGTGAATTTAATCCGGTTTATCTTTCAATATTTTTCTTTCGGAGAAGGTATTTCGTTCCCAAAAAACTCCTTCGCTGTATCCTTGAATACTTTTATTTTGCTCTGCAAGTTTTAATCGTTTTTCGCTTAAGCAGGCAAAGTATTCATCTATTTCAATTCCAACATAACTTCTATTTAATTTTTTTGCTGCTACCGAAGTAGTGCCCGATCCGAGAAAAGGGTCAAATACTAAATCTCCTTCATTGGAACTTGCTAAAATTATTTTTGCAATAAGCTTTTCCGGCTTCTGCGTTGGATGGATTGTATTTTCGGGCATTGACCAGAATGGAATTGAAATGTCTGTCCAAATATTTGATGGATGCGTTATTCTAAACTTACCATCTTTATCATTACTCCAATCTTTCGGTTCACCGTTTTCAGATTTATACGGTGCTATAACTTTCCTTTTAATTTTAACAGCATCAACATTAAATGTGTAACTGCTGCCCATTGTGCAAAACCAAATATCTTCATAATTGTTCTTCCAATTCATTTTTGCTCCTCTGCCCTTTTCTCTTTCCCAGGTAATCCGATTCCTTATTTCAAAATATTTTCCTATTACAGGAAATATTGAAGCAGAAGTGAACCAATCGCCGCAAATATATATTGATGAATCCTCTTTAAGCAGAGGGACTAATTTTTGAACAATGTTTTGCAGCCACTCGGAATAGTCTTCTTTAGTTTTACTTTTGAATTTTGTTGAATTGAATTTTTTATTGAGATTATAGGGTGGATCAAGTATTAGTAAATCAATCATGTTCTTAGGAAGATAAGCTGCCGTATTAAATAAATCGCCCAGTATTGTTTTGTTAATAATGTTTTCAACTTTAACAGGATTATTAACAGAAATTAATTCAGATTTATATTTTTTAATTTCTTCGTCCGATAGATCAATAGTTTTATTTCGGGGAGCTTTAATTTTCATCGTTTCAAATATTTTTTCATCGTTCTTTACTTTACTTTCGTTCCTTCTTTTACCGTATCCGGTACTTCAATAATATTTAACTCACCTTCAGCATTCTCAACAGCTAACAACATACCCTGTGATTCTGTTCCAAAAAGTTTTGCAGGTTTTAGGTTTGCTACAACAATTACTTTTTTATCAATTAGTTCTGCGGGTTTATAGCTTTTTGCTAAACCGGCAACAATTTGTTTTTTCTTTTTACCAACCTTTACCTGAAGTTTAAGAAGTTTATCACTTTTCTCTATTCTTTCGGCAGAGATTATTTTTGCTGTCTTTAAGTCGACTTTTGTAAACTCTTCAAAAGTTATTTCGTGAATTTTCTTTTTATCATCTTCTTCTTTCGGCAATTTGTTAATTTGAACATCTATAACTTCATCTTCAATTTTTGTAAAAAGCAATTCAGATTTATTTAAGTTATGACCTGCTTTCAAATTTCCATAGCCTGATTTATCCCATTCCACCTCTTCAGCATTAAGCATGGTTAAAAGTTTTTCAGCAGTGTTAGGAATAACGGGACTTAAAATAATTGCAAGTTCATAAATTGTCTGCAAGCAAACATTCAATGTAGTACCGCAATCGTCTTTATTATTCTTCACCGTTTCCCAGGGTTCGGAATCATTAAAATATTTGTTACCTGCCCTGGCAAGGTTCATCATTTCAAAAACTGCATCTCTAATTTTGTATTGCTCAAGCAGTTTACCTACTTTTGCCGGGTGATTTTTAATGAGCTTAAGCATTTCATCATCAATTGGTTTAGTATTTTTCAGCGGCGGTACTTTTCCATCAAAATGCTTAGATGCAAAAATAAATGTACGATTAACAAAATTACCGAGTATATCCGCAAGCTCACTATTATTCTTAGCCTGAAACTCCTTCCAGTAGAAATCTGTATCCTTATTTTCGGGCAGGTTAGCAGCCAATGCATACCTTAGCGAATCAGCAGGAAATAATTCAAGAAATTCATCGGCGTTAATTCCCCACCCGCGTGATTTTGAAAATTTCTTTCCCTCAAAATTTAGGAATTCGTTAGCCGGAACATTTTGAGGCAGAATGTATTTATCAGCATTTCCATCATTCCATGCCATTAACATTGCGGGAAAAATTATCGTATGAAAAACAATATTATCCTTACCTATAAATGCTAAATATTTTGTATCTGAATTCTGCCAATAATCTTTCCATAATTCCTTTTTGCCAATCGAATCCGAATATTCTTTTGTAGCAGAGATATAACCAAGTACAGCCTCAAACCAAACATATAAAACTTTACCTTCGGCATCTGCCAGCGGAACTTTAACACCCCAATCTAAATCTCTTGTAACTGCTCTATCTTTTAAGCCATCCTTAAACCAGCCGCGGCAATACTGTAAAACATTTTCTTTCCACTTATAAGTTTCATTCATTTCATCAATATACTTTTCTAATCTTTCCTGATATTTACCCAAAGGAAAGTACCAATGAGATGTCTCCTTCAGTTCAGGAGTATCTCCGGTAATTTTACTTTTAGGATTTTTTAATTCGGAAGCATCGTATAATGAGCCGCAATTTTCACACTCATCACTTCGCGCCTCTTCAAATCCGCACTTCGGGCAAGTTCCCTCAACATAACGGTCAGGTAAAAACATTTTCGCTTTGATATCGTAATACTGCTTGGTTTTCTTTTCTTCTAAAAGCCCTTGCTGATAAAAGCTTGTAAAAAACTTTTGAGCTGTTTCATGATGAGTTGGAAGACTTGTACGCGAATAAATGTCGAAACTCATACCAAATTTTTCAAAAGCCTTTTTATTTTGATTATGATATCGATCAATAATTTCTTGGGGAGTTACATTTTCTTTATCAGCCGAAATTGTAATAGGAACACCATGTTCATCGGAGCCGCAAATATAAAGAACATCGTCACCTTTCAATCTTTTATATCTAACATAAATATCTGCCGGCAGATAAGCGCCGCTTAAATGCCCAAGATGAATATTTCCATTTGCGTAAGGCAATGCAGAGGTAACAAGTATTTTTTCTTTACTCAAAATAAATCTTCCATATTTTTAAAATAATAAACTGTAAATATAAGGATTTTTTTTCTGTGTCTGGCTGAATTCCGATATTAAATTAGCGTTAATTCTTTAATAACTGCGCAAAATTATATTTTAAAAATAAAAAGTCCCGACTTTTAATCGGGACTTTCCAAATAAATGTAGCATGCTGTGAGAATTATTTTAAAAGCATCATCTTTTTAGTACTTGTAAAGTTTGCTGCTTCAATTCTAAAGAAGTATAAACCGCTTGTTAAATTACTGCCGTCAAAGTTTACAGTGTGATAGCCTGCTTCAACTTGATTATTCAGTAACTCTACTATTTGTTCTCCGATTGCATTGTAAACAGAAATTTTAACTACAGCAGCTTCCGGTAAACTAAAATTAATTGCTGTTGTTGGGTTAAACGGATTCGGATAATTTTGTGAGAGTTCAAATTCAGTTGGTAATCCTAAATCCATTTCAACTACATTGGAATATTCAAACGAGCCGTCAAAATCAACTTGCTGTAATCTATATTGAACTCGTACAGAAATTAATTCCTTGTCAATGAATGAATAATCAACACGGTTAGTACTGTTTCCGGCACCTTCAACAAATCCGATGTTCATCCAATCGCTATCGGCAATTTTTCTTTCTACATTAAATCCGTAGTTATTTAATTCCGTTGCTGTTGTCCATACTAATCTTATTTTTCCTTCAACTACATTGGCTGTAAATGAGGTTAGCTCAACAGGTATTTCATCTCCTGTTGTATTAAAAGCTCCCGGTGATTGAGGAACCGGATTGCTTGCTATTGTTGTATGTTTTACAAATCCTCCGGTCAAATCGGGTTCGCGGGCTAAGGACTGATTATCTCCCCCTTCGGAACCATAACTGTAAGTAGCTATTGTGTTTCCTGAACCATCCTTTAGTATTATAATGTCGCCGGAGTTATTTAATCCTAACAATCCGTCATCAGCGACAAAAACAGCACCGGCAATTCCGGTTGGGGTTCCGCCGCCAAATACAACGACTGCTCCGCTATCAGGAATGATTGTTCCAATTGGGAAGGTATGACGAATTCCGAAACCATCTTCTATTGTATAACCGCCAATATCAACGCTGGCTCCGTCTATATTTACAAACTCTACAAATTCATCTTCCGAAGTATTTACAGTACCATCACCATTAGCATCGCCTAAAACCGGATCGGGATCGGCTAAGAATTCATTAATTACTATATTCGGCAGAACGGGAGGAGTGCCTGTTGTTGCATCAGCCTGGGGTATTGTTCCGTCGGTTTTGTAATCGATATTGCTGCCGAAATTAGTAAATGGATAAATTTTGTAGTAGTAAGTTGTTCCGCCTGCTAAACCTGTTGGTCCGGTCCAGTTGTAAACATCAAAACCGTGTGCGATATTAACAACTCCAACACTATCAGACATATCAGAATCTGTGAATTCATGCGTACCATCAACGGGATCTATGATAGCTGCATAGCTGACTGTACTTGATTTAATTAAATAACCTTCCGGTGCTTGTGCTCCGTCATTTTCTGTCCAGCTTAAATCAACCTGATCAAATCCTACACCTACTGCTGCAAAACTTAAAACGTGATTAGTAGGTTCGGGATCAATAACAACGCTTGGATCTCCTATCCATGCACCGGGATCAAAATCAGCAGGAGCAAACTGAGGACCATTACCGGTAGGTGCATCACTGTCGATATTCCATTCTGCAAAATCCCATACCGGATTTCCGGTAGTCACAGTTGCAACTCTTTCTGCTCTGCCGTCTTCAAATTCATGATTTGTTCCTGTACCGTCTTCACCGGGTACACCGAATTGGTCTATCAATGTCCCTACTCCATTGTAAAGCTCTAAGTTGTCATCTCCGTTACTTCCTGCCACATGATTAGCTTCACCGTCAAATTGATCTGCATTAACACCATAGAGTGTAAAGAAGTCACCATCCGCCGGTCCGGTTGCAATAATATAAAAACCGCCTGCGGGAATTATTCCTGTTAGGTTAAGTGATTTACTGGCGGTAGCTGCAGCATTTGTGTACTTGTCGATACGCCAGCTTGAATCTTCGGCAAAGTTAACATCTGTTGCTCCGGCATTATACAATTCGATGAAGCGTCCATCTGTATTGTTATCCGGGTCTGCTAATTCTGTAATAAACACCTGCCCATTAGCAACTGTTAATGAAACAAAAAATAAAATAATTAATTGTAATAATACTTTTCTCACACTGCCTCCGAGTTTATTGATAATATAATTAGTGCTGATAATTGTTCATGATAGTACTGTTCTAATTTACTTACTTTTTTAATGTTAAACTTAATATTCTTTATGAAAAAGATTATTTAAAACCAAAATCATTTGCTCTGAATAATTTTTATAGTTTTATTAAAATTTTGTGTTACTAATTGTGCAAAAAAAACTCCGCTGGATTTACCCACTGTATTTAAAACTACTTTATGCTTACCTTTTTTATGATATGAATTAACCAATTTATCAATTTGCTGACCTAACACATTAAATAATTTTATTGATACATTCGAGGGCGCAGTAAGCTCGTATTCGAAAATGACTTCGCTATTGTATGGATTTGGATATGCACCGAACGAATCTTTCAAATTATTTTTAATATTGTTCAAGCTTTCCTTAATGCCGGTAGCTGTTGAGTCGATAATTTTACTATCAATTTTATCTCCAAAAATATCATAAGCTGAAAAACTGACTTTGGAGTTTTTAACTTCAACTTTACAGAAATTATATATTCTTCTAAATGGATAATTAGTAAGCGGATTAGGCGGATCAGAAAATCCGTCATCTTTAACCGGACCAATACCCCCGCCGCCGGCAGCGGTTACGTAATTTACGTTATTTCTTATTCCCCTTTCGTAACCGTGTAAATGACCTGAGAAGCTGAAGTCAACTCCATACTGTTCAAAGAGAGGAACTAAGTATTGTGTGTTATCGGGATAAACATTTAATGAAAAATTATGGTAGCTGGGAACATGACTAAAAGCGAAAATCCACTCAGCCTCTTCAGCCTGTGTAGAGCTTAATTGGTTTTCGAGCCAAGTATATTGCGGTGAACCTTCTTTTATACTCGGATAATATGTAACATCAGGATATGCTGCACTTCTATTATCAAAAAATATAAAAAATGAATTTCCGTATGTGAACGAATAATAATTTTCATGTTCCTCATTCGGTGTTTCAAAATAATCATAAAAATTTTGAGAATTTAATTGATGGTTTCCTATGGCTACATAAATTGGTTTTTCAGAAAGGTAGTCATTGAGCGGATCAAAAAATTCTACATTCCAATCGTTGCGTATTCCTCTTTGAACTGCATCGCCGCAATGTGCAATAAAATCAAATTCGTGATCAGCAAAATTGCCTGCAATTTCTCTGTGCCGCAGAAAATTATTTTGGGTATCGCCATAAACTAAAAAGGTAAATTCATCAGGATTCAATTTCGGAGTTCTAAAATATTTCCAATCACTTGCAGTTGCATCCGAATAGACCCGGTAATAATATTTGGTATAAGGTTCCAGGTTTTCAATATCAATCTGGTGATTAAAATTTGCTCCGCTTTCTTCTATAATTTGATAAGAGTTTGTATCTAAGCCGATGTGCACAATGCTGTTTGAAGCAGTGTTAGTGCCCCAAAGTATTACAACTGACGAATCGGTTAAGTTTTGAATGTAAGGAAGCCGGTAAGAAGCCGCATTATAATCGGGCTCCGGTATTTGAAAACTGCTGTAAATTTTAATCCAATCAAAAAAGTTGCCGTTGTTATAACAGCTCATAAAACCTATTGAACCGCCGGTAATACTA
This sequence comes from Ignavibacteriota bacterium, assembly GCA_013112585.1. Taxonomy (GTDB): domain Bacteria; phylum Bacteroidota; class Ignavibacteria; order Ignavibacteriales; family Melioribacteraceae; genus IGN16. The sequence goes on along the minus strand of JABFGH010000006.1, from coordinate 178,186 downwards.
TTGTCCTGCGCTTCTAAGTAAAGCTCATCATTTAAGTAAACTTTTAAATTATTATTGTCAGCAGTAATTGTTGTAGTAAAACCAACATAGTGCCACTCTTCATCAGTAAACGAATCCAATAATGAAGTAACCCCGTTAACCCTTTTCTGCAGATATATTCTTTTCCTTTGGCTCGATAAAATAAAGCGATAATAATTATCTGAATCCACATAACGAAATACAATTCCTATATAATCATCATCGGTAGAATACATTTTAGTTCTTAGAGTAAAGTTATCCAGCAGTAAATCTTTTTTAATAATGTTAGTACCTAATTGGCTGCTTCCCTGACCAATATTTGAATCCTGCACGAGATGGCTTTCATCTAAAAACCAGTTGGAGTTATCATTAACATCATCAATTATTTGCCATTCAGATAAAACATCGTTATCAAAATCTTCTTCAAAAATTAATGTGCTATCCTGCGCACTAATATTTACAATTAAGCAAAGTAACCAAACAACCGGCAAAACAATATTTGTCAAAAAGTATTTTCTCATAGTTAAGCTTTAGGTTTTATTTTCCAGGTGAATGCAAGAAGAATAATTGCAATTAATGTACTTGCTAATATCGACATTATAATTATATCCCAGCTTGTCTGCTTACCGTATATTTCGCCGAAGTAATCTGCCATCCAGCCGAAACCTTTTGCCTGTATTGTTCTTCCGATATATCCGAACAATCCAATAAAACCGGCTGCGGTGCCGACTGCTTTTTTAGAAGTCAGATCCAAACCGGCAACGCCGAGCAGCATAACAGGAGGATAAATAAAAAATCCCACTACCGCAAGCAATGTAAAATCTATCCAAATATATCCGGCAGGATTTAAGTAAATACCGAGGAAGGCAAATAGAATAGGAATCATGCAGAGCAGGCTCACCATTCCTCTTCTTCCGCCGACTTTATCGGAAAGCCAGCCCATTAACAATGTAGATGGGATACCGCCAAACTCCAATACGAGAACGGCAATTCCGCCTCCCTGCAGTGTTGATTCTTTTACTTCGCGCAGGTATGTTGGTCCCCAATCGAGCATACTGTATCTAACGATGTAAACGAATAAATTAGCAATCGCAAAAAGCCAGAGATATTTATTCTTAAGGATATTGTCAACAAATAATTCTCTTGTTGTTAATTCTTTTTCTCTATTCTCACGATTCTCTTCATTTTCAGAATAAGTATCTGAAAACTCTTCAATCGGCGGAAGACCAATTGACTGCGGCGTATCTCTTAATCTTAAAAACAAATATATTGAACCAATTAAAGCAATTGCACCCGGCACATAAAACGCTGCATGCCAGCCGCCAAAATGAATTGTTGCATAAGCTGCAATTATACCAGCAATACCGCCGCCGATGTTATGAGAAATATTCCAAATTGCAAACACCGAACCGCGCTCTTTAATGCTGAACCAATGCCCGATTGAACGACCGCACGGAGGCCAGCCCATTCCTTGAACAAACCCGTTGAGTGTCCATAAAAATAAATGAAGGTAATAATTTTGCACACCCCCGAATGCAAAATTTATTAGAGCTGTAAGTAATAGCCCGAATGCCATAAATTTTCTTGGGTTGCTTCTATCAGATAAAGCCCCATTTAAAAATTTACCAATGCCATAGGCAATAGCCGAAAAAGCTAATATATTTCCTATCATGTTATAATCGTAGCCCAGTGCACCCTCTATATCTTTGGCAACTGTAGATAAGTTGTTTCTAACAAGATAGAATATCGCGTAACCCATAAAAGTTGATTCAAGTACCCGCCAGCGATTAATTTTATACAGCTTTTTTACCTTTTCTTTCGGCACTCTTTCAATCGGCGGATCAGGCTTAAACCAATTAATAAATTTTGAAAACATAAGTTACTCCTCGAATAAAAATTTATTTTTCAACTTTATGAGTTTTGTTCAATCTTATTCCAAACTTTTTTGAAGTTACTGATGGAAAGTCTTCAGCAGGTACATCATTAATTTTTACAATCAGCCAGTTATTCCTTTTCGCATAGTCGGCAATACTTTCTGTTTGGTCCGGAGCTATGTGTTCATCAGGATTAACAATCATTTTTAACATGCTGCTGTGCTCAATCATCTCCTTATCGCCCCTGCTATTGCCCGCTACTAATAATGGTACATCCTGCACAAATGTTTCAATAGCTTCTTTTTTGCCATGGTCCTGCGGAATTGGTTTCACTATTTCATCTGTAATAATTCCATTACGGATTGTAGATTTTATTCCAACAATATTTGTAATTGGAATTTGCAGTTCTTTACTTAAAAATTGCTGATACATTCCTTCCGGTGATGCTGTTATTATCCAAATTTCAAAACCGTTTGCTTTAAGCTGATTGATCATTTCTCTCATTGGTTCGTAAATTTTATTGGAGTAATATTTCTTAAAATATTTTTCTCCCAAGTCTCTATAAAATTGGAGTGATTCACCTGCAATATATTTAACTCTATTCTGCACATACGGTATTGAAACATTTGACTGTTTAATCATCTCGTTGAAAATCTTTTTATTTTTTTCAGGATGCTCAAGAGCATACTGGTACATTGCTTCATCGGCTAAGTAATGGGGTGTTTGTCCAAGTACAGTACCATCACCATCGAACACAGCAATTTTTCTACCGGTTTCGTTTTTTGTATCATTGAGAAATGCACTCAACTGTGTGTTTACTTCATCGCTGAATCCGGCTATTGGCTTAAACTCTGCGGGTTGAGTGTTTTCATTACAGCAAGCAGTTAATCCTGCAAGAATGAATAAATACAACAGCAATGATTTTAATAGATTAGTTTTCAACATAACTCTCCTTAGTCAACTATTTTATAAATATATAATTCGTGAATTTCTTTTTCATAACCCGGATAAAAGCCGATCGGCATTCCATTTACAACTCTCATCCCGCGGTTAAAATGAACGATCAAAGTATTTTCAATTCCGTCAATTGTTAATCCTTCAATTTCTCCCTGCCGCTTTACATCATTAAAAGTTTTTATAAGTGATACTTTAGATGAGCTTTCACTTTCCAGAATTGAAACAGCGTAAAGATGATCTGACTCCTCATACTCGGCATCACCATCATCAGCGGTAATTAGTATTTGATTTTTGTAAACTTTGATTCCCTGCTGTTTTTCGGGTACGGGATAGATGTGAAGTTTGCCTATGTAAGTGCCGTTCGTCAAATCATATTTATATAAGTAAGAACCATCAATCCAATCAGCCATCCACACTAAATTATTTTTAGGATCAACTGTAATTGCACATACTTCCTGCTGTCCCGATTCAGGCTCCCAACTAAAAAAACTATCGAACTCCAGGGTCTCCGCATCATAAATAACTATTTGAATATTGGAAGCACTGCCGTCGTAAAAATATTCAGCACCTGCATATAATTTCCCGTTATAATAATCAATATCGCCAAGGTGATTTGCTTCCTTCGTGAGGCTTGAGAACGGATTATCATTAGTCAACAGCAGTTTGCCCTCTTTTGAATATTTGAAAATTGCTTTGCTTCCGCTTACGTAATAATAATTACTATCTACCGCAACGCCTTGCCTGCCTTCAACTTCAATAGTTTTAATTAATTCTAATGAATTAAAAACCTGCTGCGGCAGAGCCGTTTCGACTAAAAGAAAAAGTAGAAGAGGCAGTAATAATTTTTTCAATTAAATCTCATATTAATTATTTACGTATTTTTCAATTATAGATTTCCAAACCGAATACCCATCACCATTTATATGCAATCCATCTTCTGAATATTTTTCATCTAAGCGACTATCTTCATCAGCCAGACTTGCAAATACATTTACGAATGGAATTCTATATTCGCCTGCAAGATTTTCAATTTTAATATTCAGTTTTATTATTTCTTCGCTTGTGGTTTTCGGCTTACCTATCAATTCATTTACGGGCAGTACACTTTGAATATAAATTTTTGTCTGCGGAGAATCTGATTTAATCTTTTCTAAAATGCTTTGATAGTTTTTCAGAATATCTTCAATACTAACATCATGTCGCAAATCGTTCACGCCAATCATAATAAATATCTTATCCGGATTCGATTCTGTTACCTCAGAAATTCTATCAAGCACGCCGGATGTTCTATCACCGCTTAATCCCCGGTTTTTTACTAATGGATTTGAAAACAATTCAAACCATTCACATCTATCGGTAATGCTGTCGCCTAAAAATATTATTTCACCTTCTGTATTAGGCATCAACTTGTACATACTCACTTTGTGATTCCAATAAGGAGTATGCTGAGCAAATACTTGTGTGCTTAATAAAAATATTAATATCGAAATTATTTTCTTCATTTCAGATTATTGTTTACCGTCAAGAACTTCACGCAGCACATCAGGGTAGTTTGTAATGATTGCATCAACGCCAAGGTTAATCAATCTTTTCATTTCTTTAGGTTTGTTAACAGTCCAAACTGCAACTTCTTTGCCTGCTGCACGTACTTTATTCATAAACTCTTCATCCACTAATTTTTTACCTACACTTAGCATATCAACATCTTCGGCAAACACATCAATATCCTTGGGCATTTTTGAAAAAATATAACCAACCTTAGCTTCTTTATTTATCTTGCGAAGCTTTCTTATTTCATCGAACTTGAATGAGGTAAACACAACTTGATCTAAAAAGTTATGATCAAGAACTACCTGCAGTGCCCGCTCGGCTAACATTTTTTCATGCTTGTTAGTTTTAAGCTCAATATTCAATTTCATTTTGCCCCTAACTAATTCAATAACCTCAGCAAGAGTAGGAATAGGTTCACCTTTAAATTCCTCCGCGTACCACCCTCCTACTTCAATATCTTTCAACTCGTCATAGTTAAGTTCCCAAATATTTAAATTTTGTTTTCCAGTTCGCTTTAGTGTTTTATCATGCAGAAGAATTATTTCACCATCTTTTGTTTCCTGTACATCCAGTTCGCTGAATTCAGCATTCATTTCCATAGCTGTTTTCATTGCAGCTAAAGTATTTTCAGGTGCATGACCGGAGGCACCGCGGTGAGCGACTATAATAGTTTCCTTTTTCATTTCGCACGCAAATAGTGTTAGTAAAATTGTTATCAGAAGTAATAGCTGTTTCATTTTTTCCTCATTAATAATTTAATTTTTCATATTCAACTGCCAAACATTTTCCGCAGCCCAAATTCTATTCGGTACTGCAAAAGCCAGCCTTGAGTATGGCAGTCCCATCTTATATGTAAAAACATCCGCACCATTTAACTTGCTAACCGGATGTTTATTTTCTTTTATTAGTAGCTTGGGGTTGATTTCAATTTTATGATTCGATAATTCGTTTTCAACTATCGAAATGAGTTTTCTATAAATCAAGTAGTCCTTGTAGCTGCTTGTTAATTTATCTTTAACATTATTGAACGGCAGAGATGTGCTGAATTTATCTTCATAAATCTTTTTCAATTCGGTTGTATCAACAATTATTTCATCGGATAATTTTTGTAAATATCTATAAGTAACAATTTGATTTTTCCATAATTCTAATTCTTCATTAATTATTTCGACTTTATCATAACCGCGTTTAATACCTTCTCGTTCTAAAAATATATCACGCAATCGTAAACCAATTTTCTTTTTAAGTTCATCGGCAAAATCATTTATTGAAGTTGTTGAAAAACTGACCGGGTAATATGAAAAGTGGTACAGCATTTCCGCTGCCGTAATAATTCCCCCTTCAAAATTAACTAACGGATTTGCGAGCAACTCCTCATCAAAGTCATCTTTGTAATCTTCATATTTCAGAAATTCTTGATTCGATTGTAAATTGACTGCATTGGTATTTCTATTTTTTTTATATACAGGATATAGTGAATTAACTAATTCCTGAAACACTTTACCGTTAACAACAATGTTGAACGGATCCATAAAATTTTTTAAATAAACTCTCGCTTCGGAATTCATTCGTTTATTCAGCAGTATCTTTTTGTAAGTAGGTGTCAGCCTGGTAATATCAGATTCAGATAGAAGTGATTTTCTAATATCTGCAACTTTTAATAAAAAATATCCGGCATCAGTTTTAATTATGTCGGAAACATTTCCGGGTTTAATAGAAAAGATCACTTCGTTTATTTCGGGATCAACTTCACCGTAATTTATAAAATCTGTTTCTCCTGCTTCAGAAGTTAAACCAATACTAATTAGTTTTTCTTCCTGAAAATCTTTAAAACTTTTCTCTCTGCCGATGCTATTCTTTATACTTTCTGCTTCATTTAAATCATCAGTAAAAATGTATTTAACCTTTACCTGCTTATTCCCCTTTAAAACTTCCTTACGTATCTCTTCATCACTTATTTCAATTTTCGAATCAACATCTTCATTAAACATTTTTTCAACAATTAATTCCTGCTTTAACAATCGAAGAGTTTTACTTAGAGATGAATCTTTCCCGAATCCCTGCCGTGTTAAATAGTTAGTAACCAGGTATTCGTTTTTGATCGCATTTAAGTAGGCAAGTTTAGGAGTATCACCAAACTTTAATATTGCCGGAGCAGTATTAAAACTAAGGTTGAAAGCATTTTCTGATAAGCTAAAATCATCAATCTTTAATACAGAATTTTTATTATCAAACGAACAACCTGATATAAACATTATGATTATGAAAATGGGAGATGCTAAATATGTGAAATTTGTTTTGTTCATTTAATACAAGTTTTACTCACTTATTTCATTAATATCATTTTATGGGAATGAATCTTTCCATTTGAAATTAGCTGCAGAAAATATATTCCCGATGCAGCGTTTGAATCACTCCATAAAAATTTCATTGAACGTTTTCCCGGCTGAATTGGAAGCCACTTTTTTACCGTTCGTCCCAGCACATCAACAATTCGTAATTCCGATTCCGAATTACTGTTTACATTTAATTGAATTTGTATCTGTCCGTTTGCAGGATTAGGATACGAGCTTATTTTAATTTTGTTCTGCTCAATACTGCTTTGACTATCGTGCTCTTCAACTGAAGTCAGATCATCAAACATAGTATCGTAACTTATTTTGAACAAGAAGGGATAGAATGTTGACCAAGGCGAACTTCGTTTTTGAAAATGTTTAGCGCCCGATTCAGACTGTGCGTAAAGATTCTGATCTTTATCAAACGATAAGTCTTCTCCGCCTGCGGGGAATGCTAACGTTCTATCTTCTACAGGATATTGGTTTGAACTAAGATTTGATCTCGGCACCCGGTAAATATAACTTTTACCGTCTCCGCCGCTGGTACTTATCATTAAATAATCTGTACCGCTTACAGTTGTCCACGCAACACCTTGTGTTTTAAGCGGCATAAAATATTTTTTCGGGGTAGATGCCACATCAACGCTTCCATCTTCATTTAACGGGTATCCGAACAAGAAAGCATCGGTAGAAGTTCTGTAATCTCCTACCCAAATAGTATCTCTAAAATAAGTAACAAAGGATGCTTGAGACGCAACATTAAACAGCATATTACTTTGTGCATTAAGGTTTACATACTTTTCATAACCATTTGTTGTATCAAATTCGGGAATCGTATATGCCTCAATTTTATAACTTGAAGCTACATAAACTCGATTGTTAAAAAATGCTATTCCCCCTACATGACTATTTTTAAGCTCACCTGCCAGTTGGAAGCATCTTCTAATTTTGTAATTATTATTCGGGTCCATCTCCACAACTATTGATCTTTTAAGCCTGGTTTGACCCGAAATGGTTTTATTATATAACGAACTGTAAACCATCGGGTTTGAATAAGTATTATCATCATCCTCTTCTGAATTTGTAAGACCTTGCGGAATAAAATCATCGTCCATATAAGGAACAATTACACTTTCCATAATCGGAGTTGAATTTTCCGTTATCCGCTGATCAGCTTCGATTCCTGAAGTACCGATGTTATAGTTATGGTATGCCGGTATTCCCGAATACTCAGAGCCGTCAAAAGGAATGTGAGTACTTAAGTATTCCTCCTGCGGTATGTAGCTCTTAAAATTTACCGCCGAAAGTTTTCCCTTTAGATAAGGGAGACCGGTATTGAATTCAGATTTTCCGATTTGTACTTCGGTGTTTATAATTGCAAAACCAACGGGAGATGACAATGTATATATACCTTCAGCATCAAGATCACCGTCAATATAAATTGATATATTCACATTCTGATTTGAGACCGATAGAGTCCAATTAATATAATGCCATTCATTTAGGGATAACACCGAATTGGAAACCGCTGCAAGTGTGGTATCGAAGAAACGTCTTTCCAGGATTACATTTCCGCCATCAAGGTAAAGATCAATACCATGTGATAATGCGGGATCATTCCATGAAAATAATGACATCTCTGCTGCCTCGGGGTTTAGCCAAACTTCGCCTGATAAATTATGATCGCCGGCAAATGTTACCCTAACTTTTTCGGTGCTTCTCATGTATGAACCTGAACCCGAAAAAATTGTTCTGATTGGGGCGTAGTATCCCCAGCCGTTCATTCCCCTTGCCGGAAGCTCAATCGGATCAACTTCATCTGAAAATGTTAGGTTAAAAGCTTCTACCGTGGATGAAACACTTTGTGAAAAATCATGATTGGCATTGAAGCGGAACAGTACAGTATTTGCCTGACCCAACGTAATGCCTGATAAAAACAGAAAAATTCCAATAAAGGAAATATTAAAATACTTAGTCATATAGTTCATCTTTATTTCCGGATATAAAAATAGCCGGCAGGTTAAATACCTGCCGGCTTAAATTACTATTTAATGAGCATCATCTTTTTAACCTGGTATAATTCACCGGCGCTAATTTGATAAAAATAAATTCCTGAAGATACTCTTTGTCCTGCACTATTTGTTCCATTCCATTCAAACCGGTGGTAACCTGCATTCAATGTTCCATTAACTAATGTAGTTACTAACTCACCATTAATATTATATACTTTTAGACTAACATGCTGTGCAGCAGGAAGAGCCGCTTTAATAATAGTAGATGGGTTAAATGGATTCGGATAATTATCAAACAATTCAAAGTTAGATGGAATACCTGTTTCAATTTCATCAACTCCAACAACAATCATATTATTTCCATCGATTGTTTGTCCCGGCGTCCAGTAAATAGAATCGGTAACGGTTGTGATCTGGATGAACGGATTTCCAACAGAAATATCACCGTCAGGATTTCGAGTAATTGAAGGATCACTGGCTGCTACATCTGTTTCAATACGTAGTTCAAAATCTATTCCGTCAACAACCGAAGATGTAGGACCTGCAATATTATATTTTCCTTCGTACGACATATACATATCGTATGCACCATCAGGAGAAATCAATAATACAAAATCACCGCCGTTAGCTAATCCGTTTCCTACACCTACACTATCAGAAATAAATACCTTGGTCTGCAATGGGTCGGGGTTGTAACCGGGAACATTGGAAACATCACCGCCGCCGAAGACTACAACAAAGTTACCCGGCTGTACCATATAACCATCCGGGAATGTGAAGCTAAGGTCTTCATCATCGCCGAGTTTAAATCCTGTTAAATCAAATGGCTGCCTTGAAATATTAACTAATTCAACAAACTCATCTTCGCTGCTATCTCTATAACCGTCACCATTAGCATCACCATTTACCGGGTCATTAGCAACGTCAGGTAGTATTTCGTTAAAGATAAGTTTTGGTGCAACTTGAAATTGCTCTACAAATTTTACTGTTAAATCAACATTGTTATTCATCAATACAGCATAAGGATTGCCGGAACTTTTTTCACCATCTACATACCATCCATCTAAAACCCAGGCATCAGCAGGTGTTGCAGTTAAGTTTACTTGTGTACCTAATGGATAGGTTACCATCGTTGTATCTTGTTCAACAGTACCTTGACCTTCAACAATAACATTAAGTTCAAACGAAATCGTTTCATTGCCGTCAACAGTTCTGTTTGCAGAATGATAACGGGCACTGTCAGTGACTGATAAAATCTCAAAGTAATAATCGTCTCCGGACATTACGCCGTCAGGATTCATAGTTAATGAATTATTGTTATTGGCGATTGAAGCTGTTTCAACTTCAAAGCTCCATGTAATTCCGCTTAGGAAAGCAGCTGTTGGTGCTCCGGCTCCAAACTTGCTGCCGTAAGCTAAATACATGTCATGACTTCCATCGGGCGATAGCATTACAATATAATCGCCGCCATTTGCTAAACCGTTTCCAACACTGTCACCCGTTGCGAAAACTCTAGTCAATAAGGGATCAGCATTATAACCGGGAACATTGGAAACATTACCGCCGCCGAATATAGAAACAAATTCGTAAGGCTTAATTATGTAACCGTCAGGAAATTGAAAATCGACTCTTTCGTCATCGCCTAAGCTCCAGCCGGTTAAATCGATATCTCTTCCGCTTACATTTAATAATTCAACATACTCGTCCTCTTGTGCATCTCTAACGCCGTCACCATTAGCATCACCAAATTCAACGGATGCTTCAGGGTCTGCCAGAAATTCATTAACAACAATAAGCATATCTCTTTCAACAGTAACCCAGTCTGGTGCGTTGCTTCCAATATTAGTTGTATCACCTAAAATACCATCAAAACCATTTCCGGTTGCATCTGTTGCAACTAGCCCGGCACCGTCATCAAAATGCCATAGTGCTAAAGTAAATTGATCATTTTGATATGGAGCAGTAGGGGGCGAAAAGTTTTCGGTATACCGGGCTACTGCAGAAATTCTTACTTCATCAATTTGTCCGCGGAATGTTTCATAGCGGGTATCTAATAAATTCACTGCACCAGAACCAATTACGATTGCTTGAGTGCCGCCATGTACGGGCGGGCATGGAGCAACTGCATCATGCTGAACACCGTCGATGAATACTCTCATGCTGTCGTTCACATTCCACTGAAATGCTAAGTGATACCAGCGAGGTTCCCAAACTGAGTACGTGGGATAAACGCTTGTTGTTGCTGTTCCATCTTGAATAAAATTCTGTAATTCTCCTTTTCCTCTACCCCACGATATTCCCATGTCTCCTTCATTATTACCAGAAATATTTTTCGAAAATAAATACGTGTAGTCAGGGTCATGTGTATCAGCTTTTAAAACTGAATCGGGTTTAAACCACATTTCCACTGTACCTTCATTAACTACAAACGGCCAGTAATCTGCTGCTTGAGGAACAATTACTCTATCATGTTCCCACCACTTATAATGTAAGGCTTTGCCCCATTGTGCGTTTACTAAATTTGAACTTATCATAAACAAAGCTATGATTAAAATTGTCCAATTAGTTGTCTTGTAATTATTTTTCATTCCAACTCCTATTTTGTGATAAATTTATTTTCTAATTCACCTATTGAAAATTAACAAGCTCAAGCAAAATATTGTTTGAACTTTCCTCGTATGGTTTTGTTTCTATTGTAAATTTTAGTTTATCTGCTCTGTATATGTCTTTAGAATATTCAAACGGGGTTCCGTCTCTAAGCATAATTAATCTCGTCATAAGCAAAAGGGGCGCCCCGACATTAATATTAAAAAGTTCTGCTTCTGTTGGTGTTGCCACGGCTGCTTCTATAGACTGTTTCGCTTTACCCAGCCTTTGGTTGGTATGTTTATACAACAATTCATAAATAGATTCTTTTTCAAGATCATATTCCTGCAGCGGTTTAAACAGTCTTTCCGTAAAGTATGATCTTTCAATTATTAGTGGTTTATCATCACCGTAGCGCAGCCGGATAATTCTTACTACTTCTTCATTATCATCAAGCTGCATCAATTGTTTTACAATCGGGTTGGGTAATTTGGTATGTGTTTCTAAAATTTTGCCCGAAGCTTTTTTGTTGTGGCTCTGCATCAAACTTGTAAAGCCCATTAACTGATTAACATCCTGCCCTATTTTATGAACTGTAACAAAAGTGCCGCGCCCTTGTTCTCGGACTAATAATCCGTATTGAAATAGTAGTTTTAATCCTTCGCGTAATGTTCCTCTGCTTACATTATATGCTTTGCATAGCTCAGCTTCACTTGGGAGCTGATCACCATTTTTAAAATCACCTTCATCAATTTTATTATAGATATCCTGAAATATTTGATAATAACGAGGTGCTCTATTTTCAATGGGCAACATATTTTTCTGCTCTCTTTTCTATGAATTTTTCATTGAGTTTATAATGATTTTTAATTTTCTCTTTATAATTTTCAATAGCTTTCAGTTTTTCATTTTCATTCATGCTTAAAAGAGGTGCGGCTATTTCCGCAATTTCTTCAACAGTGTCGTACCCCAATGTACCATGTGTTCCGAGTGATGTTCTTCTTATAATTATATCTTCAAGTGTTTTTGCTTTTTCAACTTCTACAGCATAATATATTTGCGCTTTAATATCATTTCGTTCAGGATCAATTCGTTCTTTCAGTTTTGAATTTAAATCAATGTATTTAAGAACTTCAATAAACTTGACACCGTAAAAATCTATTAAGTAGTTAACAATACTTTCTTCTATCTGATATTTATTTGTATAGTATTCAATGTTTTCTTCCTTAAAACTATCGATATCTGCAATTCCTTTTGCACCGAACAATTTGTATTCTTTTGTTAAACATTTATGCTTTCTGCCTAACTTCTTTTCAATTGCATCAATTGTATCTTCAGCAAGATTTCTATATGTAGTTAACTTGCCGCCAACAATTGAAATATAATTCTTAATGTTTTCCTTTTTCTCATGGTCATAAATTATATGGTTTCTTGTTACCTGGCTTTCGGATTTATCCGGTTCATACGGCAGCGGTCTTATTCCGGAATATGTATAAACCACATCATCCCTGGTGAACTCCTTTGAATCGGTAAAATAGTTAAGTTCATGAAGCAAATATTCTACTTCATCTTCTGTTGCAACTATATTGTCGAGATCGCCGTTGTAAAAAATATCGGTTGTACCTACTAAATAATATTCATCCCAGGGTAAAATAAAAAAGGGTCTTCCGTCTTGAATTGCCTCAATGTATAATCCATCTTCCGGTCCATTTTCAAATTTGTCAATTAGTATATGGCTTCCCTTGGTTCCGCCCATCAGTCTTGGAATATTTGTATCGATAGCTTTATTAATGTTATCAACAAAGGGTCCGGTTGCATTTACAACAAATTTTGCCCCAACTGAATATTGCTGATCATTAATAGTATCAGTTAAATTAACAGTATATCTTTCTCCATCCCATTTCATTGAATTAAAAGCAAAGTGATTCATTGTATCGGCACCTTCGCAATTAGCTGAAAGTATTATTTCCAAATTCAATCTTTCGGGGTATAAAGCCTGACAATCAAAATAACTTGCAATGCCTCTCAAACCTTTTTTCCTTAATGTCGGTATAAAGTCATGCAGTTTTTTCTTATTGAAATTAAACATGAATGAATGATTAGGCATGCTCTTATCGTATGAAAGTAAATCATAGAGAATCATTCCGAGTTTTAAAATGTAAGGACCTCTTTTACTATGTCCATAGAAGGGAAAATTTATTTTAATCGGTTTAATCAGATGTGGTGCATTCTGAAGAATGTGTTCTCTTTCCCTAAGTGATTCACGTACTAACGGGAACTCCATATATTCTAAATAACGCAGCCCGCCGTGAATTAATTTTGTTGAATTACTTGTTGTACTTCCACCGAAATCATTTTTTTCCACCAATAAAACAGAATATCCTCTCATTGCTGCATCTAAGGCAATACCGGCGCCATTAATACCGCCGCCGATTATTAAAATATCATATAAAGGTTTTAAATTTTTGTCTAAATCTTTACTCATTTTCTTTCCTGAATTTTCCTGTTAAAAACCTAAATCGATTGAAAACTGCTGAATGTATCCAAGCCGTCCCCAATCCACATAAGCATAATCGAGTGAAAAATCTAATGTATTTGCAAAGGGATTATCAATACCAACACCAAGGGTTAAACCCTGTTCGCTATTATCATGGAACAATGTTTCATAGCCGGCACGCAGCTTTAATAGATTTTGAAAATTATATTCAATGCCGGTATTAGCATAAATATTATTATTGCTTGGATGAACTAAATCAGCGGCAACAGTAAAACCATTGTCTTCAATAAATTCAAACTCATACGAAAGTCCGAAACGGAAAATTAATGGCAGCGGAAATTCATCTGTCTTAAGCAGCACATTTAATTTATCGTTTGAATAATTTTTATCATCTGCATCATAAGCTCTTACCAAATCGCGTCCTTCCATTTTCATATCGGAACCGAAATTTGAAATACTTGTACCGATATTAAATCCTTCTAATTGAGTTTTGTAAAGTACGCCGACATCAAGAGCCAGAGCGCTTGCTGTTTCGTGCCAAATTTTTTGCGAAATATATTTACCTGTTATGCCGAACGAAAATCTATCTGTTACCCGCATAGCGAATGTTGCCCCGACAGCTAAATCGAGAGCATCATAAAACTCGCCTGTGCCTTCGGGCTGTGCTATAGTTCTCACGGGCCGCATATCACCATAATTAAGTGTGTTGAAACTGAACCCGAGTGCAACCCTATCGGAGAATGGGAAGACTAAACCAAAAAATTGTGATTTAGTATCAGCCAGCCATTCGGAATGATTTATTGAGAACGAGACATTTTCAGTATTAACTAATCCGCCGGGGTTCCAGTAAAGTGCTGAAACATCCGAAGCTAAAGCAGTGAATGCGCCGCCTAATCCTTTAGCTTTTGCACCAACGCCAATTTCTAAAAAGCTGGCAGCAGATGTTCCGGTTTTTGTTACATCACTTGAGTAGTTGAGGTCGGCAAAATCTTCCTCGCCTGCTTGTGCAAAAACTGATCCGGCACTTATCAAAATTATAATTGCGGTAAATTGCAGTAGATATTTTAACATTAAAAACTCCTGAGTTCTAAACTATTATTTTATTAATGCGAACTTTCCAATTTTTTCACCAAGCTCAAATCCATCTACATGAAAAATATACATGCCGAATGCAACCGTTAAACCATCTTCGGTTGTTAGATCCCATGATTCCGCACCATTTTCTTCGGCGGCATTGCGTTCAATTGTTTTAACCAGCACGCCGCTCATTGTGTAAATACGTATTGTGCATTTTGTCGGGAGGTTTACAAAATCAATTCTTCTTTCACCTCTCCCTGCCGAATAGAAAAGCGGTTTTTCCCATGAAGCGTTTGATACATAAGGATCGGGCACTACATAAATATCATCTAAATTATTTTTTGCTTTTTCCTTATCAATCTCAGCACCTATTGTAACAAACTCATAAATATCATCGGCGTTAAAAGGCTTACTCACCTTAAATTGAAAAACATCACCAACAGCGGGAGTAATTTTTGTTGAATCTCCGCCGTGATCAAAATTTAATCTCATTGCGGTTTTATACTGAAAGCCTCTTGCATCAAGGGCAATTACAATTTCATCACCTGTGTTTAAGATGCTGTCTTTATAAATAGTTTCATCAAATAGAAACTCATATTGTTGATTTGTAGTAGTGCTCCAGACTTCAAAATTAACGGGGCTTCTCTGAAAAGCTAACGGTGCAAATGAAGTATCAATTCCGGCTTCACCAACTCTAATCTCAAAATCCTCCGGTAGTTTAACCTGCTTAGGTGATTCAAGTAAACCGATTGAGGCAGTAAGTCCGCCGCCGCCGACATTCCATCCCTGGTCAACAACAGCAACGGTATCATTCTCTAATTGAAATTTTAAACCTTCTATAATTATACTTTCCAAATAGGTTGGATCATAAACATCGCTGTGGTAAACTATTCGGTTTTCAGTTGCGTCTTTAATTGTAATGCTCTTTGTAGCCCGTGCAAATGTAGTATCGGTAAACACTACTTGATAAACATGATCATTCAAAATTTCGTCGGCAACAAGGGCATCAACACTTACGCTGCCCGTTGCAACACCGCCGGAATGAATTACACCTTCCTTTAAATGCGGGTCTGTGTATCCGGCAGAAGGAGCATTTGGAACAACAACAGCACAGTTTCTGCCTACCGATATAACATCGCCAACAAGATTAGTTTGAATAATTTTGCTGCATTCACTTGGTGCTGCCGGCGCAAGGTTTTCCTGCGTTGTTAAACCTCTGGAATAAAAATCAGTATCATAACCTTTGTCGTATGAAACAACTGCATAATAATAAGTTCTGCCGTTTTCAACATTGTTATCAATGTAGCTGTAAACTAATCCGTTATCGGTACCCATATTAAAGTTAGCGCCGGTTTCGCCAATTGGTACCGGGTGAGGTCCGCTTAGACCATTTACGTAATCGAACTGTGCAATCGGTTCCCAAAATATAGGGTTGCCGTACGAATCAGAAATAAGTTTGATGCTGTTAAACGAAGGATCAGTTGAACGATAAATTAAGTACCCTTCAAAATCTTTTTTATAGATTGGATCAATTGATTGTTCTGCCCTGGCATCCCATGTTAATATTACTCTTTTATCCTGCGGGGTTGCTTTTACCGTTGGAAGAAGCGGCGGCTTTGTGAAGTTGTAGTCGGCATCGTAAATCCGCTGCATGGTTCGCTTGTTTCTGATGATGTCATCAAAATCATTACCGAATAGACAGGCGACTGCAAATTTTCTAGTTTCATTTTGCGGGAGTGAAAAATACCCTGACCCGTAAATAAAAGCTAAGTTTCCCGGCAGAACACCGCCGAAGTAACCGGGTATCATTTCGTTCCATGTTGTTTCATCCGCACTAATGTTGCCTGCGGGTCTTAATACAAAACTTGTTAATCCAATCTGGTCTGATTCATCATTATCTGTGAATCCAAAATTAGGTTCGCCTTGGTCGGGCATACCGTTAGCTTCTGTTCCGTCAAAATCAGGTCCTGTATAATCTTGATCGTTGGGACCAATTCCATCAGAACCCACGTCATCAAAAATTGGTTCGTTTGGATCCCAAACACCATTTTCGTTAATGTCTTCGTAGCTTCGCCAGTCGCCGTCTTCATCTCCGCTCCAGTGCCACTTATCCTCACCAAATATTCCTACGGGACCAAAAATATAACTACCCGCATCGTTTGATTGAACTTCATCAATAAGTCCGTCATCGTCGTCGTCAATTCCATTTAAAGGATCACCGGGGCTTTCGAGAAATGCAAATCCGAAATACCCAACACCGGGTCTTCCTTTATTATCAATACCATCAAGATCCCAGCAGTAAGTAATATCATCAATATGTTCAAAATAAGCATCGTCATCCTGCGAATCACCTTCTCCGCCAACGGCGGGGTCAACATACATCCCAAATACAACTTTACTTAAATCTTTATCACTAACATTTTGAATATCGTACCGTGTAATTAAAATATCTTCAGCTTCAACCTGCACCCATTGATAGCCGCGGACTTTAACTTCTAATCCAAGTCCTCTTCTTCCGTTCGGATAACCGGCAGAATCAACGGCACTGCCTACATACGGGTAATATTCAAACTCATCATTATTTCTATCATCCATCACATAGTAGCTTTCCTGGTCGGCTCTTGTGTAAGCGCCGAATTCACCATTCCACAATCCATCCCTGCTGCCTTGCGTACCGGGATAATCATGAATCCAAGTACCCGGCCAAGTTTCAGGTAAATGGCTCATTGCAGGAAATTCATTTGTATTTTCCGGTCCATAGTTAAAATATCCGGGCAAAGGTTCCCAGCCGTAAGTATGAGTTCCATCGGGTGATATATCAAACGAACCGGGATTAGTGTAATTTTCCGACATGATATGAATTGTGTTTCCGTTAGCATCTGTAACTTCAGCACCGGCAATCATTATAAATTCATAACCATACCATGTGCCCGAACCTTTCGGCCATTCCATTTTAGGAGGTTCGTAACGGCTGCCGAGATTGCCGAAGTTCGAGAAACGGGTATAGACAAGGTTGCCGTCATGAATTCCTGTTCTTCTATCGGCGGCGCCTAAAATCTTTTTAAAATCGCTATTCGGGTTTGTATCCTTTTGCCCAAAGTTTGTTATAGGCAATAGAATAGCTGATAAAATTAAAAGTGTGAATAATTTCTTAATCATAAAATTTCCCTTATTTAAAAATCTAGCTTTACTCCTAATAGAACTCTTCTTGGTTCTTGGTAAAAATCCGGTCTGTTATCTATTTCAGCTTTTGTAAAATTAGGATTAAGTTTTACAATTTCGTTGGAGACTGATGAGCGATAAGGAGCCTCCGGATTACCTGTGCTTGAGTACACATACCTTGCATTCAAGCCGTCTAATAAGTTAAACACTTTACAGAATAACTGTATTTTAAAACCGGAAAGGTTAAAGTTTTTATAAAAATTTAAGTCGATATTAAATAGATCAGGTTTGCGCTCACTATTTTCAAACTGTTCGGTCAGTTCGCTGCTTGGGTTTGAAGGCGTGTATGGCTGTCCGGTTGAATATCTTCCGATCAAACCAAGTGACCACTCAACATTATTGCCGACATATAAAGATGCATTAAGTGTATGTGCTTGATCCCAATCTAATGGTATTACCTGCTTCTCACTTTCCTTTGGCGGGTTTGATTGAAAGTTTGTAAAAACCGAGTTGGGATCCGAGGCATTACCTTTACCTACTTGATATGTATAATCCAGTGCAGCAAAGAAACTTGCTTGGTTTAAAGTTTTTACGGCTACTGTAAATCCTTTTACATTGCCGTAATCTCTATTGATATAACGTGCATAAACTTTTTTATCGGAGGTATTAATAATTTCCTGACTCAATAAATTTTTGATGTCTTTGTAGTACATCGTAAAGTCAACACTAATTAAATCCGATATTACCTGCTGAAGACCTAATTCATAATTAACAGTTTGTTCGGGTTTTAAATCTGCGTTACCCATTATAGTATTAAGTCCGCCCAAACTTACTTCAAATTCAGAGTTTGAAAATATTGCATTAAATCTCGGCAGTTGAAAAAAGTGTCCGTAAGAAACATGAACAACACCATTTGCCGAAAGCGGGTAAGCGAGACCAAAGCGTGGACTGATATTAAATCTGTCATCGGCATTTTCAAATTCCGTACTAAGCCTTATCCCGTCATTAGGGTCAGTTATTGCTCTTGGGTTTGAAGGAATTTTAGCGTTTGGATTCCAATAATCTAACCTAGCGCCAACATTAACAATAAGTTCATCAAGTTCAATTTTATCTTGAGCATAAAAAACTGCTTCGTAAGGTTCATTAATATATTCGTTATAGTTGTCAGTATTGGCAGCAGGAATTCTAAGATTAGGATCTTGATAAACCGGTCCATCCGAAATTGTTGACATTGTAAAATAATCCAGCTTATGCTTTTTAAATGATGCACCTACTTTAATTTGATTAGCATTATTAACCTGGCTTGTCAAATCGATTTTAACTGTCATTGCCGAGTTTGTAATATCGCTTCTTGAATTAGTTGTTCCGCCGAAAGCAAAGCCTTGATTAGCATGAGGTGTGCCCTGGTATTGGGGATCAAGCATATCATCAAAAAGTTTGGATTCAATATTTTGGCTGTAAAGCGAAAAGTTTAATGTGTAAAAAGTACTAGCCGACAATACATGATTCAAATTTACGATGTGGTTATAATTCTTATTTGTTATCGGCTTAACTCCATCGGGTGCATATCTTCTGTAATCGCTGTATGATTTGTAATTTCGGTAATTGTAAAAGATTGAATAACGAACACTAATATCGGTAGTCAGCTTATTCGAAAATTTTCCATAGAGAGAATATTTTTCATTGAAATTTAAAGGCACATAAGCATTGTCGCCAGTTTGCAGAGAGTCGGGTACTTTTATGCCTGCTAATTTTTCTCTATCGGTTTGATTTCTTTCAGCTTCACTTATATATGCTTGAATGGGAACGGTATCTTCAATTCGAGTTCTCCTCTGTCCATAAAGCCAGCCTTCTTTATCATTGTACCTAAATGAGGTATAGTAAGATGTGTTAGGAATAAAAGGTACGGGTCCGTTTAAGTTTAATGATGCATCAATTTCATTTAAGTTAATTTTATCGATGTTCATAAATACATCATTCCTAGAACTTACATAATCGCCTACGGCAACAGAAGCGCTGCCGCTGAATTTTTTACTCCCTTCCTTGGTTACAATATTTATAACACCGGATTGAGCTTGACCATATTCGGCATTGAAAGTACCGCTTATAACCTGCAGTTCCTGAACCCAATTATTTTCGAGCCCAATTGAACTTCCGCCTCTATACTGATCGGTAACCGAAACGCCGTCAATCATGTAATTAATTTCACCGCTTCTGCCGCCCCTTATATGAAGTGCGCCATTGGCTCCCTTAACAACTCCCGATTGCAATTGTATTATGTCAGTAACATCCTGCACCGGAAGATTACTTATTTGTTCGGATGAAATGTATGCGGCAGTATTGGTTCTATCAGTTTCAATTGCTTCTCGCTTGCCGGAAATAACAACTTCTTCGGTTGTTATTGTTTCGCTGCTCAATAAGATATTCTGTTCAGTTGTTCTGTCGGTTAATATTTCAACACCGGTTATTTTTTGCTTTTGATAACTGATGTAAGAAACAATAATATTATACTTGCCCGGTGGAATGTTGAGAATAAAATATTCACCGTTTTCATCGGATGCGGCACCCATTGTTGTGCCTTCGAGCATAACATTTGCACCAATAAGTACTTCGCCTGTTTCGGCGTCTTTAATTGTTCCCTTTAATTTTCCGGTTACTCCGGCATTGATTTGAATTGTAGAAATTAGGAGAAAAAGCAGTAGAATCGTACTATTTTTAATCATCCATTCTCCAAATAAAAGTTCTAAAAAAAATGAATTGTGATAAAAATCTGAACATCTAAATGTATAGTTGTATAGACAACTATACGAAAGTATCTGTAATTAAAATAAATGTCAATAAAAATCGAGAAAGTGTTAAAATATTTTTTTGTTAAAAGATATTAGGTTTTATTTCTAAAGAATAAAGGTAGGCTGTAATAGGAGCTTTTTTTATTGCTTATTCAAAAGTCTAAATTGTTCTTTTTTAATTTTAATAGTATGGCAGCAGGTATGCCGATGAAAATATTGAGAGACAGATTAAGACCTTAGTCCTACAAGCTATTTCGGTTTAAGCAGTACTGCAATTTTTTTTTGGCTAAAGCCGAAACTCTTGGTGATATTACTCTCCGGCATAAATGCCGAGTTATTAATTCGGCTGTTTTCATTTTTGCAATGCCGTTGTTTATATGCTTCTTTTCTATCAGGTCTTTTAAGTTAATTTTCACGGAGCTAAAGCATTGTACAATTCATTCGATTTCTTAATTCTGGTTTAAACAATATTCTAATTTTAAGGAAAAACCCCGGAATATAATCGTTAATCCTGCATACCGGCAGGCAAGTGTTAATCGAAAATTTAAAAATGACAAGCTTTAACAATACAATAATCTTTCAATCCTACCTCCGCCGCCAAGGCACCCCTTTGGGATTGGGATACTTTGAATCTTTCAATCTTGTAATCTTGTAATCTTGTAATCTTTCAATCTTTCAATCTTGTAATCTTCAAATCCTACCTCCGGCACCAAGGCATCTCTTTGGGATAGGCAGACTTTGAATCTATTCTAATCCCTCATACATATCATCAATCAAATCTTTATATCGTTCCTCAATCACCTTGCGTTTAAGTTTTAGTGAAGGGGTCATTTCACCACTTTCGATTGAAAATGGTTTTTCAAGAATTGTAAATTTTCTAACCCGTTCATAGTTTGCAAGCTGCTTTTGAAATTGAGCTAAATCTTTTTCAAGTAAATCATAAATTTGTTTTGTGTTTGTCAATTCCATAGGATCGGTATATGCAATTCTATGCGCATCTGCATATTCTTTAAGTGCTTCAAAATCGGGCACAATAAGGGCAGAGATAAACATTCTTCTATCACCAATTAAAACAAACTGATCGATATATTTGCTGGCAAGAAACAAATTTTCAATAGGAGTTGGTGCAACATATTTTCCGCCCGAAGTTTTGAACAGGTGCTTTTTCCTATCAGTGATAATTAAAAAACCTTCGGCATCAAAAACGCCAATATCACCGGTATGAAGCCAGCCGTCTTTTAATACAGCATCAGTCTCTTTTTTATTATTATAATAACCTTGCATAATGGTTGGTCCGTAGGCAAGAATCTCGCCATCCTTTGCAATTTTAATTTCCACACTTGGGAATGCCTTTCCTACTGATCCAAACTTGTAATCATTCGGTCGGTTTGCGGCAATAACCGGTGATGATTCAGTTAAACCATATCCTTCAATTACCAGAATACCGGCAGCCTCAAAAAATAATCCCAACTCTCTTGCAAGCGCAGCCCCTCCGGAAATAAAAAATCTAAGTCTTCCGCCGGTTCTTTCTCTTAACTTTCCAAATACTAATTTATCGGCAAGTTTCTGCTTTACGCTTAACGAGATTGGCACTCCTTCTTCACTCTTCTTTGCAACGGCATAATTTTTTCCTACCTCTATTGCCCAGTTAAAAATTTTCTGTTTTTTCTCCGGCTGCGATTCAACATTGCGTTTGATCTTACTGTACATTCTTTCAAAAAGTCTTGGTACGGCGGTCATTAATGTTGGTTTTATTTCGCCTAAATTTGTTGCAACTTTTTCCACACTTTCGGCATAGGCAATTGTGGAACCTGCAGCAAGGGCTGTATAGTAACCTGCCATCCTTTCAAAGATATGGCAGAGCGGGAGGAACGATAAAAAGACATCGGAAGGACCTATATCATAAATATCAAGTGCATCTCTTACGTTAGATAAAATGTTATCGTGTGTAAGCATTACCCCTTTTGGCTGACCGGTTGTGCCCGATGTATAAATAATTGTGCAGAGATCATCTTTGTTTGATATACTTAAACTATTTTTAAATATTTTGGGATTTTCCTTACCGTATTCTTTTCCTTTTTCTTGAATTTGCTTCAGAGTAAATACATCGCTGCGGTCGTTGCCGCTAATATCATTCATTACAATAATGAATTTTAACTTGCGGCATTTTTCCCTAACCTTTAAAACTTTATTTAATTGAAATTGTGTTGATACAATTATACCAACGGACTCGGAATCGTTCAAAGTAAATTCAATTGTATCGGAAGTGAGAATAGGATACAAAGGGACATCAACGCAGCCCAAACCTAAAATTGCCATATCAGAATAAACCCATTCAGGTCTATTTTCAGAAATAATTGCAATGCGATCATGATGCTTTACGCCAAGGGAAGCTAAACCCAATGCAAGATGTTCTGTTTCCTCATAGAGTTGATCATAATTTATATCAATGTATTTACCGTCAACTTTATGCTTTAATACCGTCTTCTTATCTCCCTTGCTAAATTCTTGGGTTAGAAAATGAAAAAGATCAGGTATAGTTTTGAAGTTACTGAGTATAGCCATTTTATCTCCGTTGAATTATTAACTAAGGAAGTTAAGTTTGAATTCAAATAAAATCAAATTTATATATTTTTATTATTTGTTATTAAACTTTAATAAATATTTTTTTTGAATAAAGTATCCACATTAGTCCAAGCCAAAATACAATATATGTTACTGCCCAAAGCAAAGAAGCATTAAGCGGCGGCAGCCACGAAAGAAATAGATTAGTATATAAATATGTTTTCAGAGATACTTGCTCACCGGCAGCGCTGGTTACTTTAATTAAGTATAATCCTTTTGCCATTAGTCCAGATAAAAAGAAAACTGTAATTGCATTCATGCCATAAACTTGAAATGGTTTAATCCACCATTTAATTCCTTTCACATCAATAATCCAATAACAGAATGCGAGAAAGATCATTGCTAATCCCCCGGTGTAAAGCACGTAGGAACTTGTCCATAAACTTTTGTTGATAGGAAAGAAGCCGTCCCAAATATATCCTAAAAGCATTAGGGCGTTGCCCCATAAAAATAATTTTAATGTTTTTCCAACTTGATCGTTTTTACTTCGGAGCCAATAGCCTGCAATAATTCCAAGTAATGTAGAACCTATTGCAGGTATGGTACTGAGTATGCCTTCGGGGTCCCATACTTTTGTGCTTGACCATAAGTGCCCGCTTAATAGTAAGTTATCTAACCACGCGGACAAATTTGTTGTCGGTTCAAGATTCGCATACCCAACTCCCGGAACGGGAATGAATGACATTACCGCCCAATAAAATATTAGCAGCCCGGATAAAATATAAATGATCGTTTTTTTATCCGCGTATAAAAATATTACAGATGCAAAAATATAAACAACGCCAATACGCTGCAGAACGCCTGGAATTCTTAATGTATCAAATTTGAAAAATGGAAATGCCGCCATGAACAAACCCAATAAAAATAATACGGCTCCCCTTCTTACAATATTTAGAATTAACTTTTTCTTATCATCCCCTCTCTCTTTTCGTTTTGTAAGAGAGTAAGTTATTGCGACGCCGACGATAAAAAGAAAAAATGGGAAAATTAAATCAGTCGGTGTGCATCCGTGCCAGGCAGCATGTTTTAACGGCGGATAAATTGTACTCCACGAACCGGGATTATTTACTAAGATCATTCCGGCAATTGTAATTCCTCTAAACACATCTAATGATAAAAGCCTTTCCGATTTTTGTATAGTCATAATTATTTACTCATCTGTTATTTTCATCATTTGAAACTTAAAACAAAATGATTAGGCTATCAAATTTTTTATTCTTCAAACAAAAATATTTTGTTTATAATTGTGAATTATTTTAAAAACTATTGGATATTTATGACTTGGGTTAGAAAAATTTATGATTGGGTTTTACATTGGGCTGACACACCTTATGGTCCAATGGCATTGTTCATATTGGCTTTTGCCGAAGCATCATTTTTCCCAATCCCGCCTGATGCTCTTTTAATTGCGCTTGTGCTGGGTTCACAAGTTAAGGCTTTTAAATTCGCACTTAATTGTTCAATCGGTTCGGTTGCCGGGGCTTTACTCGGTTATGCAATCGGTTATTTTGTTTGGTGGAGCGGTCCTGATCAGTTTTCTTCTTTTGCTACTTTCTTTTTCAATAATGTACCCGGTTTTACTGAAGGAATATTTTACAAGGTGCAAGGTCTTTACGAGGAATGGGATTTCTGGATTATATTTACCGCAGGCTTTACACCAATACCTTATAAAGTTTTTACTGTTTCCAGCGGAGCGTTTAAAATTAGTTTGCCCATGTTTATTATTGCTTCAATAATAAGCCGTTCAGCCAGATTTTTTTTAGTGGCATTTTTAATTTGGAAATTTGGTCCGCAAATAAAATTGTTTATTGATAAATATTTTAACTGGTTAGCGATAGCCTTTACTGTGCTGCTTGTAGGCGGGTTTGTTGCTATTAAATATTTGTTCTAGAGTTTTTATGCATTTACTTTAAAAAAGGTTAAACGGTTAAAACCCTTATATACTTGGGTGTTCGTACATAACCCACAGATTAATCTGTGGGTTAATCAAATACTAAGTCAAGTTGTATCGCGTCCATGAGAATTTTAGTTACTATTCTTCAAAACTTCTTTTGCTTTCTCAATAATATTCTCAACCGTCAATCCATATTTTTCAAACAGGACTTCGTATGGTGCGGATGCCCCGAAAGTTTCAATGCTTATCGACTTCCCTTTTTCACCAATATATTTTTCCCAGCCTTGTTTAACACCCGCTTCAACAGACATCCTGGCTTTACAATTACTAGGAAGTACTTTCTCTTTATAATCCTCATTCTGCTCTTCAAAAATCTCCCAGCTCGGGAAACTCACAACTCCGGTTTTAATTCCTTCTCCTTCCAGCTTTTTTGCTGCTTCAATTGCTAAATAAACTTCGGAACCGGTTGCTATTAAAATAAAATCCGGGTCGCCATCAGTTTCCTTAATTGTGTAAGCGCCTTTAGCTAAACCATCAGCAGACGCATACTTAGTCCTGTCAAATATTGGAAGTTTCTGTCTGGTTAAAGCTAATGCGGTTGGACCTTTCTTATTTTCAACAGCATACTTCCAAGCGGCAACAGTTTCATTTGCATCAGCGGGGCGAATTACAGTTAAGTTTGGAATTGCCCGCAATGCTGCAAGCTGCTCAATCGGCTGGTGAGTTGGTCCGTCTTCACCCAGACCAATGCTGTCGTGTGTAAAAACATAAATCGTCTGCAATTCACATAATGCGGCGAGCCTAATTGCGGGACGCATATAATCTGAAAAGATTAAAAATGTTCCGCCGTAAGGAATCACTCCGCCGTACAATGCCATACCATTAAGTATGCTGCCCATTGCATGTTCACGAATTCCAAAATTTATTTTTCTTCCTTCGTAACTGCCGTGCGCAAAATCAACCGAGCTTTTTATTGCTGTATTGTTCGATGCATCAAGATCAGCGGAACCGCCAATGAGTGTTGGTAAATTTTCAGCGATAGCATTTATTGCTTTGCCGGAAACAGCTCTGGTTGCAATACCCGACGATGATGTTTCAAATACGGGAAGGTTTTCTTTCCAGGTATCATCAAATTCAGCATTGAAAATTTTTGTTAATTGTTCCGCATCTTCACGGTACTTAATTGAGTAATTTTCAAAAAGATTATTCCAATTTTCCTCAGCTCGTTTCCCCTCCGCCGCAGCTTCAGAAAAATATTGTTTTACTTCATCGGGCACATAAAAAGTTTTTTCTTCATCCCAGTTTAAGTTTTTCTTTGTGAGTCTTATCTCTTCCTCACCTAACGGAGAACCGTGAACGCCCGGTGTATCTTGCTTATTAGGGCTTCCGAAACCGATATGAGTATCAGTTATAATTAATGATGGTTTGGATTTTTCACTTTTCGCATTCTTAACTGCATCTTCAAGTTTGTCTAGATCGTTTACATCCTTCACATGCTGAACATGCCAGCCGTATGATTCAAATCTTTTTTGTGTATCATCGGTAAAAGTTATATCGGTTGATCCATCGATAGTAATTTTATTATTATCATAAAAGAAAACCAAACTGCCAAGTTTATGATGACCCGCAAACGAAGCCGCTTCATGTGAAATGCCTTCCATCATATCGCCATCGCTAACTATTGTATAAATGTTGTGATCAATAACTTTCATATCCAGTTTGTTAAACTTTTCAGCAATAAACTCTTGTGCAACAGCCATTCCAATTGCATTTGCAAATCCTTGTCCGAGCGGACCGGTGGTAGTTTCAACACCGTCAGTCAATCCCACTTCAGGGTGACCGGGAGTTTTGCTTCCCCACTGTCTAAAGTTTTTTATGTCATCCATTGTTACATCGTAACCAGACAAATGCAGCGCCGAGTATAGCAGCATGCTTCCATGCCCTGCCGAAAGAATAAATCTATCGCGATTAATCCATTTTGGGTTTTTCGGATTGTGCTTCATTATTTTCGAATAGAGCAAATGAGCAATTGGGGCACACCCCATTGTAATTCCCGGATGACCGGAGTTTGCTTTTTGAATCGCATCTACTGATAAAAATCTAATTGTGTTAATACATTTTTCTTGAATATCGATGTTGTCTTTACTCATCTTAATAAACTTCCTTAATTTTTTAATTTGTTAAAATTTTTCCATCAACTACCGGCGTTACACAGATCAGCGGATTTTCTGCAACCTTAAAGCTCGAAAATATCTCTTCGAATAATTCAAAATGCATTCCTTGTTTTTCAAGCTTTGCGAACTTGCTGTATTTCATAAATTCATCGTGTTTATTTTTGGGGGCATCAAAATGATATGCACTTGGATAGTCTTCAATAACGCGGCTCTTTAAAAACAAAATCTTGTTGTCGTCACCATCCTCCATTTCATAAGATTTTACTTTGAAGGCTGTAACAAAGCCGTTTTCAATAACTAAGTATATATTTAAAATTATTTCGAGCATTCGTTATTTATAATTTTTAATAAATTAATTTTAAGATTACAAAATAAAAAAAAGTAACTGCAACAACTAAATTAAAGTATATTTTTTAGACGACCCACAAATTGTGAATTTGATATTTTTTATACCTGTAGAAAATACTGTAATCATTTCACTATTCAAATTAATGCAATTGCGTTTAAGATATTTCGTCTGAATTGATTTTTATTGACACTGACATCCTACTTATTTAATTTTTACTACTCAAATAATTGACTCAAGAACTTAAATTAATCCGGACTAATTAATTGAGCATTTCGGGTAAATATTGGCAAGTTATTAAAACAGATAAATAAATATATATGTAAAAGATTAAATCTCAGTAATGGGACTTAGAGTTTAATCGGAAAAAAATTTATAATAATTTTCAGGTCAATCGAGGGAACTATGAAAAAATTAATAACACCCATTATTTCACTAATATTAATTTTAGCTGCATCATTATCTGCGGAAGGTGAAGTAACTAAAAAAAATAGTAAAGTTCTTGGTTCACCATCCAGAGCTTACATGAGCATCAATAATGTGGCTACCCAATTTGTAAATAATGGGGAATCCGATCGTAAGCCGGATGGTACAAGCGGCTGTATTTATCCCAAGGGCAGCGGAAAGGCTGTAGTATTTACGTCTGGTTTAATCTGGGGCACCCAAATTGAAAACGATCCGCAGGTTAGAGTTGGCGGCTCTACTTACCGCAATGCGCTTCAGCCCGGCAAAATTTTACCTAATGGATATCCGGAAGATCCGAATTTACCTAAGAATAGAATCTACAGAGTTAGACCTGATGTTTACACGGGTGGTCCATACGTTGACTTAACAAAGGAAGCCGAAGAAGAAGGAAAAACCGAACAAGAGGTTAGGCTGCAATATGAAAAAGATTGGAATGAATGGCCTGCCCAGGACGGTGCTCCTTATACTGATGTAAACTCTAACGGTGAATATAATAGAACAATTGATATTCCCGGAGTTCCTGACGCAGATCAAACAATTTGGTATGTTGCTAATGATCTCGATCCAAATATTACATATTTTATATATGGAACTAATCCAATTGGTATTGAACTTCAAGTAACGATTTGGGCTTATAAACATTCAGGATTTCTTGATAATGTTATTTTTAGAAAATATAAAATGATAAATAAATCAAGCACATCATTTGATGATATGTATATCTCATTGTGGTCAGACCCTGACATTGGAGAACCGGCTGATGATTTTACAGGATGTGATACACTTCTTAATTTAGGGTATGCATACAACAGTTCCGTTAATGATCCCATTTACGGTTTTACACCGGGCGGTGTTGGATTTAATTTTCTTGAAACTCCTAATGATTTGGAAATGACCGCATTTTATTATTTTGGTGCACGTGGTGATGCATCGGTATTAGACCCAACTATGGGCGATGCTCAAGGAGCAACACAATTTTATAATTTTATGCAGGGAAGAATTGGCTTAACGGGCGAACTATTTACTGACCCTCACACAAACACAAGCACAACATTTGCACTTGCCGGTGATCCACTAACGGAGGAGGGTTGGTATGATGGACAACTTTTCCCTTCCGGTGACAGACGAATGGGTATTGCCTCAGGTCCCTTTCAAATGGCAGTTGGTGATACACAAGAGGTTGTAGTTTCTGAAATTGCAGCAGCGGGAATTGACAACCTAAATGTTGTCCGTCTTCTTCGTTACTATTCAGGCTTAACTACACAGTGGTATAATAATATTGAAGAAGTCGCCGGAGTGCCGGAACCTCCGGTACCGGTTATTACCGCAACAAATGATAACAGAAGTATACTTTTGCAGTGGGATAATTCTGCTGAAAGCTTCTTGCAGGATGGTTATGAATTTCAGGGTTATAATATTTATCAGTTAACATCTGATATGGAATTAAAGAGCAATGCTATTAGGCTTGCTACATTTGATAAAGTTGATGGCATAACACAAATTCCCGGTCCTGTGATGAACTCGGTTACTGGTTATCTTGAACAGGGCATCGAACATTACGGCTCTGATTCAGGAATTGAAAATGATTTTCTAATTACTGAAGATTTAGTTGACGGCACACCAAATCTTATTGTAGGTAAGCCATATTACTTTGCCGTTACTGCTTATGCTTACAACTCAAATTCGGGTTCCGCACCAAGCACAAGCGAGTCAATTATAAAATTTATTGAAGCTACAGTTACTGATTCTTCAGCAACAGTTGTTTACGGTGATCCTTTAGATATAACTCACTCATCCGGCACAGGAGACGGAATAGTTTACGTTACTGTTGATGATCCAACAAAATTAACAGGCGATAGTTATGAAGTATTTTTTAATAAACAAAAGTATATTCGTAATGAGGATGGAATATGGGTTCCTGTTCCTTTAGGTAAAATTTCTGGTCAAGATGATATGACAGGTTCAACTATTGATATAGCAGCAGTTTACGGAACGTCATCCGGCGTAATAGAAATCTCATGTCATTTTAATAATACTTCTCCAAATGGAGCATGGGCTGACGGCATCACAATAGTGTTTCCGGATGGAGTAACAATTTTAGAAGCACCAAACTTTCAAGCGTTAGGCGGAACTGTTTATCCTGAAATTGCCGGTCAATCTGTAAATTTTGGATTAGTAAATAATCAGTATACACAAAACGGTGTTTTTCACGGAGATGAAGATTGGAAAATTTTAGTGGCTGCATTTCAACCGCCAATATCAATTGACTGGACTATATTTGATGATGGCTGGGAAGGTAATCCGTTACATGTAAGCGGTCAATCTATTGTAGCAGAAATTGGATTAGAAATAAAAATTGAAAATCATTGGAATCTCAGAAACGGTTCAAATAATATTGTTTTAGAAGATCAGACAGTTATAATGGGATATGATCTATATACCGGAGAGTATGTCGGCGACCCGGTTGTGGATGGTTTTAAAATTTCTGTGGATGCAGACTACGATCCTCCTATAACAATGGGAAAAGTTTTACTTAATGGTGAACATTTTAATGATGACGAGGAACGCCCATTTAGAAATTCTAATTGGCATATTAGTGATTATACAGATTTTGGATTTGAGAATGCAACATCAAATCTTGTGAATGGATATGGTACTCTAAATTCTGAGCAATTAGAAAAGGATTACAATATAATCTGGAACGGTCAATTAGATACCGTAAATGTTAACGGTAAGTTGGTTATTAAAACTAAAGAAGGAACCGGTTCGATCGCAACCCTTTACGGCGCCCGGCTATATAATATCGCAGATCACCCGCTCAATCCAATTCCAGGATCAAATGAACCATTTTTAGTTAGAGTACCATTTGAAGTTTGGAATATTGATGACGGCATTCAAATTAATTATCAAATTTATGATCGTTTGAATGACATTAACTCTTCTGAGCCGTTTAAAGTTTGGAATGACGATGATAGAATGTATGCTGAAGTTTTAAATACTCCCTATATAGAGGAGGTAGCTGACCCAATTGTTTCCGGTGATTACTACACATGGAATCATGTTTGGTACATGTCTAATTGGCAATTAAATGATACAATCACTATTAAATACCTAGCACCAATAAGAGGAAATGATCAATTCACTTTCACTACACCGTCTCCTTTGGTTGCAGTTAATGAAAAAGTAGAGATTACAGATTTTAATTTATCTCAAAATTATCCTAATCCATTTAACCCAAATACCACCATAAACTTTACAATACCGCAAAATGGAAAAGTAAAATTAAGTGTGTTCAATATTTTAGGACAAAGGGTTGCAGTGCTGATAAATAATTATCTAAATGCAGGTGCACATACATTAAATTTTGATGCATCAAAGTATGCAAGCGGAGTATATTTTTACAAAATGGAAGTTTATAATCAAAAACATAAGGCTGATTTTGTTGAAGTAAAAAAGATGATACTTTTAAAATAGTATTCATTAATTATTCAATATGTAAAAAATAATCATCGGAGAAATTTTTGAAAATGAAAATCTTATTAGCAGCTTTGATTTATTTCTTTTCACTTTTGATCCTAGTTGCTGAATCAAAAGAAGAGGAAATTAATAAAAATGTGAACGGTACGCCTTCAAGGGCTTACTTGAATATTAACAATATTTCTACGCAATTTGTAAATAATGGAGATTCCGATCTTAAGTCAGATGGTAATAGTGGGTTTATATTTCCAAAAGAGAGCAGTAAAACTGCCGTATTTCAATCAGGTTTTCTCTGGGGAGCTTTTATAGATAATGATCCGCAAGTACGAGTTGGAGGTTCTGCGTATCGCCATGCTCTTCAGCCAGGTAAAATTAAACCTGATGGAACGCCGGAAAATCCGGAACTAGCAAAAAACAGAATTTATAGAGTTCGATCTGATGTTTACCAAGGGGGTCCAATTGTTGACCTAACTTGGGAAGCAGATGACGAGGGCAAAACTGAGCAAGAAGTTAGGGACCTATACGAAAGGGATTGGAATGAATGGCCGGCAGTTGATGGAGCACCGTTTGATGATATTGATGATAATGGTATTTATGATCCCACAATTGATTTACCCGGTGTAAAAGGCACAGCCCAAACTATCTGGTATGTTGCCAATGATCTTGATCCAGGTATTACAACGTTTTTATACGGAGCAAATCCTTTGGGAATAGAATTCCAGGCTACAATTTGGGCGTATAAAGACCAAGGATTTTTAGATAATTTATTTTTTAGAAAACATGTAATTATAAATAAAAGTATTTCAAATTTTGACAGCATGTATGTTACTATGTGGTCAGACCCGGATATCGGTGAGTCGGGAAATGACTATGCAGGATGTGATTCATTGCTAAGTTTAGGATATTGTTATAACGCAACTGATATTGATTCTAATTACCTGCCGCTCCCTACCCCGGCTGTTGGATTTGATTTAATAAGAGGTCCCATTGCTGCCGGTAACAATGGAGAAGATAAAAATAGAAATGGAATTGATGATGCCTCCGATTTCGGTATTATAGAAGATAAAAGAGTTGGACCGGGATACATAAATTTACCAATGAGTGCATTTTACTTTTTCATTCGAGGTGATTCACTTATCACAGACCCGACAATGGGTGCCAGTGAAGGTTCAACTCAGTTTTACAATTTTATGACCGGCAGAGTTGGCGGCACCGGTGAACCATATATTGATCCACATACTGGTGTTCCAACAACATTTCCATTATCCGGAAACCCGGCTACGGGGGATGGATGGGTGGATGGCGATGTACATCAAGCTAGTGATCGCAGAATTGGGATTGCTAGCGGTCCATTTAATATGACACCCGGAGATACACAAGTTGTAGTTATTGCTCAAATTGCTGCCGGGGCTCAAATTGATGTGGATAGATTTATGGCAATTGACTCATTAAAAAAATATAGTGAACTAGCCCAAACATTTTATGATGAAAGTTTTCCTGTACCTGTATCTGTTAATAACGTAGAATTAAAACCTACAGAGTTTTCTTTAAGCCAAAATTACCCAAATCCATTTAATCCGAGTACTACTATAAATTTTTCTTTACCGCAGTCTTCTTTTGTTACATTAAAAATTTACGATGTTCTGGGTAAAGAGGTAATAACATTAATAAACGAGGAAAAAAATAGCGGTAAACATTTCATTGAATTTGATGCATCAAATTTGTCATCCGGGATTTACTTTTACAATTTACAAGCGAGCGAATTTGGAGAAAGTAAGAAGATGCTTTTAATGAAATAACGGCAACTGATACTAACTATAAGCAGCATATTTTTTATTTTAGGGGCGAGAATTTTTCTAAAATAAACCCGAATTATGCAAAAGAGATAATAGCACGGTGCTTCAGCGCCGTGAATCCTGCCCGTCCGGCAGGCGGGATTGAACAAACATAAATATTGGGTTTTTCCAAAGGAATCCTTGGGATAACCCAAACGGTTTTATGCCTGCCCACCAGGAGAGGCGGGCTAAAGCCCCTTACATAATTTTAAAATCAATCACCGTCATACCCGCCTGCCGGACGGGCAGGAATGACGGTGCAATTAAAAAGACAATTTTTATTTAGACTTTATTAATTATTTCTAATGCATAATTCGGGATAAATCGATAGTTCTATGAATCAAAAGTCAGTTATCAGAAAGCAATTACTTTTTGCATTAAGAGGCGGCAATGCACATATACCAATAAAGCGGGCAATAACCAATTTCCCGATTGAGTTTATTAATGCGAAACTGCCGCATTTTGAACATACCCCATTTCAATTAGTGGATCATTTAAGGCGAGCCCAACTGGATATTATAAATTTTATTGAGAATAAAAATTATAAATCCCCCGATTGGCCAATTGGGTTTTGGGATGAAAATAACAATGCGAACGCAGAAATGTGGGACAAAACCGTTAAAGAATTTTTTGCCGGTTTAGATAGAGTGGAAAAATTTGTTAAAAATGATAAAATTAATTTGTTTGCTGAGATTCCTCACGCACCGCAATATACAATTTTTAGAGAAGTTTTAGTTCTTGCCAGTCATAATTCTTACCATTTGGGTCAGTTAATGCTAATGAGAAAAACACTAAAGGATTAATTGTTTCCAGAACTTTATTTTCAATAGTTAATTATTAAAACATTTATTTTCTTCTTGATAAATATAATAAGATAGTCTATCTTATTATCAATTCGGTTCCTCATTTCCATTTTTCCTTTTTATCATTTTCACCTTATGCAACCCTAAAATAAACTGGACGCTGTTACATTATAAGATTTTGTAAAAAAGATTTTTTAAATCCAAAGGACATTTACACTTTAGGTAAAACTTAATCGAAGTAAAATAATTTAAAACAACTTAAAACCAATACTGTAATGCAGTGTAAAAATCAAAATCATTAATAAAAAAGAGAAAACATATGATTGTAAAGAAACTCCTATCAATAAATTTAATTTTACTTTCCTGCTTACTAATTATGTCATGTAAATCATCCCCAGATAATGGATATAAGGATGAAACCAAAACGAGACCCAACACAAAAAACGCGATTCCACTCGGCAATGCTGATGTAATTGTGTCTATAAAGGATCTGAGTGATGAAGGGAAAAATTATAAGGTTTCAGCAGAAATTATTGAAGTAAAAGGATATGGTCCTTCTGCACCGGTACTGCCCACAGATACTGACATAAATATATTATTTTCTAAAACTTTATCTGAAGGCGATCTTTCAAAAATAGAGGAGGGAGAAAAAGTTTCAATTAGAATTTCTTACAAACAAGGTTATGGAGAAACAGGCAGCTGGTTTTTCGTAGCATTTAATAAATAAATATTTAGGGGAAATGTAATATGAAAATCAAATATAAATCATTTATACCGATGTTCTTTTTAGCAGCTTTAGTTTTAACATCATCACTACTATATTTTGGATCGGAAGATGTTGATACTCAATGGAATAAAATCCGATCATCTTCGTCGCCTAAAGCATCCATTGAAATGAAGAAGGCAAGAGGAGAATATTTCTTTAATCTACTTAAAGATCCGGCAACTAACAAAATGCCGGAAAATATTAGAGCGCGAGAACTAGAATTTGCGAGGCTGTTAAGTAAGGGTAATTCATCAATAAATAAATCAAATTCATCTGCCTTAAACTGGAAAGAGGCTGGTCCAAATGATGTTGGCGGAAGAACAAGAGCCATTGGAGTTGATGTATCCAATTCTAACAACGTGATCGTTGGAGGCGTTGCCGGGGGTATTTGGAAATCGACCGATAACAGTGCTTCGTGGACAATGAAGAGCACATTAACTACAGTTCTCAGTGTTACTTCTATTGCACAAGATCCAAGACCTGGTTTTACAAATAATTGGTATTACACAAGCGGGGAAAGACAAGGGTCCGGAAGCGCTAATTTTACAGCAATGTTTGGTGGAGATGGCATATATAAATCAACTGACAACGGGGAAACATGGTCTATTCTACCAAGCACTATGAGTACCGATCCTACATCTTGGGAGAGTATTTATGATTATGTAGAAAAAATAATTGTTAGTCCAATTAATGGAAATGTATTTATTGGAACTAATGGGCATGGTATTTATAGGTCTACAGATGGTGGAGCATCATTTCAATCAGTATTGGGACAAATAGCCGAACATGATTATAGTGATATTTCAGTTGGCGCAAATGGAACTTTGGTGGCAGTCATATCAGATAACCAATTTGTTACAGCAGCAAATCCTCCGGGAATTTATAAATCAGTTGATCATGGTGCAAGCTGGACAAACATTACACCAGCAGGTTACCCGCAATTTCCTGCACGGAGTGTAGTTGCAATAGCTCCATCAAATAATGACGTTGCATATGTTTTAAATTATACAGGTCAAAATATTTCACAGAATGAAGAAATAATAAAATTTTACAAAATAAATATTGGCGCAGGTACATCCGTTGATAGATCTAATAATCTGCCTGCATTTAGAAATGGCGGAGGAAGAATATTTACGCAAGGGTCTTATGATATGTCAATAGCTGTAAAACCTGATGACGAAAATTTTGTACTAATAGCGGGGACCAGTCTTTTCCGTTCAACAGATGGATTTGCAACTCAACCAACTGATAGTGCTAAGGCATGGATTGGCGGTTATGGACCATTTAGTTTTTTCTATCCCAATTTTCATCCTGATGTTCATTCGAATGCATTTGATCCATCGGATCCCAATAAGATGTGGTGGGGTCATGATGGCGGGCTTAGCTATACTTCCGATATTACCAATACAAATTATGCTCAAAATTTTCCATGGCAAAAAAAGAACAACAGCTATAATGTTACACAGTTTTATATGATTGCTATCGCCGATATAGCCAATGATAATAGAATAATGGGTGGAACACAGGATAATGGAAGTCCCTCTTTTACTTTTAACGGAACTTCTACCTCCGCATCAGAAGATGTAAGTTCCGGCGATGGAGCATTTGCATATTTCGCTACAAATTTTGCTTACACTTCTTCACAAAATGGGACAGTAAACAGATTGCGATATGATGGTCAGGGCAATCCATCATTCAACAATGGATGGACTCAAGTAAAACCATTAGGTGCATCTAATCAATTATTTATTCATCCTTTCACCTTAGACCCAAATAACCATGACGTAATGTACTATCCGGCTGGGGCTGATTTATGGAGAAATAATGCACTAAGTACTATTCCAGAATTTCTTCAGCCCGGTACAAATATCGGATGGACAAAATTGGATAATTTAGCAGTACCCGCAGGTTATATAATTACTGCGCTTGAAGCATCAAAAAATCCGGCTAATATACTTTATTATGCTGCAAGCGGTGCCGGTGCACCGAAAATTTATAGATTGGCAAATTCAACAACCGCAACATCCGGGGCAGTAGAGGTTTCAATCCCGGGCGCACCTGCAAATTCGTATATATTTAACCTTGCTGTAAATCCCGATGATGCAGATGAAATTTTAGCAGTTCTTTCAAATTATAATATTGTTGGATTATATCATTCTTCAGACGGTGGTCAAACCTATACTGCAGTTGAAGGGAATTTAACAGGCACTGCTCAAAACCCCGGTCCATCATTACGTGATGCAGCAATTCTGCCAAGTAACGATGGTAAAACATATTTCGTTGCAACAAGTATTGGTTTATTCTCAACAACCGGTTTGAACGGTGCAAATACTAATTGGACACAAGAAGGCGCAAATACTATTGGAAATGTTATTGTTCAATCTTTGGCTTCAAGAAAGTCTGATGGAGTTGTTGTGGCGGGAACTCACGGACGCGGAGTGTTTAAAGGAACTACCGGTGTAACCGATGTTGATGATAATTCAATTACTGCAGGCAATTATGTTTTGGAACAGAACTATCCGAATCCATTCAATCCCACTACATCAATAAATTTTACACTTCCTAAAAACGAAAATGTAAAATTAAATGTTTTCAATTCTACCGGCGAACTGGTAAAAACATTAGTCAACAGAAACTTAAGTTCGGGAAGCCATAGCCTTGAATGGAACGCAGAAAATAATTTTGGAATAAAATTAGCCAGCGGTGTTTATTTTTATGAATTAAACGCAGGTAGTTTTATCGAAACCCGTAAAATGATTTTACTAAAATAATTTTTCGTTTTTTGTAAGATTAATTCTGCAAAGTTATTTGTAAGAATAATTTCTAAATGCCTCAGTCTCAAAATAAATTTCGATTTACATGCAACCAGAGAATTATTTTGGGATTGAGGTTTTATTCTTCAATACAAAATAGAAAAATGTTAGGGCGAGTATAAAAGCAAATTTACAAAGTACACTTTCCACAATTTCTGTGTAATTAGGATAAACAAAATACAATATTGTTGAAGGAACAAATGTTAATAGAAATCCCGTTAGCAAAATAACTGATTGTTCTTTTTTAGTTTTATCGAGTGGAGATCTTATTTTTTTTATGATAATAATAATCGAAATTAAAACAGGTAAATAATAAAACACCCCGTATAAATCTCCAAGGGGATAGTAGTAAGCCGCATACATAACCGCACACTTAGTTGCCTCTAATTGATTCATATAAATAAAATAGTATCCCGTGAAAAATAAGGCTGGAATAAATATCAGCAGATTTGCCTTACTCTTAAACTCATATAAATTCAAAACTGAAAATAATACTAACGGCGGAAGAAATGTTATTGTAGTAATAGCAGCATAGATAAATATGCTATTGTCTAATCCTGCAAAACAAATTAAGAACTCCCAAAACTGATAGAGAAACAAAACAAAAATTGTTAATATGAAAATCTTGTTAACAAAATTTTTTTCAGAAAAGATCAATAAATTTATTATTAAAACTATTTCTACACATGCAATAAAAAGAGAAAAGATACCGTCAAAGTTTTCCATAGAGTTTTTTCTTTAGTAAATAAAAAGAAGCTGTCACAAAAGTTATTTTGTCATCACTTCTCCCGACTTGTCGGGAGAAGTGATCTCAGTCTAAATTAAACCCGAGTTATGCATTAGAAATAATTAATAAAGTCTAAATAAAAATTGTCTTTTTAATTGCACCGTCATTCCTGCCCGTCCGGCAGGCGGGTATGACGGTGATTGATTTTAAAATTATGTAAGGGGCTTTAGCCCGCCTTGCCGGTGGGCAGGCCCAAAACCGTTTGGGTTAAAACCCAATATTTATATTTGTTCAATCCCGCCTGCCGGACGGGCAGGATTCACGGCGCTGAAGCACCGTGCTATTATCTCTTTTGCATAATTCGGGTTAAATTTTAAAGATTGCTTCTCCCGATAAAGAACATCGGGATCGCAATGACCGAACAGCGACTTTTGTGACAGCCTCAAAAATTAGATATTTGATTCTAACTAATAATTATTTTTTAGGTCCAACCATATTTTCAGGACGTACTGCTTTATCAAACTCATCTGCAGTTAACAATCCCAATTCCACCGCAGCTTCTTTTAATGTTGAATTATCATTGAATGCTTTCTTTGCGACCTTTGCAGCATTGTCATAACCGATTGAAGGATTGAGCGCCGTTACAAGCATTAAGGAATTGGTTAAGTGATTTTCAATATTCTCTTTGTTCGCCTCAATTCCAACAACGCAATTATCTGTGAAGCTTTCGCATGAATCGGAAATTAATCTTATTGACTGCAGCAGATTGTAGATCATAACAGGTTTGAAAACATTTAAGTCGAAGTGACCGGTTGCGCCGCCGATATTAACTGCAACATCATTGCCCATTACTTGCGTGCAAACCATTGTCATTGCTTCGGGCTGGGTTGGATTAACTTTGCCGGGCATTATTGAACTGCCGGGCTCGTTTGCCGGGAGTGCGATCTCCCCTATTCCACATCTCGGACCGGAACCGAGCAGGCGAATATCATTTGAAATTTTCATCAATGATGCTGCTAAAGTTTTCATTACTCCGCTTGCTTCAACAATTGCATCATGTGCGGCGAGTGCTTCAAATTTATTTGGTGCTGTTACAAAGGGCTTGCCTGTAATTTCAGCTATTGCCGCTGCCGACTTAACCGCAAAATCGGGATGCGTGTTTAAGCCTGTACCTACAGCGGTTCCGCCCAGAGCCAATTCATATAATCTTGGCAAACATCCATTAATTCTTTCAAGTCCATAAGTCAATTGCTGAACGTATGCGGAAAATTCTTGTCCCAATGTTAAAGGAACTGCATCCATCAAATGAGTTCTTCCAATTTTAATTATGTCTTTGAATTCATCTTGTTTTACTTTAAGTGCATCACGCAATTTTGTAACCATCGGAATTAATCTTCTATGAATTTCTTCAACTGCCGAGATATGCATTGCAGTTGGGAAAGTATCATTTGAAGATTGAGCTTTGTTCACATCATCATTCGGATGAATAGGTTTTTTGCTTCCAAGTTCACCTCCAGCAATTTCAATTGCACGGTTTGCAATTACTTCATTTGAGTTCATGTTAGTTTGCGTACCGCTTCCGGTCTGCCAAACCACTAAGGGAAAATGTTCATCAAGTTTGCCTTCAATAACTTCATCCGCAGCTTGAAAAATCAAATCAGCCTTTTCAGCCGGCAGTGTTCCGAGTTCCTTGTTAGTTAATGCCGCTGCTTTCTTCAATATTCCTAATGCTCTAATCATTTCACGCGGAAATCTTTCTCCGCCAATCTTAAAATTCATTAATGATCTTGCTGTCTGCGCACCGTAATACTTATCCGCCGGTACTTCAATTTCTCCCATGGTATCGCTTTCAATTCTAAATTTCATATTGTAGCTCCTTTTGTTTAATTCTATATAATTAAAATTAAATTAAATAGGGGTTAGTTTCAAATGAATTGGTAATAATATTAGATGTGAATTAATTTTATTTCAGAAACAACATCTTTTTTACTTCTCTAAAACTACCTGCATTTATCTGGTAGAAATAGATTCCTGAATTAAACCTTTCAGCATTAAATTCAATTCCATAATTTCCTGCAGATTTATTTTCATTTACCAACGCTGCGACTTTTCTACCAAGTACATCAAAAACGGTAATGTTTACTAAGGACTCTTCTGCAATCTCATAACTGATTGTTGTTGTTGGATTAAACGGATTAGGATAGTTTTGAGCAAGTGAAAATTGATGCGGAAGATTATTAGTTTCATCCTCAACAGATACTGTATTATCGTAAATACATGTATACCAGCCGGTATCGGGAACAGTTGTGGATTTCGGCAGAATTCCAATTTCTGTTGCTGTTAATCTGTACTTCAGTTCATAACCGGAGTTTAGAAGGGTTGAGTCTAAATCCATTTGAATTGAGTAGTCTGTGGTTAATGGAGTATTAAAAGCAAAAACTGAATCTAGATCCGTAATATTACTTCCCTTTTGGTAGAAAAAATCCATCAACACTTTACCAATATAATTTATGCCACCATCTGGGAAAAAGACGTGATGAAAAAATTTTGTGTATTCATGATCCACTTGAAAATCTAAATTAAACTCTGAGTTAATTACCATGTTTATTGGTTCAATTGAAAATTCCGGATAATAATTATGCGGATAGTAAGTTGTATCATTTACTTCATTAATGAGTATTGCCTGAATTGTTTTTAAAGAATTGGAATTTCCAAAATCAAAACCGGAATAGGTACTTTTATAAAAGCCAAAGTTTTCTGCAAATAAATATGTCTGAACAGAGGGCCATTCACTTACTTTAAAACCTTTACAATTTACCGATTGACCAAATAGGTTTTCAGTACTAGCTATTACTTCATACAATGAACTATCCGTTGGTGATCTATAACTATAATAAGTTTCACCAGGTAATTTATTAAAATCAATAAACACAAAATCATGCGGACTATAATGGCGATACAAAATGTGTAGACTATCATCATACCTTACCCATATATTTGAAAGCCCACTCACCTTGTAATACTTTTTTTCACCAATTGTCGTGTCTGCATACACCGCTGAAATGCTGATGCTGTAATTGTATATTGGGTCCATCCCGGCATACGATCTGTAAAACCTCTCCCACTTATTCCCAACCTTAAGCGGTATATATGTTTTACTAACATAAGGAATAGCTTCAGAGTCATATAAAAACAGTTTTTCTCTTGCCTCGCTGTCTATTGATACCGCAAATATTTTACTTGAATCATAAATTTCCAGTAAACGAACTCGATCCAAACCGATATACTCCCAATCGTTTCCAATTTCTTTTTTAAATAAGCCGTCATACCAATTATCCCCCACATAAACATTCAGTTGCGGATCTATCTCAATAATATTAGGGAAGTATTCAGGAAAATTTAAATTTGCCCAAGTCAAACCTTGATCAAAAGAGGCGAGTATATCGGAGCCCGAGATTATATATAAATCATCATTTTTATCAATCGCAATATCTCTTGCACCCGAACTATCATATACTTCAATCCAATCTGTTCCATAGTTAGTAGTCTTTTTAACTTTATTGTCCGCAACAACGTACAGGTGATTTTCAGAATTAATTTCCATATCAAGAATACTGCCTTCAGGTAAACTAAAATGAGTCCAAGAATTACCGTGATCTAAAGACAAACCAAAAAAACCATCCTCCGAGCCGATTATAACCTTGCCCGAATCAGCAATGACTGAGTATTTAACTTTCCAGACATCGGTTTGTATTTCTGTCCATGTTTCTCCAGAATCTAATGATTTATACATAAATGGAGAATGAGATTCAAAGTAATAAAGTATTCTATTTTCTTTATCAAATGCTAATTCCGCTGGATTAAATGGATAATGTAGATATTTTAATGTATCCCAGTTAACTCCAAGATCAAAGGAACGGAAAATGCCCTGTTCGTGTGTCACCCCATTTCCGCTCTGGGATAAAAATATTAAATTTTCATCTATGATTTCAATATCCCGTACATTTAGAAAGTCGCCGATATCCTGCCAATAAAGAACTTGAGAAAAGTTTAAACTTGAGGTTAGAATAAAAAATAAAAGTAAAAATTTCCCTTTCATAAATCCCTCAGAAAATAATTTATACTTTTTAGTAAACTAATTGAATATAATATAAAATCATCCAATTATCAATCACATGAATTTTAAAATCACCTTAACCTTGAAATCGATTTAATCATTACTATCTCCTTCAGCATCTGCCCATCATCTTTTAAACTTTGAATTTTCCTAACAACATCCATCCCTTCAATCACCTTACCAAATGCTGCAAAGCCTTGACCGTCAGGGTTTCGCATTCCGCCAAAATCCAGTTCCGGCTGATCGCCTATGCATATAAAAAATTCCGAGCTTGCGGTTCCCGGCTCTGCCCTCGCCATTGAGATCACTCCATCTTCATGCGGTATTCCGGTCTCGATTGTGGTTTCATGTTTAATTGGGGGCAAGGATTGCGGGTGTTCATCTTTGTATAGTCCGCCTTGTATAACTTCAATTTTAATTTCCTTTTTCGGTTGGTTATCCATCCTTACAACACGGTAAAAATAAGCGCCTTCAAATCTGCCTTCATCTATATAGCGTAAAAAATTGGCGGCGGTAATTGGAGCGGCTTCCTCATAAATTTCTATTACTATATTTCCTAAATCAGTTTTGAAAACAGCTTTTGAATGTGATTGAGAACAGGCGGTTAGAGCAAGTGAGGCAGATACAAGGATACATAATAATTTAGCATTCATTATTCTATTTTTACTTTGTATGAAAAACTTTTAATAAAAAGATACATTAATTAAATCGGCATTGTTATTAATTTGATGATTTTGACATTTTACCAATTTTTGGTATATTTTTAAAAAAGGGAATAAAATGAGTAAAAACACATCAGTATCACTCGGAAATTATTTTGATCAATTCGTTCAGAGCCGAATAGATGAAGGACGATATAAGAATGTTAGCGAAGTTATACGAGCTGGATTACGGCTTTTAGAGGAAGAGGAGAATACACTTGTCATCTTAAGAAATGCTATGCAGGTAGGAATTGATAGCGGAATTGCACACGACTTTGACCCCAAAAAACACCTTGGATCTATAAAAGAAAAAAAACAGTCGAATGACTAAGTTTGAACTGACGAACAAAGCAGTTGAGGATTTGGAAAAAATTTGGAATTATACTTATAATGTATGGTCGGAACAACAAGCAGACGATTTTTATGAAATGCTTATTTCAAAGTTTCAAGATATTGCAAACAATCCGAAATTAGGTAAAAACTTTAAGGGAATAACTCCAAAATTGTTTGGCATAAAAGCAAATCGACATATTATTTTCTACCGAACTATTAATGAAAATTATGTTGAGATTACTAGAATTCTGCATGAGAGAATGGATTTGAAAAATCGAATATTGGAATAAAAATAGGACACTGTTTCTGATAGCCGAAACCATCAACAAATCAAAATTTTGTTAATCCCCAAAAATATTCTGCAATCTTTTCGCACCAACATATCGGTCTGTGTAGTAGGAACTTTGAAGTGATGACACAGTTACTCCCTGCGAGCTGCTGGAATGCGCAAATAGATTATCACCTAAATAAATTCCAACATGACCGGGGTATTTTATTTTTTGTGTGTCAAAAAATATTAGGTCACCGAACTTTAATTGTGCTTCGCTAAAAATATTACTGCCTATTAAAAATTGTTCGCTTGCTGTTCTTGGTAAA
Organism: Ignavibacteriota bacterium; assembly: GCA_013112585.1. Classification (GTDB taxonomy): domain Bacteria; phylum Bacteroidota; class Ignavibacteria; order Ignavibacteriales; family Melioribacteraceae; genus IGN16. The sequence continues at coordinate 133,654 of JABFGH010000006.1, read as the reverse complement.
TTATGATTGAGCGAGTTTTTAAAAACTTGCTGAGTGAATGATGAGCAGTCTATTCCCGTTAGAGTTTCGCCGCCATACTGGTAAGGGGTTTCAAGATATTTAACAATTTCAAAAAGTACTTTTTCTCTTGGGGTGAGTGATACTCCAAGTCCTTTTAGTTTATTGTAGTTTGAAATAAATTCTTTGGTATCAACCGGGTATTCTTCAACAGGGGGTTCATCAAACTCTGAATTGTAAACGGGGGGTACATTATTGTAATTTGTTACAGTTTTAGTTTCTGCTTCGGCGGCTTTTTCTTTATCGTCTTTTGAGGTGAATCGAGTTGAGTTATCTCTCTGTTTTTCTTCTTTAACTCTTGGTTTGTTATATCTTTCTGTATATGAAGAGGGGGAACAACCGGCTATCAAAATGATAGCGGCGATTCCCCAACTAAAAAGATTTTTATTTATTCTACTTAACATTAGAATATATGATCAGCCAAGATAAGCCCTTAAGTTTTTACTTCGGGATGCGTGGCGTAATCTTCTTATTGCCTTTTCTTTAATTTGGCGTACACGTTCTCTTGTAAGGTTAAATTTTTCACCTATTTCTTCAAGAGTTAAAGAATGTTCTTTATTTAATCCGAAGTAAAGTTTGATTACTTCGGCTTCCCTTTCGGTTAATGTAGAAAGGGCGCGTTCAATTTCATTTTTTAACGATTCTGACATCAATGTAAAATCCGGTGTCGGCTGAGAGTCATTGGAAAGCACATCTAATAATCTATTATCCTCGCCTTGGGCGAATGGTGCATCCATTGATACATGACGACCTGAAATTTTTAATGTATCGGAAACTTCACTGATATCCATTTCGAGCTCTTTTGCAAGCTCGTTGGCACTTGGTTCTCTTTCAAATTCTTGTTCAAGGTTGCTGTAAGCTTTTCCTATTTTGTTGAGCGCTCCCACCCTATTTAAGGGTAATCTAACTATTCTAGACTGTTCTGCCAGCGCTTGAAGTATGGATTGACGAATCCACCAAACTGCATAGGAAATAAACTTAAATCCGCGAGTTTCATCGAACCGTTTTGCAGCTTTAATGAGACCAAGATTTCCTTCGTTAATTAAATCGCCAAGAGACAAGCCTTGATTTTGATATTGTTTAGCAACGCTTACAACAAATCGTAAGTTAGCTTTAACCAAACGCTCTAATGCAAGCTGGTCTCCTTTTTTGATCTTAATCGCCAAATCAATCTCTTCATCGGGTGTTAAAAGATCAACTTTTCCTATCTCTTGTAAATACTTATCAAGTGATTGACTTTCGCGATTAGTATATTGCTTTGTTATTTTCAATTCGATTCCTCCTAATTAATTACCGAATTTACTGAGTCAACAATTCCAACTATTGAAGCATCAACTGGCGCCATATCAACATCTAACGGAATAACAGCTTCACTTGCTGTTATATAAAATATCAATTCACCGGGTCCGGCGCCAATTGTGTCAACCGCAATTATCGGCTCACCTATTTTTTTCATTTCAGAATTTAACGGCTGCACAAATTGTAATTTGCAGCCTTTTAATGTTTCATACTTTCGGGTTGCCCATATAGTTCCAATAACTTCACCCAAAATCATTTATCTTCCTCAAGCTCTTTTATTTTATCTTTAACACTAACATCAAGTTTATCAACAATTGCCATAATAACAGCATCAACCGGTTTATTTTTTGTAAAGGCAGTTTGCCTTGCCGAACTTCCTTGAGCAAATAATACAATTTCACCAACTCCGGCTCCAACGGAATCTACCGCAACAACAAAATTATTTTTCGGCTTATATTCTAAATCAAGTTCTTTTACAATTAGGAATTTTGCTCCTACAAGATTTTCATCCTTGCGGGTTGACCAGACTGTACCGATTACTTTTCCTAAATTCAATTTCGTTCCTCGTAAATTCTGTTTTATTATCAGTGCTGAATATTTTAATATACAATTATTATGTTAGATGTAGCAAAACACTGTTAGTTTCTTTTTCTTTACAAAATGTTAGACGCTTTAAAAACAAATTTCGTTACTATTTAATTCCAATCTTTAATTTTCGTAAAAACTTATGCCTTCCAGGGCATTATTTACTTTAAAATAATGAGCCGCAGTCTGCGCTACATCTGAAAAAGTTTTTCTGGTACCTAAATTTTTACCTTCTTTATTTTTTTGATAAAACAGTAGAGGTACATATTCCCTGCTGTGATCTGTACTAATTATCGTTGGGTCATTACCATGATCTGCTGTAATTATAAGCGCATCTGTTTCATCTAACTGCTGTAAAATTCTTGGAAGGTTTTTATCAAAGTATTTTAAAGCTTCGGCAAATCCTTCAGGATCGTTCCGATGCCCGTAATTCACATCAAAGTCAACTAGATTAGTAAAAATTAAGCTGCGGCTGTTTACTTTATTGCATTCAATTATTTTTTCAATTCCTTCTTCATTCGATTTTGATTCTACAGAAGTTTTAATTCCTCTATAATTAAAAAGGTCGCTAACTTTTCCTACAGCAATTGTTTTAATTCCATTTTTACTAAGTACATCCAAAATCGTATCAGATACCGGATCAAGCGAATAGTCTTTACGATTTGTTGTACGGGTGTAATTTCCGTTTTCTCCAATAAATGGTCGTGCAATAACTCTTCCCATAGGAATTTCATCAGTTAAAATTTCTTCACGTGTAATTCTGCAAATCTCATAAAGCTGATCGAGAGGTATTACTTCTTCATGCGCAGCAATTTGAAATACGGAATCGACACTGGTATAAACTATTGGATATCCGGTTTCAACATGCTCATTTCCAAGTTCTTTAATAATTTCAGTTCCGGATGCAGCTTTATTTCCGAGCACTCCCTTAACGCCGGTCTTATCTATAAAGGCTTTAATTATTTCATCGGTAAATCCATCGGGAAAATATGAAAAGTCGAATTGAACATTTATACCGCCAATTTCCCAATGCCCGCTTGTAGAATCCTTACCTTTAGAAAGTTCAGCCATTTTACCGTATGAAGCAATCGGACTGCTTGTTTTATTTACTCCATTAATTTCAGTAATATTACCCAATCCCATTTTTTCTAAATTCGGTAATTCCAAACCATTTATTTTATTTGCTATGTTTACGAGAGTATTACTCCCTTCATCACCATAATTTGATGCATCGGGCAGTTCGCCAATACCAACACCATCTAACACTATAATGTTAAAATTGTTCAAGTTAACCTAGTTTATATTTTTAACTGAATTGCCGCCGGTTTCAATAGCTTTTTCAAGAGCAAGTTCAGCATTGTGATATACTTCTTCAAAATTTGTTTTATCATTTGCAGATGCAACACCTATTGAAACGGTAAAAGTTGTTTGCTTTGATAAAACTGCAATTGGATTACGTGCAATTTTTATTCTTAATTTTTCTGCCCAAAGATAAACATCTTTTGTGGTGGCATTAAAAAAGTAAACTGCAAAAACTTTATTGTCTAACCTGCCGAGTAAACCAAGCGGAGTAATTTCTTCCCTTATAATTTTAACAATCGATTCTAAAACTTTAGGGAAAAGGTCACCTTCAAAAAGTGAATCCTGTTCTAAAAACTCATCAATTTTTATAAGGGCTAATGCACCGGGTACTTTAAGTCCTTTGGCTTTTACTAAATCAACACTCACTCTTTCAACAAATGTATTTTTATTAAGCGTTTTTGTTTCTACATCTACCGATAAAAGATTGCGTAAAATACTTTGTGATGAATAAGCATAAACAATAAATGAAAATATTTTTATTGCCTGCTTTATAAAATTTACATCTTCGTTTGAGTAAACATTTTTTTTGAGACTTTCCATGCAAAGCACGCCGTAGTTCTGTTTATCAAAAACAAGGGGAACGGCAAAAAATGATCCTTCAAAACTTACATCTTCAGATTTTGAATATCGCACATAATCTGATTCTGAAGTGTCATCAATTTTTACAGGCAGTCCGCTAAGTATTGCTTTGCCTACCAGTGTATTATTCAGCTCAACTTCTAAATGTTCGCCTACATATTTTAAGGATGTTTTATTTACTATTCGTGATGTTTTAAATAGCTGCTCCTGCGGATTAAAATAGACAAATGTAAAAGCATCCCACGGAAGTAAATTTCTTACCGAGTTTACTAAGGAGTTTTGAAGTTCATCTTCAGTTTCAAATTTTTTATCGGTATTAAGTACACTTAGCAATCCCTTTAACCGCTGGTCGGATAGACTTTCGGCATACTTATCTTCGAACATTGAAATTATTACAGAAATGACTCGAATAATTTTACCAAGCGAATAAATTGTTTCAATTCCATAAGCATCCGGCTCGCGCGAATCGAGAGTTAGAATACCGGAAAGCTTCTCATTATAATAAAGGGGTACGCCAATAAAACTTTTTATACCCTGCGGTTTATCGTAATAGCGTATCACGTCTGCTTCAGCTGTGGGCGATATTTCCGTTAACAGTTCAGGTTCTTCATTTATTACTATCTTACTTAAAATATCATCTTCAATTTCAAATTTCTGTTTAGTAATTTCGGTTGTGTTCGAAACAAATTTATCCAATGTTAATCGATTATTTTTTTTACTGTACCAGAAAAATATTGCCGAGTGACCGAGATAAGCCTCTTTAACAACGCTAAGAATTTTTTCCAGAACAAATCCAAATTGAGCATCATGCCCTAAATCTGAAGGTAATTTTTCCGTAGCAATTTTTTCAAAATTAGCTTTAAGGTCAGGCGGTTTAAATAAGTTTTTATTACGCTCGCTCGGTGCCGAGCCAATATTATCGGCAGTTAGAACTTCGATAGATTTACTCCCGGATACAATTTCAAAACCTTCACCGGCATCAGTATCAAATTCCTTATCTAATCTCTCCTCGGAATAATCTTTATCATCCTTAATCTTAATATCTTCTTCATCATCAAACGGCGCTGATTTTACGGAATCACGTAAAAATATTATTACACCTACGTAAGCTACTAATAAAATTGCCGCTATTAATTTTAAAATAAACAGGTCGGTAAAGACTGGAATAAATGCAAGAATTGGGACTATAATAAAAATTAATAATCTTTTTCTATTTTTTAAACTAAATCCCATTACACATTAACCGGTATGAATAAAAAATATTTTTTATTAGAAAGTCCAAACCAAATAATACTAAAACATAAATTAATTTGCATCAATTAAGAATCTTTTCAATTTTTTTTTGAACTATTTTATTACCAATTCCTTTTGTTGAAGAAAACTTTATGAATGAATTTGCAGCTGAAACATCGGGAAAAGTTTCCCTTAATATTTTTTCCGCTTTTGCTGTTTCCGATTGATTAAGTTTATCTATTTTACTTAAGATAATAGTGAACGGAATTTCAAATTCAACAATGTAATCATGCAGCAGTAAATCAAGATTTGTAGGTTTATGTCTGCTGTCGATAAAGTGAAATGCGTGTACAAAATTTCTATCGGTTTGAATGTATCCGTCAACTAATTTTTGCCATGCATCTCTTTCCTTTTTTGAAACCTTGGCATAACCGAAACCGGGTAAATCAACCAAGTAATATTTTTCATCTAACAAATAAAAATTTAAGGAACGCGTTTTACCGGGTGATGAACTTGTTTTAGCAATATTTTTTCTATTAAAAACAGTATTAATAAATGAAGATTTACCAACATTAGAACGACCGCAAAGGATAATTTCGGGTTTATCATCACTCGGCAAATCTTTAAGATGAAACACTGATTTAAGAAATTGAATATTCATCGCATTTAAAAAAAAAGAGTAATCGGATATATCGATTACTCTTATTAAAAAAATAGAACAGAATTATTTATCTTCTTTTTTCTCTGATTTCTTTACGTCTTTAGCTGTTTCTTTTGGTTTTGCTTCTTCAGCTTTTTCTTCTTTTTTTTCTGCAGTCTTTACTTCTTCAGATGCCTTTTTTGTTTCTTTCTTATCATCTACAGCTTCTTTAGCTTCTTCTTTAACTTCTGTTTTTTCCTTAACATCTACAGCTTCTTTATCTTTTGCTTCTTCTTTAACATCTACAGCTTCTTTAGCTTCTTCTTTAACATCTGTTTCTTCAACAACTTCGGCTTCTTCAATTTCTGCAGGAGGAGCCGCTGCTTCAGCTTTTTCATCTACTGCTTTCGCTTTATCTTCAGCAGGTTCAGATTTCTTTTTTTTCTTTTGAGCAAGCTCATTAAAATCAACAAGTTCAAGAATTGCCATTTCGGCAGCATCACCTAAGCGAGTTCCAAGTTTTACAACTCTGGTGTAACCGCCCGGTCTGTCACCTACTTTTTCGGCTATTTCTGTAAAAAGTTCTGTTACAGCTTCTCTATCTTTAATATGTTTAGAAACCAATCTTTTTGAATGAATAGAATTATCTTTTGCTTTAGTAATAAGCGGTTCAATAAATCTTTTAGCCTCTTTAGCTTTAGCTAAGGTAGTAGTTATTTTTTTATGTTTAATTAAAGCAGTAGCTAAAGATCTTAGGGTTGAAATTCTATGACTTCTTGTTCTACCTAATTTTCGTCCTTTTAATCTGTGTCTCATTATAATTCCTTAGTCAATAGATTAGTTATTTTCAGGTTTCTCATTCACGTATTTGTCAACGTCCATGCCGAAATCCAATCCGTAATTTTCAACAATCTCTAATAATTCAGCCAAAGATTTTCTACCGAAATTACGGAATCGCAGCATTTCGCTTTCATCTTTTCTAACTAAATCGCCCAAAGTTTTAATGTTAGCGGCTTTTAAGCAATTGTGCGATCTTACACTGAGTTCAAGATCATCAACATTAGTAATAAGAATATTTCTTATTCTTTCAGTTTCAGCATCTTTTTCACTTTCAACTTTTTCAACTTCCGGTTCAACATCAAAGTTTATGAAAAGATTAACATGATCTTTCATAATTTTACCGGAGCTGGATAAAGCTTCTTCAGGAGTAAGCGATCCATCGGTTGTAACTTCTAATGTAAGTTTTTCAAAATCGTTACTTTCTCCAATTCTAACATTTTCTACTTCATAGTTAACATTAATAATAGGAGTAAAAATTGAATCGATTGGAATTATACCGATTGTTTGATCAACAATTTTCTGTTCGCTTGCAGGTACATATCCTTTACCAAAACCAAATCGAAATTCAATAGTAAGTTTTGCATCATCATTTAAAGTTGCAATGTGAACATCAGGATTTAGTATTTCAATATCGGGGCAAACTTTCTGCAAATCTGCTGCAGTAAAATTGGCAGCGCCTGATAAGTTAACTTCAGCCTTATTAGTTTTGTTATTAATAATTTTCATTCTTATTTTTTTGAGATTAAGAATAATCTCAGTTGCATCTTCAACAACACCGGGAATGGTAGTAAACTCATGTAGAATTCCATCTACCTTAATTGCAGTAATAGCTGCACCGGTAAGTGATGAAAGTAAAACTCGTCTGAAAGAATTACCAAGGGTTACACCAAATCCTCTCTCTAACGGCTGTACAGTAAATTTCCCGTACGTATCTGTTGCTGATGACTCATCTAAAACGACGCCTTCCGGCATTTTGATAAAAGGATAGCTCATCCAGAATCCTCTACTTTTAATTTTTTATAATTACTTAGAATATAATTCAACAATTAATTGTTCATTAGCTGTAAGCGGTACTTCATCCCTTTCCGGTATTTGTAAAAACGTACCCGAAAGTAATGCCTTATCAACTTGCAGCCAGCTATAAAGATTATCTTTAGTTTTTCTCAATGAATTATGAACTACATCTAATTTTTTACTTTTGTCTCTCACACTAATAACGTCACCGGGTTTTAGTAAGTAGGAAGGTATATTTACAATTTTACCATTTACTAAAAAGTGCCTGTGAAGAAGCAATTGACGTGCTTCTTTTCTTGATGAAGCAAAACCTAATCTAAACACGGTATTGTCTAATCTTCTTTCAAGAATTTTAATTAAGTTTTCACCGGGAACACCTTTTTGTCTGTTCGCTTTAACATAGTAAGAATGGAATTGAGCTTCGAGCAATCCATACATTCTTTTCACTTTTTGTTTTTCTCTAAGCTGCAAACCATATTCAGAAAACTTAACTCTTCTGCTTAGACCATGCTCACCGGGAGGATAGTTTTTTGATTCTATAGGGCATTTATCTGAATGACACTTGCTGCCTTTTAGAAACAACTTCTGTTTTTCCCTTCTGCACAGTTTACAATTTGGTCCAATATATCTAGCCATCTATCATTTTCTCCTATTAAACTCTTCTACGTTTCGGTGGTCTGCATCCATTATGCGGAATTGGGGTAATGTCTTTGATTGAAGTAATTGATAAACCTGCGGTATTTAAAGCTCTAATTGCAGCTTCTCTACCTGAACCGGGTCCTTTTACAAATACTTCTACACGTCGCAATCCCAAACCATAAGCTTCTTTAGCAGCAGCTTCTGCCGATACTTGAGAAGCATAAGGTGTATTTTTTCTCGATCCTTTAAAACCGTTTTTACCGGCAGATGACCAAGATATTGTATTGCCGTAAACATCTGTAATTGTAACAATTACATTGTTAAAAGATGCTTTTATATGGGCAACACCAACCGAATCAACATGTACTTTCTTTTTTGTTTTTCTTGCTGTTTTAGCCAAAGTTATACTCCTGTTAAATTAACTACTTATTACTTGCCGGGTGCTTTTTTCTTTCCAGCAACCGTACGTTTTTTACCTTTTCGGGTTCTGGAATTTGTTCGGGTTCTTTGTCCCCTAACCGGCAATCCTCGTCTATGTCTTAATCCACGATAACATCCAATGTCCATTAACCTTTTAATGTTCTGCTGCACTTCACTTCGCAATGAACCTTCAACTTTAAAATCAGAGGTCATAACTGATCTTATTTTTGCAACTTCTTCTTCAGTTAATTCTTGAACTTTCTTATTCGGATCAATTCCGGATTTTTCCAAAATTAATTTAGCAGAGGTTTGACCTATGCCGTAGATGTATGTTAATCCGATATAAGCTTTTTTCTGTTTTGGTAAATCGATTCCAGCTATACGAGCCAAGCTATTAGCCTCCTAATTTTACGTTTAACCTTGACGTTGTTTGTGTTTTGGATTTTTACAGATAACTCTTACAACGCCTTTTCTTTTAATTATTTTACAATTATCACAAATCTTTTTAACTGAAGCACGAACCTTCATTTTAATATCTCCGCTATTTGTATCTGTAGGTAATTCTACCTTTGTTGAGATCATATGGCGATAATTCTATTGCCACTTTGTCACCGACCAAAATTTTAATAAAATGCATTCTCATTTTGCCGGATATATGAGCAAGTATATTATGCCCGTTATCCAACTGCACTTTGAAATTTGCATTTGGTAATGTTTCGGTTACTACTCCGTCAACTTTTATTGGTCCTTGTTTAGCCATATCTCAGTAAATCTTATTAATTAAATTATTAAAATCTTCTTCCTTTCATTTTCCCGGATTTCATAAATCCATCGTAATGCCTCATCAATAGATGAGATTCAATCTGCTGCAAAGTATCAAGTGCTACTCCAACCATAATCAGCAAACTTGTACCGCCAAAAAATGATGCAAATGTTTGCGAAACACCAAACCTGCTTACAAACGCCGGCAGTATTGCTACTATTGCTAAAAATATTGAACCGGGTAAAGTAATTTTGGTTAGAATATTATCAATAAATTCAGACGTCTGTTTCCCCGGTCTTATACCCGGTACAAACCCGCCTTGTTTTTTCATATTTTCTGCAACATCCTGCGGATTAAATGCAATTGCAGTATAAAAATATGTAAAGAATACAATCATTAATGCATAAATAAAAGAATAAGTAAATGATGTATATTGAAAATATCCAGCCATTGACTGCATGAATTCGCTATTTGGGAAAAATGATAAAACAGTATTAGGAATAAACATAATTGACTGCGCAAAAATAATTGGCATTACACCTGCAGTATTAACACGCAACGGAATATATTGAGTAACTCCGCCGTAAACTTTTCTGCCTACAACTCGTTTTGCATATTGAACCGGAATTCTTCTTGTTCCTTGTGTAACTAAAACAATTCCTGCAATAATTAAAACCATAAAAGCTAAAATTACAATTTCAATAACAATATTTCTTGTTCCGGCAGCAATAAGTCTATATTCATCAAGCAGTGCAAACGGAAATCTATTAATAATACCGATAAAAATAATTAGTGATATACCGTTACCAATTCCTTTATCTGTAATCTGTTCAACCATCCACATCATAAAGACAGTGCCGGCAACTAATAGAACTACCGAAGAGAATATAAATCCAATTCCTTGAACCTCTGAAGGTACCACAGGAATACCGCCCGAAACTGTTAAGTTCATAATGTAGCCGGTTACAATACCGGTAGCCTGAAAAGCCGAAATGAGAACGGTACCGTAACGGGTAAGCTGGGTTATTTTCTTTCTTCCTTCTTCACCTTCGCGCTGAAGTTTTTGAAAATAAGGAATAACTGCTCCGCCAAGCTGAATGATAATTGAGGCACTAATATAAGGCATAATACCAAGCGCAAAAATGGCTGCGTTAGAAAATGCGCCGCCGACAAATAAATCATAAAGTCCGAACAAATTATCCGAAGTTTTGCTTGACATTGCTTCCGCCAACAAACGGGCATCGATACCGGGCAGAGTTATATGCGCACCAAGTCTTACAATCACCAATAATGCTAAGGTGTAAAGTATTCTTTGCCTCAGCTCGTGAATTTTGAAAATATTTCTGAATGTATCTTGTACTTTACCCATTAGTTATTAATCTCTTTAATAGTTCCTTTAGCAGATTCAATTTTATTTTTAGCAGATTCGCTAAATGAGTTAGCTTCAACTTCAAGTTTGGCTTTCAATTCACCGTTGCCTAAAATTTTAAATGGTGCACCGGCTTTTGAAATAACTCCATTTTTATATAGAACTACCGGATTAATAATTCCATCTTCAATTTTTTTATCATCAACTAATTTTTGTAAATCAGCAACGTTAACAACCTGGTATTTAATTTTAAAAATATTTGTAAAACCTTTTTTGGGTACTCTTCTCTGAAGCGGCATTTGCCCGCCTTCGAACCATGCTCTTCTTTTTGCACCGGAGCGGGATCTTTGACCGTTAGAACCCCTTGTTGCTGTTCCACCATAACCTGATCCTTCACCACGAGCAATTCTTTTTCTCTTTTTGCGAGATCCTGCTGCGTATTTAAGATTACTTAAAATATCCATTTATTCACCTTATTCTTCAATTTCTTCAACTTTAACAAGATGGGAAACCACGTTTATCATTCCCCTTATTTGTGGTGTATCAGTATGTACAACACTGTAATTTGGTCTTCCTAATTTCAAAGCATCAATTGTTAATTTTTGTTTTTTAGGTCTGTCAATAATACTTTTTGTTTGCGTAATTTTTAATTTCTTAGCCATTGTATCCTCATTTAGGCATTAAATAATTCACTAACTGACATTTTTCTTTTTGCAGCCATTTTCTGTGCATCAATCAAATCAAGCAATCCCTGCAAAGTTGCTTTTACTTGGTTATGAGGGTTACTAGAACCTAAAGATTTTGTTAAAATATCTTGTATGCCTGCAGATTCTAATACGGCTCTAACAGCACCGCCGGCAATTACACCAGTACCCGGTGAAGCAGGCTTAAGTAATACTTTACCTGCACCATATTTACCAATTATCGTGTGCGAGATTGTACCTTTGATTATTGAAATTTTGTAAACACTTTTTTTAGCGTCATCAATTCCTTTGGAAATAGCATCAGTAACTTCATTAGCTTTACCTAAACCAACACCAACGTGCCCTGCACCATCGCCAACTACAACAATAGCATTAAAGCTAAATCTTCTACCACCTTTAACAACTTTTGCAACTCGATTTATATGAACAACTTTTTCTTTTAAGTTTTCGAGTCCTGATACTTTCTTACTCTTCAATTTCTTCTCCTATATTTACGGAATTTAGAACTGCAACTTTGGTTGCCGGAAGAGGATTCGAACCTCTACAGACGCCTCCAAAGGGCGTAGTCCTACCATTAGACGATCCGGCAATTATTAAAACTTTATTCCACCTTCTCTGGCACCGTCAGCTAACGCTTTTACTCTGCCATGAAAATTATAACCGCTTTTATCAAATACGGCTGTAGTTATACCGTTATCAGCCGCTTTTTTTGCCAGCAATTTACCAACTGCCTTGCTTTTTTCTACTTTACCTTGCGTGTTTTTAATTTCATCTAACACTTCCTTCGATTTAGATGATGCAGCAGCTAATGTTTTACCAGTAGAATCATCAATCATTTGAGCATAGATTTGATTAGCACTGCGAAAAACCGATATACGCGGTTTTTGGGCAGTACCTGAAATTTTCTTTCTTGTTCTAAACTTTTTCTTAGCTCTTTTTTTATAATCTTTCTTAAACATACCTGTTATTACTCCAGCCTTAATTAACCTGCTGTTTTACCAGCCTTTTTGATTATTGTTTCGTCTGAATACTTTATACCTTTACCTTTATAAGGTTCGGGCTTCTTAAATGATCTTATTTTTGCAGCAACTAAACCTACTAACTCTTTATCGATTCCGCTAATTTTAATTTGAGTTGCCGTCGGCACTTCCAAAGTTATTTCTTCGGGCGGAGCAAAATATATTGGGTGAGAATAGCCGATATTTAGAAGAAGATTTTTTCCTTTTAATTCTGCTCTATATCCTACACCAACAATGTCCAGCACTTTCGTATATCCTTCGCTTACTCCGGTTACTAAATTTTGAATTAAAGCTCTTGTTAAACCGTGTAAGGCTCTGTTTTCTTTTTGATCATTTGGTCTGTTTACTAATATTTCATCACCTTCAACAGTTACAGAAATATTTGGATGAACTTCTAATTCTAATTCACCAAGTTTACCTTTTACTTTAACCAACTGATCTTTTTGCGTTACTGTAACGTCTTTAATATTTATAGGTTTTTTACCAACTCGTGACACTTACATACTCCATTCAAATGTTACCAAATATGACAAATAACTTCGCCGCCAATTTGCTCTTTTTTTGCCTGCTGATTTGTTAATAATCCTTTCGAAGTTGAGATTACTGCAATTCCTAATCCATTTAATACTCTCGGAAGATTATCTTTATCAACAAACTGCCTTAATCCTTGTTTACTTATTCTTTTCAAACCGCTAATTGAAGATTCACCATCGACGTATTGCAAGTGAACTCTTAAAATATTCTGTTTATCATCTTCAATTACATTATAATCTTTAACAAAATTATTTTCTTTTAATAACTTCGAAATTCCAACTTTCATATTTGAAGAAGGCATTTCTACATATTTTTTCTTTGCATGAATTGCATTTCTTACTCTTGTCAAATAATCTGCAATAGGATCAACTAATGACATTTATATTCTCCTTAACTTTTACCAGCTAGCTTTTTTAATTCCGGGTATTTCACCCTTTAATGCCATTTCTCTAAAAACAAGTCTTGACACGCCAAATTTTCTGTAGTATGACCTTACTCTGCCGGTCATCATACATCTATTGTTTAATCTAACTTTTGAAGAGTTTTTAGGAAGTTTTTGTAAAGCTTCGTAATCTCCATTTTCCTTCAACTCTTTTCTTAAGTCAGCATACTTAGCAACTAACTTTCTTCTTTTTTCTTCTCTTGCTATTAAACTTTTTCTAGCCATTTTTTACCTTAGTTAATTTCCTTTTTTCTAAATGGTACACCAAATGCAGTAAGCAGTTCATAGGCTTCCTTATCGGTTTCTGCAGTGGTAACAAATGTTATATCCATACCTAAAACTTTACTAACTTTATCTACATTTATTTCAGGAAAAATAAATTGCTCTTTAATTCCCAAAGTATAATTACCTCTTCCGTCAAAAGATTTGTCGGGCACTCCCCTAAAGTCTCTTACTCGCGGTAATGCAATAGTAATTAGTCTATCCAAAAATTCATACATTCTTTCACGTCTAAGAGTTACCTTAGCTCCAATCTTCATACCTTCGCGAAGCTTAAAGTTCGATATAGACTGTTTAGCAATTTGAACGCTTGCTTTTTGACCTGTGATTAATTCGAGTTCGTTAACTGCTTCGTCAATTAATTTAGAATCTTGAACAGCACCGCCAACACCCATATTAACAACAATTTTTGAAAGTTTAGGGATCTGCATTACATTGCTATAAGCAAATTTTTCATGCAGCTTAGGTGCAACCTCTTTCGCATACTTTTCAATAAGCCTCGGTTTTACTTTAACTGCTGCCTTAGCTGGTTCTGCTTTCTTTGTTTTTTTAGTTTTCGTCTTTTTAACTTCTTTTTCTTTATTATCTTGCTTTGCCATTATTGAAATCAATCCTTAATAATAATTTTATTGAATCATTTCGCCGCTAACTTTGCTGACTCTAACATGTTTTTTCTTACCGGTTTTATCATCGATAAGCAGTTTCGATCCTAATCTAGTCGGCTCGTTAGTTTTAGGGTCTAACAGCATAACGTTAGAAACATGAATAGGCGCTTCTTTTTCTATAATTCCGCCTTGCGGATTTTGCTGTGTCGGTTTTGAGTGTCTTTTTCTAATATTAACACCTTCAACAATAAGTCTATTTTCTTTAGGAAAAACTTTAAGAACTTTACCTGTTTTACCTCTAAAGTTTCCTGCTATAACAACTACTGAATCTTCTTTTTTAATTTTCATAATTATAAATCCTTCTTAAAGCACTTCGGGTGCAAGAGAAATAATTTTCATAAATTTTTTATCTCTTAGTTCTCGGGCAACAGGCCCAAAAATTCTGGTTCCTCTAGGTTCGTTCTGAGGATTTAATAATACAGCGGCATTTTCATCAAATCTAATGTATGAACCATCGGTTCTTCTAATTTCTTTTTTAGTTCTAACAACAACAGCTCTAGAAACCTCGCCTTTTTTTACGCCGCCGCCCGGCATTGCTGCTTTAACACTAACAACAATTAAGTCACCAATACTAGCGTATCTTTTATTACTTCCGCCTAAAACTCTAATGCATCTAATTTTTTTTGCACCCGAGTTATCGGCAACTACTAAATTTGTTTCTTCTTGAACCATTTATCAATACTCCTTATCGACGCTGTCTATATTACTTGGCTTTTTCAACTATTTCAACTAAACGCCATTTTTTGCGTTTACTTAATGGTCGGCATTCCATAATTTTAACTTTATCACCAACTTTGCACTCGTTTTTTTCATCGTGTGCCATCAGCTTGGTCGTTTTCTTAAAATATTTTCTATAAATAGGATGAGCGACTTTACGTTCGATAGCTACTAAAATACTTCTGTCCATTTTATCACTTACAATAACACCTGTTCTAGTTTTTCTTAAAGTGCGTTTTTCCATTTCTCGCAAATTGCTCCTTATTTATTTTCTTCTAATTGATTTATGGATTCCAGTTCTCTTTCTCTAAGAACAGTTTTCATTCTAGCTATATCTTTACGTGCTAAATTTAGCTTAGCAGTATTGGTTAAATTTTTCAATTCATGCTGGAATCGCAAATCAACTATGTTAGATTCTTCTTCGTTGATTCTTTTTACAATTTCTTCTGTATTCATTTCTCTAATTTCGTAAATCTTCATTTCTTTAATCCTATTTATTCGTAATCGGGACGAACAGTTACTTTTGTTTTAATAGGTAATTTATGTGAAGCAAGTCTTAAGGCTTCCAAAGCAATTTCTTTAGAAACACCTGAAACCTCAAACATAATTCTACCGGGTTTTACTACTGCTACCCAAAACTCAGGGGCGCCTTTACCTTTACCCATTCTAGTTTCAAGCGGCTTTTTTGAAACAGGTTTATCAGGAAAAATTCTAATCCAAACTTGACCGTCTCTCTTCATTGTTCTTGTGATCGCAATTCTGCATGCTTCTATTTGCCTGCTGGTAATCCAACCGGCTTGTAAAGCTTTTATACCAAAATCGCCAAATGCAACGGTGCTTCCGCGATGTGCTTTTCCGCGTCTTCTACCTCTTTGCGATTTTCTAAACTTAACTCTTTTTGGCATTAACATTTTCGAAAACTCCCTTAAAACTTATTCAGATAATCTTTTTCCTAAAATCTCACCACGGCAAATCCATACTTTTATGCCGATTGAGCCGTAAATTGTTTGTGAAGTTGCAGTTGCATAATCAATATCAGCTCTAATTGTATGCAAAGGAATTCTTCCTTCTCTATATTGTTCGGTACGAGCCATTTCAGCTCCGCCCAATCTTCCGGCGCACATAACTTTAACGCCTTCGGCACCCATACGCATTGCCGATGTAATTGCCGATTTCATAGCTCTTCTAAAAGACATTCTGCCTTTAAGCTGCTGGGCTATATTTTCTGCAACTAAGTATGAATCTAACTCCGGTCTTTTAATTTCGGTAATCTGAACTTTAACATCTTTGGAGGTAACTTTTTTCAATTCTTCTTCAAGCTGCGAAATTTCTTTTCCGCTTTTACCAATTACAACACCGGGGCGTGATGTGTGAATTGTAAGGATGATATTTTTAGAAGTACGGTCAATAATAATTCTCGATATACCGGCTTTCTTCAATCTGTTCCTTATATACATCCTAAGTTTTTTATCTTCTACCAACTTATTAGCATAACTTTTACCTTCATACCAATTCGATTCCCATCCTCGGATGACACCAACTCTAAAACCTATTGGATGTGTTTTCTGACCCAAGTGTATCCTCCTAATTTTTACTTTTTGTTGCAACAACAATTGTTAAATGATTACTTCTTTTCCTAACTCTAAAAGCCCTGCCCATTGGTGCAGGCAGTAATCTTTTTAATGTAGGACCTTGATTTACAAAAGCTTCTTTCACATACATATCAGATGTCTCTATTCTAGTTTCTTCATCTTTATTATATATATTTGAGATAGCTGATCTTAAAACTTTTTCTGCATCACGTGCAGCATGTTTTTGGCTAAAGTGCAAAATATTCATTGCATGATCTACACTTTTACCTCTTATCAAATCAATCACTAAACGCATTTTGCGTGGTGATGTTCCTAAATACCTATGTTTTGCTACAGCTTCCATTTATAATAACCTCAATCTTTACTTACTTCTCGCAGCTTTTTCTGCTTTAGTTCCCGGATGACCTCTGAATATTCTCGTTGGAGAAAATTCACCTAATTTATGACCAACCATATTTTCAGATATATAAACCGGTATCATTTTGTTTCCATTGTGCACTGCAATGGTATGACCAACAAATTCCGGTGAAATTGTACTGGCACGTGACCAGGTCTTTACTATTTTTTTCTGATTAGTTTCATTCAGCTTATCAATTTTAGCTAAAAGTTTATAATCAATAAATGGACCTTTTTTAACTGATCTTGGCATAATTTACTCTAGCTTTTTCTTCTTTTAATAATATTCGTATTTGATTGTTTCTTCTTTTTACGCGTTTTTAATCCCTTTGCTGCTTGTCCCCAAGGTGATACCGGATGACCGCCGCCGGAGGATCTGCCTTCCCCGCCGCCCATTGGGTGATCTACCGGGTTCATTACAACACCTCTTACTTTTGGTCTTCGACCTAACCAACGTGCTCTGCCCGCTTTGCCAAGACTAATATTTTCATGATCAGTGTTGCCGACACTTCCGTAAGTTGCCATGCATTCAAGGCTGCATAATCTAACTTCACCCGAAGGCAGTTTAAGTTGAGCGTTTTTACCTTCTTTAGCAACTAATTGAATTGCGGTTCCTGCAGAGCGACCAATTTGTCCCCCTTTACCTGGCTTCAATTCAACATTGTGAACAAAACTGCCTAAAGGAATTTCTTTTAATTTTAATGCATTACCAACCTTAATTTCAATATCTGTACCGGATAGTAATTTATCGCCTACTTTTAATCCATCCGGAGCTAAAATATATCTTTTTTCACCATCAGCATAATGTAACAAGGCAATTCTGGCTGTTCTATTCGGATCATATTCAATTGAATGAACTTTAGCAGGAATACCATGCTTATTACGTTTGAAATCAATAATTCTGTATTTACGTTTATGACCGCCGCCTCTATGCCTGGTGGTTATTCTGCCTAAATTATTTCTGCCGCCTGATTTGCTTAACTTTACAGTTAACGATTTTTCAGGTTCGGTTTTTGTAATTTCGCCGAATGTTGAAACCGACATGTATCGCGTTCCGGGTGTATTTGGTTTAAATTTTCTAATAGCCATTGATAATTACTCCAGTTCCTATTACTGCTAAACTTCTCCGAATATATCTATTGTTTGACCTTCTTTAAGAGTTACAACGGCTTTTTTGTACTGAGCTGTTTTGCCGGAAAATCTTCCCTTTCTGGTCAACTGTGTTTTTAATTTACCTTTATATTTTATAGTATTCACATCAACTGCATCAACATTAAATTTTTCTTTAATGGCTCTTTTTATTTCAATTTTATTTGCATTTACGTCAACTATAAAACCATACTGAGCTGTGCTTTCGTTAAGCTCTGTCATTTTTTCAGTTACTAATGGTCTAATTAATACGTTTCTCATCTCAAGCCTAAAATTTAGTTTAATGTACTTTCTAATTTCTCAAGCGCACCTTTTTGGAGCAGCAAAATTTGTGAATTTAATATTTCGTATGCTGATGCTTTATTAGCTTCTAAAACATTAACTTTCTCGATATTTCTGCCGGACTTGTAAACATTTTCACCGTCAACAGAAGTAAGAATTAATGTTTTCTTTCCCGATACTTTCAAAGCATTTAATATTGCGTTTAATTCTTTCGACTTAGGGGTTTCAAAATTAAAATCTTCTACAATAAAAATCTGTTCTGCTTTAGCTTTATATGAAAGTGCGGATTTTCTTGCTAAACTTTTAACTTTTTTATTTAATTTTTGTCTATAATTTCTTGGTTTAGGTCCAAAGATTTTACCGCCGCCAACCCATAAAGGTGACCTGATTGTACCGGCTCTCGCTACTCCGCGTCCTTTTTGTCTCCAAGGTTTTCTTCCGCCGCCTCTAACTTCATTTCGCTCTTTAGTTTTATGCGTTCCTTGTCGCTGATTTGCAAGATATGCTTTAACTGCCAAGTATATAACATGATCATTTGGTTCAATTCCAAATATTTCATCGGATAATTCAACTGAATCACCAGATTTAGAACCGTCTATTTTTAATACATCTAACTTCATCATCAAACCATTACTTATTTATTTCTACAATTGAATTAATTGAACCCGGAACAGCGCCTTTAATAAATATTATATTATTTTCGGCATCCATTTTAACAACTTTAAGATTCTTCGTTGTAATTCTTTTACCGCCAGTTCTGCCAGCCATTCTTGTACCTTTAAAAACTTTTGAAGGCCATGAACTTTGACCAATGGAACCGGGCGCTCTTAGTCTATCTTTTTGACCGTGAGTTGTACCGCCGACACCGCCAAAACCATGTCTTCTCATTACACCTTGAAAACCTTTTCCGATACTTTTACCTGAAACGCTGATTTCATCTCCAATATCAAAGATTTCAAGATTTATTACGTCGCCTACTTTATATTCTTCATCAAAATTTCTAAATTCTTTAACAACTTCAGCAGGGTTTAAACCGCTTTTTTTATAGAAACCGAGTTCAGGTTTATTAAGCTGTTTTTCTTTCTTTTCACCAAAGCCCAACTTAACTGAATCATATCCATCTTTATCATTAGTTTTAACTTCTAAAACTACACATGGACCCAGCTTTACGGCAGTTACAGGAATACTATTCCCTTCTTCACTGAAAATGCTTGTCATTCCTATTTTTTTACCTAAAAGTCCTGGCATCTTTATAAATCCTTATAACTTTATCTCAATATCTACGCCCGCCGGTATCTCTAATTTACTTAATGAATCGACGGTTTTATTATTTGTGTTATGAATATCAATAATTCTTTTATGAGCTCTTATTTCAAATTGTTCGCGTGATTTTTTATCAACATGAGGTGATCTTAATACAGTAAAGACTGAGCGTTTAGTCGGCAGCGGAATTGGTCCGGATACAACTGCACCCGTACTTTTAACGGTTTTAATAATCTTTTCTGTAGATTTGTCAATCAGTATGTGATCGTACGACTTTAATTTTATTCTTATCTTTTGACCGGGCAATTTATATTCTCCTCATAACTCAAAACCGGGATGACTTTCAAAGTCATCCCTAAATTATTTTATTCAACAATTTTTGTTACTACGCCTGCTCCAACAGTTCTTCCGCCTTCACGGATAGCAAATCTCAAACCATCTTCCATTGCAATTTCTGAAATAAGTTTTACAGACAGCTTAACGTTATCGCCGGGCATTACCATTTCTGTTCCTTCAGGTAGTGTAGATACACCGGTAACATCTGTTGTTCTAAAATAGAACTGTGGTCTGTAACCATTAAAGAATGGTGTATGGCGTCCGCCTTCAGATTTTGAAAGGATATAAACTTCGCCTTCAAATTCTGTATGTGGCGTAATAGAACCGGTTTTAGCTAATACCATTCCTCTCTGAATTTCATTTTTATCAACACCGCGTAATAGAATACCGGCATTGTCGCCAGCCATTGCAGAGTCTAATTCTTTTCTAAACATTTCAACACCTGTAATAACTGTCTTTTTATGAAGACCAAGTCCGATCAATTCAACCTCATCAGAAATTTTCACTGATCCTCTTTCAACTCTACCAGTAGCAACAGTACCCCTACCGGTAATTGAGAATACGTCCTCAACAGGCATTAGGAATGGTTTGTCAACTTCTCTTTCAGGAATTGGAATATAAGAGTCAACAGAATCCATAAGTTCCCAAATGCAATTTAATCTTTCGTCGTCAACAGGACTATCATCACTTGAAGCAGCTTCAAGAGCATGTAAAGCAGAACCTTTGATTATTGGAATATCATCACCGGGGAATTCATATTCTGTTAACAATTCCCTTAATTCCATTTCCACTAATTCTAAAAGTTCCGGATCATCAACCATATCAACTTTGTTCATGAATACAACTATTTTAGGCACACCAACCTGACGAGCTAAAAGTATATGCTCTCTTGTTTGAGGCATAGGACCGTCAGAAGCCGCAACTACTAAAATAGCACCGTCCATCTGTGCGGCACCGGTAATCATATTTTTTACGTAGTCAGCGTGACCAGGACAGTCAACGTGTGCATAATGTCTTTCGGCAGTAGAGTATTCAACATGTGCGGTTGCAATTGTGATACCACGCTCTCTTTCTTCGGGCGCGTTATCAATACTATCAAAACTTCTTTGTGCAGATAAGCCTTTTTTGCTCAACGCCATAGTGATAGCAGCTGTAAGTGTTGTCTTACCATGGTCCACGTGTCCAATCGTTCCGATATTTACGTGAGGTTTACTCCTATCAAATTTTTCTTTGGCCATCGATCACTCCTATATTTTCTTAATATTTACTTTATTCTATTCTGTAATTGCGGATTTTTTAAATTGTGTTTTTTCTGTTATTTCTTCAGAAACATTTTTGGGCACTGGCGAATAATGGTCGAACTGCATTGAATAAATTGCTCGTCCTTGAGTCATTGAACGCAGTACTGTAGCATACCCGAACATTTCAGCCAACGGAACAAGTGCTCTAATTACTTGAGCATCTTTTCGTGCTGTAAAACCTTCAATCTTTCCTCTTCGTGAGTTTATGTGACCCATAACATCACCAAGATATTCTTCCGGTGTAATTACTTCTATGCTCATCATCGGCTCGAGCAATACAGGTGAAGCTTTTGAAGCACCAGACTTAAACGCCATTGAACCGGCGACTTTAAATGATAATTCATCAGAATCGACATCATGGTAAGAACCGTCATAAAGTTTAACCTTAACATCTACAACCGGGAACCCGGCAATAACACCGTTACGCATCGAATCTTCAACACCTTTAGAAACCGGAGTTATATACTCCTTAGGTACAGATCCTCCAACTATTGCATTCTCAAACTCAAATCCTTTACCAGGTTCATTTGGTGCAATTTCCAGCCATACATGTCCATACTTACCTCTTCCGCCTGATTGCTTAACAAATTTACCTTCTGTTTGAACAGTTTTAGTAATCGTTTCTCGGTAAGCAACCTGAGGTTTACCAACATTAGCTTCAACATTAAATTCACGCTTCATTCTTTCAACTAAAATCTCTAAATGAAGTTCGCCCATTCCGCTAATTAAGGTTTGACCTGTTTCATCATCAACTTTAATTTTGAATGTTGGGTCTTCTTCTGCTAATTTTATTAGTGCTTCAGAAAGTTTTTCTTCATCCGCTTTGGTTTTAGGTTCAATAGCAATCTGAATTACAGGTTCGGGAAAAGCCATTTTCTCAAGCAATACTTGATCATCTTGCGTACAAAGCGTGTCGCCTGTTTTAGTATGTTTAAGACCAACTACACCAACAATTTCACCAGCTTTAATTTCTTGTAAATCCTCGCGGTGATTTGCATGCATTCTTAATATTCTTCCAACTCTTTCTTTTTTACCTGAAACAGAGTTATAAACATATGAGCCTGCTTTGACCATGCCCGAATAGACTCTCATAAATGTGAGTTTACCAACATAAGGGTCGGTCATAATTTTGAAAGCCAGGGCTGTAAATTTTTCGTCAGCAGAAATATTTCTTAATATTTTATCATTTTGATGAATATGATGAAGCTCCAGTTCTCCAATATCATTAGGTGCCGGAAGAACTTCAACAATTGTATCTAAAAGTTTTTGTATACCTTTATTCTTAAAGGATGAACCGCAAAGTACCGGGGTAATTTTCAATTTAAGTGTAGCTTCGCGCAAAACTTTTTTAACTTCATCTTCAGTAATTTCTTCGCCGTCTAAATATTTTTCCAGTAATGTATCATCAACATCCGACACAGCTTCAAGCATAATTGTTCTATACTTGTTAGCTATCGGCATTAAGTCGGCTGGAATTTCCACATCTTCAAATGTAGTTCCAAAACTATCGTCGTTGTACATTCTTGCAGTCATTGTCATCAAATCAATAACGCCGGTAAACATATCGCCTTCACCGATAGGCAGCGAAATTGGTATTGCATTAGCGCCTAATCTTTCTCTCATCATTTCGATGGCGTTATAAAAATCAGCACCAACTCTATCCATTTTATTTACAAAGGCTATTCGAGGAACTTTATATTTATCAGCCTGACGCCATACTGTTTCTGATTGCGGTTCAACACCGCCTACAGCACAAAACAAAGCAACTGCACCATCGAGCACTCTTAATGATCTTTCAACTTCAACTGTAAAATCAACGTGACCGGGGGTATCAATTATATTTATCTGGTGATCGTTCCAGTAAGCAGTAGTAGCAGCGCTGGTAATTGTTATACCGCGTTCTTTTTCCTGCTCCATCCAATCCATTGTAGCGGCGCCGTCATGAACTTCGCCAAGCCTGTGCACTTTGCCGGTATAAAACAGAATACGTTCTGTTGTAGTAGTTTTACCTGCATCAATGTGCGCCATTATCCCAATATTTCGAATCTTTTCTATATTTATCAACTTATTAGACATTCATTATCCTAACATATTTACCATTTGAAATGAGCAAAGGCTTTATTTGCTTCTGCCATTCTATGAGTATCATCTTTCTTTTTAACTGAAGAACCTTCTCCTTTAGAAGCTGCAATAAATTCAGCCGCTAATTTTTCCGCCATCGATTTATCACCTCTGGCTCTGGCATAAGTTCTAATCCATCTAAATGCAAGCGCAAATCTTCTATCCGTTCTTACTTCAACCGGCACTTGATATGTTGCACCGCCAACTCTTCTGCTCTTTACCTCAACAACCGGCTGAACATTACTAACTGCTTTTTTAAAAACATCTAGTGCAGGAGTTTTAGTACGTTGTTCTATTATTTCAAAACTATCATACAATGCTTTTCTTGCAGCAGTTTTCTTTCCGCCGATCATTATATAATTTATAAATTTTGATACCTGAACATCATTAAATTTTGGGTCAGGTTTTAAAAATCTTTTTTCTGCTCTTCTCTTTCTCATATCAGTTATTTCTTCTTAGGTTTTTTAGTGCCGTATTTTGATCTGCTTTGCTGTCTTTCTTCAACACCGCTGGTATCCAATGTTCCTCTGATAATATGGTAACGTACACCCGGCAAATCTTTAACTCTTCCGCCTCTTATTAAAACTATAGAGTGCTCCTGCAAGTTATGACCTTCTCCCGGAATGTATGCTGATACTTCTATTCCGTTTGTCAATCTAACCCTTGCAACTTTTCTCAAAGCTGAATTAGGTTTTTTAGGTGTTGTCGTGTAAACCCTAGTGCAGACACCTCTTTTCTGAGGGCAGTTCTGCATTGCTCTTGATTTACTTGTCGATTTAATTACCTTACGACCTTTTCTGACCAACTGACTTATTGTTGGCATTTATTATCTCCACAAAATTATCATTTCAAAAAATTCAGACTCAAAATGTAGTCATATTTAAAATTATTGTCAAGAAACTGATACAAGAAATAATGTATTTTTTAAACAGTTTCTTTCGTTTCTTCAGTTGTTTCTTCCTCTTCAACCGGCAATTCAGATTCAGGGGTTTCAACAATTAAAGATTTGTATTTTTTAACTCCCGTTCCCGCAGGAATTAAGTGTCCCATAACAACATTTTCTTTCAGTCCAACAAGGTTATCTACCCTTGCTTCTGTAGCTGCATTGGTAAGTACCTTAGTGGTTTCCTGGAATGAGGCAGCTGATATGAAACTTTCTGTTGAAAGTGCTGCTTGTGTAATTCCAAGTAAAATGTTTTCGAATGTTGCAGGTTCTGCATCTCTTACTTTCAATTTGTCTTTTTCTTTTCTGGCTAAGTCAGCATTTATTTCTCTGAATTTAGCACCTGTAATTAACTGACCTTCTTTAAGTTTTGATTGACCGGGATCTTCAACATAAACTAAGTTACTTATCTTTTCATTTTCTTCAATAAACTTAATTCTGTTTACCAAATCCTCTTCAATAAACTTAGTGTCACCTGCTGAAATTACTCTAAGTTTTTGAAGCATCTGTTTTACTATTGCTTCAATATGTTTATCATTTATTTTAACACCCTGCAAACGGTAAACATCCTGAATTTCATTTACAAGATATTCCTGAACGGCGTTTGTTCCTTTAATTTTAAGGATGTCATGGGGGTCAATCGGTCCGTCGGTTATTTTTTCACCTGCAGGAATTTCATCATTTTCATGAACCAAAATGTGCTTTCCGTAAGGTACGTTATAAACTTTTTGAATTGATTGATCAAAAGATTCAACTATAATTTCTCTTGAACCTTTTTTTCTGACACCAAATTTAACAACGCCTTCAATCTCAGAAACAACTGCAGGATCATGAGGACTTCGCGCTTCAAACAACTCAGTTACTCTCGGCAAACCACCGGTAATATCTTTTGATTTTGAAGCTGACTTAGAAATTTTTGCTAAGATTGTACCTGCTTGAACTGTCTCGCCTTCTTCAACAGAAAGGTAAGACCTTGTAGGTATATTAAATATCTTCTCTTTACCATTTTCATCTGTTATAACAATACTTGGCGTTAATGATTTTTCCTTAGATTCGATAACAACTTTTTGAACGTGACCGGTTTGTTCATCGGCTATTTGCTCCATTGTAACTTTATCTATCAAATCAATAAATGAAACCTTACCTGCAGTATCTGTTAATATTACGGCATTGTAGGGGTCATGGTTATAGAGGGGCTGACCTTTTTTAATTTCTGTTTCATCGGGTATTAAAAGTTCGGCTCCGTAAGGAATGTCGTATTTTTTTATTTGACGGTCATCATTATCATAGATTCCTAACGAACCTCTTCTGCCGATAACTACCTTAACTGTCCCCAGCCAATCAGTTTTTTCGACAAAATTTATTTTATCATATATAATTTTACCCGGCACACTTGCTTCAACTTGAGATTGACTTGCAATACGGGATGAAGTACCGCCAAGGTGGAAAGTTCTAAGAGTAAGCTGTGTTCCCGGTTCGCCAATTGACTGTGCGGCAATAATTCCAATAGCTTCGCCGCCTTCAACTATGTTGCCGGTAGTTAAATTTCTTCCGTAACATTTAGCGCAAACACCTCGTTTAGATTCACATGTTAACACTGTACGGATATAAACTGAATCAATACTTGCGTCGTCAATAGTATCGGCAATTTCCTCATTAATCATTTCACCTGCTTCAATCAGCAGTTCATCTGTTCTTGGATCATAAATATCTTCTTGAGCTACACGACCAGTTATACGTTCAGCCAAAGGTTCTCTTTCAAGTTCAATATCTTTAAGAGCTGAAATGTAAACACCTCTAATTGTACCACAATCCGTTTCAGAAACAATAACATCCTGCGCAACATCGCAAAGCCGTCTAGTTAAATAACCGGCATCGGCAGTTTTTAGGGCAGTATCGGCTAAACCTTTACGGGCACCGTGTGTTGAGATAAAGTACTCAAGCACTGAAAGACCTTCTTTAAAGTTAGCAACAATCGGGTTTTCAATAATTTCACCTGACTGACCGCTTAAACTTTTTTGAGGCTTCATCATCAATCCGCGCATACCGGCTAACTGGCGCACCTGTTCCTGCGAACCTCTCGCACCGGAATCGACCATCATATGTAATGAATTAAAACCTGCTTTATCAGTTTTAATTTTATTCATTAAAGATTTACTAACATTGTTGGTCGTATGTGTCCAAACGTCAATAATTTTATTGTAACGCTCAGCGTCGGTAATTAATCCTTGCTCATGTTCATTTAAAATTTGCGAAACTTTTTCGTTAGATGAATTTATTAACTCAACTTTTTCATCGGGAATAATCATATCGCTGAAACTGATAGATACACCTGCTGCGGTAGCATATGTATAACCAAGCTTCTTCAAATCATCTAAAAATTGTGCAGTTCTTGCATTACCTAAACGGATAAACATTTTATAGATAAAACCACTAAAGATTTTCTTTATCAAGAGTTCATTGAAGAAACCTAATTCATCGGGCACAATTTTATTGAATAGAATTCTACCTGTTGTAGTCTCAATTAAATCATCTTTAATTTTAACTTTAATTTTTGCATGAAGATCAATAATTTCGTTATCATACGCGATTATAACCTCTTCCGGTGAGTTGAACCTCATACCGGTTCCCTTTGCGTCGGCTAATACTTTCGTCAAATAATAACATCCTAAAACTATATCCTGCGTTGGTACCACAATAGGTGTACCGTTTTGAGGTGAAAGAATATTATGACTTGAAAGCATTAACAAGGATGCTTCTAATTGTGCTTCGTATGATAGCGGAACGTGCACTGCCATTTGGTCGCCGTCAAAGTCGGCATTAAAAGCAGTACAAACCATTGGGTGAAGCTGAATTGCTTTTCCATCGATTAATACAGGCTGAAATGCCTGAATACCAAGCCTGTGAAGGGTTGGTGCACGGTTAAGCATTACAGGATGACCTTCAATTAGTTTGGTTAAAATATCCCAAATAACAGGGTCTTTTCTATCGACTGCTTTTCTAGCGCTTTTAACAGTTTTATAATATCCGCGTTCAATTAACTTTCTTATAATAAACGGTTTGAACAATTCAACCGCCATATCCTTGGGCAAGCCGCATTGATGCAGTTTAAGTTCAGGTCCGACAACAATTACTGAACGACCGGAATAGTCAACACGTTTACCAAGCAAGTTCTGACGGAATCTTCCCTGCTTACCCTTAAGCATATCGCTCAATGATTTTAATGGTCTGTTGCCGTCGCTTCTAACAGCGCTTGCACGGCGGCTGTTATCAAATAGTGCATCAACTGCCTCCTGGAGCATTCTTTTTTCGTTACGCAGAATTACTTCTGGAGCTTTAATATCAATCAGTCTTTTTAATCTGTTGTTTCTAATTATTACTCTTCTGTAAAGATCATTCAAATCACTGGTTGCAAAACGTCCGCCTTCAAGTGGAACCAATGGTCTTAGTTCCGGAGGAATAACAGGCACAACGCTTTGAATCATCCATTCGGGTTTATTGGCAAGTTTGCCTTCGTGCTCTCTGAATGCTTCGAGAACTCTTAATCTTTTTAGTAGATCATTTCTCTTCTGCTGCGAAGTTTCAACTTTCAAACGAGCTTTTAATGTTTGAAATGTTTCTTCAACAGGAGTACTTTTTAGTAATTCTTTAACGGCATCGCCGCCTATTTTTGCAATAAATTTATTCGGGTCATCATTTTCCAATGAATCATTATCATGTGGTAATGAATTTAGTATTTCAAAATACTGGTCTTCCGATATTAAATCTTTTGGGGTAAGTCCGGTTGGACCCGGATTAATAACAACATAAGATTCATAATAGATTACCTTTTCAAGCTGCTTAGTCGTCATACCGATAATATTGCCAATTTTAGAAGGCAGTGCTTTAAAGAACCAGATGTGAACAACAGGAACCGCTAGATAAATGTGACCCATTCTTTCACGGCGAACACTTTTAAGTGTAACTTCAACACCGCATCTGTCACAAACAATTCCTTTATATCTAATGCCTTTGTATTTACCGCACGCACATTCCCAGTCCTTAACAGGACCGAATATTTTCTCGCAGAATAAACCATCTTTTTCAGGTCTAAACGATCTGTAGTTTATAGTTTCCGGTTTTGTAACCTCGCCATGAGATCTTGAAAGGATATCATCCGGACTTGCAAGACTAATAGTAAGTTTATCAATATGTTGAACTTTTGATTCTCTCGATTTGAGTCTCATAAGTTATCCCCTTTAAAAACTTTAAGTTAATTTCTTCACTAATTAATTTTAATATCTAATCCTAATCCTTGAAGCTCTTTAATAAGAACGTTAAATGATTCGGGAATACTTGGTCGAACCAGATTTTCGCCTTTAACAATAGCTTCGTATGTCTTTGCTCTGCCTGTTACATCGTCACTCTTAACTGTAAGAATCTCTTGTAGAATATTAGCAGCGCCATATCCTTCAAGTGCCCATACTTCCATTTCACCAAAACGCTGACCACCGAATTGAGCTTTACCGCCCAATGGCTGCTGTGTAATTAATGAGTATGGACCAATTGATCTTGCATGTATTTTATCATCAACCATATGCCCTAATTTAAGCATATATATAAATCCGCAGGTAACTTTTTGGTGGAATTTATCTCCAGTTCTACCATCATACAATGTTGTTTTGCTGCCTTCGGCTAATCCGGCTTTTTCAAGCCAGCCTTCAACGTCGGATAAATTGGCACCATCAAAAATAGGTGTTTCAAATTTTAAACCGAGTATTTTTCCTACCCAGCCTAATGCTGTTTCATAAATCTGACCTAAATTCATACGCGATGGCACACCAAGCGGATTAAGTATTATATCAACGGGAGTACCATCTTCGTGATAAGGCATATCTTCAACCGGAACTATTTTTGCAACAACACCTTTATTTCCGTGTCGCCCTGCCATTTTATCACCAACCGAAAGTTTACGTTTTTTAGCAACATAAACTTTAGCCAACTGAACGATTCCCGGTGAAAGCTCATCACCACTTTGTATTTTAAGTTTCTCTCTCTTGTTTTCTTCACTCAAATCGGATAGGAAATCAAAATAGTTTGTGTAAAGTTTAGTTATCATCTCTGAAGACTTTTCATCATCAAACCAGTTTTGGGTATAATCTAGTTTGGTAATATCTTCCATATTTGCAAAAGTATTTTCATTTAGTACAGTTCCGGTTCTAAATACAACAGAGCCGTCAAGGTCTCTTACAATTACAGTCTTTTTATTTTCACAAATCCTAGTTATTTTTTCAACTAAAGATTTATAATGAGCGGCTTTCTTCCTATCAAAACTTTGCTCTAAAGATTCAAGCTGCTTTTTCTCAATTTTTTTGGAATCGGTATCTCTTCTTTTTCTACTAAAAAGCCTTGTTTTGATTACAATACCTTTTAATCCGGGCGGCGCTTTTAATGATGCATCTTTTACATCGCCGGCTTTATCGCCGAAAATAGCTTTAAGAAGTTTTTCTTCCGGTGTCGGGTCTGTTTCACCTTTTGGTGTTATTTTACCAATTAGTATATCGCCTTCCCTTACTTCGGCACCTTCTCTTATAATTCCATTCTCATCAAGATCTTTAGTTGCTTCTTCACTAACATTAGGTATATCTCGTGTCAGTTCTTCTTCACCGCGTTTTGTTTCACGCACTTGAAGTTCAAACTCTTCAATGTGAATTGAGGTGTAGACATCTTCGGCAACTATTCTTTCACTTAATACAATAGCATCCTCAAAGTTGTAACCTCGCCAGGGCATAAACGCAACCGACACATTTTTACCGAGTGCTAATTCACCATTATCTATTGATGGACCATCGGCAAGAATATCACCTTTTTTGATTTTTTGTCCGGTCTTAACTATAGGCTTTTGATTGAAGCAAGTTTCCTGGTTTGTGCCGGAAAACTTAATCAAATCGTAAGTCACTCTTCTTTCATCATGAAAATTAGTAAGAGCTTCTTCACTATTCGGGTCTAAATCATATTTAATAATAATTTTTTTTGCGTCTGAATATTCAATCACACCATTATCTTCCGCAATAATAATTGATCTTGAATCACGGGCAATTTTACTTTCCATACCCGTACCAACAAGCGGAGCTTCAGGCACCATCAACGGAACAGCCTGGCGCTGCATATTCGATCCCATCAATGCACGGTTAGCATCATCATGCTCTAGAAAAGGAATTAGAGCTGCTGCAGCACTAACTATTTGCGAGGGGGCAACATCCATATAATGCACATTTTCGGGAGTCACAACTGGGAACTCACCTTTATAACGGCATTTTACTCTTTCTAATTCGTAGTTACCTTTCTTATCTATTGGTGCATTTGCCTGAGCAATTGTGTATTCATCCTCTTGATCAGCACTTAAATAATCAACACTGGATGACACCTTACCTTTAACAACTTTTCTATATGGAGTTTCTAAAAATCCAAAATGGTTTACTGTAGAAAATATTGTTAGTGAGGAAATAAGACCAATGTTCGGACCTTCAGGAGTTTCAATCGGGCACAATCTGCCGTAATGAGAATGGTGAACGTCACGTACCTCAAATCCGGCTCTTTCTCTGGTTAATCCACCCGGTCCTAATGCAGAAACTCTTCTCTTGTGGGTCAGTTCAGCCAGCGGATTAGTTTGATCCATAAACTGTGAAAGCTGATTTGTTCCGAAGAAGGCATTAATGACACTGCTGATTGTTCTGGCATTAACTAAATCATGCGGCTGCATGTTTTCCTGATCACGCATATTCATACGTTCTTTAATTGTGCGGGACATTCGGGCTAATCCAACATTATATTGCTGCATTAGCTGTTCGCCAACTGTTCTTACTCTTCTATTTCCAAGGTGATCAATATCATCTACTGCAACGTTTCCGTTTTTCAGTTTGATAATACTTTTCATAATTGCAATAATATCTTCTATTGTTAGAACCTTTGTTTCCATTGGAATCTTTAGTCCTAACTTATCATTCATTCTAAATCTGCCTACATCACCAAGATCATATCTTTTTTCATTGAAGAATAATTTATCTATCAGTGATTGTGCAGTATCAACATCCGGGGCTTCACCTGATCGTAATTGCCTGTAAATTGCAAATAGTGCTTCTTCTTTGGTTTTTGATGTATCTTTTCTGATTGTATTTATTACTAAGTCTTGATCATACGATGTATCGGAACTTATCAGCTGAATAGAATTTACCGATGAACCTTTAATATTCAATACAATTTCTTCAGTCAGTTCTTCATCTTTGGCAACAAAAATTTCACCGCTTGAAGTATCAATTACATCATTAGCGGCAACTCTGCCTGCATGTTCTTTCTCATCTAATTTTTTAACTTTTACTTCTTCAATTAATGAGAACAAGTTTAAGATTTCATCATCAGTAGTATAGTCTAATGCTCTAAGTAATGTTGTTGCCGGAAACTTTTTTCTTCTATCGATATAAACATACATTATATGATTAATATCAGTGGCAAACTCAACCCATGAACCGCGGAAAGGAATAATCCTTGCCGAGTAAATAGGAGTTCCGTTAGGGTGAACAGTTTGTGCAAATGCAACACCGGGAGACCGATGAAGCTGACTTACAATAACTCTTTCAGCACCATTTATAATAAAGGTTCCTCTTTCAGTCATAAAGGGCAAGTTGCCTAAATAGACTTCCTGTTCAACCGTATTAACATATTCGCCTGTCTCATCATCACGTGTTGATAATCTAAGCTTAGCTTTAAGCGGCGCATTATAAGTCAATCCCCTCTCTTCACATTCAGCAATAGAAAAACGGGGTTTTTCAATATTGTAGCCAATATAATCGAGGCGATAAAACTCTTTATTATCTAAAATAGGAAAGTTAGAAGCAAAAACTCCTTCCAATCCTTTGTTTTCTCTTTCATCAAATTTAGCTCTAAGCTGAAGGAAGTCTTCGAAAGACTCCAATTGAATGTTTAAAAGGTCCGGAACATCAATTGCCGGGTCAATTTGTGAAAAAGTAATTCTGTCAGTAACTTTATTCTTTTTATAGTTATCCAACCCTTACCTCCGTTAAGTATTAACGTTTAAGTTTTTTGGGCTATTTATATCAAACAAAAGTGGTAAGATGGAATTTAACCTTCCTACCACTTGAGCAAAGTGTAAATAATTGGTAAAAATGTTTATTTTAATTCTATTGTAGCGCCTGCTTCTTCAAGCTCTTTCTTAAGCTTTTCGGCTTCATCTTTAGGCGCGGCTTCTTTAACAGTACTAGGTGCTCCGTCAACTAAGTCCTTAGCTTCTTTTAAGCCTAAACCTGTGTGAGCTCTTACTACTTTAATAACATTAATTTTCTTGTCACCAAAACTGGTCATTACAACATCAAATTCAGTTTTTTCTTCAGCTGCTGCAGCTTCTCCGCCGCCGGCAACAGCACCACCCATAACTACCGGGGCAGCTGCGGTTACACCAAATTCATCCTCTAAAGCAGTTTTAAGTTCCGATGCTTCAACGAGTGTTAAGCCTTTAATCTTTTCGACTATTTCAGCTATTTTCTCTGACATTTAATACTCCTTGGTTTATCTTTTAATTTATAATTTCATTTTAAGTTAAAATATTAAGCTGCTTCCTTTTTGCTGATGGCATCAACGACACCAACAACATCGCGCATAACAGCGTTAATTGCACCAACAATACCCGAAGCAGGTGCTGCGATGCTGCCTACTATACTTGACATCACTTCTTCTTTTGTAGGCATAGAAGCGAGTACATCCAACTTGTCGCCACCGAAATACTGATCATCGATGTAACAACCTTTAAGAATGAATTTTTTCTCTTTATCAAAATATTTTTTAATTATTTTTGCCGGTGCTACGTAATTTTCGCCGGTAAAAATAAAACCATTCATACCTTGTAGAATATCTTCAAACTTTTCAAATTTACCCAAGTCAGTAATTGATTTTTTAAATAAGGTGTTTTTATAAACCTTATATGTCAATCCTTCCTTAAGAAATTCTCTTCTCAGCTGACTTATGTCGGATACATTTATTCCGTTATAATCAACTAAAAATACGGCTGTTGACTGATTTAGATGTTCGCTTATTTCTGCGACAATTTCTTCTTTTTCAGTCTTATTCATTCTTTTCCCAACTTAGTTTTATTGGTTTACGAATTATTGAAGCATTTATTTATAATGAGTGCGTAAACTTATTTAGCAAATGTAGTTGCTTCTTCTTTAGCTATCTTCAAACCAGGACCCATGGTACTGGATAAGAACAAGCTTCGAACATATTGTCCTTTAGATGAGGCAGGTTTCATTTTAATTATTGTCTTTAAAAAGGCTTTTGCGTTATCTAACAGCTGATCTTCATTAAAGGAAAGTTTGCCTAATGATGCATGTACTATACCGGTTTTATCTACTCTAAATTCAATTTTACCTGCTTTAACTTCCTGTACTGCAGATACAACATCGTTAGTTACCGTACCGCTTTTAGGGTTAGGCATTAATCCTCTCGGTCCTAAAATTCTACCAAGTTTTCCTAAATCAGCCATGGAATCGGGCGTTGCAATAATAACATCAACATCAGCCCAGCCGCCTTTTATTTTTTCAAGGTATTCTTCAAATCCGGCGTAATCGGCTCCTGCATCAAGTGCTTCTTCGGCTTTACCGCTTTTAGTAATTACAAGCACCTTAACTTCTTTACCTGTACCGTGCGGAAGTGAGACTGTGCCTCTTACCATTTGATCGGCATGCCTTGGGTCAACACCCAATTTAATGGCGCAGTCTAATGATTCATTAAACTTTACAGTTGAACTTTCCTTTAAAACTTTAACGGCATCTTCTAAGGAATACTCTTTTTTAGTATCAACTTTTTCTATTTGCGCTTTTTTCTTTTTCGTAATTTTCATTGCTCAATCATTTTAAAGTTTTAAACTTAATTAACTACTGTTATACCCATGCTTCTGGCTGTACCTGCAATCATATTTTTTGCATGTTCAATATCATTTGCATTCAGGTCAGGCATTTTTAATTCTGCTATTTCCTGAAGCTGAGCTTGAGTTACTTCTGCTACTTTTGTTTTGTTTGGTTCTGCTGAACCTTTTTCAATATTAACCGCTTTTCTAAGCAATACTGCTGCCGGTGGTGTTTTTGTAATAAATGTAAAAGACTTATCAGCATAAACTGTAATAACAACGGGTATTATTAATCCACCTTTATCTGCAGTTTTTGCATTAAACTGTTTACAAAACTCCATAATATTTACACCACGCTGACCTAAAGCTGGACCAACGGGAGGTGATGGATTTGCTTGACCAGCCGGAATTTGAAGCTTTATATAACCTGCAATTTTCTTAGCCATAATTTAACCTAGTTTTTAATTTCTATTACTTTTCTAATTCTGCTTGTACGAAATCTATTTCAACAGGTGTTTTTCTGCCGAATACAGAGACCATAACTTTAATTTTCATTTTTTCTTCATTAACTTCCTGAACATGACCCGAGAAGTTATTAAAAGGACCATCAATAATTTTAACGTAATCACCCGCTCTGAATATTGTTTCTGTCCTTTCAGATTCATCACTTTTTGAAATTCTACCGACAATTCTTTTTACTTCATCCGGCTGAAGAGGATTTGGTTTTGTTTTATCACCCAAAAACCCCATTACTGAAACTGAGTTAACAATAAAATCTTTAACCTTATTGTCTAAATCAGCTTGAATGAGAATATAACCCGGGAAAAAATTTTTTATTTTTGTTTTCTTCTTCCCATCCTTCACCTCAAAAACCTTTTCAGTAGGTACTAAAACTTCAAAAATTCTTGAACTGAGAGCCTCATCATCACGCATTTCAGCCTCGATAAGGTTTTTAACCTTATTTTCGTGACCTGAAAAAACACGAACTACATACCAGCTTGCATTTGTGTTTTTATTTGTGTTTTCATTTTCCATTACTGAAAAATTCCTTTTATTATGTATGATACTCCCATATCAATAACGTAGGTAAAAGCAGCTATAATAAGGCAAACAACAATAACAACCATTGTGGATTCTTTAAGTTCATCCTTCGTAGGCCATGTTACTTTTTTCATTTCTTTTACAACGTCGTTAAAAAAATTAACTATTTTTTCTTTCATTTCATTTTACCGGTAAATTAAGTTGCACGTCAGGAGGGATTCGAACCCCCAACCTGCGGTTTTGGAGACCGCTGCTCTGCCAATTGAGCCACTGACGTATTTTATTTAGTTTCCTTAAAAATTACGTGCTTTCTTGCAACTGGATCGTATTTTTTATATTCAACTCGCGCAGGGTGATTTCTTTTATTCTTTTTGGTTGTGTATCTGTAACCGGTACCTGCTGTACTTTCGAGAATAATTATTTGTCTTGCATTTTTAGCTTTAGCCATTCCAAAACTCCAAAAAATTTCATTGGACTATTTCAAACTTTTCAATTAGTTAAATCTTATATCTGAATCAAAGCCGAAAACTATCGGCTTAAAATATTTTTAAAATCTGTAAAGAACTTTTTTTGAGCTGACGACCGGGATTGAACCGGTGACCTTCCCGCTCAGCGGGATGCTCTGAATTTTCTTTTCAAAACGTAAAGAACTTTTTTTGAGCTGACGACCGGGATTCAACCGGTGACCTTCCCGCTCAGCGGGATGCTCTGATTTTTCTTTTCAAAACGTAAAGAACTTTTTTTGAGCTGACGACCGGGATTGAACCGGTGACCTCATCCTTACCAAGGATGTGCTCTACCGACTGAGCTACGTCAGCATTTTTAATCTTTGAGCGGGAGACGGGACTCGAACCCGCGACCAACAGCTTGGAAGGCTGTGACTCTAGCCAACTGAGTTACTCCCGCGAAAACTATTATCATCATAAAAGGAACTATTAGAGATCAGTCTTTAATCTATTTTACAGTTACGACCAATCCCGCTTAGCGGGAGAACTTTTGCCAACTGAGCTTGTCCACCTTTGGTGGGTTACTCCCGCATAATAAAATCTATTTCAACACAAAAAGAACTTGCATGCTGATCTAATCAGCATTTATATATTTAAAAGTATTTTCGTGAAAAAACCAACGAAGTAAACGAATAGAGAAGGCTCCATACTCTCCTTCATCGGTTTGAGTAATGTGGGCAGGGAGGGAATCGAACCCCCTCAGGCTTAGCCAACGGATTTACAGTCCGCCCCAACTCTCCAGCTTTGGCGCCTGCCCGCGATAACGCATTATAATGCGTCTTTAAATACTGTAAGAACTTCGATCTAAAATAATCGAGCTACAAATATAGAATGATTTTTTTTTTAATGCAAGAGAAGTTGTGAAGAAAAATAATTTTCGGTAGTCGGTAGTCGGTAGTCGGTAGTCGGTAGTCGGTAGTCGAAAATATAATTTTGGATTTATTGTGCAACTAAGAAATCATATTTTTGCCTTTATGAAAAAATAATCCGTAAAACAAAACTTTATATTACAAATTACTTGCCTCTCTCATCTAACTTTTAATTTTTCCTCCTGCCTACCGGTACCATAGGTATCCCTTTGCAGCAGGCAGGTTTTACTTTTTAATTTTTTCCTTTCACTTTTGACTTTTCACCTTTCACCTCTTACCTCTACCACCGGCAGACAGGCTCCACCTTTAGTGATTCCACAATTCCCTATCTAAACTGCGGTATTGAATTGCCTCGCTGATATGCTGAGGCTGGATACTTTCAGATAGTTCCAAATCAGCAATTGTTCGGCTAACTTTTAAAATTCTATCGTAAGCACGTGCAGATAAGCCGAGTTTTGTCATTGCCATTTTTAATAACTCAGCACCAGCGCTATCTAACCTGCAAAATACTCTAACCTCCTTGGTCCCAATATCGGCATTATTATAAATGTGGTCTATTTCAGAATATCTTGACTGCTGGGTTTCCCGCGCTGTAATTACTCTTTTTCTTATGCTGTCGGAATTTTCACTTTTAACTTCAGAGGATAGTTCTTTATATTTTACTGCAGGTACTTCAATATGAATATCAATTCTATCCAAAAGCGGACCTGATATTTTAGCCATATATTTTTGAATTTGTCCTACGTTGCAAGTACACTCTTTATTCGGGTCTGTAAAATATCCGCAGGGACAAGGATTCATAGCGGCAGCTAACATAAAGTTGGCGGGGAATTCTAATGACATTTTAGAGCGGCTGATTGTTACTTTAAAATCTTCCATCGGCTGGCGCATTACTTCCAAAACATTTTTTTTGAATTCCGGCAGTTCATCTAAAAATAATACTCCGTGATGAGCAAATGAAACCTCCCCCGGGCGCGGAAAAGAACCCCCGCCAATTAGTGCCGCATCCGAAACAGTATGATGAGGGCTCCTAAATGGTCGTTCGGTAATTAGTGCTTTATCTTTCGATAGTATTCCGGCAACTGAATGAATTTTTGTTGTTTCTAAAGCTTCATCAAAAGTTAGAGGAGGCAATATTGTTGGGAACCGTTTTGCCAGCATAGTTTTACCCGAACCCGGCGGACCGATCATTAGAATATTATGACCGCCTGCCGCTGCAATTTCCAATGCTCGTTTAACATTCTCTTGACCTTTCACATCTGAAAAATCTAAATGATATTTATTCACTGCTGAAAAAATTTCATTCCGGTTTGTTTTAATTGGTTTTATCTCAGAATCACCCGATAAAAATTGAACAACCTGTGTAAGATTTTCCATTCCGTAGACTTCAATGCCGTCAACAATTGAGGCTTCTTTTGATGAATCGAGAGGAAGTATTACTCTTTTAAGTCCTCTCTTTTTTGCTTCAACTGCTACCGGTAATCCGCCCTTAATTCTTCGCAATGTTCCGTCAAGTGATAACTCGCCGAGAAATATTGTATCACTTAAAAATTCATCACTTATGGTTTCACCGGATGCT
This sequence comes from Ignavibacteriota bacterium, assembly GCA_013112585.1. GTDB lineage: Bacteria > Bacteroidota > Ignavibacteria > Ignavibacteriales > Melioribacteraceae > IGN16. Next base: position 95,218 of record JABFGH010000006.1, on the reverse strand, counting down.
AATAATCCAATCGCAATAGGCAGGTCGAAAGCACTTCCCTCTTTTTTTATATCGGCAGGAGCTAAGTTTACTGTAATTTTTTTCAATGGAAAATCAAATCCGCAGTTTTTAATTGCAGCAGTTACTCGTTCCCTACTTTCTTTTACTGCGCTATCGGGTAAGCCTACAATGGTAAATGATGGAATTTGTTTTTCGCAATGTGTTTCTACTTCTACAATAAATGCATCGATGCCGTAGGTGGAACTTGAATAAACTTTGGATAGCATGTTTTACAATCAGCCCTTAATTAGATTTACAAAATTGTACTGTGCCTGTTATTTTGCTAAAATCATTTTTCTTACAAGTGTAGAAAACGGAGATTTTATTTCATAAAAATAAATTCCGGATGGCAGTTCGGTGCCGTCAAATGAAAATGTGTGTGTACCTTGACTAAGTGAACCGGTATGAAGCTTTTGAATTTTGTTGCCCACTATATCGTAAACATAAATTTCAACTTCAGCGGTCTCAAACATTTCAACAGTGATGTTGGTAACCGGGTTAAATGGATTTGGATAATTTTGGTCGAGTGAAAATATATCTTTTAAACCGAGCCCGATTTTTATTGGTGCTGAAAAAACCTTTGACCCATCTTTGTTAATTTGTGTAAGTCTGTAGTAAACTATTTCATCTTTCGGATTCTTTTCATCTGAATAAAAGTAAATTTTTTCTTCATCTTCTTCGGCATCTTTTTCAAATATTGTATTAAATGTTCTTCCGTCAGTGGATTTTTCAAGATCGAATTTTAAAGCATGAATTACATCTTTGCTAACCCAATCTATTGAGAAGAATTTTTCATACACTTTTACATTTAGTTCAGGTGCTCTTGAGTAAATTGGTGCATCAGATTCTACAAGACTCAAGTTATTAAAATCAATTTTACTCAATTCAAAATTTTCCAATACGTCATCTTCATCAAAACTATAAGTAAATAAATTGCTGCTGCTATCAGCCTGGTATGAAATATAGTGCCTGTTGGAAAATGATTTTTCAATATCATTTTCGAATGACCAAACTTTTAACAGATCAATAATGAAAGGCTTTTTGTTTGCAGGGTTTAAAAACTCAAGTTCAATATCCGATTGAGAAAGTAAAATAGGTATTTCGAATAACTTAGCACCATTACCATAAACTGCGGCATTACGAGTTTCTTTTGAAATGAGAATCGAAAAATGATTCCAATTTTTTAACCCGAAAAAGTTCTCATTAAAATTTGATAATTTATTTATATCATCTGTAATTATCATTTGATAATCATCATAATTTAAACTGAGTAAAGTATCGGAAAATTCGCTGCCTACAATTGATAAAAATTTTAAATTAGATGAATTAAAATTTGCCCAAAATTCTATCAAAATATTTTTTTGCCAACTATCATTATCAATGTGAAAATTGATTTTACCGCGTTGGTTAAACTGCAGCGCTTTACCTGCAATTTGCTGAACTTTATAGGGTGTGATTCGCAGTTCCTCTAAATAATATGGTGAATCAGCAGGTTCAAAGGAAGAATACACGGCTGATCGTCGGTCATTCATTTTATAAATCAAACCAAAATGAATATCAATTTCTTTCTCCTTTTCTGCTGCAAAAGTTAATATAATTTGGAAAGGTGAATTGAACGTCATTAGGGAATCTTTTAATGAAAGTAAAAAAGATTTATCTAAAAATTCGCCGAATGATTTTTTCTGAATGGGAAGTTTAAACTTTTTACCGTTGTTGTTTACTATCGCACTTTTAAGTACGGCATCATCTCCGGGCAGAATATAAAACTCAGCTTTATCAATTTTATCATCAAGAAAACTAATAACTGTACTTACTTCAAAAGTGCTGCCTATATTAACGTAGTTAGGCTTAAAAGTCTTAAAGTACAATTCTTTTTCTTGACTAAAAATACTTGAAGATAATATGATTAGAATCAGTAAAAGTTTTTTCATATATTTTTTTAAATAGTGCGCTTTCTGTTGTGAATGTACTTAAAGTTATTATAAAAATCCAGTTAACCAATCAGTACTTAAAATGCGGTTTTATTCAAAAAACAAAGATTCTATAACAATTTAGTTAAGAATTCCATTTTTTGAACTGATTTCAACTTTATTAAATTTTTCAAAATTTAGAGATCGATTTGCGTAATCTAAAATGTTATCCGGTGTAACGGAATCAATTTCAAAAATTGTTTCTTCAAGAGATTTAATTCTGTTAAGATAAATCATTGATTGAGCAATACGAAGCATTCTATTGGTTGTGCTTTCTAAACTTAAAATTATATTTCCTTTAAGATATTCTTTTGCTCGTTTTAATTCTTTATCCGAAATCCTTTTAGTTTTTAGTTTTGCAAATTCTTTTCCAATTAGGTGCTGGGCTTTATTAACATTTCTATCATTGGTTGAATAATAAATTCCAAAAGATGAAACATCAAAAAACGAATTTAGAAAAGTGTTGATTTGGTATGCAATTCCATTACGTTCGCGAAGTGACTGAAATAGCCTGCTGCTGCTTCCCTCGCCTAAAATATGGGAGATTAAACTCATTGGTATTCGTTCTTTATCTTTTACACCATAGGTAGGAAGCCCAAGTATAACATGCGATTGCTGAATTTCTTTTTGTAAAAACTTATTTTCATGACCATTAAATTTTATCGGTCGTCTATTATTTTTTTTATGTCCAAAGTTTTTAGTTATATATTTTTCGGTAAGTTTGATAATATCAAGATGATTGATATTTCCGGATGCAACTATAAATAGTTTATTAAACCCGTATTGCTCATCAATAAATTTGACTAAGTCCTCTGCCGTAAACGAACTTATATTTTTTTCATTTCCGATTATTGGTCTGCCTAAACTATTTTTATGATAGATATTATTTTCAAATTCATCAAAAATTAATTCTTCGGGTGAATCTTTAATATCATTCAGTTCATCAATAATTACACTTGCTTCTTTTTTAATATCTCTTGATTTCAAAAGAGGATTTTGCAGCATATCGGCTAAAACTTCAAATGTTTTTTTAAGGTGCTTATTTAATCCTCTTCCATAAAAACAAGTATGTTCTTTTGATGTAAATGCGTTTAAGTATCCGCCGAGTGATTCGATATCATCTGCAATTTTTTTTGCGTTACGTTTTTTTGTGCCTTTAAAAAGCATGTGTTCTATAAAATGAGATATCCCATTATTTTTTTTCAACTCGTCGCGCGAACCTACATTAAGCCAAAAGCCGAGAGAAAATGACTCCACATAAGGAATATGCTCGGTTATTACCTTAATTCCGTTATCTAATTTTGTAATATTAAATCTGTTCAAAGTATTATCGTTTTTTTTTAAAAAAGGATTTCAAATATAGAGAAATGGAAATGTGGAAGCAATTAAACAATATTGGTGGGGATTAAAACAGAAACCTCCGAGGTTTTCAAAACCTCGGAGGTTTGCAATTTATTCTACAATCTTTTCAAATTTATCAACATACTTCTCGTAAAACGCTGCAATATTTTTGTAAGCTTTTTCAAGCACATCATCCTGCGGTAAAAATACAACTCTAAAATGTTTGGTGCCCGGTACTTGACCGAACCCGGTACCCGGAACAACAACAACTCCGGTTTCCTTAATTAGTTCAGCAACAAAATGGTTATCGGTGTTATTTATTTCTAATTTAGGGAATGCGTAAAATGAACCCTCAGGTTTAACGCATGAAATTCCGGGAACAGCATTCAGCATTTCATAAGTCATGTCTCTTCGGCGTGTTAGTTTTTCCATAGCAATAGTTAAATGTTCCTGGCTTCCTTCAAGCGCCGGCGGAATACCATACTGCTCAGGATGATTTGCCGATAATCGAGCGCGGAGCATTTTGTTAATTGCTTCAATGTAATCTTTTAGCATTTCTTTTTGTCCGCTTACAACTCCCCAGCCAATTCTAAATCCGGGCACCATATAATTTTTTGAGAGTCCGCCAAAAGTAACAACCGGTGCATCGGGATTAACTGAAGCTAAAGATATATGCTCTTTGCCGTCAAATAAAAGTTTATCATAAATTTCATCTGCAAAAATTACAAGGTTTTTTTCAACTGCTAAATCAATAAGCTGCTTTAATGTTTCCTTACTGCAATTTGAGCCTGTAGGGTTGTTCGGATTGATAATTATTATCCCTTTCGTCTTATCGTTAATTTTACTTTTGATATCTTCAATATCCGGCTGCCATCCGTTTTCTTCATTTAAGTAGTATGGATTTTCAAAAGCCTGGAGCTTGCTTGCAATAGCAGTGTAGAGCGGGTAGCCGGGTGAAGGTGTAAGAACATTTTCACCTTCGTTTACTAAAGCAGTTACCGCTAATTCTATTGCTTCACTTGCGCCGGTGCTTACAAAAATATCATGAATATTTGAAATGCCTTTACGCTCCGCCTCTCTTTCAATTGCATCAACAGCTTGTTTGATTCCTGATGAAGGTGAATAACCGTTCTTGTTGTCGATCATTGCTTTATAAGTAGCTTCAATCATGTGGCGGGGAGGTTCAAAATCATAAAGGTTAGGATCACCAATGTTTAGGTATAGCATTTCTTTACCTGTTTTCGCAACTTCATTAGCCAATACAACGATATCTCTTACTGCATAGGTTATATTTTTTGTACGAACCGCAGGCTTGATTATAAAGTTTGACATCTTTTTTCTCCAATTATATTGTATTAATTTTTATTAAAGATAACATAATCTTTTTAGAAATTGTAATCAATTGAAATCAAATTTAGAAGTGAGAAATTGATGAAATTAAATAACAAATTTGCGAAATGATTTAGTTCAAACGGCATGTAGTTGAAATGCTGATGCAGTTCCGGTTTTTATTATTTTCATCTTCCTACTGGGGGCTGAAAAGTAGTTCTTTCTTTGTGTACTTTGTGTATTTCTGCTTAGCGGTCTTTGCGTTAAAGGCTTTTAACGCAGAGTTCGCAGAGATAAAAATACGCAAAGAGCGCAGTGAGAAGATTGTAGAAAGCTAAAGATGACCGGCACACCCGTTTCTAATTCACCTGTTTTCCCCATCGAGGCACCTAGCTTAAAAAATTAATTTGTTTTTTCGTAATTAGATGAAAACAGTAATTCAAATAACTTTTAGTTGAACTGCTAACGCAGTTCCGGTTATTATTATTTTTATCTTCTTACAAACATTGAACCCCGCCGGGGTTTTAGAACTGCATTTAACCATCACATGTATAAATGTTTGTAATGACCCGATATTCATTATTAAAAAACCACCTTAGTAGTTTAATGTCAAATGCCGTTAAGAGAAAATGGATTAATTTATCTTGTGGTTAATTTTATTTCGGGAAAAATTCTTTGAGTGCATCAATATAAAACTGCGGTGGGCGGGTCGGCTTTTTGCTATCGGATTTAATGAACATGTGTGTTGTGAATCCTTCTGCTACAATTACGCCGGTATTTTTTTTACTTACAACATATTCAATGTGCACTTTTGCCGAGTATAGCTCCCGGTTGACAGCTTCAACTTCTAATAATTCATCATACATTGCAGGCTGCTTATATTTTAGTCCTGCTTCAATTAACGGAAGCTGATAACCACGTTTTTCAACTTCGCTGTAAGCAAGTCCTTTGCTTCTCAATAATTCAGCTCTCCCGACTTCAAAATATTCTAAATATTTTCCGTTATAAACAAATTGCATTTTGTCGGTATCGGCATATCGTACACGTATAGTTGTTTTGTTTGAGATCATTATATAAATTTTTGATACTTAGTTTATTCTGGATTCTTGATTCTTGATTCTGGATTCTGGATTCTGGATTCTGGATTCTGGATACTAGCTCCTAACTCCTAAAATAATCATTCCTCATACACGCCCATGCTTCCAAATTTTTCTAATCTTGTTTTTACTAATCTTTCGGGTCGAATTTTGATCAGTTTATTCAATTCTTCCTTTAAAATTTTCTTAAGCGTTTCAGCCATGTAAAGGGGATCTTTATGGGCGCCGCCCAGCGGTTCGGGAACAATTCTATCTATAATTTTTTGTTCCAGCAAATCATTGGCGGTGAGTTTTAATGATTCAGCGGCTTGCTCTTTATAATCCCAACTGCGCCACAATATGCTTGAACATGATTCCGGGCTGATAACTGAATACCATGTATTCTGCAGCATTAAAATTCTATCACCTACTCCAATACCAAGTGCACCCCCGCTTGCGCCTTCACCAATAATGGTAACAATAATTGGAACTTTTAGCCTGCTCATCTCCAATAAATTTCTGGCAATTGCTTCAGCTTGTCCATTCTCTTCAGCTTCCAAACCGGGGAATGCGCCCGGTGTATCGAGCAATGTAACAACGGGGATATTAAATTTTTCTGCAAGTTTCATCAGCCGTAGTGCTTTCCGGTAACCTTCCGGGTTCGGCATTCCAAAATTTCTATAAAGATTGCTTTTAGTATCGCGCCCTTTTTGATGCCCTATAATCATAACTTTTTGATTATCAATTTTTGCAAATCCCCCAACTATTGCTTTGTCGTCTTTATATAATCTATCGCCATGAAGCTCAACAAAATCAGTACAGATCATTTGAATATAATCCAATGTGTAAGGTCTTGCAGGATGGCGGGCTAATTGTACACGCTGCCAGCGGGTTAGGTTATCGTAAATATTATGTTTTAATTTAATTACTTTTTCTTCGAGTTTATTTATTTCATCTGCAATATCGTAACTGTCGCCAAACTTTCTCATTTCTTCTATTTTTTTTTCAAGTTCGGCAACCGGTTTTTCAAATTCCAAAATATTATTAACCATTTTCACTCCTAATTAATCAAACATCTTTGCAAATGTTTTACCTAAAATTTCAAGATCCATCCAAATGTTCTGATTCTTTGCATAATAAATATTTAGTTTATTCGTCTCTTCAAAATCTGTTTTATCATAATGCTCTGTAAACCATAAGCCGGTTAAACCAATTTTACCTATATAAAGATTTTCTATCATCGAGCCGGAATCGGGTCCTACAAAACTTTTTTTTCTTAAAAACACTTTTGGTACACTTAAAATAAAATTAATAAACTGATTTTCTTTTTTCGATAGTTTATTAAAAAAATATATGAAAGGATAAACAAAAAGTAAAATTGGCACAGATAAAATAAAATCTAATATTCCTTTAGCAATTTTATGGGGGAGCGATGATATATTATAACTCACTTTTAAAAGGGGTATATCATCAAGCATTGTTATAGCAGATTTACCGACTAAAAATTCCTGCTCGCTTCCGGCTACTACAAATTCCACATTTGTACCCTGGCATTCGGATACTGCCGCAAATTGCTGCTCAAATGATATTTCATTGGAAACAAAAATTACTTTGTCAATTCTATGCTCGGCAATTATTTTGCTAATGTTTTCTAAACTTCCAATTACTTTAAATCCGCTTCTCTGTTCACCAATTGTTTTTCTCGTATTGCCAATCAAACCAATTATGTGATGAATATTAGTAATTGATGATTTCAATTTTCTCGCCAGTTCAGACCCTGTTTCCCCAGTACCCACCACCAGAGTTCGGCGTTTTCGCGATTCTGCTGTTTGACCGGCACGCTTAAATATTTTAAATACTACGCGCCACAATGGCAGAGCGATAAATAGAATTGCATAAGTTATTAAAACAACTGCCCTGCTGAATGCATACTGCTTTAAGAAAAATGTACTCGCAGAAATTAAAACAACTCCGACTCCTAACGCAGCCAAACATTTTAAAACTGAAATTGAGTTTTTTTTGTAAGCTCCAACAAATCCCGAAATTAAAACTTGAGCAAAAGCAGGTACAATATAAATCCATGGTTTAACTTCAGCCGGAAAGCCTTTCCAGTATCCGACAGAATAAATTTCTTCCGCTAAGTAAAGTGCGGCTGCAACAAAAATAAAATCTGCCGCAGCAGCAAAAATTATTAAACGATATAAATTTGCAAATGCCAGCATTGTTCTTAATCCGATAGCCGCCCGCAATATTAGCTGAACAAGGAAAGATGCAGAGAAATGTTTTTTAACAAATAGATGCATAGCATTATAAAATACTTTTGTCTCATCAATTCGGCTGCGCTTGGTGCTTTCACCTTTGTAATGAATAATTTCCGTTTCGTGAAAGTAATATACTTTGAAGCCTGACTTCTGAGCCCTGTAACACAAATCCAAATCTTCGCCGTACATAAAAAAGTCAGGGTCAAAGCCGCCAACTTTTTCATACGCTTCCCTTTTGATAAACATGAACGCACCGGAAATAGCATCTACTTCATAAGTTTCATTTTCATCTAAATATGTTAAATGGTAACGTGCAAATAGTTTACTCTTAGGAAAAAGTTTACTTAAGCCGGTAATCTTTGTGAAGGAAGTCCATGGACCGGGAAAGCCTCTTCTGCATGGCAGTTGTAAAGTTCCATCGGGATTAAGAACTTTACAGCCAACTATTCCCGCATCATCTGTTTTATTTATGAAGTCGATAAGTTTTTCAAATGTATCTTCTTTCACAATTGTATCGGGATTGATCAAAAGAAGAAACTTACCTTCAGCTTTGCTTAGCGCAATATTATTAGCTTTACCAAAGCCGATATTTTTTTCATTCTTAATTAATTTTACATGCGGGTATCGTTCTTCAATAACTTCAACACTACCGTCGTCGGATGCGTTATCAACAATTATTATTTCATGTGAGATATTTTGAGCTGCCTTTTTCAGTGAATCAAGCAGGTTTTGGAGAAACTCTTTTACGTTATAGTTTACAATTATTATTGAAAGATCAATCATAATTTCCGGTTATTTTAATAATCCGAATATACTTTGAAAGCGGAGTTTCCAAACCATAAAAACCGCTTCGCGTACAATTTTTTTCGACATTTTTGAAGTGCCTTCAATTCTATCAATAAAAATGATTGGAATTTCCTTCAGCCTAAATCCTTTTTTCCATGCTTTAAAATTCATTTCAATCTGAAATGCATAACCGTTGGAATGAATGTTATCTAAATTTATTGATTCCAAAACTTCTCTCTTAAAGCACTTGAATCCGCCTGTACTATCATGCATAGGCAGACCGGTAACAATTTTGGTGTACTTATTTGCAAAGTAACTTAACAACAGCCGGCGCATGGGCCAGTTTACAACATTAACTCCTTGAATATATCTGCTGCCGATAATCAAATCATAATCATCTAATTGTTTAATGAAATTACCTATCTCTTTCGGGTCGTGCGAAAAATCGGCATCCATCTGAAATGCAATATCATAACCATTTTTAAGCATATGTTTAAATCCGGCAACGTAGGCAGTACCTAAGCCCGATTTAGCTGCCCGCTGAATTACATGCACCCTGTTATTTTCTTCCGATAATTTTTTAACATAATTACCGGTTCCATCGGGTGAGTTATCATCAACAACGAGAATATCAGTTTCCTCATAAGTTGATAATAAAATTGGTATCATCTTCTGAATATTGTTTAATTCATCGTAAGTAGGAATAATAATTATTGATTTCAATCTTAGTTCTCCAACTATAACTAGTACTTATTTTTTTATCAAATATAAATATAAAATTTTGATTTATACTGCTTAATTAAATTTGAACTGCAAGTTACAACAAAAAGCTCTTTGCTCTATTCAAAATGTCCTTTACCAAAAAGTACAACAAAAACAGTTCTGAACAGAATTTTGAGATCGAGCCTAATTGAAATATTTTCGATATAAAACAGGTCGTATCTCAGTTTAACTTTTACATCCTCAACATTTTCATCATACTTATGTTTTACCTGCGCCCAGCCTGTTAGTCCCGGGCGTAATGTTAATCTTCTTTTATAAAGCGGAATATCCTTAGAAAGCTGTTCTACGAAAAATGGTCTTTCAGGTCGCGGACCAACCAGACTCATTTCGCCTTTAAATATATTTATCATTTGCGGAATTTCATCAATACGTACCTTCCTAATAAACCTTCCCACACTTGTAATTCGCGGATCATTTTTAGTTGACCAAATCGGACCCGTTTTAGATTCCGCATCTTGATACATCGATCTGAATTTATAGATATTAAAAACCTTACCTTTTAGTCCCGATCTTTCCTGCTTGTATAAAATTGGTCCCTTACTGTTCAGCTTTATTGCTATTGCCGTACCAAGTGTTACCGGCAGTGTAAGAACAATAATTACAAATGAAATTATTAAATCCATAATGCGCTTAACTTTTTTCTCCCATTCGGGCATAAGCTGCGGCATAATATCAATTAATGGGAAACCGTAAATTTGCGCTGTGCGGGCTTGACCGCTTATAATTTCGTAAAGGTCGGGCACAATTTTTAAGTTAACACCATTATCAAATTTTGAAATAAGATTCATCATCACGTCATCTTCATGTTTTTCAAGCGCAATAATTAATTCCTTGGCGTTATAATCTTTTACTACTTGAACAACATTTTCAACAGTGTCAACCACTTTAATATCTTTGTAAAATTTACCCACATTTTCCTCTCGGACTGCAACGTATGCTTTAAGGTCTAATCCAAGTACTTTGTATTTATCAATTGTATTGTGTATGCTGTTGGACTTTTGATTAAACCCTACTATAACTGCGTTTCGCCTGCCAATACCTTTTACAAGAAGTCTGCGCTGGAATGCCCTGATTATTAATCTGCCGATGCTGACAAAGAAGAGGAAGAATCCCCAATAAATAAAAATAATAAACCTGCTGGATGACTGGACATCATGCACATAATCATCATACATTATCAAAAAGAAAAGAATGAATATGCCTACGAAAGAAGCTTTAAACAGAGTTGAAAGTTCATCAAAACGTGAAGCAGCAAACCATGTGCGGTACATTCCAACAAATGTAAAAATTATAATCCAGTAAAAATAAACTACAAGCAGCGGTATAAAAATATCGGGCTGAGTTAATAGCTCGAACCAGCCTGAACTAACTCTTAAATAAAAGAAAAGAAATCCTGCAAAATTTATCATCAGGAAATCCATTCCAACTACTAATAATCTTTCTATTCTTTTTTCCAAATTACTAAAAAACCTTAATCATTAATTCGTGATAATAATCTACCGGCAATGTGTTCCCCAATTGATAACGATGAAGTTGCAGCCGGAGAAGGAGCATTACAAACGTGAAAGATATTTTTATTTTCGATAATTCTAAAGTCATCTAAAAGTCCGCCGTTTCTATCACAAGCTTGTGCTCTTACGCCTGCTCCACCTGGAACAAGATCATCCTTTGTAATAGAGGGAATTAATTTTTGAAGCGCTTTAACAAAAGCATCTTTACTGAACGATCTGTGAAATTCACCCAGCCCCATGGCAAAATGTTTGCTCATTACTTTTAAAAATCCCGGATAAGTAAATGTATCAAAAGTATCTTTTGCATTGAATGAAAACTTTGAGTATCCCTCGCGCTTAAACGCTAATACTGCATTGGGACCCGCTTCAACCTCACCGTCAATCATGCGTGTAAAGTGAACCCCGAGAAAAGGAAATGCCGGATCTGGGACAGGGTAAATTAATGATTTAACTAATTCTCTTTTATCAGGCACTAATTTATAATACTCGCCGCGGAAAGGAACAATGCGAATATCAAGTCCACTTTCAGTAAGCTTCGCCACTCTATCTGATTGAAGCCCTGCACATGAAATTAAATATTTTGAACGATATTGATTTCTTTCCGATTCGATTGTTAATTCGTCATTGCCCTTAATAATATTTTTAATCTTTTCATTAAAGATTATTTCACCGCCTTTAGATTCAATAATAGCCTTTAACTTTTCGCAAACATCTTTGTAGTCAATTATACCCGTTTGCGGTACAAATATTCCCCCTGTTGCATTTACGTGAGGTTCAATTTCATTTACTTCCTCACCGCTAAGTCGTCTTAAATTTTCAAGTCCGTTTGCCGTTCCTCTTTCAAAAAGTTTATCAAGCTGCTGATGCTGATCTTCAGAAGCAGCGACAATAACTTTTCCGCAAATTTCATATTTAATATTCTGTTCATCACAAAAACTTATTAGCTGCTTGTAACCCTTACGGCAGTTAACAGCTTTTAGACTGCCCGGCTTGTAGTAAATACCCGAATGAATTACGCCGCTGTTATTACCTGTTTGGTGCTTGGCGATAGTATCTTCTTTTTCGAGAATTAATAATTTTCTATCGGGATTTTTTTCAAGTATTTTTAATGCCGCTGCCAGTCCTACAATTCCGGCACCGATTATTATTGTGTCGTGTTTCATTAAGTAGCAGTTAATATTATTAGAATAATCAAAAACATAAACTTAAAGTTAAAATAAATTTACAATGGAAGGAATAAAAATCAAAAGGGACAAAAACTCAATTAAGACTGCCTTAAATATTTATACTGCCATTTAAGTGTTCTTCAAAAAAACTATTTATTACAACATTTCTATCAAACTTTTCCTTAGCAACTGCAACACCGTTTTCGCCAAACTGTTCGGCAAGCTGTGCATTGTCATTAAAGTATTTTACTTTTTCAGCAAGCATAACAGAGTTTTCCGGTTCAATATAAATTCCGCAGTTAGCTTCTTCAACTATTCTTCTTGCCTCTCCATCAACACATAAAAGTACCGGAATTTTTGCCGCCATACTTTCATAAAGTTTTGAAGGAATGGTAATTTTAAAAAGATCATTTTTTACTAAAGGAATTATCATCGCGTCAAAAAGTGAAATGTATTTAACAATCTCATCCTTATCAACGGGAGGAACGAGAACAACATTATCTAAATTGTTATTTTTTATGTCTTTCACTAACTCATCCTTATCAACACCATCACCAATTATTAGGTAGGCAATATCTTTTCGATCAAGAGTTAATTTTGCTGCGTCTGTGATTATTTTAACTCCTTGTGCACTGCCGATGTTGCCGGCGTAACCAAAAACTTTTTTGCCATTTAAATTATACTTACTCAATAAATCTATATCTTTAGCTGCATTATTAATAATTTTTGTATTTACAAAGTTGGGTACATAGGCTAATGGTAAGGATTCGCCAAAACGGGATCTAACCTTATCAAAGGTATCACGGGTAACAACATTAATTAAATCACTGTTTTTATAAATCCACTTTTCTAATTTTTCTGAAAGTTTAATTGCCGTTTTATTCTTCAAGAATCCTAATTGAACTGCAGATTCGGGCCAGAGATCGCCAATATCAAAAACAAGTTTAGCCGACTTAAATTTTTTAAGTATTACTCCTGCAATGCCGGTAAATAAAGGCGGGGAGATAGTAATTATGAAATCGACATTTTTAATTTTTGATAATACAACGATGATTGCGGAAACTGTGAATGAGAGATAGTATAAAATTCTACGAAAAAATCCTCCCCTATCAGTTGCGATTACAAAGGTTTGATATACTTTAATTCCATCCTGTTCAACCTTTTCATACAACTTAAACTTGGTTTTTACTTCCTCTTTTTTCATCAAGTAAGTTGGGTAGGGAGTAACAACAGTTACATCAACGCCCAGATCGGAGAGTTCCTTTGCGAAACCAAAACTCCGCTGTGAACCGCCTCCAATTTCGGGAGGAAAATATTGTGTTATAAGTAGTAGTTTTTTCATTAACAAAAATTCTAGAATTTTAACTTATCAAAGTAATTAAAAATTATCACATTGACTTAAGTAATTTTGTAATTCTTTGCGACGCCTTACCATCACCAAATGGATTTTTAACATTAAAAAAATCAAACTTAGATTTAAGTTTATTATCAACAAATGAAAATTTATTTTTTATTTTTTTAGGGTCGCTGCCGACCATAAATGCGTAACCTGCTTTTACAGCTTCCATTCTTTCGGTAGTATCTCTTAAAACTAATATTGGTTTTTTGAAAACAAAACATTCTTCCTGCACTCCGCCTGAATCACTCATAATAAACCAGCAGTTACTCATCAAATAAATAAATTTAATGTAATCCTGCGGCGGAATTAGTTTTATATTGCTGCACTTGCCGAGGATTTGTTCAACAGGTTTTTTAACATTTGGATTTAAGTGAACGGGATACACAAAATTGTAATCTGAATATTTTTCAGCTAAAGATTTAATCGTTTGCAGAACTGATTTTAGTTCATCACCAAATTTTTCTCTGCGGTGCATTGTAATAAGAATATATTTTTTATCGAAAAAATCTTTACCCAATGCTTTGGTATAATCATCTTTAAGTTTAGTCTTTAATTCATTTGACTTAAACACTTTTTTCATTTGTAATAATGCATCAACAACCGTATTGCCGGTGTAAAATATTTTTGATTTTGGGAATCCTTCTTTCAGAAGCTGTTTCTCAGCATCATGAGTAGGAGCAAAGTTATACTCTGCAACTACAGAAATAAACCTTCTATTCGCTTCTTCCGGGAACGGGCTATAAATATTGTAGCTTCTCAATCCTGCTTCAACATGCGCTACTTTAATTTTAAGATAAAATGCAGCCAGTGCTGAAATAAATGCTGTTGAAGTATCACCTTGAACAATTACCAGATCAGGTTTTTCTTTTAGGTATACTTTTTTAAGAGCACCCATCGCATTCATCGTTATATCAAATAAATCTTGATTAGGCTTCATCAACTTCAAATCTTTATCAATTGATAAATTAAAAATATCCAATACCTGCTTAAGCATTTCGCGGTGCTGACCTGTTGAGTAAACCTTTGTTATTAGGGTCTTTTGTTTTTTAAGTTCGGCAATAACGGGAGCTAACTTAATTGCTTCGGGGCGTGTACCGAAAATTACAAGAATTTTTTTCATTTAATTAATTTAACCTCGAATTCTTTTGATTACTTTTCAATTGTTCAAAATATGTAGTTTCAAATTTTTTAATTACTGCACTCCACGTATATTTTTCGTTAATTTTTTTCTTTGAGTTTTGAGTTAAATATTTGCCCACACTCTCATCTAACCAAATTTTTTCTATAGAATCAGTAAATTCTTTTGGAGTATTTGCAACCAATAAATGTTTGTTAGGTTCCGCATCAATTCCTTCCTTTCCAATTTCTGTTGTGACTAATGGGATACCAAATGACATCATCTCTAAAATTTTGACTCTTATTCCTCCTCCAATTCTTAAAGGAATTATCCCAATGGATTTTGAAGCCAATTCTTGCCATATATTTTCAACAAATCCTTTAATAACAATGTTGTTTTTTAGTTTACCGGAAATTTTGAAATCGTTGTTTATTCCACCACCATAAAGGTAAAGTTTTGCTTCAGGGTATTTAGCTACAACCAAAGTAAAAACATAGTTGATGAACCATTCAATGCCATCTTTATTTGGATACCAATTTAAACTACCAATGTGAACAAGAGAATAAGGCTCAACATTAGAATCATAATTATTTGCAATTTCATCCACTCCAACGGGTATTGAAACAGTTCTAATTCTATTATTTAATTCCAGTAATCGTTTTGTATCTACATTACTGATCATAATGCACTTATTGAATTTTCCGCAAATTTCCGGTTCATATTTTATATACTTTTTGTATTGATACTTCAAATAGTGTTTTAATACAAAACTTCTTTCTCTTTCAAATCTTCGCTTAAATATCATTGATTCAAAATTTTCCTGACGTAAAACAATTGGGGCATTTGAATATTTTTTAATTTCATCTACTACCCATGCCATTGATAAAGTTGCAACATGAATAACATCAGGTGTATTTTCTTCGAAATATTTTTTTAATTCTTTTTTAAGATCAGATGAAAGATACTTTGTTAAATTGTAGGGTAAGGGATTAAAAAAATTAATTATAGCCTTGCTGATTTTATTTTCAGTTGAGTGTAGAATTATAAATGGCTTACAATACTTTGACAAAGTATCAATTGATTTATCATAATCTTTATTTTGGAGGTAACAAAAGAAATCTATTTTATGTCCATTTGAAGCGAGCCCTTTAAGCAAACCAAATAGACTCAATTTTCCACCATCATTTGCCGGTATAGGAATAATTGGGGAAATAAACAGAATATTAAGTTTTGATTTAGTCATTAAAAATATTTTTAGGATAGACAAATAATTGACGGAAAAAATAAAATGATTTTAATATTTGAAATTTATTTAACCCAAATAAACCAGTAATTAAATAAAAGGGTATTCTTAAAATTATTCCTATATAATGAATTGCGACAATAAGAAAAAACTTTATACCTTTAAAATGTTTCTGAAAATATTGAATTTTGGCTATACCTAAATTCTTAAATCGGAACCACAAATTATTTGAACTTCCGGAACCTTCAAAATGATAAATACTTGTTTTGGGGTAATAAATAACTTTACCACCCTCATCTTTAAATCTTTTACATAAATCAACTTCCTCAGAATAAAAGAAAAACCGTTCATCAAAACCGCCTAGCTTTTTTATACTTTTAGTATCACAGAACATAAAAGCACCTTTAATAACATCTGTCTCAGTTGGAGTATAGGTACTTTTGTAGTTCAAATGAAATTTGTTAAAATTCTTTTTTTTAGGAAAAAGCTTATATAGGAAAAAAGACTCCATAAAGGTATTCAGTAAAGTTGGAAAATCAGCAACGGATTCTTGATGACTGCCGTCCTTATTTAAGAGTTTACAACCGATAAATAATTTTTCACTTGTCGATTCTGCAAAGTCATACACTTTTGAAATTGAATCCTCTTGAAATTCAGTATCGTTATTCAGCAATAAGATATATTTTCCCTTTGCTATTTTAATTCCCTGGTTATTGGCGGCGGCAAAACCCAAATTTTTTTTATTTTTAATTAATTTAATGTTCTCAAATTTCTTAGTAACTTCTTCAACATCACCTTCGGTTGAAGCGTTGTCGATGAGAATAATTTCATAATTGAAATCAACCGTAAAATTAAAAATGGATTCCAGACAATCTTTTAAAAGCCCAAAAGAATTATAGTTTATTATGATTATTGAAACATTCAGCATTAATTAAATCAAGATTATAAAATTGTTATTGACCTATAAATTCAGTTAATCTCTAATTGATAAAACATACAAAATATAATTCATCAAGGGAATTAAATGGAATCATTTTTATTAAAACTATGAACTAAGTCAGGTCTTGCGGTTTTTTCGAAAGCTAACTTAAAATCATGATATTCAATATCATGGAGTATATTTTTCAATTTTTCAAATAAATACTCGCTGTCATTAACTATTCTTGGAAATTTTAACAATGTGACTGGAATGTTCGTATTAGACAGTGAAAGTAGTAAGTCATAAAGTTTTTGGATAAGTATTACCTCTTGCTTGTTTTTCCGTTTTGTACCCCATGTTCCACCGTTTATATATGCGGACTTTGTAATAATTCTTTTAAAGAACGGTGTATTTTTAAATACATTGTATCGACTTGCAGCAGCGGATTTCGAATCTCTTATAGGTATAAAAATATGTTCAATATCTATATCTTCACGATTTAATACTTCCCCGACATAATCACAGAACCATGGGCTTTTTACGATATAAGGTACATCATTATTTCTAATATCATGCTCAAGTCCAGCACGGGCATTTTTATCAATCACCATATTGTCCGGTGTAAAGCCAGTATCTAGTCCCAAATGAGTTAAGATTTGAACTAAAAAAGTAGTTCCGGCCCTACCAGTACCAGTGATAACTATATGTTGTCTTTTTTTTGAATCCAATTGATTCCAATTTTATTTGAATGATTTACAATAATAAATATAATTCGATTTTTTTAATATCACATTTGGTTTTCTTAATTTAAATTACAAAAATAAATGATTTTTTTAGGGTAAAATAATTTTTTAAACTGTCTCCTGTCCACCACATATGCATTTTTTTACTACATTTCGAATAGTATTTCTTTCAGTCCTATTTTTTTTGATCATAAGCTATACGCGATTTTCAGTGCATTTTTAATTCTTTTATCATCTTTTACCGCAATAAGACCAAAATCAATTTTTCGTACAACATTAAATAAATGACGCCGACACCATGATCTGAGGGGGGGATTATATTAAATATTCCAATATAGTGAAACCTGTGAAAAATTTTCTTAAATGCAATTCGATTTTCTTCAGCTGCACTGCCTTTTAATTGATTTTCATCAAAAAAATCAAATGAATATTCATTAAAATTATGAAAATGGTATGGATTAACTAAATGATATTCAGTTAACGACACGTATGGTAAACCAAGTAAAAATATTCCTCCATTTTTTAACACACGGTAACATTCGGAATCGAATAAATATTCTGGAATATGTTCTAAAGTGCGATAAGAAACTATCAAATCAACACTACTATCATCAAATGATAGTTTATCTTTATTAAGATTAACACTTATATCGGCCGTTGGAGAAATATCTAAGTTAATAAAGCCAAGTATATAAGTTTGCCAAGCACCAATATTTAATTTCACAATTTTTTTGTTCTGCATATAAACCCCATATTTCATAATAATTATTAGTACAACGGCAACGCAAAAGGGATTTTCAAGAAACCACAAGTAAATCAGATAAATATTAACGAACAACCGTTTATAAACATTAATAAAATTTTGATTCAAAAAACGAATTAGTGTTCACTCAAAATATTTTGCCAAATTATTCATATTGAACGCTCGTAAAAAGTAATTCAATTCAACTTTATTAAAATAACCTGTGATTATGGTTAGCAACATAAACACAAGACTGAGGGATACTGCATATATAATAATGTTATAATTAGATAACAAGTATGCCGATAGAATAATACCTAGAAACCAAGTAATGGAATGCCAATTAATTAATCGAATTTTGACATTAATTATTTTTATTGAAAAAATTATATAAAGAAATCCTATTAGGCTCGCAGATGTTTTTGCAATAACAGCACCGAGATAAGAATACTCCAATATCAATATTATACCTAAAATTACATTTATTAAAACTAACAAAATAGAGTAGTAAAGGTGTAAAATTTGCTTTCGTTCGGCGGTAAATAATGCTAATGAAAATGCATTAAAAAAAATAAAAACTTGAGACCATAATAAAATTACAGTTGGAATATCAGCGGAATTATATTTTGGACTGTAAATTAAACTTATGAAAAAAGTAGATTTGAATGTAAAAATTGTTGCAATAACAATCGATATAAATAATAAAACCTTATAAACAACTTGTATTAAAACCTCCCTGTTAACTTCTTCCCTCATAATAATTGGAAAAACTGTTGTAACAATTGCTGTTGGAATAATGCTTAGTGGAATGACTAACCTCTGAGCTGAGGCATAAATTCCCGCTGAGTATGAATTCTCAAATAATTTAATTAATAAAATATCAATTTGTTGAAAGATAGCCATCAATATTACAAAACCAGCAATTGGTGCCGATTCTTTTAATAACCATTTATAGTTATCTATATTCAATTTCAATTTAAAATTAAATTTTTTGTAAAGAAGAAATACCAGGATCAGAAAACCAGGTACGTTCGAAAAAACGTAAGCAAAAGTTAAATATAGAAGTCCTCCATTTACGTGGGGCATAAATAAAACAAGTATGAAAAATAAAATTGTATCTAAAACATTAAGAAGCGAGGGTAGGTGCATTTGTAAATGAACCTTGAATGGGTTCGATAATAAATCTCGAAAATTAGCCATTCTTGATGAAATTATTATACTCAGCAATAAAATATTGAGCATTATAATTTCATTTTGACTAGATGATGTCAAAATTAAAAATATATTGGTACTTAAGGCTGTGAAAACGAAAAATAATAATCTTAAAGTGAAAGCAGTATTAACTAAATTGAATGACGATCCCTCTTTTGAGGTCTCTCTAAAAACGATTGGACTAATTCCGAAATCAATAACTTTTGAGATGATTCCAACAACTGCAATCAATATTGAAAAATTACCAAAATCTTCTATAAGTAAATAACGCGCAATAAGGGCAAAGGAAAGCAAATTAAATATAAGATTTATTACTTGGCTGAAAGAAATTGAAAAGAAGTTCGATGTTATATTTTTTTGAGTTGGAATCATTGATTGGATATCATGTTTGTCTAATTTTGCTGCTTCCTAAGATTTTTATTAATAATTATCTCGAGTGATTTAAATGCAATGAGTTGCAATACTAAACTGATATACCAGATTCCGAATCGAGTAACTGAAAGTGAAAATGAAAAAGTTATGATTGAAAATAAATACACTATAAAAATTAATGAAAATGAACTCCCTGATTCTAAAAATCTAAACCAAAAAAAAGTAATCATTAAACCTAATATATAAGGGACTAAGAAAACACCCCAAATTCCATAATCTGCATGCATCTCTCTCAGAAAAGTTCCAGTATTTACCCACATAGGAATAAAATATCCTCTATGATAAAAATCGATTTTTTCATGAGCCCCAAATTTAGACATCAGATTATAAATCGGTGTAAAAGTATACTGACCGATTTCAGATTCCTCAGAATCAAATTCTAGATATTTATTAAATACCCCAACATGGGCTGAAAGATATAAATATATTGAAGGAGAAATGAGAACATTATCTTCAAAACTACTTAATGCATTTGATGTTCCAGTATAAGATTCTATTGTCCCTCTGAATAATCTTGTAATAATGGAAGAACCAATAAAAAACCCGAATATTAAAATAACGAGAGTTACAGTTCTAAATATTTTTTTTTCGTAAAATTTATCCTTCGCTAAATAAAAATACTTAATAATAAAAAAAGTAGTAACAAACATAATGGCAGCTAATAAAATATTGGATCGACCAACATTTGCAACTTCCTTAATCAATATTGCAAACATTGGAAGAAATATAATGATAGGAAATTTATTAAAATAAGCCGCATAAATGCCTGAAAGTACTACCCCGATAAAAGCAAATGAATGGAGATATGGTAAAACACCCTCCAATTTACCAGCAACACGTAATCTATAAATTTCATTTGATTTAAGTAGTACTTCTAAAATGCCTCCATATTTTGCAATTAGAACTGACCAATGTTGAAATGCTGATATAAACCCAATTATCGAAAATACAACAATTGCAATTTTTATAATTTTGCCACCATCTAACAAAATTTTAAGATCATTATTAACATTGTTCGATGGTTTTATATTAAATATTCTACGAGCAGTATATACAGTTGCTGAACCTATTAAAAGTGATAGATAGGCCCCGCTGATGTATAGCCAGGTTTCAACGTTGAGATCATAATATCTTAATAATTTAAGATGGTATAAATTTAACATTGAATACCAAATTAAAGTATAAATTGTGACGGGGTTGAACCATTTTGTAAAAATATACTTACCAAGTAGAATGCCCGGAAGAGCAGAAACCAATAATAATAAAAATATCATTAAACAGATTCTATTTTTAATCGATAAATCTTAGCTAATTTTTTATAAAAATTAGCTCCTTTGAACTCGAGCGGATTTTTAATACGATCATTCATCACTAATTTTTCTCCAATGAATATAAAAATGATATGTAAAAATCCAAAGAGCAACCCAATACCAATAACGATAAATGATCTTTTAGGAGAATATTTATGTTGAGGTGGTAGAGCACTGTCAAGTATCATAATTGTTGGAATGCTTTTTTGTTCTTCCATTACCGCATGTTCATACATTGGTAATGTTAATTCCAATATCTTACTCTGAATTTCAATCTCTCTAAAAAGTCTCAAATATGTTTTTTGAATTTCCGGAGCTTTATCAAATGGAAAAAATACAATTGATTCATCGATAAAATCATCGCCTTCCTTAAATCCTCTTAATTTTTCCCTAAGAAGTGTAATTTGAAGTTGTAATTCTTTATATGCTGGTGCACTTTTTCCTACCGAGGATTCCAAAAGATAAGCTCTCATTTCCATTTCGAAAAGTTGTGCTTCAAATTTTCCAACTGATTCAACAGCAAATTGAACTTGGTCGGGAATGACATAAATACCGTGTTCTGCCTGAAATTTTTCAAAAGCATCTTCCGCTTGTGCCAATTCTTTCAAGTTTTTGTAATATCTGTTTTCAACAAAAATTCTGTAATTTTTTGCCTCAATAGAACTAATTGATCTATTTAAACTATCAAGAATCTGAACGAAATAGTTTACAATCTGCGCACTAATCACTGAATCTTTATGAATCATTGTAATTTCAATCATTCCATTTTGATTGAGATCGAAGCTACTATCCTCTCTAAGTGCTTTTGTGCTTTTATCACGTTGTTCATCTTTTATTTCATAATATTCAACTAAGTTAAATTTCTGCACAACATTCTGCATGACAGTTCTACTATCTAAAATTCCCAACATTTTATCAATTGCTTCACCGGATGAGCCCAAAAGTCCGCCTCCAAGAAAAGATGTAGCATCTGACAATAACCCTCCAAGGGCTCCTCCAATGTTATTTTCAGTTGGTATCATAACAACAGCTTTAGCCTTATATTTATTGTCAATTATTAAGGTTAGAGATGCTGTTATTATAAGTATGATCAGCATATTGACGATAAAAAACTTTTTCCATTTATAAAGAACATATAAATAATCTGAAAAAGTTACTTTCTTTTCTTCACTCATAATTTACCTTAAAATAAAACTCAATATTTTTAATTTTTTACTTTCCAACCTGTATTAACAATAAAACAACCGTAGCAATACCGCCCACAATTCCGGCAATATTACCTATTCTATTTAAGTAGTAATCAAATGTTCTTGGCGGGTCTTTTGGTATCCAAATAAAATCACCCGGGGCAATGCTGTAATTCTCATCCTCATCAACTTCAATCCATGCTCTTGTATTTCCTTCAATCAGATAGATTTCATCTTTTGCTGTATTTCCAATGCCGCCGGCTTTATCTAAATAATAAAATACATCTTCATCTTCAGCGTACTCTAAATAACCCGGATTAGCTACTTGTCCGTAAACATAAACAAGATCTATTTTTTCCGGAATAAATATGTAATCATCATCTTTTACAATAAATTTTCCATCATTATATTCATCATCAAATATTTTAGTAAAATCTAATGTTAGGTTGCCTCGGGAATATCTTAGTTTATTGTCAATTAAAAATGAGAGTGAGTCTTCAAGCTGAATATCAGACATCCTCTGCATCATTAGTGTTTCAAACTCCTGCGAAAAAATAGGTGAGTTATAAACATTAGAACCTCTAATCAGTTCAGCTCTTTTCAATCCTGCATTCGCCTTAAATCCGCCGGCTTTTTCAATTACTTCTTTAATAGTTGTGTTGTCTTTTGTTATATAAATGTAACCCGGCTTATTAACTTCACCTTCTATTCTTACCCTAAAATTTCTTTTTTGTGTTTCATCGGCAATCACTCTAATTCTGTCACCAATTTTCAATTTGAAATCATCTGCAATTTCAACTACAATAATTTCTTCAGTTCCGCCGTCATAACTTAATCGCGAAATTTCTGCTTTCGTAACATCTTTGTATGCGGGATTAATTCCCTGCGCAAACAAGATTGCATCCGAGAGCATGTCTCCCTCAACAAATTGTATTTTAAGAGGGATTGTCAAATCTTCATTCACTACGATATCTTTGTTAACTGCACCGGTTATTTCAATAAAGTTTTTATCAAGGTCTAATACAGGAAAAATAATTACATCACCGTTTTTAAGGTATGGATTCAATTCAAAGTTACCGGTCAAACGGAATCTGGCTAAGTCAATTTTAATTTCTTCTCCATCAAATCTTTTCAATAGTATATCACGTTTGGCAAATGATTCCATTTCGAGTTTCAATCTGTTAAAAGTGTTTGGGTCTTTTACCGCAGTTAAGGTTGCTACTTTTGCTTCGTTATAAATTCTGGTAATAAATTGATCAACGCGCTCGGTCTGTGATGCCGGGAAAGTTCCGTTAACAATAAAGTCTCCGCCAACGGTTACACTAATAATATTCAGCGCTGCCATTGCCGAGCTATTGCTTGAATTCAGATCAATAGATTGAGCTATGCTGAATTGACTTATGAATAAAAGTACAAATACTGATTTAATTATTTTCATTTTTTCTCTAAATTTTTTACAAATTAAATAGTGCTGCCGTACTGCTGCAAATAATAATTTTGATATTCTTTGTTAAGTATTCTATTCCACCAATCTGAATTAGCTTGATACCACTCAATTGTTTCTGAAATTGCATCTTCAAATTTAAATTGCGGCTCCCAACCTAATTCATTTTTAATTTTTGATGCATCAATTGCATATCGTTTATCATGTCCCGGTCTGTCCTTAACATATTCAATTAAGCTTTCAGATTTACCTAATCTTTCCAAAATCAATTTAACAATTTCTATGTTTTTCATTTCTTGATCGGCGCCGATATTATATACTTCACCAAACTTGCCTTTGTTTAAAACTTTTTCAACAGCACGGTTATGATCAATTACGTAAATCCAATCTCGAACGTTTAAGCCGTCGCCGTAAACGGGAAGCTTTTTATCGTGCATAGCATTAATTATCATTAGTGGAATTAGTTTTTCCGGGAACTGAAGCTGACCGTAATTATTTGAGCACCGTGTGATTAAAACCGGCAGCCCATAAGTATGGTAAAAAGCCAATGCCATCATATCCGCCGAGGCTTTGCTTGCAGAGTATGGACTGTTGGGTGAAATTGGTGTCTGCTCAGAAAATAACCCTGTTGGTCCTAAACTTCCATAAACTTCATCTGTTGAAACTTGCAGAAATTTTTCTATTTCAAATCGCCGCGCTGCTTCAAGCAGAACATTTGTCCCGATAACATTTGTTCTAAAAAATACTTCCGAACCTAAAATGCTTCTATCCACGTGGGATTCGGCAGCGAAGTTTATCACTTGATTGATTTCATATTTCGCAAATAAATAATTAACTAATTCGGTATTTGTAATATCACCCTTTACAAAAGTGTAATTCTTTTTGTCTTCTGAGGGTTTAAGATTTTCTAAATTACCTGCGTAGGTTAATTTGTCTAAATTAATAATTTTAACATCATCATTATTTTTTAGATAATAATTAATGAAGTTGCTGCCTATAAATCCGGCACCGCCGGTTACTAAAATGTTTTTCAAAAAAACTCCTATAAAACAAAAAATCCTATAAAAATTCCTGTTTGAATAAAAAAGTTATTGTCACTCAAACCTTCCGGCATTCCGGTTATCTCTTTTCCATTTGCGGCAGTCCATTTATCACTAAATGAAATTATATATCCCGCACCAAATCTGAATGCAATAAATCTATTTAATGGGTAGTCAATATTAATAGTTGGACTAACAGTAAAAAAGTCATTTTCTAATCTTCTGCTGATATTTGAAGTTGAATTATCAAACTCATTTAAAATTCCATCCCAGCTAAACCCGGTACTATTTTGATAAATTTCAATTTCGCGGTATCCTTTGCCAATCATAGTACCAATTGAGACAGCAATTTTTTTTATGAACGGCAGGGTATATTCGATAGTTAATGCCCCTGCCCCCGTTGAATATATCACTTCGTTTTCATTACTGCCGATAACAGCATTTTCAGTGACCGAGCCGCCGAATCCTACTCCCCCTATTCTCATATTATCTACGACTAAAATGTAAGCATACCCGCCCCCGCCAAATCCAAGTATTCCCGATGACGGTAAATTATCAATTCCAAGACCGGGTAAAATATTATTTAGGGGTTCAATATTCGGCATCATAAAAGTAGGAGTAAAACCCGCCGCTAAACCAAATTTAGAGACCAAGCCAATTGGCTGTTGTGCATTTACTGAATCGGAAAGTAAAGCTGTAATAATTATTATGAAACTAAATTTCTTCATTATCCACATTTAATAATATAGCTTGTAAAAATATAAATTTAAGTCTTAATATAAAACTAAATAAAAGATGATTCTGGATGCTTGCTGCTGTCTTCTAAATTATTTACTGCTTTTTCTAATATTTTATTTCCTTTGCGTCTCTGCGCCTTTGCGTGATTAGCTGTTTCTGTTTTCTCTTCTTCTAAAAGCATTGCACGCTAAGACGCAAAGCCGCTAAGTTTTTTCTGAATTCTGGATTCTGAATTCTAGCTTCTGCCTCAAAAAAAAAAGTAAAGGCTGAACCGGTTCAGTTTATCACAACAGGAATTTCCGGTCCAGCCTTTTCGGATGAGGTAAAACAAAAAATGCGCATGGTTGCATGGTTGCATGGTTGCATGGTTAAAAGCAAACATGAATGTTTTAAAAATGATTTAATCTTATATCAATTTGACAATTAAACCATTAAAACATTAATCTTTAATCCATCATCATCTTTAAGAATGACGAACTGTCATCATCTCTTTTATTTTTCTTTTCTTCTTTCTCTTTTTCTGTATCATCAATACCCGGATTAAAAGCATCGAATTGAAATCCTGATTGAGAAATCGGATCGGAATTCATATTGTTCATTTGCTTTGCTCTAACTCTATCAATTGTCGGGATGTCAATATTTTCATCCTCGCCAATTTCATAATCCTGCGGTGAAAATCCGCCGACGTTGGGTGAAGTTTTCTTTTCTTCAAAAACATGGTCCTCTTCTTTATCAGCCGGTTTGCTTGTGGCGGAATGGAACCCGGTTGCAATAACTGTATATGATACACTATCACCCATTTCAGGTTTGTTAACCCAGCCGAAAATAACATTTGCATCTTCACCGGCAGCATCATAAATAATTTGATTGCCTTCATTTATTTCCTGCATAGTTAAATCATCGGAGCCTGTAACATTAAGCAGAATATTTTTAGCACCTTTTATATTTACGCCTTCAAGCAGAGGAGATGAAATTGCACTTTGTGCAGCTTCAACCGCACGATGCTCACCTGATGAAGAACCGCTGCCCATAAGGGCTTCGCCGCTCTCTTTCATTACTGCGCGTACATCTGCAAAGTCAACATTAATAATTCCTGTAATAGTTATAATATCCGCGATACCTCTTGTAGCTTCGTATAGAACCTCGTTCGGTTTATCAAAAGCTTCGGATGCAGAAACAGATTTATCTAAAATGTTAAGCAAACGCTCGTTTGGAATTACAATTAAGCTATCAACGTGCTTCTGCAATTCATTAATACCTTCTTCGGCATTAAGCATTCGTTTTTTGCCTTCCCACTTAAAAGGTTTTGTAACGATGCCGACAACCAAAGCTCCGAAGCTTTTAGCAATTTTAGCAACCATCGGCGCGCCGCCGGTTCCTGTTCCTCCGCCCATACCGGCGGTTACAAAAACCATATCGCTGCCTTGAATTATTTCTTCAATCTTATCTCCATCCTCTTCAATAGCATTCCTTCCAATCCGGGGGTCGGCACCAGCACCTAAACCACGGGTGTTGCCCACATGAATTTTATGGTTTGCACTATTGTGTTTAAGAACTTGTAAGTCGGTATTAATTGCTACATACTCAACTCCGTTAAGTCCGCGTTTATACATACTTTCAATTGCGTTGCAGCCGCCGCCGCCCACACCAATAACCTTTAGTTTTGCAGGTGCGCTTTCATCCTGGTTAATTATTGGACTTTGGGCTTCCAGATCAAGTGTAATTACTTGAGGCATAGTATCCTCCCTGTTGTGATATTTTTATAGTTCATCAAAAAATTCTTGTATTTTTTTTATTGCTTGTTTCAAACTTACTTTACTTGCCGGCTTTTTAATTTTTCCTGTAGATAGCTGATCGGCAGAAAATGTACCCGGAATACCTTTGATCAGTCCTGCAACGGTGGCAAATTCGGGACTTTCAATTTCATTCGATAACCCGGAACCTAATTCTAACGGAACACCAATTCTGGTTGGCAGTCCTAATATCTCTTCAGCCAACTCTGTTGTTCCCCGCAGCAAAGAACCGCCTCCGGTAAGTACAACACCGGCTTTTAATTTTTGTTTAAATCCTGCTGTTCTTAAATCTTTATCAATAATTGTAAATAATTCTCTCATTCTTGCGCCAATTATTTGAGTAAGAAGAGTGAGCGGAATTTTTACATCTCCCCTTGCACCGACTCTTTTTATATAAATATCTTCATCTTTAATAATTGCTTCCTCGGTTGCATAGCCGTATTCCTTTTTAAGTTTTTCGGCTTCGTCTGTAATTATTCCGAGATATTGCCTGATGTCGTTTGTAACTCTGTTTCCGGCAACTCCAATCACCTTTGTATGTTTAATACTTTTTTGATGATAAACAGCAACGTCAGTAGTGCCGCCGCCGATATCAATTAATGCAACGCCTAAATCCATTTCGTTTTCATCCAGCACGGAAATACTTGAAGCGATAGGCTGAAGTGTAAGCTCGCGAACATTAAAACCGGCTTTTGTAACGGAACGTTTAATATTTTGAATTGCCGGCAGAGCCGCCAGCACCACATGATTTACAGCTTCTAATTTTGTTCCGCTAATTCCAACAGGGTTTTCTATTCCTTCCTGGTTATCAACATAAAATTCTTCCGGTATAACGTGCAGTATCTGCATATCCGATGGAATCCGAATTGTTCTAACATCACGGTTCAGCCTGTCTAAATCAGCTTTAGTAATTTCGTGATCGGTATTTGTGATTGTTACATAATTTCTATGACGCAGACTTTTTATATGTTCACCGGCAACACCAACATTTAAGTTTTTGATTACAAGACCGGCTCTGTTTGATGCTATTTCCATTGCTTCTTTTATTGCTTCGGCAGTTTTAGAAATATTGGCAACAAGACCTCTATTCAATCCCTCCGAGGGAGCAACTCCGAAACCGAGTATGTTTAACTCATCCCCGTTTCGTTCTGCTATAACAGCACAAACCTTAGTTGTACCTAAATCCAATCCGGCTATAATATTTTTCTTCATGATCTTTTATCCTTCTCTTCAAGGTACTCTTCGGTTAAGCCGAGATAAACTTTTTCATCAAAACTTAAATCAATGTAGTTTATCATCTTTCCCATTTTTTTTCTGTTTAACTGCTTCCATAGTTTATTTAGATAGACAACTTTTTCCGATCCGTTAGTTTTGCCGAACACAACCGGATAGTTAAGCGAATTAAAGTAGAGCGCTATATTTTTTCCAAAGCACAAATCGACTTCCGAGATTTGGCTGTGCATTTCGGGATTCATAAACTTTACGGCATCAATAATTTTTACTGCATTTTTTAAGTCATCACTATACTTCACTGATGAAATCAAGCTATTATTGTCATACAATTTAATATTGCTGATCAGCGGGTAATCTGTTCTTTGAATTTTTCCAATA
This sequence comes from Ignavibacteriota bacterium, assembly GCA_013112585.1. Classification (GTDB taxonomy): domain Bacteria; phylum Bacteroidota; class Ignavibacteria; order Ignavibacteriales; family Melioribacteraceae; genus IGN16. Next base: position 66,026 of record JABFGH010000006.1, on the reverse strand, counting down.
ATCGGAAGTGCTTCAAAATTTTCCGTTAAGTAATATTGCTTGCTCTCGCTGATTATTATTGCTTTAAACTTTTTCTCAATTATATTTGCAGAAATTAATCCGTCACCTTCAAAAATTATTTCCGCTCTTTTTATATACGGGTGTTTCTCTAGTCTATCTCTTATTATTTGTACCGATAAGTTCTGATCGATACATTGCTGTAAATTTGCAAATTCAAAATATTGTTCACTGCTTTGATAATGATTGCCGGTAATTTCAATTTCAACAAATTCAAATGGCTCATTATCATCAATGCCAAGAGCAAGAATAAGCAGCAGTATTGAAATTATAACTGCTATACCTATGTTGAATATTTGTGAATTACTTTTCATCTGAATTACTTTTCTGCTTTAATTAGTTCTATAAATTTTTCACCGTATTTCCAAATATCACCGGCTCCGAGTGTTACGATTATATCATCTTCTTCTACTATCTCTTTTAGAAAAGCCGGAATTTTATTTTTGTCCGGTTCATAAATAACATTTTTATGACCAAAATTTTCCGCAGCTTCGGCAACTATTTTTCCTGTTACTCCCTCAATTGGTTTTTCACGAGCGGGATAAACATCGGTACAGATAAAAACGTCGCTATTCAAAAATTCTCTGCCGAATTCAGTGTGGAAATCTAAAGTGCGTGAATAGAGATGAGGCTGAAATACAGCTATCAGTCTGCGTTTCCATCCGCCTCTAATACCGGCTAATGTTGCTTTAATCTCTGTTGGATGATGTGCATAATCATCAATTACTAAAATTTTATTATCATACTTTGTTTCAAATCTTCTATAAACTCCGGTAAAAGACTCTAATGAATTTTTAATGCTCGAAAATTCAACACCTAATTCCTTAGCAATAGAAACAGCAACCAATGAATTTTTAACGAAGTGCATACCGGGCATATTTAATTTTATTCGTCCAAGTTCTTCGCCTAAATAAATTACAGTATATGTACTTGAGTATTCATCAAACTCAATATCCACGGCTCTAATATCAGCTTGAGTTGCTAATCCGTAAGTGAACACTTTTTTATTTATCAGCGGCATAATATCCTGAAGCGCCGGTTCATCTAAGCAGAGCAGCACGAATCCATAGAAAGGAACTTTATTTGCGAATTCAACAAACGCTGATTTTATATCATCCAGATCTTTGTAAATATCTAAATGTTCTTTTTCCAAAGTTGTTATTGCTCCAATAGTCGGAGTCAATTTCAAAAATGTACGGTCAAACTCATCTGCCTCAACTACAATATAATCGCTGTTGCCTAACCGGGCATTGGTTCCGCCCAGTCCGCTTAACTTACCGCCCACAATAATAGTAGGGTCAATGCCGCCTTCTGTAAGAACAAGTCCAACCATAGAAGTAGTTGTAGTTTTGCCATGTGTTCCGGCAATAGCAATTCCATATTTCATGTGCATACATTCTGCTAACATTTCCGAACGCTTGATTACAGGAATTTTGTTCTGCAATGCCCGTCTTACCTCAGGGTTTTCAATACTAACAGCAGAGGAATAAACGAGCACATCGGCATCCTCAACATTTTCTTCCGAATGATCTACAAAGATTTTAGCACCTAAATCGGAAAGTCTTTTTGTAATATCTGTCGAAGCCATATCGGAACCGGAGACTTCAAAACCTTCATTGAGCAATATTTCAGCAATTCCGCTCATTCCTATTCCGCCGATCCCGACAAAATGTACTTTCTTTATGGTGTTCATCATCATGGTCATAAACTTATATCCTTAATCTAAATTCTCTCTGCAAGTTTAATTGCATTACCTGCAATAATTTTAGCTGCATCAGGTTTTGAAAATTTTTTAATATTCTCCGAAAGTAATTTTAATTTTTCTTCATCTTTAATTAATGTTGTAACAGTTTCATAAAGTTTATCCGATACTTCATTATCACGTAAAATCACTGCCGCATTTTCAACTTCAAGTGAATGTGCATTTTTATATTGATGATCTGCCGAAACATTGGTTGAAGGCACAAACACAACGGGCAATCCCAAATAACTAAGCTCTGCAATTGAAGTAGCTCCGGCTCGCGCAACAATAAGGTCTGCCGCCGATAACGCTTCGGACATGTTATCAAAAAACGGTACCACCTTTACCTTGCTCGAATTAAAAGAACGATATTCATCAAAGTATAACTCACCTGCCTGCCATACAATTTGAATATCGGCACGGAGTAATTTTTCGTAATTATTTTTTAGTGCTTCATTTAATGAGCGGGCACCAAGACTGCCGCCGAAGACCAGCAGTGTTTTTTTATCTGCCTGCAATCCTAATGATTCGCGGCTTACTTTTTTATCAGTCAATTTTAAATTTATTCTTAACGGATTACCTGTAAGCATAAGTTTATCTTTTTCACGGAAATATTCTCTTGAGTCTTCAAAAGAAATGTGAATTTCATCAGCTCGCTTTTCTAATAATCTATTTGTAACTCCCGGGTAGGAGTTCTGTTCAAGCAAAATTATTTTTGAACCTAACACCGAGGCTGCCCATATAATTGGACCGGCAACATAAGCTCCTGTTCCTATTGCTGTTCTCGGCTTGAACTTAATATTAATTATCAATGATTGAATGAGAGCAACAAATAATTTAATAGGGAATAATAAATTTTTAAGATTTAATTTTCTCGCGAATCCGCTTATCCAAATAGTTTTAAAATCAAATTTATATTGGGGCACAACACGGGCTTCAATTTTATGCTTTGTTCCAACGAATAAAATTTCAGCTTCGGGCTTTAATAATCTTATCTGTTCAGCCACAGCAATTGCGGGATAAAGATGCCCGCCTGTTCCGCCGCCGGCAAAAATAAAGCGATATATGTTTTTTCGTTTACTCATGCTCGCGCTAAATTTAATTCCCTTCTTTTATTATTGCGTACTGCTATGTTTAATACCACAGCAATTGAAACGCTGAAAACAATTAACGAAGTACCTCCGAAACTTATGAACGGCAGAGTTATACCTGTTGTTGGCAATACTCCCATAACCACACCTGCATTGATAAATGCGCTTATCACAATCATAAATCCCAAACCAAATGCTGTTAACTGCCCAAATGTATCAGTGGATCGTTTGGCAATTATTAAACAAATAACAAATATTGTTAGATAAAGAAACAATACAGTTAACGCACCGATAAAGCCCAACTCTTCACCAAGAATTGAATAGATAAAGTCGCCGTAGGGATAAGGCACAAACAAATCACTTTGCCTGCTATGCCCAAACCCCAATCCTGTTAAGCCTCCGCTGCCGAGTGCAATTTTAGCTTGAGTTACCTGCAGAGTTTCACCAAATAAAAATTTATCTAACCTGTAGCGTGCATGGGGCAGTAATGCCGCTGCAATTGCTACTAAAGCAGCAGCCGAACCTGCAGTTACAAATAAGTGTTTAAGCTTTGCACCGCCTACATATAAAATTGTAAATGAAACTATCGTAATTATAATAGTGGTACTAACATTCGGCTGAATGACAACGAAGAACGCAACCATTACAATCCATGTAATTGCAAACACGTAACCTTTTTTAAAGTCTCCAATCAATTCGCCTTTACTTTCAATTAAGTTTGCCAGATGGATGACTAATAAAAACTTTGCAATCTCGGAAGGCTGAAATGAGAAGAAGCCGAGACTTATCCAGCGTGTTGCTCCGTTTTTTTCAATTCCAATAAATAGAGTTGCAGCCAGCAGAACAATCACACCCATTAACGCATACTTAGTTACACCCCGGTAATATTCGTAGGGCATTACCAGAAAAACAAAAAATGCTATAAGCGCAAAAACCACATTTGCAATATGCGAACGGAATAGAGTCATATCCCCGCTTGCACTGTAAACTAAAATTGAGCCTACCACTATAAGCAGAAGAACGGTTGCAATTAATATTTTGGTTAATATTTTCATCAGTTAAGTGAGTTCACCTTTTCTTTAAATACGTTTCCCCTATGTTCATAATTTTTGAACATATCAAAACTTGCGCAAGCCGGGGATAGTAAAACAATTTCATTTTGAACCGCTTCTATTTTCGCTTTTTCGATCGCTGCTTCTAAACTTTCCATTTTTTCTACTTCAACTTTTTTACTGAAGTAACTAAAAATCTTTTCAGCCGAAGTACCGATTGCATATATTTTTTTAACTCGTTCACTAACCAGGCTTTCAATTATTGAATAGTCATTACCTTTATCTATACCGCCAAGAATAAGATGAATTGGACTATCGAATGTTCTGAGCGCATACCAGACTGAATCGATGTTTGTAGCTTTAGAATCATTAAAATACTTTACACCGTTTAATTCGCGCACAAATTCTAACCGGTGTTCAACACCTTTAAATGAACTGAATCCTAATTTTATTTTATCGTTACTGAGTTTTAATATTTTTGCAGTAATTAAAACTGCAAGTGCGTTAGCAATATTATGTTCACCTTTAATAAATAAATCATCTATTGAACAAACTTCTTCTAGATTCAAATCTTCGGCAAAAACAAAATTATTCTCACTAATGTATGCACCATATTTTTGCTCAGCCATTAGTGAAAAGGAATAACGGTTAACGAGATTATTATCAATTTCAGCGGGAGTGTTTTTGTCATCGGCATTAAATATAAAATAATCTTCGGCAGTTTGATTTTTAGTAACACCCAATTTTGAATCGATATATTTTTTGAATGCGTTTTCATACCTGTCAAGATGATCCGGCGTAATGTTTAATATGATTGTGATCATCGGCTTAAACTTATCGATATAATCCAATTGAAAGCTTGAAGTTTCAAGTGCAACAATTTCATTTTCCTTTACATCCAAAACTACCTCGGAGAAAGCAGTTCCAATATTACCGGCGGAGTAAGTTTTTAATCCGCAGGTATTTAGTGCATGTGCGCATAATGCGGTAGTTGTAGTTTTACCGTTTGTACCGGTTATCGAAATTATTCTACCTTTGCAAAACCAAGATGCAAATTCTATTTCGCTTACAACTTTAATATTTTTCTCCCTGCATTTTTGCAGCACAGTCGAGTTGTTCGGAACACCCGGACTTGTAATTACAAAATCACAATCAAAAACTCTATCGGTATGACCGCCATATTCAAAAGCTATATTTAACTTTTCTAGTTCTTTACAATTTTCAATTACATTTTCATCGGCAGACATATCACTAACGAAAGGCACTGCACCTTGAGAGGCAGCTAATTTTGCAGCACCGATTCCGCTTCTTACTGCACCAAGTATCGATATTTTTTTATCTCGTATATTCATTATCTAATCTTAAATGAAGCCAGGCTTACAATTGCTAAAATTATTGTTATGATGTAAAACCTAATTACAATTTTCGGTTCCGACCAGCCGAGTAATTCAAAGTGATGATGAAGCGGAGCCATTTTAAATATTCTTCTGCCTTCACCATATTTCTTTTTAGTGTATTTGAAATAAAGGCGTTGAATGATTACAGAAACAGTTTCAAGAAAAAATATTCCGCCCACTATCGGAATTAGTAATTCCTTTTTTATTAAAATCATTATTATACCAAAAGCCCCGCCGATAGCAAGCGAGCCGGTATCACCCATAAATACTTGCGCGGGATAAAAATTAAACCAGAGAAATCCGAGTCCTGCACCTATTAAAGCGGCAATAAAAACTGTCAGCTCACCTGAACCGGGCAGATAAATAATGTTTAAGTAATCAGAATAAATAACGTTCCCGCTAACATAACTCATTACTGCCAGCGCAAGCATAACAATAATGGTAGTGCCGATAGCCAGACCATCCAGTCCGTCTGTTAAGTTTACAGCGTTTGAAGTTGCCGTTATAAAAAATACTACCGCCGGAATGTAAAGATATGAGAAATCAAAATTTAGATTTTTAAAAAAGGGCAGTGTCGTTTCGGTTGTGTACTCCTGAAATTCGGGCATAAAATAAATTGCAGTTCCTACGGCAATGCCCAATAATACTTGTCCTAACAGCTTATACCGCGCAATTAATCCATGTGAATATTTTTTTATCACTTTCAAGTAATCATCTAAAAAGCCTACTGCGCTTAACCAAACTGTACCGGCTAAAACTATAATTATATAGCCGCTTTTAATATCTCCCCAAAGTAATACCGGTATTACTACGGAAAAAATTATTATTACTCCGCCCATAGTTGGTGTACCGGCTTTTGAAAAATGAGATTTCGGTCCAATCTCTTTTATAGTTTCGCCAACTTGTTTTTTCTTTAAATAGTCAATTACTTTTGGTCCGAAGTAAACAGATAAAAAGAGAGCAGTTATTGCGGATAAAATTGAACGGAATGACAGGAAGCGGAAGATATCGAATCCCGGAGGTGAAAATACTTTATTAATATATTCAAAAAGATAGTAGAACATTATTTTTTACCTGCTAAAATTTTTACAAATTTTTCCATCTTCATTCCGCGTGAACCCTTTACCAGGACTGCGGAATCATTCAGTTGCATCGTTTTAAGAAAAGCCCCCAGACTTTTTCTAGTTCTAAAATGTCTGTTGGTTATTTTCTTAACATCTAACCTGACGTTAAGGTTTTTCATGTTTTTACCGATTGTATAAACGGCATCAATATTTTTTTTATTTATTGATTTAGAAATTCCTTCGTGTAATGCAATTGCATTTTCGCCAAGTTCAAACATATCACCGAGAATTAAAATTTTTCTTCCTCTATCGCTTATTTCACTTACAGCTTCAATCGAAGACTTCAATGAGTCGGGGTTGGAATTGTAAGTATCATCAATCAATGTATAATTTTTATACCGCTTAACATTTAATCGTTTATCAAATGGTTTCAATTTCTTAACTGCATTGATGATTTGCTGTTTTGTAATTGATAAACTAAAAGCAGCAGCAGATGCCGCAATAAAATTTTTAGCCGAAGCTTCGCCAAGCAGCGGTAAAGTCACTTCTAGTTTTTTTCTCTTACCGGTCACTTCAACTCTTGGATAACCATATTTGTCGAAACTTAAAATTTTCCCTTTTACATCAGCCTCATCATTAAAACCGAACTTAATTTCATTTTTATATTTTCCGGTTATTCGGGCAAGCATTTTATCGTCAATGTTTAAAAATACTTTTCCGCCGTTGCCGTCAGTTTCATCAAGTAAAGATTTTTTCTCTTTAAGAACTCCGTTTTTATTCTTCAAGTATTCAATATGCGAGCTGCCGATATTTGTTATCAATGCATAATCAGGCTCGGCAATTTTAGCTGTGTATTCAATTTCGCCAAAATGATTTGTACCATGTTCCAGCAAAAGCATATCATTATTTTTATTTGCCGATAAAATTGTTAGCGGTACGCCTAAATGATTATTGTTATTCGCTTCAGTTTTACAAACCGAATATTTTGCCGAGAGCAATTGATAGAGCATTTCTTTAACGGAAGTTTTGCCGCTGCTGCCTGTAATTGATATAACTTTAATTCCTAATTTTTTACGCCATAAATTTGCGAGATATCCAAATGCTTCAACTGTATTAGCAACAGTTATAATAGGCACATTCAAGGAATCGAATTCTTTCAACTTTCTTTTATTTATTACAACTGCACCGGCTCCGGATTTTACGGCTTCTTTAACAAATTTATGACCATCGAAAATTTCACCTTTTATTGCAACAAAAATTGAATTCTTTTTTACCCTTCTCGAATCAATGGTAACTGAAACTGCCGCACGGTAACTATCCGGATTAAAAATTTCCGAAGTCGGCATATCAAATAAATCTTCAATGGTAAATTTTAATTGCAATATTCTTCCAAGTATTTTTTTGCTGTTTCTTTATCAGAAAAATAATTTCTTACTCCATTTATTTCCTGATAAGTCTCATGACCTTTTCCGGCAATCAAAATAACTGCGTTTTCTTCCGAAGTTTTGATTGCAGTTTTAATCGCTTCATCCCGGCTTTCGAGAACCACGTAATTTTTATTTTTTATTCCCGGTAAAATATCTTCTATAATTTTCATAGGTTCTTCTGTACGCGGGTTATCCGAGGTAACATAAACTTTATCGCTCAAACGGCTTGCTACTTCACCCATTATTGGTCGCTTAGTTTTATCCCTATCTCCGCCGCATCCAAAAACAGTATGAATTTTATTTTTTCCGTCAACTATTTTTTGAATTGCGGTAAGTGCTTCTTCCAAACTTCCGGCAGTATGTGAGTAATCAACTACAACTGTTTTACTTCCCCGCTTAACTACTTCAAATCTGCCCGGAATTTGAGGAGTGGAATTTATGCCGTCAATTAATTTCTGTTTTTCAATTCCTAATTGATGCCCGACAGCAAAAGCCGCCGCTGCATTGTAAGCATTAAACTTACCTATCAATGTTGTTGAGAAATTGTACTCTTCACCATCAGCGTTGACAGAAAATCTTGTCCCGCTTAAATCATAACTTACATCTGCAATGCTGTACTCAGATGATTTATCAAATCCGTATTTTATAACATCGGCTTTTGTATGTCTAATTAATTCACTAAAACTTTTATCATCAATATTAACAATAGCCTTTGAACCTTCTTCAATTAAATCAAACAGAGTTTTTTTTGCGGCTAAATACCTTCCAAAATTTTCATGAAAATCTAAATGATCTGAAGTAATATTAGTGAACAGCGCAAAGTCAAAATCCAGCCCTTGCACTCTATTCAATTCCAGCGAGTGTGATGATACCTCCATAATGCAGTGTGTGCATCCTGCCCGCACCATTTCATTCATCAACTTGTTTATTCTGTTCGATTCCGGAGTTGTTAATTTTGTTTTAATCTCTTCATCGCCGATGAAATTGGATATTGTACCGATAAGCCCGGTTTTACACCCTGCCGTTTCTAATAAATTTTTGAGATAGTAGGAAGTAGTTGTTTTGCCTTTCGTTCCGGTAATTCCAATTAAGGTTAATTTTTTGGAAGGCTCGTTCCAGAAAGTATTTGATAATTGTGCTAGGGCTTCGCGGCTGTCCTTAACCAATATTTTTGTGCAGTCAACTGTATGAAGTAAGTGTTCGGGAACTGCATTTGGATCGTCGATAACAATTGCAGCGGCATTTTTCGAAATTACATCATCGATGAATTTATGCCCATCGGTAACGAAACCTTTAATAGCCACAAAAAGTGACCCACTTCGCACCTCGCGTGAATCAATAGTGATATCGCTTATATCATTATCACGCGCGTTACCGACTACCTGAATAGCCTGCAAATTATTTAATAACTTAGAAATCCTCATCCGAAATCTTAATTAATTTAGTTTATATTTATAGTAGAACTGCACTCTATTCTACATAAAGCTCCTGCTTTTATCTTTGTGCCGGGTTTAATACTTTGACTAACAACTCTTCCGCTTCCCTCAATATCTGCTTTCAACCCCAACTCATAAAGTAAATTAAGCGCATACCTTTTTGATTTGTTTTTCAGATTAGGCATAGAAAGAGGGAGGCGATGATCACCGTTGTGGGCAATACGATCATCGCCGGTAGCACTATTTATATTTGAGGTTTTGAGGAGGCTTTGTTCAGTTTGATCTTTATTCATTTCTGTGAATAATTCATCAAGTAATTTTGTTTTAGTTTCTTTATTCTTTTTCGATTTTAAAATCTGTACATCACTTTCAACAATTCTGCTGACAATATTTTTGAAAACGGGTGCTGCAACCTGGCTTCCGTATTTACCTATTTTAGGGGAATCAAATAATATCAGGCAAACTAACTGCGGATTTTCCGCCGGGAAGAACCCGATAAAAGATGAGTTATAATTTTTACTGGAATATTTACCGTCAACTAATTTTTTAGTGGTACCTGTTTTACCGCCGATTAAAATATCATCCAGCCTTGCATTTCTGCCTGTTCCCTCTTCAACCACACCTACCATAAATTGCTTTAACTTTTCTGATGTAGCATTACTTATAACACTTCGTAATTTAAAAGCTGAATTTTCTAAAATTGTGTTATTCTCTCTGTCGGTTATCTTTTTAACAATATATGGTCGCAGTAAATTGCCGCCGTTTATTAATGCTGCATAAGCTGCAGCAAGCTGAATTGGTGTTACACTAATCTCGTAACCGTAGGACATTGAAGACTTACTTACCCTGGAATAATCATTTGGCTTCTTAAGTCTGCCCGATGCTTCGCCCAGGAGTTCAATTTCTGTTTTATTCCCAAACCCGAAGTTTCGTAAATACTTATAAAATGTATCTTCCGGAATTCTATCACTCAACTTTGAGATACCAACATTGCTCGACTGCTCAAGTACTCCTCTAACTGTTAGCCGCTCGAATTTATGTGTGTCTCTAATCAGCGCTCCCCTACGGCGGAATACTCCATTTTCAGTATCTATCCATTCGCCGCTTCGTGCTAATTTTTCTTCGAGCAGCATAGCAATAACTATTGATTTTATAGTTGAGCCGGGTTCGTATGTATCCGTTAAAGCCCTGTTTTTTCTCTGCCAACTAGTAAAATTGTTATACTTATTCGGGTCGAATGAAGGAACATTTGATATGGCAAGGATTTCGCCCGTGTTTGGGTCCATCATTACCCCGATTGCCGAATTTGCTTCATACTCCTTAATGCCCTTCGATAACTCATCATCTAAAATTAGTTGATAATTTTTTTTGATTGTAAGATAAATATCATTACCGGGAATTGATGGATAAGATTTTTCATCATTGATAGTTACCGTACGACCAATAACATCACGCTCGATAAATAAAAATCCGTCTTCGCCTTGCAGTTCAGCATCAAAATATTTTTCAATACCGTCAACACCATTCTTATTGTTTTTATCAACATAACCTATTGTATGCGCAGCTAAATTTTTATATGGGTAAATTCTGGTGAAGTCAGTTATTTCTTTAAGTCCTTCCACTATAAACTCTCTAAGCATTATTGCTTTTTCCTTCGATGCTTTTTTTTCCAAGCAGACGACTTTTTTCTTTGAGTTTAATAATCTCAAATAATGTTTTTTTGATTTACCGAATACTTCCGAAAATTTTTCGGCAACTTTTGTTTTTGCTTTTTCACTTTTAATTTGATTCAGATGAGCATAGTAGGAATAATCATCACGAGTGTATGAGAGCACCATCCCGTCTCTATCTTTAATCAATCCGCGTTCAGCCTTAACACTGGATGGCTTATCCTGCTGGCGTTTAGCTGAATAAACAAACTTATTGTGGTTTACAATTTGTATTTCGAAAAGCTTAGCGGCTAATGCCCCAAACGAGATAAATATTACAAGTAATATTATCAGCACTCTCGTTCTACTCATCTAACTCTCTCACAACTTCATCTACAGTATTAACCGTGTTATTATTAATTTTTAAAACTTCAAACGGACCTAAGGGATTAATTAATCCCAGCTTTTCTTTAGCAATTTTTGTTATGCGTTCTTTCGAAGATAATTTTTGAACCTCAACTAACTGAGCGCTTAATTTATTGGTGCGTTCCAAAAGAACTTCTTCCTTATTAACCTTTATTTTTTTTAATGATTTATTTTGTTCAACAAGAAAAACATAACTGAAAAGTGTTACCGTTAAAAACAGCGTAAACCCAATTAATGAAAGAAAGAATGATGTATTCTTTTTATTTATATTTTTTGGGCTGCTCTTAATTTTGCACTCCTCGATCTTTTATTATTTTTAATTTCAATGTCTGTCGGCACTACAGGTTTTCTTGTTAAAATTTTCAATCTCTGTTCTTTATCGCAAACACAAATTGGTGCTTCGGGCGGACACACACATGATAGACTCTCGTACTTAAAAACTTCCTTCACAATTCTATCTTCCAAGGAATGAAAAGAGATAACTACAATTCTTCCATCAGTGCTTAACAAATCAACCGCCTTTTTAAGAAAAATTTTTAATTCCTCAAGTTCATCATTTACATAAATTCGTAATGCCTGAAAAACTCGTGAAAGACTTTTATTCAAAAACCTTTGCGGAACAATCGGCTCAATAATTTCTCGTAAATCTTTTGTAGTAGAAATTGTTTTTGAATTTCTCGATTCCACAATAGCCCGCACAATTTTTCTTGCATTTTTTTCTTCACCGTACTTGAAAAGAATTTCCGTTAACTCTTCAGGTGCAAATTTAGTGAGCACAACTGCTGCCGAAATTCCTTTTTCCTTATCCATCCTTAAATCAAGCGGTGCATCTTCGCGGTATGTAAATCCCGAATTTGGATCATCCAGTTGAAATGAGGAAACCCCTAAGTCAACCAGTATGCCGTCAAAATTATCAATGAACTCAATTTTAGAAATTATATCGATATCGGTGAAACCTGTATTGTACAGCTTCACTCTTTTATCATCGATAAACTTATTTTTCAAATATTGAAAAGCTTGTTTATCTTTATCAGTACCAATAAGAACTGCGTTAGGTGAAACTTTATTTAATAGTGCTGAAGAATGCCCGCCGAAACCCATCGTTCCATCAAAATATTTTCCATCTTCTTCTGTAACTAAATATTTTAAACTTTCCTCAAGTAAAACAGGTACGTGCTGCATTTTAGTTATTGATCATCACTTGTTGGGCTATATCTTCAAAAGCCATATCTTCTTTATTAATATACTCTTTGTATTTCGCAGGATTCCATAATTCAATTTTGTTTAGGGTGCCGAGTATAAATACTTCCTTTTCAATTCCGGCAAATTCCATTAATGGTTTTGGCAGCAGTACTCTATTTTGTCCGTCAATTTTATCTTCTACCGCTGTCTCCAAAAATCTTCTCATCACCATGCCCTGCTTAGGATCAAAAATATTTAAGGATTTTAATTTGGTTTCAAACATCTTCCACTGATCGTAAGGATATAGATCGATATTCTGAAGCGGACCGCGTGTAAACACAAAAGCCCCGTTAGCTTCGGGGTTAATATCGCGTCTTATTTTAGCAGGAATATTAAGTCTGCCTTTCGCGTCTAATGAAAATGTAAAACTGCCTTTAAACATAATTTAATCCAATATTTCAATTTGTCCCACTTTATCCCACTCGCATAGCAATTAAATGCTTTTAGATATCAATGTCAAGAATTTTTTGTTGAAAATAATATTTTTATGCAATTTTTGATAAAATTTATTGGTGGGTCAAAATGTGGAAAGATCAAGTTTTTCTAATTAAAATATTGATAAAAATGTTCGATAATTATATGTATCAGATTTATGTTTTTCTCAAAATGTTACAAACAGAATATTTTTTAATTTGAAAATTGGTCGTATTTACACTGTTTTAAATATTGGCATACCGATTGTCTTATTATTTTCAACTGAATTTAATTGAAAGGTTTTATTATGATGCTTCAAACAAAATCCTTAGAAAAAGCAACACTACTAACACTAAACCTGGGCAAAGCAACAAGAGAACAAGCAAATATATTTCGAGAAAGCCTGAATGAGCAGTTATCATTAGGTATGTACAATTTTGTAATTGACTGCCGGGCTTTGGTTTGGATGGATTATTCATTTTTAGCGGAGTTGGTTAAATCCTTACGTGAGTGTACATCATGCGGCGGAGATATTAGATTGGTGAGATCAAAATATTCCCCGGTCTGGTCGTTGTTTGAATTAAACAGCATCGCAAAAACATTTAAGCTTTACAATGATCTTGATGAGGCGATTGAGAGTTATAATTAGTTAGGAGTTAGGAGTTAGAATTTAGTAGCCAGAAGTTTTAAGATAGAAGTTAGAATTTAGAATTAAATATCCGGACTTCTCGCCGTCCTTTTGGCAGGCATCAAGCATACATCGCCTCACCCCAGAGTTTATTATTAATTAATAATTATTAATCTCAATTAATTATTATCCATTTTAGGATAAGCAGATCAGTGCTTTCTTTGCGGACTTTGCGTGAAAAGTTTTTTAAAAGCCTTGCACGCCAAGACGCTAAGACGCAAAGTTTTAAAATTATTCTTTCTGTTTTCTAAAGTTTAGTTTTAATTATTATCAAGTAATCTCAATTAATTAGCATCTATTTTTAGGGAAAGCAAATCAGTGCTTTCTTTGCGGGCTTTGCGTGAAAAGTTTTTGTTGCAGAGTAGGAAGTGATAAAAACTTAGTCCCTCTTAAAAAGGAGGTAATAAAATAGAGGCACAAAGAGAATTACAATAACGGATGATAAAAATATACCGCCCACAACACTTAAGCTTAAACTTTTCCAAAATGTAGATTCCACACCCAGCAATAAAGGTATTAAAGCTGCAATAGTAGTTAAACTAGTTGTAAAAATTGGGCGCAGTCTTTGTGTACTCTGTTCTGATATTTTTTTATAATCAATACTATTCACACTATTAGAAATATGATCAACAAGAATAATTGAATTATTTACAACCAACCCTATCAGCAATAATAACCCGGCGTAAGCGCCTCTATCAAGATTAAACTCCCCGAAATAAAAAAGGAAAAAAGTACCAATAATTGCGAATGGTACAGCCGTAATAATTATAATTGGTTTTCTAAAAGATTCAAACAAACTTGCTGTTATCATAAAAATTAATACGAGAGCAAAGAACATAATATTCCAAACATCAATCTCCTCTTCTGCACCAAACATAAACCTAAATCCCCTCTTTTCGATTGAATAACCTTCAGCAATATTCATATTATTAATTGAAGAGTTAACAAATTCATTCCCATACTTGTAGGGACCTTTGTAATCAAAAGTTACATACCTAACATATTGCTGGTTTTCTCTATTGATAGTTGAGAGCACTTTTTGTACATCAAAATTTATTAAGTCCTTTACTTTAAGCACAACCCCGTTAGCTGTTCCAAGAATAATATTTTCCAATTCATCAAGCTGTATATTTTTATAATTTGAAAATTTAATATTATACCTAACTTCATCGTTATCGATATTAAAAGAATTCCAGCTTAAATTGCCTTGAGTGTTTTTAGAGATATTTAAAATAATTTCCTGAGGTGAAATATTATACTGCTGAAGTTTTTTTCTATCTATTGCGGCAATAACTTCATAAATATCTTTTGCCCAATAAAATTCCGATTTATCAATATCCACATCGTCAATCCTCGGGTTTCGTACAATTCTGTTTCTAAATTCTTCTGCAAGCTGCCTAACTTTTTTATAATTAAATCCTTTTATTTTTACAGCAAAGTTACCCGAGGTATAGCCTGAATTTGAAAAGCCGGGACCAAAACCAATTACCGAAACATTCAACCCGCCAAGTCTTGCCGCATAAGACGTTAAATAATTTTTAAGTATATATGGGAATGCCGCTTCACTTTGTTTAGCAGTAAACTCTACTCTTAAGTTTGCACTTTCTTCGCTGCGTACATTTGCTGTTAAATTTTTTATGTTATCTCTATACCTTAAAATTTCACGTTCAAAATCTTTTGTCAATTCGTTTATTCTATTAATTGTATTTCCGTTGGGTAATTCCAGTCTTATATAAATGTAGGTCTCTTCACCGAACTTCCAAACTTCACCTCTGTTTATATGATTAAAGAAAAGATTTAAACTACCTCCGGCGATATAATTGAAGTATGGTTTAATTTCTGCAAACGTATCGGAATCAAAAATGAAATTATAAACCGGTCCAATTACCGGTGTTTCTATTCTTGCAGGTAGCAGCCAAACAGGTAATCCTATTATCATTACTAAAATAAAAATACTTACTTTTTTCCATCTGAATATTTTAGACGTAATAAATAAATAGAATTTTTCGTGGAAACTAATTTTAGGTTTAAGAACTTTTTGTTTTTCTATTTTAATAAAACGAATATAGAGCATAGGTATTATAGTGAAGGAGACTATAAGCGAAGCAAATAAAGTAAACACAATTCCCAAAGCAAACTGCTCAAAATAAAGCCTGAGTTCGCCGGTTAAAAAAAGTAATGGAATAAATACTGCAATGGTTGTAAGCGTTGAAACAAAAACCGGTTTGAATATATTTTTTAAAATTACAGTTAATCTGTTGATTCCGTCATTAGAATAATTTTGTTCAATAAAATCAATCACAACAATTGAATTATCCACCATAAAACCAAAGCCAAGTATAAATGCCGAAATAGTTAAAATGTTAAGCGGAATGTTAAATAAGAAGAAGAGCAGAAATGAAAACAATAACGAAAAAATAATTGAGGCAACTATAATTATAGATACTTTTAAAGAACGGAAAATCAGCAGTAACACTACAAGAATAATTATTAAAGAAAAAACAGCATTTTGGGAAAGGTCGCTTAACTCCGCTCGTATTGATTCACTTTTATCTATCTCTTTAATAATTGAGTAGCCGGCAGGCAGTTTTTTTTCAAGTTCATTTATTTTTTCATAAACGCTTTCGGCAACTTTAAGCGTATTAGTACCTGGTTCTTTACTAATAATTAACGAAACTGTTTCTTTTCCATTTATTCTATAATAGCTGTTCGGTTCCTTATAATCATCAATCACAATTCCAATATCACTTAGTTTAATAACTGTGCCGTTCTCATTTATTTTTAATGCATGATCTTTAAAATGATCTATACTTTCAATTTTACTGCTTAATTTTAGAATAAACACCCTGCCGTTTTTTGATACATTTCCTAATGATGCCGCATACTGCAGGTCAGCTATACTTTTAGTGATTTCCTCATTAGTGATATTAAGATTTTTAGCTTTTTCATAATCAATGATAAAACTTATTTCTCGTTCATTACCGCCGCTAATAGAAACATCCTGAATTCCGTTTAACGACATAATTGAGTAGAGCATATTTTCTTGAATATACTTACGTATTTTATTTGCGCTCACATTACTCGAAAGTGTGTAAGTTATAAAGCCCTGCAAATCGCGCAGGTCTTCCGGTACATAGGAGGAAACTCTCGGCGGCGAAACACCATAGGGCAGTTCATCTTTTAAGGCAGATATTTTTTCATTAATTTCTATCCTCGCAAAATCAATATCTACATCAGGATAAAACTCAATACTTACCCAAGCCGACCCTTCGGAAGAGCGTGATTTGATTTCCTTAACGCCCCTTATACCTGCCAGTTCTGATTCTATCGGGGAAGTCACAAATGACTCAACTGCCTCGGGCGAAACGTTATGCCAATAAATACTAACTGTCAACTTCGGAAATTCTACATGAGGTGAAAGTTCGAGCGGGAGATTAAAAAAAGCGGCTATGCCTAAAACAACTATTGTAAAAAAAAACATTGCCGCCGTAACAGGGCGTGTTAAAAATATGTAAAATATCTTTTTCAATTTTAATTGCAGCCGGGTATAAAATTTCTATTAAATCTAAAACCAATTATTAATTCAATTCTAACTGTTTTATCTTTTCTTTTATTTCACTTATAGAGGGCAGATATTTTTTTAAGTCCTTAGGTAAACGATTGGTAATTTTATACTCCGTTATTCCAATCGGCTGTTTAGTATCCTTTAATGCGTAATCAACAATAAGTCTGTTTTTCTCCTTACAAATAATTATTCCTATTGATGGATTTTCATCATCAAGTTTTACCTTATCATTAAGCACAGATAAATAGAATTGCATTTTGCCGGTATATTCCGGTATAAACTTACCTATCTTTAATTCAACGGCTACTAAACATTTTAGTTTTCTATGGAATAATAATAAATCGATAAAGTATTCTTCATCACCAACCTCTAACCTATACTGATTACCGATGAAAGCAAAATGACCGCCCATTTCAATTAAAAACTTTCTAACATTATTCACTAACTCCAACTCAAGTTCATGCTCTGTGTGTTCTTCCGATAGCTCTAAAAAATCAAATGTATATTCATCTTTAACTGCTAATTTAGCCTGGTTTTTATACTTATCGGGTAATGCTTCATTAAAGTTTGTCTGGTTAGTTAAATACTTTTCGTATGATTGATTTTCAATCTGATGAATTAAAACATTTTTAGACCAGCCAAATTTTTTAGTCATCTTTATATAAAATTCTCTTTCTAAATCGTCTTTACATTTTTCAAAAATCACAACATTTTTTGTCCAGCTTATTTCTGCAACCATTGGTTGCAGAATTTCATTGTCTTTATAATTGAGATAAAAGTTACGCATATACCAAAGATTTCTTGAAGAAAAGCCTGAGATACCAGGGAAGTCGATCTGTAAATCTTCTGCAATATTATCTACGACTGCTTTGCCCCAGCTAAATTTTTCCTGCTGCTCAACAATCATTTTTCCAATATCCCAATAGAGATTTATCAGTTCTTTATTTACTGCTTTTAATGCTTCATACTGGGCTGAATGTATTCGTTCTTTAAGGCTTTTTAGAAATAACCTGTATTCATTGGTTTTTATATTTTTTTTCATAATAAAATCACTCAATATTTTAAGCTCTTATTACTGCCGGTATTTAATTTAGAATTTTTACTTTAGAATCATGCGCTAAATTAAAATGACCTTCCACAATTATAACATCACCGGCATTTACTCCGGTTAGTATTTCAATATACTTATCATTTTGTTTACCTATATCAACATACTTCCACTTAGCCAAACTATCTTCAACAGTAAAAACTAAATTCCGTTTATCCCGCGCCAGCAAAGCTTCTTTTGGTATCAATATTCTTTCATTAAATATTTTTGAGGCAATTAATACTTTAGCAAACATACCGGGTTTAATTTTTGAATCAATATTTTTAATAGAGATAACAATTTTGCCCGTTCTATTTTCTGTATCGATATAGGGGCTAATTTGACTAACCTCACCCGTAAATGCTTCACCGGGTAAAGCAGGTATTTCGATCTCAACATTGTTGCCAATACTAATTTTGTTAAGTTCACTTTCTAAAATATTGATATCTATTTTCATAGTTTTGGTACTAAAGAGTTTGAATAATTTATTTCCTGCTTCAATCCTTTCCCCTACAACTAAATCAAAATTACCTATAACTCCGCTGAACGGCGCTTTGATAACAGTATAATCTAACTTCAATTTTGCTTTATCAATTTGATTTATTGCAGCATTATAACCGCTTTTATTAAGAATTAATTCCTCTCTTTTTGCCCCGGTAAAAATTAATTTCAAATCCAATTCATCTTTTTTCTCCAGGTATTCTTTTTCAGAAATGAGACTATTTTCATATTTCTTTTCTAACTCTTTAAGCTGTTTACTAATTATTTCTTTTTCTTCACTCTTTGTCGAATCTGTGGGAACATCTTTTATTAAAAAGCCATAATTGACTTTTGCTTCAATTAATCTTTCTTCTGCTTCCCTTAAATTTATCCGGTATTCTCTATCATCCAATTTAATCAGCACATCATTTTTATTAACAAACTTGCCGTCATAAATATTTACCTCGCTAATTACTCCGCTTATACTTGCAGAAATATCCAAGTCTTTATCAGCTCGTACAATTCCATTTGCAGTTATTTTTTGAACAAGGCTTCCCTTTTTGATAGTATCTATTTTAACCTTAAAAACAATTTCATCAAGTTTATCATAATCTACATTACCCTGCCTGCCGTTATTCTCTGTCTCTTTTTTATCGGGTAAAAACGCCAGTATTATAATTGTTAAGGCAATTACTGCCGCAATTAAATAGATAACTTTAATTGGTATCTTCATAATTTTCTCACTGTTTCAAAAACTAAAATTCTTTTTTTGACCATCCTTCTAAATAAGTATATAATACCGGGATAATTATTAACGTTAAAAAAGTAGCTGAAAAAAGCCCGCCTGCAATAGCCAGCGAAAGTGATATTCTTAATTGTGTTCCCGCTCCAATGCCTACTATCATTGGTATTAATGCAAACATAACCGTTAATGAGTTCATAACAATTGGGCGGAACCGGTCTTTACCTGCCTGCACAATTGCATCATGAATATTTAACCCTTCCCTCCGTTTTCGTAAAATAAATTCCACTTTAACCACGGCATCATTATCGGCAATACCAACCAATATTATTAAACCCATAATTGAAATAATACTAATACTTTCACCCAATAAATACAACGTAAGAATTCCGCCTACCAATCCTAAAGGAACAGAAAAAATAATTATAAACGGAAATAAAAATGATTCAAATTCCATAGCAAGAATCATATACATTAAAAATACCGATATTAACAATGCAGTGTACAATTGCTTAAATGAATCGCGAATTTCTTCATTAGCACCGCCAACACTAATTATTTGACCACTTGCCGCCGGCATTTTGCTGATCACTCTATCAATATTATCAACAGCTTCATCTACGCCAATACCCTTTGTATCTGCAAAAACATATATTGTTCTGGATTGTTCTTCGCGCCAAATTTCATTATAGCTTTCTGTTTTTTCAAATCTAATTAAATTTTTAATTGGAATTTCAGTATCGCCTACAATTAAATACTGGTCTAAAATATCATCAATATCATCGCGTGCAGTACTTAAGGTTCTTAAATTGATAGCAACTTTCTTATCAAAATCTGAAAAAAATGTTGCTTCTTTTCCTTTTACTAAATAGGCTAATCTTTCTGCCACCTTACCAATACTTACACCGTAGGCATTGCATTTATAATTGTCAATTGTAATTCTAAATTCCGGCGAACCTTTATCAACGCCAATTCTTAAATTTGATATACCTTCGATATTACTTCTATTAATTTTATCTATTAAAGTACTTGCTGCGGCAAATGCTTTATCGAGATTATTATTTTTTATTTTTATAACTACATCATTTTCAGATGGCTGTAATAACTCGGAATAAGTTGTTTTGACCTGTTTTATTGAGTATGAGATAGTGCCGAGATTTGTAAATACCTGTTTTAACTTTGCCTCTACTTTATTATAACTTTTATATGAATCTAACTTAATGATTAAATTAGTTTTATTAACAGAATGCTGCTCTTTGTTAAGAAAATCAAATTCATTTACCCGCCCAATATTTGAAACTACATTTTTAACATGCTCTATTTTCAAAATCGATTTTTCGATTTCAGAAGTTAACTCTGAATTACCTTTTAGCGATGTTCCTTTAGGGTAATTTAATTCGATAATAAATTCTTCTTGGTCTGTTGGCGGAATAAATTCTTTCTTAATATCTATTGCTGCAAAAATTGTTAAAGCCAATAGCAGCAAGGTAATTACAAGTACGGTTTTTTTATTATTTAATGACCATTCGAGTAATAACTCATACTTATCTATTAGTTTGTCTAACAATTTATTTGCAATTTTATAAAATTTTTTAAAGTAAGTAGAAAAATATTTTGAGATTGAAATACTAATTTTAAAGAATAAAAATGTTATAGTTCTTACAATAAGAACGAAAGGAAAACCGAGCCAAAATAGTATTCTCTTAAATATGTTTTTATTCACCGGGCGTTTAATGAAAAGATAATCTTTTTGATACCTTGCTTTATTTTTTATTGTAAAAAATTTCTCACGTCCGGCAAGCATTGGCACTAAAGTTACCGCAGTAATTATTGAAGCGCCCAATGAAAAAGCTATTGCATACGATTGATCTTTAAATAATTCGCCCGCAATTCCTTTAACAAAAATTAAAGGTAAAAAAACTGCAATAGTAGTTAATGTTGCTGCAACTATCGGCATTGTTACTTCACCGGAACCTTTTAACGCAGCCTGCCTTATAGTTAAACCCTGCTCTCTGTACCTTACAATATTTTCAATAACAATAATTGCATTGTCAAGCAGCATTCCAACGCCTACGGCAATTCCACCCAATGAAATAATATTGAAATTTATTTTGAACAGATACATTAAAAGTATAGTAAGAACAAAAGAAGCCGGAATTGTAATACCGATTATAAAAACATTCCTTAAGTTACCGAGAAAGAAGAACAAGACAAATACAGCAAGTAAACCGCCGTATAAAATTTCTTGTTTTACATTTTCTATTGCATCTTCAATAAAACCGGATTGATCCGAAACAACTATTAAATTAAACTCAGGATATTCTGTTTGTAAAATTTCAATTGTTTCTTTAATAGTTTTTGAAATTGAAACTGTATTAGCATCGGATTCTTTATAAACTAAAAGACCAACTGTTTCAGAACCATTTAACCGGGTTAAGCCTTCTCTTTCCTTAAAATTTTCCGTAACAATTGCTACATCCGAAAGTAAAATTGCATTACCGTTTTTATTATATTTTACTACAGTGTTTTTAATTTCATTTATATTGTCATACTCACCAAGTATTCTAAGTGAATAACGGAATAGCCCTTTCATTATTGAACCTGCGGGCATACTTATATTTGAAGATTTTAAAGAGCTTTCAATTTCATTAAAGGTAATATTGTAGGCATCCAGCTTTTCCGGTTCAGCTTCAACCAAAATTTCACGTTCCAATCCGCCGGTAACTACCGTTTGTGCAACTCCATCTAATTGTTCTAATCTGCGCTTAAAAATTACTCTTGCGGCTTCTTTCAAATCAATTAATCTTTTAATTTCTCCGTAAGGCGAATCGTGATCAACATACTGGATGCTGGTTTCTGGATTCTGAATCCCACCAAAAGGACGGTGGGCAGGTCTGTCTTCTGAATTCTGTCTTTCAAACGTTAATGCTATGCTAATTATTGGTGATGCCGAGGGGTCTGCTCTTATTATTACCGGGCGTCCAGCTTCTTCAGGCAATACAAATCTTATATTATCTAACTTCTCACGCAGTGTAAGTAATGCTATATCCATATTGCTGCCCCAAATAAAGTCAACTGATATAACCGATATACCTTCTTTTGATACAGACGCTATCTTCTTAACACCGGGAACTGTTCCTACTGCGGACTCTAACGGCTCTGAAACTAATTTTTCTACTTCTTCCGGACTTGCATTCGGGTATGTTGTTTGAACTATTAAATGGGGTAGGTTTACATTTGGCAAAAGGTCAATGCCTAATTGGCTGAAGGAGAATATGCCAAGTAACCCAATGCCGAGGAAGAACATTGTTACTGTTACCGGGCGCGATATAGAAATTGATGTTATTGACAAATTAAATACGAAATGTTAAGATTAACAAACTATTTAATAATTAATTAATTGTTTTCCAATCCAAAAGTAGAATTAAAAATCAATTAATATATTCAAGCTTTTTTAGTAAATCAGAATAAAACATTTCCGAAAATCTATCGTCTTTTGGAATAGGAATAAATGCGGAAACAACAATACTGTTGACTATATAGATTACTTGTGGGTATGAAGAGCTTGATGAAAGCTGTTCAAAAAAATAATTATCATCTACCCAATATATTGGAAATTCAATCTTAGTAATTTTTATTTGCCTGGCTGTAATATTTTTTTTATCCCTCGTTGTAATTCCAATTATTTTTATTCCTCTTCTTTTGATATTTTCTTTTAATTTATACAATCTTTTAAGTTCCTTTTCCTGACAAAGGTTACATTCAAAATCGGATAATAAAATTGCAATGGTTTTATCCCTGAATTGTATTTCGGAAATTTCATCCGTAACAATATTTTTTCCTCTAATTGGATCAAGCCTTCTATCCAAGATTGTATTAGTATTTAAAATTGATAAAATTCTTTTATTGTTTAATTCTTCCAAATTACGCTGCCTATTCTCACAACTAGTAATTGAAATACGCCATAAATTAAATAATGAGGCAATAACTAATAACAATATCCAAAATCCAAATTTGTAAAGTTTTTTCATAATCAACTTTCTTCAGGAATTACATAATTAAAAACTTCAACCTCAGTAGTTTCTTTTACAACAAATAAATTATTATCTGTAAAATAGACTGATTTAATATCATCAATTCCTTTCAGCATAATCGAACATTCATAGCTGCCTTTATTCAATGAATAAATATCAATGACAAATTCACTTTGATCCCTTTGAACTTGATTATTAAGTAAGTACAATTTATCCCCATAAATATTTGAAGACAAAAATAAATATTCATCTAATCTGGGAAATCTAATTAACTGCAAATCTTTTGATTTTATTCTTTCTTCTCTTTTTGAGATGCCGGAGTCATTTACTTCGTCAATTAATTTAAATACTTTGTCAATTTTTCCGTTTTCTTTAAATAGAATCACATAGCCCATAATTGAAGATATGTAAACGAGTGTATTTGAATTATAACTATGTATATCACCTATCAAAAAGGGAAGCATTCCAAAATCTTCCCCGCTAAATCTTTCTTGTTGAAATATATTATCGTATTCCACAGCTTTATCGGTTTTATAATTTGCTTTACCAAATGGAGAACTATAAATAGGGTCCATCATTTGAAAGTACGCTACTTCATTTGGAGAAACAAAGCATATTCTCATAAAACTAAACTCACCTATAAATTCAAAAATTTCATCCTCTTTAAACACTACGAACTTATAGTCATTCGGGCTGCACATTGCAACAGTTCCGTCCCCAAAGACATCAAAATCAAAAGGATTTTGAAATTCACCCGGTCCCCTACCTTTTTTACCATACTTAATAATGAAATTTCCTTTTTTATCAAATTTACTCACTGAACAATCCATGTTATCCAACACGTAAAAATTATCGCTGTAATCAACTCTTATTCGCGAGGGATATAGAAAAATTTCACTCTCTATTCCGCCAACTTTAAATTTTGAATCCAGTTTTATATTTTTCCAAATCCTATCCTGCTGTTCTACATCAATTTTATTAAATGCAAATTGTAATTCCTTTTTGCTCTTGCCAAAACTTACAGTTATTTTTTCATTTTCTCTGCCTATTATCGGCGAGCCTTCCTTTTGACGTTTACTATTTTCAGAACAGCTAAAAGTAAGAATAGAAAATACATATACAAAAAAATATAGCAGCATATTGTTATATTTCATTTTGTTCACCTTTTTTTAAAAGTATCTTATATTTGATTCTATCATTATCGAATCAAATAATTATTAACAAAATTTCCAGTAATATTTATTTCAAACTAACTACGTGCAAATGTCGTCTGATTCAAAAGTGCGTTTATCATCACACAAATACTTCATAACAGAAGGAACCTTAAATAATCAACATAAAGTTCTTATAAAATATTACCTTTTTAAGCTGTGGTAATCCTTTAATTTAACATTGATATTTTTATTAATTTGAATTACACACCAAGTTATTCCAATGAATTTTCTAAGATTATTTAAATTAAAATTCCCTGCAGGGTTTGAATTATTTAATTAAGATCTAGTTTCATTTTTAATTACTTTTCAGCAATAGAATGAAATTTAGCGGCTGAGCCTATTATTTCCAATATCCAAAGCAAAATCCAGTTTCGACAAGATAAGTGCAAATAACATCAGGTACACTTGTGCAAATGTCATCGCACAAGTATTGAGTTGCATAAGTACCTTCAAATAGTGTTACTTTAAGTCCTAACAATGAAATATCACCTTTATTAAGCTGAGGATTATCCATTAGTCCTACTTTAATATTTGTAAAAGTCAGAATTGCAAATAAAGCAATTCCTATAAATTTCCCAAGATTTTTTATTCTTTTCCTTGTTTTTAGTGCCATCATATACCTCGATAATTTAGATTTTATATAGTAAATTACCCTGCAGGGTTTTAATTATTTCAATAAAGATTTAATTTCATTTTTAATTTGCTTTTCAGCAATAGAGTGAAATTTAGCATCTGAGTTTATTATATCGAAAGCTATTCTACTAAATTTTACTTCATCATTACTCACTTTATACAATTTAGCTAATAAATATTTTGGGTATAGTCTGCTTGGCAAAATTGTGGAGGCATGTAAATAGTTTATTTCAGCGAGTTTGAAATTTTTCAATTCTTTATAACTGTTTGCAAGTAAAATATATAAGTTAGATGCTGAAGATTTTTTTTTACACTTCTCTAATATATCTATTGCTTCAGTATTTCTACCCGCCAATGATAATGTTCCGCCATAATTCAAGAGATATTCAGGATCGTGCTGAAGTACAGAATAAATACTTTCATAATTTTCAATTGCGTTTTCGTATATCCTAATAGAAGAGAAATAATACGCGATGCCCCACTTTTTATTTGCTTCAAATTTTTCATATAATTCAACTGTAAACCAACTAGTAATGATGAGCCCTAAAGCTCCAATAATTTTTGCAGCACGTACATTTATTGAGGATGTGGTAATATTATGTTTAAATCCCAGAGCACTTATAATACCAAGCAGTAAAATAAAATTAATTTGATTCGAAATTATTTGAAAAGGAAACGCGAAAAAGGCAGAGATTGATATTGCAATAGCCGCTGCTTTTAGAGGTATTAGAAAACCGGATTGTACCGAAGGGGAATAATTTTTATTTATAATAATTTTACTTTTAAAAATTGATGTGTAAATAATTGCTATTAAAAGTAATAAACCGACAATTCCCAGTTCAGCAAAATGCTGTATATATTCATTATGCGCATGTCTTACGTTGTCCGCAACATACTTTTCATACTCTGTCCTCTCTTTTTCTGCAAAGTAATTTGCTTGATAATTATTATAAACTTGAGAGTATCTGCCGAAACCGATACCAAATACCGGGTTTTCCTTAACCATTTCTGAAGAAACTTTCCAAATCAATAGTCTTCCAAATGCTGAGTCCGGACGAATATTATAAAGACCGTAAAACAGTGAAAGAACTAATATGAATGAGACAATAACCAAGACGAACTTTTTAGTAAAGGAATGAAAATACTTTTTGAGATTATATTTATAAAATAATATAAATACCGTTGCTATAAGAATAGCAACCCAATCGCCCCTAATTTTAGTAAGCGGTAGTGCAAACAATATAGAAAGGAAGCAGATTAGGCTGGTGTATTTAATAATCTTTTCATTTAAAGATTTTGGTTCTGTAAAAATATATAACCCAAATGCTAAAGGAAATATTGGAGTTAAAAATCCCGAATAGTAAGATGGATTACCAAATGTTCCTGTTGTTAAGAAATAATGTGAGTAAAAGCCAAATAAATTATGCGCCTGAAATATTCCTATAATTGCTTGCAGTGTTCCAATAATAAAAAAGCTAATAATTAATATTGAAATAGGTGTGATGCTTTTTAGGTTTGGTTTTAAAGATACAAACTTTATACAAAAATAAAATAACGTCAGGAAAACGAGAACTATTATTCGGTCATTTATAATCGGTACATAAGGGGTAAAGAACAACCTGATAATACTATATGCAACGTATCCTAAAATTAATATATCCAATATATTAAGCTTAAGTAGAAAGGGTTTTTTCCTAGCAATAAAATTTATTGAAATAAAAATTATAGTAATAACCGATACAAATTCTACGTAAAATGTTCTTGCAGCCTCATTACTAATCAGTTTGTTTGACGTAACAAAAGCAGTGCCCAATAGAAGTATTAAACAAATGCTTATTATTATTTTATTGTATTTTAACATAACTAGAAGCTTTAGCTTCCTAATTATTATTTAATTCATTTCGCAATAAAATTATAGAACAAAAAAGGAAAACAGCATTCCTAACTATCATCCCTACTCCAAATTCACTTTTAATAATATCTCCAAAACATCCGCAGTCATTATCAATACCCGCTAATGTACCATAGATACTAAACAGAAAAAAAGCACCAAATAAAACTGTTACAGCAGTTAATATTACCTTTGTTTTTATTTTCAGCAGCATTAGTATCGCAAGACCAATTTCAATAACCGGTAATAAAGTTGCAGTAAATATCGCAGCCTGTTCATTTATTATGGGTAATAACTTTAATGTACTTATTAGCGGTAATGGATCTATTATTTTTGTTATGCCTGTAAAGAGGAGTATTAAGGCAAGGGAGTAGTAAACAATTCCGGAGAGGAGTATTTTTGTTTTTTCGGCTGTTAAAACTTTATTTTTTTTTACTAAAGTATTCACTTAGTCACACCCACTATTTCCTGGAATAAATATTGTAAAAAAAAAAAATTGACAGTCAAGTTTTTTTTGGCTTTTCCTTTTTAGCTTAATTTTTACTTCTTATAATTATTATCTCATTCGGTCTAATTCATTCTATTTTCATTTTATATTTTCAATTTTAAAAATCTTAATCAATACATTATCCGGTTCATCCGAAACTAATATATATATTTTACCTTGATGAACAGATAATAAATTTCCTTCGATAGGTTCATCAAATATTACATCATACTCATTATTATAAATTTGTAGATAATGATCGCCAAGCAGAGCAGTGCGTAAAAAATTTGCTTCCTCATAATAATTGACATAATTACAGAGCAGGTAGTTATCTTTCGTATCATAATCTAGTTTATAAATTTTAGTTATTTGCGCGACGTATGCGGCAGTTGCTTGTAATGATTTCATAACACTCTGCAGTGGAACATCAGGAGGGGTTTTATAATATTTAGGGTACCGTCCGAATTTTTTAATAATTTTATTTTTATTATTTAGATGCATAATGTCATTAAATTGCGTACCCTGCATTAAAAAAAAGGATTCACCTATTCCAATTGACAGTTTTAAATTTCTTGTATAAACTGCATGCGTTGAACGGGATTTTAAGTAATCAGGCCAGGGAATAATATTATCTACAAACTCAAAATCTTTTGAAAGAATAAGTGTGCTTTCCATTTCGCTAATTTTATTACCCCCGCTAGGTTTTACACCCCAAAGTACAAACTTGTCTCCAACGCAAATCCAATCTCCGGGTTGAATAATTACATTTTTAGGAAACATAACTGTTTTAGCATGAGCAAACTTATCATTATAAATTTCTATTTTTTTACCGGAATAATCAGGTAGATAAATATTCCTTTTATCATTCACAATATAAGGACCAGAAGCAAACTCCTCCGGTCCTCTTCCTTTTCTTCCAATTTTTTTTATTAACTTATTACCTTCAAATACCCATATGCAGTTATTAATATTATCAGCGATTAATAATTTATCCTGCCAAATTACCCCATCTTTAATTGAGCCGACATTAAAATTTGTACTATCCTTAATCAATATACTATCGATTTTTATCAATTCAATATTCTCTTTTAATACTGATTGATAACTATCAATATTTATTTCATCTTTACAGCCTAAAAGTAAAAAGGTTAAAAACATAAAAGTATATTTACTCACTTTTTTCTCCTAATTAAAAAAAGTATCTGCTTAAAAATATACTCAAAAACATTTTTCATAATCAGCTTTCTTCAAGCAATGCATAATTAAAGACTTCAACCTCAGTAGTTTCTTTTACAACAAATAAATTATTATCAGTAAAATAGACTGATTTAATATCACCAATACCTTTCAGTGTAACGGAACATTCATAGCTGCCTTCATTCAATGAATAAATATCAATAACAAATTCGCCCTGATCCTTTTGAACCTGATTATTAAGTAAGTACAATTTATCCCCATAAATATTTGAAGATAAAAATAAGTATTCCTCTAATTTGGGAAATCTAACTAACTGCAATTCTTTTGATTTTATTCTTTCTTCGCTTTTTGAGATGCCGGAGTCATTTACTTCATCAATTAATTTAAATACTTTGTCAATTTTTCCGTTTTCTTTAAATAGAATCACATAGCCCATAATTGAAGATATGTAAACGAGTCTATTTAAATTATAACTATGTATATCACCTATCAAAAAGGGAAGCATCCCAAAATCTTCCCCGCTAAAACTTTCTTGTTGGAATATATTATCGTATTCCACAGCTTTATCGGTTTTATAATTTGCTTTACCAAATGGAGAACTATAAACAGGGTCCATCATTTGAAAGTAGGCTACTTCATTTGGAGATACGAAGCATATTTTCATAAAACTAAACTCACCTTTAAATTCAAAAATTTCATCTTCTTTAAACACCACAAACTTATAATCATTAGGGCTGCACATTGCAACAGTTCCGTCCCCCAAAACATCGAAATCAAAAGGATTTTGAAATTCACCCGGACCCCTGCCTTTTTTACCATACTTGATAATGAAATTTCCTTTTTTATCAAATTTACTTACTGAACAATCCATGTTATCCAACACGTAAAAATTATCACTGTTATCAACTCTTATTCGCGAGGGATATAGAAAAATTTCACTCTCAATTCCGCCAATTTTAAATTTTGAATCCAGTTTTATATTTTTCCAAATCCTATCCTGCTGTTCTACATCAATTTTATTAAATGCAAAATGTAATTCCTTTTTGCTCTTGCCAAAACTTACAATTATTTTTTCATTTTCTCTGCCTATTAGCGGTGCCCCTTCTTTTTGACCTTCATCATTTTCAGTACAGTTTAAGGTGAGTATTGATAATAAGTACAAAATAAATATTCGCTGCATATTTTTATTTTTCATGTTGTGCACTAATTGAACTTGTGAGTAGTAAGGCAAGTATAAAATATTTCATAGAATATCCTTCTATAAATTAAACGTGTTATACCGAACACAAAGTGGTTTTCGTAATTATATTCAGAATATGGATGTCATTGCGAGAGATTTTTTCGAAGCAATCTGTTAATTTGCCGCTCTTTTCAGCAGATTGCTTCGTCATAAAAAACATTCCTCGCAATGACGGTAAATTTTATTTTCCGAAAATCAAATCATCTTTAGTATATATTAAAAATAATAATAATTTTAATATAAGTAGAAGGAAATTTGAAAAGTTAAGCAAACGTTATGTTTAGTTTTATTAAAATCTAATCAACATTGTTCTATAAGCTGCTATTTTACTCAACAGCAGATATCCGGACACCTACTGCACAGTTTATCGTGTTTTCATCATATTCTGAAAACGGCTCACTAAGCAATTAGAAAGCAACTAGTAAGCTTTTAATTTCTGTGCCCAGTTGAAGAAAACAGGTGAGTTAGAAATGGGTGTGCCGGTTATGTTGGGGTTAATACAATCTTCTCTCTGCGGTCTTTGCGTTTTTTATCTCTGCGTCCTCTGCGTGAAAAAGCCTTTCACGCTAAGACCGCTAAGCAGAAATACTCAAAGCACACTAAGAATGAACTAATTTACCGTTTGCAGTTTTTTCTTTAATGCTTTATTAACAGCAGAAGTGTTTGTTTTCCTTTATCACTGCCCTACTAAAAATAATTTCTAAGGTGTCTCGATGACGAAGACAGAGGTTAATTTACCGAGCCATCTAGCGGAGTCTCCCAAGGGGATGCCTTTGGCAGAACCGCTGACCTAATGCTAATAATTTTTCTGCTTTGCCCATTCATAATTTACCGAGCCATCTAGCGGAGTCGAACCGCTGACCTATTCATTACGAATGAATTGCTCTGCCAACTGAGCTAAGATGGCTTATCAATTATTTACCTTTCTTTTTATGTCTGTTTTTTCTCAGACGTTTTTTTCTTTTGTGCGTTGCCATTTTATGGCGCTTACGTTTTTTACCACAGGGCATAATTACTCCGTTTATTTAGTATTTAATAATTCTTGTGCTTTTTTTCCAACCGGTGTTGATGCATCAATTTCTACAGTTTTTTCCCACCAGTCTTTTGCTTCGTTAATATTATTTTGAGCAAAGTTTACGATGCCCAAATTAAAATGTCCAATCTGATGTTGCGGTTCAATGCTTATTGCCTGCTTCATTCTTTTTACTGCGCTATCATAATCTTTTATATTATAATAACAAACCCCCAGGTCAACCAGTACATCAGGCACGTTAGGTTTATTCTCTAAGTATCTAGTATAATTTTCAATTGCCTTATCATACATCCCGTTATCATTAAGTAAATGGCTTAACCTTAACAGCTTATCCATATCCTTCGGGTTAGCATCAACTTGTTTCTGCAGTTCTTCAATCTCCTTAAAGGCTTTCATCTCATCAGCTGAATGGGGATTACCCTGATTAAGCCCTGATTGATTTCCTGATGAAAAATTTCCGGTAGGTACTCTCGGAGAATCAAAAGTGCCCGCAGAAAATAAAATGATCAGCGAAATTGAAACTAATGCAATCACCAAATAAATCATTGCAACAGGTTTTAATTCTAATTGCTTATTAGGTGAGCCGCCGCTTGATTTAACTTTTTTCTTTTTACCTTCCGGCTTAGTTTTTTGTTCCGCCACAAATTCTGTGTCAACAGTTTCAGATGCAATATCAGATTTATCTAATTTTACTCCGCAAGTAGTGCATGCCTCTTCACTTAAATCATTAAGTTCGCCGCAATTCTTACATTCAATTTTATTTATATTTTTTTCGTTAATAGTTCACCTACTCAATCGTATTTTTATTTTCTTTTTCTAATAATTCTTTCATTCCCCTATCCACAGTTGACTTAAAGTCTTTTGAGAATTTGAACGAGGGGACAAAATGCTCTTCAACATAAACCTTTTCGCCGGTACGGGGGTTACGCGCAAATCTGCCGTTTTTCTTTTTTACTCTGTAGCTTCCAAAACCGCGTATCTCAATTCCCTTACCATCTTTCAATGCATGAATAACAGTGGTTAAAAATCCTTCTATGATAGCTTCGGTTTCTAATTTTGTTAAACCGGTACCTGCTGCAACTTTTTCCACAATGTCGGCTTTGGTCATTAACTGTACCTTTATTAGTATAAAAAATTGTTAAATAGAGCTTCAAAAGATATTAAAATTTAGCTAATTTTCAAACTTACAAATCTAATAAACATTTCTCTAATATCAACAATAATAAAGAGTTACGGAACATTTGCTTCTCGATTGTGTAAAATATATTTAAATTTTAATTATTGTATATTTATACCGAAATTTTGAATATTCATTTATTTGGAGATTTTTATGGAAGAAAAAAGTTTTAAAATTGATGGAATGTCATGTGATCATTGTGTTAGAGCTGTTGAAAAAGAATTGGCTGAATTAAATATTGATCATTACGAAGTTGAAATTGGTTTGGCTAAAGTAAAATATGATGTTCAGCGTTACGAAGATGAAGATATTGTCCGTGCTATTCATGAAGCCGGATTTGAAGTGGTGAGATAGAGAACTTTATGAGTAAGAATTATAATTTTCCTGTTGAGGGTATGACTTGCGCAGCTTGTGTTGCCCGGGTAGAGAAAACTGTTAAGAAAATTCCCGGTTTAAAAAATGTAGCTGTAAACTACGCAACAGAAAAACTAAGCTTTGAAGCAGAAGATGAAAATATAAATATTGATGATATAAAAAATGTTGTCTCCGATGCCGGCTATGAATTAACAATAGAATCCGCAGATATTAATGAAAGCAATGAAAAAACTGATACAGATCATTCTGATTTTTATCTAAAGTTAAAAAGTGATTTTATTATTGCCCTGGTTTTTACCCTGCCGGTCTTTGTAATCAGCATGTTAATGGACTTTGATTTTTTCAAAAGTATTTGGACAATAAATCAAGATTACACAAACAAAATATTAATGCTGCTTACAACGCCTGTAGTTTTTATTTCGGGCAAAAGGTTTTATAAAATATTTTGGAAAAACTTAAAAGTCTTTTCCGCTGAAATGAATTCACTTATCGCTATTGGTTCCGGTGCTGCTTACGGGTATAGTTTGGTAAGTACATTGTTTCCGGAAATTATTTCTTCTTCAGGTCAAACACCTCATGTTTATTTTGAAACCGCCGCAGTAATTATCACTTTAATTTTATTCGGCAGACTTTTAGAAAACCGGGCAAAGTTAAAAACCGGAAGCTCAATAAAAAAATTATTAGAACTTAGACCCAAAAGTGCTACGGTACTAAAAGGGGGTAAAGAGTATGTTGTTGAGTTCAGTGAGCTGCGTACCGGACATACAGTTATTATTAAACCCGGCAGCATAATTCCCGCAGATGGTACAATTTCAGAAGGTTATTCCACGATTGATGAGTCAATGATTACCGGGGAAAGCATTCCGGTAGAAAAGAAAATCGGTGATAAAGTTATTGGCGGTACAATAAACAAAACAGGTTCATTCAATTTTGAAATTACCGAAATTGGTGACAACTCTGTTTTAGGACAAATAATTAAATTGGTGGAAGAAGCGCAAGCTTCAAAAGCACCCATTCAAAAATTGGCTGATAAGGTAGCGAGCGTTTTTGTTCCTATAGTTATTTTAATTGCTGTAATAACTTTTGTTGCATGGTACTTTTTAGCAGATGCAAATCCTTTTGCAACCGCACTTATTAATTTTGTTGGGGTGCTGATTATTGCCTGCCCGTGTGCTCTTGGGTTAGCAACTCCTACTGCAATAATGGTTGGTACAGGATTAGGAGCATCAAACGGCATTCTTTTCAAAAAAGGTGAGAGTCTTGAAAGAATGCAGAAGATAAATACTATTCTTTTAGATAAAACCGGAACGATTACAAAAGGCGAGCCTTCGGTAACGGATATTTATAAAAATGAGGTGGATGAAAATTACCTGCTGAAAATTATCGGTTCAGTTGAAAATAAATCTGAACACCCGATTGCCAATGCTGTGGTTAATTACATACGCGATAAAGAAATTCAGTTTGAAAAGTTAGACCACTTTGAGAGCATTACCGGTTTTGGTTTAAAGGCAGTGATAAGTGGTGATGATATTCTTGTAGGCAGTCCTAATTTAATGAATGAGTATAATATTGATATTTCCTTTTTTGAAAATGAATTAAATAAATTAAGCGATGAAGGAAAGACAATTATTTTTGCAAGTATCAACAATAAAGTAAAGGGATTAATTGCTGTTGAAGACCCTATTAAATCTGATTCACGAGGGGCGGTAAATTTACTTAAAGCGATAGGATTTAAAGTGGTAATGGTAACGGGAGATAATGAAAAAACCGCTGCATCAATTGCAAAGCGTGTTGATATTGATAATTATATTGCCGAAGTATTACCCGAAGCAAAGGCTGACGCAGTTGCTAATTACCAAAATGAAAATCAATTAGTTGCTATGGTTGGAGACGGAATAAATGATTCACCCGCGCTGGCAAAAGCTGATATTGGAATTGCAATTGGAACAGGAACCGATGTGGCAATTGAAACTGCTGATGTTATTTTAGTTCACGGCAGTTTGATGGATGTTGTAAAATCATTTAACCTATCTAAAAAAATATTAAATGCTATTAAGCAAAACTTATTCTGGGCTTTCATTTATAATATAATCGGAATACCCCTTGCTGCATTGGGAATATTGAACCCTATGTTTGCCGCGCTTGCAATGTCTTTCAGTTCAGTTTCTGTTGTAGCAAATTCACTTAGATTAAAACGAGCAAAAATTTAGCAGGTAGTAAAGACGTGAAGATGTAGAGACGTGAAAATGTAGAGACGTAAAAACGTAGAGACATAGAGACGTAGAGACGTGAAATGGAAAATGTGAGTATTAACCGGTGGTAATTCTGCCTACCGGCACCATAGGTATCCCTTCGGGACAGGCAGTCGAAAATCGAATAATCGTATAATCGATAATATAAATGCGGGTTTCCATTCATCCATTCAATCATGCAAACTTGGTTTGCTTGTAATCTTACTGACGTTCGATAATCGAATAATCGTATAATCGATAATATATATGTGGGTTTCCTTGCAACCATTCAACCATTCAACCATGCAACCATTCAACCATGCAACCATTCAACCATGCAACCATTCAATCTTTTCAACCTGCAACCTGCAAACTTGAAACCTGCAACCTGCAAACTTGAAACCTGCAACCAATAATTCAATCCCTCCCAATCGGTAAATCAATTGTTTGAAGTTTTACATCGTTCGGCACTTTAAATTTTTCAGCATCAACATTCGCTCCTTCATTAAACTCTATAACTTTATCTTCAATTTTATTACCCATCGTTTCTGATTGATTTAGGAATACAAAATTTTTGTAAATGTAAGTTGTAGTTTTTGATTTCATTCCGGCAAAGTTTGTGGTAGTTTCTGTTCCTTTGCAAACAACACCGGCAATTTCTTTTTCACCAACCTTTTCAACATCAGCATTCATCGAGCCTGTCATTTCTTTAGCAAATTTTTCCATATTACTTTTGTCCATCCCCTCTAAAAATTGGTTCTTCAAATTCTTCATTTTCTTACCGGTTTTTTTGTCTAAATCAATATTGTACATCCATTCACCATCGGAAATGATAAGAGAATTTTTCTCAGTTTTCATATTCGCAATTTTATTATTAGTTACTTCGTTCACATATCTAGCTTCCTTAGCTCCATGCTTATCAACATAAATAGTTTCTGTAGATATTGTTTCAACCATTTGATTGGAAGTAGTTTTAACGAGCTTAATCACTGCCGTTTCAAATTCATAAATTCCTTTTGAATAATCTTGAGCTATTAATGAAAATGGGAAAACCAAAATAATTAGTACGGCAATTTTTGCTATTCTATTGTTAATCATAACTGAACTCCAAATTAATTGAATGTGAAGAGGAAAGTTCCGAGAAGTAAATTCGAACAAAAGTAGATAATTAAAGATATGTTGTCAATAAATAAATTGAGGAGGAATGGGAGTCCGCATTGAACTCCCAATCACAAATTTATTTTTTAGGAAGCCGTTCAAGAAAAGAGCTGTTACTTAGTGCAGCAAAGGTTTCCGTGTTTCTCAGCTCATCAATATTTAAGCAGTTCATATAGCTCATTGCACTTTTCAATCCATCTGATATTGCATCTATTACATTTTTTACCGTGCCTTTGTAAGGTACCATTGTTTCCTCACCTTCAATAAACTCGTTTTTAAGTTTAACACCAAACGAAGCAGAGCCGCGATATTTTTTCCATAATTGGTCGTTGTATTTAATTACTTCACCCGGCGTTTCCCTTGTACCGGCAAGCATTCTGCCCAGCATTACAGAATCAGCACCGAGAGCAATAGCTTTAGCAACATCGCCCGGATTTTTAATGCCGCCGTCGGCAATAAGTTCAATATCTAATTTTTCATCATCACGAATAAACAACACATTAAGTAAAGATGATACTTGTCCGATACCAATGCCCGTTTGAACTGATGTTGTACAAACACTTCCGCCGCCGATTCCAATTCTAACTGCATCGGCTCCCGCATTTACCAAATCTTTTAATGATTTTCCGTGTGCAATGTTTCCGACTATCACTTTCACTTTAAACTTAGTTTTTACTTCCTCACATTTTTTTAATACTGATAAGTTATTTGCATTTGCGGTATCGATACAAATAATATCAACGTGCTCAGCCAATTCTGCAATTGAGCTTTCGTCCGCAGTCAAACTTATTGAAACTGCATTAACTTTTTTAAATTCATTTTGCCGTTTAATAAATTCATCCAAAGTCATATTAAATCTATTCAGAATTCCCAGACAGCCTAAATCACTTAATGCTTCCGCCATTTCAATTCCGGTTACCGAATCCATTGGGCTTGATAGAACAGGCAGGTTAAAATCTTTATCTAAAAATTTTACTTTTGTACTTGCCTCGGCTCTTGATTTAATTCTTGAAATATCTGTGGGAACAAGACTGATGTCGTCATAGGTTAATGATAATTGATAATTGTTCAATTCATTTTTTGAGAAAATCTTCATACTAAATCCTTTTAAGTTTCATACAAAAAATAGGGCGAGATAACCTGCCCATTATTTACTAATTTTAATAAATAAAAGCCTTTGCATAACTTATGTCAGAGACAATAAATTGACATTGCGAGGAGTTTTCTCCCGAAGCAATCTGCCACTATGGTGAGATTGCTTCACTCCGATAGAAAACATCGGAATTCGCAATGACACAAGGGGTTTTGAACAGCCAATAAATAATTATTTTTCAGCTAATAACTCTTCCATCTGGTCAAGTAATTTGGTCATCTTATTAGTAACGGCTAAAATAGTTTCGGGTGAATTCATATCTACACCGGCATACTTTAAGATATCAATTGGGTAAACGGAATTACCGGCTTTCAAAAATTCTAAATATCTGTCAATTGCCGACTGCCCTTCTTCTTTAATTTTAGCAGCAAGCGCCTGCGAAGCTGCAAAGCTGGTAGCATATTGATATACATAAAAATCATAATAGAAATGTGGAATGCGAGCCCAGGTATAGGTTTCCTCTTCATCAACAACCATGTCGGGTCCCCAATATGTTTGATAAAGTTCACCATACATTTTACAAAGTTTATCCGGTGTAAGCGGCTCGCCCTTTTCATTCATTTCATGTACCATCTGTTCAAACTGAGCAAATCTTGTTTGACGATAAAATGTAGTAGTAATATTATTTAAGTTCTTTTCAATCAGCGCAAGTTTCTCTTCTTTTGATTTTGCGTTTTCAATCATGTAATCAAGCAGCAAAGCTTCATTCATTGTTGATGCAACTTCAGCGACAAATATTGAATAATCTGCATAAGGGTAAGGCTGGTTTAAGCCGGTATAGTATGAGTGCATATTATGCCCCATCTCATGAACAAGCGTAAATACATCATTTAATTGATCATTCCAGTTAAGCAAAACATAAGGATGCATGCCGTAGGTTGTACCGGATGAATAAGCTCCTCCTCGTTTTCCCTTAGTTTCGTACACGTCAATCCACCGGTTATTGAAAGCGAGGTTTAATGATTTTATATAATCTTCACCTAAGGGTTTTAAAGCTTCTAATGTAATTTCAACTCCTGCATCATAGGTGTAATCTTTTTTAACTGATGGAAATAGTGTTACGTAAGTATCGTAGGCATGCATTTCTTTATAGCCTAAAACTTTTTTCTTTAATGCATTCCATCTATGTAAGGGTTCGGCATTTTCTGAAGCTGTTTTAACCAAGTTATCATAAACACTTAGAGGTATATTGTTTGCATCAAGTGCCGCAGCCCTATCGGTTTTGTATTTTCGGGCTTTCGCATTAAAGTTTATAGTTTTAAGATTTCCATTAAACATTGCACCCAAAGTATTTTTGTAATCTTTAAAGGGCTGATAATATCCGCGGTAAACTCGTTCCCTATAGTCCCTATCATTTGAATAAAGTGCCGCATAATATCTGCCGTCTGAAATTTCAATTTCTTTTCCGGTTTCATCGGCAACTTTCGGGTATTGTATATCAGCATTTTTGAACAGACTGAAAATATTATAAGCCACTTGATTAACCGGACCAGCCATAGCTAGCAGTTCTTCCTGTTCCTTGCTTAAAATATGTTCTTTGGTTCTAAGTATTTCATTAAAAAAATGTTTGTAGATTTTTAATTCTTCTTTTGCCTCAACAAATCCCCAAAGTTTATCTTCAGGTATCTCCAATATTTCCGGAGTCATGAAAGAACTTGCCGCAGAAAGTTTAGCTACCAATCCCATTGTTCTATCGTAAAGCCCCTGATATTTTTCATCTGCTAAATCTAAATCCTTTGAAAGAGATGCGTATAAATGAAGTGTGCCGAGTTTAATTCCAACTTCTTCATCAAACTTTAAGCATGCGAGCATATCCTCGGCGGAGTTACCGAGCTTGCCTTCAAATTTTTCGTAATTTGAAACATTTTCTTCAAGCCACTTAAAATCAGCTTCCCATAAATCTTCCGATGCATAAATATCAGTTAAATTCCAGGTGTATTTGGGATCGATGTCTTTGCGTTTCATTAGTTCGCCGCTTCCTTCTTGGGCATCGGCTGAACTTGTAATTCCGATTAGTGATGATGCGAATAGTAAAGCCAAAACTTTCCTCATTATTTTGTTTCTGTTTAATCTTATATTCATTACGTGTCCCCGTAATATTTTTAATTTGTTAATTAGATAGAATAGTAATTGGAACACAATTAAATTTTACACAACATTGCAAATTAAAAAAATATTATTTTGAAAGTATCATTTTTTTAGTTTGTGCCTGCCCAAATGATTTTAATTCATAAAAATAGACTCCGCTTGAAAGACCCTTTCCGTTAAATTCTACTTCATAAATCCCAAGTGCTTTTTGTTCATCAACCAATGTTGCAATTTCGCTGCCGAGTATGTCGTACACTATTAAAGTTACTAACACTCCCCTTTCGCTTTTCTCCTTCCCCTCTTGAGAGGGGATTGAGGGGTGTGTCAAAAACGGAACAGCAAATCTGATTTTTGTAGATGGATTAAACGGATTAGGATAATTTTGAAATAATTCAAAAGCTGTGGGCATGGCATTTTCTTCTCTCACAGAAGTAACCGGCTGCTGAATTATTGTTTCAGAACCGGGGATGTAAAATGATGGTCCTGAGAAAAGACTGAGATCCACATTAATTGATTTACGATAATTTTTAACTATCCAATTGCCCGGTGCAATCCAGTTTGTACTTGGTAATGTCAATATTGGCACAGCTGCAGGCGGGAATGGAAAAATTGTAACAATCAAACTTAGCTTTGAAATCACATCAAATTTTTTAGCGGTAAATGAACCAATGGCGGTAGAAATACTTTCATCATTTAATCTCTTCACCAATACTTCAAAACGTATTGGATAATCTATCGAGTCTATTGTTACAGTTGTATCAATTCTAAAAAGTGAATATTCATCATTAACTGCCGCATCTAATTTGTAAACATCATACCAGTCTGTTAAAGAATTTAGAAATGTAAGAAACGATAAATTTGTTCCTCCAATCGAATCTAAGAAACTGCCGAAGGATAGATATTGCGAAGCAACTGCACCATTAGTGCTTACATAAGAACTATCAATGAAGGGTAATAAATTCACCGTTGATTCCGTACCGGTTTTAGAAAGAATTAAATTTGCCTCTCTCCCAAAATAATTTCCTTTGGCAGCAAAAGAATCGATTGTTGTAACCGCCAAATCATTTACGGGATTGTTTAGTGAGTCAAGCGGAGTTGTTATAAATCTCCACACTTTGCCGGGCTCCGATGGGAAATAGTCAGCAGCATTTTGTGCATTAATTATCACAGCCGATATAATAAAAATTGAAATTAGTATAATGTTTTTGAACATAAATAATTTGCCGATAGTTAATTTTTGTTATGAAAAAAATTTAATCAAAATTATTATTAAAAATAAGTCCAATAAATTCTAATAAAATAAATCCTCAATTAAGACTTTATTAACCTTTTAGATTTAGAAATAATTCTGTAATTTTTGCTTTTCAAAATAGCATTCAAAAACAAATGGGAAGAATATGAGCACAGAAAATACAGCCGAAAAAGAAAGTTGGAAATTTCCGAAGGCATTTTGGTATGCTAATTTTATGGAACTGTGTGAGCGAGCTGCTTACTATGGTTTTTTTATTGTTCTAACTTTGTTCTTAACTGATATTGTCGGTTTTACTGATATTGAAACAGGTATAATAGTAGCCTTTTTTTACGGCGGACTTTATTTGCTGCCAACGTTTGCAGGAGCTTATGTTGATAAAATTGGATTTAAGAAAGGACTAATTTTAGCATTTGGATTATTGACCATTGGCTACTTTTTTCTTGGAGCTTTTGTTAATAAGCCTTCCGTGCTGTTTTTTCTTTTTGTTACAATGGTTGGTGCATCTTTAATTAAACCACTAATTTCCGGCACAATAGCAAAATCAACAACCGAAAAAAATAGAGCACGTGGATTTTCTCTCTTCTATTGGGTTGTAAATATTGGTGCGTTCGGCGGTAAAACATTTGTGCCTTATATTCGTCAAGGTTTGGGACTTGAATATGTTAATTTCTTTTCAGCAGCAATGGCATTCATTGCTCTGCTGTTTGCAATTTTCTTTTACACGGAATCTGATAAAGAATACGAAAGCAAAAGCATTGATGATATTATTAGATCCCTAAAAGGAATATTATTAAAACCTCGTTTAATAATTTTAACAGTTATCATCGCCGGATTTTGGATTATCCAGGGACAGCTTTATGCAACAATGCCGAAATATGTAATTCGTCTGCTGGGCGAAGAAGCTAAACCGGAGTGGCTTGCGAATGTTAATCCCGCGGTAGTTGTACTTTTTGTGGTGCTGATTACGCAATTAACTAAAAAGAAAAAAGCAGTTACTGCAATGATTATCGGGATGATACTTATGCCCTTCTCTGCTCTGGCTATGGCAATGAGCCAGGAGTTGGAAAAAATTACAGGTCCCCTTATTAATGTGTTCGATTTATTTACAGTCTATCCCCTAACCGTTATGATGATAACCGGCATCGCAATACAAGGTTTGGCGGAGTGTTTTATTTCACCAAGATTTTTAGAATATTTTTCCTTTCAGGCGCCAAAAGGTGAGGAAGGACTTTACTTAGGGTTCAGTCATCTTCACTCATTTATTTCAGCGGTGCTTGGGTTTATATCATCGGGATTTTTACTTGATGCTTACTGCCCGGACCCAAAAACTTTACCTGCCGGATTAACAGAAATACAAAGAGCCGCAGTGTATGCAGATGCACATGTTATCTGGTATTACTTTATTGGGGTTGGATTAGTTTCCGCAACGGCGCTTATA
This sequence comes from Ignavibacteriota bacterium, assembly GCA_013112585.1. Classification (GTDB taxonomy): domain Bacteria; phylum Bacteroidota; class Ignavibacteria; order Ignavibacteriales; family Melioribacteraceae; genus IGN16. The sequence continues at coordinate 23,867 of JABFGH010000006.1, read as the reverse complement.
ATTTTTAAATTTGTTACTGAAAAAAGAGATGCGAAAAAAGCTGAGCAGAAAAGTTAATTTTTATATGATAGAATCTTAATACTAATGTTACGCACTTTGCTATTTCTTTGTGACTTCGAACCTTAGTGGCGAAAAAAACAAATTAAGCAACGAAGACTCGATGGCACTATATTTTGCTAAGAAAAAATTATATACCTCAAATTAATGCGTAATATGACTTAGTTAAAAAGGGGAGCTTTTAGTTCCCCACTTTTAAAAACTAAAAATCTTATCTTCTGATTTCTGAATTCTGACTTCTTAATTCTGCTCCTCTCACTTCACCAACAGCATCTTCTTCCTGAAGAATTTCGTTTCAATATTTTCTCCTTCAATCTGCAATTGGTAAATGTACATACCGCTGGAATAGTTATTTGCAGTCCATTCTGTTTTGTGAAAACCGGCTGATAGTTTTTCTTTTACAAGTACATCAACCTCGGCACCAAGTATATCATAAATTTTTAATGTTACGTTTGATTCCACCGGAAGCAGATATTCTATTGTTGTACTTGGGTTAAATGGATTCGGGTAATTTTGATATAATTCAAAATCTTCCGGCGGTGATACTGAGATAGAGATTTCCTTTGTCCACACTTCACCATTTAGTGATGTTATTTGGAATTTGAGATTTGTTATTTCACCAACCGGTGCTTCTTTATCTACCTTAAAATTAAAAGTTGCTATTCCTTCTTGTGCACTAGCCAATTCTGTTAGTGTAATTTTCTTTTCTGCAAACTTTACCCAAGCCGGTAAATCGATAGCTTCTACATGCACACCTTGTATGTCAATTAGTGAACTGTTTAATACTGCCAGCTCAATGCTGTTGCCTTCCGATGCAAACGGAATTTTATGTGCGGTTTCTGACTGGGCTTGAATAATGCTTGCTGCTATTAAAAGCATTGCTAAAATTTTCATAATCCTCTCCAATTATTTTCTTCTTAGTGTCTTGGTGACTTAGCGGCTGTTTTGTTTTTGCCACTAAGACACGAAGTCACAAAAGGTTTATTCAACTACAAACTCAACTATGTTGTTAGTACCAATGTCTTGCTGTTTGTTTTGAACTACTCCATTATGTATTACTCTGAATGTTAAGTTCTTCGGCAGCAATTCTTTGTTCACTTCTCCATTTGCTGTCAGTCCAATATCCCGCCAACTGCCGGAATAGTATTTTACTTCTGCACCATCAACCGGCTGGTTTTGGGAATCTTTTACTTGAACGACACAAAACACGGTTGAAAAGCTGACTGTGTCTTCAACTCCAATATCTTGCTGTTTATCATTGTTTACACCTTCATGGGTCATACGGAAACTATAACTTTTTGGAAGAAGTTCATTTGAAACTGTACCGCTTGTAGTTGTTCCAAATGTTCTCCAGCTTCCGGCATAGTATTGCACTATTCCTTCTTCTTGGATTAAGTTTCCTTGACTGTCCAGCAATTGAACAGTTGAGTTTACCGTTTGAAACACAACAACTGGATCATCTCCAATGTTCTGCTGCTTATCATTATTTGCACCGCCGTATGTCATTCTAAAACTGTATTGTCTAGGTAATAATTCTTTTGTTACCTCTCCGTTTATTATCGTACCGAACTCTCTCCAGCTTCCGGCGTAAAACTGTACTGTTCCGTCAGCTGACGGATCCGCCAATGGTTCGTTTAGGCTATTTAACAATTTAACAGTTGAATTTACCGTTTGAAAAGTGACCGTATCAGGACCGACCGGAACATTATTGAACTGTTGATTTCCTCCTTCATACGTCATGCGTATGCTTACTGTTATGCGTTCTGTAATTACATTAAATGTACCGTTGCCGTTATTTACCGCATCCATCCAGCTTCCATCGTAGTATTGGAGGGAGCCGCCTTGGAGTAAATTGCCCTGGCTGTCCTGGAGTTTAACGGGTAAGCCCGGTTCAGTATCCGGTATTTGTTCTATTAAATACTCTGTGTTGAAGTAGAGCAATGCGTAAGCTTCACTTGTAAGTACTGTTGAGCTGTCTGTATTGCATTCATTAAGCACTATTTGCAGTTCACTTTTTGCCGCATTGTTGTTGTTTTGTGATAAATAATTGCTTGTGTTGTTAAAGTATGTATTGTATTTGTCTCTCTCTTCTTGAGTTTGTATCCAGCCAAGGTCATATGATTGGTTGTTGTAGCTTTTTAAGGTGTCGATAAATTCAGTTGCGATAAAATAAACTATTGAATCCCCCGGAGCAATTGTTTTTCCATGAAAAGAATTGTTGAACAAATCAGTCAATAAATCAACTTGAGTGATTTCAGGACCTTCAATCGGATTACTGGCTTCACGTGTATGTCCCTGAATATAATAATCAACAATTTTGGGTAATTTACTACATTTAATGATGTAACCATCAAGCGTATCTCCTGGGAATATTAGTCTTTCAGGGCGAAATATTGTTGTCCATCCAGTTAATGGCTGAGCATTTCCAGAGCCGCCGAACCATCCGGGAGGAGATTGGGTAGATTCGAAGCATACTGTCGGATATAAATCGAACGATGCAATATTTTGTACACTTGTTGAATCATTCGATAATTCATAATAATACACAAATTGATTATTATTTTTAGTAACATAAGTATTACATTTTGCCGTCAAGTTATTTGCCGGGAATAAGAAATTTTCAGGTATTTCAGGTGTAGATGCCCACTCACCATATAAATTGCCATTCCAACTGTACACACCGTATCCATTCGTGATAGATGCTTTACCACATATGATTTCCAGAATTCCGTCACCCTCATAATCGCAAAAACCAAATGAATTTAAATCGCCAATAAGTTTAGACTTTGTTTCACCCGGATAATAATCGTCTGCTGTGATATCGTTAATAATATCACAACGTACACCATCCCAGCTAAAAATCCAAACCCATTCTGTGTACATGCCGTCCCAGACTTTTATGGCAATATCTGTTTTTGTATCCATGTTAATATCTCTGACCAGAATAATTTCAACATAACCCCCAAAAATTATAGGTTCAGATTGCCATAGAATGTTACCATCTTTATATATTCCAACAATAGTGCTATCCTTCGGATCAAATTTTTCCGCCACGAAGAACACACAATTTTCCAACGATTTATTTATATCTTCAAATTTATATAACCCAATGTTATCATAGCTGCCCATTAGGGAATCAAGGAAAAATACATAACAGCTGTAAAACTCATTGTATTGCATAAAAGAACTTTCTAAGTCAGCAATTATAGTTTCCTCATTCGACTGGGCATAACTGTTAATAGTAAAATTTGTAACCAATAAAATTATTATAAATTTTATATATTTCATTTTACACTCCACTATAGTTTAGGCGAAAACTTTTTAGAATTACGGATTATGCTTTCTGCATAATCATCCGCACCATTATATAAGCGATAACTCTCCAACCATATTTTTTCAAAACCATCTGTCCAATCATTATCGCTATAACTCTCATTCTTTCCTCTAAGCTTTATGTTTACATTTTGAAGAAGATGATTCATCACATATTCTTTTGCAATTTCATGATCTGATAATTTTTCCGGAGCAGGAGAGTTCCCTAACCTTCTTGGATATTTAAATTTTCCGGTTATAGCTGTTGTATATAACATCTGAAAATACCCGTAGGATGAGGCTTTTCTTGTTTGAGCAAATTCAATGTAATTATCTTTTAAAAACTGTTTTACAAAATACTCTGATTGAAATATTGCGTCTGTCTTATTATCCCTTTTACCATAGTACTTAGAAAGATAATTCCAAATAACTTGAACTTCATTTGGCCCATAAAGCGGGTGTTTCGAAAATTTTCTGTTCAAACTAGAAGAAGACCCTACATAATATTGCGCCCAATTATCAGAAACATACTCTCCGATTTTCATTGGATTATTTGGATATGGAGTTGATGTTGAATAATTTAAGATAGGACGAATATTTTGATGTTCGATTGGAACTGGTTCCCCGCCAGATTCTAGCCCCATCCCATTTGCATCCACCCAATATGGCTGTTTCAAATAATATTCTACATTATCTTGATTTTTTTGATTCCTAAACCTGATATCCTGCCACGGTTCATACCGATATGACGGCCAAAATTTATCATTTTCCCTTATTGCCTCTTGAAATATTTGACCTTTTAATAGTTGGGGTAGAATTCCATGTTTTCCGCCATTTTCAATTAGGAAATCATCTATATTCAAGTCATCATTTCTTATATCCTTAGCCCATTTATAACTGATAGATTCATCATCGCTTAATAAATCATTTGGTTTAACAACTTTCACAATTATTGTTTTATAGTGCGCTCCATCATTTGCAGTTAATTTAACCTTATAATTAGCTTCTTTTCCTTCTTCCCAATATCTGCCGATTACACGTATCAAACCATCATTCAAGTTTTCCATCTTTTTGAAACTTTTTCCATTAAAAAGTGGATACTTTTTCTCCCAATAGACACCTGAGGCTCCACCTTCATCTACGACTTCAGCTGGATCATCTCCCCAAACAGTTTTAGTTTTCTGCCAAATCCATCCATCGGCATCCTCGGGGAAAACCGGTGCATTTCCATATTCAGTTTCAACTTCGCATATTTTGTATTCAGCGCTTGTTCCTTCACCTTTCATTTGTAATCCAAAGTACTTTGTTTCACCCAGCATTATTTCTATGATCTCTACTAATTCTGCTTCTGGCGTATCAATGGCATCAGTCATAAAATCTTGAATACTGCAAGATTGAAAAGTTATATCATCTTCAGCAAAACTAGCCCCATCATTTTTATTACTTTTAGTTTTTTGACTATTTGCTTTTTCAGTCATTTTATTATTCTGTAAAAATTCAGAATAAGGCAGATATGTTGTATCATCAGTACTTTCTATTCCAACTCTAAGTATTACTTTTGTACTATCTGTTTCTAGTGAGTCAGCAACAATAAATTTAATGGGCATTTTCATGCTCAAAAAGTACTGTCCCTCTTCTCCATCGGGTTTAAGTATATTGCCTATATCGCAGCCTTCTACTATTCCTACTTCAAAATCGGTACTGTCTGCAAAAGAGCTTTCATTTCCAAACTCATCAACTTTTTTTACAATTACATCCAAAGTATCGCCCACCTCAAATTCCGGTTCGGTAAAATTTGCCTTTATATAAAACACGGCAGGTTTCTTTATTTCCGCCTTCCCAATACCAAATATTTCCTCACCGCCTTCTGATGGAATAATTATAAACTCTATTGCCGGATTTTCTATTCTTCCTTTCGTCTTGTTCAGTCTTTCTATTTTTTTTATTACTTTCATTCTTTCATTAGTTTCTTCTCTATCGGCAATGTTTAATTTGTGTTGTTTATCTTTATTCTTTACCGACTTTGAAAATATTATTCCGCCGTTATCAATTATTGTTGAAACTCTAATTGATATTTCCGCTGAACTAACATCAATGCTGTCTTTTGCAATAAACTTAAAGTTCTTATAAATATCTGTAAAAACATCTGCCGTATCTGCAGAAACAGAATCAAGGATTGTACCGTACTCTGCTCCTTTTTCAATACTTATATTTTAATACTGGTAAAAAGTCAAAGTGCAAATGTGAGATGGAGAAACGCGTTAGCCCACCGCTGCGGGCAGGCGTAAAGACGTGTAAATGTAAAGACGCAAAGATTTTATAAAAGATAAAAACTTAAAAAATCGAAAATCGCTAATCCTTAATCTTAAATCTTCTTGTGTATTTCTTGGGGGGGGGTAGTGCATATTATTCTCCTCTCTTTGCTCTAAAATTTTTTCCTTTTAATCCTCTGTAAAAAACCCGCTGGATTAATTTAATAATAATTGTAAAAAATTCAAATCCAAAATATCAGAGTTTAAGAGGTGATGTCCTTTTCTGGATACTTGATACTTGATCCCGCCAAATAAAACGGCGGGCAGGGCTAGATACTGGTTACTGGTTGCTAGTATCTGGATGATATGGCTTGAGTTTTGAATTTGGAGTTTGAAATTTTGAGATTGTCATTTGAAGTTTGTTATTTGGAGTTTGTTATTTGGGTTTTGAAATTTGTGATTTGCTATTTGGGCTTTGTCATTTGGATTTTGAAATTTATGTTTTGCTATTTGCTTTCACACATTTCTTCCCATCAACAGCATAGTGGCATTTAATACAATGATTTAAATCTGGGGGATAATTGTTATTACGAATTGAGAGAACAACACTCTTTATATATTCTCGAAACTCATTTATTTCTTTTTCTGTAATCCCCTTCGCAAAATTTATATCGGGAAATTTTGTAAATACAATTCTTAGTTCAATTTCATTTGGATTATAAATTTCATTTATAAGTACCGCATAAAATTTAAGCTGCGAAAGGTAAAGCTCGCCTCTGGAATTTATTTCCTCTTCTTTTATGTTGTCGGTTTTGTAATCAACAATAATTATTTTTTTATTATCAATTATCAGTTTATCTATTATTCCATAAAGGTAAAAATCATTTAGTTTAAGATATATCTCGTGTTCATTTTTATAATTACTAAACTCAATAAGCTCTTTATATGTTTGAGATCTATAAAATTGCTGAAGATCATTTAATATGGAATTTTTAACCGACTCGAATACTTTTTTTGATGTACTCCTGTTATAAAATTCTTTTTCCAATAATTCATCTACACGCTTATTTAAGTTCTGTATATCAATTTCTTCATCCAAAACTTTGTGTATCACACGACCCTTAAATTCGGCGTAGCCTACAAAATCATCATCATCATTTTCATTTATTTGAAATTCAAAATCAGCAGGTTCACTCTCGCTTTTTGTTAATTCAAAAATGCTGTTAATATCAGAATAGCCGAGTTCATAAGTAAGTTGATATTTAAGCGGACATTGGGTGTAAACAGCTAACTTAGTTGCGGAAATTATTTCCTCTTCTGATTTATCTTCAATATGATTTAGTAAGTAGGTTTTGTTACCCAACTTTTCTTTGCCGCTTATTTTTAGTGAGTTTATTTTACTTTCAATTACTCGTTCTATCGAAATATCAAATTCAATTTTCTTATCAAAAAATTCATACTCCTCCCCCTTCAGTTTCATAAACTCTAAATTAGTTTTTATTTTATGATCGGCAGCTTCTAAATCTATTTCAAGAGCAGAGGTTAAAAAATCTAAAAATGATTTTTTCTTTGCGGCACCATTTTTAATTGTACCTGTAATAATTAAATTTTGAACAGCACGTGTAACGCCGACGTATAATAGTCTTTTAAGCTCTCCAATATTTTTTCGATTACTTACATAATTGTAAATTCCGTTTATCGGTGCGGAAACAAAATCTTCAAAGTAATTATTTGCATTGGGTACCTTTGTTAAAATCCCAAAGTCTTTATCAACCACAATACTGCGTGATTTTATTCTATCCTCCTCAGAAGTATCATTGCATCTAAATAAAAACACTGTGTTAAATTCTAAACCCTTTGCTTGATGTATTGTCATAATTTTCACGGACTGTTCATCTTCATTAATTGCCGCCTGTCCTTCATCAACTAAATTTTGAATTGATGTTTTTAAGTAGTCAACAAAATCATATAGTGATTTGAACCCTTGCTGCTCAAAAGATTTTGCTACTTTAAATAATTTTTCGAGATTACTTAATTCCTGTTTATAGTTTTCACGGGCAGCAATTACGGGTAGGTATTCAGTATCAGAAATTATTTTTCTTAATATAAAACTGAACTCGGAACTTTGTGCAATTGAGATATGGTCTGTCAGTGTAATAATTATTTTATTGTACTTATTATTCTCAGCAGAATAATTGATTATTTTTTCAAAAAATGTTTTTCCTTTTTCTAAAGAAATGGCAAATACTTCAGTATCCGATAATGTAAAAAAGGGCGCCCGTAAAATTCCAACTAATGATGTATTGTCATCTCTATTAATCAAAAATGAGAGATAATTATAAATATCATTCACAATCTGCTTCTGATAAAACCCCTTACCGGCTACTACTGTATGAGGTATTCCATGATTTGAAAACGCCTTTTCCAATTCGGCAAACACACTTCTCTTTCTGCATAAAATGGCAATGTCGTTTAATCCAAAGTCCGGGTTTTGATCAGACATTAGCGTAATAATTTTTTTAGCAACAAGTTCAGCTTCCGGTTCACCCTCTTCATCTGAAATTATCATCTGCACGCTGCCAATAGTTTCCTCGGGTCTAGCGCAAACTAAATTACTATGTTCAACCTCGTTAAGTTCAATATCAGGTTCTTTAAATAATTCTTTAAACACCTCGTTTGTGAATGCAGCAATTGGCGGTGACACTCTGAAACTATGCGGAAGACTTAGAATCCCATCCTTTTTTACCGCTTGCTCAATCTCCTTTTTGGTTCGCATAAAAACTTTTATATCAGCATCGCGGAACATGTATATACTCTGCTTTTCATCACCTACCACAAAAAGATTACCTGATTTTAAATTGTTCAATATGGGCATAAATATTTCGTATTGAATTTCGTTAGTGTCTTGATATTCATCAATCATCACGTATTCATAATTGCTGCTTAAGTATTCCTGTACTTCAGGTTTACCTATTATTCTTTTCGTGTGATGGAGTATATCTTCAAAATCCAGGTAACCGCGTTCTTCTTTTTTAGATGTATATTCATCCGCCGCAAGAATAAAAAGACTTGCGATTTCTTTTCCGTACACTGCTAATAATTTTTCAACTTCTTCGGAGTTATCCGGTATTTCAATTTTTAAAATATCGCTTATTAAATTTTCAGCTTCATTTATTTGTGAAGTTAAATCTTCCCTCTCATCATTCGGTAAATAACTTCTGGCTTTTATGCCGCCGGCTTTTGTACATATCTGCTCCGCAATTTGATTTGTTAATTCTATAAACTCGAAAGGCGAAAGTGATGAATTGATCTTTTCAATAAGCTCTGATGCAATTGCTGCTATTGGGTTATCCGGTTTAAGGCTTAATACATAATTATTAATTTCAGCTAATAATGATTTTATATCTGCTGCTTTATCAATAAATAAATACTTAAACTTTTCTCGAAAATTATTTCTAAACCATTCAGCAATTTCACTTTCATCTTTTGAATATTCTTTTTCATATAAATCTGTTATTGCTTTTCGATTTTTTAATAATTTTTTTATCTCAATACTCAATATTTTTTGGGAACCGAAAAATCTAATTAAATTTTTCACATCCAATTCGGAATCGTTGAGCAATAATTGATTTAGCGTTTCTTCAATGCTTAACTCAATTAACTCATCCGCAGTTGTTTGGTCAACAGGTACAAAGTTAGCATCCAACCCTGCTTCGGGCGAAAATTCTTTAAGCACCTCGATGCAGAAGGAGTGGATTGTTGAAATGTTTGCCGATACAAGCTGCCTTCTAATTTTTTCGAGTGTTTTAATTTCACCTGGGTTTGTAGAATTATTTAGTCTTTTTTCAACTACTTCAGCAATATTTTTATTTAATTCCCCGGCTGCTTTATCGGTGAATGTAATTGCTACAATTTTGCGCAATGGGATTTTTTCTTTTTGAGCAATATCAACATATCTTCTTGACAACACAAAAGTTTTACCCGATCCCGCATTTGCAGTTAAGGCAATGTGCTTATTATAGTGAAGTGCATCTTTTTGATATGGTGTGAGTATTTTTTCCATTTATTCTATAGCCTTGGGAAAGCTTATTATTATTACTGTTCCCGCCTCCGAGGTTTTTTCTATTTCAATTGTGCCATTTATATTTTCTAAATATTTTTTCGCCAGACTCAATCCAATTCCCATTCCTTCCTTTTTAGTAGTAAAGTTATTCTCAAAAACTTTCTCTGCAATTTCCTGCGGTATTCCGTGCCCGTTATCATCAATTTTTATTATGTTGAATTTTTCATTCTCGAGCAGCAGACACTTTACACTATCAGCCCCCGCTTGAATAGAATTGCGGATTAGATTGATTATGGTTCTTGTTGTCTGATCAATATCAGCTACTACTTTTGGGTTTGAAAAGACTCCCTCTATTTTAATTTTTACATTTTCTTCGGCAAATAAATTAACAGCATTATTCAGCGCAGCAGTAAGATCAATTTTTTCTACATTTATTTTGGGCATACGTGCAAAGGATGAAAATTCAGTTGCAATATTTTTTAATGTTTCAATCTGACTAATTAATGTTTGTGTAACTTTTTCAAAAATTGAATTAAATTTTGGAGAGTTATCTTTATGGGCAGCAGATAATTGCTGAACCGAAAGCTTCATTGGTGTTAAGGGATTTTTAATTTCGTGTGCCACTTGTCTTGCAAATTCTTTCCACGCAGTTTCTCTTTCAATTTCAGCAAGCTCAGCTTGACTCTTCTTCAGCTCGCGCACCATTAAATTAAAACCATTTACAAGCTGCCCAATTTCCCCTCTGCTGTTAGTGTAAAGCTCAATGTTTAGGTCGCCGCTGGCAACTGATTTTGTAGCGTTTGTAAGTTTGCGTATGGGCGAAGCAATTTGATTTGCTAATATTGTACTTAGTATTACAATTAAAATTATCGCAAGCGAATAGCTTCCGAATAGAAAAATATTTATTTCAATATCAGATAAAGGTAACATTATGGGATTAAAAACGCCGCTTACTTTGTAAATGTATTCTTCGCTTCCAATTATACCCCTGTAATAAAATGAACTGAATTTATAACCTTCGATATTTTCTTCTGCTACATACTCCTTTGCACCAAGTATAACAAGCCGGTTATATGCTATGGGGTTTAAGGTTTCTGATAGTAAGCCAACTTGATAATATTTATTAACTGTGCTGAATACTAATTTTTTTCCCTCAAATATTGAAAAGTCTATTCCTAAATCGCGGTTTGCTTTATTAAATATTTCAACAGAGTTTATGGTGGAGTTGGCAATGTAATCGTTAATATAGCTTTCAACATTAAATGCTCTTTTGCCTAATTTGTATTCTTTAGCTGTTGTATTTTTTTCTTCTGTTAAAAGTCTAAAATAACTTGCAAGCAGAATAAGAGGGACAATAGACACCAGAATGAATGCTAAAAGAAGTCGAGTTCTAAATGTAAGTTTGATAATTCTTCTTTCACCAACACCCCACATTACAAATAAAATAAGCACGCCTAAAATTGTTAAACTGTGTATAAAAAATACTTTGAAAAAGTCGTATAAATTCCATGAAACTTCTCTCTCTTTCAATGCCACAGCCAGTATTCGTTCAAAATTCAGCTGATTATTTTTTATGAGATACACTCTATGCATTTCACCTTTAAGCGGAATTGTAAGCCAGGCTTCATCTTGATCAGAAAAATTTACTGAAGTCAATAGCTGCTTCTCTTCATCCGACAGTGTAAAATCTGAGAGTTCATTAATCAACTCGCCGTCGTGAAAATCAAATACTGCTAAATCTTCAAGCTCAACTTCTGGATTAACAATATCATTATTACCCGAAAGGAACACCGGTGATTCTCTGAATTCAAAAATATCTACATCGTAAAGCACTGATATTTCCAGGTAACCAATCAGGTTATCTTTATCCCTAATTTGTGCAATGCTTCTAATTATTTTACTATCGCTAAAAAGTAAGCTCTCAGAAAATATTGATACACTCTCGTTCGGGATAGAAAACTTACTCCAATCGGCTCTGTAGTAGGAATCAAAATTAAACCCGTAACCGCCCAGGTAATTTTTATTTGAATCTAAAAAGTTAATTTCAGAACTGACGCCTTCCTTATATAAATCACTGCTTACCCATAATTTAAATGCTTCGGCGGTATAATTATCAGCATCATCTGTAAATATATTTTTAGTTGTTTCCGATACCCGCCATTTCTTAAACATTTCCGAAATCAAATTATTTATATACGGCTCGCCGGGGCGGGTTAATTTTACGGCTGTAGTTTTTAGCGATTCCCGCTGAAGCTCGGAGTTATAATAGTTGAGCAGACTAATTGAAAGTATGGAACCGATGAAAGCTATATAAATAAAATTTAAAAATACTTTACTATTGAAATAAACATAATAGCTGAAAAGGAAAATTGAAGTAATATATAATATTCTTATAAACGGTGTGCCTTGCGGCTGCTTTTGTATCAGGTCAAAAAGAACACCGGCAAATTGAAATATTATAAATAATACTAAAAAGATTAAAACTATTCTTCTTTCAACAGCTCTTTTAGCAATCTTTAAACAAAGCTGAATTATCGCAATCGAAATAATTACCGAACAAATTCCCAAAATTAAAATATTTATTTCCATTAAAAATATTGGAGTATTTGGAATTAGTGAAACATCTCTAAAGTATCGGAGGGTGGAATCGAAAACAACGCTATTAAGTGCAGCGCCAAATCCGCGCAGAAATAATAGAAATATTAAAATTAGAACTGTAATTAATGCAGCGGCATTTTTTCTATCATTAAATCTTTCCGATGGGAAATATTCAATAGAGTACTTGTAAATTATCAGGCAGATAATCAGCAGCATAATTGCAGTTATAAAAAAATCAATTGGCGAGCCCGCAATTCCATAACCAAATGTTGATGAAAAATATTCGGGGTCTGTCAAACCTCCGCTTAATATTTTGTTCGGCAAATCAAAAACGAAAAGAAATATTCGGAACAATGCGATATATAAAATATAAATCGATAACCGGATCAGCCGGTGATTTATTTGTTTTATATTTAAATAAATAGTGAACCACAATAGAATGTAGCCTATTAAAAATAATGCCGCCTGAATAGAACTGGCAGTATTACTTATTGATTGTATATGATTTGTTAAGGTTGGTTTCTGAAAAGTTATCAGTCCGATTTTGTTGCCTAAATTATTTCTAATATCAATTGAGGTAAAGCGCCCATCTTTGGTATATTTTTCAGCGGGATTAAAATAAACTTTAAACTTGATTGAAAACTGATTTGAAAATTTTTCAGAAATACTTATCTGATCAAAATATTTATTGTTTAGTTTATAATGTTTTTCAATTGGCTTAGCAATAATAAGTCTGTAAATGCTTTCTGCAGTAAGTGTATCTTCAACAGCAATAAATGATAAAATTTTATCGGAGTATAAAAATATTTCACCGGTTTCGTAAAGCCCGGCAGTTTTATTGTAGTTGCTGCCAAAGGTTATTCCATTCCATGCAACTAAGTTCGTATCATTTTCGTAAATCTGAATGTTTAAATTATTGTATTCATCGGAGTTAATAAATTTAATGAGATTTGAAATTGAATTCGGCTGACTGCTGATTTTTAAAAGATATTTTTGGAGTGCGATGTTTTTATTAAGAAGATTATCAATTTCTTGATTAACATAATTACCTACAGCCTCTTCAATTTCATCAACTTCTTTTTGAATGTTTATTTCCCATTCTTCCTTTGCATTGTTAGTAATAATAGGCTCAGCCAATCCGGTAATTATAATCAGCAGAAGTACAACTCCAATGGCGGCAAATATTCTTCTATTCTTTAAAGTCATTTACTAATGCATTAATAATTTGTGAATAGTAAAACTACAACAAGAAAAAGATAAAAAAAAGCATACTACCTAAGTAATATGCTTTTTATCTACAAAGAAGGAATGAGATTTTGGGAATTATTAGTTTCTAATAATTTTACTCGGCAGTTCAGCTCTAACAGAATTAGCCGGTTTAGTTTTCATCTGTCTTTCGCCCTCAACCAATTGGTAAGCCCAATCGAACACAATTCTTTCGCCGGTGATTTCCTTAACTCTTATTTTAGCATAATGGTTATCCCATGTTGAAATTACATAAGTATGCCCGACGAACACTTCAGTATATTTTACATTATCTCCATCCAGCAGAGGAACCCATCCGCCAACCGGTGCGTATAAAATATCATAGATGTCATTTGTTGGTCCCATGTCTTGTATTTCACTATCAGCAAATACATTCAGGTAGTAAACACCATTAAAAATATCAAAAAACATGTCCGAGGAATATGTATCACTCAATTCATCAAAAGCAACGACTGTAAATTCACTAAAGTCATAACCGGATGTTTCGGGAAATCTTTGAGCATCAAATAATATCTGGTTTAAACCTTGCGGACGTGCAATGCCGTAAACTTCATCATAACTTAGTTCACTTTCATTTCCGTCAAAATCGTATGCGGCTACACCGTAATAATATAAGTCACCGTTTCCTGCTTCTACATCATAATAAATATTATTTGGTGTGTTGCCTAAGTTAGTGTACTTACCCCAGTAAGTTTCGGAATAATAAATATTATAACCGGCTACATCACTTTCCGGGTTATGATCCCATGTGATTTCAATTTCACCGTCACCGGGTAAAACCGTTACATTTGTCGGCGGTGAAGGAGGAGTATTATCATAAGCATAGTCATCATGTTCATCACAGTTTGTAAATAGAATTGCTAACGATAGCAGCAAACTTAATTTTATTATTTTTTTTAATGTTTTCATTTTCTTTCTCCATGAATATTTGAAATAGATTATTCAAGAGAAGTGCCATTAAATTTATTGAAAACCGGAAGTATGTTTTTTATTTAATTTATTTGATAAAAAACGAATAAACCTTTGATTTTAGTCAAAAATCACAGATATTTTCAGCCAGGGGATTTACACAACTTGTTTAAGAAAGCCAATGTGCGAAGTTTTTTAACCGGGGAAAATGTAGCTTAAATTATACACAATGAATAATAAGTTAAACGGAATTATATTTCAGAAAATTTGCCATCGATAAAAATTTGTTTGTTATTAATTACTGCTAATGATTTACCTGTTAATAATTTTTTATCGAAAGGTGTATTTTTTGATTTGGATTTGAATTTTGTTTTATCAACTGTCCAAATTAAATCGGCATCAAAAATTGTAAGATTTGCAATTTCGCCCTCTTCAATTTTTGGTACCTCAATGTTCAATATTTTACGAGGATTTACTGCAAACTTCTCCACAATTTGTTCAATCGATAATACCTTTTTATGGTAAAGTTCAGAAAGAGCTAAACCGAGTTCAGTTTCGAGACCAATAATTCCATTGGGTGAATAAATAAACTCAACTTCTTTTTCTTCACTTGCATAGGGTGCATGGTCGCTTGCAATGCAGTCAATAGTTCCATCGGCTAAGCCTTCTAAAATTGCATTCATATCATCTCTCGTTCTTAGCGGCGGATTCATCTTTAAGTTTGTATCAAAAGATTTTAAGCTTTCATCGGTTAAAGTAAAATGATGCGGAGTTACTTCGGTGGTCACCTTTACACCTTTTTTCTTGGCTTCGCGAACTGCTTCAATAGATTTTTTTGAACTTATATGCGCGATGTGAAGTTTTCCGCCGGTGTATTCGGCAACGGCAATATCACGGTGAACAATAATATCTTCAGCAATTGTTGGAATTGAAGGAAGACCCAAAATTGTGGAGACTATACTTTCATTCATCACCCCATCAGCTAAAGATTCTTCTTCGCAATGATCAATAATAGGAGCGCCGTACATATTCGAATATTCAAAAGCGCTTCTTAAAAGTGAAGCAGTTTTAACTGAAACTCCGTCATCGGAAAATGCAACCGCTCCTGCTTCAAAAAGTTCAGCCATCGGTGCTAATGATTCCCCTTTCCGGTTAACACTAACGGCAGCAATAGGAAAAACGTCAACTAAATGTTCCTTTGATTTTTCAGTAATCGATTTCACAATTTCTGCTGTGTCAACTGTTGGCTCAGTGTTGGGCATAGATGCTATTCCGGTAAAGCCGCCGGCTGCTGCACTATTACATCCGGATTTAATTGTTTCCGTATCTTCTCTGCCGGGTTCTCTTAAATGTACATGCATATCAAAAAAACCGGGGGAGCAATACTTTCCTTCAAAATCATATACCTTCGAATCACTAAACTCTTTATCGGATATTGAACCTACTTTTGCAATTATACCATCTTTTATTAGAAGATCATTTTTTTCAATTAAGTTTTGAATTGGATTAACAATGTTTAATCCTTTTAATATTACCTGCATTTTTAACCTGTTTTTAATTCATTGATCCAAGTAAATAAAGTACTGCCATTCTTATAGCCACACCATTTGTAACCTGATCTAAAATTACCTGATATGGTCCATCGGCAACTTCTGATGAAATTTCTACTCCGCGGTTAATAGGTCCGGGATGCAGAATTAAAATATCTTTGTTATACTTTTCTAATCGTTCTGCCGTTACACCAAAATAATTATGATATTCTCTGAGGGAAGGAATATTTGTACCTGCTTTTCTCTCCAATTGAATTCTCAAAATATTAAGTACATCATGTGTTTTAATCACTTCGTTAATGTTGTGATAAACCTTAACGCCAAGCGATTCAATTCCTTTGGGAATCATTGTTAAAGGTCCGCATACAGAAACTTGCGCTCCTAATGCTTTTAATCCGTAAATATTTGAGAGAGCAACCCTGCTGTGAGCAATATCGCCGATGATACAAATTTTTAAACCTTCAATTTTTCCTATTTTCTCTTTAATGGAATACATATCCAATAATGCCTGGGTCGGGTGCTCATGCCGCCCGTCTCCGGCATTAATAATATTTGCTTTTGAAACTTGTGTTAAAAAGTAAGGTACTCCGGCTGATTCATGACGAACAATTATCATATCCACTTTCATTGCTTCAATATTCCGTACGGTATCTTTAAAAGTTTCCCCTTTTTTTGTACTGCTTGTTGAAGTTGAAAAGTTCACCGTATCGGCAGATAATCTTTTTTGTGCCAGTTCAAACGAGATGCGGGTACGGGTTGAATTTTCGTAGAATAAATTTACAATTGTTTTGCCTTGAAGTGTTGGTACTTTTTTAATCGGTCTTTCTAAAACTTCTCTAAATGTAGCCGCTGTATCTAAAATAGATTGAATATCTTCAGCGGGAACACCTTGCAAGCCGATTAAATGTCTGCTAGATAGGGACATATTTTATTTCCTAATTATTTTCATTTTTAACATCAACTAGATAAACTGCATCCTCTTCATCAAATTCGTTCATTTTAACTTTTACTTCTTCATTTATTGAAGTTGGAATATTTTTACCCACAAAATCAGCTTTGATAGGGAGTTCACGGTGTCCTCTATCAACTAATACACAAAACTGAATTGTACTTGGTCTTCCTAAATCCATTAGTGCGTCAAGTGCGGCTCTTGCTGTTCTTCCGGTGTAAAGCACATCATCAACTAATAAAATATCCTTCTCGTTTATATCGAATGTTATATGGGTAACACCAATTTCGGGCTGCTTCAGTCTTGTTCTAAAATCATCCCTGTAAAGTGTAACATCCAATGAGCCTAACGGAAGATCCGAATTATCAATCTCTTTAATTTTTTTATGAATTCGCTGCGCAAGAAAATCTCCGCGTGTTTTCATTCCGATTATCACAACATTTGATGTACCCGAATTCCGCTCAATTACTTCGTGAGCTAATCTCGTAACAGTTCTGTTCAATCCTTCCGCATCAATTATTTTTGCTTTTATGTCCATATACAAAAAATCCTCATTGACTTTCGTCGCTGAGGTCTCCATTTATTTCGCATTATTTTGTTTTTGCATTATTAAATCCTTAGTTATCTCACAGGATAATTTTAAAGGAAATTGTTTATCAAAAATTATAACTAAATGAAATTAAAGTAAAGAGGAATGTTTAAAATAAATTTTTAATTTAAAAAAAAAGGGGGTCGAAACTGACCCCCGCAGCTAATTATTTAATTACATTAAACTCAATTCTTCTATTCATCGCTCTCCCTAAAGCAGTTGAATTATCGGAAATTGGTTCTGAAGAACCTTTGCCCGCAACAGATAATCTGCTTGAATCAATTCCTTTTCCAACCAAATAGTTTTTTACAGTTTCCGCTCTTTCCTCAGAAACTTTGATATTGAATTTTTCATCACCAAGATTATCGCTATGCCCGGCTATCTCAATATTTATACCCGGGTTAGCCTTTAACACTTTTACTGCATGAAATAGTATTGGATAAGATTCCGGTTTTAACTCTGCACTATTAAAAGCAAAATTAACTCCAACTAAAACCCAATTATTTTTTTGAGTAACAGGTTTTTCAACAATAACTTCCCTAACTACTTCGGCAGGGATATAACTTTTAACAATGTTTTTGATTTTTTCGTAATCAACTCGTTCGCCTTGAATAATTCCTGTGGGCATATTTCTACTTTGTATTTCTTTTTTTCCAAAATAATAGAGCAAACCAAAATCAACAGCTATATAGGAATCGCCGCTTGTACCGAATATACCGCTTCTATCATTGTAGCCGTCGGGTTTTCGCTGTATTCCGTCAATACCTCCATCGGTAAGATTAAAGCTAAAATCAACTTTTAATTTCCAGTTATCGCTAATTCCAAATTCGCTTCCCACACCCAAATCAAAAACACCTGTACCTACAGCCAGTGCAGATTTATTATAAATTCCATCTTTTGAATAATCGGGATCGTAGTAGTTAAACCCCCCGCCAAAATGCACAAAAGGCGCCATTGATTCAGTAACTGTAAAATAATAGATAACATCGAAAACACCGCCGAAAGTAGTTGTAGTCATTTCATCAACTTCCCAATTTGCCGGAACTGTTGAAGGACCGCCGCCGGGTGACTCTTTGAAAAGCACAGATGGTACTTTACCCAGCATACTTCTGTAGAACCCTAAAACTCTAATTGCGAGCTTTTCATTAAAATTTCTTTGAATAGAAATAAAACCGCCGTAGTTAGGGTCTTTGGGACCAACGTCAGCAGCCGCAAGCCGCGGATAAGAAAATCCAAATCCTAACGCCCATGCACTTTCGTTTTTTTGTGCAGAATTATTAGATGTAAATATTAAACAGGAAAACATTGTTACTAAGAGAAACTTTTTCATTCTATCCCCTTAAAATTTCAGATTATTTTAATATAAATACTTTAAGTTATTAAATTCAAATTTTAGTTTTTCTAAAATGCGGTAATGTATTCATTAACTGTTTGAAAGTTAAGTTTTTAGTATTGTTTGTATATTGATTATCGGCACAAAAAAGCAATTGTTTAAGGGGGTTGTGATACAAATCGAGGAAACGAAAGAGGATTTATGCACTAATATTGATATCGAAGGCGTCGTTATTTATTTCTTACTTTCATCTATTTATCTTCACTAATTTTTCTCCGCAGCGCAGTCCGACAAAGTTGCCCGATATGAACAGGGAAGGTTGGAGATTCCTCAACGGGTCTCTATTCGGGAAAATTCTCCCCCTGCCAATGACTTACTACACTTATTTAATATCCGGTACATTAATAAATATAATCTACATTGGCATACTAATAATTTAGAATGGCGAGTTGTAGAGCACAATTCCGTTATTAATAAATCTACAAACCGCGATGCTGCTTAGAAGCTTCTTTTCATTAAACAATTTCGATATAGGGCAGAGGTAATGAAAATTGCCTAAATTGTTATTATTACCAGTAAATGTTACGCAACTATTTCCTGAATTTGAAATTTTTGTGTTTAGCTTTGAAATAATAATCAATTAAAATAATAAGAACTAAGTTGAATCTAATCCGGACTATTTAATTGTGAAAATTTAATATTATTTTATAATTAAAATTTATTTTTATAATTCTTAGAAAGATATTTTTTATTATCTTGGACACTTTATCTTTATAAATTGTTTATTTAAACAAATTTCTCAACATCTAAATAATCAACTATTAGTAATATAAATTGAGAACTAAAAAGTAAATTTGAAATAATAATGTTAGAACCGTTTTTATTCTAAATTTGTTTAATTTTTTATAGATAATGAAACAAAAAATTGATTTTTTGAAATAAGAGTTTTCCTCCAAATTCCGTTAACCTTTATTCTTCTATCAACAATAATTTTCAAAGAAATTATGGCGTATTTTAATGGCATTAAGTTTGTGCTGATAATCACATGTAAATTAGGTTCAATACCAATTTTTTTATAATGAAAGGAGTAATAAATGCAAGAATCTCCGGTAAAGGATAAAAATGTCAATATCGATGACCAACTGATATTAGATATTCAAAACAATCACATAGATGAAAAGATTGCCAAATTCAAAGAAGAGAATGTAAAAAAAATATCTTTGGCTGTGTTACTTAAACCGGCAATCTTTTCAGTATTTGCACTTTTAATTTCATTTTTTATAGATTTATCTTCAGTGCCCATACTTGGCGATGTAACAACAAAAATTGCCCAAACACTTTTTCCGGAATGGACACCTATAAATAAAAGTATTGAGCCATTAAATTTTTGGTGGCTAACTCCATGGACATTTGCACTATTTGTATTGCTTACTCTTAGAGCATTTTCAAAATTGCGTTCCGAAGTTTTAACTTCTAACTCCCGCGAAAACGTTGATAGAATAATTGGTGCCTCTGTAAGCGTTATTGATGCGATTTCAACTGCACTGCCGCTTGTTGGTGCTGCTATACTTCTTGTTAGTATTAAAATGGGACCCGAAATATTTCTCGGTTTTTCAGTTCCGTTTGAAATTAAAGCATTACTTGTTTTGGCGATTGGAAAATTGTTCGAACCCGTGCTTGATACCTTAAGCGTTAGATTTCAAAAAGTTGTTGATCAAGCAATTGAAATGAAAGAAACATACTATGCTAAAGCGCAAGTAGAACTTACTAAGCAAATGGTACAAAAAATTGAAGATTCCGCATCCTTGCCTGCAACTGCCGGCATGAATGCATCGAAAGAAGAATTGGTTGAGTACAAAACCTTACTTAAAGAAATCAACGAGATAAGCAAACTTACCTACAGAAACTTCGGCGCTACATATCAAGTTTTAGAAAAGCTTACCAAACTGATGAGCGAGAACAATACAATGTTCGATAAATTTAATGATATGAGTAAAGAAGTTGGCGAGATGGCTAATAAAATGAGTAATGAAAATGCTAATGATTCATTAAAAAGCCTTAAATCAATTGTTAGCAAAGTAACATAAAGGTTTTCTGTTCCAAATTATTATTCAATAAATGAACAGTAAAAGGATTTGAAATGGCAAGACAAAATAAAGATTCAAAATTTATAATTTACCAGGTACTGTACATATTTGTAGTTACGGTACTTGCATTAAAAGGCGCCGGTTTAGATTTAGGCGAAGTTGTTAAAAAAGAAGATACAGTTCAAAAGGAAGTGCGCGATTCTCTGCTTATCGTAATTGATTCGCTTAATGCAAAAGGGTTGAGTTTTTCAATTAACATTGATACAAATGTTGTTGAACAGAATATTGAATTAAAAAAACAGATTGCTTCTTTAAGCACAAACCTAAATACATTAACTAAAAAGATTAAAGCAATTCCAAAACCGCCTAAAAAAGAAAAGAAAAGCGAAGTAAAACTGCCCTCGCCTTTTTCTAAATCTAAAACATTTTTACAATACGCTTGGAATGAAGCAGATAATAAAGGAAAAGTTCCGGTTAAGATTTTTGACCCTGCCAATAAGAATAACCCAATAGCAGTAGTGCCTCCGAACTCAACAAAACGTTTTGATCTTGAAGATCAAAAAGAGGTTATTGTAAGTTTCGGTTCACAGGAAGAAAGAGTAAGAGTAATTGAAAACCAGCCCCCGAAAATAAATATCGAATCTGTGACCACAAAAATGAGTAAAGCAGATATTTATGTTAAAGAACTTCAGCGAATAACAGCTTTTAGAGTAACAATTAGTGATGAAAGAATAGACCAGATTAAAGTTAATTATACCGGTCCTATTTCTGTAAGCGGACCAACAAAAGATAAAAAAGGAAACCTTGTTTATAATGTATCATTAAACATTGCGCGCAACGAGATTAAGTTTGATGAATGGGTAGATCGAAATGAAAACTTAGAGGAAGCTGACGGCAGGTACAAAGCAAATTTCTTTTTTGATGCTTATGACGACAAAACTAAACACAAAGTAAATGTAGGTGATTCATTCTACTTTACTGAATACGATAAATAACAGACTAATTTTTTGGAGAAATATTCAGAGCAAATTATGACCACAAAAAATGCTAAGGTACCCCAAAACCAAAATTATATTTACAAGATTTTAATACTATTTGCCTTTTTAATCGGATTTATTTTTACTTCAAATTTAAGCGCACAGCAGGATGATCAGGAAGTAATAAACTACTTTCAGATGGAACCGTTAGATGACAGCTTATTTATTCAAATTCAATCAGAAGTTTTTATTGATCCCCCTGACCCGAAGGCAGAGATTATTGTTGATCTTAGAGAAGTAACAAATCAAACTGTTGCAATAGGCGGCGTACTATACCCCTATTTAGCTTTTACTCCCGAAACCCGGGCACGTATTTTTACTTATCCTTTTAAAATTGATTTATCAAAAGGTGTAACATTTGCAAGTGTATTTACAGATGTAATTGATAAAATCAAATTAAAGAAAATTGTAGCTCCGCCTACTAAATACCAAATTTCATCTACAATGAATTACATTAACCCCTTCTTCCAATTGCTGGGCGGTGAAAGATTCGGGTTTGCTATTCACCGCGATATAGGTATTTCAATCGGAACCGGAACCCCTTATTCAGGTCCGCTGGAAACAAGTATGGTAATGGCAAGTTTTCATTTAATAGGTGCAAGAGTAGGATTTTTTACAAAACTCGATGAGATATTCAGAGTATCAAAAACTGATAATATTAGAAATAACTTATACGTTTTTTACGGTGTTGAAGTCGGCTATGTAATTCCATTTGGTAATTTTTTGGAAATAAGCTATACAACAAACCTTGATGAATTTGGCGACACAAAAGGTTTTGAACAGATTTATAACGAAGTATATGATAGCAACTATGATACTTATGAAGATAAAATGGCAATGCTTGAAAACGAAGCGCCATTTGTTCTGCGCGACTCCTACCTTAACTGGGAATTCCGTTACCCGGTAAGTATTCTCGGTTCCACACGAGGTAAAGTTTATGTTGCCCAATACCTTGATGAATGGCATACAGGATTTATTGCGCGCGAGATGTCACTGGCAGGCAGTACTTTTGATTTTCGCTTAGATGCGATGGTTGGAAGCAAAAGACGCAACAATCAAGTTGCAATAGATTTAATAGTATCTAAAATTTTTGATATGTGGGCATCAAGTGCAATGGCTTTCGGTCCTTCACTCGTGCTTACTACGCTTGATGATGGTTCATTTGGAGCCGCACAAGTATTTGCAAACTTCCGATTAAAACTCGGAACATCACTATAATTTTTTTCTCATTAACACCTCTCATATCTGTTGCTAAAGCCTCTCATTTTTTTTGAGAGGCTTTTTTAATTTATTATTTATTATGAATCTTCTAATTCGGTGTTCATTATTCAATATTACCTTTGCACTCTTCTTTCCCTTTCCAACGCTGCCGCCAATGATTTCCAAAGATCTAATCTCTTCCAGAGATTCCATCTTAAACTAAACAAGATCATATCTTCGCTTTTTGAAGATAGGATCTTTGGGAATTTATTATTTGTTATTGATGATTGGCAAATTGACCACGCCTGAATAGGGATTAGTGATTTTGATTTAAGAACACCGCCTGCCTGTCCAAAGGGATACCTATGGTACCGGTAGGCAGGATTAACGATTCTTCGATTAAATCGATATTCAAAATTCGGTATACATTATTTGTTATTGATGTTGCATATTTGTTTTTACAGTCACGGTGCGACCGTGACTGCCTTGAATTGAAATTTTCTTTAGCTGTTTTTCCTCCTATCTTTTTCCTAAATACAGTATTGCTTTTCCGTCATTCGATCCAACTATACAACATGTTTTACCATCGTATGCTACTTTTGTTAATCTTCCCGTTTCCGAGGAGTTTATACTTCCGCGAAGACTCTTCCAGGTTTTACCGTTAA
>JABFGH010000005.1:32500-248001 GCA_013112585.1 Ignavibacteriota bacterium | reverse complement strand
ATAGGTTAATTGTTACTTTTGATTCTACAGGCAATCCGAATTTAATTGTTGTTGATGGGTTAAACGGATTTGGATAGTTTTGTGAAATTGAGAAATCCGTTGGAATGTTCAAGTCAACTTCAACTACATTTGAATATGCTGATGTTCCGTCAAAGTCAATTTGCTTTAATCTGTAATATGCTTTTGCAGCACTTACTGATTTATCAACATAAGTATAATTTGTTTTTTCTGTTGTAGTACCATGACCGTCAACAAATGCAATTGCATTAAACTCAACGTTGTCAACACTTCTTTCAATGCTAAAGCCTGAGTTATTAGTTTCTGTAGCTGTTGCCCAGTTTAATGTAACTCCTGCGTCAGATACTGAAGCGGCGAAGCTTGTTAATTCTACTGGTACAACGCCTGTATTTGTCATAAAGATATCATCAACTGCTAATCTAAACATATCCGCTGCACTTGTACCGTGGAATGCGATGTAGTAATCACCTGAAGATGGCGGTATGAAATCAGTATCAGCTAATTCAAAGGCTGAGTTTATCAAGCCGGGCAAATCCAAAATTGTTGCAACTGTTGTACCTGCAGTATCAGAAGTTAATTTAACAGCTAAATCTTCAGGGTATGATGCAGCAGCTACCCTGTAATAGAACTTAAGATTATAAATATTCATATCACTTAAGGAAATTGGTCCATAAAATGCCCAATCATCCATTGCAAGCGCTGAGTTCCAGCGAATAGCCATAGAATACGTGCCGCCCGGTGTGTTGTTATAAGAAGCACTATTATAAACTTCCCATGTGTATGCGTCCGCATTAGCATTTACAACTGTCCACATACTGCTGAATACACCGGACTCGAAATCTTCATTAATTACAACTGATGCAGGATCAAGAGCAGAACCAACTGCTGCACCCGATAAAGCAGATTCACCCTCAATATATTTTGCACTTACCTGATAAGAGTAATCTGTTTCAGGGGTTACGGTATTATCCACATATATAGTTGTAGCGGAGCTGTCATATAAAGAGCCGTCGCGATATACATAATAAGTTTCTAAGGTGTTGGATGATGGAGCTGGTACACTCCAGTTTAATTCAACCATACCTACAAGCCCGGTACTTGCTGTTAAGTTAGTAGGTGGTTCCAAAGTAGCAGTTGGTGTAAAAACGGATAATTCATCGATACCGAGGAAGTTTGAATTTACAACATTGTCACTAATATAATAACGAATGGCAAATCTTACAGCACCTGAAGCCGGGAATGCCTCGGACCATAATCCCCATGATCCCTGATTACTAACATATCTTCCCCATTCAAAAGTAAAATCAGAAATAGCTGCACCACCGGTCGGCGATACATAAACGTTAATAGAATCATCCCATGACCCAACGGGAGACTGAGTATAGAAATTTAATAGATCGCCTGCCGTAACATTAATCACCGGAGAAATTAACCATTGATCAATTACGCCGCTGCTATTTCCGCCATTATAGTTAGCTGCAACATACCCTGTATCAGGTCCGGCATATGCATTGAATACTGCAATTGTACCTTGATACCATGCTGCGGTAGTCCCGCCGCCATCTGCATCAATAACAATCCATCCCCTTGCTTCCAAAGAATCTATACTATTGTTCCCATCAAAACTGTCTTCAAAAATATTAACTTCAGTTTGATGCCTGGGTGTATAAGTTACCTGGTGCTGAGTTTTGAAATTCTGCAGGTATAAATCATGCTGCGTCTTATCAACAATAGGTTTATCACTATTTAATGCCTCCTTTGCATTTAGTGATAATGTTGATAGTAATAGAAAAACGGTAAACAAAATAGTTTTTTTCATAAAACCTCCACTTGTGGTTAAATAAAGTAAATATAGTTAGTGCTTAGTGCTGCCTTAATTTTTCTATTTATCGATGGGAAATAGTGCTATAAAAATCCCTCCTTTTATTGTAAAAATTTCCAATAATTAAAGATCTTAAATTTGGTTTGTGTTAAACTTTAAGTTACTAAAAATTTAAAGTTTTAAAGAATTTAGATCAAAATGTAACTTTTAATATTAAAAGGCAATTATTTATCAATATATTTTCTAACTAATTCAATATTAGTAAAAAAGCCGGGTATTCCAACCCGGCTTTTTGTAAATCTTGTTATGATGGAAATATTATTTCATTAACATCATTTTCTTTGATGAAACAAAGTTTGTTCCGTCAACACCAACTGCTTCAATTGTGTAGAAGTAAACACCGCTTGATAGATTTGATGCGTTGAAATCGATTCTTTGATTTCCGGCAGCAAATTCACTGTTAGCAATCTGAGCAACTCTTTCACCTAATGTGTTAAATAGGTTAATTGTTACTTTTGATTCTACAGGCAATCCGAATTTAATTGTTGTTGATGGGTTAAACGGATTTGGATAGTTTTGTGAAATTGAGAAATCCGTTGGAATGTTCAAGTCAACTTCAACTACGTTTGAATATGCTGATGTTCCGTCAAAGTCAATTTGCTTTAATCTGTAATATGCTTTTGCAGCATTTACTGATTTATCAACATAAGTATAATTTGTTTTTTCTGTTGTAGTACCATGACCGTCAACAAATGCTATTGCATTAAACTCAACGTTGTCAACACTTCTTTCAATGCTAAAACCTGAGTTATTAGTTTCTGTAGCTGTTGCCCAGTTTAATGTAACTCCTGCGTCAGATACTGAAGCGGCGAAGCTTGTTAATTCTACTGGAATGATTATCGAACCATAGATACCAACATTATCTACTGCCCACCACCAGTCCCAGCCTGGCATAACAGTTTTAAAGCGAACCAAAACTTGAGATTGACCTGCAGCAGTTGCTGAAATATCTAAAGATACATGTGTGTTTCTAACATCAACAACATCATAAGTTAAATAGTTAACCCATGTTGTTCCGCCGTCAACACTTACATCAACATAACCGAAGTCATCACCATCAAGTGCCTGCCAGTCAGAATCAAATTCTAACATAACATTAGCCCACATTGACATATCAACAGGAGTAGCCATTGTTGCAGTTGAAAGTAAAGTTGAACCTGAACCACATTCATCTGAATCAGCGGCAAGACAGTTTCCGGTTGCATCGGCAGGTAATGTATAGTTGCTTACATCAAAAATTGCCCAATCGCAAGTTCCGCCGTCATTTGTAATTGTCCATGCACCTGTACCGGCAGTAAAATCATCAAAAAATTGTGCGCCTGCAGCTACTGAATTTGAGAATGCTTCCGCACTTGGATTATCATTGTACCAAGCAATAACTGAGTATGTGCTTACACCTGCAGCAACACCCATATCTTGGTAGGCTTGAACGCCTGCACCAACAGAACCTAACCACATTCCATTTCTGTAAACTACAACTGAGTCAACAGTTAATGGAGTTCCGGCTAAATCTTCAGTCGGGTCAACCCAGGTTACATCAATATCAACTTCTTCAGTTGCAGCAACAGCCGCAGTGACATTAGTAGGAGCTTTAGGAGTTCCTGCAACAGTCATATCAACAAAAGCAATTAAATCAACAGGATCAGCTTGAACAAGAGCAACAGCAATTATTTTACCGGGGTAATCAGGATGATCGTTAATGATCTCTAATCCGCCTGATGAAAATGGGAAGATTGCACTTAAGTCAAAACTAAAAGTAACGTTACCTGTTGCTGTATCAACTTTTGATAATCTAAAAGTACCGGCTACTGAGGGCTCTGCATACCAAAGATCCATAACTGCCGGATTGGTAAACGGATCAAGCGCGATACCGTAAGGAGCAACTGAAGGATTACCATAATTTCTTAAAGTAGTACCTGTTGAAGCATCCATTTTTAAAAGGGGACCGCTTGTGAAGTTAGTAGAATAAATTGCATCTTCACCTGCATCATAAGCCAAACCTCTATGAGTAGATTGAGCAGCATTAGTAACAGAAGTAACAAAAGCTAATGTTGTAGGATCAAATTTTCTGATTTCAGTATTATCACTACCAAGTACGTATGTACCGTCATAAGCTAAGTCTCTGTATCCCCAGCCGGCTGTTCCGTTCTGGGCAACTGAGTCAATGAAAGTACCGTCAAGTGTATAACGATAAAACATATTGTCTCCAATATCGACACTTGAGTAACCGCCGCTTGATACGATAATAGTATCATTAACAACTGTAACACCTAAGTTTAACGGTGAATCTGTTCCTGTACCTTGGAGCGGAAAAGTGTAAAGTGTATCACCTGCAGCTTCAATTGCATTTTCTGCAACAGGTACATGTGTTATGCCGTCTTTTACAGTTTTGTTGTAAAAAGCAGCTTCTTGATTTCTGCTTTGTGCTGTTAAAACAGAAAAGGAAATTAAAAGTACCAAAAGTGGTAAAAGAGTTTTTTTCATGTGAAGAACCTCCGAATTAGTTTAGGATAAAGTAAATATAATTTAGTGCTTAGTGTTGCTTAATCTTTCTATTATGGAAGGGCTTGCAGTGCTATCAAATCCCTCTTCCAATAGTTAAAATTTTCAACAAATATAGTTCTTAATTTTGGTTTGTGTCATGTTAAAATTCTTTTAATAAAAATTTCAAGTATTTAAGAACTGATTTCAAAATGTAAAATATAAATATAAAATGCAACAATAATTCAAGGATTACAAAATCAAATAACCGCTGATTCCGTAATTTCAACAAATTTTCTGCTGGAGTTTAACTTACAGTTTAATCCAAATGGAACGGTCATATTCTGCTTAACGTGACCATGCTTAAAATTATAGATTATAGGTAATTTTAGTTCAGCTAAATAGTCCTCAATAATTTCATTAAGCGTTAAAGTTTCTTTGTCCGAATCCTCTTCGTAACAATCAACAAATCTACCGAGAATAATTCCGTTAACCTGATTAAAAACCTTACCGAGTTTTAATTGATTGAACATTCTATCTATTCGATAAGGTACCTCGCCAATCTCTTCGAGCATTAGTATTGTATTTTTAAAATTAGGCTGATAATCAGTACCCATAAGAGATGTAATTAGAGCTAAGTTACCGCCTACAAGGCTTCCTTCGGCTCTGCCCTTATTGAGCACATAAAAAGATTCATTCTCCGGGTTATGCAGTTTACCAATTTTCTTTGAAGCTGTAAGGAGTTTCCAAAAATTTTCTTCGGTATAAGAATTTATCTTACCATAAAAATCAACTGCAAGCATTGGTCCGGCAAAAGTTACTAAACCGGCTTTTTTAAGCATAGCCATCTGCAGGGCTGTAATATCACTATATCCAACAAAAATTTTAGGATTTCTCTTTATCAGGTTAAAATCAATTTTATCTAATAACCTGCCGGAGCCATATCCGCCTCGTACATTAATAATTGCTTTTACCTGCTTATTTTTAAACATGGAATGGAGATCATCCAATCTTTGTTTGTCGTCCCCAGCAAGGTATCCCCTTCTTTGACCTACATTTTTACCTACTTCAACATTGTATCCAAGTTTTTCTAAATATTGAACACCTTTGTCAATTTTCGATAAGTCATCGGGGTTTGAAGCTGGAGAGATTATTCCAATTAAATCGCCTTTTGAGAGTTTTTTCGGCTTCTGTAATTTCATTAAGTATATGTTTTAGTTTGTGTAATAGAAATTAAAAGTTGTTGAATATATAAAAACTTTAATTTCAAGTCAAAAATAATCCTTAGTTTTTATTAAAAAATTGATTTTTATAACTTAAATTAAAAACCAAATAAGATAGAGTATTTGCCTTGATGATAATGATAAAGTAAGATTAGTTTTCTCTTCAAACTAAAAGACTGAGTAATTATTACGAGAATATTCAACTGTTGATAATTTTATCGGAAAGTTCCCAATCATTGAACTTACTTTTGATAAAGTCGATAACTCGTTTGTGCTCCTCAGCGCCATTCCCCGAAACTAAAAATGGTTCACCGAAAGAAAACTTAACGGTTTTAGCCGGATTAAGTTTGCCGAAATCTTTAAGCATTTTTCCATTTTCCCAGGCTTCTGTATATAATGCAAGCGGCACAATGTGCACCTTATTTGCTTTTGCAAGTTTTACGCCCAAACTGTTGAATGATTTTTCATCAAACTCTAATCCGCGTGTTTTCTGCGGAAAAATAATTATCGACCTACCATCTTCCAATCTATTTTTACCTTCATTTAAAACAGTCTTTAAATCCTCACGCGGATTACTTCGACCAACTACAATCGGGAAACGTGCCTTAGTTATTGGTCCAAAAAATGGATAGTCATTGAGTTCTTTTTTTGTTATAAAACAAACAGGCTTTTTCGGATGGATTATTCCGGGCAGGATAAGTGTTTCGAGAGTGCTCATGTGATTTGAAATAAAAATGCAAGGTCCTTCAAATGATTGAAAATTTTTCATTCCCTCAATCTTAAAGCGTATGCCTATTTTTTCCAGTTTATCAAAAATATCCAGTGAACTTGCAACCCAATTATATCCGTCATAAATATTTCTTTTCGTTTTATAATTAGAGTAAAAAATTATTCGAATTAGTTTTAGATAGAAAGTAAATGTTGGAAATAGCGTTTTTCGCTTTTGCTTTTGAGGAGTAGTGTAAGTATCATTTTCAGCAAGTATTTTAGGATAGCTTGTATATCTCATTAAATTGGATTGTGATTAAAAAGTTTTGCCAAATTTAGTATAACATACAATAAAAACAAAAAGCTTACAATTTTTACTTTGTAAGTTTGTGACCCCAAAAGGAATCGAACCAATATTTCCGCTTAGAGAAAGCGGCGTCCTAACCGTTAGACGATGGGGCCGGATGAAGATCGAATTCAGAATTCAGAATTCAGAATTCAGAATTCAGAATCAAGAATCAAGAATCAAGATTTTTTTAAAATAAAACTGTCAAATTTCAATCCTACCGAAGGTAGGCAGGCTTTAATCTTGTTGTGACCCCAACGGGGATCGAACCCGTACTCTTCACCTTGAAAGGGTGATGTGTTAACCAATTACACCATGGGGCCAAATATATCATTCCGAATTATATATTCATTGAACAAAAATCAGAATTCTTCGATCAATAATGATAAATCATTTATAGTAAAAAGTAAAAATATACTTAAGTAATCTTGATAATTAAATTCACCAAATCATCCAGTTCTTCTTTTATTTGAGAACAAGGATTAGCGATTTTAGATTTTTGAAGTAAATCTTTTAGATCTTAAATCGAAAATCGTTGATGGATATTCTTAAATCATTTTATAAAAGAACAAAAGAACCTTCTCACAAAACATATCACATATTCTTTGAATAAAATCAAATCTAATCTTTTGATTGCAGAACAAGGATTAACGATTTTAGATTTTTGAAGTAGATGTTTTAGATCTTAAATCAAAAATCGTTGATGGATATTCGTAAATCATTTTATAAAAGAACAAAAGAACCTTCTCACAAAAAATATCACATATTCTTTGAATGAAATCAAATCTAATCTTTTGATTGCAGAACAAGGATTAACGATTTTAGAAGTAGATGTTTTAGATCTCAAATCGAAAATCGTTAATCCTGCCTTCAGGCAGGCATGCGATATTCTTAAATCATTTATTAAAGTCTGCTTCTGAAATTACTTCGAAATTCTAAAATAAATAAAAAAGCCTGTTAGCAAACTAACAGGCTTCGTGACCCCAACGGGGATCGAACCCGTACTCTTCACCTTGAAAGGGTGATGTGTTAACCAATTACACCATGGGGCCAATAAAAAATTTATTGGGGTGAGTGATGGGACTTGAACCCACGACCTTCTGGGCCACAACCAGACGCTCTAACCAGGCTGAGCTACACCCACCATGTAAAAACTTTTGTACGCCAGAGAGGACTCTCCCGAAGGGATGCCTTTTGGCAGAACCTCTAACCTACAGTTTAGAAAATAAACTTTCAATCCGCTGTACGCCAGAGAGGACTCGAACCTCTAACCTACAGCTTAGAAGGCTGTTGCTCTATCCTGTTGAGCTACTGGCGCAAGTAATTTCTAATACAAAATTTTTAAGAACGTAATTTACCAACAAAATTTAATGAACTCTGTCGGGGCGGCAGGATTCGAACCTGCGACCTTCCCGATACTAATCGGGACGCGCTGAGCACTTGACTTTCTTCTCAAAATTTAATGAACTCTGTCGGGGCGGCAGGATTCGAACCTGCGACCTTCCCGATACTAATCGGGACGCGCTGAGCACTTGACTTTCTTCTCAAAATTTAATGAACTCTGTCGGGGCGGCAGGATTCGAACCTGCGACCTCCTGCTCCCAAAGCAGGCGCGCTAACCGGACTACGCTACGCCCCGAAAAAATAATTTAAATAACATTTTAAATAGGCTTGTTAAATTATTATTTTAAATTTTCAAAGTCAATTTTATTGTAACAATTTTATAAAATTAAATGTCACTCCCACTTTTTATTGCACGTAAATATATTCGATCTAAAAAAAATTCAGGATTCATCTCCTTTATTTCCGCAATAACTATAATCGGTATTGCTTTGGGGGTTGCAGTGCTTATCATTGCAATTACCGTTCTAAACGGTTTCGAAAATGCTGTTACAGATAAAATAATAAACCTAAATTCCCACATCAAAATTACCGGGTTTGGTGATAGAAATCTTCCCTCATATAAAAATGTTATTCCAAAAATTCAAAACAGACTTGATACAAATTTGAAGAGCATATCCCCTTTTGTTGCTAAGTATGCGGTAATTGGGTCCAAGAGGTTTGATGAAGGAATTACTCTTTTAGGATTACATAAGGAATTGGATAATTCAAACATCAAAAAATATATTGTTGAAGGTGAATATAAATTCGGCAAAACAAACGATCTTTCAAATTTAATAATTGGGAAAAAATTAGCTGATAAACTTTTCTTAAAGTTAGGAAGCAAAGTTACTCTATTCGGTTTACGCGGCGATAAGCCGCCATCATTGGATTATCCGCCGGTTATACAGCAATTTATTATTACCGGAATTTATGAAAGCGGAATGTCGAAATATGATGACGAAATAATTTACTCAGATATGAAAACTGTTCAGCAAATGTTTGAAGTTGGCGATCAGGTTTCAGGTTACAATATTCAAGTTACCGATATTTCAAAAGTTGATCTTCTTGCAGATGATCTTCATGTTTTTTTAGGCTATCCATATTATGCGCGTTCAATATTCAAAGTACATCAAAGTATCTTCTCATGGCTGGAACTTCAGCGCAAACCAATTCCATTAATTTTAGGATTAATAATTATTGTAGCCGTATTCAACATTGTAGGCACAATATTAATGCTGGTTCTCGAAAGAACAAAAGATATAGGAATTTTAAAATCACTCGGTGCCAGAAGAAATTCAATCATCAAACTCTTTATTTATCAAGGTCTATATCTTTCTTTTATCGGAATTGCTTTCGGTAATGCGGCTGCATTTATTTTAAGCAAACTCCAAAAGGAATTAGAAATAATCTCGATCCCCGATTCAGTTTATTTTATTTCGAAAGTACCAATTTCAATTGAGTGGGAAATTTATTTTATCATTTCTGCTATCGCGTTTACTTTATGTCTGCTTGCATCAATTATTCCAAGCTTAATTGCTTCAAAAATTTCTCCCATTTCAGCAATAAGGTTCGAATAATTATGTTTGAATTTTTTATAGCAAAAAGATATTTGAAATCGAAACATAAAATTAATTTTATTTCGATCATCTCGATTCTATCGACTCTTGGAATAACAATTGGTGTTGCTGCATTGATAATCGTGTTATCCGTGTTCAATGGATTCGGCGGCATTGTAAAAGATATTCTAATTAGTTTTGATCCGCATGTTAGGGTTACTCTTAAATCTTTTGAAGCAAACACTCAAGTTGATTCAACTGCCGATTTTTTAAATTCTATTAATGGAATAAAAACTGCACAAACATTTGTCGATGGTAAATCAATTCTACTTAAAAATAAATCCTACAAAATTGTAAACATCAAAGGGATTGAAGAAACCGCAGTTGAAGAGGATTGGGGTGTGAGAACATCAATGTTTGCGGGTGAATATAACTTATCAGATAGTTCAAATAGTAACGATGCAATAATAGGTCTTTCGGTAGCGCTCGATCTATCCGCTAAAGTTGGCGATACTCTTTCTGTTACATCGTTTAATAATATTGAACAAGTAGCGGTAAACTTTGCTATGCCTAAAACTTTTAAATTAGTCGTAACCGGTATTTATAGAACGGGCAAAGACTATGAAGGAAATTTAATTTTTACATCATTAAAAACTGCGCAAAAAGTATTAGGATTAAAAAATCAAATAACAGGATTTGAACTAAGATTAAACGATATTGATGAAGCCGAGCATGTTAAAGAAATTATTTCTGAAAATTTAAACGAAGAACTTTTTACAATTGATACCTGGTACGATCTTCACAAAGACCTTTACGGTGTTATGCTTATTGAGCGCTGGGCTGCGTACATTATTTTATGTTTGATAATCGCAGTTGCAACATTTAATATTCTTGGCTCGTTAACAATGTCGGTAATCGAAAAGAGAAAAGATATCGGCGTACTAAAGTCAATTGGGGTAAGCGATAAATCAGTATTAAGAATTTTCATGTTCGAAGGAATTCTAATTGGGTTAATAGGTACAATTGCCGGAGTGATAATTGGATTAGCCGTGTGTATTCTGCAAATTGAATATGGTTTTTATTCGCTGGGTGCAAAATTTATTATTGATGCATTACCGGTTAAAATAGTCTGGACAGATTTAGTTGTAATATCTGGAATGTCAATGCTGCTTGCATTTTTAGCATCTTTATACCCGGCAAAAAAAGCAGCCAAACAGCAAGTTGTTGAAGCAATTAAATGGGAATAATTTTTAATTACAAATAAATATTATGATTCTAAAAGCTGAAAATATTAGTAAGTCTTTCAAAAAAAATAAAGCCGATACACTGCATATTTTAAAAGATGTAAGTTTAACGATTGAAGCAAAAAAAATTACGATGATTGTCGGCGCTTCAGGTGCGGGAAAAAGCACGCTGCTGCATATTTTAAGCG
Source organism: Ignavibacteriota bacterium (assembly GCA_013112585.1). Classification (GTDB taxonomy): domain Bacteria; phylum Bacteroidota; class Ignavibacteria; order Ignavibacteriales; family Melioribacteraceae; genus IGN16. The sequence continues at coordinate 236,972 of JABFGH010000005.1, read as the reverse complement.
GACTTGATAAACCCGATACAGGAAATGTTTTTATAAAGGATACAAATATTTTCCAACTTAATGATGAAAAACTATCGAAGTTTAGAAATCAAAACATTGGTTTCATATTTCAGTTTCATCATCTGCTGCCTGAATTTACCGCATTAGAAAATGTTGCAATCGCAAAAATGATTAACGGATTATCATTAAGCATGGCAAGTGAAAAAAGTAAGGAACTTCTTGAGGCTGTTGGACTTGCTGATAGAATGGAACACAAACCGGCTGAACTTTCCGGAGGTGAGCAGCAGAGGGTTGCGGTTGCTAGAGCACTTGCTAATAATCCCGATATAATTTTTGCCGATGAACCAACAGGAAATTTAGATTCCGTAAACAGCAATATGATCCATGAATTATTTATTGATCTGCAGAAAAAATTTGATCTGACATTCTTGATAGTTACTCATAACAAAGAGCTGGTTGCTCTCGGTGATTTTGTTCTCGAAATGAAGGACGGGCAGATATTCAATAAATAAATTTCATTAACCCCATGATTCATCACGGGGACAGGGACTGAAGCGTGAACCCCCAACCACAGAGTGGTTGAAGCTATTGATTTTGTAAATCTTCAAAACAGTTCAACAGCTACGCTGTTGGGCTTCTTCACGTTCTACTTTGCTACAAACATTGGATGGCTAACGCCATCTTAAAACATAAAATTGCCCTATTGAAAATATATAGAGTTGTTAGCCAAATTTATTTATACGGGATTCATCCCCTATTATTAAGCGCCTAGCGGTTTAATGTTTATAGTATTGGAGTTATTAGAGTCGAGCAACCACGGAGTGGTTGAACCAAAAATAGCTATGTGATTTATTGCGGGATGAACAATGGAGATGAGATACCAACCATCGAATAGGTGAAATTTCATTAACCCCGTGATTCATCACGGGGACAAGGACGGAAGCGTGAGCCCCCAACCACAGAGTGGTTGAACTACTTACCCGCTTTTACCTAAAGAACTTACAACCGTTAAATCACAGATTGCCACTTCGTTATTCCTCCAAAACAAGCAATCCACATTACTCTAATATTCACGTTTTAGACAAATAATCATACATCAACCTTATACCAAAAGCTGTATGAAAATCCTTCGTGTAACTTGTTAAATCATTTTTGCATGAGGGACCTGCAATATCTATGTGAGTCCATGTAATTTTTTCATCAACAAAATTTTCTAAAAACTTAGCAGCGGTTATTGCCCCACCCCATCTTGAACCCAAGTTTTTAACATCGGCAATGTTAGTTTTTAATTCTTTGTTATATTCATCCCACATCGGCAGTGCCCAAACTCGTTCAAATGTTTTTAATCCTGATAAATAAAGTTTGCCTGAAATATCTTCTGATTTTGTAAACACTCCCGCAGTGTACATTCCCAAAGCAACAACGCATGCGCCTGTTAAAGTTGCAAAATCAAAAATTTCATCCGGCTCTACTTCGCTCGCTAACTTTAGTGCGTCAGCCATTATAATTCTTCCTTCGGCGTCTGTGTTCAATACCTCAATAGTTTTACCGGAATAAGTTAAAATAATATCACCCGGTTTATAAGCATTACCTGCAATTGAATTTTCAACTGCGGGAACAAACCCTAAAATCTCGACAGGCAGTTTTGCCTCGGCGGCAGCTTTAACAATACCAATCACAGTTGCGGCTCCGGTCATATCAATTTTCATATCGAACATACTGTCGCTCGGTTTAATTGATAGTCCGCCCGAATCATAAGTAACACCCTTGCCGACTAAAGCAATTTTCTTATTCGCTTTTCCTTTCGGTTTGTAATGAAGCTTGATCAGGCAAGGTTCTTCACTGCTTGCACGACCGACGGCTAAAATGGCGTGCATGTTATTTTTAACTAAATCCTTCTTTCTCCAAACAACAACTTTCACACCCGCATCACTTAATTCAGTTTTTGTTCGTTCGGCTAATTCCAATGGGGTTAATTCATTTGCCGGTTCATTTACTAAATCGCGTGAGAAAAGCACCGATTGCATTAAATGATTTGTCTTTTCAATTACACTTCTTACCATTGTTCTATTTTTTGAATGCAGTTTGACCGTAAGTGCCGCAGCATCCTTTTTATCAGATTTATATTTATCAAAAGTATAATTGCCGAGATAAACTCCTTCAATAAAAGTTTGAACAAAATATTCCTCACTATCAAAGTACTCCTTAAATTTATCATAATCAGGCAGCACAATATGGAAGTATTTAAATCCGGATGACTTCATTCCTTTAACAACACCCGCCAAATAATCTCTAAAAAAATCAGCACTTAATTTTTTATCGATCTTTATTTTTTTCAATATCACAAGATCAGGTCGGCTTTCAGTGTTGGCAAATCGTATTTCGCTCTCCTCACCTTTAACAAATTCATTTTTCTGCAAAGGATTAAAGGTTAACGTTAATTGCTCTTCAATTGATTTAATATTTTCGCCCAGCCCTTTTTCATCAATAACAAATTTTACTAAAAGAGCTTTACTTAAAAACTTTGGAAGCTCCGGCGCACTTTTAAAAGTTAAATTGAATAACATATTTACCTCGTTATCTTTATAAATTTTTATACTTACGTGTTGATCAAATCAGCAACAATCGTTAATCCTGCCTAACGGCAGGCAGGCGGTAATCGAAAATAAAACATTTTACTCCCGAAATGATTTTCGGGTAACAATTGTAAATCGAAATTTATTTCGATACACAACTAATTGTTATTCTGCAATGAAAATACTTTCGGCAAAGCACAAATGACAATTTGGCAATTAAACAATTAAACAATTAAACAATTAAACAATTAAGCTATTCTTCTTTCACAAATATTTTTTCGCAGCAGTAACAACCTTATCAATATAATCATCTAACTGAACATCAAATAATCTTGTACCGGCAGCATTTGTATGTCCCCCGCCGCTAAACTCTTTTGCAAGTTTGTTCACCGGTATTTTCCCTTTTGAACGAAAGCTTATTTTAATTCCGTTCTTAAGTTCGAAGAAGAGCATACCAATTTTAACATTTTCAATCGACATACAAAAACTAACAAATCCATCCACATCGGACTCTAAAGCGCCGGAACGTTTTAATGCTTGCTGTGTAATCGTCATATAGCAAATATCCTTTGAGCTGTTCAGCGTAATAGTATTCAGCGCTTCGCCCAAAAGTTTTAATTTGCTCATTTTACTTTGATCGTGTATTCTATCATAAATGTAATTGGGGTTTACTCCGTAATTGAGTAGATCAGCAATAATTAAATGGGTTTTGGAAGTAGTGCGCTCATAACGGAACGAGCCTGTGTCTGTCATTATTGCAGCATAAATAGAATTAGCAATATCAAGATCAAGCTCTACAATTTTTGTTTCTTTAATAAATTCATAAATAATTTCACCGGTGGATGTTGCCGAAATATCGGTAAAATAATAATCGGCAAATTCATCCGGGTCTTGATGATGATCGATGCAGACTTTTATTTTATCAAATTTACCGAGAACTTCTTTCAGGCTTACTACACGGTAAAGCTGATTGATATCTAGGAAAAATACAACATCTGATTCCTCAATCAATTTATCATGCTTCGCCGGATCATATTTCTGCACAGCATTTTCTTTATCAAGGAATTCCAAATTGTAAGGTGTTGCGGAATGATTAATTATGTATGACGTTTTACCAAGTTTTTTCAGCAGCATGTGCAAGGCAAGTTCTGAGCCTATTGCATCCGCGTCCGGGTTTACATGCGAGGTAATTATAAATCTCTCATTCGTTTCAATTATTTCTTTTAGCTTACTAAAGTCCAGCATAAATATTCCCTAAAAATTTAAGGGGTGAATTTGCAAAAAAACTGAGTAAATATAAACTAAATAAATAATTTGATAATAACCGGACAATACCATATTTTTAATTAACGGTTATTAAGAACTAAGGTATTGGGTATATGCTTAGGCGCATCAAGATTGGATTAAATAAGTATTTCAAGAAGAACGCAACAGACTGCTATCTGCAAAGTTTTACAACTTGTTATCTTGCATTAATGTTAATTGATAAATTTATAAATAATTAAATAAAAATAGATTTTAGATTTTTAGCGTTGCTATCTTGAAAATTAAGCATTATAGCATAATAAAATTTTTACTAAATCTGCAGTTTATGAATATGTAATATTGGTTTGTAACATGCTTTACATAGGATATTTATGATATATAAAATAACCCTTCTATCATTTTTTTTAATGTTTGCGGCAAACGAAATTGCTATTGGGCAAAACGGTGGATTTTTTGTAAATGAAATAGAAAAGCTTAATAGTATTTTATTAAAAGGTGACCTCGAAAAAGTTGTTGCTCATTTTAGTAAATTAGATTTACACGATAGCTTTCAAAAGAATTCGAATATTTTTGATGGCGGCAAAGAATATAAAAAACTTAAACAAAAATATTTAACATTAGTAAGTAGAGTTAAAAATATTTGTAATAAACCGGAAGATGAAATCAAGAGTACATATTCCGTCTTCATTCTAAATAATAAGGCTTATGAAAATAAACTAGTTGGCCAAAATGCTAAAGCAGCTTTCAATAAATTTTTAAATTCATTTAACTCAGGTTACTATTGTGATGCTGCAAAATTTATAAATATTACTTTCTTTCTTAACTTTGAAGAAAAAACTCTTTACCTTGATAATTTTATTCAAGTAAGTGAAAAATTCTCAAATGAATTATCGAACCTTGAAACCTCAATTGACTGCGGTGACCTAGACGAATCAGTATTTATTGAAAATAGATTAGATTCTTTAATCAATTTTTTACCCGACTCCACGCAATTTATTAAAGAAAGATATTCACATTTAAAGAAAAAATTAGAAGAACAAAAAAAGGCTGAGAACATGCTTCTTTGTTCAGCAGAAGAATTATTTTTTGACCCGGACTTTACATTAAGTATAAATCCTAATCTCATCCATTCATCAGAAGCGGTTATACCTTTTAGTGTTATATATGCGGGAGATGACTTTTCACTACGGAACAAAAAATTATTTTATAAACTGCCTTCTAATGACGGTGCAGGTATTTCTCTTTCATTTTCCTATCAAATTTTAAAGGGCTTTGATGTTGGGTTAACATTGGGATACTTCAAAAACTATTATAAATATATTGGAGTTTTTGCTGTAACTGGTATCGGATCTTACAGTAAAGATGTTTATGGGTACTCAGACTTAAATATTACTGGTAAAACTTACAATTTTTACGTTCAAAAAACGTTCGATAATCGTACAATTTTTCATCCCTTTATAAGAATATCTTATGGGCGTGTATTCACAAATAAATCCTTGTCATTGGCTATAAAAAACTCCCAAGATAACTTTTATAAAGAAGTACTTTTTAATGAAATAAATAATGCTGAAATAGACTATGATGAATTTAGACTTGGAATAGGCATCAAAATTAGTCGATTTATATTCAGCAATGTGTTTATTTCCGCTCTCTATTCCAGCAATCTTAAGCAAGGTAAAACTGATTGGATAAATTCAACCGTAGGAAAATCTGAAGTAATAATTGGTTATTATTGGTAAATGCAAAGTTAAATAAAAACAATTTAACCGACTGATCAACCAACCGCACTGCAGACTTGGATGGATGTATAAATTAGCTTATAAATGAATTGTGAAAATAAATTCCCAAAAGATTTTTATAAATATTTAGAAGAAAATACATTAGTAGGAATTAAAGGGGGAAAGAAGAGAAATAAATATTTGGAAATCTGGATGGTAAATGTGAATGGACGGATATTTGCACGCACATGGACAAGGAGTAAAAAAAGTTGGTTTAACAGTTTGCTGGAAGAAGGGATTGGTGAAATAAAATATTCAAATAAAATTATTGAGGTCTCAGCTTCAAAAAATAATGAGCCGGAAATTAATATGTTAATAGATAAAGCATATTTGCAAAAGTACGATCAGCCGAATAATGTTGAATATTCAGAAGGAATTACAAAAAAAGAATATTGGGAATATACTGTAGAATTATTTTACAATAGTGAATAATATTGGAATAATTTTTTTATGCTAAAAATAAACATTGATGATGCACTTAGTTTAATGCAACAGGGTGAACGAGAATTCAAATTTATTGTTGAACCAAACATGATAGATAAAGCCCGAATGTTTCTTACAGGTAACATACATAAAAGGCGTGGAGTTATTTGGAATTGGTCCGGTAGAAATAATTAGAGCTTTGGGATTTTTGATGCGTTATAGTAAGGAGATCAATACAGCAGTGAGTTTGCAATATCGTGTTTTTATTAAAAAAGAAGGCAAATATTTTGGAAGCGGGAATTGGTATCTGGAGTTTTTCAAAAAATAATTATTACTTTTATAAATCCAAATTTAGCGAAGAGGTATCTAAAAATTATCCGTCGAGGTGGAAGCCCCCGTTATCAAAATCGGGCCGTAAAAGATTTGAAAGTTACTTGTAAAATAATAAGCCATAGGCTCATAAAATTGTTCTAATTTTTAATAAACGTTTAATTAAACTCTTGTCTGCGGATTTTCACGAAAGTTGTTTACTACCAATGGTGGAATTTATGATTTGATTAAAAGCACAATATATTGTACGTTAATATGTACAATATAAATTTGGAGATAAATATGCACAAAATACAATTAGATCAAGATATACAACCACTTTCTAAATTCCGTTCAAAAGTATCTTTTTATTTTGACCAAGTCAGGAAAACAAAGAGACCGTTAGTTATAACTCAAAATGGTAAAAGTTCTGCAATTTTGATAGATGTATCACAGTATCAGCAAATGGTTGACAAAATAGAAGTCTTAGAAGATATTAAATTAGCTGAGACACAAATAAGTGAAGGTACGGCAGTATCGCATAAAGATGTTAGAAAGAAATTTGCTAAGAGATCATAATCATGAAAATATTCTGGTCTCCTCTTGCTGTTGAAAGGTTGGAAGAAATTTATGAATACATTTCTAACGACAATGTCTCGGCTGCACAAAATTTAATTGAGAACATTTTTGAGAAAGTTGAATCATTAGTGAACAATTCGTAAAGAGGAAGGATTGTACCGGAATCTAATAGAGAAGATATTCGAGAATTATTTGAAGGTGAATATAGAATAATCTACAAATTGGAATCAAAAAAACTCTTTATTCTATCGATCAGAAATTTTAAGCAATTGTTGCCAGATAAAGATTTGGAGTAAATTATGAAACGCGGTAAAACTACTTAAATCTCCTTCGGCGGAGAGGTAAGTAAAATTCATCTGCTGCGGCGGAAGTACCCACAATAAAGATACTGTGGGAAAGAATCGCCAAATAAAATTGTTGGTAAACAAGTGGTATAAATGTTCATTAAGAAATATGCTGTTTTGTGAAACTAATTTACGGCAACCCAAAAACTTATTGGATTATGACAAAATTAAAATTTCGTACATTTTTCAGAAAATGGAAATTTTATTTAAATAAATCTGAATGTGAACCGGTTCTTTCTAAAATCAATGAATCTGATGTATATCTATAAATCAAAAGCCAATCAGGTTCAATGTGGCAATCTCTATGATTTTTCCATTTACCGGTTAATGAATGATCCTGATACTTTCTCGGCAGCGGTTTATTATTCAGAAGTGTTGAAATAATTAATTCGAGTTTTGCTAATTCTTTCCCTTGTTTCGAAATTTTTTTAAAATCTTTTTTGAATTGAGATGTATAAATTAAATTCAATCCTTGAGTTCCTTGAAAAGTTGTTTCGGGTTTTTAGCTTGATGAAGTTCTTCACCATTTTCCGATTTGAGTAAAGTTTCTTCAGTCAATTCGTTCGGAATTTTAATTTCGAATGGAATTCCTTTATTTAATGAAACTTGAGTTAGAAAAAGTGAAATTGCTTCGGACATAGTAATATTTAACTTGCTGAATATTCTTTGTGCTTTTTTCTTTACACTTGGATCAATTCTCGCTTGAATTGTTGCTGATTTATTCATATTAATACCTTTATTATGTAGTGACAAACGCAATACAATTTTAAAGTATTTATTATATTAAGTCAACATAAAAAATCGAGAACGGTTTAATCTGTTTTTTATTCAGGCTAGTTTGGAGATATAAATAACTTTTACAGAATAATTATTATTGAGGCGTAAATGGATGAAATAATTCTATCAAACAAAGACCAATTCCCAACAGAGGAAGTAATTTTCTCTCATATCGGTAAATCAAAATTAATTTGGCAAAACTTATTTCAGTTTATTCAATCCGATTACCCGGAGTTTAATGAAGAGTGGCGCTTCTACAAAGACGGCGGAAGCTGGCTGATGAAAGTTACGAGAAAGTCGAAAACAATTTTTTGGATTTCGATAATTAAAAATGCTTTCTGGGTAACATTTTATTTTGGCGATAAAGCTGAACCTGCAATTATGGAAAGTAAAATTTCTGATGAATTGAAAACCAAATTTAAAGAGGGAAAAAGATTCGGCAAGATCCGTGCGGTCACTCTAATTATGAAGCGTAAAAAAGATATTGAGTTTGTGAAAGAGCTGATATTGATAAAGCTCAAATTTTAAATTGAAATAGCAAACGGCTTAATGGAGATTCAGAATTACGTTGTACTACATTATATACATACCGTTAAAGCTTCTCAGCCCAATTTAGACAGAGAGCTATAAGAATTTAATTTTATAAAGGATTTATAATGAAATTTCTCTTTCTTTTATTTCTATTTTTCACTCACATAGAAATTGCAGCCCAAACAACTGAATTAGAACCAAAAATAAATTCACTATGGAAAATTTTAGAAAAAAAAGATGCTTCTTCATTGTCTGATTTCTTCAATCAGTGGGAAAAAGAATCCGCCCCATTGCCAAGGGAAGATTTAAATAAACTCATGCCCATACTAAGAAATGCATACGCAATAATTGAAAATTATACTGATCCTTTTGAAGATTATGAAAAATTGGACACAATAAAACCAATTGTTCCTTATGTAATCTTTCCAACAAATGTAACTATCAAGGTAATGGACAGCACATTTTTTCTTTCAAGCAAAGTGGCTAAAGAGAGTGAATATATTATCGAAGAATTGAATTATAATAGTTTTAAACCTTTGTTAAAAATAAATAGGAAAAAGGTTTTATTTCTACCAGATCAGACAATTGCGATTATTGACACAATGATTGAAGAAGAGGATGAGGATTACTTAAATAGTATAATCCTTATGCTTTCTCCGTATGTTTCATTAAGAAATGGATATTTTTATAATCTTTCAAGGTATGTGATAGAATTTGCAATATTACCTTTTCCCAGTACAATCTATTTTAATGAAGCATTAAATCGTGCAAAAATATTTTTTTATACTAATTACTTTAGCGCAATGGAAGTTAGTTTTATTAAAGAGGATAAGAATTGGTCAATAGATAAATCGAAATCAAAAAAAATAATTACATACTAATTGCAATCTGAGCAACAGATTCTTGCCTAAAAAAAAGGCGAACTAAAAAGTCCGCTTCATAAAAATTACTATTCACAATACCTTAACTCTTGTGTTCATCACACTCTGAAACGACTAACTAAGCTATTAGAAAACAACAAATAAACTTTTAAGTTTGTGGCACGATGAAGAAAACAGGAAAATCCCGAAGTGATGATCATTTCTTTTAACTGAAACCTGTCAACTTGCAACCTGTAACTTGCTAACCTGCAACGAAGGCTGGGAGGCGTCTCAAACGGCGATCTAAAAGGTTGACCAATTGGAAACCTTTAGAATCTTCTCTCTGCGCCTTTGCGTTTTTTTATCTTTGCGTCCTCTGCGTGAAAAAGCCTTTAACGCTAAGACCGCTAAGCAGAAATACGCAAAGCGCGCAAAGTAAGAACTATAGATAATATTAAAAATAATTTCTAAGGTGGCAAGATGATGAAAACTGGAAAACATTTGCCACGGACAAAATCAAAAAAAAGGCGAACTAAAAAGTCCGCCTTATAAAAAATAGTATTTACAATACCTTAACTTACTTCCCAAGTATTTGGAGTGTAAAGCAGATCTTTTAGAGTGCCTTCACCCTTCTTTTCGGTAACATTTTTAATTTGTTTTGCAACACCGCCATCGTAAGTAGGTTTTGTAATTTGCTTAAATACTCCAATAGGAGTGGGCATTCCGGGATGGTCGGTCATATGCGCAAGAATAAATGATCTAATAGGAGATTCATCAGTTTCTTCATGAACAAGAAGATCATCAACTGAATGCTTGCCGTCATTTAAATCAACCACTACAGGGTTAAACCCTTCTATTATAATTCCCTTATTATTATCCTTACCAAAAATCATTGGTTTCTTATTTTCAAGAGTTATAACTGAATCAGCTTTTGTTTCTTTATCTGTAAGTGTGGTAAAAGCGCCGTCATTAAAAATATTACAATTCTGATATATTTCGATAAAGGCAGTGCCTTTATGTTCAGCAGCCCGCATAATCATTTCCTGCATATGCTTTGGTTCGCGGTCTATTGATCTGGCAACAAATGAAGCCTCGGCACCAAGCGCAAGTGAAGCCGGATTAAAAGGATAATCTACACTTCCGAAAGGCGTGCTTTTTGTAATTTTTCCTTTTTCGGAGGTTGGTGAATATTGACCTTTTGTTAATCCGTAAATTTGATTGTTAAACATTACAATTTTTATATCAATATTTTTACGGCAGGTATGTATAAAGTGATTACCGCCGATACTCATTAAATCACCATCGCCGGTAGCAACCCAAACCGATAATTCCGGACGAGCAACTTTGAGTCCGGTAGCTATTGCCGGCGCTCTTCCGTGAATACCATGAAAGCCGTAAGTATCCATGTAATAAGGAAAACGGCTTGAGCACCCGATTCCGGAAACCCAAACAATATCCTCTTTTTTATAGCCGATATTCGGAAATGTTCTCTGGACTTGAGCAAGGATTGAATAATCACCGCAGCCCGGGCACCATCTAACATCTCTATCTGATTTGAAATCTTTTGCTGTTAGTTTTACTTCTTTTTCATCTATGTTAGTTTCCATTTTTTCCTCCCAGAATTTCCGAGATTTTATTTTGTATTTCAATTGACTTAAACGGTAAGCCTTGAAGTTTATTTAAAGTTTCAACATTAATTAAAAACTTCTCGCGTACTAATTTAGAAAGCTGCCCAAGATTAAGCTCGGGGATTAATACCTTTTTGAAATTTTTAAGAACCTTCTCAGTATTTGCAGGCATAGGGTTCAGGTATTTTAAGTGAGCCTGCGAAACTTTTAATCCTTCTGCTCTGCTTTTATTAATAGCCTCAATAATAGCTCCGTAAGTTCCGCCCCAGCCAAGTACTAATAAATCCCCGCTTTCATCGCCGTCAACTTCAAGATCAGGAATAAATTTTTTCATTTTTTCAATTTTCTCGGCTCTAAGCTCGCACATAAGCTGATGATTTTCAGGAGAATAATTTACATCACCGGTTATGTTGGCTTTTTCGAGTCCGCCAATTCTATGCTCCAAGCCTGGTGTTCCCGGTATAGCCCAAGGTCTGGCTAAGTTTTCATCTCTTCCGTACGGCTGAAATGTTTCTTTATCTGTATGGAATCTAACAGGAATTTCTTCCAGTTCTTCAGGCTTAGGCAGTTTCCAGGGTTCCGCACCATTTGCAATGTAACCATCAGTAAGTAGTATAACTGGTGTCATAAATTTTAAAGCCAATTTGGAGGCTTCAAAAGCCATTTCAAAGCAATCGTTGGGTCTGGTAGCAGCTACAATACACACAGGTGATTCACCGTTACGACCATACATTGCCTGCAGTAAATCCGATTGCTCGGTTTTTGTTGGCAGTCCTGTACTCGGTCCGCCCCGCTGAACATCAACAATAACAATAGGAAGTTCCGTCATTACTGCTAATCCGGTTGCTTCAGTTTTAAGTGCTAATCCGGGACCGCTTGTAGTAGTAATTGCAAGCGAACCGCCGAACGAAGCCCCGATTGCAGAAGCGATGCCTGCAATTTCATCTTCAGCCTGGTATGTTTTAACCCCGAAATTTTTATACTTGCTTAAAAAATGGAGTATATCGGAAGCAGGTGTTATTGGATAGGAACCTAAGAATAACGGCAGCTTACTTTTTAATGATGCAGCTACAAACCCAAGTGCAACAGCTTCATTGCCCGAAATATTTCTGTAAGTTCCTTCCGGAAGTTCAGCAGGTTCAACTGTATAGCGTGTTGTAAATTGCTGAGTAGCATCACCAAAATAATATCCTGCCTTTAATGCCTTTTCATTTGCATCAGCTACATCAGGTAAATTTTTAAATTTTTGTTTTATCCAATCTAATGTCGGTTCCATTGGTCTGTTGTATAACCAGTACATCATTCCAAGTGCAAAAAAGTTTTTACAGCGTACTACTTCTTTTGGACTAAGAGGGCTATCCTTTAAAGCATTTGTAGTTAAGGTTGTAATAGGAACCTCAATAACTTTAAATCCTTCAAGGCTATTATCTTCAAGCGGATTAGCCTCATAGCCGGCAGTGTTTAAATTTTTCTTATCAAATGCATCTGTATTAACTATGATTGTAGCGTTTTTCTTAATCTCTTTTAAGTTTATTTTTAACGCAGCTGGATTCATTGCTACTAAAACATCCGGGCTATCTCCCGGCGTGTGAATATCACTTGAACTAAAGTGGAGTTGAAACCCGCTTACGCCATATAGGGTTCCGGCTGGTGCACGGATTTCAGCCGGGTAATCCGGCAGCGTGCTTAAATCATTTCCAACGATAGCTGTAGTATCGCTGAACTGTGTTCCGGTTAATTGCATTCCGTCACCGGAATCACCGGCAAATCTAACTGTTACAGCAGTTAAACTTTGTACCTCAACTTCTTTTTCTTTTTCTTGAGCCATTTTACTACTCGCAATAATTTATTTTAATTAACTATTTGTAACTTATAAAAGTCGTACTCTTTAATCAATCAAAAAGACTTAATTAATTGAAGATATTACATTTAAAAACTCATCGGCATTAACAAAACCGGTAATCCGTTCAACTTCCTCCCCTTTTGTGTTTATAACTAACACAGTCGGCATACCCCTGATCTGGAATTTCTCTCTAATTTTTTCCGTCTCATCCGACATGGTTTTTGTCATATCAACTTTGTACGTAACAAATTCTTTAGAAAGATCAATTACTCTTTGATCAGAAAATGTCAACGCATCTAATTCCTTACATGGAATACACCAGTCTGCGTAAAAATCAATTATCATTTTTTGATTATTTTCGAGAGCGGCTGTGTATGATACTTCATCAAATTTCTGCCAAGCTGGTGAGTTTCTATCAACAGGATAAAGCATATAAACAGCAGCCCCAATTACTAAACCGGAAAAAATAATCTTGAAAATTCTAAAGCCTCTAATATTATTGGCTGATTTATCAAAAATTAAAAGATAGGCAGCAGCAATAATCATAAATACCGGAAGCAGATATGTGTTTACTTCTTTTGGTAAAATTGGTCCTGCAAAATAAATTGCCATTCCAATTAAAATAAAACCGAATATTTTTTTTACGGCATCCATCCAAAATCCTGCACGGGGTAAGTTTTTTATTTTACCTGAGAATAATGCAAGAACTAAGTAAGGCAATCCTAAACCAAGTGCCATTACAAAGAACATTAAAAATCCGAAGTAAGGATCGCCCTTTGCTGCAACGTATGTTACGAGTCCGATAACAAAAGGACCAATACAAGGAGCAGCAACAATACCCATTGTTAAACCCATTAATAATGCCCCAACTCCGCCTGCTTTTGCACCGCCGGCTTTTGCAGCCCAGCTATCGGGCAATTTAAATTCATAAAGCCCAAACATACTTAGTGAAAGAACAAGCAGAACAAGGACAATTCCGAGAATGACAACCGTGCTTTGCAAAAGCGCGCCGAACACGGCACCGCTTAATGCTGTTATTACTCCAACTACCGAATATGTAAGAGCCATACCAAGTACGTATAAAATTCCGAGCATAAAAAGTTTACTTGTACTTCCTTCACTTTGCCCGCCAAAGTAACCTACCGTAATTGGAATTAACGGATAAACACATGGTGTAAGATTGAGAGCAAGTCCGCCGAGAAAAACTAAAATCAAACTAAGCAGCAGTCCGCTCGATTCAAGTGAAGCACCAATTGAATCATCTTCTTCCGTAGAAGTTTCGCCAGTACCGAATTCAATTTGAGAAAATATTTCCGAATTAATTTCATTAATTGCGGTTCTATTATCAGCCACCGTAATTGTTAATTCTTTTGATACTGATGCAGGCGCCATGCACGAAATATCATTGCAGCCTTGGTATTCCAGCATTACTGTTATTTTATATTCTCCCGGTTCTGTATCTGCGGGTATGTTTATCAGTCCCCCTATAAATACCTCACCTTCATAAACAGAAACCGGTACATCAGAAAATGCAAATTCAACATCAACGGCTTTTGGATAAATTACTTTTGAAAGTGAGAAAGGTGAATCTTGGTTCAAGGAAAGTTCGGTTGGAATTAAGTAATCTTCATTGGGTTTATTTGAGTTAATGTGCCAGGACTCTTGGGTAACAGCTTTTACAGCAATCTTTAACTCTGTTCCGGCTTGAATTTTATCGAATGAATTATAAATTTCAATTTCAACAAGTTCTTCATCAAAACCAATTTGACCAAAAGAATTTGTGAAGACAAAAAGTATAACCAATAATATTTTTAAGTAGTTTTTCATAATTTATATTTTGTTTATCTAAAAATTGATGAATAATAAGTTCTTTTTAATTACCAAAATAAATCTCTATTTACGCCATCCTTGAACAATGGGGTATCTCCTTCCATAACCGAAAGCCTTTGTTGAAACCCGTAAAACCGGGGCAGCTTGTTTTCGCTTGAATTCATTGAGATCAACTAATCTTAATATTTTTTTTACAATTGTTTCGTCTTTAACTTCTTCAATAATTTCATTGTATTCTTTCGACTCTTCAAGATACATTTTCAAAATTCTATCGAGTATTTCGTATTCCGGCAGAGAGTCTTGATCGGTTTGGTTATGCCTAAGTTCTGCTGATGGAGGTTTAGAGATTATTGCTTCAGGAATAACTTCATCATTTCTATTTATAAAGTTTGCAATTTTATAAACATCCGTTTTATAAACATCACCAAGTACAGCTAATGCCCCGTTCATATCTCCGTAAAGAGTTGCATAACCGACTGCCATTTCGGATTTGTTGCCGGTTGTACAGAGTAAACTGCCGAACTTGTTTGAATATGCCATTAAGTAAACGCCGCGTAATCTCGATTGCAAGTTTTCTTCGGTTATATCTTCGGGCTTATCACTAAAAATTGGGTTCAATAAATCAAGAACTTTTTCAAAAGCAGGCTGAATAGAAATTGTACTTGATGTGATGCTTAGATTTTGGATAAGTTTCTCCGAATCGGTAATACTGCCGCTGCTTGAATATTTTGACGGCATCATAATTACATGAACATTTTCAGCACCCAGTGCCTGCACAGCAATATAAACAACAATTGCAGAATCAATTCCGCCGCTTAATCCAATCACAGCTTTCTTAAATCCGGTTTTAGAAGCGTAATCTTTTAACCCCAATATTAACGATTGAAGTACTTCTTCTTCCATCGATTTTTCAACTTTTGTAATCGAAGGATATTTATGTTCAGTATTAAAAATAAAATAATCTTCTTCGTAGCATTTGCCCATCATCTTCAATTCACCATTTGAACTAAAGCACATACTAGCTCCGTCAAAAATTAAATCTGTTTGAGCACCGGCACAGCAAACATAGGCGAGCGGAATCTTATCAGTTTTTGTTAGGACAGAAAGCATTTCCAGCCGCTCTGTTCTTCTTCCGTAGGCGTATGGACTTGCAGAAATATTAAGTAATAAGGTTGCACCTAAATCAACAATAGATTGAACCGGATCGGTATGATAGCGGCGGTGTTTCCAATAATCATCATCATTCCAAATATCTTCACAGATGGAAATGCCTAATTGTTCGCCTTTAAATTCGTGTACAAAAACTTCTTTTGCAGATTCAAAATATCTTACTTCATCAAATACATCATAATTAGGAAGGAGTGTTTTTTTCTGTGTGAATTGTAATTTACCGTTATAGCAAAGCAGAGCCGAATTATAAATGCCCGTTCCAACCGATTCTTTATGCTCCGTTATACTGCCGAAAAGTAAACCTGTTTCACCTGTAATCGATGCGAGTTCTTGCGCTGCCGCCTGAACTGCGGTTCGGAATTCTTCTTTTTCAATAAGGTCTTGAGGCGGATAACCGCAAAGAGCAAGTTCCGGAAAGATTACCAGTTCCGCTCCATCATTTACACCTCGTTTATAACCTTTTTCTATCTTAGCTTTATTTCCGCCAATATCACCAATTATGGGATTGATTTGGCATAAAGCAATTTTCATTCTAAATGCACGAATATTTATTATTGTATTAAAGAAAAATAGTCAACCTTATCCTCATTTCAAACTAATTATAATTTAATCACAATTATTTTTACAATTATTTCATAGTTTCATTATTAAATTTTATAAAGGATTAAATATGAAGCGTTTTGTACTATTATTTTTATTGATTTCAACAGTTCTTTTCGCACAAAAACAATTAATTATTGATGCAAATTATATCCCTTATCCTGATACATCTTTAATAATTTTACCTGCAGATTATGAAACTGTACGAATGGATTACCCGATGGTTTTTTTACTGCATGGCTGGTCGGGCAATTATAACCAATGGAATGAAACTATAAACTTACAAGAGTATGCCGATAAGTACGATTTTATTATTGTCTGTCCCGATGGTTTTTATGATTCATGGTATTTGGATTCACCAATTAACAAAGAACAGCAATTTGAAAGATTCTTCTGGAATAAACTTGCAAAAAAAATTCTTGCTGATTACCGAGTTGACCGAAAAAATATTTTCATCAGCGGATTAAGTATGGGCGGACATGGAGCGCTGACTTTATTTTTTAAGAATATAGAATTTTTCAGAGCCGCAGGAAGCTCAAGCGGAATTTTAGACCTAAGTAAATTTCCCGGCAAGTGGGGTATTGATAATGTGCTGGGTAAGTATAAAAATAATCCTCACCGATGGAAAAAAAACTCGGCTATCTACTTACTAAGTAATTTAATGGATAGCGGTAAAAAAATAATTTTTGACTGCGGTACTGAAGATTTTGCTTATACCGTAAATGAAAAATTTAAATCGGAATGTGAAAATTTAATGATCGATCATAAATTTATTAGCGGACCGGGCAATCATAGTCATGATTATTGGAAGAAATCAATCCGATGGCATTTTGATTTTTTTAAGCAGAATGTTCAGAGGTGAAACGTAGAGACGTAAAAACGTTGAGACGTAAAATCGCCAATCGGTAATCGGTAATCGGTAATTCTGCCTAATGGCAGGCAGGCGGTAATCGAAAATATAAATACCAAATAATATAAATCTAAGTCAGACTGAGTCCCATCGAAGTCTGACAGCATTGTACGCTAAGCGTTAATAATTACTCCTGCCTAATCGGCAGGCAGGCGGTAGTTGAAAATAAAGAGACTAACTCCCGAATTAAATTTCGGTTTACAATTGTAAATCGAAATTTATTTCGATACCCCAACTACACCTTCCAAAATTTATTGAAAAAACATCAAATAATTAAAAGGAACATTCATGAAGTCATTCAATCATGCAGCCATGCAATCATTCACCCATGCAGCCACACAATCATTCACCCATGCAACCATGCTTATTTCCTGTTTGTAATTTGTTATTTGTCATTTGAATTTTGTCATTTGTTATTTGCTATTTGAATTTTGTCTTTTGAATTTTGTCTTTTGAATTTTGTCATTTGTTATTTGCTATTTGAGTTTTGTTATTTGAATTTTGTCATTTGTAATTTGTCATTCGCTATCCCTGATTCTGCTCTTTCAACTTTTCCAAGACTCATGCGTCTAAAATTACGAGACTCAACAAAAACGGATACATTATGAACGAACGCTTATACAGATCAAAAATACACCGAGTCTTTGGCGGAGTAGCCGGGGGCTTGGCAGAATATCTCAATCTAGACCCTATTATTGTGAGGATTCTTTTTATCATTATCACCGTTATAAATGGGTTTGGGATTTTCCTTTACATAATTTTATGGATCATTATTCCCGAAAGTGATGTGCCATACTCATCATTAAATAATCCGCCGGGTGCTTCTGAAAATAGTGGAGATGATAAAAACCAAAATGTTAAGGATGATTCAAGTTCAAGCAAAAATGAATTTGATCCTGTTCAGTACTATAATCAAAAAGCAAAGAAGAAAGCTAACAGAGGCAGAGTGGTTGTGGGTTTAATCTTAATTTCATTCGGATTCATCTTTCTTGCCGAACAATATTTTTCATATTTTGATTTTGAAGACTTTCTGCCATTGGCATTAATTGCAGTTGGTATAATATTAATTTGGAACTCATCTAAAAAAAATAAATGAGAATTTTATGAAAAGCGGACAAATATTTTGGGGTACATTTTTTATTGCAATCGGAGCTTTAGTTTTTCTGGTTCGTTATGATGTAATTAATATTAGCTGGTCTTTTGCTTGGGAATTATGGCCCTTTATTTTCATATTCTGGGGCATTATTGTTATTGCAAAAAATTCTAAAGCAAAACCATTCATCTCTGCATTGTTCGGACTTTTTCTTGCGGTACTCATGTTTGGGGTCTTCTATAATTTCTCTTCCGGCGATATTTATTTTTCAGAGAATGATAATTACGATGTGAAACACTACTCATTTAATTATGATGACTCTGTAAAATTTGCCAACCTGGAGGTAAACGGCGGAGTTGGAGCTTTTATTATCAAACGTACTTCAAA
Source organism: Ignavibacteriota bacterium (assembly GCA_013112585.1). GTDB lineage: Bacteria > Bacteroidota > Ignavibacteria > Ignavibacteriales > Melioribacteraceae > IGN16. The sequence continues at coordinate 218,068 of JABFGH010000005.1, read as the reverse complement.
TAATCTTATTGATTCAAAAGCAAAGGGACCGATTTCCGATTATATTTTTGATACACGTTTTAACGACAGTACAGCTTGGATCGATTGCTATTTAGAAGATACTAAAGTGGATTTGTTTTTCACTAAAATTAAAAATACAGTTGAGCTTAAATTAAATGAGAATCCTATTTGGGACCTGGAGTTTAATATTGGTGCGGCTAAATCAGTCTTGGATTTATCCAACTTTAAAGTGGCTAATTTAAGTTTGAATTCCGGTGCATCAAGTACAAAAATTAAATTAGGAGATAAACATAGCTACACAAATGTTGATGCAGATTTGGGAGCAGCCTCGTTAGAACTTAGTTTACCAAAATCTTCTGGCTGTAAAATAACCGGTGATATGGTTTTAGTGATCAAAGATTTAGAAGGATTTGAAAAAACTGAATCAGGTTATTACATTACTGGAAATTTTGATGAAGCAGAAAATAAAATAGCTATTGATGTAAACAGTGGTGTTTCTTCTTTTACGGTTATTAGATATTAATTTTTTACGGGAGAAGTATTTTCATTGCAAACCTCCGAGGTCTTCAAGACCTCGGAGGTTTTATCGTTTTATAAAATTTTTATCAAAACAGATCAGGCGGCTGCCAAAAATATTTTTTCATAATTACACAGTTGTCCTTGTCAAATTCAACTCCTTCGGACTTCAATAAATCTTCCATCAAATTTGGGTCACCAAAATGGACTCTGCCCGTTAGCGCACCAAATCTGTTTACAACTCTATGGCATGGGAGTCCGGATGCTGATGCGCCGTTTAATGCCCAGCCAACAGTTCTCGCAGATGATTTAATTCCGCAAACTTCTGCAATTGCTCCATACGTAGTTACTTTGCCGTAAGGTATCAATGCAACAACTTCGTAAACTTTATCGAAGAAGTCTGAGTTTTTGTTTTTTGGTTTTTGCGATTTCATTTATGGATAAAAAAATAAATGTGTATCGAAATGAATTTCGATTTACAATTAATTTTGTGAAAATTTTAATAGGTATGATTTAATAAATCTATTCAAGTCGCCGTCCATCACACCCTGTACATCAGATGTCTCTTCATCGGTACGATGATCTTTAACCATATTGTATGGATGAAAAACATACGACCGGATCTGACTTCCCCACTCGATCTTCATTTTATTTTTTTCAATCTCATCAAGTTCGGCTTCCTGCTTTTCCAATTCTATCTGATATAGTTTAGCCTTCAGCATTTTTAGTGCATTAGCTTTATTCTGCCCCTGCGACCTTTCACTTTGGCATGCGGCAACTGTGTTTGTTGGAACGTGTGTGATGCGCACAGCAGTTTCAACTTTGTTTACATTTTGCCCGCCCTTACCACCGGCTCTGAAAGTATCAATCTTTAAATCAGCCGGATTAATATCTATCTCAATTGAATCATCAATTTCCGGAATAACAAAAACCGAAGCGAAAGAAGTGTGTCTTCTTTTGTTTGAATCAAAAGGGGAAATTCTTACTAATCTGTGAACGCCGTTTTCAGCTTTGAGATAACCGTAGGCAAACTCGCCTGTAACTTCAATGGTTGCACTTTTAATTCCTGCTCCGTCTCCGTCAAGAATATCCATCAATGTCATCTTGTAATTGTTCTGTTCGCCCCAACGAAAATACATTCTCATTATCATGTCCGCCCAGTCCTGTGCTTCAGTTCCGCCTGCACCGGAGTGAATTGTAAGAATGCAGTTCCTTTCATCGTCTCTACCGCTGAGCATGCTTTTTAATTCAATATCACCGAGCAGTTTTTCAAGTCCTTCAAGTTCTTTTTCTATCTCTGGAAGTAATGACTCATCCTCTTCCATTTCTGCAAGTTCGATGTACTCTGCAGTGCCCTGGTATTTTTTATCCAGTTCATTCCATATATCAACCCAATTCTGCAATGCCTTTGATTTTTGTAAAACTTTCTGCGCCTCTTTCTGATCATCCCAAAATTTCGGTTCTTCAGACAGTTTCTGAAATTCGCTGATTCTTTTTAATTTATCATCAACCTTAAAGATAACCTCGTAGTTTATCTACACGCTCTTTATAAGTCTTTAATTGTTTACTCTGTTCTTCAAACATATTTTCTCCAAAAAATTAATTTTCCGATGGCAATACTAAACACTTAAAATGTAGCAGTCAAGATTCTTTTTGCGAATTATCAAAATTATAAAATCAAATCGTTTCATGTTACAGGTTTGAAAGTTAGAAGGTTATAGATTTTCAGAAAGTTACACTAAAAGATTGCTGCACTGTTGAATGGTTAAATTGCTAAACTGCTTTGGGGTGAATGAATTTTCGTTGAATGATATTTTGTTTGCCATTTCTCGAAATAAATTTCGAGTTACAATTGTAAACCGAAATTCATTTCGGCAGAAAAATATTTTCGATTATTCGGTTTTCGATTAACGAAATCATTATATTTTTGCCTATTCACATTTCACTGCTATCAGACCTCTAACTCAAGACGAAGCAGCGCCGCAGCTAAGGTTTTACCTTGTGCATCATGTTTAAGTGAAACCGTGCCGCCCCCGCCCAAAGTATTGTGAAGCATAAAATTTAATGCCCGCAAATTCGGCAGTTCAAATCTTTCCACCTTGCCATTGCAAATTCCAGTGAAGTGTTTTTTTACTACATCGGCAGTAAGATGTTTTTCAATAATTTTATACCCATCATCATCATTTGCAATTATTCCAATATTTGCTGCATCACCTTTGTCACCGCTTCTGCCGTGTGCTATATCTCTTAATTGTATTTTCATTTTTTTGATTCCATAATTTTTACTATAGGTTCAACTAATTTTTTAGGAATTAAAGCAGGCCAATAAGCTACAACTTCACTTGGTTTTGGTCTGCCGCCTGCAAATCCTGTAACACTCGGCGGTCCTGTAAGTATAAGCGGCGCAATCTCTTTTCCGAATCTATCAACTGATGCACGGTCATCAGATCGAACACCAATTCTAAGCATCACTTCGTTAATTGAATCTTCATCAATCTTTTTTGCAAGCGGTCCATGCGTTGAATTATATCCAACATATTCGGTATTTATCTCATCAAATTTTAAATTCAAATTTTCTAATCGTTTGCGTAAAATTTTATCCGCAGCTTTTGCTTTTGTTAAAGCATCGGGCCATGAATATGTTAGTGATCCAATTGCTGAGTAGCCGCTTTCATAGGAACATGAAACTTTGTAAGAATCTGTTTCGGGTAATCCTTTTACATCATAAACTTTTACTTTATCATTACCTAAATCATCTAATTTTATTGAAGTAAAATCAGCTACACAATCGGGGGTTATGTAATCTTTCGGATCGCCTATTTCGTAAACAAGCTGCTCGGCAACAGTACTAAAATCAACACGTCCGCCGGTGCCTTCATGCTTAGTAACTATCACTTCACCGTTGGGGAAGGCTTCTGCAATTGGGAACCCAACTTCCGCCATATTTTTAAGAGACTGCCAATCGCCAAGAAAATTTCCGCCGGTTGATTGCGCGCCGCATTCAAGAATATGACCCGCGACAGTACCTGCCGACATCAGATCATAATTTTTCATATCCCAATTGAATTCGTAAATCATTGGTGCAAGAGTCAATCCGGTATCGGTTGTTCTTCCGGTTATTACAATATCGGCACCTTGCTTTAGTGCTTCTACTATTGGCGCTGCACCAAAGTAAACATTTGCGCTGAGCATTTTATCTTTGTAGGTTTTTATAGATTCCCCTGTTTCCATATTATTCAATTCACAACCGGAATCAATTATTTCATCAAATCTATCCTTGATGTCATCCCCTAAAACAACGCCAACTTTTAAGTCGGTAATGTTTAGCTCTGCGGCAACTTCTAAAATTGCCTCTGCACAAGCAATCGGATTTACTCCCCCGCCGTTTGTAATTACTTTTATTTTCTTCTCTTTGCAAATGGGAAGAATCCTTTTCATCAATGCAGGTATATCTCGGGCATAACCAAGTTTCGGATTTTTATTTTTCTGCTTCTGTAAAATTGACATTGTTACTTCCGCAAGATAATCCATTACGAGATAATCAACTTCACCTTTTGTTACTTGGTCGTAAGGAGCGTCAATTAAGTCGCCCCAAAAACCTTGTCCGGATGCTATTCTAATTTTTTCTTTCATAAAATTTTTACCATGTTTTACAATCTTGTTGGAAACAAATTAATATATTCAAACTCATCTACAAACCCAAATCAGTAATTATCATATCCGGAATATTGGAAACATCCTCTGCCGAATTAACCTCAAACCATTTTATATTTTGATCTTTTCTAAACCAGGTCAACTGACGTTTTGCGTATCTGCGAGTGTTTCGTTTTATCAATTCAACCGCTCGTTCTAAAGAAATCTTTCCATTAAGATGTTCTATAATTTCTTTATACCCAACTGTGTTTAAGGAATTTAATTGGGTAGAGTAACCACGTGCTAAAATTTCACGAACTTCTTGAACTAATCCGCTTTCAATCATTTCATCAACACGGTTTTCAATATTTTTATAAAGCTGCGAGCGTTCCCAACTTAAAGCAAACTGTAAAAAATTATAGTCGTCTTTTCGTTTGTAGCCTGCCTGAAGTTTACGAATTGGTTTGCCTGATAATTTATAAACCTCTAATGCTCTAATAACTCTCTTCCAATTTGATGGCAGCATCTTCTCTGCACTTTGCGGATCGGACTTAACTAATAGATCGTAAAGAAATTCATTCCCTTTTTCTTTTCTGAGTTCCAACAATTCATTTCTATAATTTTCATCAGTATCAACTGCGTTAAATATACCTTCTATCAAAGCTTTTAGGTATAGTCCCGACCCGCCGACTACAATTGGAATTTTATTTTTCGTGTGAATATTATCTAAAACTTTTAGCCCGTCAATTTCAAATTTACTTGCGTTGTATTCTTCGGCTGGATTTAGTAAATCTACAAAATGATGTTTTACTTGTTGCTGTTCTTCTTTGGTAGGCTTTGCCGTTCCGATTGTAAGGTGCTTATAAATTTGTCTGCTGTCGGCGGATACAATTTCCGTTTTCAACTTTTGGGCGAGTTGTAATCCTAATGAAGTTTTTCCTGAACAGGTTGGACCTGCAATTACAATTACTCGTTTTTCCAACCTTCTTTTCCGATTAGTGGCACAAATGCAAAATAGGGAGATTCCTTAACATCAAATTTATCTTCATCAAGCTTTTTCAAAATTTTCATCGTCTGTGATTTTTTATCCCCAACCGGTATTACCATTCTCCCGCCAATCGCTAATTGTTTTTTCAAATATTCCGGTATTGATGGTCCGCCTGCGGTAACAATAATGGCATCATAAGGTGCGTACTCTTTCCAGCCTAAAGTGCCGTCGCTGCATCGGGCTGCCACACGTATTCCAAGTTTATCAAACAGTTTTAATGTTCGATTATAAATTTCCATATTCCGTTCAATTGAATATACCTTCATCCCCATTTCAAAAAGTACGGCGGCTTGATATCCTGAGCCGGTTCCAATTTCCAGAATCTTCTCCCCCTTTTGTAAATTTAATGCCTGTGTCATAAACGCAACTGTATAAGGCTGAGAAATTGTTTGACCGAAACCGATAGGCAGGGCGTTATCTTCATAAGCTAAATGCTGAATTGCAGGCGGGACAAATAGATGCCGTTCTACCTTACTGATAGCATCAATTACATTTAAATCAGTAATACCTTTTTTTTTGATTACTTCTACAAGATCATTTCTTTCGTGTTCGAGCATGATTCCATTTTATTATTTTAACTGTGCAAAGATAAGGTTTATTTTTAGAACTCTGAACATTGATTGATAATTTCGAGAAAAAAATAAAATTTGCAATTGAAATTTTATTCTAATATTGCGAAATAATAGAAACAATGTTATATTAGGCGTTCAAATTTGTTAGAGTTCTTTATAGATTTTATGCGGGAATAGCTCAGTGGTAGAGCGTCACGTTGCCAACGTGAATGTCGCGGGTTCAAATCCCGTTTCCCGCTCAAGTGAAATCCACTTTGTGTGGATTTTATTTTTTACAGCGGCGTGGTCCCGATGAATCGGGATCTAAGGTCCCGCTAAAAGGAGCGGGATAAACTCCGGTCTGCAAACCTTTTTTAAGGTGTTTTTTTGATTGTTCTTATTATTTAATTTTATGGCGGCGTGGCCAAGTGGTCTAAGGCGAAGGTCTGCAAAACCTTTATTCATCGGTTCGAATCCGATCGCCGCCTCAAGTTTAAAGGTCTGTAATTAAATTGCAGACCTTTTTTAGTTTAAACTCTGCTACGTAATGTATTCTATTTAAAATATAAAGGGCAGCTCAAATTGAGCCGCCCATTAAAACTTCGGAATCTTTTTTATTTTACTTCAGCAAAGTATCAACATCAACCACACATCGGAATCCAACTCGCTCTGAGGTATAATCCGGGTTGTGAGTTTTGCTGCGGAAACTTCTGCTTCTGCTTTCCTTAGTTCCATAATGCCCGCCGACACGTGTGGGAGTGCTGTCTGATCCGATACACCATTCTTCAACATTTCCAACAAGGTCGTAAAGGTTATTTTTATTTGGAGCAAACTTTCCAACCGGTGCTGTTTTAGTATAGGTATCCTTTGAGGATGAAACTAAATCATAAACATTTGCATACCGCCTTGGTGATTCATCATCACTAAAAAAATTATTATTCGATTTTGTTAACCCAGCCGCTGCTTTCCATTCATCCAATGTAGGCAGCCGTTTGCCGTTATAGCCTGCAAATTTTTGCGCATCATCAAATGAAACATTAATCATCGGTTGAAAATCATCTTTATTCCATTCAGGTAAAAACGGAAATTTTACACCTGCTTTTGTTTTCGAATAGTCTTTATAATCTTTTACTGTTATTTCAAATTTATCCATGTAAATGTTTTTGCCGGGAATAAAAACCATCTTACTTATTTTATTAAGCACTCTTTTATATTTTTTTGTTGAATGACTTAAACTATTTTCTTTTACAAATGAGTCTAACCTTTTCAAAGTGCCTGCTGCATTCTCAACTTTTCCTTTCTTAATATAATTTTCAAATTCAGCAGAAATTTCATTATACATTAACTCAATTGCAGCAAGTTCAGCAGCAGCCTCTTCTTCAATTTTTGTTACATTATTTTCAAGGGCTAAATCATTTTTGTTTTTGCTTTCCGAATCAGGTTGTTCAACTTCAACTTCTTTTTTTACTTCTCCTGCCGAAGGTGTTTCCTTTGGTTCGTTAATCTTATCTGCTTCGGAATTTTTATCTGCTATATCATCTGCAAGAGCATCAGTTTTATTATTATTTGGCTGAACTTTGGAATTTATTCCCGCTATCATTGCCTCGCTTTTTCCTTCCGTCATCTCTTCGGCAGCAGCATCTTTATTTTCTAATAATGCCGGTAAACCGAATACCGAAAATATTATTGCGGCAAGTACTCCTACAATTGTTGTTACCACTAAGGGGCTTTTACTTTGTGCTGCAGAACTTCGTACATAACTTCTTTCAATTGGTTTAATTATTTCCTCTTTAACAGGTGCCCAATCGTTTGAGAGTAAATTTGATTTTTTATTCTCTGCATCCCTCTCTCCTTCAACCGGCTGCCATCCGGCTTCCTCAAATGCATTCCACAAAGTGTCCAGTGTTTCTGCTTCACTAATGTTTTGCTTTAATGCATCTTGTAATAATGCTTCAATTTGTTCTTTGCTTAGTTGTCCCTCTTTCATATTTGAGTCAATTCTATTTCTAATAGACTTTAAACTTCCCGGTATCCATTCACAATTAAATAATGATTCCTTCTTTTTATCTTCATCAATATTGCCTTCCGAAGGTGCCCAGCCTTTATCTAATAGATGATCCCAAAGTATGAAAATTGCCTGCTCTTCTCCTATTCCTAATGTTTCGGCTTCAATAATAATTTTTTTGAAATGTCCGTTTGATGATTTTAAGTTTTGAAGTTTGCCGCTGATATAGTTTTTAAGATCCATTACGCTTAATGGTCCCCAATAAAGATTAAGCAAACACTCCTTTTTATTCGATTCATCTTTTTCGCCGTTAATTGGTTCCCAGCCAAGTTTAACCAGGTGATACCATAATATTTCTACAGTTTGGTCTTCCGTTATTTTTAATTTTTCACCCTCAGCAAATATTACTTTAACATCAGATGGAGTAAGCAGATTTTCAGCTAATCTTTTATCAATTTTATTGATAAGTACAAAATTTAATTTTGCCGATTCTCTATTAGATAATTTTTCTCTTTCAGTATTTATTTTCTCATCGCTGTTCAGTTTATCAAAAACATTATCCAAAATATTTAGTGCCTCGTTCCAAAAATAATGTCCATACGTGGTATTAAGTTCAGTTTTGTCTTCGGCGGCTTCAGCTTTAGCTTTTATATTTTTCCAAAAAAGTGTTAGATATTCATAATTTGTTCTTACTACTTCGGGGGAAATAGTATCAACCGAGTGATCTAAAAATAGCTGCGTAAATGGATCATCGTAATTATGAATAGTTTTCCAGTCCAGGTCCGGATCGAAAAAATTATCGTTCCCTTTTAATCCGCCCATTTTTGCTATAAATATAATTTTTTTTCTAAGTCTCTCTGAAATGATAAACTTGTTTGCACCGTTAATGTACCGGTCTACACTTTCAAATGTTTCATCATTTTGCTTTTCAGGTTGTGAGTTTTCGTTTTGATTTTCCGGATTTAAATTATTGTTGTCTAAAGTTGGATTATCCATTTTAATGATCTTATTTTTTATTGATAATGTTCTCTATCCTGATTATTACTTCTATTTTCTATATTCTAATATCAAATTCGCTGCCAATTTTCGCATTAAATTTCCTTAAAAATTGATTTTTTTTGAACTTATAGAATGGTGTAAATTCAATAATTATTTAAGGAGACTATTTTAAAATTGAAAGGGATATTTACCCGAATGAATTAGACATAGATATTATAAAAAATAAAACATCAAGAATAATCTCTCCTACCTCCTTTAGAATTTTGGTTAAATTATTTTTTTTATCCTATTATTAGGTTAATTGAGCTTTTTTACACAAAGGAAATAATATAGCAGAAAGTAGGAGATGATGTTTTTGAGAGGAAATATTAAAAAGTGAACTGCATGCTGTAATAATATTTTGATTTCGATAATTAACAAATATTTTGTGATCTATATTTTTTACTTAGAGATGAAGATTTTTTTTAAAAACCGGGTAAATTATACTTTTGAGTTAATTAAAGGAGAGAGCAACAACGATTTATCAAGTGAAAATCAGTAATATTTTACCTTTAATACCTGTAATTTTGACACTTTAGATTATAATATTTACAGATATAGTTGTACAAAGTAAATATTTAGGGAAACGAATATCTATTTAATATCCTTTACTAATCTAAAACCGATTGCATAATCTAATCTTTTAAAACCTGTAACACTCCAACTTCTATTAAAAACTGTGCAATTTTCTTGATCATCTAAATAAGAACCACCTCGTAAAACCTTGTAGCTTCCATTCTCCGGTCCCTGGGGATTAAAAGTTGGTGAAGACTCATAATAATCTTTACTATACCAGTCATTGCACCACTCGCTTGCATTTCCGCTCATATCAAAAAGACCCAATTTATTAGGCATTTTTCTGCCAACGGGATGTGTTTCCTTAGAGGAATTATTTTTATACCATCCTGCTAAATCTAAGTTGCTTCCGCCGCTGTAAGTAAAATTTTTTCCTTCTCTGCCGCCCCGCGCTGCATACTCCCATTCAGCTTCAGTAGGCAGTCTCATTCCCGCCCACTCGGCAAAATTAGCTGCATCTTCCCAAGAAACATTTACCATTGGATGATTTTCTTTCCAGCCCCACTTTGGCGGATACGGCATTTCTTTATTCATCGCATTCACATATTCTCTATATTCTTTTACTGTTACTTCATATTTTGAAATAAGAAAACTACGAACATAAATTTGATGCAATTGAGTTTCATCATTATCATCATCAACACCCATATAAAAACCACCGCCTTCAACATAAACTAGGTCCAGTTCATCACCTTGCTGATTATTATTTGCCGTACCATTGCTGCTGCTTGATAAATAAAATGAAGCCAATAGAAATTGAAGGGTAAATAAAGTAATTACAAAAGGAATTTTTTTCATTTTTCTGTCTCTGTTTAACGGAACTAACTACTAATTTTTTTTTGATTAGTTATAATAAGCATCCCAGTAACCGCCAATAGAATTGATTTTTGTATCACCCCAAACCTTTATTTTTAGTGTAAATCCGGCATCATTTATACCAAGTGCTTCAACTCCGTAAGCAAGGTGCGAAATTCCGTCAATTTCAATATCAATAGTTGAAACACCGATAAATACTTTCGGAGCATCATCAAATTTTTCTTCAAATTTAATGTAAAAAATAAATGATCTTTCGCCGTCACCTTCGTGCAATTTATAGTCGGTTGTATTTACATCAAAAAAATATGTGTTGCGCTGAAAGTGAGTATTTTTAACCTGACAAATTAGTACCGAGCTTGTAAGCAATAATAAAAATAAAATTCTAACTTTTTGCATCATTAACTCCTCTTAAATAAGGAAAGTATATTTTTATAATTTCAAAATTTCTTTAATATCAAATATTCATTATGCTAAATCTCAATTGAGAACAGAAGAGAGTCTTACTTCAACTCAGTTAACATAATTTTTTGCACATCTAAAACCAATTTTATTACTTCTGCTTTTGGGATAATCCCAATATCGCAGAGTATATTCACAGGTTCTTTCAGTGATGGAGTGCCAGCTTCCGCCTCTTAGTACTTTAAATTTTCCTGTATCAGGACCAAGCGGGTTACTCTTCTCTTTTTCTGAATAATAATTTTGATCGTACCAATCAAAACACCATTCCCATACATTGCCGCTCATATCATAAATACCCAGCTCATTAGCAATACGTGTTGCTACCGGCTGCGTTGAATTGTTTGAATTAAACCGATGCCATGCAACTTCGCCTACATCGTTACTGCCGCAAAAGTAGTAATTACGACTAATATGACCGCCGCGAGCAGCATATTCCCATTCTGCTTCGGTTGGTAAACGGTAACCTGATGCCTCTTTGTTGGTCGAAGTAACAACACGATCTACCATGTCAATCGAGTAATATTTTTCCTTTTTGAAAACCTCACTACGCCAATTGCAAAAAACAATTGCATCGAACCAGCTTACATGAATTACGGGATGATTGTAACCATTTTGATTTATCAAATTCCCATTGCTATCATGACGCCAGTTTACACCTTTCATTCTAATTAATTTGTCCCCTCTCCAAACCCAGCTCCAGCCTTCAATCTCTGCATCAGTAACATATTTTTCCGAGTCTATAAAATCCTTAAACTCTGAATAGGTTACTTCAACTCGATCCATATAAAAATTATCAAGTGTAATATCTCGGATTGGTCTTTCATCGTTGTCTTTATTTAATCTGCCCATTTTATACATACCGCCTTTAATAAGCGACATATTTTCCTGTCTACTAATTGTATTTGGATTGCCAGCAGCATTTCCACCGCCTCCGTATCCGCTTTGATAAAAGTATTCTTGGGGAATAAATAAAAGAAAAGCAGCTATTTGAATGATTGTAAAAAGTTTTTTATTCATGACTATTCTCTATTTCTTAAAAGGTCTATTTTTTCCAAAACAATTATGATTAAAATGTTTTCATATACGATTAAAGAATTTTCAATTTAATTTTAAAACTTCTTTACTTTGAACTATTTGCAATTACGATGCCAATACAATACTTAAGTATTTAAGGACGAGATAAATGATTTCCAATTTCAGGAAAATTTTACTGATTTAGCTAAAGGTGTCACCGGATTCGTTTATTCTAAAAATTTTAGCATACTTGATTAAGACTTACCGGGAGTTTTGTTAAATTGGCTTATCTGATTTTATATTTTTCATTGTATATATTTTTATTTAGCAACTTGGTATTTAATACGGATAGAAAATGAAAGCGCTCAAAAAAATAATTGCATTCTTGTCAATCTTTGCTATCTATTTTATTGTTAAGGAATTTATTCAATTATATGTCTATTTGAATTCCATCAGTCAGGTATTGGGTTATATCTCCTTAATTGTAATAGCTGCACTTGTAATCAATTTTGTGCTTATTCCTATCTATAAAATTTTAAGCATTCCGGTTTATTACGGACCGGTTAATGATGAAAATAAAGTTGATGAATTAATTGCAAAACGGATTACAAGATTTAAGAAGAATAAATATCTCAAAGGTATAAATTCTGATTTAGACAATTTAGAAGCCAATAGAGTAACCTATGATAAGATTGTTACAGATTTGAGTTTGGAATGCCACAGAATAAGAAAGCGATATGTCAATCAATTATTTTACAGCACAAGTATTTCGCAAAACGGCTTTATTGATGCAATATTAATTCTTTCATCTTCCGTTAACATCGTTAAAGAAATTTTTATTCTATATAATGGCAGAGTTTCCAATAAGGATCTTTGGGTGATTGCAAAGAAAGTTTATTATTCCGTTGCAATAGGCGGAAGTGAAAGTATTGCTTATGCATCGGATGAGGTGTTTTCTAAATTAGGAACCGATACAATGAAAGGTGTTCCTTTTTTAGGCAAGGTGCTAAGCTCATTAGCTGATGGATTTGTTAATGCAGCATTGCTGACTAGAATTTCTATTATAACTGAAAATTATTGCAAGACACTGCATATTAAATCTGAACGGGACTTGCTGCCCCCTGTTACATTTATTATTTCTACAACAAAAGATTTAATTTCGGATATGGTTTCGAAAATAAATGTTACTTTGTTGAGTATTGTGAAAGATAAAGGGAGCAATGTTTTAAGTAAAGCCATAAATCCCGTTGCCGTAGTTTTAGATAAAAGTGTAAACTCATTAAAGGAAAGTACACCGGTCAGTGTAAGTAAAGATGTCTTTGCACAAAGTGTTGATTGGGTTAAGTCTGTTTTTAAACAAAACTAATGAATAATTATTTGAACATTTGAAGCATTAATTCTAAACTGGCTTCGTGAAAATAATACTACCATTTAAGTTTTTTTAACTTAACTTTTGTATTTTTGAATATGAAAGACAAAATTGACAAAGAAAAAACTATTAATCATTGGATTTCCACTTCTGACAAAGATTTTGAAACAATGCTTCATCTTTATGAATCCAAAGATTTCCATTGGTGTTTATTTGTTGGACACATAGTAATCGAAAAATTAATTAAAGCAGGTGTTGTGAAATCTACAGGCAAACATGCCCCATTTACACATGATTTAAGAAGGCTTGCTAAATTATCACAAGTAGAATTTACAACCGAACATTTAGTTTGGTTAGATACAATAACGACTTTTAATTTAAATGTACGGTACGATAGCTACAAGGAGGCTTTTTATAAAAAATGTACTTCTGAATTTACATCGGAATAGATATCCAGAATAAAAGAGCTTAGGAAATGGATAAAGACAAAATTATAGAAATTGTAAAAAGATATATTGGTGCAATCGGTAGCAAATATAAAATCGAAAAAGTTTTTCTTTTTGGGTCTTATGCAAAAGGAACAAATACCGCCGATAGCGATATTGATTTAGCTATAATTTTCAATTCAGTAGATGATATTATTGATATGCAAATAGAACTGATGAAAATGCGTACAGAAGATGATTTGCTAATTGAACCACACCCATTTCGCTTAACAGACTTTAAAATTTCAAACCCTATGGTTTCTGAGATTTTGAAGAATGGTATAGAGTTTAATAAATATGCAGCTGAAGCAGAGTTGCACTAAAAACTATTAATTGTTCACCCGCTACAAAATTTAATTTTACAATTCATTATTAATGAATAACGGCTAAGTTCTAATTATAACAGCAAATATTCTTCATCCCCACCGGGGTTGCGGTTATATTCAATTTCCCTTATTCCATAGGATTCTCCTATGGTTATTTACATTAGACTACTTCTTAGTCCTACAAAACTAACCCAAGGGTAAAAGTTGAATAACCACGGATAAGCTCCGTAGTAAAATATGAGAATGGGAAAATTAACTACGGAGTAGTTAAACTATAAGTTTATTTTTGCTGTTACGAGTGGAACTTAGCTGGAATAACTTATCACTCCTGAGTTCCAACTAAATATCTTTTAATTTTTTGCGTAGTTGTCTTAATAAATTCCTCTTCCCTAATGTTAAAACTAACTATCCTTTTGTAGGATGTAAGCTGCTTGTTAGTTTTTTCAACTTCTTTTGAAATCACTTCACTGATGAGGTCATCAGTAATTTTTGTTTCTGTCTCTTCAGAGAGTTGAATAAATGCCTCTGCATCGGCAACAATGTGAGCAGAAATAATTTCATCATGCTTAGCATCTTTTTTACCATAAACAACCGATTCCAAAATAAATGGGCTTCTATTTAAAATGTCCTCTATCTCTTCAGGAAAAACATTTTTACCTGAACGCGAGATAATAACATTTTTCTTTCTTCCGGAAATATGAAGAAATCCTTCTTTATCAAAAAGTCCTACATCACCTGTTATAAACCATTCATTATCAAAAGCAGCGGTTGTAAGCTCCTTATTTTTATAATAACCCAGCATTATATTAGGTCCTTTTGCATAAATATCACCTACACCGTCGCTATCGGGATTATTAATTTTTATTTCAACATTCGGCAGCGGAATGCCTGCCGCGTTATCTTTAAAATCATCTATTCTGTTTAACGTTAAAATTGGTGAGGTTTCTGTTAATCCATAACCTTGAATAAAACCGAACCCAAGTTCTCTAAGTCCTTCGGCAACCAATGGATCGGGCGCTGCACCGCCGGCAATGAATAACCGAACATGTCCGCCGAATTTTTTATGCAGTTCCTTAAATACTTTTTTCTTCATTCCGCTTAAGCCGAATTTTTCCGTTACGTTAGTTATTTTTCTTAATGCAGGAACAATTACTGATTTAACCTTATCCTCTTCGATTGTTTTTGAAATCCTCTTAAACATTTTATCATAAAGAAGCGGAACGCCGAGTAAAATTGTTGCTTTAACATTTTGCAAATCATCAACAACTGTTTTTAATGATCTTGAATAATGAACTGAGGAACCGGCATAGAGCGGACACATCATTCCGCAAGTGCACTCATAAGTATGATGCATAGGCAATACCGAAAGGAATCTATCTTCGGGATACATCATCAGCATACTAAGCATATCAAAAAGATTTGATGCTAAGTTTTTCTGACTAAGCATCACACCTTTAGCACGACCTAAAGAACCGGAGGTAAAAATTATTTCAGCTAATTCCTCGGGATCAATTTGGGGTAAATCATTTTCACTAATTGATTCACTCTTATTAATTAAATCCATCATATATAAAAATTCATCATCGGCTGTAGTTTTATCCATGCAAATAAAATTTTTTAATCTCCTTAGCGCACCGTGGGAGCCCGTGAACATATCGGCAAAACTACCGGAAAATATAATGGCTTCAGAATCGGATTCGTGAATGATGTTATAAATTTCATTAGAGCTTAAATTTTTATCAATAGGTACAATAACATAATTGAAGCACATTGCAGTTAAAAAACTTACCGCCCATTGAACTCTATTCTCTCCAATTAGTGCTATATGTGCTCTTTCCTGAATACCCATGCCGCGGAGTGCTGTGCCGAATTTTAAAATATTATTCAGCAATTCTTTAAAAGTTACACTTTTAAGGGGAGTCTCGTTTAAATCTTCCAGTGCAATTTTGTTTGAATATTCTGTACACGATTTTAAAACCATATCCTGTACGCTGCTTAGTTGAGGCACATCGTTGAGGCTTAATTTTTTAGTCATAACAATTTTTAATTTGTTAGAGAATAATGTCTTTTGATAAACTGCAAAAATATATTTTGAAAAATAACATTACTTAAAAGTATTGATATTAAGGGCGTTTTTCAACTGCTTACTTTTTTTAAGTTTAGTTTACCTTGAAATTATTACAACAATGGAGATTTTTTAGGAGGGATAAAATAGTAACGAAAAAGACTCAAAAGGAAATCTAAGGTACCCACAACCCGTAAAACCTCCTGAGCCATTTTTCGTTAAAATTAAATTTATGTTTTAAATAGTGCTAGCTAATGCTTATTAAAAAATTATGCAACTTTTTCAAATTCTGAATCGAATGCCTGTAATGCTGCATTTAAGTTTGAATAACTACTCATTTCAGTAAAAACTTTTGTTACCTGGAAAAATGACCAAAAATGTCCGTGAGTATTTCCGCATACAATTTTTAACTGCTTATCTGAATTTTGAAGACTTTTAAAACTCAGTACTAACGCTCCGATAAATGAAGAATCAATATAAACTGCTTCTCTTAAATCAACAATAATTTTGCTCTCTTTTTCTGAAAGTAAGTTAAATAAATATTCTTTAAAATTGTTTGCATGTATTGAAACTGTAGTTGCACAGTTTATTGAAACTACTGTAATATCGCCATATTTGTTTTCTTTGAATACCATTTTCATCACCATAATTTATGAGTACAAGATTTTTTTAATTTCTACACGGAACTTTCCAATTTAGATGCCACTCAATTTATTGCGTTTTTGGGCTATTTTCGCAGCGTGATGTGTGTCACATGTTTCATTATGAGATTTTGAGCTATTCGTGATACAATAATAATCTTTGTTTTTAGCCGATATTTGAAATAAACACTTATTAATTTTGATTGCATTTAAATACAAATTTGTTAGACTGTATAGAAACAACTAAAACCGGCGGGAAAAATGAAAAATGATATAAATTTGGAATGGCTGGATGTTGAAGATATTGTATGGGACATTTTTGATAAAAACCAGAGCAAATGGGGGCATAGTTATAATGAATGTAAGCGTAAGATTATGGCTCTTAAAAAAGCTAAAGAATTAACTTCGCTTTTTAATGGGATGACTCAAGTTGACGACTTAAACGAAATTATCGAGATGAAAATTAAATGCTTAACGAGAGACTATTTCGTTCCCGTATCACAACAGATTAAAAATGAAGTGCAAAATGACAACTTAAACTTAGCATTGTTTATTGCGCATAGCGAGTTAAAAAATATTGTTACTTCAGAACAGATCATTCCAAATTCTAATAAAATGATTAAAGAATTAAAATCTCAATGTAAAGTTTTAGAAGGAAATAGAAGAAAATCAAAAAGTATTAAGTCGAAAGTTAAATCATAATTAAAGTTTTGTCTGAATTTTATTTCAGCAAATAGATTATTCAATTAAACACGCGTTACTCAATTCAGATATTAACTTACTGCTTAGCTCAATTCCATTTTTTTCATTAAGTAATTTTACAACAGCACTCCCTACAATCACACCATCGCAATAATTTTTAAATCTCCTTACATCTTCACCGCTCGAAATTCCAAAACCGATTTGCAGTTTGTTCTTCTTTACAATCGAATAAGTTCTTGCAAGATTTTTAATAACGGTTTCATCAAATTTGCTGCGCACTCCGGTTGTACCTAAAACGCTAACGCAATAAACAAAACCGCTGCTCATTTTATCAATACTTCTAATTCTATCTTCCGATGAAGTGGGGGTAGTTAATAAAATTTTATCTATCGATTTATTTGTCCCTGCAAAAAAATCATCATACTCTTCTAAAGTCACATCCGGAACAATAATGCCCTCAGCCCCGGAATTTTTTGCATCGTTAATAAAATTTTTAGTACCATAATTATTAATTGGATTTGATGAACCCATAATTACAATGGAAATATTTTTTTCAGACTTTATTTCTTCAACAAATTTTAAAACATCTTTTATGTTAATATTTTCTTCAAGAGCTTTATAGTATGATGATTGAATAACCGGACCATCAGCCAGCGAATCGCCGAATGGAACTCCAATTTCCAAAATATCTGCACCTGAATCCACAGCAGCTTTTGCAGCATCTGTAAACGAATTTTTATTTGGGTAACCGGCGGTTAAAAATATCGTTAGAGCTTTTCTCCCCTTTTTGTTTAGGGCTTCAATATGTTCGGCAATTTTACTCATTAAAATCTTTTCCTAATTTTTCAATTATTGTATTTAAGTCTTTATCTCCCCTGCCGCTTGTATTAACAATTACTATTTCATCTTTTTTAGTTTTGGGCATTAAATAATTTAAGTATGCAAATGCGTGTGCGGTTTCAAGTGCAGGTAAAATTCCTTCATATTTTGAAAGCAGCAAAGTTGCATCCAATGCTTCATCATCGGTAATTGAATAATACTCCGCTCGTTTCAAATCTTTTAAACAGCTATGTTCAGGTCCAACTCCCGGGTAATCCAGCCCTGCTGAAATTGAATGTACATCACTAACTTGTCCATTTCCGTCCTGCAGTAAATAAGTCTTCATTCCTTGAAAAATTCCTTCGGAACCGAGAGTTAAAGTAGCACAATGTTTGCCGGAGTCAATTCCAAAGCCGGCAGCTTCAATTCCAATAAGTTTAACACTTTCGTCATTTACAAATTCATGAAAGAAGCCAATAGCATTTGAACCGCCGCCTACACAGGCAATTAAGTAATCAGGCAATTTATTTTCTGCCGCAATAATTTGTTCTTTTGCTTCCTTTCCTATAACGGATTGAAAATCACGAACAATCATCGGGTAAGGATGCGGACCAACTACTGAACCAATAATGTAGTGTGTAGTTTCTACATTCGTTATCCAATCTCTTATTGCTTCATTTGTGGCATCCTTTAATGTCCTGCTGCCGGAACTTACAGGTATTACTTCCGCACCAAGCATTTTCATTCGGAACACATTAAGTTCCTGCCGCTTTACATCAACCTCTCCCATATACACAATACATTTTAATCCAAACTTTGCGCACACGGTTGCCGTTGCAACACCATGCTGACCTGCGCCTGTTTCAGCTATTATTCTTTTTTTACCAAGTTTTTTTGCAAGTAAAATTTGACCAAGTGCATTATTAAGTTTATGCGCACCTGTATGACACAAATCTTCGCGCTTCATATATATTTTTGCTTTTCCGTAATATCCAGTCAGTCTGTCAGCAAAAGTAAGAGGCGTTGCTCTTCCGTTATATTCTTTCTGCAGCTTGTTTAACTCGGCAATAAAGTTTGGGTCATTTTTCAACTTTGAATAAGTATCCTCAAGTTCAAACAAAGCGCTCATTAATGTTTCAGGTACAAACCTTCCGCCGTAATCAGCAAACTTTCCATTATTATCAGGGTAATTATATTTTACTTTACTGTTCTGCATAATTCAAATTCCTTATCTACTATTGGAGCTAACTGTGATAATTTACCAAGCAGTTTTTCAAATTGTTTTGGATTTAGAGATTGAAAACCGTCAGACATCGCTTCAGCCGGATTAGGATGAACTTCGATCATTAAACCATCGGCGCCGCATGCAACAGAAGCTAATGCCATAGGCGCAATCTTATCACCAATTCCAATTCCATGCGAGGGATCGACAATAACCGGCAGGTGAGTATATGATTTAATAACAGGCACAGCATTCAAGTCAAGCGTGTTGCGTGTTGATGTTTCAAATGTTCTAATTCCGCGTTCGCATAGAATTACATTATAGTTGTCTTGTGCTAAAATATACTCCGCACTTAAAAGCAGGTCTTCCACAGTTGCACTCATCCCGCGCTTCAGCAGCACCGGTTTTCCGGTTTTACCAACCTCTTCAATTAAATTAAAATTCTGCATATTCCTTGCACCCACTTGAATTATATCCGCAACTTCAGCAACGAGCGGCAATGTTCCGGGATTCAAAACTTCGGTTACAATCTTTATATCAAATTTATTTTTTACTTCATCTAATATCTTTAGTCCTTCTTCCTTCATACCCTGAAAAGAATAAGGGCTGCTGCGTGGTTTATATGCACCTGCTCTTAAAAAATTAATTCCCATATTTTTTAACTGATCAGCAATTAAAAACATCTGCTCTCTGCTTTCAACCGAGCAAGGTCCGGCAATAATTGCAAGTTCTTTTGAACCGATTTTAGCATTACCGAAATCAATTACAGTATCCTCACTTTTCATTTGGCGGCTAACAAGTTTAAACTTTTTTGTAACCCGCACAACTTCGTGTACCGAAGGCATAAGCTGAAAGTCGTCCTCATTCAATTTGTTGGTTGGTCCTGTAATACCTATTGCCAGCTTTGATGAACCGGGAATTTCATGCGGTATGCACCCGCATAATTCAATTTTTGTTTTTACTTTTTCTATATCTTCACGAGGAGCTTCAAGCCCCATAATTATAAGCATTTTGTTCTCACAAGTTTTTTAATTTATTAAAGAATTGTTTTATTTTTTTATGATCTTTAATACCGGGAGATTTTTCGAGAGATGAAGAGAGATCAACAGCGGCAGGATTAATTTCATTTACTGCTACATCAATATTTTCATCGGATATTCCGCCAGCCAAAATTATTTTTGATTTTATTTCATCCGGAATAAATTCCCAATTAAATTTACTGCCGGTACCTCCAAACTCTCTTTCACTATATGTATCTAATAAAAATGTGCAGTCATTATATTTTTCAAGCAGGGAAAAATCGAATTGTTCATTTACTCTAAAACTTTTTATAACAGGTAATGTAATCTTATCAACAAGATCCGGTTTTTCATCGCCATGAAGCTGCACAGCATTCAAACCAATCTCTTTTAAAATCTCGTTAATGTATTCCGGTTCTTCATTTACAAATACACCAACTTTACAAATAAAGTAAGGCAGTTGATCAATAATAGCTTTAACTTTTGCCGGTGTAACATACCTTTTACTTTTTTTATAAAAGATAAACCCCAAAGCATCAGCGCCGCATTCGGCAGCATAGGCGCCATCTTCATAATTTGTTATTCCGCAAACTTTAACTTTCATAGCTGCAAAGTTCCTTCATTTCTTTTACTGCATCCGCGATGTTTTCTTTACTCATAAAGTGCTCACCAATTAAAACGGCATTCACCTTTTCCCCTTTCAATATTTCTATTGCTTCTCTGCCGCTAATACCCGATTCCGATACAATTAAATTTTCTTTCGGAATCATCTTCTTTATCTGCACCGTTGTATCCAGCGAGACCGTAAAATTTGATAAGTCACGGTTATTTATTCCTATTATTTTATTCTCTTCAAAATTTATTTTACTAATTTGATCCACCGAATGAAGCTCTAAAAGCACTTCCAAATCTGCTTCAGATGCAGCATGTGTTAGTTCCTGTATTTGATTGGCAGATAATATTTCTGCAATGAGGAGTATTGCATCAGCCCCATTCGATTTGGCTTCAAGCACTTGAAATTCATCAATAATAAAATCCTTACGGAGCAGAGGAACTGTTTTAATTTTAGCAGCATCATTTAAGTATTGAATGTTTCCATCAAAAAACTGTTTATCTGTAAGAATTGAAATCGCCTCAACTTCATTCTCCAAATATGTTTCTGCAATTTTCAGATGATTAAAATCTTTACGGATAATTCCTTTTGAAGGACTCGCCTTTTTTATTTCGGCAATTATCGAAATCCTGTTTTCGTTTTTTAAAGCTTCAAATAAACTAAGTCTGTTCTTCTCAAAATCTTCGGAATCAGCAAACCGTGAATAGGTATAGTGGGCATGCAGTTCAGCGATTTCCTCTTTTTTGACTGCAACAATATCATTCAAAATATTTTTCATACTGCAATACTGTATTTTTTTAATTCTTCTAATTTGTTAAATGCTTTACCGGAATTGATAGACTCTTCGGCTGCATCCCTGCACTCAATAAAATCGGATGAAAACCCCGAAGCATAAAGACCGAGCGCAGCATTTGCGGCAACAACATAGTAAGCTGCATTTTTAGTTTTATCTTTCAATACAGATAAAATAATTTTTGCATTTTTTGCGGCTGACGCTCCTTTAATTTCATCCAAATGAAAATTGCTGTACTTAAAATTATCTGATGTAATTTTATATGTTCTTAATTCTTTACCTTTATGATACTCAGAGATCTGCACTGCACCATTTAATATAAATTCATCATACTTATTTTCGGCGCAGATAAAACAAACTCTTTCCATATCGAGAAAATCTACCGCGCTCGACATTTTTTCACTCGCCGAATCATTGAAAACACCGATGAGCTGTTTCTTTGTACCGGCAGGGTTTGTAAGAGGACCGAGCATATTAAAAATTGTTTTGAATCCTAAAGCACGCCGCACCTCCGCAACATGCTTCATTGCTGGATGATACAAAGGTGCGAATAAAAATGTAATCCCAATTTCATCCAGCGCACGCTCCGAGTGTTCGGGCGATAAGCTAATATTAACGCCAAGTTCAGTAAGCACATCGGAACTGCCGCTGCTGCTTGAAATAGACCGGTTACCGTGCTTGGCAACATTTAAGCCCGCTCCTGCAACTACAAACGATGCAGCGGTTGAAATATTAAATGTACCGGAATTATCGCCGCCCGTTCCGCATACATCTATTGTATTTTCAATATCACAATTAATTTTAATACCGTTGCTGCGCATTGAACTTGCAAACCCGCCTATTTCACTTGCTGATTCACCTTTCGTTTTTAGTCCGGTTAACAAAGCGGCAATTAAACTATCATCAACTTTCCCGGTCATTATTTTGTTCATAACTTCAAAGGATTCTTCAAACGATAGGTCTTCCCCATCTATTATTTTTAGTACTGATTCTTTAATCATAATTCTAACCAATTATTTATAATTGTTGCTCCATCGGGAGTTAATATTGATTCGGGATGAAATTGAATTCCTTCAATGGGATAACGTGTATGACGAACACCCATAATCACTTTGTCTTCTGTTTCCGCAGTAATTTCTAATTCATCCTGTACTGTTGTTTTATCAATTACTAATGAATGATACCTGCCTGCGGCAAATCCCTGCGGCAGGTTTTTAAATATTGTTTTTTCATTATGAAATATTTTTGATGTTTTACCGTGCATTAATGTTGGGGCATGTTTTATTTTGCAGCCGAATGAAATACCGATACCCTGATGCCCCAAACATACGCCCAGTATTGGTGTTTCGGTGCCTAAACTTTTTATCACATCAAGTGATATTTTTGAATCTTGAGGTTTACCGGGTCCGGGAGAAATAATAATTTTATCCGGAGCAATATTTTTTATTTCATCAACAGTAATTTTATCATTTCGATATACTTCTATATCGTTTACAAATTTGCCTACCAACTGCACAAGATTGTAAGTGAACGAATCGTAATTATCAATTATTAATACTTTCATCAATCTCCCCGGCAAATTTTAGTGCGCTTAACAATGCTTTTGATTTATTATAAATTTCTTTCAACTCAAGTTCAGGCTGGCTATCTGCAACAATGCCTGCTCCTGCCTGCCAGTAAATTTTTTTCTTATCGGCAAATAAAGTTCTTATTGCGATACATAGATCAAGGTTGCCGCTAAAATCTATATAACCGATTGCACCTGCATAAATGTTTCGTTTCAATTTTTCATATTCATTTATTAATTGTATCGCTCTTATCTTTGGTGCGCCCGATACAGTCCCGGCGGGAAAGCTTGCAGTCAGTGCATCAACGCAGTCTTTATCCTTTTTCAATTCTCCTTCAACCCGCGAAACAATATGCATAACGTGAGAAAAGCGATGAATTGATTTCTCTTCAGTCAGTTTAACACTATCATAATTACAAACTCTGCCCAAATCATTTCTTGCTAAGTCAACCAGCATTTGGTGTTCGGCAATTTCTTTAGGATCGCCAAGTAATTCCTTTTCTAGTGCAATATCTTCTTCTTTGGTTTTTCCTCTTCTCCGTGTTCCTGCTATCGGCAGAATAGCTGCCTTGTTATCTTTAACTTTTATTAAGTCTTCCGGCGATGTTCCAATCACGGTAAGGTCCTCATCAAACTGCATAAAATACATGTACGGCGAAGGGTTGATTATTCTTAATGCTCGATATACATTTAGCAAATCACCTTTATACTTTGAAGAAAATCTTTTTGATAGAACTAATTGAAAAACATCACCTTCAAAAATATTTTTCTTCCCGGCATCAACAGTTTTATAAAATTCTTCCATATCAAAATTTGCAAATTCATCATCAAGCAGTTTAAAGTCCGACTTATGTTCGGTAACTGTCATAAGTTCATTTTTTATTTTTGATAATTTTTCTTTTGAATTTTTATAGGCAGATTCAACATCATCATTCTTTTTCAAATCGGCATTAGAGATAAGAATAATTTGATGCTTGTAATGATCGAACGCTATTACATTTTCAAACACGCCGAAAAAAGAATCGGGAAAATCATTTTCATCATGTCCGTCAAACTCAATTACATCTTCAATTAAGGCAACATTTTCAAAACCGAGATAACCGACAATGCCGCCCGTAAAATCGGGCAGTTCATCAATTTTGGGCGAGTTAAAATTTTTTATTTCATCTTTGAAGTAATCAAAAATACTCATTTGGTAATTTTCAATTTTACCATCAGATTCAACTTTAATGTTCTTTCCTTTATTGGTTATTAATTTGGATGGGTTCATTCCAATAAAAGAGTAGCGGGCTAAATTGCCGATTCCTTCAACCGATTCAAAGAGGAAACAGAACTTATTATTAGTGCGCAGTTTAATAAAAGCCAATACAGGTGTAAGTAAATCGGCTGTTATCTTTTCATAAACCGGAACAAGTTTATAATTTTGTGAGAGTATTTTAAATTTTTCAAAATTCATTTTTTTCCTATAAATAAAAAAACCCTTCTCAGCATAGCCAAGAAGGGTTTATAATTTTTGGTTATCACTGATGCTTTACGTACTCAATATATTCCACCACCAAGCCCAGTTTAACCGGCTGCTTTTATTTTCAATATTTATGTTTAAGTTTTTCATAATTTGAATGCAAAGATTAAAATTTAATTCTCAGATGTCAAGTAATATTTTACTGCATCATTAATTAATTTTTCTTTGCAATTTTTTCAAGCAGTGCTTTACCAAGATTATAAAATTTTTCAACATCTTTAATATTTAATTTTTCATCAGGCGAATGTGCACCTTCAATTGTTGGACCGAAAGAGATCATATCAAGTCCCGGATAAGTAGCACCAAGCAGTCCGCATTCTAATCCCGCATGTATAGCTTTTATTTCCGGGTCTTTACCGTACATTTCATTAAAAACTTCTTTTGAAAATTTCAGCAATGCAGAATCCATATTCGGCTGCCACCCGGGATAACCATCACCAACTAAAATTTCATCGGCACCGGCAAGTTCTAATATTGCTTTAACAGCGCCGGAGATTGCATGTTTAGCAGGTTCAATTGAACTTCTCTGACTTGTACCGATTCTCAATTCATCACCTTCCATTGTTACTGTTGCAAGGTTTGTTGATGTCTCAACTAAATCCGGTATATCTGCACTCATAGCCTGTATTCCATTGGGCAATGATGATAAAGCATTTACAATTCGCTTTGTAAATTTCTTCTTCCATACTTTATCATAGTTGTCATTTAATTTTTTTAATGTGATGTCTAATCCGCCGTCATTTTTTTCATACTCTAAAAGTAAATCTGCAACATACTTCTTTGCAAACTCTGCAACGGTACTCTCATCTTTCGGATCAATTAAAATTACAGCTTCTGCTTCTCTCGGTATCGCATTTCTTTTTGATCCGCCGATAAGTTTAGCAACACGATATTTAACCGGGAATTTCTTGAGCATACGACCAAGCATTTGAATTGCATTTCCTCTTCCTGCTGCAACATCTAATCCTGAATGCCCCCCTTTTAATCCGGTTACCATTAGTTCGTAAGGAGCTAAATCTTTTTTAGCTTGTGCCCATGAAATTTTAAAGACACCCATTGTATCCTGCCCGCCGGAACAGCCTACATAAAATGCACCGTCTTCTTCCGAATCCATATTCAAGAGCATTTCGCCGCTTATAAATCCCGGCTGCAATCCCATAACGCCTGTCATTCCGGTTTCTTCGTCAACAGTGCATAAAATTTCAAGCGGACCATGGGTTACATCGGGGTCTGTTGATAGAGCCATTGCCGCTGCAACACCAATTCCGTTATCGGCACCAAGTGTTGTGCCGTCTGCTGTTATCCATTCACCATCGCGTATTAACTTTATCGGGTCGTTATCAAAATCATGTTCGGTACCTTTATTTTTTTCGCAGACAATATCCAAATGACCTTGCAGCACAACGGTAGGAGCATTTTCGTAACCCGGTGTTGCCGGTACTTTAATTACAAGATTTCCTGTTTCATCTTGTTTTAATTCTAAGTTCCTATCGGCAGCAAATTTTTTAACGTACTCAATAATTTTTTCTTCTTTTTTAGAAGGACGCGGAACTTGTGAAATTTCATAAAAGTAGTTCCAAATCAATTCCGGTTTTAATCCTTCAATAACTTCTTTTGACATAACTTCTCCTTTTAATTTTATAGAAATTAACTGTGTCTGATATTCATTATATCGCCGTCTTCAACTAAATACTCCTTACCCTCCAATCGCCAAACACCTTCATCCTTGCACTTGCTGAATGAACCATGTTTTATAAAATCTTCGTAATGAACAACCTCCGCACGGATAAACTTATTGAAAAAGTCTGTGTGAATTACACCCGCAGCCTGCTGTGCAGTGAAGTTTTCTTTTATCGTCCAGGCACGGCATTCATCTTCACCGACTGTAAAGAATGAATTTAATCCTAAAATATTATAAGCGGTTCTTAAAATTTTTGATAACGCAGATTCTTTGATGCCGTAATCTTCCATAAAGGTCATGCGGTCTTCCTCGCTAAGCGAGGCTAATTCATTTTCAATTTTTGCAAAGAACGGTATTACTAAAATTTCTTTATCAATTAAATTTTCTTTTACTTCATTAATAATTTTCTCTTCTTCACCGATCGAATCTTCATCTAAATTTATTGCAATTGCAAGGGGCTTTAAGGTAATTAGCTGGTAGCCCGATAATAACTTTCGTTCGTTCTCATCAAGGTATAATGTTCGCAGCGGCTTTTCCTCCTCTGCATGTTTCAAACATTTTTCAATTAAGGGGAGTTCCTTTTTGAGTTTGTCATCCTTGATCTTCATTACATCTCTTTTAAGCTTCTCAATTCTTCTTTCAAGAAAATCCAGGTCATACAATAAAAATTCTTCATCGAGATATTGAATATCTTTAAGGGGATTGATTTCATTTTTAGGATGAGGCACAGCATCATTTTTGAATTGACGAACTACATAAAAAATTGCGTCGTTATCTTTTACACTATTTAAAAAAGCATTTGTGATATTCATTTTCCCATCGTCCGACATGCGGAGACCCGGAAAATCAAATACTTCAATCGTTGCATTAACTTGTTTCTTCGGATTAAATATTTCGGTGAGTTTATCCAAGCGTTCATCAGGCACCTTTACAACTTCAATAGAGGCTTCTTCTTTCAAACCCGCACTGATGTCGGTTTCTTTACCTGCAATTGTATTGAATAATGTAGTTTTACCCGTGTACTGTAATCCAACTAATCCTATCTGCATATTTCTCTTTTAATTATTTTTCAAAAATTAAAAATACAATTATTAAGAGAAATATTATAGGAATAACGGGATAAAGAAAAATATTATTTGAATTTTTTCATTTATGTTTAATAAGTAACATTAAACTGCTTATACCCATCGGCATCCGAAGTACGGATCAGCAATTCAATAACTCTTTCGGCTACATTATCGTCATTCTTCCTAAACTCAATCTTGTAGCTGTTTTTAAGAACTTGTGTAACAGGCAGTGATGCTAAATTCAATAAGTTCTGATTTGGCTGCACAAATAACGCACTGCCGGCGGTGCATTCGCTCATCTGCCAGGGTCTTTCAACTAAATTACTCCAGGCAACGAGTGATGTATCCTGAGAAAAAACGGAATGGACTGTAGCTTTGCCTGCAATGCTTCTGCACAAATGTTCAATGTTCCATTTTTTTCCGTTGGAATGAATTCCATCATCGGTAAAATTAATGAATACACGGCTGGCATTTGTCCGCCAGTTAAAATATGTATCTGCAAATAAAATCCCGACAATTCCATTTTGCACAGTTGGTGCATCGGTGCCATCAGCAAAAAGAAATGAGTTGTTCGCCAGCGTTGTACTATCGTGCCCTCCGAACCCCCGTGTTCTTTCAACACCCCAGCCTTTTGTTAAATATTCTGTTAATGTATTCAAGTCGGTAAAATTTAAAGCGCCCGAAACTCTTGCTACATAACCAACTACACCAAATCTAACATCCAAACCGCTGTTGATTAAAAAGTTTGCAAAGTCTAAAATGTTCGGTGCAATTATATCATTCTCCTGTTCCATGCTGGCGGAGTTATCAACTGCAAAAACTATATCAATAACTTTTACATTTTCGGGGCTTGCCTGCGAGATTTTCAATCCTTTAAGCAGTCCATCTTCGGCAATAAATATGTTTGATAGTTCGGGTTGATCAGAATTGTAATTCAGCTTAATAGGTATGTTAGTTTGCGGATGCCTTAGATCTAATATGTTAAGCTGCATTCTTTTTTCATTCATGGATGAAACAGATACAGATGCTGCCGGCTCAATATTATTAAATGCCGGATTAGGGAGTGTAATTTCAGTGGGGTCTTCCGGTATGTCTGCGTTTAATTCCTCTTCAATATTCTGATCAACTGTTTCGCAGGAAAACAGCATCAGAAGCAGCATAATCCCAAGGTTTGTGATTATTAGCTTTTTCATTTTAATTTTATTTTAATTGATAATCTCTCTTCTCAAAAGTGATTCATCAATTTTTATGCCTTTGTATGATTTTTAACTTTTGAAGAAATTAAGAGAAAAGTTTACTTTTTCGATTAAAAAAGGCAAAAATTTAAAATGATAATTTATGATACGATTTGTGTGTGAAGTGCAATTTCTTCTAAAACTGAAGAAACACGTAAACATTTCTGTAAATCCCCTGTAAATACTACAGCCTTACCTTTTACATGAACTTCAAATGCAAATCCCCTTGCGACATCAAAAGAACAATTAACCGCTTTAATTAATTGTTCAATAACTTCATCAAAAGTATGCCAGTCATCATTGAACAATATAACTCTACTTTCAATCTCAACGCTGGTCTCTTCTTCAAATTCAGGTTCTAAGGCTCTGTCGGGTTTTTCTAATGTCATAATTATTATAAGTAATTTTGTTGTCAAATTTATAAAATTGTAATAAAAAAATAAATTTTAATATATTGAGTTTTCAAATTTAAGTTATGTATAAGCAATTTGAAAAACATTAACAGTATTGAAATTATGGAGGAAAAATGAAAATAGTTGTTTGTGTGAGTCACGTACCTGATACGGCAACAAAAATTGTCGTTGGTTCTGATAACAAGACTATTGATGCAAACGGTGTAACGTACGTTTTAAATCCTTATGATGAAATTGCGGTTGAGGAAGCACTTAAAACAAAGGAAGCACAAGGCGGGGATGTTGTGGTCGTTAGTGTGGGTCCCGATAATAATAAAGAATCAATAAGAAAAGCCCTTGCAATGGGAGCCGATAGCGGAGTTTTATTGAAGGATGATAATTACAGAGATTCCGTTGGCGTTGCAAAAGCTTTAGCTGAAGAAATAAAAGCACAAGATGCACAGATTGTATTTTTCGGTAAACAATCCGTTGATTACGATAATTCAATTGTAGGACAATTAACCGCTGAAATGCTCGGCTATAACTGCGTTTCCGTTGCGGTTGATCTGAAACTTGACGGCGAAAAAATTACAGCCGAAAGAGAAATTGAAGGCGGACGTGAAGTTATTGAAACTTCATTACCGGCAGTTATCACTTGCCAAAAGGGTTTGAACGAACCAAGATATGCTGCACTAAAAGGTATAATGGCTGCTAAGCGAAAAACGATTGAAGAGAAAGATGCCGCAGTTTCTGAAAATAGTGTTGAAATACTTGAAATGAAAAAACCGGCACCGAAAGAACCGGGTAAAATTGTTGGTACAGATTCATCCGCCGTACCGGAGTTAGTTCGTTTATTAAAAGAAGAAGCTAAAGTTATTTAAGGGGAAAAAATGGCAAAAAATATATTAGTATTTATTGAACAGAGAAACGGACAAATTAAAAAGTCATCATTTGAAGCTGTAAAAATTGCAGCCGATTTTGCAAATAAATTAAGCTCGCAAGCTGAAGCTATTTGTATTGGTAACGATGTTGAAGGCTTAGATACAATAGGCGGATATGGTATTAATAAAGTTACACATTATAAAAATACTGACTTAGCAAACTATTCAAACTCCGCTTATGCTGATCTATTGGCGAAACATGCAGAGGAAACAGGCAGTGACGTATTGATATTTTCAAATAGTGCAATGGGTAAAGACCTTGCACCATTAACTGCGGTAAAAATTAATGCGGGTATTGCTGTTGACTGCACCAATTTTGAATTTGAAGGTGAAAATGTAAAAGCTCTTCGTCCAGTTTATGCTGGTAAAGCGTTGATTAATGTAAATGTAAATGGCGATAAAAAAATATTTACGATTCGCCCGAATGTTTTTAAACCGGGAGAACCAACCGGCGATAAAGCAGAAGTTAATGTTGTTGAAGTTAGCGATCCTAAACTAAACTGCAAAGTTGTTGAGCTTAAAAAATCTGCCGATAAATTGGATGTTGCAGAAGCCGACATTATTGTTTCCGGCGGTAGAGGTTTAAAGGAACCTGATAACTTTAAACTTGTTGAAGAATTAGCAGCGCAGCTTGGTGCGGCTGTTGGTGCATCGCGAGCTGTAGTTGATGCCGGATGGAGACCTCATAATGAGCAGGTTGGTCAAACCGGTAAAACCGTTTCCCCTACTCTTTATGTTGCGTTAGGAATTTCAGGAGCAATTCAGCACCTTGCCGGTATGCGGTCATCTAAATACATTGTGGCTATTAATAAAGATAAAGATGCACCGATATTTCAGGTTGCAGATTATGGAATTGCCGGCGATGTTTTTGAGGTTGTGCCTGCTTTGATTGAAGAATTGAAAAAATAATTTTTAGGAAATGATAAATTTTGGATAAAGTAGAAGTAGAAATATTAGGACTTTCATCAAGTCCGTCAACCGGCGGTGCTTACGCATTGCTGCTTAAAGAAACTTACGGTAATAGAAGACTGCCGATCATTATTGGCGCCTTCGAAGCTCAATCAATTGCTTTAGAGATGGAAGGCATAAAACCGCCAAGACCTCTAACTCATGATCTGTTAAAAAACTTAATTGATAATTTGGGAGCAACAATTACTGAAGTTGTAATTGATGAGTTGAAAGAAAATACTTTTTATGCTAAGATAAATCTTGAAGTTTCTACAATGGCAAATCAAATAGACAGCCGACCGAGCGACGCAATTGCGTTGGCGGTCAGAAGTCAAGCCCCCCTTTATGTAGCCGAAGAAATAATGAAAGTGGCTTCCTTTGTACCGAGTGAAGAAACTGAAGATGAGTTTAAGACAAAGGAAGAAACCACAGAAGGTCCGCCTAAAAAGCAGACACCTGAAACTAAAGCTGCCTCTTTGCAAGACCAATTAAGAGAAGCACTTGATAAGGAAGATTATGAGCGGGCTGCAAAATTACGTGACGAGATTAAAAGGCTGAAAGGAAATATAAATTAGATTTCGCACAGATATTTATTACTTGAAACCCATTCTATTTTGAATGGGTTTTTTATTTGCTTTAGTTATTGATGAGTGGTCATCGACACCCATGAAATAATTTGTATAGTGTAACTAACGAAATTTTATTGTTAAAAGCGCGTATACAAATATTCCAATAAATGTAATCACAGAAATTAAAATATAAACATTGAACCAAAAATCTCTCCTCGAATTTTGTGGGCAGGATTCTTTTTCAAACCTAGACACAAATTTCTTGTGCCTCCCTCGATAAACAAGAAATAAATAATTCAAAGCAAAATACCCAAATGCAAACCCAATAAATTCAAATCTGTCAAAAATAACCTCAGAAGAGACAACATCAAAAATTGTAAGTATGAAATATATTACTGCAAAATTGCTGAATTGCAAATAGATCATAAATAGAAAAGCATAAAAATGTGGCATATCATTGCCATGCTGTTTTTTTCTCCATTTAAACAGTTTATAATAAATATAATAATATGCTCTCAGCATTAATTTAATCGCTCGCTTTATTAGAATTTGCTAAACAATAAATCCCTCAACATAATTACATGGAACTTGCAAGTATTTAAACTTATTGGACTTAGGAAGAATGTTCCTCAACAGCCAAGAAAATTAAAACCATACTATTTTTTCTTTCCATTTAATAGAGTCGTCAGAGTCTTCGATAGATATCTTAAATTTGTCCACAACGAGTTCAAACCGAAGTGGGATACCTGTAGTAATTTTTATGCGACTTTCCTCCTCTTGAAAATTAATCGCATTAAAATCGTATAACTCAACTTTTTCAGTATCATCAAGCTCAACTAGTTTCACGTTATTTATCTTTAAATAATATTTTCTAATAGGTATCTTCACTTTTTTAAGAATTAAAAACTTATAAATAATTCTTGAATTGATACGGTCTTCATAATTGAATTTTATTGTAATGATTTCGTTTAAGTCGTCTAACTTAATATCGTGTATATTAAACCACTGATCATGTATAACATCATTTATTAAATTAATAGACTTTGAATTTTGAATTTCAATTCTCATAATATTATTACTTCCTATCGTAAACTACCGCTCAATTAAGTAAGAAAACTTCACATTAATTACACTGAACTTACACGTATTTAAACTTACTGGACTGACGAAGAATGGTCCTCAGCAGCAAAAAAAATTATTCTCCTCTGTATTGATTCTTGAACAGTAGGTCAAGTCCATTTATCTTCTCACCTGATTCTTTTTCGTCTGTAAATGGGAATAAACATAGTAGAGGGATGTACATAAAAATCAATTCAGAAATACTATTATATGAAATTACAGGAGCAAAAATTAGTATTGCAAAAAGCAAATTTCTTAAGTGTACTTTTATATTGCTAAAATCTTTACTAAAAACAACCTGAATACGCATTAGTTTTTCGCCAATTGTGTGTTTTTTATTTATTAAAAGAAATACAGTTGTATGAATCAGATAGAATAAAAATGAAAGTAAAGGAATATATTTAATAAGTCCTTCGCTACTGAAAACTACAATTACTGGGAGAGAAGCCATAACTAAATCAATCAATGATGCAAAAACACGTTTAGAAAACATTAGATACACCTTTAATAAATTATATTCATACTGGATTCATTCTTTGATTTTTGGGTGTTCTCTTTTGACCAGATCGGTTTTTCAATGTAAGTGCCGGACATTTATCTGGGAAAAAATTAAATTCGTACCAAAAATAATACCTATGAAATCTCAACTTTACTCATTAAAATATATGTCGAAAAATAATTCAATCGGAATCTTATTTAATCGCTGCATAATATCCTTATCAAGATAAAAGCCGGCATTTTCACCTTTAATAAATATACCAAGCGATATTTCAAATTCACATTGATTAACGATACCGTTCAACTTATCCAAATTGTTTTCGATAAATTTTAGCAAGTTTGCTAAATGTTCATAAATGTCATCTTTTTTCTCAACTTTGCTCTCCAATATCCATAAATTTTTCTCATATTTCTGTGAATGAGGATTTCTTCTACTCATCAATTCACCCTTTAGGTGAGAACGTGTTGCATTTGTGTTGAGTAATTTAGATATCGAAGAGAGTTCCAGCGTCTCACTTCTTATCATTAAACTTGCCAATATATGATCAAAATTATTCACGTTCGAATCTCTCCTTTACTTGGTTGTCTCGGACCATTACTTGATACCCATAATTATTATATCACCTCAAAATACTTTAATAAAAGTAGAATACTAAAAATAAAGCAGGAGATTCCACCAATAATTATTTTCTTCTCATTATATTTTTCTGACCAAATAGGATTTTCGATATATTTGCCCGTAATTTTATCTGGAAAGAATAACAATAGAGTTCCAGCAATAAAAAATAATATGCAAAGTAAAAGTGTATAAATTTTATAATCTCCCTAATAAACCGAAAGCAAAATATTTGTCTTAACAACTTTGAAAATCGACTTTTTCATTGAACCCTCTGTTCAAACAAAGCTAATTAAATGCAACCTTGCCGATGCGGCACTCAAGGCATTTCCCTTTAGAGCAGTAATTTCTAAACAACTCTATCATGCCCTGCTGGTAAACTGTTTTCTTTAAGTAGCTTGTCATTTCCAGGCTTTCTGCTACATCACGCACAATTTTGTTTTCGGCATTCTGGTTATAAATGTTGTACGTCATTAATATTTTTTTTGCCATTGATTCATCGCCGAAAATATCAAAGTAGATCGAGAAGAATGGAAGTATCACGTTGATCACCATTTCATCAGCACGTGATGCACCGACAAAATATTTTATATCCCCGCTGGATGGTTTATCAAAAATATAATGTTTCTGCCAAAACCCCTCTGATTTAATAACATAAAGTGAGCGAAGAGAATTTACCAGAACGGGCAAGTGACGGATCTCCCTTATTTTCTTTATCATAATTTCAATTAGTCCGCCGTACATTAGCTTTTTCAAAATTCTGGTTCCGCCGGCAATTCTAACAGTAGGAAAATTTTGGGGTCGCAATTTGAAAAAATGCCACAGTGTTTCGTCGAATGTTTTTCCATCATAAATGCGTTTAAGCAGTTCCCATTCGGCAGCTAACTTTTTAGTGTAAGCAGAAGTTCCTTCTTCCGGCAGTTCTTCAACATTTGGTATTAGCCCGCCGATATTAAACAATGCCGATTCTATTCTAGTTAAAAAGTCACTGTCGTTGCCTAGTTTTCGCAAAAATTCCAAATTAGCAGATTGGGCAAGATGCAGCATGATCGTTTTATTTTTTGAATATCCCAATGCTTCGAATAGCATTTCGTACAGAAGCTGTTCCCATAAGTCGCGGGTTTTAAAATCTTCGTGCGTAAATACTCTTTTCTGAAATGCTTCTGTTAAATCATACCGGATAACAGGTTCTTTGATGTTGTGTTCCTGTAAAAACTTAAGTTCTTTTAAGCGTTTATAAATTCTATCACATTTTCGTTTAAATCTTACAATGCCAAGATCTGAAATAAATTTTTCTTTTTGATAGCGCGCAATGTTTTCAATAAAAAAACTACACTTTAGGGAATTCTCTTTTCTCTTTATTTTGGATTCAACTTCTTTGCCGAATTGATTTTTAAAACTTTCATGCAGAAAAGGAGAAATGCAGATAGAATGAATTTTCCTTCCATCTTTTGTATAAACGAACGGCTGCTTGTGCTTGTTGAAAAAGCTTATGTGGAGTATTACTTTATTATATTTACTATCAATATTATGCCCGTGAGATTTCCAATTATTATAGTCAACATCAATTTCAATATCACCAACGTATGTTAAATTGCCTACTCTAATTCTGGCATTTTTGAAATCGGCGCCGGCATAATCAATGTTAAGCGAACCAACATCCAACACTTTTATTTCATCTCCCGATTTAGTGTGTAATTCGGAAGTGAAACATTGGTTTTTCCAGATTTCGTAAAGCTGCTGTTCGTAAAGTTTTGGCTCGGTTTTCATATCGCCCTCGCTTTGTACTTTTCAGATTATCGGCAAATGCAGCTAATCTGAAAGTATTTAATATTAAATAAGATAAAGAACTAATATTAAAATACTATTATTTTTTAATAATATCCACGTATCTAATTATTAAATATTCTATCGATAGTTTTATTATAATCTTTTAAAACTTTTGCAGCGGCATTATCAAAATTTTCTGATGCATCGGCATAAATAATTGCCCGGCTGGCGTTAATAATAAATTTGGAATTTTCTGCTTCTTTAAATGTTTTTACCACATCACTTAAATTGCCGCCCTGCGCTCCAATTCCCGGTAATAAACTATAAAGTCCATTAAGCAGTGCAATATTGTTTTTAAGCTCTGCTGTATTTGTTGCACCGAATACGGCACCAACATTATTAAGTTTGTTCCACTCTTTTAATTTGCTTAAAACTTTTTGGTAAAGATATTGCCCATCTTCCAGTTTAAGTTTTTCAAAATCTTCAGCACCCTTGTTTGAAGTTAAAGCAAGCACAAAATTTATTTTGTCTTTGTACTCAAAAAAAGGTGATAAAGAATCGGAACCCATATATGGATGCAGTGTAACCGCATCAAACTTAAATTCATCAAAGATTGATCTTGCATACATTTGTGAAGTATTGCCGATATCTCCCCTTTTAGCATCACCAATAATTAAAGTATCGTAAGGGATGTACTCAACAGTTTCCAACATTGTATCAATACCTTTAGTGCCCATGCTTTCGTAAAAAGCTAAATTTATTTTATATGCGGCGGCGGCATCATAAGTTTTATCAATAATTATTTTGTTAAACTCTAAAATAGGATTAATACTATTGTTAAGGTGTTCAGGTATTTTTTTCTCGTCTGTATCTAATCCAACGCAAATATGTAAATTTTCTTTCAACCGATTATTTAACTTTTCTTGAGCTGTCATTTTTATAATTCTTAGTTTAATAGTTCATAATATTCAGTTTGTTTTACCTCGCCCTTTTTAATTTTTTCTCCTGCCTAACGGCAGGCAGGTTTTCCTTTTGCCTTTTTCCTTTTGCCTTTTTCCTTTTGCCTTTTTCCTTTTACCCTTTCACTTTTACCCTTTCACTTTTACCCTTTCACATTTCCCTTCCTAAGTAAATCTTTTCCTGTTCCTATAAAAATTCATAGCAATGCCTAATAATATCATGTTCGCTAAAAGAGAACTTCCGCCATAGCTTAAAAATGGGAGAGGTAATCCAACAACCGGAGTAATACCTACATTCATTCCAATGTTAATTCCAAAGTGCACAAAAAATATTGTAAGTATTCCTACTATTACTAAATTTGCAAACCCATCTTTAATTAATGAAGTAAATTTTAGAAGCCGCATAAAAATTATTAGAAACAGTATAATCACAAACATGCTCCCAATAAAACCGAACTCTTCACCAATCACACAATAAATAAAGTCTGTCCATTGTTCCGGTATAAATCTTAACTGAGTTTGATTACCTTCGAGCAGACCTTTACCCCAAAAACCGCCGGAGCCAATCGCAACCTTTGCCTGCATGGCATTATAGCCTGAACCGAGCGGATCTGCCGCAGGATTAATAAATGATTCAATCCTTTTCTGCTGATGAGGTTTTAAAATAGTTACTGCATAATCAAAAAGAAATCCGGCTGCTAAATTCATTACAAAAACTGCGGCACTGGTAAATAAATTTTGTTTGAAAAAAAATAAAAGAACAATTACAAATATTAGAGCTGTAATAAAAAATACTGTTCCAAACAAGGAAGCAAAAGCAATAAGCCCCGGAGAAAGCACTACAAACAATCCGAATAAACTTATTCCGCTCCAATAGATTAATATTATTGTTATCATTATAAACACTATTGCGGTGCCTAAATCGGGCTCCATTAAAATTAACACTATTGGAACAAAACCGATAAGCAGCGCTAATGCAACATCTTTTATACTATTTATATTTCTATTAGTATCCGAAAGCCAATAAGCTAGAAAAAGAACTGTACTTATTTTTACAAATTCGGAAGGCTGAAAACCAATAGGACCAAGGCTAAGCCAGCTTTTAGCACCGTAAACAGTTTTACCGGAAAACTCCACGGCAACAAGAAGTAAAAGTCCAACTACATATGAAGGCAGTGCTGCAATTCTAAATGTTTTGTTCGGCAGAAAGTAGACTAAGAAAAAAGTACCAAGCGAAACAAATACCCAGAACAATTGTTTTTGAAAATTTCCGCCTGCGGTAGGATGATTGAGTGTAGAACTGAATATTGCTACTAACCCAATGCCCATAAGCATTAAAGCCGGAAGAAAAATTCCAAAATCAAATTTATCTTGAATATTATAATCTATTTTTGATTGACTTTTCATCTATTGATTTTTTAATGTTAATAGCGGTACATCAAATTCATTTTCATCTTTAACCAAATAGGCTTTTATTACATCTCCTGCAATCGGTGCAGCGTGCGTGGAACCAAACCCGATATTTTCAACAATTACTGCAACAGCAATTTTGGGATTTTCATAAGGTGCGAATGCAACAAATAATGCATGATCTTCTCCGTGAGGATTTTGAGAGGTACCGGTTTTCCCGGCAATATCAATACCCGGCAAACGAATATGCCTTGCACTGCCTTCGCCGTTAACAACTTTGTACATTCCCTTTTTCACTATATCAAATGAACGCTGACTAATATCAGCCTTTACATCTTCTGCAATAAATTGTGAATACTCGGCAACACCGTTTTTAACAATGCCTTTAACGAAATGAGGTTTTTTAGTTTTACCGTTGTTTGCAATTAAAGAAACATACTGCGCAAGCTGAACAGGTGTTGCACTTAACTCGCCCTGACCAATACTTAAACTTAACAAGTTTCCTTCTGTCCATTTATTTTTTCCGTAAACTCTATTGTAGTATGCACTATCGGGTACAATGCCTTTACTTTCTTCTCCAATATCAATTCCGGTTTTTGTGCCGAAACCGAACTGCCGAATATACTTTGCCCATCTATTTAAACCAATTTTTAGAATAAGCTGGTAATAAAATATATTGCATGATTTTTCAATTGATTCTTCGAGATCAACCGTACCATGAACGTGAGTACACCTAAAAGTCCTGTTGCCGTATCTAAATCCGCCGGTACATTTAACGGTGGTGTAAGTTGAAATTAATTTTTCTTCCAGCCCAATAATTGCAGCAAGCATTTTAATTGTTGAACCGGGCGGCTTGATAGACATTGAAGCCCGGTTAAATAAAGGCTTTTCGGGGTCGCTCGATAATTTTTTCCAATATTCTCCGGAGGTAACCGCGGCAAAATTTGCGAGGCTGTATTCCGGGGCGCTTACAAATGCTAATATTTCCCCGGTAGAAGGTTCAACTGCCACTACAGCTCCCCGCTTTCCTTTCAATGCTTCTTCAGCTACTTTTTGAGCATCTGCATCAATTGTTAAAATTAAATCGTAACCTTTCTGCGGGTCAATATCCTCCACTCCTTTTAGGTATTTACCAATCGGTTTTTGTCTTGAATCAACAATTACATAGTTGTACCCTTTTTTACCTCTTAAATATCTTTCGTATGATTTTTCAATTCCGGCATAACCGATTATATCACCGAGAGAATAATCTTCTCTATCTTTTTCAAATTTCTCGGCAGAAATTTCTCGAATGTAACCGAACATGTGCGAGCCGAGTAAGCCAAAGGCATAATCCCTCTGCAGATCTACTTTATAACTTACACCGGGCAATTGCTCTGAATTTTCTTCCAGCCATGCTATTGACTTAAAATCGACACTCTTTAAAATTTTACGGGGCTGGTATTTTGAGTAATATCTTTTTTCGTATAATATTTTACTAATGTAACCGGAATCTAACTGAAGTGCAGTTTCTAGAATTTCAGTCTTCTCTGTGTCATATTCATTAGGTGTAATCTGCAGACTGAAGGATGGTTTATTACTTACTATTGGTTTTTGATTTCTATCGAAAAATATTCCGCGGGGGGCATCAATTACAACTTTTTTTATACTGTTTTCATTCGACTTCTCATCGAAGGCAGCATGTTCTAAAATCTGCATCTGAATTAATTGGAATGAGACGAGGGAAAAGAAACCTATAATAATTACAAGAAGGATTCTTCTTCTAACGTCTTTGCCAATTTGGTGTTCTTCGTTCATAATGATTTTTTAAATGGACTTAGCAGTACCACTGTTAAACTTAAAATTGAAGTATAAAGCGCCGGCAGTAATCCTTGTTCTAAAATTACCGAGGTAATGCTTATTCTTACTTCGGGCAGTGCAAGCAAGGAGTAAAATGAAGAATCGACTAAACTTGCAAGCAATACTATAAATACAATTTTAATAGTTGTAGTGTTTTCTAATATTTTACTTTCATTATAAAAATATCCTGTAATAAATCCAGCCAAAGTTTTAGAGAACATTGCGCTGCCGAGCAATCCGCCTGACATTAAATCAAAAAACAGACCGAAAGTAAATCCTAAAACAGTTCCGTATAACTGTCCCTGACGCAAAGTAAAATAAACGAGTACAATAGTAATTAAATCCGGCGCAATTGATTGAACTGAAATCAAAGGTACAAGCGTTAATTGCACTATGGCAATCGGGAAGAAAATAATTATCGGTAGAAAATATTTTTCAAACATTATTTTTTAAGAAGGTTTAATTCCAATTCGTTTATTTGTTCACTTTCAATAAACTTTACGGCAAAAATATTTTTCATTGCAGTAAAATCTGTAAAAGGCTGAACGACTAAGTTAGTAAGCACACCGGCAATGTTTGTTTCTTTTTCTGAAATAACGCCAACAGGAATTGATGGCGGTAAAATTGTACTGAATTCAGAAGTAACTATTCTGTCACCAATTTCATTATCAAAATTTGAAGGGATGTTTTTAATAATTAATGCATTTCCGTTCCAGCTTAATATTCCGTTAACATTGCTTCGCTGATTTGTTACCGCTAAGTTCAGCACGCTGTTGCCCAGAGTTCTAACTACCGAAAAGTTTTCGCTGGCATCAGTAATAATTCCAACTAAACCATCGCTGTTAACAATAGGCATACCGGTTTTTACACTGTCTGATATTCCGATATTAACAATAAAATTGCCGTGAGTTTTGGAAACGAGTTTTGAAATTATTTTTCCGGGCACTAACTCGTAATTTGTTGTATCGCGAAAATTAAGCAGTTCTTTTAATTCCCTATTTTCTAATCCGTATTCTCTAAGCAGATTAACTTTCAGCATAAGTTCAGCATTAAGTTTTTTTAGTTCTTCAATTTCATCTTTATTTGCAAAAACATCTCTAATGCCGCTGCTGATACTATGGACTAAAGCAAAGCCGCCGAAAGCGAGGGTTCTAACTTTTTTAATTTGGGTGTTTTCGTTTTGAGAAATGAGTGAAATACTGATAACTAAAAGGAGAGTTACAACGATGTATTCTTTGTACTCTAAAAAAAAGCGTCTAAATATTTTTTGCATTAGTAGCTTCGTTTACGAATAAATACTTTCGAATATTTATTAATATTTTCAATTGTTTTACCTGCACCGCGTACAACAGCAGTAAGCGGGTCATCGGAAACGTGTACAGGTAAATTAGTTTCCATTTTTATTCTTTCATCAAGACCTTTAAGCAAAGCTCCGCCACCGGTAAGCATTATTCCCCTATCCAAAATATCAGCAGAAAGTTCAGGGGGAGTTCTTTCCAAGGTCTGTTTAATACCTTCAACTATTTGAGATATATTTTCATTCAAAGCTTCTCTTATTTCCACTGAACTGACTTCGGCAGTTTTAGGAATACCGCCGACTAAATCTCTTCCCTTAACATGAATTGTAATTTCTTCTTTAAGCGGCAGTGCTGAACCGACTTCGCACTTTATTGATTCCGTAGTTCTTTCACCTACAAGTAAATTCAAATTCTTTTTGAAGTACTGCATAATTGCATTATTCATCTCGTCGCCGGCAATTCTTATCGATTCTTCATTTACAATTCCCGATAAAGCAACAACGGCAATTTCTGTAGTTCCGCCGCCTATGTCAATAATCATATTTCCAACGGGGGCTTCAACGTCAATACCTATACCAATTGCAGCAGCCATAGGCTCGGCAATAAGGTGAACTTCTTTTGCTCCTGCGTGTTCGGCAGCATCCCGCACCGCACGTTTTTCAACCTCGGTAACTCCGCTGGGTACTGCAATAACAATTCTTCTGCTGGCAAAAGCATTAGAGCTTATTTTTTTAATAAATGCTCTTATCATTCCTTCGGCAATTTCAAAATCGGCAATTACACCGTCTCTCATTGGTCGGGAAACTCTAATTTGTCTATGCTCCCTTCCCTGCATTTCTTTTGCTTTATTGCCTAGTGCAATAATTTTTTTCGTGTTCCTTTCAAAAGCAACTATGGAAGGCTCATTAAGAACAACTCCTTTTCCTTTTACAAAAATTAAAGTATTTGCTGTTCCTAAGTCAATTGCAATATCTGTTGAAAGAAAATTAAAAATTCCCATATAACGCCTTAATGTTTGAAATTTCTTATGCCGGTAAAAATCATTGAAATATTATTTTTATTTGCTTCGTCAATTACTTCACTATCTCTAACAGAACCGCCCGGCTGAATTACTGAAACAATGCCGTTAGAAATAATTTCTTTTAAGCCGTCTGCAAAAGGGAAAAACGCATCGGAAGCTGCAACTGCTCCTTCCAGATTATGTCCGTGTTCCCCGGCTTTCATACTTGCAATTTTTGAAGAATCAATTCTCGACATTTGTCCGGCACCAACGCCGAGTATTTTTTTATCTTTTGCATAAACTATTGCATTGGATTTTGTATGTTTGCAAATAACCCATGCAAATTTTAAGTCTTCTAAATCTTTATCTGAACATTTTTTATTAGTAACTATTTTTAATTTATCATCGCTCAGTTGAGAAGTATCCAAATTTTGAGCCACAAATCCGCCGGGTACAGATTTAACTTGCAAACCGGCTGAAACTTGTTTTGACATTTTCACTAATCTTCTATTTTTCTTTTTCTTAAGTAACTCTAATGCTTCATCGGAATATTCCGGCGCAGCAATAATTTCTAAAAATATTTCATTTAATTTTTCTGCTGTATCCAGCTCAACCTTTCCGTTAAAGGCAACTATACCGCCAAAAGCCGAAACCGGATCGGATGAAAGAGCTTGCCGGTAAGCATTAAAAATTGAATCAGAAGTTGCAGCACCGCATGGATTTGTATGTTTAATTACCGCACATGAATTTGGTTCAAGGTCGTTTACCAATTCAACCGCCGCAGAAAAATCGATAATGTTATTATACGATAATTCCTTGCCATGTAGTACTTCAAAATACTTGTAAAAATTACCATAAAGTGATGCATGCTGATGCGGGTTTTCGCCGTATCTCAATTCACTAATCAATGGCTCATTTATCCGCAAGCTGCTTTCATCAGTATCGAATTCTTTTTCAAAAAAGTTAGCAATTAAAGTATCGTATTTGGCAGTGTGACTGAATGCTTCACTTGCAAGTTTCTCTCTTATCGTTTTACTTATTCCGTCACCGCTTAACTTTTCAATAAACTCTTTATATTGAGTCGGGTTGGTAAGAACAGAAACATATTTATAATTTTTTGCAGCAGCTCTTATTAAGCTCGGTCCGCCGATATCGATGTTCTCAATTTTTGTCTGTAAATCGATATCGGTTCTGTTAACAACTTTAGGAAAAGGATAAAGGTTTACGCAAACTACATCTATCGGTAAAATATTATTTTCTTCTGCTTCTTTTACATCCGATTCATTATCATGCCTCATCAAAATACCGCCGAATATTTTAGGCTGCAAAGTTTTTACTCTGCCGCTGAATATTTCGGGGAATTTTGTAAAGTCCCGAATCTCGGTACATTCAATGCCATTCTCAGCAATTAACTTAGCGGTGTTACCCGTAGCTAAAATTTTATAGTTATGCTCAATTAGTGAACCGGCAAAATCAACGATACCTGTTTTATCGGAGACACTGATCAATGCAATTTTTTTCAACAAATTTTCCTGATTAATTTTTTAAATAAACTCTGCTGCCTAATAATTGAACTTTCCCTTCTTCAAATTTTTTAATTACAAATGGAAGAAGTTCATGTTCTATCTTCAAAACTTTTTCTGCAATTTCTTCCGGCGATCTTACTTTAGAAATATCAATAACTCTTTGGGCAATAATTTTTCCTTCATCATAACTGCTATTAACAAAATGAACCGTGGCTCCCGAAACTTTTGCTGATGAATTAAACACTGCCTTATGAACATTGGCACCATACATGCCTTTGCCGCCGAATGACGGCAGGAGAGCCGGATGAATATTAATAATTTTATTTGGAAACTGATCAATAAATTCATCGGGAATTTTTTTTAAGTATCCCGCAAGAACAATTAAATCTATTTTTAAAATTTTCAACTTTTCAATTAATCTCTCAAAGTCAATAAATTTAGGTGTTTCAGCCTTCCCGACAAAAATACATTCAATATTATTTTCAGCCGCCAATTTAACGGCATAACAATCGGGTTTATTACTAATTACAACTTTTACAGTGATACTGCTTTCTGAAAAGTAGTTTAAAATTGACTCTAAATTTGAACCTCTGCCCGAAACGAAAACTGCTAAATTAAACATAATTTTCTTTTTTTATCGCCGTAACTTATTGAAATATAATAAAATAATCAATTTAGATATGAAAAGTTTGATTAAAGAATATCAAGTTTTCTAGTAAGATTATTTACAAGAGCTTCGAGAGATTCCTTAAATTCAAAATCATTATTATTTTCAGCAATTTCTAAAAACTTGCGGGATCTATCATATTTGCCAATTTCATAATTAGATTTTGCAGTTACATAAGCGGCATAAGGGAGCACCCATTTTTCAGTT
This sequence comes from Ignavibacteriota bacterium, assembly GCA_013112585.1. Taxonomy (GTDB): domain Bacteria; phylum Bacteroidota; class Ignavibacteria; order Ignavibacteriales; family Melioribacteraceae; genus IGN16. The sequence continues at coordinate 173,527 of JABFGH010000005.1, read as the reverse complement.
TTATATTTAATAGCCGATGCCTTTTTGGAATACTCAATTGATGTTTCAAAATTACCAATATCATAAGCGGCTTCACTTAAGTAAAAATATGCAATGCCCCTCATTTCGGCAACTTCAATACTATCTGCAATCTCTTTAAGTCTGGTAAATGCGCTTAAACTTCTTCCGGCTTCAACATCATTTTTAGCAAGAATAACTTTTTTATGATTTTCACTTATTCCATTTTCTAATAGTTCAACACTCTTTTCGTTTGCATAAATATCGTCGGGTATATCTAAATTACCCATCCGTGCTAATAATAATCTTTCTCTCATTTCAACAGTATCGCCAAGCATAAAGCTAGATATAGCAGCGCGGTAATTAGCAATACCGGTATAATCAATATCTATTGTTGTTGTTAAAAATTTCTTGTAATACTTTAATGCTTCCGAAAAATTATTTCTTTTGAAATAAATATCGCCCATCAGAAAATGTGATAATGAATTTGTTTGATAAAATTTTGGATGATCGATTTCTAAAACTTTGTTAAGCGAATTTTCAGCTTCTTCCAACTCGCGGGCTTTAATTTTTAATACGGCATATTGATAATGGAAAAGAGAATTGCCCGGATACTTAGAAATAAGTTTTTCGAGCAGTGTTGAGGCACTATCAAATTCAGCAACATAATCGGTATAAATTTTCGATAAATGAAAAGCTGCCTCTGTTTGATCTAAATGACCTTTTTTATATGCAAGCTTAATATACTCCATGCCCTTTTCCTTATCGTAGGATAAGCCCGATAAATTTATAGCCCACTTAAAAATTCCGGGTACGTAGCTTAGTGCATAATTAAACAAACCAATACCGAGGTAGGCATCATAAAATTTCTCATCAATTTCTAAAGTGGTTTCAAAAAAGCCGACTGCACTTTTAGCCGCCCAGAAAGCATCTAAGGAGGATCCCTTAAACGAGTTTGCTGTTGCACGTAGTGTATAGATTGAACCGAGCAGATAGCTTATGTAAGGATCATTTTCATTTTTCTTGAATAATCTTTCACCTTTTATTTTAGCTAATTCGGAGTGAGTTAAAAATGATTTAAATTCAACTTCATCTTTACTGCCGAGATAAGCCCATAATTTTATTTGGGAAATATAATGATAGCCATGCGGGTATTCAGGATAGTCATCAATAGCCTGATTAAATATTTTTTCAGACTGCTTAAAGTTAAAATTGTATGCCTGCTCAAGTCCTTCAGCGATAAGTGTTTTAAGTTCCGCTTGTGCAAAGCAGAATGAGGTTAAAATAAAATTAAAAAGAACAAAATATTTAAGCATCAGTTTTTTCTATTTTCTCTACCGCATGTTTTGATGCAGCTTTAATAAATTCTCTAAATAACGGGTGCGCCTTTATTGCCCGGGATTTTAGTTCAGGATGAAATTGGCAGCCTAAAAACCAGGGATGATCGGGCAGTTCAACCATTTCAACTAATTTTTCATCAGGTGAAAGCCCGCTTATTATTAAACCTTTGTCAACTAATTGCTCTCTAAACTTATTGTTCACCTCATAACGATGCCTGTGCCGTTCGGATATTTTTTCTTTCTTGTAAGCTTCCCTCGCTTTTGTCCGTCCCTTAATAATACAAGGGTAAGCACCCAAACGCATTGTGCCGCCTTTATCTTTAATTTTTTTCTGTTCGGGCATTAGATCAATAACGCTGTACCGGCTATTTATAAACTCGGCACTATTTGCTGATTTAATTCCGCATACGTTTCTTGCAAATTCAATTACTGCACATTGCATACCTAAGCAAATTCCAAAAAACGGAATTTTATTTTCGCGTGCATATTTGATTGCATTAATTTTACCTTCAATACCTCTCTCGCCGAAACCGCCGGGTATTAATATACCGTCGAATTTTTTCAGGGTTTTCGCTGCATCTGCTGTTTCTAAAGTTTCTGAGCTGATATATGTAACATTTACCCTAACATCATTTTCAGCGCCTGCATGTATAAACGCTTCCGAAATACTTTTGTACGCGTCAAGGTAATCGGTGTATTTACCGCACACCGCAACTTCAACAGATCCGGATGGCTGCTTAATTAAATTTACAAAATTTGTCCAATCTTCAATGTCAATATTCAATTCGGGCAGTTTTAATCTATTTAGTACTAAACTATCTAAATTCTGCTGATGCAGCACAAGCGGTACTTCATAAATAGTTTTACAATCGTAAGCTGATATTACCGAATCGGGTTTAACATTACAGAATAAAGCAATCTTTTCTCTTATATCTTTTGCTAATTTTTTTTCGGAGCGGCATAAAAGAATGTTTGGCTGAACTCCCAACTCAAGCAGATTTTTAACACTGTGCTGAGTTGGTTTAGTTTTCATTTCGTGGGCAGAGCTAATATAGGGAACTAAGGTAACGTGGATACTCAATGCATTTTTTCTGCCTAGTTCCAGCATTAACTGCCTCATAGCTTCAACAAAGGGGAGTCCTTCAATATCGCCGATTGTTCCCCCTATCTCGGTAATAATAATATCATATTTGTTCGTTTTACCAAGTGCAACCATTCTTTTTTTTATTTCATCGGTAATATGCGGAATTACCTGAACCGTAGCTCCAAGGTAATCCCCTCTTCTCTCCTTTGAAATTACTTCGTAGTAAACCTGCCCTGTTGTTGTGTTGTTTGCCTTGCTTGTATTTACATCTAAAAATCTTTCGTAATGTCCTAAATCTAAATCTGTTTCTGCACCGTCATCGGTTACATATACTTCACCGTGCTGAAAGGGACTCATTGTTCCGGGATCAACATTAATGTATGGATCAAACTTTTGAACCGTGACAGAATATCCCCTTTGTTTTAACAGCAAACCTAATGATGAAGCTGTAATTCCCTTTCCGAGAGATGAGACAACACCTCCTGTTACAAAAATATACTTTACCTTTTTCTTATACGCCATATCAAATTTATCCGATTAAAATTTCGTTTTGCAAAAATAAAAAAAATAGTAATACGACTTGAAATTATTTAGCTGAATTAATTAAAAATTAGTGAAATTCTTTGTTTGATATATGAAACAATTTAATCTTCAAGATTTTTTACCAATCCTGAATATTTCTTTTCTATTTTAAATCCGAATCTATAAAAGTATTCGGGTCTGAAGAATCCTGTTGTAACAAATTTAATTTTTGCACTTTTCAGCCTATTGAACAATTCGTTCATCAATTTATCGCTAATACCTTTACGCCGGTATCTGTTGGATACAACAATTTTTTCCATGTGAACAGTATTTTCATCAATCTGTGAATAAAACATTCCGCCGATAATAAAACCTCTTTCAGAAAGTGCGATCAAAAACTCGTGCTCCTGATTAAAATTTACTAACAAGTTGGTTTCAATAAATAACTGATGAAGATTAGAAATTTCTTTAGGCGAAATAGGCTTGCGGATCAAAAATGGTATTCCGTCCTGATCTAAGTATTGAACAACAAGATTTGTAGTTTGCATTCCTTCACTCTTAATCTTTTCAAGCACAGCGGAATCTGATGCTTTTAAGTGAGGATAGCTTAGCCGAGTAATAAAAAAATCTTCTCTTTCATTTAATTCAATCTCTGTTTTTATGTTGGAAAGCAGTTCTAATTCTTTCCCTTTATCTAAACTTTTTTCTCTATGCCGGTCAACAATATCCTTCAGCAATAACTTTACATCCTCATCCGATTCGGCAAAGATTGTATTAAGAAAGAACTTTGTTCTTGTTTCAGGATTATTTTGCTGAAGCCGCGGTAAATGATAAGTTTCATACAAGTCGGATATCATTTCAGCCTGCGCAGTTAAAGAAGCATCGCTATTCAGGCGGAACCATCGGTGGAACCTTTTAATTGCAAAGTATAATTGCTTTGGAATGAATCCGTCTTCTTCAACGGTATTAATAAATTTTGTAATTCTTTCATAAAACTCTTCGCTGAATTTTGGATCTCTCGCAGAGCTAAGGGTTTTAAGCATTTTGATTCCTTCTTTTTCACCTTCAGCATTTATAAGTCCTGAAAAAATATAATTCCAAATTGTACTTCTCTTTAAAAAAGGATACTGTTCCTCGGCAGGCTCTATATAGCTTTCATAAAAGTTCATAAATAAATCTTCTAAAGATTTATAATCGCGCCGCTCAGAAAATGAAACCACTTTAGTTCCGGTTTGATAATCATGTGACGGAATAATGAAATTATCAATAGTTGGTTCGCTTAAAATCATTTGATGTCCCGTCAGTTTCCAGAAATTAACATAAGCGGCAGAGGCATTCCATACAAAAAAAGGCCAGAGAAAATAGAGGCGTTTAGTTGACGACTCATCTTTTTTTCTTGATTCCCGAAGCAGGAATCTTGATACAGTTTCGCCCGGAACAAATTTTCCGCTCCACAAATCATATTCATCCCAGTAACCGCCAAAGTCTTCTACCAACTCTTTAAGAAAGAAACGCGAGCCCGATAGAATAAGCCAATTAACTTCTTCTAAAATATCTTCCGTGCTTCTTTTTTTATTCAGATTTACTACTATGTCAAACGAGCCCATGTGTCTTGTCTGCAATGATATTCTGTAAACCGATTTATCATGATAGCTTCGTAAATGACTTATCCAAACACCGCCGGGCAGCAAATTACTTAGCCGGATTATTTTACCGCCGTAAAATAGAAAAACTGCTTCGCGGACAACGGGGGTTTTTGTAATTGCATCTACAATTCGTTTACTGTCGTCCTCATCTATTCCTTCTTCAAGAATAATTACATCCGACCAATTATATTCCTCTTCAGTTTCCATATCAACTGCTACAGTTTCATTAACCCCAAGCCATTCTCTAAAACCATCCTTCATTTCCTTTTGTGATTTTTCAGCCAATAAGTTCAGCAGCGGTAAATCTACTTCCTTCCGGCATCTTACAAAAGTTTGTCTAACTCTATCATATGTTGTGGGATGTTGAGTACCATAGGTTTTAAGCAAATGCATTAAGGATGGAATTGCAGGATTATCATAATCTTTTGTTTCTATATTCCGTAGAATTGTTTGTGATAGAACATTTTCGATAGCAAATAAATTGTTAAACCCTTTACTGCTGCTTACAATAAAGTTATTTAATTCTTCATCTAATACGTTTGGTTCACTGCTTAAATAAATATTTAATAAGTTTTCTAATTTATTATTTTCAAATTTTTTAACTGCCGCTCTCAACATTTCTCTGCGTAATTCAATTTTATCCGTTAGCGTAGGTCTATGCAAAACCGCAGTTACAAATTTGTAAGCAGGCAAAGTGTCATCTTTTAATATCAGCTCAAAATATTTAATTGCTTCAAGATTAGCTGCTGAATTAGAATACTGAATTAATTTTACTGCTTCATGCAGCCCTGAGAGTGATTGTTCGCCGGCTGCTAGTAATGCAATAACCCTCTCTTCTAAATCAGCGTCCGTTTCATCAATTTGCTCAGCAGAATAAAATTGTATTTGTTCATCTATTGCATGCTGCCTAAACCATTGAATTATTGAACTTCCGGTAAAACCGGTAAATTTTTTATTGCCCAGCCAAAATAACGGATTGATTAACAAAGGCTGGAAATCAATAAAACGAGATTTTATTTGATAAATGTAACTCCCAATTTTGTAAAGGCATTCATCTTTATCAATAATTTTGATGTTTAAAAGTAATTTTAATTTTGGAATTGCTATACCATCTGAGTCAGCAACAATATCACTGCTTAAACAGCCTTTCTCACGCAAAAACCAGTTGGGTATTCTAATCTCTGTTTTACCCAGATAGATTGAGATGTAAGATTTTTTATACATCGATTCAATAATGTCAGAAAAATTATCTTCAACAACTCTCCGTTTGTATGTACCTTTTGGAGTTAGTTCGCCCTTTTCCAGCGAAAATTCTCTATCAATTAATTTGAAATCCAAAATTCGTTCAAAGGGAGCGAGAAAATTATTTACCGTTACAATTACCGATGAAAAATATTCTTGTTTCTGAACATCGTCGAAAGTACTGAGTCTATTATTAACCGCCTCATAATTTGGTTTTATCAATACCGTGTTGTATGAGCGGTGATCACCGACCAAGAATACTTGTTTAACGAATTCAAAATCTCTAAAATAATTTTCAATTTTCTGCGGGGCTATCGTTTCCCCTTTTATATTTTTATAAATCTCCTTTTTACGATCAATAATCTCAATGAATTTATTTTCATCCATTCTCATTATATCGCCGGTAGCAAACCAGCCGTCTATTATTGATGGTGAATCAGGCTCTTCGTGATAATAACCAATCATCACATACTCCCCTTTAATGAGCAGCTCGCCATCTTCAGCAACTTTAATTTCTATTCCGGGCAGCGCTTTACCCAGTGAGTTAGGGAAATACTGATTAGGCGGTGTCATCGTAATTCCGCCTGTGGCTTCAGTCATACCAAATCCGCTCATTAATTCAATGCCGTACTTCTGAAAAAATTGAAAAACTTCAGGGGGTAAAAATCCCGCGGCTGATAAACCCCACTTAAGTTTTCCGCCGGTAGCTTCTTCAACTGCATTTTTAATTTCCGCTTCATCGGAAAATTCGATGTCAACAATCTGAGTAATATGTTCGTGCAGCTGCAGCCATTTTTTTGGTATGCTGATAAAAATTGTTGGACTCACTTTTTTCATATTGGCAAGCATAGTTTCAACGGAAGGATTTTCCATAAATACATATTCGGCTCCCCAAAATATTGCACCGGTCATTTCTAAGTACCTGCCGAATGTATGGAACAGCGGAAGGTAAGCAAGGTACTTATCCTTATCACCAATATTCGGCAGAGCCATTGCACGGCAGAATCTTTTATAAACAATATTCATTTGCGAAAACATAATGCCCTTCGGTGTTCCCGTAGTGCCGGATGTGTACATTATGGAAGCTAATGAATCTGTGCTGATTGTATTTTTCAAACTATTAAGAACTTCATCAGCCTTTTCATTTTTAAGTTTCTGCAGTTCACTTAAAGATATAACCCAATCCTCTGCACTGTTGCCTTCAATTAAAACTACTTTTTTAAGATGATTTAATTCAGCTTTAATAGCTTTAATTTTTGAAAGCTGTTTTTCATCGGAAGCTAAAATTACGGGTGCTTCTGTTTCATTTAGAATAAAACTAATATGCTGCGGAACTGAATTTGCTGGGATCATAATATTTACAATACCCGATGTTAAGCAAGCCAGGTCTAACAAAACCATGTTCAAACTGTTATCTGTCAAAAAAGCAATCTTGCCTTTTTCTTTATTTTCATCTATCAACAGACTCATCAAATTATTTGCAAAACCATTTGCAGGTTTTTGAATTTGATCGAATGTAAAGTTCTGCTCGCTATCGCCCCTTAAAACGGTAAAAATATTTTTATTTTTATATTTTCTGCATCGTTGATCGAATAATTCCGAAAAGTTGAAATTACTTTTTTTAATAATTTCTGATATTAGTGTTGTCCATTTTTTTTCATCATAAATCTTAACCAAAAATTCTGAGTGACGGAATAAATCCAAATAGTGATGAGCAATTTTATTTATCTTCTGCTCATCTCCATTATTTAGTTTATCAAGAATTAATCTGCCGAAATTAAAGTACAAGTCAGTATTGATAAACCCAGCAGCATCTTTTGCAAATTCGCTAATGCTTAAATTAAGTAAAAGAGATTCCCATAAAACTATATACTCGGCGGAATCATTCAGGAACCTGGTATTTAGACTCTCGTTTAATTCCAGTTCAAAGTCAGCACAGAGGTTTTTTATTTCACTCTCATCAATAGCTGCTCTTCCGGCTAATACTTTATTGTTTAATTCTTTTAATATTTCTAACCGCTTTGCTAAGTTATTGTCGCTCATATAATTTCGCTAAAAATTTTTTGGAAAGTTAATTTCTATTAGTGTAGAATTGAATAAAAAGATGAAGGGATAAAATTTATCCCTTCATTAAGTTTATAGCTTAGAAGTAAAACTATTTTTTAATTCCGGCAATTTCTTCAAGCATATCGGTAGTTAGTGATTTTGGTCGTTCAATAGGATATCCTAAAGCTCTATCCCAAATAATATTTGCAGCTACACCAAGCGCACGCCCAATACCGAACAGCACAGTATAATAATCATATTCGGTTAAGCCATAGTGCCACTGAATTACACCTGATTGCGCATCAACATTAGGCCATGGATTTTTAGCCTTACCTTGTTCTTCCAAAATTGGAGGAACAACATGATAAAGCACATCAACATATTTAAAGATTAGATCATCAGGTAAATGTTTTAAACAGAAATCCCTTTGTGCTGCATAACGCGGATCTGTTTTTCTTAATACAGCATGCCCGAATCCGGGAACAACTTGACCGGAGTTTAATGTGTCCCAAACAAATTTTTTCATTTCCTCTTCGGTTGGAACTTTGCCGCCCATTTTATCCATAACACCTTGTATCCATCGTAAAACTTCCTGATTTGCCAGACCGTGCAATGGTCCTGCTAAACCATTAATCATTGCCGATATTGAATAATACATATCAGATAAAGCACTGCCGACGAGATGACCTGTATGTGCACTAACATTACCGCTCTCGTGATCGCTATGAAGCAGAAAATATAATCGGGCAACATCATCATAAGGAGGATCAATACCCATCATATGCGCAAAGTTTCCGCCCATATCCAATTCAGGATCGGGTGCAATAATATTACCGTTTTTGTACTTCCACCTATAAATAAAAGCAGCAATTTGAGGAAGTTTTGCAAGAAGGTTCAATGCATCTTCATAAGCCGGCTTCCACTTATCCATTTTACTAAGACCCTCATTATACTCCTTAACAAAAACAGATTCACGCTGCAATGAAACTATTGCCGCAGAAAACATTGCCATTGGATGCGAATCTTGAGGCATTGCTTTAAGAATATCAAAAACATATTCAGGCACATTTTTTCGTTTGTTAAATTCTTCGGCTACATCTTTAACTTCTTCCTCTGTTGGTATTTCGCCTGTTAACAGCAGATAGAAAAAACCTTCTACATAAGGCATTTCACCGCCGGGTACTTTAGGCAGTTTTTCTAAAGTTTCGGGAATTGTGAATCCGCGAAAACGAATTCCTTCGTATGGGTCGAGATAAGAAATATCAGTTGTTAAACATTTTACACCTCGCATTCCGCCAATAACTTGACCAATGTTCACTTCACCGACTTTTACATCACCATACTCTTTTAGTAATTTTGTAGTTCTGGGGCGCCATCCTTCAATTTTTTCCCCGAGTTTTTCTTTTAGCTTCGACATAATAACCTCCAAGAGTTTTTAGATTTGTTGTTCAATCGTTCTATACAATATATATTCAATTTAGGAATTTACGGGTATCAAAATGCTGTACATTGAAGTTAAGAAAATTAATTAACAGTAAAAATATTTCTTGCAAGGAATTGTACTAATTCAATAAAAAAAGTTAAATCTATTGCTGTTTTAAAGTATTCTCGGCTGCCGTAAATCCGCTTTTTACCGCACCTTCAATAGTTGAGGGTAAACCGGTGTTTGTCCAATCGCCGGCAAAAAATAAATTTGAAATTGATTGCGGAAGTTTGAGCCTTGATTTTGTGTTTTCAACTGAGGGAATAAATGTGGCTCTTTTTTCTTTTATAATCTTATAGTCAGTTACTAAATCTTTATTGAATACAGGAAAATATTCTTCTAACTCTTTACAGGCAATTTCAATTATTTCTTCGGGAGGAAGGTCAATTAGTTCCTCTGCACTGCTGGTAACTAAGGAAATGTGTTTTCCGTGATTGAATATCCAGTGAATTTTTGAATCAATAAGCCCGCAAAATTTTTCGGTGAAGGGATTATCTTTCAACCAAATGTGTATGTTTAATATTGGTGAGTATTCAAATTTTATATTATCAAATTGAGTTTGTAGTTCAGCGGGTAAAATTTTTGCTAATGAATACGGAGGTATTGAGGAAATAACATAATCGAAATTTTCATAAGTGTGCTTATCAGTTTTTACTTTTATAATTTTTTTTCCGTCAGACTCTAATGAAACAACTTGTTCGGAGGTAATTACTTCGCAATTATTCTTTTCGAGAAAGTCTTTAGCCTGCTCACAATAAACGGCACTCAAATCCTTTGCAGGCAAAACTATTGTTGATGCTTTATTCCCTGATAAAAATATTTGCCTTAAAATATCAACAAACATTAAGGCACTCGCTTTATCCAAAGTAGTGTTCATTGTGCCGATAGCAATAATTTCCCACAACTTGGTGATCGTAGAATTATTCTGCTTCTTTTTTCCCAGCCATTCACTAACAGTTAACGATTCAATTTTTTTTGTGTTTGTAAATGGAAGTGAGAGCATAACCGATAAAGCTCTAAGACGATTACGTATTCCAAATGCATTATATTTTAATATTGCAGAAAGCAAATTGAAAGGGTAAAATATTGAACCTGATTCAAGTAAAAAGGAGCGTCCTCCCCTTTCAACAAAATCTACTTTAAGTTTTTTCTGAAAATCTAAATTGTGTTTACTCTTTATAATTTCCAAAAATTTAAAAGTTTCTTTATAGCAGCCCATAAGTATGTGCTGACCATTATCGATCATGTCATCATGTTTCGGAATTGAAAGTGAGTAGGCTCTTCCGCCAAGTTTTGGCGATGCTTCGAGCAATTTTACCTTGATGTTGTTTTGTGCTAATTGAACTGCTGATGTAAGCCCGGCGAAACCTCCGCCGATTATAATTATTTTTGCCATTAGTAAACTAAACTGTATTTTGCCCAAACTCCAACTGCTATGGAAGTTTTTTCAAATTTTGAAACATTTATTTTTTTATTAAAAACGTCGAACTGATTGACTTCTAATTTCTTTAATAATTTATAGTAGATATGCTGCATTGCTCTTGCGGCAAACATAGCAGGTTTATCTTCAATATCCAGCGATCTTGTAGCATCGTTAAAATATTTTTTTGCAATCCCGGCTTCGTGCTGCATAAGCGAAACGAAGTTATCATTATACTCTAAATTCAGCAGTTGTTTTTCAGAATAATTGAATTTTTTAATATCATCCACAGGTAAATATATTCTGCCGTTTTCTGCATCCGTTTTAACATCGCGCAGAATATTTGTTAATTGTAATGCCAATCCTAAATTAATAGCAAAATTTTTTGTCGAACTATTTTTATAGCCGAATATTTCAATGCACATTAAACCTACAGTTGAAGCCACCCGGTAGCAATATTGAAGTAAGTCATCCATACTTAAATAACGCTGTTTCTGCAAATCCATTTCCATTCCTTTAATCAATTCAAAAAAAGGATCGAAAGGAATATTGAACTGCTGAATGATTTTTGAGAGTTTATTAAACATGCCGAAATCGGATTGACCATAAATAGCCTTTTCGAGTTCGAGACGCCACTTACGTAAATTGGCATACTTCACTTCCACCGAATCATTGCCTTCATCAACAATGTCGTCTGTCTTTCTGCAGAATGCATAAACAGTATTCATTGCGTCTCTTTTTTCCTGCGGCAATAAACTGAATGCGTAGTAGAAGCTGCTCTTACTTTCTCTCGCTATTTTTTTTTCTTCAACAGTATTCATCGTAAACCGAATAATGATTTAATCAATAATTGAATATAATCAGTCTTAAACAATCTTGGTCTTAAATTTAAAGAATTATAATCATTTCTCTCAATTTTATCTAAGATTTTTTCGCCCCCTAAAACTGTCCAATAAATCTGGTATTTTAGTCTGCCCGGCAAATGTTTAATTAGTTTTCTTCCTTCAAAAAATAATTTTCGTGTTCTGTCAATCTCAAGCTTCATCAGTTTTTTAAAATTCTCACCGTATTTTTTTTGCTCAATATCTTTTTCTCTAATACCGAATTCTTTCATATCATTTAAGGGCAGGTAAATTCTATCCTTTTCAAAATCGATTGATACATCCTGCCAAAAATTTGTAAGCTGCAGTGCGGTGCAAATATCATCAGAGTATTGTAATAAATTTTCATCATGTATATTGTTAAGTTCTAATATTACTCTGCCCACGGGATTAGCACTATTACTGCAGTAATTAAGCAGTTCTGTAAAATCGTGGTAACGTGATTTTGTAATATCCTGCCGGAAAGCTTTCAATAAATCTTTAAAATTCTTTGGGGAAAGATTAAACAAATCAACAGTATTTTTTACTGCCGCCCAAAATTCATTTTGAAAATTATTATTGAAAGCATTGTTTAAACAGTCTTCGTACTCATCTAACTGAGAAATTTTTTCATCAAATTTTTTTTCTCCTTCGTCAACAATGTCATCCGCTTGCCTTGCAAACTGATAAAAAACAGCAACATGTTTTCTCAAACTCTTTTTTACAAAAACAGAAATAACCGGAAAGTTTTCATAATGCGATTTTGTAAATTCAATTGCATTCTTGTAAGCTTTTTCGATATTGTGTGAGTTGTTAATCAATGAAATCAAAAATAAATGAATAAAAACTGTGAGAGGAAAAGTGCCCGGAACAGGAGTCGAACCTGCACCCGCGTGAGCGGACTAGACCCTGAACCTAGCGTGTCTACCAATTTCACCATCCGGGCAAAAACTTTTTCAAAAATTAGTAACTAAAATATTTAATTCAAAACTTTCTGCGTCATTAAAGAATCTGTCGTTTCCAATGAATCAATTATCTCAAGCATCTCATGTGAAGTACTGTCAACCGTCCAATACTTTGCAAACAGAATTGCACTCGTATCTTTCTCCGCATTGAATAGAGGTGGAATATCTTCCAGTTTAATAATATCCCTTACAACGCCCGATTCACAATCGGAAGAAGCCAACCTTGGGCTGCCGAGTTCATAAATTGATTCTTTGCAAAAATCAACCGTGGCAATATTTCCGCTTTCGGGTAAATCAAATGTCTTAACGGGCAAATCTAGAGAATCATGTGCGTTCCTCATGAAGATTGCCCAAATCGGCAATGCAGCCCGCGAACCCTGACCATAACTGCCGGTAAATTTAATTCTTGGATCATCGAAACCAACCCAGGCACCTGAAGCAATTTGCGGTGTGTAACCTAAAAACCATGCATCAATATAATCATCAGTCGTACCTGTTTTACCTGCAGCAGGTCTGTAAAAATTATACTGCACTCTTGCCCTCAATCCTGTTCCGCCATCAATAACTGTTTTTAACATATCAGTAACTAAGTAGGCTGACTCTTCCGAAATTGCCTCGTGAGAGACAGGCGAGAAGTTTTCGATAAGCACACCGTTTTTATCTTCAATTTTGATAATTGATACAGGCTCCGTAAAAATTCCATGGTTTGCTAAAGTTGCATAAACAGAAGTCATCTCTAAGGGAGTAACCTCCGAAGCACCGAGCGCAATGGATCTGTATAAATTTAATCGAGTTTTAATTCCCATCTTTTCAGCAACCTGACCTACTTTCCAAAGATCAACATGTCCTTCCACAATAATCCTTGCGGTAGGTAAGTTTTTGGAATTAAGCAGCGCCTCTCTCAAAGTCATAAAACCGCTTGTTGTTCTATCAAAATTTCGCGGTGCCCATGCATTATCACCTTCACCCACAACAAACGGCTGATTAAGAATAGGATAAGCAGGGTATAATCCGTTTTCCATAGCGGCGGTATAAATAACAGCTTTAAATGCAGAACCGGGTTGACGTTTTATCTGTGTCACATGATTTAATCCATACTGAAAATCCTGATCTCTACCGCCCACCATTGCTCTTATTTCACCCGTTTTAACATCGAGTGCAACAAATCCGGCTTCAATTCTCGTTCGCTCTTTTTTTATTGAATCAACAAACGCTTCATTATTCTTTAAGCTATCGTATAGCGCCAACTTAGCGGCTTTATCCGAAGCAGTTTTATATTCCTTACTATTTATAATTGCTTTATTAATAAATTCGTTCAGTAATTCTTCCCTTCCTTCCCAACTCCATTTACCGTCAAATGTTTTTTGAAAATTTTCTAAATGTTCAATTACTGCATCGGCGGCATAATCCTGCATTCTCGTATCAAGACTTGTGTAAACTGTTAATCCATCCTCATAAATATTAAATCCGTAATCGACCGATAGTTCTTCCAATTGCTGGCGAATGTGCTCAACATAATGAGGTGCAGTAATACTGGTAAAATTTTTCGAGGGCTTAGTTTTTGAAACTATTATTTCCGTCTGCTTAAGGCTGTCATACTCGGCTTGAGTAATAACTTCTCCTTCTTTCATACTGTACATAACTAAGTTACGTCTCCGTAATGAGTTTTCCATTCTGCGGAAAGGATTATAATAAACCCATGATTTGAGCATTGCGATTAGAACAGCACTTTCTTCAATTGATAATTCTTTTGCGGGTTTGCCGAAGTAAACCTTCGATGCCATTTCAATTCCGTATGCTCTATTACCAAAGTAGGAAACATTAAGGTACATTTCTAAAATTTCTTCTTTGGTGTAAGCTTTTTCAATATTAACGGCGGTTATCCACTCACGCATCTTTCTAACCCCTTTATCAAAAGGGCTTTCCCGTACATTTTTTAATTCGAATAAATTTTTAGATAGCTGCTGAGTTAATGTACTTGCGCCTTCGCTAAGTGAAAGTGAAAGAACATTTTTAACCATAGCCTTTGCAAACCGGTCTAAGTCAACTCCCCAATGATCATAAAACTTTCTGTCTTCCGTGTAGATCAAGGCATCAATTAAGTGTTTCGGCAGGCTATCCATATTAGTTTCAATTCTATTCTCAATAAAAAATTGCCCAATTAAAACATCATCTGAGCTATAAACATTTGTAGCTAAACTTTGTTTTGGATTTTCAAGCTGCTCAAGCGAAGGGAGCCCGTCAATTATATATTGGTATAAAAGATAAGTCCCCACAATGATTATAATTGAGACAAATCCGGTAATAGACCAAATAATTTTTTTTCGGTTATTGTTTTTCTTTTTTGGTTGAATATTATTTTTAACTGCCATAGTTAATTCCAGTCAATTATCTCAAATGAGCTGCCTTCAAATTTCCCGTAACAAGGTTGTTCGAGCCAAGTACCCAAATTGATGTAAATTCCATTTTTATATTTTTTAAATTTTCTGTTGTGAGAATGACCAAATAAAACATAGTCATAACCTTCGTCAATTTTTTCTGCGGCGGCTTCAAAAAGTCCGTCAATTTCACCGTAATTTTTCTTACCGGTATAATCTCTGCTCGATTTACTTGTTGAACTTGCAAGCCAAATTCCCAAATCGGGATGAAGCAGCGAATACAGTTTTTGTGTTATTTTACTTCTTAATACTTTCTTCAAAATTTTATAGCCTAAATCATTTTTAACTAATCCATCACCATGACCTAGAAAAAATTTTTTGCCATTCAATTCAACACTTATAGGATCTTTATAAAGAACGGCACCAATTTCTTTTTCAAAAAAATCTTTGTGAAGAAAATCATGATTGCCGATTAAGTAGTGAATTTCAACTCCCTGTTCTGCCAGATCCTGCATAGCTGTTAATGTGCGGAAAAAACCTTTTTGAATTACACGATTATACTCAAACCAGTAATCAAATAAATCACCAAGAATATAGAGAGCCTTCGCCTCTTTTCCGGCAAATTGTAAAAACCGGACAAATAATCTTTCACGCTTAATTTCTTCTTCGCGGCTTAGTAATCCGAAATGTATGTCGGAAATAAAAAATATTTTTTCGTTCAAAATTCAGTATTGATTTTTTAGTTTTTCAATTATTCAATTCTTCTTGATGATCAGTATCTGTAATTGCCTTAGAAATTATAGCCATCAGCCAATTATCAGGATCAATAACAATTTCATCGGGCTTAAAATCAGCAGCTAAGGTTAACACTGTATCATAACTTGTTATATAAAAATCAAAGGATTTAGTTTTGCCGCTATTTGATTTAATTTTAACATCCAAAGGAAATTTATATTCGCTGTATTCCTCATGAAGCTGCGTCAATTTTAAGTCGGTTAAATATTGGTTATTCTCTTTCATTGTTTCAAAATTATATTCCAGGATAATTAATCCTTTACCGAAGTAAACCCATTGATTAAAGAACGTAGACAAATCTTTATCGGATACTTTTTCTGCTAAGGTTTTAAAGTCATCCGTAGATGCATTTTTATACTTGTAAGTATTGAAATAGTTCCGCAGCAATTTAAAGAAATTTTCATCTCCAATTTCCCTGCGCAGCATGTGCAAAACCCATGCGCCTTTGTTATAAATCATACTGCCGAACATATTTGGTCCCGGGCTGTAAAGTGAGTAATTGGGATAGTCTCTAAACTTTGACTGCAAGGTTGAGATAAGTGCAGAGCGGCTGCTCACCTTTTCCCAGTAAAGGGCTTCGGAGTAGGTGGTGAATCCTTCATTCATCCAAACATCTTTCCATGTTTTTGGTCCAACAGCATTTCCCCACCAGTGATGTGCAACTTCATGAATGTAAATCTCCTTAAAGAAATTTTTCCCGCCTATAAATCTGCTTCCCATTCCGGTAACTGTTTGATGTTCCATTGCTCCGTATTTCCAAAAGAATTCAACTACGGAATATTTTTCATTAGCAAATGCATACTCACCGAATAGTTCTTCAAAAACCTTAAATATTTTTGGATGAATGCTGAAATCGACTTGTGCTTTTTTATAGTTTTCGGGTGTTACGTAATAATCAAAGTTAACTATGTTGTTGTTGATGGTTGTATATTGCTGCGAAAACTTTTTGTAATTACCTGAATATATTGCAATCAAATAAGTAGAAATTGGATTAAGGATTTTCCAGCTATATATTTTTTTATCCCCGTCAATTTCAATATTATCAAGCACGCCGTTTGAAATTGAAACTGCTGCGGAATCATTTTTAATTCTTATATAACCCACAGCTTTATCGTCGGGCAAATCATTACACGGAAACCAGGTTGATGCATATACCGGCTCGCTTAGTGTGTAAACATATTTGCTGCCATTTTTTTCTTCAAAATTAAACGAGCCCATTCCTAAACTTTGCGGTGCACCGGAATATGATATTTCAATTACAAACTCTTCAGTGGTTTTATTATCATCAAAAATGGAAAGCTTAAAATCATCATGTATATACTCAACAGCCATATCATTCAGCAGAAGTGAATTTATTTCCATGTTGTCATAAAAATTTAAGTCAATTTGTTTAAGTGAACTATCCTTGTAAACACCGCTGATAACTGCTTCCCCGGTTATTTCTTCTTCGTCGGTCAGCAGTTCAATACTTAGGTCGTAACTTAAAATATCAATATTGTACTGATTATCGGTAAAGTAATTATCAAATTCAGGTACTGCAACAAATCCATAATCGGAGCGATCCTGAATTGCGCTTTTAACCGGATTAAAAATTATAATCACTAATGCAGTTCCTACTAAAAATATTAGAGATAAGAGTAAATAGGCGTTATTTTGCTTGACTTTCAAAGGATCAATATTTATTTATATTGTAGAAAACTTATAGTATCAAAGTTAATAATTTCTTTATTAGGCAGCCAAGTTTTAATTAAATATATTTTGAATAAAAAATGAGACTCACATGCCATTATTCGGTTCATCCATTCTTAGAAACACACTTACTTTAATTCTTGCAGGCGGATTAGGAGAAAGATTAAAACCTCTAACATCTGTTCGTACAAAACCATCTGTCCCTTTCGGGGGCAAGTACCGTATTATCGATTTTGCACTTTCAAATTGTTTGAACTCCGGATTAAGAAAAATTTATGTGCTTACACAGTATAAATCCGATTCATTAAACCAGCACTTGTATGAAGCGTGGAATATTTTTAATCCCGAATTGGGCGAATTTATTTATTCCGTACCGCCGCAGCAGAAAACCAGTAACAACTGGTATCTCGGTACATCAAATGCAATTTATCAAAACTTAAATTTTATTCGTGAAGACAGTGTAGAATCGGCTTTAATTTTATCCGGCGATCACATTTACAAAATGGACTACTTAAAAATGCTCGAGTATCATCTTCAAAAGGAAGCCGACTTAACCATTGCCTGTTTTTATGTGCCGGTTGACCAGGCAAACCGATATGGAATTGTTGGTATTGATGATGAGTATAATATAAAATCGTTTATTGAAAAACCGAATAACCCGCCTGAAACACCTGATAAACCGGGGCACTCATTTGTTAATATGGGGGTTTACATATTTAAAGCCGGAATACTAAAGTCAGTTTTGGAAAAAATGATGGCGGAAAAAATTCCGAGTGAGGATTTCGGCAAGCATGTAATTCCATATATGATAAAAAATAAATACAAAACCCGTGCATACCGTTTTGAGGACTTAAACGGCGGCAGCAATCCTTATTGGGTTGATGTTGGAACAATAGACAGCTATTACGCAGCCAGTATGGATTTAATTAGGGTTAATCCCGATTTTAATCTTTATGATTTTGCATGGCCTCTTAGAACAAAACAGCTTCAATACCCGCCGGCTAAAACACTTTCGCACGAAGGTGAACGAGTGGGTAGGGTTTTTAACTCTCTTGTTTCTGATGGAACTATTATATCGGGAGGATTAGTTGAAAGATCAATTCTTGGTTTTAATGTAAGAGTTAACAGCTACACTTATGTTACAGATTCAATAGTGTTTGATAATGTTGATATTGGTCGTCACTCAAGAATAAGGCGAGCTATTATTGATAAAAATGTTAAAATTCCCGAGCATACAGAAATTGGCTTTAACCCCGAAGAAGACGGCAAGAAGTTTACTATTTCCGACACCGGAATTGTTGTAATTCCTAAAGGTTATGTTTTTGAGAAGTAATTTTTTAAAATGGTTACGAATTAAAAGCCGGTCGATACCGGCTTTTTCATTTTAAATACTGAAACGCATTCCGTCATTTTTTTGATATATAATTAACATGATAATGAAATTCTATTTTATTAAGTTTTAATAAAATAATAAGCAAATAATGAACAACGAAGTAAAAGCCAAATTATTCAGCATACCGGCACTGCCGGGAATTTATCAATTTTTAGATAAGAACAATAAAATTATCTATATCGGTAAAGCAAAAAATCTACGCAGCAGGGTGCGCAGTTATTTTCATAGTAATGTTGATTCACCTAAAACTTTGGCAATGGTAAAAAAGGTTCATGATTTTCAGACAATTATTACCAATAGCGAAATTGAAGCTCTTGTTCTTGAAAACAACCTTATAAAAGATTACAAACCCCGTTACAATATAAATCTTAAGGATGATAAATCATTTCCTTACATCCGCGTTACAAATGAACCCTATCCGCAAGTATTCAGCACCAGGGATATTATAAAAGACGGTTCAAAATATTTTGGTCCCTATACCGATGTAAAAAGTATGCGGGCATCACTCAGATTAATAAATAAAATTTTCAAAATTAGAAGCTGCAAATATTTTATTGATGACAAATCGATAAAAGAAAAAAAGGTGCAGGTCTGTTTGGATTATCACATTAAAAAATGCGACGGACCTTGTGAAGGATTGATCAGTGAAAAAGATTACAACGAAATGGTTGATGAGGTTGTAAAACTTCTTAAGGGAAAAACTGATGACTTAATTAAAGATCTAATTAATAAAATGAAAACAGCCTCGGATAATTTTGAATTTGAAAAGGCTGCTGACCTGAGAGATAAAATTGAACAGCTTAAAGTATATTCCGAAAGGCAAAAAGTTGTTTCGACAGATTTTAGTGATAGAGATATTATTAGTGCCGCTATTGAGGGTAAAGATGTAGCCTCAACAATTTTAAATATTCGTTCCGGAAAACTTGTAGGAAAAAAACAGTTGAAATTAAGTGCCGGACTGAATGATGAACCGGGGAAAATTTATTCTTCCATAATTAAATTTTATTACAATGAGTTTGTTGAAGTACCGAAAGAAATAATTGTTGAGTATGATCCGGTTGATAAATCAGCTCTCCAGAAATGGCTGGAACAAAAGGCTGCTAAAAAAATTCATATCATTGTTCCTAAAAGAAAAAGTGATGCTCTTTCACTAATAAAAATGTGCAAGCAGAATGCAATACTGCAGTTGAAGGAATTGCAGCTTCAGAAAATGAAGCGAGAAGGAAATGTGCCGTATGTTCTTTCGGCATTAAAACGTGACTTACACTTAAAACATCTTCCCAAAAGAATTGAGTGTTTTGATATTTCAAATCTTCAGGGAACTGATACCGTGGCAAGCATGGTAGTTTTTGTTGACGGCAAACCGAAGAAAAGTTTATACCGAAAATTTATAATCAAGGATGTGGAAGGACCCGATGATTTTGCGAGCATGAGAGAGGTTGTTGAGCGGAGATACACAAGAGTTAAAAACGAAAATCAAAAATTAGCTGATTTAATAATGGTTGACGGCGGCAAGGGACAGCTTTCCAGTGCGGTGGAAATATTGGAGAAAATTGGCTTTAAGGATTTTGAAATAATCGGGTTAGCAAAAAGGCTTGAAGAAGTTTTTCTTCCGGGAATATCAGAAGCACAAACAATACCTAAAACATCATCAAGTTTAAAACTTCTTCAGAATGTTAGGGATGAAGCGCATAGATTTGCTATAACATTTCATCGTGATAGAAGAGATAAACGAACTTTAACCAGTGAACTTTTGGAAATTAATGGCATCGGTAAAAAAGCCGCAGAAACTCTTTTGCGTGAAATAAAAAGTTTAGAAAAAATAAAAAATGCTTCCGTTGAAGAACTTTCTAAGTTCATTGGCAAAGCTAAAGCAAAGATTATTTATAACTACTATCACAAATTTCCTGATTAATTTTTATTTACTAAGTTCTTCGGATTTCTTAAAATCAGCCTCTGATCCTTTAATGTCACCAGCTAATTTTTTTGCGAATCCCCTGTTTTTGTATGCCAATTGAAAATCAGATCTCAACTCGATTGCTTTATCATAAAACTTAATTGCAGCTTTATAATCACGTAATGAAGTTTTTGAGTTTCCTTTTTTAAAATAAAGCTCGGCATCGCTGTTCATGCTTCCTTCCTTTTCAATAATAGTTTTTAATTGGATATCATGTACAATATATAAAAAGATTATCAATATTAAAAGATACGTTATCCTCATTATCTAATTAATAATTTTATTCTTTAAAATTTTAGGAGTTAGAAACAATTTTTTAAAGGGTTAATCAGCTTTGCTAAAGAGAGTGGTTTTTCCGAAAAGAAAAAGGATACCGGTTAACACTGCAAAAATTAAAAATATGGAGATGAAAGGGTTTAACCCGAAAGCAGTCGGCAGATCGCCGAGAAATATACATACTATACCGATGAGTAGTGCATACGGCATTTGGGTTTTAACGTGATCAATATGATCACAGTGAGATGCCATTGAGCTTAAAATAGTTGTATCGGCAATTGGGGAACAGTGGTCGCCAAACACAGAACCTACAAGCACCGATGAAATAACCCCGTAAATAATTAACGAGGTACCTGAAGCATCCAAATTAGAATACTCGGCTAACTTTGCCGCAAGCGGAATTACAATCGGCATAACAATAGCCATTGTGCCCCAGCTTGTTCCGGTAGCAAAACTTATTAAACCGCAAAGTATAAAAACCAAAAACGGAAGAAAGCGCGCGTTGAGTGAATCGCTTAAAATTGAAATGATATAATCGGCAGTATTTAATTCATTTGTTACAGTGCTTATAGCCCATGCAAATGTTAGAATAATGCAGGCAAACAGCATAGACTGAACACCTTTGTGCCATGCTCCAATTGAATCATGTAAGTTAAGTACTTTCTGTGATACGGTCATAGATATGGCAGCGAGACATGCAACAAAACTTGACCATAGTAAAGAGGAGAAAGAATCGGAGCTGCTTATAATCTGCTGTAAAGAGTATTCAGTAATTCCATTTTGCTGCAGCGAATTTATACCGGTATAAAATAATCCGCCTATAGTTCCGAATAGGATAATCAATATTGGGACAACCCCATTTACCCATCTTGCTTTTTGGTTATCCAGCGCTAAATCAACATCTTTTTTAATACTTATCTTCGATCCGTCTCGATATAACTTGCCTTCAACTCTTGCTCTTTTTTCGGCTTTATACATTGGACCAAAATCCCGCTGAAAGTAGGAAGTAATAAAAACAAAAAACAATGCTGCAATCGGATAAAATCTATAAGGGAGTGTTTGAATAAAAACATCATAAGCATTTTCAGTTGAACCGATTAGTTTTAACCCCTCCGATATTAGTCCCAACTCATAGCCAATCCAGGTGCTTACTATAACCACGCTGGCAATCGGTGCCGCGGTGGAATCTACAATGTAAGCTAATTTTTCTCTGGATATTTTTAGTTTATCGGTAATAGGGCGCATCATGTTGCCGATAATTAAGGAGTTCGCATAGTCATCAAAAAAAATCATCAAGCCCATTAACCAGCTTGTTATCATTCCCGATTTAGGCGTTTTTGCATATTTTGTAACTAAATTTGCCAGCCCTATAGTACCCCCGTTCCGTGCAATTATTCCCACCACGCCCCCGATGAGCAAAGTAAAAAGTATCACATACATATGATCACGATCGATCAATGCTTCAATGATGAAAACATCGGCGAACCTAAGTAAGGCGGTTAATGGATTATAGTCGTAAATGAAAATTGTTCCTATGTAAATACCGAGAGCAAGTGAAACTAAAACCTGCCTGATTAGCAGTGCCATTAAAATTGCAATAAGCGGCGGCAGAATGCTGAACCAACCGGGTATAACTCTTATTTCGGCTGGTTTTACTTTTATATTTTTTGCATGAATTATGTAATTACCAAATGAGCTTATATTTAATGTAGTATCAACTTTTCCATCTCTAACTTGAACTAGGTAACTGCTTGTATGCGATGAATTCTGAACCTTTAAATCTACTTGCTTGATTGAGTCGGGGATATCACTTAAACTAAGTTCAAAATTAATTCCGGTTAAGGTAAATTTAGGGATGCTAATCTGTTGTGCTGAAACAGCAGTAGATATGAAGAGGAATAGAAGTATTAGATATTTCTTTATCAACTTAATAGGCTGCAGTAATAATTATCGGTTTAAGTAGCAAAATAAAATTGTATTTTGGTATTACAAAGAAAAAATTAATTTTTATTTTATTTTTATTCGGAACAAGAAAATGAATTTGTACTTAGTGAGGCATGGAGAGGCGAAAGGCGGCAGCCCGGACAGCAAAAGAGAATTGACCGAAAACGGAATTTCATCTATTAAAAATTCCATTCAACTTTGGAAACAATATTTCACAAAAGCTGATTATATAATTACCTCGCCATTAAAAAGAACAAAACAAACAGCTGAGATAATTAAAAATGAATTTTACAATGAATCGGTTTTATGTGAAGATTTTAAACTGGCACCCGGCAGCAGCAGTGAAGATTTACTTGAAGTAGTTAATGTAATTGATGCAGAAGATATTATTGTAGTTGGGCATATGCCCGATTTAGCTTATCATGTTTCATTTTTTATTTCTTATTCCGGATCAAAAAATACATTTGAGCCGGGAGCTATAGCTGCAATTAATTTTGAAAACGGGATTGTAAAAGGGAGCGGAACTTTGAAATTTTTAATTCCGCCTATAAAATAAAAGCCAAGCAGAGGCTACACAAATTAAATACTTACCGCTGCTTCCTTCCGGACCTGACGGAGTTGGGTACAAACCTGTTAGCCGTGCTTGGCAAACTTTATAAATTGAATTGCAAATATAGCGGAATTACATTTTATACAAAAGTAAATTGCTAAAAATATTTTTCCTCCAGCAAATTTATCACTCTTTCCAGCTCAATACCTCCCCTGCCTTCAAAACTACAATTTTTAGGGTCACCGGAGCACTGATTGCCGCAATAGTTTTCTGAAGGTAATAATATTTCTTTTTCGTTTCCTTGAGGAGCCCATAGCTTTGGTGAAGTGGCGGTGAGCGGACAAAAAAGTGAAATGGTTTTTACTTTTAGTGCTGCAGCAATATGCATGGGACCGGTACTCGCAGAGATGAGGAAATCTAAACTTGCAAAATTTAATATTGAATCCCGCAAAGACCTATCAACATTAGGGGAAATGATATTCGGAATAGATTTAATTTCAGAAGGTACTTTGTTATCTGTGCAGACAACACTGATATTTTGGTTTTGAGTTAACTCGTTTATCAAGTCGGCATAAGTGTTCGGTTTCCAGTTAGGAGCCGAATTACCGCTTGTTGAATGAATACCAATTAGATATTTTTTGGAACCCAGTAATTCACTTCTTTTTTGTTCAACTATTTTTTTTTCATTTTCCGATAAAAATATTTCTGTGCCCAATCCGTCATCTTCAACACCTATTTTTCTAATACTGTCCAAACAGTAATCTGCTTCATGCCGCAATGGTTTGTATTTTCTTCGGTACACACTTTTTGTGTTTGTTATAAATTGATAAAATTTATGCCCCACTCCCACACGATATTTTATGCCCGCCAAAAAAAGTAAGTAATTGTTTTTCTCTTCAGGAAGCAGTGTGAATGAATGGGTAAATTTGTGCTTTCGTATTTCTTTCAAACTTTCAAAAAATGATTTTCTATTTCCTTTTGTATCATCAATTAAAATAGTTTCATCCACATAGGGATTATTTAAAAATAAGTCTTGTGTATAACTGCGTATTAACATCGCCACAAAACTTTTAGGATATTTTTTTTTAAGTGCACGAGGAATCGGAGTTGATAATACCACATCGCCTATTCTATCAGGTCTTACAATTAAAAATCTCGGCTCGCTCATATTATTTCTTGATCAAACTTTCATAAGTTTTAAGAGTTTTCTCCGCAACTTGTTCCCAAAGAAAATTCGCTTGTATATATTTTTTTGCCTCACTGCTCTTATTGTTGTTCAAAGATTTTTCTATTGCAGTTTGAATATTCTCAATTGAGTATGGGTCAACATATTCCGCATAATTTTCAAAGTAATCCTTTGTGCCGCCGTATTTAGTTATCACGATTTTGGCTCCGCCTAAAGCGGCTTCTAAAGCAGCAATCCCCGGTGTTTCAAATAACGAAGGTAAAACAAAAGTATCGCATGCTGCATAAGCAGATGCGAGCAGAGGCGAATCGTTGGGAATATCACTAATAAAATGTATGTTCTTATTTTTTTCCGCCTCTTTCATAACTGCAGCGGTTTCTCCGGCATCGGAAATTTTACCGATGATTACTGCCGGTATATCGATTTTATTTACAGCTTTTATAAATCGCAGCATGTTTTTACGATATGGACCTACATGACCAACATTTAATATAAATTTTTCCAGTCCATATTTTTTCTTAAACAAATCGGGATCACCATGTAAAAACCTTTCCGATACACCATTTTGGATTACTTTAATTTTTGACTCACTAATTCCAAATCCCTTCGAAATTTTATCGGCTTCGGTTTGAGTGTTCGGCAAAACCAATTCCGACCATTCACAAATATCCCTGATAAAACCGTAATCGAACCAGACACCCTTTGCAAATTTTCTTGCAAGTTTATCAACCGAGCTAATTGCTTTTAGAAAATTAGTTGAATGGTTGGAAAAGAAAACCGGTTCGCATACGAATTTAATGTTGTTAAATTTTAAGTTGCGCGCCAAATTGAAAAGCGCCAGATTTGCCGGCAGCAGATGCACTAAATCAAAATCTTTTAATCTGTCAACGGAATTCCAAATATCAAAAAGTTCGACATCGATACCCCGGCTTTCATAATGTTTTTTAAATTCCATTATCTTAACGTAAACTCCGCCTTTGGCAATGGTCACGCCGTCATGTGTAGCAAAACATATTTTCATTGCTGCATTTTTCTCACTTTAAATAGTATATCGTGTTTAAACATTTTGAATGTATATTTTCGTAATTGCTGATAATCGACTTCCACTATGTTAGGTTTAATTCTCTTCAGTTCAATTTTATTATTGCTTCCGAAATCAGAAATGAGGGGAGCTAAATATTCTTTACCGGTAGTCTCCATAACTCTTACAAAGTAAGATTCATCTTTATTATCAGTATCTAAAATTAAATTACCATTTTCATATTTCATGTTCCAATTTTTCTTAAGCCGTTCTTTCCACCACTTAGAATATTCCGCCAATGTTGTTTTATGCATTTTACGTTTATTTATTTCCTGAAATAATTGATCGAAAAAATCATATTCTTTTTCAAAAGGATGCGTATAAAAAAATAGAGGTTCAAAATTATAAATTTTGTTATCCATCAAATCGGAAAAATATTTGATAAGATTTTTACTATCGGTTCCGGCATGAATCAATCTATTTGTGCTAATTGGGTGAACGGGAATTTGAAGCACGCTTGATTTTCTGTTATTAAGTATTGGATAAAAAGGTAATCCATCATAAGCGTAGCCAAACTCTGATGAATATTGAAATTCAAATTTTTCAATCAGTTCGCCAATATCTTCGCTCCACTCGCCGTATGGTGCTGCATATCCATTTACCTTAATTCCATTTTCAACCAGAAGTTTTCGTCCCTTTTCAAAATCTAATTCATTTTGAATTTTATTTTTTGTCATTCTGTGCCGATAGCAATGATATGCTAATTCTTGATTTTGAAATTGCGAGAACTTAGAAAGCCATTTCTCTTTTGATTTAACTTCAATGAACCATGTACCCGGTATTTCATTTCGATCAAGAATTTCATAAAGATCAAAAACCTCTTTCTCCGTTCCAAAATCTGTATCAATTCTAAAATTAAAAATGGTTCTTTCACCGTTAGGATAAAACCATAAATGCGCAAAAGGCAGTCCGGCGCTATGGAATAAATATTCTAATGATGTTCTGACTATTTGAAATATTTTTGATTTTGATACTTGCGATACGCGTTCATTCGGAAAGCGGTCACTATAATTTGAGGCGAAATTTTTTCTTACTGTTTTAACTTTGAAGCAGCATTCAATTAATTTATCCGGCAGAACTACAATATTTCCTTTGCCGATTTTATCAACGTAAATAATTGCCTTGTCTGATTGATCTTCAAGTACATTTGCTTTATCAGAAATATTAAGCGAAGTGTAAATATCACAAATTTCTATATCGGCAAATATTCCATCAGCGGATTGAGTATAACTTACAAAACGTTTACTGCTGCTTAATCCAAAAAAATTATTTGCAGCATTTGCAGTAGTTAAAATTGAGCCGCCACTATTAATAAACTTGTGAAATTCATTTTTATCAAATCTAATATCTTTATCAATAATAATTAGTAATCGAAAGTTTGTTAAATCTTCAACTTTATTAACTTTGCTAAAAGCTAAGCCAATTTGATTGAGAATGATTTCCCATTCAACAGATTTACCGATTATGCCGATAGTTAGATTCAAAATAATACCTGCTTAAAAAAATTAAATTCTCTTTTGCCAATTTTAATTGTGAAAGCTAACAATATAATTGCTGTAAATGTTATTAAAAGTTCCGCCATTAAACTTAAGTGAAGTAATTCAACCAAACTTGCAGCAGTTAAAAATGTAAAGAGAAGCGGAATAATAATTGTTCTAACAATACTGTATTTAATTTCTTTTAAGTTTAATACCATATAAGTAAGTGCGCTTAACTCAAAGATAACTAAACCAATTGCCATTCCCACTGTACCTATTATCATTGTTATTGTTATACCGAAAACAAAAAACATTGCCGCACCTAAGGCGAGTGAGATTGTATATACTTTTTCTTTGTGCATTCCAATTAAAGTATATGTAAAAACCGAGTTGATTAGTGTAAGCACAAAGTAGCCGATTAAATATTGAAACAACGGCACGGAACTTAAGTATTCCTCGCCGAAAACAAGTAATATTACCGGTTCACCAATTAGCAAAACTATTAGTGCAATAGAAGTTGAAGCAAAGCAAATAATTTTAAGCACTGTCTTAAATATATCTTCAACCTTGTCGGGCATGTGATTTAAATGGTTTACAATTTTCGGAAAGAAAAGAGCATTGAAAACTCTATCGAGTACGAGTATTAAAACAATAATTTTAAATGCAGCACTGTAAATACCTGCATCAGCATTGCCAATTGTAATTCCAATAAATATTACCGGAAACATAATTACAATTTGAGCAATAATTGAGGCGCCTGCTAAAGGGAGTGATTCTTTAAGTAAACCGAGGCTGTCAATTTTTAGAATATTCTTCAGCAAGGGTCTGTCACTTTCAGCCGCCATCATAAATAAAAATACTGCGTTTATCAAAACACCGAATGCCCATGCAATTGGCGTAAACAATATATCATCGGGGGATTGAATAAGTATTAAAACTAAAATTAAATATGCACCCATACCCAATGCTTTCCCCGCGGCAATATTTCCCATTCGCTGCTTACCTTGAAAATACCACTCGATGAGCAATGCGGCAGGAAACAAATAAATGAGATACATTAAACTGACGGTAAAACTTATTGCGTCAAATAAAAAGTAAATTATTACCGCAAACAAAATGAAAACTAAAAAGGAAAGCAGCAATCTTAACAAAATAATTTTTGAAGTTAAGAAGCTTAAGTCCGGCTCACCGGCAGCAACTTTGCGAACACCAAGCAAATTAAGCCCGCCGATACTGATTATCAGAGCGTAACTTAAAATTCCTAACCCGATATTTATAAGTCCGAACCCTTCTTTGCCGAGTGTGCGTGCTAAATATGCAGTCGCAAAAAACCCAAAGAGCCTCACTATAAAATCGAGCGAGAATAAGTAGAATATATTTTGCGTGTTCTTTGTGATTTTCATTTTAAGTATTCTTCAGCAATTTATGTAATTCACTTTCGCTTGAATTCGATTTATCAAATAATAAAATGTTTTCACTTTTAATTCCCGGAATGCAGCCAATTTTAGGAGCAATTATTTTTTTATTATAGTTTAATGCAAGTATAATTCCGCCTGAGGTAAGCACTTGATTATAATTGAAAATAACGTAATCAGCTAAATTAAAAAATATGGGCACTTCACTTTCCGGAATAATTTTATCAATTAAAATTATGTTTTCAGAATTATCACAAATATTTTTTAATTTAGAAAAATATTCAAGATTTCCCTTTTTTGCGGCACCGGCAATAATTAGTTTTTTATTTTTCTCCAGTCCGGAAAATATTCCGGCACATTCCAAAATACCTTTGTACGAAGCTATTTGTCCGAACATTAAAAATATTCTATCACTACTGTTAATGCCCAAACCATATTTTTGATTGAATTGCTTTTCTGCTTCCGCTCTATCAAAAATATGAGCACTAAAATCGGGATGCTCAACTATTGAAAATTTATCTCTTCTAACATTTAGTACATCTGTCATTATATCAATAGCGGCGCTGCAGTGAACAAGCAGCTTATCTGCTAGAGAAGCCATAAACTTGCGGATTGTTTTATTAAACGATTTAAAATTTACTGTGTGCGGATATTTATTATGGACAGTCCAGACAATTTTTCCGCCGATAATTTTATAAAGAATAATCCAAATAAGTTTCCAAAAGATTCCCGCCAATGATTTTATATCCTGTACTTCGAACCAGTGATAATGGAGAACGGCTTTTCTTTGGGCGGCAAACTTTAAAAATATAAGGGGATGAGCAAACACCGAAAAGCTTTCAACTTTAATTTTACTTTCAGGTGAATTCAGCATATCAAAATAAAGCCGGTAAAGATAATCTGTTTCGGGCGAATGATATTTTATTTTAGGAACAACAAAAACTTTTTCTACGTTTTTATTCAACGATAAGTAAATTTCATTAAGATTAGCTTTTGTCATTATATGTTAGCAAAGGTTGAGTAAAATATACATTTGAATCATTCAATTGTAACAACTTATAAAATGTATATCAAGCACTACTTTGAATAGAAATGAATAAAGAACTGTTGATAATTTAAAATTTATTAACAGGGTTAAGTTTTACTTATTCAACCCCTCTGGGGTTGCAGTAATATACTCTTTCTTTAATTCCATAGGATTCTCCTATGGTTATTTACATTTGACTACTTCGTAGTCGAACAAAATTACCCCGAAGGGGTTAAAGTTTAATAACCACGGATATAATCCGTGGTAAAAAGTAACGCTGTAATAATGAACTACGGAGTAGTTCAAGTATGAATTTATTTTGCTGTGATTATTGGAACTTAGCCTTAACAGTAATGATTCCTAAAATGTGTAAGCAACCGAAATTGTGTGAGTGCTGCCT
This sequence comes from Ignavibacteriota bacterium, assembly GCA_013112585.1. Classification (GTDB taxonomy): domain Bacteria; phylum Bacteroidota; class Ignavibacteria; order Ignavibacteriales; family Melioribacteraceae; genus IGN16. The sequence continues at coordinate 143,353 of JABFGH010000005.1, read as the reverse complement.
AACCCATAATCAAATGGAGTAAAAGCATAATCAAAGTTTACATTGTCCCAAATTACGCCTAATCCCGCAGTTAAACCTTTGGATTCGTAACCGGTCATAAACCCGGCACGAACAGCAATTAATTTATCATAAAGTATTTCAGCACCAAAATGTATGTGGGTATCGTCAGTCTCTAAGTATTTTTGAAATCCGCTCAAAACTGTAATATCAGAATTTATATCTTCTACATTAAAAGTATATTCACCGCCGAAACGTAAATCAACCGGCAATTTTGTTGCTTCTGCACGCAGTTCGTTCATTGAACCCAAATTTCTGATTGTTCCGCCGAAGATTAGTCCTTCAATTGCGGTGTTATAACTTAAACCAAAATCAAACCCGTAGCCGGTTGCGGCATCGGTAAATAATCCTTCGTATAAATACTTAAATGTTACTCCAAAAGATAAATCATCAACAATATGAAAACCCGTTGATAAACTGCCGAAAAAATAGTGTGCATTAAAAGTTGATTCAGCTTCACCCGGCTTTGTTCTAATTTCAATATCTGAAATAGATGTTGTGTTTAAGCCTAACGCAAAGGGCAGATTAAACATTTTAAAACTTGCGCCAATCATTTCGCTTTTTACATCATTAATCCATTCATTATGTGTAACTGAAACTTGAGCGCTTTTATAATTCGTAAGTAAGGCAGGGTTGTAATTTAAAGCAGTAACATCTTTTGCAGAAGTAACTCCTAGATCACCCATTGCAATGTTTCTTGCACCAAATCCATTCTTCAAAAATGCCATTCCGCTTTTGCCTGCACTTTGTGCAAAATTAACAGAGGTTAAAATCAATAATATTCCTAATGCTTTTTTCATCTAAGTATTTTTCCGGATTAAAAATTAAAAATTTATTGTAACACCTATTATATGCTGATCTGATGATGAATAAGGTTCAACAACAAACGCATAGTCAACTCCAAGTTTTACAGAATTCCAATTGTAAAAATATGAAAATCCTAACGAAGGGCGAACGGGAAAATCAGAGTTGCTTAAATTCAATCTATCCATGCCGCCCCTTAAAAATAAACCATCGTACAAATTATACTCCGCACCAAAACGAAGGTAAGTAGTTTCAGCATTGCTGTTCTCCACTTCGGCGGCAAGAATAATATTAGGTTCGTTTAGTTTGTATGTTATACCAAATGTTTTTCTAACGGGAAATCTTTCTTCAATGCTGGTTCCGCTTTGACCATACAATTCATTGGAATCCCAATCATATTTACTATTCAAATCAGAAAACAAAAACGAGAGTGTAATATTATCATTCAATAAATATAAAGCTCCAATATCCAAGCCTACGCCGGTGCTCGTTAAATCTTCATAGAGTTTATAATAAAAGAATTTTATAGTTATGCCAATTGCTACCTTTTCAGAAAACCTTGTTGATAAACCGAGATATGCCATATTCTCTGAGGTTGATAATTCGTCTGTCAAGTTGCCTTGATTATCTCTTTCTTGAATATCGCTTACTCCGGCATTGATTAATCCAATGCTTAATCCCGCAGTTGAGCGGGGCTTTACATTTCCGGCATTATCTTTCTTTTTTCCAAACTCAAAATTTTTGGTAAAGCTCAAAAAATTAAGTGATCTATCTAATGAAAGAAATGAGTAACCCGTTTGAAATGAATTGCCGCTCTGAAATGGGCTTAATGCCGGATTATAATATGACGATATGTTCCCGTGAATAACGCCCGACATTGCATTACCCATTCCAATACCTCTTGCACCAAATCCCATTCTTCCGAATGCACCGGGTCTGCTGCTGATTTTGCTTACCTCAGATTGTGCAAATGTTGTTGATGCAGCGAGAAAAAATAGTATAGCTATTTGCTTAAGTATTTTGATTTTTCTTTTCAAAATTTATCCGTAAAAATTAATTACCTAATTACCATTATTTTGCCAAAGACCGGTTCTTTGGAGTCAATATCAATTCTATAAAAATAAACGCCGTTGGCAACAATACTTCCTGCTTCATCCCTGCCGTTCCAAAATTCAAATTGTTCACCGTCGGATTTATCTGCATTTTGAATTAATGTTCGAACGAGATTCATTCCAAAATCTAAAATTCTAATTGTTACACTTCCGCTGGATTGCCCGGTTGAATATTTAATCCTCGTATAATCAAGATTTGGAGAAAACGGATTTGGAAATGCATAAGATTCCTCAATACTTTCAAGAGGCTGCGATGCGAAAAGTACAACCCAATCGCCCTGCCACCTTCCGTTTCCTTCCGTAAGTCTCGCTAAACCTTCTCCCCCGCTGCCCAGCCATACAATTTCTTGATTGTTAAAATTTTGAAATCCCACGGAGAAAAAAATGTTTTGCAGAATTGGAACTTGATTATTGCCGTCAACAATATCTGTAGGAGAAATCCATGTATCAAAATTATTTTGGAAACTTCTGAATAATCCGTTATCGGTAGCCGCGGCAACATCGGTAAATTGATTTCCGCTTTGTAAATAATTTTTAAAGCCGAAGTTGTGAGCTTTTTCGCCGGTCAGATGAATTTCCCAGCTTGCACCGCCATTTGATGATGAGCTTACCGCTGTAAATTCCGATTCCCCTTCGGCTTTCCAGGTCGCTGCCCAAACAGTGTTATTTGCATTATTTACACCAAGTGCAGTAACAAAATTTCCGCTGATTGGAAATGTTTGATTAGTATGATTGGATTTTTTCCATGAGATATTTCCCGATTGCAAATCAATATCTCCCCTATTTACACCGCCTGCGGTTCCAACATAAATAGTGGAATCATTTGCTGCTGCAACAGAAAAGACACGATGGTTCAAATTATTATCCGTTCCAAAATTTCCCGCAACGGGCTGAAGTGCAAAATTGTACGTGCTGTCAGGGTAAATTTCATCAAGGTTATCCGGCGGCAAAACTACCCGCTGCCAGGTTGCTCCTAAATCTGTCGATTTTCTCAATCCGCCTGCAAACGATGAAATCCAAATTGTATTAGTTGTAGCTGCAATATCATAAGTAATGTTATTGATTGTTGTTGTAACCGGCAATGCCCGCAAAGTATTAATGCCATACTGCACAGATGAATCTGCCGGAGAATCAATCGGCTGATTCACAGAATTCCAGGTTTCACCTTGATCAGTGGAATAATGCAGCCCGGTTCCCTCCTGTAAATCAGCACCGTTTACTTCGGTTGTTCTTCCGGTAGTTAAATAAACGATTCCATTTAAGTATGCCAATGCGGTTACTGATTCACCGCTGAAAGAAAAATTTTCCCAGGAAGCTCCGCCGTCAATTGATTTACTTAAACCGCGTGAAGTACCGAGCCAAACAGTATCGCCCACAACTACAATATCCAATATTGAATTGCTCACCGGATTATCTGCGGAACCTTTCTCAAAATTTCGGCTGCCGAATTTATAGCTCTGCGGTGCAATTTGTGAATAAATAATTGAGCTTGATAAAATTAAAATTATTGCAATTAGTTTCTTTTTCATTAAATATTATTTTTTTTAATAAGTATTTTCTTAAATAATTCTGATAAAACTCAGCTATTCCAAAGTTATAAAGTAGCTGATTATTTCACTTAATGTTTGTCTTCTATCCTGTGCCTGAAAATCAAAACGATAAGTCCCTTTAGTATTTGCAGGAGTTACTTCAACAACAATGGAATATTTTCCGTCTCCGGCAGTCTCATCGCCGTCAAGACCAAGATCATTTAAAAATATTTTAGCTCCTGAACTTGAGCCATCCGGACGTGTGGAAGTAAACCAAACGCTGCTGATATCCTGCGCTCCGTTTGAATCGGAGACTTCGGCAATTACTCTAAAAATTGATTTAGGTGATTCAACTACAATGGTATCCGGGGCAAATACATTTTCAATTATTGGTGCAGCATTGAATTGTCCGTTGTCGTATAAAAATTTATGCACGGCAACTTTTTGAATATTGTTATTCAAATTTTTAACATAAAACTCAATATTGTAATCGCTAAAAGGATTACTTTTACTTAAAATTATTTTAGCTGAATATTTGTTATCACCTGCTGTTTGATCTCCGCTGGCTGCACTTCCATCATCAAACATTTTTAAAGATTTTGTGATTGTTACTAACCCATCGGTAGTTGATAGACTAAGCCAAACATCTTTGATAAATTCTGAATTAGTAAATGTTATGGCTGCAACAAATGATGAATCGGATGGTGAGTAAACAACAAAATTTGGTGCGGAAATATTTTGTACTTTAACAAAGCTCACCTGCGGCTCTACTATTTCATCACCAATTTTATCGCAGCTAAATAATAGAACTATACTAAATAAAACTGCACAAATATTTTTGATCAAAACTTTTTCCGGTTTTTTTTATTGAAAATTTTAATTGCGGTTAGTGAGCGGTTTTTTGAAGTGACTGAATAATTTACACCAATTATTAAACTAATAAATAGTAAGTAGATTGCTACGTTTAACATATAATTAACCGAATTATGTATAAGTAAAAAAATTGTAAAATGTAGCAGTTATATCTATACTCACCTATTATTTATTAACCCAAACTTACTTAAGTTTGTTCTTATTTGTCAAGTCAATTATTCGATATATCCATTGAAAATAAACGCTCGTTTATACAGTTAGCAGAAACGGCACCGGTGAAAATGATATTATAAAAATGAATAAACTTAAATAACCGAGGAATAATCTTACGCCTTTGAGTCGATAAAAAGTTGGAACAGGCGGATGTTTAACCTTGATAATAAAATAAAGTATCAAGCTCCAAAAAAGCCAGCCGCTCCAGCCGATACCTGAATTGTACTCCAACAAACTATCTGCTAACCCAATAAACCCGAGAACAATCAATACAATCAACATAATGCTTGCAACTGCTTCATGCTTTTTACTGCCTAGCATACTGTAAACTATATGTCCTCCGTCTAACTGTCCAACAGGAATCATATTCATCGATGTAATAAATAATCCGAACCAGCCGACACATAAAAATGGATAATGATATATCTCAGTCATTGGCGGAATAAATTGACCGGGTTCGGTAAGCACGCTGCGCAGAAATGCAAATAAAAGTGTATCCCCGAATTCTAAACTCAAAGTATCTTTACCGTAATCGGGTGAAAAATAGTCGGGATGAATATTCGTGAGATATTCAACTCCGGGTAAATTACTGAAGCCGTAAATAAGCAAACCTACGCAGACAACAAATCCGGCTAAAGGTCCGGCAACCCCAATATCAAACATTGCTTTATTATTTTTTATAACCGAACGAGTTTTAATAACCGCGCCCATCGTTCCAAAGTTTAGAAAAATTGGAATTGGAGGAAAAGGAATGTAGTACGGCAATGTAGCATCTACCTTATGAAACTTAGCTGCAAAGTAATGACCGAACTCGTGGAAGGTAAGCATTAGCAAAATTGATAATGAATATGGCAGTCCCTTCGCCAGTTCGGAAAATTCATAAGCGCCGTAGTTTCCGGTAGTCCATTCCATTCCCGATATAGTTGTAGTGATAAAGGTTATAACGAATAGCAAAATGTGCAGCCAATAGCGGTCCTTTTTAATTTTAGGCTGCAGCTTAATTTCCGAAAAGTCATCAATATTCTTAAAATAATCTGGCATATTATAAGTCGAGGTTAAATCCTAATGCTGAATAATTTCTGTTAAAATTAAAATATTCTCCATGTACACTTTTACCCGAATAATACTGATAATAAAGACTAAACCCTTTACCGAAAGGATGACCGAATTTTACCCCAACCTGAAAAGAATTGTTTGCAGAATAGTTATAAATATTTACGAGTTTAATATTATATCCTGCAAATGGAGTTATTAATTTGCTGATAAAATCGTTTGCAAAATAATCAAAGCCTAATTGATAGCTGTCCTCACCGAGATCGGAAGGATCAACATTTATTAAATAAGTAAACCCGGCATAAACTCTTAAACTGTTGATCTGATAAAAGGGCATCAGTTCAATAAATTCTCTGCTGTAAACTCGGGGTTTTAATCCGTCGCGCCATCTCTCATTGATGCCGTCATAATGTCCGTCAACAAAGTGGGCGCTTATGTGGCTCAATCTAAACCTTGCACCGTATGAAATATCACCATCAATAATTTTTAATCCCGCATTGATCCCGAATAAATAATCAACAGCATCAACGGGAAAATGAAAATTTGATTCACCGCGTAAAAGTGTGTATGTGAAAAAATCTGCCCCGAATGAGAGCATGGATTTCTCATTTAATTGTAAGTGAGCAATATCCATTGAATTGCCTATATCAAGGCGTAAATTGTTGGCTCCGGCTTCAAATAAAAATCCCAGCTTCGGCTCTAAAATATTTGCAGTAAATGGCTGAATATTGAGATCGGATGGAAAATATTTAACACTGCTTTGTGCATGACTATTTATTGAATTCAAGGCAATAAATAAGAGGATAATAATTTTTTTCATTTTAAGATGACCATAAACAGATAATAATTAATTCAATTGAACAATCGTTCCTTCCACTTTACATTTTTGCTGAACATTATAATGATTGGAAGGAATAAAACGTAAATAAGTAAATAAATTTGGAATGTTATAAAACTTCTAAATCTCAATTTTAAATTCAACTTTTTATGAAGCGGATAAAGGAAAAAGAAATCAATAAAAATTTTGAAGAAAATTAAATACACAACCTGAGCCGAATAAAAAAATGGTGAAATTAGCAGCGCCAAATGTGTTAAAAATGAAGGGAGCATTATTATATATCCCCGGAAGCCGATATCTAAACCGCCCACGCCCCACCTTTTTTTCTGCCAGAATAATGAAGCAATATCCGGGCACGGTTCTGAAACAACAAGCGCATCTTTTTCAAGCGGATAAATTACTTTTGAATTTTCTAACTGTGCAATCTTAAGCATTAATTGTGAATCTTCCGTTACGGAAAACGGGAGTGCTTCGAATCCGCCAACAGTATTGTAGGCAGAACGGCGGTAAGACATATTATTGCCGATGCAGCTTAACGGTTTGTTAAAATTTATGGTTCCCGCTGCAACGCCGAGAAGATAAATGAAATCAACCGCCTGCATTCCCGAAAATGCACTGAAATCTTTTTGAGTTGTGTAACCGCAAACCAGGGCAACATTTTCTTTATAGTAAGATGCAATTTTCTTTGCCCATTTGGGCGGTACAATGCAGTCAGCATCTGTGGTTAAAATAATTTCATTTGATGAATTTTTAATCGCAAGTGCCAGCGCGTTTGCCTTACCGTTCAGTTTTCCAATCTGACCGTCAGGTACAAGCATTTTAAATTTGGGTTTATCCTTAATAAAGTTTTCTATCAACTCACCTGTTTTATCAGTCGAGTTATCATTCACAATAACGATTTCAATTTTATCTTCTTGATACTGAACATCGTTAAGTGATTTTAAACAGCTTAGGATATTTTTTTCTTCATTGCGGGCGGCAACTACAATTGTTACTGAGGGCAATTTATCTTCGGGAAGTGTGTCAAACTTTTTGGATGCGCCGATTATAAATAATACGGTCTCTATAAAATATATGCAGATTACTGCCAAAAATATAATTTCAAACATTAAACATTGCTAAGTTTTAATCGGCTAATTTTTTAAAACTTAAATAAAATCAATAAAGAATCCAATTCCAAATTTGGAAATGCGTTCATAATAATATTCGCTGAACATGTTTCTGCCGCTGTAGTAAGAAAGATAAAAGATAACTCCTTTCGAGTCCCAGTCGCCAAACTTAATTCCGCCTATTAAATTGTTGCTGCCAATGTATTTGGGCGTACCCTCAAATGAAAGTTGGTCGGCAAAAAACAAACTATTCTCTCTATTAAATATTTTTCCAAAAACATTTTTAAAAGCAATTTCAAATCCTGTACTCATGCTGAATTTTTCCAATTCGAGCGGACGGACAAGTGCGGCATAAGCGAACCCTACATTGTACCTTAAAGCAATATTACTGATTGTATGCTTTCGCGCAATTGTCAGTTCACCAAAATCTTTAGTATATGGAATTGGAAACAGATCATTCTTCCATCGATTTTCTTTTTTTAAAAATGAACCATCAACCAGGTGAGCGCTGTTGTGAATGAAACGAAAACGAAGATAAATAATGTTGTCAATATTTTTCCTGGAAAAAACCGCATTACCCCCGAAGAATCCGTCGAGTGCATCAATCTGTAAACGCTTGCCTTCAAAACTTGTGGAAAGTGCATAAGCCATAAACTCAATTCCAAAACTTAATTTCGATTTACTATCATCAAAATGTATTGCAATCAAATCTATGGTATTTCCTACATCAACTTTTAATGAAGCATTTTCCGGGTAATATAATATCCCAATTCGTGCTTCTTGATTGTTAGCTTTTAGAGGAAGAAAATGGAGACCGGCGGGGAAAAGTTCAACAGCTGTTTTGTTTTGACTAATTAGTACGCTGCTCCAAATTAGGAATATTACCAAACTGTATTTTCTGTACATTAATTATTTCCGGGGTTAAAAAATATTTAATAGATTATATCTAAAGTTAATTTGTTTATCTTCGCATAGTAAATGTTTTTTATAACGTAATAATGGAACAGGATAAGATATAATGTATATCAGCTATAAAGAATTACCATTCGATCAAAAATTATTTCTTGATTATTTATACGATTTTAAAAGTGTTCAGTCTTATTATCTTAAAAATTTTCGTAACTCTGATGAGTATCCTGCACTTTTTGAATCTCTGAAAAATAATCACAACTCAAATAAAATTGCAGTTGCAAATATAATAGAAACTCAATACAAAAATTTAAAACCTTCAAAACAAACTAAAAGTAATATTGAATCTCTAAAATTGCCGAATACTATTGCGGTGGTTACCGGGCAGCAATTAGGTTTGTTCGGCGGACCAATGTACACTTTGTATAAATCTATTACGGCAATAAAACTTTGCGCTTCATTAAAACAGAAGTATGACAGCTATAATTTTGTGCCTGTCTTTTGGATGGAGGGAGATGACCACGATTTTGACGAGATAAAATATTTTAATGTGAACACGAAAGAGAATGCACTAAAGAAAATAGTTTATGATGATGGAATAAACGAGGATGTAAATCGCGGAAGTATGGGCAGATTAAATTTCAATGCCGATATTAAAAATGTTTTAGATGAATTTAAGTCATCAATACGTGAAACTGAATTTACAAATGATTTACTCAAAATTTTTGAAAGCAGCTATTCTGAAGGCTCCCTATTTCCCGAATCATTTAGAAAAATTCTATTTGAATTATTTGATGAATATGGTTTAGTGATTTTTAATCCGGTTGAAAATTCCGTCAAGGAATTATTGAAGCCGGTAATAAAAAAAGAGATTGAAGAATTTAGAGAACACACAAGTAAAGTAGTTGAACGAAGCGCTGAATTAGAAGAGAATTATAGTGCCCAGGTAAAAGTTAAACCTATAAATTTATTTTTGATTGAAGAAGGAAGCAGATATTCATTGGAACCGGTTGAGGAAGAATTTAGGTTAAAAGGAAAGCGTATAAAATATTCCAAAGAAGATTTGCTTAATATTCTTGAAGAAAGCCCGGAACGTTTTAGCCCCAATGTTTTGCTGCGCCCAATCTGTCAGGACTATCTATTTTCAACCGGGTTTTATGTCGGCGGTCCGAGCGAAGTAAGTTATTTTGCACAAGTCATTCCCCTTTATGAGCAGTTTGGAATTGAGCAGCCGGTAGTTTATCCGCGCGCTTCCGTAACTATTGTGGAGAAAAATATTATCGGCATAACGGAAAAATATGATTTGAACTATATTGACTTTTTTGATGATGAAAAAGAATTATATGATAAGGTAATCTCCTCACTATCAAGTTTTAATATCGATAAATTATTTATTGAACAAGCCGATGCGATACAATTTGCAATGGATAGATTGAGAGAAAATCTGTATGCAGTAGATAAAACTTTAAAAGATGCCGCAGTCAAAACTGAAGACCGTATTTTTAATTCTTTAGATCAATTAAAAGAAAGAGCAAAAAAAGCTGAAGAAAAAAGTTTTGATACCGCACTAAGGCAAATTAAAAAAGCAACGCAGGTAATTTATCCGAATAATAATTTTCAGGAGCGGGAACTGCACTTTAGCTATTTTATGAATAAATATGGGCATGATGTATTAAAGTGGGTTTTTAATGAGATTAACATAAACAAGTTTGAACATCAGATAATTGAGATGTGAGAGTAAATTGCCTAATTGTTTCATTGTTAAATTGTTAAAAACATTTTTATCAGCAATTTAGCTATTTGTCAGTTTAACAATTATTCTTCTCTACACACTGATAGATTTTAACTGCTCAATAAATTTTGGATTAGAGATTGACACCGCTTCAAATCCGTCAACTGAATTTTTGCCCCCGATCACGGATGATAGAATTCCGAACGAGAGTGCGATTCGATGATCGCCAAAACTTTTAAATGTCACATTTCTATTTTTAATATCACCGCTAAATTCAAAACCATCTTTAAATTCTTTAACACTTAATCCTGCTGCTTTCAAGTTATTGCAAACAGCCTCAATTCTATCCGATTCTTTAACCCGCAATTCCCCTGCATTGCGAATACTGAAATTACCCTCAGCAAAAATTCCGGCAATTGAAAGAATAGGTATTTCATCAATTATATTTGGAATAATCTCTTTTGGCACTTCAATATTTTTTAACTCACTCGACCAAATAGCTATAGTTCCATATTTTTCTCCGTTGCTTACCTGTTCATTTTCAACTTGAATTTTCCCGCCCATCTTTTTCAATAATTCAATTAGCCCGATGCGGGTTGGGTTTAATGAAACATTTTCAATTTTTAAAAATGAATCTTTTAGAAGTAAAGCAAGTACAATAAAATAAGAAGCCGTAGAAATATCGGAAGGCACAAAGTATTCGCTCGCTTTGGGATAATCAGCTTTAGAAACGAATATTTTCCGGCTGTTTTTGTTTTCCTCAACTTTCAGCCCGAGCATATTTTCAGTATGGTTTCTTGTGATTTCCGTTTCCGTTATAACCGAATTTTCTTCACAATGAAGTGCTGCAAATATCAGAGCACTTTTTACTTGGGCGCTCGCAACTCGAAGTTTGTAATTGGCTGCCTTTAATTTTCGCGAGGATAAAATGTTAATTGGTAATGTTCCATTTGGAGAACAGCTAATAAGTGCACCAAATTCTTTTAACGGGTCAATTACCCTTTTCATGGGTCTTTGGGAAAGTGATTCATCACCGACAATTGTTGAAGGAAATTTTTGCCCCGCAAGTATTCCTGAAATTAATCTTGCAGTTGTACCGGAGTTGCCTGCATCCAGCGGCTGGGTTGGCGGCAATAATCCTTGAAAGCCTTTTCCGTGAACAATAATTTCATTTCGATCTCGTGTTATCCTTATACCCAACTGGCGAAAAATATTTATCGTTGAATTTATATCATCAGATTCTAAACAATTAATTATTTTTGATTTTCCCTCTGCCAATGCTGCCAGCATTACCGAGCGGTGCGATATTGATTTATCGCCGGGTAAACTTAATGTGCCTTTAACTTTTTTTATCTTTACAAATTTTTGATTCATTTATCACACCATTCATCAATCATGTTTTCTATTTCCAAATCATTTAGCTCACTTTTTTCGTACATCCCTTTCCTCACTCTCTGTCTGTAGGCTTCGTACAAACTTACGGCAGTTGCTACCGAAACATTTAAACTCTGTATCATTCCTGTCATAGGAATAAAATAAACTGCATCAGCCTTTTCAGCCGCTTCTTCCGATACTCCCCTATGTTCGTTGCCCATTACCAAAGCCGCTTTTTCGGTTAAATCAATATCAAATAAATTAACAGCATCTTTACGCAGCATACTTGCATAAATTTTAAATCCCTGCTCCCTTAATGATGAATAGCATTCTTCAACAGTTTCATATTTTTCCTTTTCAATCCACTTATTTGCCGAAGATGAGCTTGTTTTACTTATCTTCGGAAATTTTTCATAGTTATAGAGTAAGGATACTTTCGGAACACCAACCGCATCACAACTTCTGAAAATTGCACTAACATTATGCGGATCGTGAATGTTTTCTAAAACTACTCTTAATGAATGCTGGCGGGTTTTTATAACTGATGTAATTTTATTTAACCGTTTATCGGATTTAAATTTTCTCAATTTGGTTTATCAAAAATTATTTTATACACAGTTCTGTTTTTGCTTCTTCTGGCTCTATCAATTTTAATTTCGTTTTCATCATCCAAATTCAGGTAGAATTTAAGGAGATCAATAACTTTAGTGATAGCCTCTTCCTCTTCATGCGCCCAGGTTTCAACACCGTTAAGTGAGGGAACCTCTGCTGTATAACCATCATTCGTTTTTACAACAATTAAATCTAAGATCATTAATATCCGCCGGTAACTGTTTCACCTTCAACAATTTTTACACTTGCACTTGCTCCAATTCTATCGGCGCCGCTTTCAATCATTTTAGCTGCATCTTCTAAAGATCTAATTCCGCCTGATGCTTTTACACCAACAGAACTGCCGACAACATAACGCATAAGCGCAATATCGCCCGCCGTTGCTCCGCCTGTGCTGAAACCGGTAGATGTTTTAACAAAATCAGCCTTAGCATTTTTTGCAATTAAGCAAGCTTTAATTTTTTCTTCATCGGTAAGCAAAGCAGTTTCAATAATTACTTTACATATTGCTCTATTTCTTTTTGCCGCAAGTACAATTTGGTTGATATCATTAAAAACATAATCATATTCACCCTGCTTAAGCATACCGATGTTGATTACCATATCTAATTCTTCAGCACCGTTTTTAAGCGCCTGCTCGGCTTCGGCTCTTTTTGTTTCGGTAGTTGTTGCTCCTAAGGGAAAACCAATTACAGTACATACTTTAACCTTTGTACCTCTAAGAAGATCAGAACAAAACTGAACGTAGCTTGGGTTTACACAAACGGAGGCAAATATATTTTCTTTTGCTTCGCGGCAAAGTTTTTCAACATCAGCCGGAGTAGCTTCCGGTTTAAGCAGTGTATGATCAATCATTCTAGCTAAACCCAAATTCTCAAGCTCACCGCCTACTCCGGGTCCGGCAGCTATACGCGCTGCACCATTATCAATTATTTTTTTTACCGCTTCCGGCTGATCTACAACATTTCTTTCCCAGCCTTTGCAGGTATCGCCAACGCAATAAAAATCATGCAATGCTTTTTCGGTAAATACCTGATGTACAACTTTATCAATTGAGGATGAACTCATAATCTCACCAATTAATTTGATTTTAAGAATGATTTATATGTGTTCCAAAGAAGCATTGCAATAGTCATTGGTCCAACGCCCCCAGGTACGGGAGTAATGTAAGAAGATTTTTGAGATACATTTTCAAAATCTACATCGCCAACTATTTTATATCCTTTTTTTGCTTCGGCATCTTCAACTCTGTTAATACCGACATCAATAACAACCGCGTCATCTTTAACCATATCAGCGGTAATAAAATTTGCTCTGCCGATAGCTGCAATAAGAATATCAGCCTGCTTAGTGTATTGGGATAAATCACCTGCGGCAGAATGGCAGATAGTTACAATAGAATTTGCTCCTTCTTTTTTCTGAAGCATCATATTCGCAATCGGTTTACCAACAATATTGCTTCTTCCAACCACAACAACATGTTTTCCTTTAGTTTCAATTTTGTAGCGCTTCAATAATTCTACAATTCCAAATGGCGTGCAGGGGAAAAAAGTATCCTTGCCTATAACTAAATTTCCCACATTGCTTGGATGAAACCCATCAACATCTTTCTCCGGCAAAATTGATTCTATGATTTTATCTTCATCAATTTGTTTTGGCAGCGGAAGCTGAACAAGTATTCCATGGAAGTTAGAATCGTTATTGTATTTTTTAACTACGCTCAATAATTCTTCTTCAGTCGTTTCAGCATTTAATCTTTCAATCTTTGAAAGCATGCCGATCTTTAAACATGCTTTACTTTTCATATTAACGTACACGCTTGATGCGGGGTCTTCGCCGACTAATATTGTAACTAAGCCCGGTACTTTTTCACCGGCATCATGCAGAGGCTTAATTTTTTCTTCTAGCTCATTTTTAATTTCAGCGGAAACTTTTTTACCATCGATCAAAATCATTTTTAATTATTCTCCAAGTTTTCAGTAGTTCAAACCGTATTTAGAATTTAAGTAACTTTTTAATTTTTTATCTATTAAAATTTCTTTTTCAAAGGGATTAGAATTCTGCCAACCGGTTTTTTTTGTATTTCTATAATTTTCTAATCTTCTAATTGTAATTTCACAATAAATAGGATTGATATCAATAGTATTACACTTTCTATTGTTTATTTCACTTGCAAGTAATGTTGTGCCCGCATGGGAGAAATAATCAATTACCAAATCTTTAGGTTTGCTGGAGACTTTAATTATTCTCTCTATCGCTTTAATTGGTTTTTGAGCAAAGCATCCATTTACATTTTCCTCTAATAAATGAAAAACCTGCTGAACATCAACCCAAACATTGCCGGCACGTATATTTTTTGATTTACTTCGTTCAATGTTCTCGGTTAATTTACCGCCGATTTCCTTGTAGTAACCTTTTAAAACTTTAGGTATATCTGTGTAAACATCTTCAATATTAAAAAGAGGCTTGCCCTTTGTGTAATAAAGCAGTTCCTGTCTAAGTGCCATCCAATTACTTTGAGTTCCGTAGCCGCGCTGGTTTCGCATAGTAATAAAACTACGTGAATCGAAACCCGTATCTTTCATCATTAATATAAATTCTGCAAATGGTTCAAAATGATTTTTCTGATCGGCGCCAAGCCAAACATAGAGAGATGAATTTTGTTTAAGGAAATGATAACTGCTGCTTATCCACTGCCTGCACCAATCAATAAAGTTATTTACATTTTCTTTTTGGAATGCAACCATATTGTAGGGTGGATCATGAACAGCGAGGGATGCTTTATTTTTGCCCATAAATTCTTTCAGCAACTCTATATCATTAACATCAAAGCAGCCTACTGCATGTTTACCCTTTTCATCGTACCAAATTTCGCCCGGCTTTATGCGGCAGTAGTTGAATAATAATTTTTGCAGAGTTTCATCTTTATCTATTCGCGGCAGCGGAAATTTTTTCATTTACGCTTATCAAATTCAGGTATTATAATTCTTTCTATTTCGGCAGCTGCGCCGGTTTCGGTTTCAACTTGAATGAAAACGCCGCAAAGGTGACGGCTCTCGGATGCGGTTTGATATTTTTGAGGAGTTGCATAAAGGAATCTATTTATTGCCGCTTCGGTTTTCATTCCAATTACAGAATCATACGGTCCCGTCATTCCTACATCTGTAATAAAAGCTGTGCCTTTAGGAAATATTCTTTCATCGGCAGTTTGAACGTGTGTGTGAGTTCCAACAAGTGCGCTTATTTTTCCGTCGAGATAACTTGCAAGTGCAATTTTTTCCGCTGTAGCTTCAGCGTGAAAATCAATAAATATTACTTTTGTTTCATGTTTAATTTTATTGATAACCCAATCAGCAGTCCTGAAAGGGCAATCAATATCTGCCATAAAAGCTCTGCCTTGTAAATTTATTACTCCAACTTTTCCTTTAGAAGTTTCTGCAATGTGGTATCCGTTTCCGTAGGTTCCTTTAGGATAATTAAGCGGGCGAAGTGAGCGCGGCTCAACCTTTAAGTAATCTTGTGATTGATGTTTATCCCATGTATGATTACCGCCGGTAATTACCTTTACATTTTGCGAAAATAAAAATTTACCCTCCTTTTCTGTACAGCCTTTACCATCGGCAATATTTTCTCCGTTGGCAATTATTATATCTGCACGATATTTTTTCTCTAATCCCGGCAGCCACATCTGAACCATCTCCTGACCCGGCTTGCCGATTATATCACCAATAAATAGAATGTTTAGTTTCATGTTTATCCGTAAAATGAAATGCAAATATATTGAATTATTGAGCAATATTAAAATTTGGATTATTCTGAACACAAAGTGGTCTTCGTAATTTTATTCAGAATATGGCTGTCATTGCGAATCCCGATGTTTTTCAATCGGGATGCGGCAATCTCTCACTTTTTGGCAGATTGCTTCCAATGCAATTTTTAAAATAATTTGTGAGATTCTATTGTTAGCACCCGATTGAATTATCTATAATTAATTTTTCCATAACTTGAACAGCTAATTTTACTTAAATTTATTTTCAAATATTAATTACGTTTTTTTATGAATAGCATTAGTCTGAAAGAAATACCAATAGAGAAAGCCGAGTTTTGTGTAATTGATTTTGAAACAACAGGAACCTCGGCAGCGAAAGGCAAAGTAATAGAAATTGGAATGGTGAAGGTTAAGAATTTAAAAATCACCGATCTTTATCAAAGTTTTATAAACCCGCTCTCACACATCCCCTCATTTATTACACGCTTAACAGGTATTACTTATTCCGATGTTGAGGATGCACCGCTATTCAAGGATATTTTAGAAGATGTGAGTTATTTTTTAGGTGACTCAATTCTCGTTGCTCATAATCTTCCGTTTGATAATTCATTTTTGAAAAAAGAAATGACTGAAGCCGGGTGGCAATTATTTAATAATCCTACACTCTGCACATTAAAACTTGCCCGCAAATTTTATCCCGACTTACCGAGCAAATCATTGGGCGCAATGGTTAAACATTTTAGGGTGCGGCATAAAAATGTTCACCGTGCTTTGGGCGATGCCACAGTTACCGCTAAAATATTGATCAAAATGATTGAATATGCGCGCGAGGAATATAATATTGAAACAGCCTCGCAGTTGGTTGATTTTCAAACCGGGTTATCTTCCAAATCTTCATTTAGAATAATGAAGAAAAAATTGGCAGACGGTTTCGCTGAACTTCCCGATCTGCCCGGTATATATATGTTTAAAAATTCTAAAGATAAAATTATTTATATAGGCAAAGCTAAATCGCTAAAAAAACGCGTGCGTAATTATTTCAGCAGTAATGCAGATAGAAAAACGAAAAAGATTATTAGGGCAGCTTCCAAATTGGAGCACATCGTAACTAACTCCGAACTTACTGCCCTGCTTGCCGAAGCCGAACACATTAAATCTGAAAACCCGCGATTAAATACAATGCTTAAAAAATATTCTCAAACATATTTTCTTAAGCTTAATCTTATTCATCAATATTCCGATGTAAAAGTTAAACAGGTATTTGACTTTGACGGCAATGATTATTTTGGTCCATACAACAATAGAGAAACTGCTGCCGCACTGCGTGATATTATTAATTTAACTTTTACCCTGCGCGAATGCACGGACAAAGAATTTTCGAAAAAGAGAAAGTGTTATCTGCACGATATAAAAAGATGCACGGCACCTTGCATACTTAATGTAGAAAAAGAATATCAATCGGAATTAGAAAGAGTTTACGAATTTCTTTCGGGCAATAATCAAAATGCGGTAAATAGATTGTTAGAGAAGATGAAAAGGTTATCGGAAAATCAAAAATATGAAGAGGCTGCGGAAATCAGGGACACTGTAAATTTAATTTTGAATCAATTAAATAAATCCTCCATCCTGGCTGAGCCTATTAATAAGACTAATGTACTTATAGAAATTAGCGAGAAAGTATCAAAGGATTTCATTTTGATGATCGAAGGTAAAGTGTTTATTAAGTATGATATTTTAACAGACAAAAATTTATTCGAATCGGCGTTGGAAGATTATTATGCTGATTCAATCCATCTCTTTCCGGGAATTGAAGATAAGGATTTGGAGAAAATTAAAATTACACTTGCCTGGCTTGTAAAAAACAGGACAAAGGTAAAATTGTATTACTTAAAGAATTATAAGTCGAAGGATGATTTGTTATTTAATGTCGGGTTAAAAAACGGAAAAAATATTTCCTTAAAATAAAAACCCAACTTCTTGAAGAAGTTGGGTTTTTTAACTTTCGTGTATCACTTAGATGAATCTTCCGCTACCGGGTTTATCTGGCAGCAAAACCTTAGAGGATTCCCCGCAACGCGGGGCAAGTAAAAACCTCAAGGTTTGGATATCATTAATTATCTCACCAACATCATCTTATCAGATTTACTAAACACATCCTTGTTTTCCAACGATGCTGCAATAAATCGGTAAATGTAAACTCCACTCGCCACATCAAAATTATTACTGTTTTTCCCATTCCATATAAAATTATGATACCCAGCTTGCTCACTTTGTGATACATGCTTTTGAATTAATTTTCCTGTAATATCATATATCTCTAAAGTTACTTTCGACTCAAGCGGTAATGCATAGCTTATTGTTGTTGTTGGGTTAAATGGATTTGGGTAATTCTGGTTTAATGTGAAATTATTTGGGTATGCTTTATTTAAATAAATGTTAATCGAAGTTACTGTACCATAAGTAACATTATCTATCTCAGCGCCTCGCATGTAGTAAACCGGCTCCCAGGGTGGATCACCATATTCTCTAATTATTCCAAATTTACTTGATAACCAATATGAGCAAAAATATAAACCAGATACAGAATCACTGTAATCTATTACTTTAATTACAACATCTTCTCCAAATAAATTGGCTGAGAATACATCAATTACATCTGCACGAATTGTTAGGAAGCTATCACGAACAACTGTCCAAGTATCGCCTGAGTCTGCATTCAATTTAAAAAGTAAATTGGAATAATTATTCAACGGCCCAATTCCTCCCCATTTTCTGTTGCGAACTTCGAAATCCATAGTATCCACACTCCATTTGGTATTACTCGGGCTATCCATTATAATATAATATTTCCCATCATCACCAAGTGAATCTTGCGTAATAATATTTTGAAAATATTCTGCAGTGGTGGGGAAAAAATATTCAAATATATCTCCTTCATGATGCGGAAAGAAATCGAGTGGATGAGGGGTTTGTGCTATTATTTGATTTAATGAAAGAATAAAAATCGAGATGGCAAATATCTTTTTCATTGACTTAATCTTTTTATATGTATTTCATTTATTGATATTAAAAACTTCTCATTCTACCGATATCATCTTATTTTTATTAATGTTTATCCCTGATGTCATTCGATAAAAATAAACTCCGCTAGATAGCTCTGTCGCATCGAAAATTAATTCATCAACCAATGTAGGTATTTCATTTCCCAATATGTCGTAAATTTTTAGTTTTACATTTCATGGCGAGACCTCTTTTTTAATAATCCACAGCTTTATGAAGTTGTAGCGCAAAATTTATAATAATCTAGAACATTTCATCTTAATTTGACCCTCATATCTTTTTAGAAGATAAAACAAATCCCTAAAATGTCAATAGGAAGAAAGGGCTAAAATTAGGTGAAAAATTTTCTAAAGGAGACCTTGTGCAATAGTATTCTTCTGGTGATTCAATTGGGTTTCATTTTTGATTCGACGATAAATTATTGTGTCTTTTAAACCTTGTATGTTAAAAGATTTCGTTTTATAAAAAACCCAACTTCTTAAAGAAGTTGGGTTTTTAAATCCAGTTGAATCAATCTATATCTTCTTAACAGTTGTGTACCACTCGCTAGAATCTTCAAGCAATGAGTTTATTCTATTCACCAATCTATGCGGATCAGCAAGATAACCTTCAAGCAACAGTGCAGATTCGTAAAGCTGTACAACAACATTTTCAATGTATTCGTCCTTAGAATCTTCCTTAAATATTTTAAGTAAGTTTCTCACAAGTTTATGGTCTTTATTTATCTCAAAGATTTTTTTAGGAATTTGATTATCCTTATTTACAATATTCATAATTTTCTGCATAGATGCCGACATTGAATCATCGGGATTAACCAAGCAGGCAGGGCTATTCTGCAATCTTTCGGAAATTTTCACTTCAGTTACTTTGTCGCCTAAAATTTCTTTTATTCGTTCAAGCATACTATCAAAATGAAGTTTTTCATCCTTGGTAAGTTCTTCAGCCTTTTCTTTTTCCTCTTCAACGGAATCGAATTTTTCTATTTTTTTCAAGTCAGCTTGATCAACCGATTTAAAGTTATACTCTTTGTAATCTGAGATTGAAGAAAAAATAAATTCATCAATTGGGTCATATAAGTAGAGAACCTCAATACCTTTCTTTCTGAAAATTTCCAAGTGAGGATCAAGATTTATTGCATCGCGGCTATTGCCGGAGATATAGTAGATCTCTTTTTGGTCATCTTTTACTCTCTCGATATATTCATCAAAGGATGTCAAATCATCCGCATTTTCTTTAGTGGACGAATTAAATCTTAAAAGCTCCATATATTTATCTTTGTTTTGGAAATCTGTATAACCAAGTTTGAAATACTTAGAATGTTCTTTCCAAAATTCTTTATAAACATCCGGCTCGTCTTTCGACATTTTTTTCAAGAAAGAAAGCACCTGATTTGTTACACTGTTTGCAATTTTTGTAAATACTAAATTTTCCTGCAAAGTTTCGCGGGAAATATTGAGCGGTAAATCTTCCGAATCAACAACACCTTTTACAAAACTTAAATATTCCGGAAGCAGATCTTTATTCTTATGCTGAATTAATACTCTCCTTACATATAAATCCAAGCCGTAATCATCTCTATTCATCCCGAACATATCGGTATTTTTTTTAGGAATAAACAATAGTGAGTTGAACTGAATAGGCGCATCAATAGCAACATGAATATGCTTGAGCGGCGGTTCTGTATCGTAAGTTAAAAATTTATAAAACTCGTTATACTGTTCTTCCTTTAAGGAAGATTTTGGTTCACGCCAAATTGCAGCAATAGTGTTGATGATTTCATTATCAAGTTTTATAGGAAATGAAATAAAATTTGAATGCTTTTTAATTACCTGCTGCAGTCTGAATTTATCGGCATAATCTTCTGATTCTTTATTTAAGTGAATATCTATTGTTGTGCCCCGCTGCATGTCCTCATCAAGCTCGGCAATTTCATAGCTGCCCAATCCATCCGATTCCCACTTAATTGCAGCGGCATCTTTTTTATATGACTTTGAAGTTACGGTAACTTTATCAGCCACCATAAATACCGAGTAAAAGCCGACACCGAATTTTCCAATTATGTTGTTTGCGTCTTCCTTGTTTTCAACAATCTGACTTAAAAAATCAGCAGAACCGGATTTTGCAATTGTGCCGATGTTTTCAATTATTTCTTCCTTAGTCATACCAATACCGGTATCGGAAATCTTTATTGTATGCGCATCTTTATCAAAATCAATTTTAATCTCAAGGGGTAAATCGTTGTTGGCAATTTCTGTTCCCCTATTCGATTCAAATCTCAGTTTATCTAATGCATCCGAGGCATTTGATATAAGTTCACGTAAAAATATTTCTCTGTTTGTATATAGTGAGTGAACCAAAATATTAAGCAGTTGTTTAACTTCCGCCTTAAATTCATATTGCGTAGCTTTTTCTTCTGTCATAGTTATCTCCTAATTATTTAACTTTATTTATAAAAATTTAATTGATGATTAATCTTTTTGCAAATTTAGTTCATGAAAACATCAAGAAGGGTTAAAATCTCTTTCAAGTTTTGATCAAAAAAATAAAAGTCTTAAAATTATAACCATCAAAAATAATGAAAATATTTTTTTTAGTACAACCGTAGAAAACTTAAAATGAATTGCCGTACCAACACGTGCACCGAGTATTGCAAATAAACCTAAAGGTACGCCTGCAAATAAATTTATGTATCCTAAATTAAACCCATCGAGTGTAAAATTTTGTTTAGCAAATGCAAATGAAACAGCAGAGCTAAGCATTGTAAAGGTAACTGCAATTGCCGTAGTGCCAACTGACTTTTTAAAAGGCATAGAGAATAAATTTGCTAAAATAGGAACAAATAAAACTCCACCGCCTAAACCTGTCATACCGGAAAAACTTCCTGTGACCGCACCAAATAACAACATCCACTTTTCTTTAAGCTTCAATTTATATTTTGCAGAACTCTCATTTTCAAAAAAATATTTAATGGAAACGGCGAGCAGTACAATGCCGACAAAATATTTTATAAATTCTACATCCATTTTAACAGTAAACTGCGGAACAATAATTGCAAATGGAATACTGCCCATCGAGAGCAGCAGCCCCGCTTTAATATTTACATTACCCATTTTAAAATGATGTATGAACGAACTGGAAGCAGAGAATGTACCTCCGAAAAGTGAAGTTGCAAGTACATAAAATATTACCGGTTCTTCAATATTCAGGTAGGGTAAAAGAAATAGCAATGAAGGAACAAAAATTACTCCTCCGCCTAAACCCAATAATCCCGATACCACGCCTGCAGAAAAACCTACTAAACTGAATGCTAAAAGAAGAAGAATATCATTCACTTATTTTCAGAATCCGGTTATATAGTTCTTCGTTTTGTAAAATTTCAAGAGCTATATCAAATTGTTTATCTGTATTTAGGTACTCTTTAATTCTACCGTCGCGTCCATCGGTTCTTCCGGCTAATTCTTTTTTAATTTCAGCAACAATAAATTCTTTTTGCAGTTCAATTTCTTTTTGTTTAAATGTCTCTGTCTTTTTCAAAAGTTCATCAAGGGTTGAATTAAATTGCTCGCCGTAATTATCTTTATCGGAAATTTTTTTCAACTCTGCCAATAACTTTTCAGGTTTACTTTTATACTTAAAATCTTGATTGCCTAAATATTGTTTGAAATCAGTAAACAATTTTTCATCTGATAATTCGGAAAAATTAATACTATCGTTAGCATTAAAATATTTTGTTGCAAACTTAAAAAACATACCCTGTGCAACAAGGTCCTTAAATTGCTCACAATCTACCTCATTTGTCACAACAGTATCAGGCTCAATTCCCCCGGCGCCTCTAACAACTCTGCTATTATCAGTAGAGTACTTGGTTGAATCAATTATGGTAGTATTTTCAAACACTTTATTTTTATTAGAATAATTAATTTTCTGAATACTTCTGCCGCTTGGTGTAAAATATTTTGCAGTAGTAATTTTTAATGAAGTATTGTGTGATAAAGGAATTACCGTTTGAACCAATCCTTTACCGAATGAACGCGTACCGAGAACAATTCCTCTATCATGGTCCTGAATTGCACCGGCAACAATCTCCGAGGCTGATGCAGTACCTTTATCCACAAGAACTACTAATTTGGTATCTCCAACAATAGGCTCCTCTTTCGAGTAGTATTCTTTTACATCAAACGAATCGCGATTTGCAACACTAACAACAAGCTGATTTTTTTTAACAAATTTTTCCGCTACATCAATGGCAACATCAAGCAGCCCGCCGGGATTTCCTCTTAAATCTAATACCAAAGATTTTATCTCTTTCTGTTTTTTCAATTCAGAAATTGCCCGTTTAATTTCATCACCTGCTGTTCTGGTAAATCCGCTAAGTTTAAGGTAAACGTTATTGCTTTCTTCGGGAACAAATCCATAGTAGGTTAAATTTTTTATTTCAACTTCTTCCCTTACCAGATTAAAAACTATTTCATCGTCATTTCCGTCCCGGTCAATCAGCATACTAACTTCTGTTCCCGGCTCGCCTTTAATAAATAAACTTAAATCTTTATAATTATCTTTATCAATTTTTAATCCGTCAATTTCTTTTATCACATCGCCGATTCTTATTCCCTGTCTTTGAGCAGAATACCCTTCAATTAAATCAACAACTGTAACTTTTTCATTTCGTAAACCTATTGTAGCGCCAATGCCTCCGTATTTGCCCTTTGTTATAACGTCCATATCCTTCTGAAGACTTTCATCTACAAAAATTGTATAGGGGTCAAGTGATGAGAGCATTCCTTTAATTCCGGCAAGTATAAATTCTTCGGGATTAAGTGCATCAACATAATTTTGATTTACTTCTTTATAAACCCTGCCAAAAATGTCAATACTTCTACTCATTTTAAAATAAAAGTCTTTGTCATTTTCAGCAAAGATTATTGATGAAAGTAATAATAGTGTAAAGCTAATTTTAATAAATCTATTCATTTAAATTCTCCAATCCTTTTTGCTCATAATTGTTAAGTACTTTAACAATCTCTGCGTGAATTTGTTCTCTTGTAAGTAAACCATCAATTCTGATAAATCTTTTTTCGGCAGCGGCAATTTTATTATAGCCTTCTAAAACTCTATTATAAAAATTATTTTCGGATGATTCAATTCTATCGGGTGCAATTTCATTTTCATTCTTTCTTTTTTCAACTTCACTAATCGGAATATCGATAAAAAAAGTTAAATCAGGCAAAGCATTTTTTACTACAAATTTCTGAAGTTTTGTTACAAAATCAATATCAATCCCTCTGCCGTAACCTTGATAAGCAATTGAAGAATCAAGAAATCTATCGGAGATAACATAGTAATCTTCATTCAATTTTGGAATAATCTTTTCATCTACCAGTTGAGACCTGCTGCCTGCAAATAAAAGCATTTCGGTAATTTCAGACATTTCAGAATTTTTATTATCTAAAAGTATTTCCCTAATTTTTTCAGAAATTAAAGTGCCGCCCGGCTCTCTAATTATTTCAATTTTCTTATTCTTCTTTTTTAAGTATTCCACAAGCATTTTAACTTGTGTAGATTTCCCGCAGAAATCTAAACCTTCAAATGTTATAAACATGTTAGTATTGTTTAATTATATAATCTAGTTTGCTCGGTTTGATAACTATCACTTCGGTAAATTCCGGTACATCAATGGTTGGAATAATTGCCCCTAAGGTGTCATTCAACGCCTGATTAAAAGTTACGTACGGCTTAATATTTTCACTTGCAATTTTTCCTAAAACATTTATGCCGCCTCTTAAAACCACCCTAATTTTAGAAGGGAAAAGATCCAACTGTTTTGAGGAAGGCACATTTCTGGTTTCCACTTCAACATTTTCAAAAGTCTTATCAACAATTTTTTGAACATCAAATTCAACCCTGGTAAAATTATAGTAGTATTCTATCGATTTAATTTTTTCCAGTGGAACATTAGCCGAAACAGATTTATCAACATTATTGAATTCGGTAAATTCGGTTTTGATTTTCTCAATATTTTTAATTTTGCTTTCCGGTCCCGAAATATCTACAGAGTCAGGTGAAATTGAAATGGTTGAGATTATCCCGTAATCATTTTTATACTGTATTGAAATATTCTTCTCAATCGGTACACGTTTAAAGCTGATTTTTTCAACATCAAATTCAATTACATCCGGCTGAACCTCAACAACCTGCACATTTGAGGGGAGCCAATCGTTCTGTTCAATTTCATTTCTCGAAGAAATTACCTGCCTGCCCTCTTCATCTTGCGGACGAATAATAAATTTGAGTTTACTTTTAAGTGCCAAGCCAAGCAGCGACCAGCCGTCACCTTTTAAGCTAACCGATACTTTTTTCAATCTATCTGTATTTATTGAGTAATCGTCAGATAAGTCAATAAATTCAATAGGCAGCGACAGGGATGTAAAATATTCTTTGGAAAGTGAAATTGAACCCCATAGAACAATTGAAAAGATAAATATTAAAATGATTGTGATAATTTTTTTATTCATAATTATTAATATAAAAAAACTCCACGAGTTGCGGAGTTTAAAAACCTTGCTGAATAATGTTTTTATTTATTTCATTTTCTTAAAATGCTCAAGTAAAACACCGCGGTTAGCTTTAGAAATATCTCTTCCTTTAATCGGAAAGCCTTCAAATCCGCGTGCTAATTTGCGAAGTTCATGCACATTTAAATTGCTAAGATATGCTTCAGATGGAACATAAGCACCGGATGTAATTGGATTCGTATCTTCCCGTTCTTCATCTTCAATAGATTTTTTATCTGCTGTTTTTGTTTCAGCTGCCTTTTTAACAGGGGGAATTTTTTCCTTACTTTCCTTCTTTTTAACAGTTTTTACTTTCTCATCTTTTTCAATTTTAACAGCCGGTTTCTTTTCAGTTAAAGTTACTTCTTTAATTTCATCTTCAACATCTTTTTTAACTAAATCGGCTTTACCGCTAATTTCTTTTTCATCCCCGGAATCAAATAAACTTCCCGAATCGTCGGGTGTTTTAACGGCAGAAGTTTTTCGTAATTTCTTTTCCTCTCGTTTTTTAGGTCTGTCAGAAACGTAAATGATATCATCAATTTGATCATCGGGGCGGGGAATAATATGTTGTGAAACTAATTGACCGACGCGCTGCGCAGCCGAAGCCCCGGCATCAACGGCAGATTTAACGGCACCAACTTCACCTTCAATTTTTACCAGCACCAAAGCGCCGGTAACAATTTCTTTACTAATAAGTTTAACCTTAGCAGCTTTGACCATTGCGTCTGCTGCTTCAATTGCACCTATTAAGCCTTTAGTTTCAATTAAGCCTAGAGCTAATTGCATAGCTTTTTTTACTTAGATCGTTTAGGTAAAATGAGCTCTACATCGGTATGCGGGCGAGGAATTACATGAACAGAAACTAACTCACCAACTCTTTGTGCTGCTGCCGCACCGGCATCAGTTGCTGCCTTTACTGCACCAACATCGCCTCTTACCATTACAGTTACATAACCGCCGCCAATAGTTTCTTTACCTAATAGTTCTACCTTAGCAGCTTTAACCATTGCATCTGCTGCTTCAACAGATCCAACCAAGCCTTTAGTTTCGATCATGCCCAATGCATCAAGTGTCATATATTTACTCCGAATTTTAGTTTAAAACCGTTATGAAAATAATTTAATAAGCTAAAAATGTCAATTTAAAAGTTCTGATAACAAAAATATAATACATGTTTAATTTAGCTATTTCAACTGTTCTGCCCAAGATAATCCTGCAAAATTACACATGCCGCATTCATATCAACTAATCCTTTATTCCGCCGTTTCTTTCTAGATTTTACTCCAGCCAATATTCTCTCTGAAGCAATTTCAGATGAATATCTTTCATCAATCAATTCAATCGGTATATCAATCTTCTGCTTAAGTTCTTCACAAAATTTTTCAACCATTAATGTACTTGCTGATTTTTCATTATTTTCCTTCAGCGGATACCCCAAAACAATTTTCGAGATTTTATATTCCTTAAAAAGATTAAGCAGATTATCCCACATTTTTGAATCATTGCTGATTGTAGTTAATGGATAGCCGAACATCATCAACGGATCTGTTACCGCAATACCAATTCTTTTTGAACCATAATCTATTGCCAGTATGCGTTTTTCAGTCATAGCAAGCCTGCAAACAACTACTGCTTATTATGTTCGAACCTTTCAACATGGTAAACACTTTTTAAATTTTTTAATCTTTCCATTAATCTGTTTAAATGCTCAATATCATTAACATATACTGTAACCGTACCTTCAAAAATTGAATCAACCGCATTAATATTAACAGCTTTAATATTTGTGTTTTTATATGTAGTGATACTGTTTGAAATATCCTTTAAAATACCGGGCACATCCTCACCGCTTAAATTTATTCCGGCGGCAAACATTGAGCCATTGGCATGGGGCCATTCAACCGGCACCAATCTATCGGAATGCGTTTGCGCCATGCTGATCAAATTCTTGCAGTCCTTTTTATGAATTTTTATTCCTTCACCTATTGTTATAAAACCAATAATAGGATCACCGGGAATTGGATTACAGCATTTTGCAAATGATGTTGCAATACCTTTATGTTCTTCATCAACAATTACATTACCAATTTTTTTTCTTTCCTGATCGGCAAATTTATCAAATTCTAATTCGGGTACTGCTTGTTCATCTTTTGTTTCTTCGGGACTAAGTACATCATCTAAGTTTAATTTATCGAGCGCAATATCCCGGTAAAACTGTCCCGGGTTATCATATTTCAATTTACGCGACAGTTTAGAAATATCCTCGGAAGTAAAAACCAGTTTTAATTTTTTGATTTTTTTTATCCAAAGCTCCCTTCCCGTTTCAACTAATTTTTCTTCGGCACGGTTCAAAAATTTTCTAATATCGGCTTTTGCTTTATGTGTAGTAACAAACCTTAGCCAGCTTTTATTGGGGGATTGATTTTTAGATGTTATAATTTCAACCTGGTCGCCGCTGTTAAGTCTTGTATCTAATGGAACAATACGTCCATTGACTTTTGCTCCAATACAATGGAATCCAATATTACTATGAATTTCGTAGGCAAAATCTACAGGGGTAGAATTGCGCGGAAGTCTTTTCAGATCTCCGTTAGGAGTAAATACATAAATTTCATCTTGATATAAATTTAATTTGAATGATGCCAAAATTTCTTTTGTTGCTTCATTCTTTGATGCATTTTCAAAAGCATCTCTAATCCAATTTACCCAATCGGCAAGGTCTGCATCTGTAGATGTTAAACTTTCTTTATACTTCCAGTGAGCCGCCACTCCCCGCTCAGCAATTTCATGCATTTTTCTTGTTCTAATTTGTATTTCAACAACTTTGCCATCTGGACCAATAACAGTATTATGAATTGATTGATAGTTGTTTTTTTTGGGAATAGATATATAATCCTTAAATCGCTCGGAGATAGGTTTGTACATTTGATTGATAACACCCAGAACATAAAAGCATTCATTATCATCATTGCTCTCTAAAATTATTCTTACTGCAAGCAAATCATAAATTTCTTCAAATGATGCATTCAGTTTAATCATTTTACGGTAAATGCTGTAAAGGTGTTTCGGTCTTCCGCCTATTTCAAATTCCAATCCATGGTCTTTTAATTTTTTTGCAATTGGTTCTTTGAATATGTTTATGTAGGCTTCACGCTCATTACGTTTTAAAATTATTTTACGGGCAATTTCATTATACGCTTCTTTATTCAGAAACTTAAAAGCTAAATCTTCAAGTTCCCATTTTACTCTGCCCAGCCCGAACCTATTTGCGAACGGTGCGTAAAGTTCTAAAGTTTCCTTTGCAATCCTTCTTTGTTTATCGGGGCGTAAGTGGTCTAAGGTGCGCATGTTGTGCAGCCTATCAGCCGACTTTACAAGAATGACACGAATATCTTTAACCATGGAAAGCAGCATCTTTCGATAATTTTCTGCTTGCGTTATTTCGTGCCCGGCAAACACACCGCCGATTTTTGTAACGCCGTCAACTATATCGGCAACTTCATCGCCAAACTCAGTACGTAAAAATTTAATACTAATACCGGTATCTTCAACTACATCATGCAGCAGCGCACCAACTACTGATATATCATCTAAGGGTATTTCCTCTGCAACAAACATTGCAACCTCGTAAGGGTGCGTAAAGTAAGGCTTACCCGAAATACGAATATCATTTTGGTGGGCTTCATGACTGAGGTTAAATGCTTTTGTTATTAATTTTTCATCAACTGTGCGCAGGTTTTTACGGCACATTGCTAAAAGGTCTTCAAGCATTTTGTCGGTATTTAGTTTTACTTCATTCGTCATGGCTGCTTTTCAATTAAATACAAATAATATTCTATTTAGAATAAAAATCAATATATAATTTTATAGATTATTTAACAGTTATAATGTACCAAAAGTTCTATCCCCCGCATCACCTAATCCCGGCAGTATATAACCGTTCTCATTTAGCTGCCTATCCAATGCCGCTGTATAAACTGCTACATTCGGATGATCCGCTTCCATTTTGGCAACACCTTCAGGAGATGAAATTAATGTAGCAAGGGTGCAGTCTTCCGCTCCACGCTTTTTTAGGAAGGAAACCGCTGCAGATGCACTTCCGCCGGTTGCCAGCATGGGGTCGAGAATGATTACTTTTGATACATCTAAATTTTGCGGGGTTTTATAATAATACTCTATCGGCTGAAGTGTCTTTTCATCCCGCCGGATTCCGATATGACCAACCTTAGCCTGGGGAATCATCTCAATAAATGAATTAACCATACTTAACCCTGCACGCAATACCGGAACCAAAATAATTTGATGTAAAAGTTTATGTCCAACTGTTTCTTCTAATGGTGTTTTTACACTTATTTTTTTTAAACCAAAACTTTTGGCAATGTCTATAACAAGCGCATAGGAAATTCTGCGTAAGGCTAAACGGAACTGATATTCCTTTGTTTCAATATTTCTTAAATAAGTAATATCTCTATCAATAAGGGGGTTTTCAACTAAGTGAAGATTTTTCATGATTATCCTATTTTATATTTCTTCCTAATACCGAAAGCAAGTTTATAAAGGGCGAAAGCGGCGGAGTATAATTATAATCTACCGAAGCTAACTCCTCTGCTTTAATTTTATTTTTTATCATCAGAGATATAATATTGCCGAAACCGATCACTTCGCATTGACCAATAAACGATGCACCAAGTATAAGTTTTGAATCTTTTTCATAAATAATTTTACCGAATACTTTTTCACTTTCCGGCATTACACCAACTAAATTACGCACAACTTTACTTACCGATTCAAATTTATATAAATGATCTGCCGCTTGTTTAGATGACAGCCCAATTGTACAAACTGCTTTATCAAAAATTTTAACTGCTGCATTGTGCACAATCGGTCTTGTTCTTTCATTCCCTCCTGCGGCATTAGCACCTGCTGTGTGCCCCTGCTGATGGGCGTAAGTTGCAAGAGGAATGTAATCTTTTTTTCCGGTTACCTTATTTACGATTTCTACATTATCCCCTGCGGCATAAATATTTGGGTCCGATGTACGCATTTTGTTATCAACCTTAAGTCCGCCGAATTTTCCTATTTCTAATTGCGCTCCTATCGCAAGAGAATTATTCGGTTCAAACCCAATTGAGCTTAAATAAAGGTCATACTCTTTTATTCTGCCTTCAATTTTAACATGCTTTATTCTATCATTCTCGGTAATAAATTCTGCATCAGTTCCGCCAATAAATTCAACGCCGTTTTTATTTAATGTTTCCAATACAAGCCGCTGTAATTCATCGTCAACTAAGGGTAAGGGTAATTCAGCTTTTTCAAGAATAGTAACCTTTGCACCAAGATTTACAAAAGCCTCGGCAGTTTCTAATCCAATGTATCCGGCACCGATTATTAAAACATTATTAAGTGATTTACCTTCAATATATTTTTTGATCTTTAGATAATCCGATACTGATTTGAGATTAAAAAGATTAGTAAGATTACCGCTGAGTATTGGAATTGTTTTTGCCTTACTGCCGGTGGCTAAAACTAACTTTGTGTATTTTTCTTCTACTACCGAACCATCTTGCAAATTTTTTACTTTAATAATTTTTTTGCGCCTATCAATTGATTCAACACGATGGTTAATATAAACTTTAACACCTTTTTCCTTTAAAAACTTTTCGGGATCAAAAAAGACAATATCCTGATAGTTTTTAATATCACCCTTAAGCAGATATGGCAATTCACAAGTACCGGTTGATATGAACTCACCGGCTTCGAACATTATTATCTCTGCATGGGGATTTTGCCGTTTTGCTTTAGCCGCCGCAGCAGGACCTGCCGCATTACCGCCTACAATTATTATTCTGTTATTTGCATTCATAATAATTTAAAATTGTTTATGAAAAATCTATATCTAAATATAAATAAATTAAGTTACAGTTGAATTGGAGATATGTATTTAATAGCAATGAGGCGGGAGATAACTTTTTATTTATCTGTAAAAGGCTTAATAAGTACTATAGCTTCATTAATAAATAAGATTGGCTATAGCACCGAGGTAAATTGTCAGAAGAAAAAAAGAGAAAGCAAAAGAAAAAGAGTTCAATAAAAGTGTTGTGAAAATTTGATTCTTTCTAAATAGTTCTACAGATAATAATTATTAATAACAAATATCAGGTTTAAATTAGCAACAAATTATTTTGTTGATGTACGATCTTTTGATTTTGCAGAAGTAATTATTGAATCAGCAATTTTATGGTGATTTACAAGTGGCAAAATATATTCTTTGTAATCAGGGTTTGTATGCAGCATTGTTAGCATACCTCTTGCGCCGCCAATACAAATGTTCAAAAAGGTTGCCAAAATCTCCTTCGGAATATCGATTTTATTATCTTGCTGATAATTAAATGTCTTTTTAAAATTCTTTATTTTAAACAAATTAGCCACACGCAGTCCAGACAAATCATACTCTTTTTCATCTCTGATTAAATAAAACCTTATCATACATTCAATTATTATTAATGATTTCTCAGGATCGATATGCACCAAAAATTTAGTATTAAATTTTGCTTTCTTCAAATCGGTTTTTGAAAAACCTACCGACTCATAATCGTTCTCGAATGAGTTAATTTTTTTTATTTCAATCAAGTTGAAATTGATTTCAATTTTTTCTTCTTTCTCTTTCATAATCTAATTTGAATTTATTCCTAAATAATCTGATTTTGCATCAATGTCAAAACTGAAAGCACAATTGTAATTAACGGTAATTTGAGACTTATTTTTTAATACAAAAAATTTCTCATATCTTTGATTCTCCAAGTTGTCATTCTCATATACAAAGTAATATGATTCTTTTGTTGGATTCAAATCATCAACTTGATCTGAATAAAGTTTCAAATCAATCCCAACCGCATCAGCAATTTCGACCATTTTCTTAATACTAACATTAGGGTTTTTATTGAATAGTTGTGAAATATAAGATCGAGATTTATTTAAACTTTTTGCAAGATGGGCGGGTTTGATACCTTTATTTTTCATATGTGTTAATATAATATGATAAAAGTCACTCACTAAGCCCCATGCTTTCTGATTTACATCTGGTTCAGCATTAAATATATCATCAATTTCCACTTTTGAATCGCTCAAATTCTTCTTCATAGATCGCCTTCTTTTTTTCTAACTCTTTATAAAATTCTTCTTTTAGTTTTGATGTTTTGTTCAACACATAATCGAAAAAAATATAATTTTTTCCACACTTTTGAAAAAAGAAAAACCTGTGTTTTCCAGGTCTAATTTCATGATAAGTCATTCCCTTTTTTAATTTATATAGAATTTTTGGAGACTCAAAATGCTCCATTGTTGCCAAATTAGTAATTAATACTTTTATCAAATCCTGAGTATCTTTATCAAGTTTCGAGAACGCACTTTTAACAGGCACCTTGTTTCCAATTTTTACATAATAAATACCATAAATTTGCTTACCATGTCTTGGTCGAATTTTTATTGCTTCAAAACTAATAGAAGATTTTTTCATATTGCATATATTATGTTAACTTATTACTTAACAAGTATCAAGTGATTTTTTAATAAATTTGTTTAAAATAATTGCACTTAATGTAATTTATAATTTTTTATAGAACTATCAAATTGATCATTTTGGACTATCACTTAGGTTTGTCTTTCCGGTATCCAGATCATTTACGATTTTTATGACGGTTTTTCACCAACAACAATTCCTCAGAATTCCTCTGTCGGGTGCCAATGGGTTTAAACCTAATAAAGAGAAAATAATTAAAATATGTTTATATTTTTAAATGCCGATACTTTGAACCATTTAATAAGCCCCCTTGTTGAACTAATCATATTAATGGTCTATAAAATTTGAATGGAAGTCCATTTTTTAAATGAGATTGTTTTGTTAAAAACAGAATATTAATTTCAAATGATTATTTGCCTAACTCGATTACCAAAAAACTAGTTTACTATTTATCTTTAAAACTAATTGTCATAGGCACACCGTCATAACCAAAATTTTTTCTTATCGTTTTTTCAACAAATCGTTTGTAAGAGTCCGGGATGTGCTTTGATTCATTTGCGAAGAAGAGAAAAATTGGATAGTAGTCACCAACTTGAGTAATATATTTTATTTTTACTTCCTTACCAGTTGGAGAAGCGGGGGGAGTATTTCGTTGTAAGATTGGCAGGAGTGTATCGTTTAATTTTTTTGTAGAAATTTTCTTCTTTCGCTCCTCATGCACTTCCTTTGCCAGTTCAATTACCTTAAATATTCTTTGCTTTGTTAATGCAGAGATAAATATAAATTTTGGATAATCAACTCGTCCTAATTTCTCCAATAATTCTTTCCGATAATGATCCGCCGTTTTACTCTCTTTTTCAATTAAGTCCCATTTATTTACGGCAATTATCAGCCCTTTTCTTCTTCTAATTGCTTCATCAATAATTTTTTGGTCCTGCTTTTCAATGCCCTGCTGAGCATCGACCAATACAACCGCAACATGGCTGTCGGCAAGCGCACGATATGTTCTTACATTAGAATAGTATTCAATGTTCTCATGAACCTTTGCTTTTTTTCTTAAGCCTGCGGTGTCAACTAAAACAATTTCTTCTCCGTGATATTTAAGAACGGAATCAATGCTGTCGCGTGTAGTGCCGGGTATATTCGTTACAATGCTTCTATCGTAACCAAGCAGTGCGTTTGTTAATGATGATTTACCCACATTAGGTTTACCAAGAATAGAAATTTTAAGACGAGTGTCTTCTTCTTCCGGGTCATCACTAAATTTAAGCACGTCTAAAAGATCATCCAATAAATCACCGAGATTCCTTCCGTTCAGTGCAGATACATCATAAACATTGGGCAGACCCATGCTGTAAAATTCTGCTTTGTTAATTTCCATTTTAGGAGTATCGGTTTTGTTAACCAGCACGAAGGAGGGTTTATTAGATGCGTGCAAAAGCTTTGCAACTTCTTCATCAACGGGCATTATTCCACTTTTGCCATCAACTATAAACAGCACTGCATCGGCTTCATCTAATGCAATTTTTACCTGCTCTCCAATTGCAATTTCAAAATCGTCCGCAGAATCCGGAACAAATCCGCCCGTATCAACCACTTGAAAAGTTCGCCCATTCCACTCAACTTCACCGTAGTTTCGATCCCGCGTTACTCCGCTTAAATCATCAACTATAGCTGTACTTGTTTTGGTCAGCCTGTTAAATAATGTTGATTTACCAACATTAGGTCTGCCGACTATTAATACTAACGGTTTCTTCATAAACTTATTCTATACTTCATATTTAATTGCGGAATCAATTCTGTCCTATATCCAATCTGCTCTTTTTCTAAACTAACATTCACTTCTAAAGATCTATTATATCGATGTGCCGACCATGCAGCTTCTAAAGCACTTAATATATGATTTGTTACAACAATAATTACTGCTGTTTTTGAAACAGTATAAAAGTCATTAGCCTTTCCGCGTTCTCCTGCATAATATAAAAATTTATCGGTCTTTGGATCTCCATATTCGAATGGGGTATTTTCATCTCCAAAGTCATTCCATCCTGGATTAAATTGAGCATATTTCCCAATCATTTCGTAATACTGCTGATCATCGTATGGAGCTAATCTGTGCGAGTAATATCCGCCGATTTCATTTTCCAACCTATTAAGTAATGCCCAATTACGATTATTAACTTGTGCAAAAAATTCATCTTGGGGATATTTTGACTGCTCAATTGAACCATTCACTACATACTTTTGGTAAGTCCAGGTTGCATATTGCACGGGTGACCAATTTTCATTTGCGAATTTTTCAAAACTCTCAGTTTGGTCATCCCCTTTGTTATCATATGAAACGGCGGTGAAAATTGCGGCAGCTTCAACCGCTACAAATATTGCGGTTTTCCAAAAGTCATCATTGTAAAACTGTCCTGCACCGGGTATTGCAAATGATAGTCCCGCAGCAAGCAGAGGCGAACGTTTATCTGTAACAGATAAACTGTTATTCTGAGAAGCCAGCTCTTTTGTATTTTCAAATGCTATTTGAGAATCAAGTTTTAAGCTGCCGCTTAGTTCAATTTCTTGAGCTTGCAAGTTCACGGAAATGAATGAAAAAATTACTACAGCTATTATTTTTTTGAAATTCATAATTCACCTAAAATGAAAAATCGAATAGAATGCCGCCGTACAAACGCCATTCTTTACCATAATTTATTATCTCGCCTCTCACTTCACGTTCAATTTTATCAACTGCATAAGAAGCATTAAAAAATAAACTCGTTGGAAAAAGATAGAATGAAACCATTTTAAGTCTTACCTCGGCACCAAATCCTTTTTTAAATTCATCGAAACCTTCAAACTTTCCGTTCCATGCATTTCCGTAATCAGCGTAAAGGGAAATAAATATTTTATCAAAATAGAGATGTCCCAAACGAGCATCAATATTTCTAAACAATGGGAATCTATAAGATAGATTTACCCATCCAAGTTCGTTACCGCTTATAGCGTAAAAGGGATATCCTTTCATCCCAACTAAACCGCCAAGATAATGATCAAAAAAGTCGGGCATTTGCGGACCAAGTATTGTTGCGGCTCTAAGGCGGGCAGTTACTGTATGTCCTTCCACTATTCCGATATGCTCAAACCAGTTTAGTTCTAATCGATGAAAATTATAATTGTTATAGATGGGTTTTAAAACTCCATCTTCAATTTCGCGTTCGCCATCGGGGTTATATTTATTAAACTCATAATTGTATTGGAGAGTGATCTTCCTCCCAATTGGATTTATATCCCTGTCTCTATCTGGCATGTAAGCCTCATGATTCAGCGTAACTTGTAAATTTCTGCCGATAAAATATTCATCCTTTGATGTTGGATAAAGAATATTTGTCTCGGGCAAAATAAAACTGCCAAGCTTAGCTATATAGCGGCTGAAAATAAATCTGAACTCAATATCATTGCCCGCTGCAAATATTTTATGCTTAAGTGCAAAATCAACTTCAAAGAGATCGTAAGTAACATCTGTCTTTGTGATGTTATCAAAAATAACTTGTCCGTTTGTGGAATCAGCACCGAAAGAAATATCAACATCTGCCTCACGACTAATGTTAAAAATCTCCAATGTTAATTCTGGAGTAAGTCCAAGTCCGTAAAGGAGCGGCAGTTTATTTCTGAATTGAAATTGAAGATAGAGATCGCGTTCTAGATTTGAATTTATTGAACCGCTTGCAAAAAGTGAGTAGCGGTTAAGGTAATCACTTGAGTAAACTACAGCACCGGGTTTAATTTTTTCTAAGCCAGTACTCTTAGTATTATAGTTATCAATACGTATAAATGGAGCGATTGAAAGTTTAGTAAACTTGCCGCGATAATCTGTTTTATTGAACTCGGGTAATTCATTATCATCATAATTTTTCAAGTATTCAAAATCGAAATCAGCAATATCATCAGCTAAACTCGGCTTATTAAGCGGAGGATGATTAAGCCAAACATAGTTTTTTGAATCATCAACTTTTTGCTGAGTCTCATTTTGGATAAGGAATATTTTGTATCCTTCGGAAGTGTAACCTGCATAAGCTATATCGCCTTTGCTATTTACCGTTGGATAAAACGCACCGCCCGTTACATTAGTAAGCTGTTTGCTTTTTTTGTTCTCTAAATCATAGCTATAAATATTAAAAATGTTTGAAACATCTGATGAGTAATACAAATTCCCGTCCTTTCCAAAAACAGGATTTCGTTCATCAGAGTAGGTGCTTATGAGTAGATCGAAATTTGAACCATCTGTATTAACTTTTGCAATGTCGCGGTTATTATCCTTAATGTAGCCA
Organism: Ignavibacteriota bacterium; assembly: GCA_013112585.1. Taxonomy (GTDB): domain Bacteria; phylum Bacteroidota; class Ignavibacteria; order Ignavibacteriales; family Melioribacteraceae; genus IGN16. The sequence goes on along the minus strand of JABFGH010000005.1, from coordinate 105,920 downwards.
AAGACAACATAATCATCATTAGGTGAAAATTTCGGGTTCAGTACTTGCTCACCATTTTTAAAAGTAGTTAGTTTCTTAAAGTTCTGTCCGTCAATATCAACCAAGCCGATGTTTGTTGTGCCGTCATACTGAAAAGTGAAAACTATTTTTTTGCCGTCGTTAGAAACATTAGGATTATTAGCACGCAAACCATAAGTCAATCGAGTTTCCTCTTCCTCATCAAGATTATATACATAAAGGTCATGTATAACTTTCCACTTAGAATTTTTTTCACTCAGTTTAGCATAGATAATTTCATTCTTACCTTTAACTTTTGAATGACTTGATCTAATACCGGGCTGAATTAATTTTTCTTTACCATCGGCAATATTGTAGCTATATAAGTTAGACCTAAAATAATCAGAACCTTTATTTGACAAGTAATAGATCGTTGAATCGTTATTGCTGAATGCGGGATAGAAATTTCCGAATCCCGTGCTGCAAATTTTTGTGCCTTCAATTCTGTTGGCATAAACATCAGCCATTCGTTTTTTGTAATCTTCTTTTAAGTAAGCAGACCATTCATCATAAAGTTCGTTGCCATCTATGCCAATCACATCTTCAAAGGCGGCATCAATTGTAAAATTAGTAATTGCACCGAGTCTTTCATTAATTTGATATAATTTTGCTTCACCATATTTTTGGTTAATATAACTTATTAGCGCAAAGCCGGAATTATAAACCGATTCATTACCCAGACTGGTTTTACCGAAAACTCCCATTTGGTTCCACGTAAGCATATTTCCATCTAAAGCATAACTTCTTAGGATCATATCACGATGAGTATCCCAGTTTTCATACTCTAATTCCTTACGCATATATTGTGCGGTACCTTCTGCATACCACGCGGGTACATTTAGAGTAGCAATCGGGTATGAGACAATTACATTCGGGTAGCCGTAAAGGATGTCAGGTCGTCTCGTGTCTTCGTAATTTAATAACTGAAAATATATTGCGGGAATTGTTCTGCCTAATTTCATCGAAGCCTGGATCTGAACCATATGCGTGAACTCATGCGTGATCACATTTCTAAGCCAGTTATGTGTTCCGCGTAAATCAAATTCTAATGCCGATGCCCAAATTTCAATTTTGTTATCAAAGAAAAATGTAGCACCGTTTGAATAATCATCAACATCTTTTATTACATAATGAACTTTATCCGGTTCATAACCATACAAAGATGTAATGGGACCCCATACTTCCTCAGCAATTTTTGCAACAACTTCCGCAGTGCGCTCTGCTTCCGGATGGTAATGAACAAATACATGTTCCATCTCAATTGTAAACCATTCGTATTCGGGTTCATAATCATTAAACTGAGCAAAACTTACCGCAGAAAAGCAAAATGAAATGAATAGTACTAAAAATGTTTTTTTCATAAGTATATTAACCGTAAAAGAAAATCTGCTGCTATTTAATTATTACAATCTTAATGATCTTACTATCGGTGTTTCCTGAGTTGCCGGTAACTTCAAGATTAGCGAAATAAACACCGCTTTGAATTTCAGATACATTCCAAACAGTTTCATTATCAAAATTTCCAATTGCTGTATCAGTCAACTCATCGACCAGATCACCGGCTAAATCAAATATTTTTATTTCAACATTTGAGTCTTCCGAAACAAAGTATCTTATAAATGTTTGATTATCATAAACCGGGTTAGGATAGTTGTATGCTTTATTTTTAGGAAAATATTCGGTTTCTAATGGATTAGTAACTGCCGGTTCAGAGGCGTAGCTACTATTTAGGTTACCGCCGAATTCTCCCGCCCACATTGGGCTTCCAGAAATATCACCAATTTTCCAAATTGATATTTCATTATTCTCAGAAACAAATGAAAAGAATGTAAACAACTCACCAAAGAATACCGGCGATTGATTATTATAAATTACCGATGCTGAATTCCCTCTTGCACCAAGTGAAAGTGGAAATGGAGCAAGTATCTCTCCGTCAGTTCCATCAAGTGCAATTATTCTTCCGTCATCAGTTGTTATAATAATCTCCGATTTTGAATCTGCATTTAAGTCTGCCGATAAAGGAGTTCCCCAAATGGTTTGATCTTTTTTATCTTCATAAGGGAAATTTTCTGCTAAAGCTCCCGTTAAATTATATGCATACAACTTACTGCCTGCGGGATAAAAAATATAATTATCAGCATCACCGCCAAAATTTGAAATGCTGAATGTATGGCTATCACTGCTTTCCGGAACCTTCCAGCTTGCAGTAACCTTATCATTCTCAATAACGTAAAGATTATTTTTATCATCTGAAACGACATCAACATAGCCGGACCGATTGGCTGCTGTTGCCAATTTTACAAGTTTACCTTCAAACTGATAATCCGTTAGCTGAAAATCGGAAGGACCATTATGATTGTTTTCCGAAATCGCTGAGATAAGCCCAAACTCTGAGACGCTTACTTGCTTCACGTTTTCACCAAGGAGATCAGTTATAATTCTAATATTACTGGTATCAGGGTCTGAAGATTGAGCAGCATTTAAACTAATAGCTAGTACTTTACCTGTTGTAGTTCCCAAAACAATATCGATGTCATCAGTAGAATTTTGTTTAATCACAGGTGCACATGAGAAAGTTTCATCAAAACTGAAAGTGCTTACTAAATCAAAACTGTTAGTTTTTCTAAAAACATTTAGCTGAGTTCCAACTACTCCAAATACATATTCATCATTATTTAATTCGATTGCGGCGGGCATAAATGAACTGAAGCTGTCAAAACTGTTTGTAACTTCACCTTGCTCATTTACTCTATCCAACCGGTTATTTGAAATCAAATAAAATACATTTCCTGTAGAAAGCTTTTGTGTATTTATAAATTCAACTTTTTCTGTCCAGGGCAATTGCGTGGAACTGACAATACCGAACTTCTCTTTTCCAAATTTAACTTTGAATGACATTTTGTTAGAAATATCGGAAAAATCAGAAATTGAAATTAAACTAGCCGCTCCGTCGTTAGCGTTTGTATTCGGTTTGGAATCAGCATTGAAAATATTTTCATATAAAGCAGCAGGGTTACCGGAATACCAAAAATCTACATCACTCCCTTCGCCGATAACAACATCACCAAAGATAGTAACAAACTCAACTCCTATGTCCTGCACGCCGTCTGCTTCTTCAATATCAACACCTCTATTTTCAATATCAGCGTTGATTGAATTTGAAGCCAGCTTTTCATTAATTATCTTTTCATCGATATGCCAAATTACAATACCATTACCGGGCACAGCCCAATCGTACTCATCAACCCCGGTAATAACTCCGGCTAAAGTATCAACATTATAACTTCTAAAACCATCAACATCTTCGGGAATGGTTAGTGTACGCTCCTCACCATTTACTTTATAGGTGATAACGGCTCCATTCCCTAGGGCGTCTCGTGAACGATTTTCAACCAGGTAGTATTCAGTTTGATTTATTGGAATTTTAAGAATTGTGGTATCACCAATTGCGGCGGCTTTCTGAGCGACTAAGTTTAATGAAATTTCCTGCTGAGTGAATTCAACCAGGGTAGGTTCAATCCAGCCGAATTGTATTTTTTCCCAGGGTGATGGCTCGGGAGGGAAAGTACCGCCGTATGCAAATATTGATTGACCATCCATTAACCCGAATCTGCCGATAGCACTCAATCCGGTCTCGGTATCGAATAGATCCGGCAAACCCATATAACTTGCAATGTTAGCCACAATTAAACCGTTTATTGAAAGCTCCAATAAAACACTGCCGCCAATTGCTGCTATCTCTCTTGATTCAGTTACGGGAAGCACAGCGGTGTTAGTAATATTAAAGCCGCCGCCGCTGACAGCAAATCCGTTAAATCCTTCACCAAAAATATTTTTTAAAGTTTTTTCGCCGAGAAAAACAGAAGGTAAATCTCTTTCTATACCAATACTGCCGGGTAAGTTTACATCACGACCAACACCTGCATGAAAGACCATGAACATATCATAATCGGCAAAATTAAACTGCGGATTTGCCTGATCAGCTAATTGCCATACTTCCTGTGCGAAAGTGCCAAGCGGAGAAAGGTCATCGGAGTTTTGATCGGGCGAGTAATTTCTCATTGTCTGCGAAAGTGTAACTATGCTATCTAACACAGTAAAACTAACATTAAAATTATCGTTTGAAACATTCTGATAATAATTAACGGCAAATTGAAGATGGTCCTCAAAATAATTTTTATCGTGCGGTAATGGATCTAAAATTTCTTTACTAACTGCATTATCGCCGGTATAAATTGAACCGAATTTGCCGTTGCCGAAAGTGGCGTTATCTCTATCTTCCTGAAACTCAACCATTACAGCTAAAATTTTAACTGAATCTAATTGATTAATATTTGATAAAGTTTGAGAAGGATAAGGATTAATTTTGTGAACAAAAGATTGGGCAGTTAAACTGCCCAAACTGATGATCGTAAGAAGAATCAAAAATATTTTTTTCATAATAAACTATATTCCGCGTGGAAAACCTCTATTGCTTGAAGGTGTATTACCCCAGCCAATTAATAATGTAAATCGCAATGTATCTGATAGCGGGTGATTTTCACCTCCCTTAAACACATCTGTAGTAATGTAACTGAAATCAAACCCGTATAAATCGTATCTAATTCCGGCACCCATGGTTACAAATTTTCTGTTTCCGAATGATGGATCCTCATAAAAGTAACCAGCTCTAAGAGCGAACATGAATCCGTCTAAAGCCATATTACCATACCAGTATTCCAATCCCATTGATGTAACAATATCTCTAAGCTCTTCACTTATCGGCTGATCGCCCCAGGCTGTAAAAATAGCTTCATAAAATTCGGCTCTGTCATCGGAAACTTTTGTTGTATCTCTATCAATTAATAATTTGCTGAAATCGAGTGTGTATGTAAGTGAGTTGTAATCATCTTCCATTAATTTAACTGCAAATCCTAATCGGAAATTTGTTGGAATCGGGTCAGCCTGTTTTTGATCTATGTAATAAATTTTAGGACCGAGATTACTCAAGTTCAAGCCTATACTTAATCTATTACTTAAATCACCTATTAGAGGAATATCTAATTCAGCGGGTCGCCACATTGCAGCTATATCAAAACTGACAGAAGTAGCCACACCTTCACCCTCTTCTTCACCGGCGCCTTTGTCAGATAACCGGCTATGAATGAGTCGGAAGTTTATGCCCAGTCCCCAATCATTATGGATTTTTGTTGCATAGCCTAATGTAAGCGCGGCATCAAATGAGCGGAATGTTCCGAGAGGTGTAGGATCGTTTTCACCTGTTCGAACAAACTCACCAAAGTTCATATAGGTAATGCTGGCTGTTACACTGCCGCCTATTTCTTGAATATATTGTCTGTATGTTAAGTAATCATAAAATAGGTCTAAGTTAAATTGCGGCAGCCAGTTACTATGCGTAATGCTTACCTCTGATCCGGTAAGAAAAGCAATACCGGCAGGGTTCCAAAAAATAGCCGCAGAATTATCAGCTAAACCGGAACCGGATTCACCAATACCGCCTGCTCTTGAGTCTGGTGCTAATAGAAGAAATGGCACCGCTGCTTCGCCTTGAGCCGAAGTTTTTTGATTAAACCCGACTATTGTTAATCCTATTATAAGCAGCATTGTTAATCGTTTCATTTATTTACCTCCAAATAAATTGTATATATTTTTTTTCGTTTTTGAAAACTTTAATTTTACCTAATAACAGCCATTTTTCCAAGTACATTTTCTTTAAAGCTGCCGTCGAGCGATTCAACTACCAATTTGTAAAAATATGTTCCGTTGGCAAGCATACTGCCGTCCTCATCTAATCCGTTCCAGGGAATCTTTACAAATTTATCAGTTATCATACCGCTTTCTATATTTTTTATTAATCTTCCTGCTACAGTGTAAATTTTAATTTTTACATCAACAGGGGAATCCAAGTTGTGCTGAAATGTAAATGTTGTGGTTGAAGAAAAAGGATTTGGATAATTTACAACATCTCTTAAAACTATGTTATCGGAATTAACTACTGTAAAATAACTTTCCTCTACTGAAGCATTATTGAATACATCCCATGCTTTAATTTTAATATTATAGTCACCGGATTCCAAAGAACTAAATTTATAATTTATTGTACCCGATTTTCCGCCGGAGTCTAAATCGCCGATAAATGAATTAGTCAAATCGAGTGTATTCTTTTCATTATCATTAATTATACCTTCTAATTTGTGTCCAACGCCTGTGCCTGTTGTATTCAAGCCGGTTTCATCACTTAGTTTAACTAAAAGAGTAAAATCGGGATTAACCATATAAGAGTTTTCATAATCAAAATTGTCGTAAAATATTTCAATTTCGGGTCCGTTTCCATCATCTGCCACGGTTGAGTCGGTTCCCCCAATTATGATATTTTTAGTAAATCCAACGCCGTCAATTTGATCATTAAAAATGTAGGCAACTATTTTTCCCTTATCATTATCGTATGAAATATCTTTAGGAACTACAAACGAAGCGGCAAAATTACCATTATTTACCGATGCTCTTCCTCTGAAAATTACTCCACCCTGTACAACCATTCTTCTTCTGCTCGGGCTGTCAATTAATTCTTTAAGGTCAACAATTCTTTCGGAATCAAAAACCGTGATTATAGCCTCACCGTTGAAACCGGAATTTTGTGAACTATCTGAATGTAAAACTCTTCCATCCAATTTAACTTTACCAAGTGCGCTCAGTTGAATGTCAATATCTAAGTTCTGACCATTTACAGAATCAATTTTAACAGGAATTTGAGGTACATTTAATTTTAATGTAGGATCGCCGAATATGTGAAATTTTTCGGAATTATCACCACTGCCAATACTCGATTGTTTTGCCCGCCAGAACGCCCATCCAATTCTTACAGGCTGATTTAATGAATCTTTACGCCCTAAAAGGGCTTTGTACAAACTATCATTTAGCTCTGTATTAGGACCTGAATAAACCGGACGCGAAGCCGAAAATCCTCCGATCATTCCTTTTCCCTCTAATAGCAGCATTTCTTCAGTTGCACTCGGTACACCCGGATTATCATACTCTCCAAAGTTGCATGTTGCCGCTGTTAAAAAGAAATACTCTTTGTTATTAAATTGAGGTATTGAAACTTCTCTTTCAAAAACTCTTTCGTGTGCCCAGGTTTTTCTGTTGCCGTGACCAATAAAGTTTAATAACAATGTGCCATTATTTACAGCATCGATAATTGCCGTATTCACATCAGGCTTTCTTCGTCCAAGCCCTGTAAACACTACCGGATAGGCAGCGAGATAAATTTTATGCTGATTAAAATATTCGGGTATATAATTAGTTGATAATCTCTCAGACTGTTTTGTATGCAGAGCTCCTTCATTTTGATTTGGAGCATCAGGCGCCCAGCCGTCATCGGCAACTAAAGTAATTCTATTTCGCCATAATCCCTGCGGCTGTTCATTTTCATATTCAATAATTTTATTAATTATTATTTCTGCTTCTTCATTTGTATTAATATTTAACCTGCCGTGGGCAAAGTCAATATAATTATTATCAAGGTTACCCGATACACGTACAAAATAATCATCGGTAGGATAAGCATTGACGTAATGCCATGATTCAACTGTTTGGTATGTTGGAATAAAATTATTATCAAAACCTTCTTTGTTTAAGTAATCATAAGTACCGTCGCCAAAAAATAAAACATAAAAAGGTTTAGGCTGCCAGTTATCGTAAGCATACTTTAAAAAATCTCTTATTGCTGTTGGGTCCAGCAGTCCATTTGAAAACTCATTAAAAATATCGTCAATATAGACTAAACGGGTTGAAAGTTTATTGGGTGAAGTATTTGCTCTGTAATCTCTTAATCTTTCAGCTTGTTCTTTAAATACTTTGTTGGAGATTATTACAAAATCGGCACCGGCAATATTGCCGCGTAAATTTGAGTTATCAATTTTAACGGGATTACTTGGGGTTTTCATTTGTGCTGTTGCACATGCAAAGTACTTACCCGGCGTACCTTCAACTTCATTTGCTTTGAATGTTGCTTGTCCCCCGCTAATTGCTGCACCGGTAATTACTTTTACATCTGAATAATCTGTTACATCATAAATATTTATTGCACTGTTTGTAAAATCGGAAATTGTATATTCAATTGATGCAGAAGTATCTTTAGCAAAAAATGTTAGAATATCACTATTAGCACGCATGTATGCTTGATACTGTATTTCAAAATAATCCAGGTAACCTGTAACAACGGGACTTGGTGAATTAAACACAAATTTTAAACTGCTCATATTACCGGGTAAACTGCCGGTATAAGTCGGATAAAAAATATTTTCTCTCCCGTCTCTATATTGTATAGGTCTAAATAATGTACTTGATAATATTTGGCTCCCATTTTCAGAAACTTGCAGAGAGACAGTGGGCACTATATCAGCATCAGAGTAATTAACAAAACTTATTTTATAATTAATCTCAGTATTCGGTATCAGGTTGGGTAATGTATTAATATAAGTTCTGCTATTGTTTGAAGACGAAAAAGCCTCACCGACATAAATTCTACCCGATTTAATGATGTTGAACAGATCATCTTCATGATATAATGCAGCCGTTGTTGTGGTTTGTTTGAAAGTATTAGTTTCAGCTATTGAAGGTTTTGGTGCAACTCTTTTACCGTTTGCACCGCCGGAAGTTATTAAATAATAATTATCATCATCGTAAAAATGTTTATTTCGAATAATTTTATTCGAATTTTGATTGTAGTACCAGAAGTCGGTTGAGCGACCGTAAAAAAGTATATAATCATTTGCATCAAATTTACCGTCAGCCTCACCTATAACTTGAATAGCAATTTCATTTAAGTCGGGGTTACGCGGAATATTTATTACCTCAGAAAGTTGAAATCCGCCATTGCTAAAAATTCTTATTGTCCTCGGATCAACATTGTTTGGATCGATACCGTAGGAACTTAGAGAATTATAATCAATTTTATATATGCCTTCGGTTGGGGCTGTAAACTTGTACCATGTTCCGCTGCTTAAAAGTGAATTATCCGCTATTTTATTAAATCCTTGTGAGCGTTCTGTATCCTTCTTTCCCCATTTCTGTGCTGTACCATAATTTATTACAGCATCTTTCATTCTGCTGTCAGTTATTAACCGAGATTCAGTTTTAGAAGCTGCAAAATTTATTCTTACTCTAATTCTAGTGTATATTTTAATCTCATTTTTAGATGCATCAAATTGAACCGGAAAAATATTTATTTTTTGAACGGGTAATTCTCTAAGCATACCGCTAACACCAAACGCCGCTAATTCAGTTTCTTTTTGAGAATAATAATTTTCTCCGGCATTGTACTCCAATGAATAAGAAAACTCGTCTTGCTTTACAAAAGGAACGGGAGTTAATTTCCCTTTAACTATTTTATAATCGGCATTAACAACTTGTATTGTATTTCCATATTCCGAGGGCACTCCAACATCTACACCTCTAAATTTAATCTGCGGCATTCCATATTCTGAATAAGACCTTGAAAAATCATTTGAAAAGGATACAGATAAAAATTCTTCACCATTAATTTTTATTGTATCAATAGCGTCATAGTTTGGAGTAAATTCAAAAGTTAAGTTGGATTCTGAGGAAGAGATTATTTTTATATCGGAAGCTGCGCTTACGAGCGTATAAAAAAATAGGAAAATCGATATGTACAATTTGCGTTTAATCAAGAGAAACTCCAGATTCATTAGTCATTTAAAAGACTAATTAGAAATAAAACTCCAATAATTCAATCCAAAAAAAGTAGCAAATTGTTCTATATAAACTTCCCTTAATTTTTAGGTAACTAATTTAGTTATCTTGTATCTAAATTGTCAAGTCATTTAATAATTTAGCTAAAACAATATTTAAAATGATTGACATCAATAATTACAAATATTAGAGATGATTTATTCTGATGCAAGTCATATTTATAGTCCGAGGATATCTTTTTTATTTTTCATTGCATCAATACAAAATTGAATATGATCATCCATATCGACACCAAGCTCCTCTGCCCCGCTTGTAATATCTTCCCGGCTGACTGCCCTGGCAAATGCTTTATCTTTCAATTTCTTCTTAACAGATTTTACTTTTACTTCATCTATTGATTTGCTTGGGCGAACATAAGTTACTGCGGTAATAAAGCCGGCTAACTCATCGCATGCAAATAATACTTTTTTAAGAAGTGTATCCCGCGGCACACCCGAATAATCTGCATGAGATAAAATTGTATTCCTGAATTCCTCATTAAATCCTTTTTCTTTTAGAATTTCCGAACCCTTAAATGGATGTTCTTTTTCCGTAGGATACATCTCATAATCGAAATCGTGAAGCAATGCAGCGTTTGACCAAAATAATTTATCCTCATTAAATTTTTCGGCATAAGCTTCAACGCATGCCTCAACAGCAAATGCATGCTTCAGCAAACTTTCGCTTTTAGTGTATTCTTTCAAAATTTCTAAACAAAAATTCCTGTCCCGGTGAATATCGTTCGTCATAATTTCCTTTCTTATTTTATTTTTGTTTTGTAAAGCTGGGGCAAAGCATACCAATTTTACATTCGCTGCATTTCGGTCTTCGTGCAATGCAGATGTTTCTGCCGTGTGTTGCCAGCCAATGACTCAAGTTAATCCAATCCTCTTCCGGAAATAACTCTTTTAATCTAAATTCAATTTTAACCGCATCTTTGGAATTAATGAATCCGAGTAAATTCGATAGCCTTATTACATGTGTATCCACCGCAATAGAGGGAATACCGAATGCATTGCCTGCAACAACACTTGCTGTTTTTCTTCCAACTCCCGGCAGTGTAACTAAATCATCAAAGTTATTAGGTACTTTGCCGTTGAAATCATTTATCAATTTTGCGCAGCATGCTTTTATGTTTTTTGCTTTGTTTTTGTAGAAGCCCGTAGAGTAAATATCTTTTTCCAATTCTACGTTTTCTACATTTAAAAAGTCTTTTGGAGTTTTATACTTTTTGAATAAATCCTTAGTTACAATATTTACCCTTGCATCAGTACACTGAGCGGAAAGGATAGTTGCAATCACAAGTTGAAATGGACTTTTATAATTTAGTGCCGGTTCAACTTTTGGGTAATCAGCTTTTAGAATATCTAAAATTTCAGCAGCTTTCTTTTTCTCTTTTTTAGTTGCCATCTTTGTTAAATTTTTTGTCTTTAATTTTTAATCTTTCAACCGGCACATCATTCATTATATGATCGGTAATAATATCGTCAACATCTGCAATTGTTACACCGCCGTACCAAACTTGTTCGGGGTAAACAACGATAACTGCACCATATTCACATGCATCTAAACATCCGGCTGCATTAGCTCTAATTCTAACTGATAAATTTTGTTCTTTTAATTTTCGTTTAAAAACCTGCCGCAATTCTTTTGAACCTTTATCGGCACAGCAGCCGCGCGGATTTAATGCATCTCTTTGGTTTTCGCAGATAAAAATATGTTTATCAAATCTTTTCATAACAAACTTTAATAATTTTAATAGGTTCTAATTCTCCAGAAATTATTCTTCAACCCCGCCGGGGTTACGGTTAAATACTATTTACTTTATTCCATAGTTTTCATCTTTGGTTAATTACATTTTACTACCGTGTAGTCATTCAAAACTTTCCGAAGAGGTTAAAGTTTATTAACCACTGATAAAATCCCTGGTAAAAGATAACAATGCGGGAATAACTATGGAAAGTTCAAGTAAAAATAATTTTTACTTTTACTAAAGGAACTTAACCATACTTTTTAATTGTAGCGCGTACGGGATTCGAACCCGTGATCTTCGCCTTGAGAGGGCGATGTCCTGAACCGCTAGACGAACGCGCCGTAAAAATAAATAATTTATTTATAATCGAATATATTAAGTGTTAAGAGTAAGTTCAATCAGTTAAATAAATATAATATTAGGATGAATGATTTTTAAGGCGGGGACAAATTAATTTATTATGAAAAGTATGCTTAAAGCTAACGGGGGCAGCATGAATGAAATTGCAGTTAATACTTTATCGGCTTTTTTAATTGTTCTTATAATTACTTTATAAATAAAATAAAAGATGAAAGCTTCGAGCAGGCAATTTGAAATAATTGTAATTGCATAGTGATTAAATATTAAATCAGTTAATAAAATAAGCATTACAAGGGCTGCTAATGATAAATCTATACCGGTTAACCAATCGCTCCCTTCATCAGCAGTTCTGCTGTTCAATAAAATTATACCGAATGGAATTGCTAATCCATAAACTATAAATAACTGCATGCCGCTGATAATTGAAAGGTTTTGTAAATTAGAATCGTATCCGGAGGCAAAGGATGAAATTAAAAAGAAAAATGTAAGGTTTAAGAATACATTCGGTTCAAATATTTTTTTCAACATCTTTTGCTGAACAAAAGTAGTGAGCAGAAATACTCCCGAGATTATCATTAACCCAAATAATACTTCAGAATTGATTAACGAATCCGTTGGAAGCGAATAAATTATTTTAATTGTAAAAACTATTCCAAGCAGCAGAATGAAATTTAGTTTTATTGCTTTATGATAAATTGAATTAATTTGCGTTATAGACTTTAGGCTTAATACAATAACTTTAAAGCCGCTTAAAAACTTAACAAACGGTTTAAATGAAACTATAAATAAACTGATAATTATAAAAAATGATATCCCCCAAAAGTGCATGCCTCTTAAATAAATCAGTGTAATAAAAATATAAGTAAGTGTAATCAATTCTAAAAAGAATACGGAAAATTTATGACTAAGTCCCATCCTAAGCAGTTGAAAGTGGATGTGCTTTAAGTCTGCGGAAAAAGGATTTTGTCTTTTAATAATTCTTTGAACAAAAACCTTTATACAGTCGATAACAGGCAGAGCAAGCAGCATTAATGGTACAGTTAAATTCAGATTATTAGTTGCTAAGGATAATCCTGTATTAATCGTACAGAAGATTAAAAGAAATCCTAAAGTTAAAGAGCCCGTATCGCCGAGGAAAATACTTGCGGGAAATGAATTGTAACGTAAAAAACCTATTAGAGCACCCATTAATGAGGCACTTAAAACCGTGACAAAAAAATTACCGGTTATAACTGAAACCACTAAAACAACTGAAAATATAAGTAACGAAAAACCGCTGACTAATCCATCCAAACCATCCAGTAAATTTATTGCGTTCAATGTTCCAACAATAAAAAGATGTAAAAGAATAAATTGGAAATATTGAGGTATTAGAATTCCAAAAAATTCAATCGTTTCAATTTGGGGAATAAAATAAATTACTAATAGGAGTGATGAGATATTTTGAACAGCAAATTTGGTTAAGCACTTTATATCATAAATGTCATCAAAAATGCCGCAGAGAACAATAATTAGAAAAGACGAAATAAGATAAATGACGTTTGGCTGATTAAATAGAAAAACAGAAATGATAACTAAACCGATAAAAGAAAAAAAGACCCCTCCCATTTTTGGAATTACTCTTTTATGAATTCTTCGTCCGCCGGGGATATCAACAATACCTGTTCTTTTGTAAAATTTAATAAGGTAAGGAGTAAACAGCAATGTTAAAAATAAGCAGCCGAAAAATAAAAAAAGCGAAATCATTTGCTACCTTAATTAATTAAATTTGAGTTAGTTTTCCTTTTCGATCAACCTTTATTATCACCGGTTCATTATCTTCCTTTATACTAACAGACATTGCAACCAGATCATTTAAGTTTTTCTCACTTTCATTATTCTCAATAGTTCCAATACTAATGGATGAATCGTTAAGCAATTCCAAATCTTGAAGTCTATTGTTAAGTTCAGGTATCATTTCTACATTTATAATATTTACTTTTTTATTCTCCATTGAATAGGTTTTATAAATCAATTCTTCATCAGTCAAATCATTCATTCTTTCTGATGAAGTTTCGTCTAAGCTCATTACATATTTTACTTCATCTACCAAAAGTCCAACAGCAAAATTCTGTGATTCAAATATTAACAGCCTCGAAGTTTCCGAAATTTTTGTTTTTCCAAAGCCTAAAAAATTACCTAGATCGATAAGTTTAAACGTTTTTCCAACTCTAAACTTATCTTCAATAATTTCAATTTTATCTTCAGATTCTTTCAAAACTTTAATTGCTTTAACAACAAGAGGAGAATATTTTAAATCGATTGCAAACTCATTGTTTCCAATAAGAAATACTAGTAAACTTTCTATCATGTGGGCTTTCATTTTTAGTGCTAAAATATTTTAAGCCAATAATAATGCCACTAAAATATTTGGTTTTTAGAGGAAAATTAAAGCAGCATAGGAAGTCGGCGTAAATTTATTTTACTGTATGTTAAATTAGTTTACTTATAATCCGGTTTGGTCAAATCATACTTACTAAGTTTTTGGTATAATGTTGGTTTAGTGATCCCAAGAATTCGGCAAGCCTTCTGCTTATTCCAATTAACTTTATCGAGCACAATTTTAATTTGTTTCTTTTCCACTTCTGCCAGGCTTAATTTGGATTCATCAACTTTGCTTTTACGCGACCCGCTTTTTTTGCCCAGCAAAATTGCTTCCTTTTCCAGCACATCCCCTTTTGAAAGTACTACCGCCTGCATTAAAGTATTTTCAAGTTCTCTTACATTTCCCACCCAATTATACTCCTGCAGCATTTCCATAACTTCAAACGGCACTTTATTAACATTTTTATGCAGCTCGGCATTTATTTTTTTTAATAAATGAATTGTTATAAAAGGGATATCATTTTTGCGATCACGCAATGGAGGAACAAATATTGTAAATACCTGCAGCCTGTAATAAAGGTCCTCTCTAAATTTTCCTTCTGTTACAAGGTCTTGTAAATTTCGGTTGGTAGCGGCAATAATTCTTGCCCGCATCGGTATTGTAAATTCGCCCCCAACCTTTTCAAATTCCTTTTCCTGAAGAATTCGTAAAAGTTTTACCTGCGTTTTTTTTGAGATCTCCGAAATTTCATCAAGAAAAATTGTTCCTTCACCGGCTAATTCAAACTTCCCTTTTTTATTTGCCGAAGCACCGGTAAACGCACCCCTAACATGCCCGAACAATTCACTCTCTAAAAGTGATTCGGTTAATGCCGTACAATTAACTGCAATAAAGGGCTGATCTTTTGTGACCCCGGTGTAGTGAATAATTTTGGCTATTAGTTCTTTTCCCGTTCCGCTTTCTCCTTCCACCAAGACCGTTACTTTGTTTAAAGAAAGCTGACCGATGTATTTAAATATTTCCCTCATGTTGGCAGATTTACCAACGAGATTTTTTTCTATCTGGAAACCATCTGATTCTTCAGTAATGTAGGCAGATAAACGCAGACTTAAAGATTGATTTTCAATTGCGCGAGCTGCTCTTATTTTTAATTGTTCAAAATCAACCGGCTTTTGAATGTAATCATAAGCTCCCTTCTGCATTGCGGCTATTGTAGATGAAATGTTATCGAATGCAGTAAGCAGAATAACCTGAATATTTTGATCAATATTTTTTATTCTTTCTAAAACTTCAATACCGTTCAAACCGGGCATTCTTAAATCGCAAATAACAAGGTTTGGTATTTCTTTTTCAATTAATTTTAATCCGACTTTCCCATTTTCGGCTGATGTTACTGAATAGCCTAAATTTACTAAATACAAACTCAGTGTATCTCTAAATGATTTTTCATCATCAATTATTATAATTTTTGCGTTCATAATTCAGCTTAATTTATCAAAGTATTTTTTTGAATATTTTGCTTAGGTAATGTAAAACCTAATTTACTGCCCGCACCGAACTTACTTTTAAGTGTTAGCTCTCCGCCGTTTTTATGTATTAGTTCTTTAGATAAAATTAATCCCAGTCCGCTGCCTCTTTCGCCCTCTGTCCCCTTAGTTGAATAAGGATTTGAGATTTCAAAAAGTTTTTTCAATTCATCTTTTTGTATTCCAACTCCGTAGTCCTTAATAAAAATTGTCACTTTATCAGGTAAATCATTTTTTGTTATTACAATATTGCTGCCCGCTTCACTGAACTTAATAGCATTCTCAATTAAATTTTTTAGAACAGTATATATCATTCTCTCATCAGCAAAAACCTTACTATCGGAACCGATGTTATTTTCAATTACAATATTTTTTTTAACTGCAAAATCCTTTAAGTGAGAAACTACTCTGCGCACTAAATTGCCAACATCAATAATTGCAGGCTTAAATTCTACTTGACCGCATTTTACCTTGCACCATTCAAGCAAATTTTCCAGCAGATGGTAGGTATTTGTAACGGTTTTATAATTTTCTTTTGCCAGGTCCCTTAATTCGTCAAAAGTACAAAATTGTGCCGATTCGGAAAGGAGATGTGTGATGCCCATTAAACTGGCAAAAGGCTTTCTGAGATCGTGAGAGATAATTGAAAATAATTTATCTCTTTCACTAAGTTGTTCGGAAAGATGAACATTACTTTTTTTTGCTTTTATTTGATAATTAATTCTGGCAGAAAGTTCAGCAAAATTAAGGGGTAAGGCTGCAAAGTCAACTCCCCCATTTTCAAATACTAACTGCACCTCTTCACTGTTCTTGATATCGAATAAATATATTAATGGCAGGGACTGCAAACCGCAATTTATTTTAATCGCACCCGAAATTGAATAATTACTATTGCGGTCATCATTAAGTGAAAGCAGAATTACATCCGGTTTAATTTGCTCAACTTCAATTGCATCAAAATTTTCCGATGAATAATTAATTACATTAAATTGCTTGCGTAAGTTACTGTTAACCGATCTTACTATTTTTTTATCGTCAGCTACAAATAATATTTTCTGAGCTTTTTTTTCGGTTTTCATTTTAATGTTCTTTTTAAAATACCAGTAGTTGATAAACAAAAATCATCATTAAAAACAGCATTCAATTTAAGCTTGATTTGAAATTGAGAAATTTATTTATATAAATAATGCATCTTCGGTTGTGGGGTATTCATAATAAAAATATTTTACAACAGATTCCATAAATATTAATTGAAAAAAAACAAAAAAAAGTGCCGGTAATATTCATTTTATTCCGGCACCTCCTCTTTCCTCTTCTTAACAAGAAGAAATTAAGCAACACTATCCAGCTACATTATTAATTTTGCATTAATAGTGCCACTTTAGTTTAGACTCAAATTATTTAATTCGAGGATGATTTGTGTATCAAGTGGGTAATGTGTTTCTTTTTAAGGCAGGGATTAAAGGATTATTTTGAGAAATGGATTCATAAAAATCTAGTTGATTAAATAATCAAAATAGATTACATTTTATGGAACCAAATTTGTTAGCACTAAAATTATCTATATACCCACTCTTACTTATATAAATTGTTATAGAGCACTAAATGCTTTTTTATTAATCAGTATCATATTTAAGAATTAAGCAAAAATATTTTTCTATAGTAAGCAATTATAAAGCACTATTAATAATAAAATAAGCTTCAACTTGTTGTTGCATACAAAAATTAAAATTTTGTCTATTATCAAATGAAGATAAGAGGGTAACATGAAACAAAAATTACCAGTTTTATTTTTAATAATTTTATTGGGCATAAGTTTCCAGTCCTATGCTCAAAAGGCTATACCTACCAATGTTGTAGCGGGCAATTACTTCAATGAACTTGTCCCATTAACTTGGGATCCTCCTGTAGCGAATCCTGGTGACACAGTAAGTTTTTACAATATCTATAGAGCAGCCACATCTGGCGGACCTTATAGTCTAATTGGTTCAAGTTATCCGGAAGTAAGAAACTATTCTGACAATGAAGATTACATTGATACTACGGTAATAAATTTTACTGCTTATGATTATGTAATTACAGCTGTATATACTGATACAGAAGAAAGTGGATATTCAACAGAGGTGTTTTCTAATCCGAGAGATGATATCATCTATATTTCAAGTCAAAAATCAAAATATACTACGACTCCCCCAACGATAGATGGAATCATTGCCCCGAGTGAATGGCTGAATTACCGAGATATAGGGCACCCTGGGGTAGCATCACCAATTGCCGTATACTTCATGAATGATTCATCAAAATTATACATTGCTTTGAAAGATTTTAATGATATTAGTGATTTAGATACAAACGAATTAATAATTTATTTTGATGATGATAATGACGATACTTGGGATGATGCACTTCCTTATACTGAAGGTTATTTTATTATAACGGTTGAAAACGGAGCAGTTTCTCGAAGAATTTTTAGACCTACTCATGGAGATTACCCAGATCAAATTCAACGTGAAACTGAAGTATTAAATCCACCGGAATTCACTGCTGAATATTCTATGCATGATGGTTATATGCAGTATGAAATATCGATAGAACTTGATGGTTTCTATTTCAATTCTGAGCCAAAAGAAACACTAGGAATGCGAATAGAAAATTCAAGTTCAGATTTACCAAGTAATATTTATTACAAAGAAATGGCGGGATCACTTCCATATGGTGGCGTTAGATTTGCTCCTGAAACATTTACTAAAATTGTCCTTAGCGAATATATAGATGAGGTCCCATATCTGTTATATCCCAACAATAACAACCTAAATATGGACACCGAGTTTACACTGCATTGGAATTCTATGGCACCATATTATGACTTTTATGAAGTTAGAGTTTCTGATTCACCTGACCTAAATGATTGGAATAATTTAGTAATTCACGAAGTCGCTTATCTTGATACATTTTATCAGATATCTAATCTTGAGCCTAATAAAAAATACTATTGGAATATAAGGGGATGGATAAATGATGAATCGTCTTATTATTCAGAAATATGGTCATTTACTACCGGTGACGAATTTGGGTGGAAAAATAAAGTAAGCGGTACGAGTACTTATTTTGATGAAATAAAATTTTTTGAAAGTGGAAAAGGATGGGTAGGAAGTGCAATTATTTTGAAATCTGAAAACAAAGGTTCCATGTGGGGTGAAAAATTATCTGCTTCACCATTTAGTAATGTTTACCCATTCAGCACCTCATTTGTCAATGAAGATATTGCTTGGGCATCAGGTTTATATAATTTTATGTTTCTGGGAGGCGCAGGGGTTTTGCAATCTACTAACGGTGGTGAAACATGGCTCCAGAATGATCTTGAATGGAATGCTTTTCATACATATCCTGATATTTTCTTTGTTGATGAAAATCATGGTTGGACAACAGATTCTTATCGAGTCCACAGGACCACAGACGGTGGAGAATTATGGGAATTTTCAACCTACTTTAATTTACAGCCATTGGAATCAGATGGAGACGCTTTATTTTTCGTAGATTCTTTACATGGATGGGCAGTTAATCGAGAACATGGGGGCGGCTGGAAAACTACTAATGGAAGTACATTTGAATCAACATCGCTGGGGGGGAATTCAGTATTTTTTGTTAATACTGAATATGGATTTGCAGTGGGCAATGGGGGTAGTGTATTAAAATCGATCGATGGTGCTGAATCAGTAATAACACAAATAAGTAATACAACTCAAGATTTAAATTCAGTCTATTTTATTGATTACAATAATGGATGGGCTGTTGGTGATAATGGAACAATAATATCAACAACAGATGGCGGCACAACCTGGGTAAGTGAGTTTAGTGGATCGACTGAAAATCTTAATTCAGTATTTTTCTTAAATGAAAATGAGGGCTGGGCTGCAGGTGCCAATGGAACAATATTAATATTTAAGGGCTCATCAATTATTGAATCACCCTACTTTGTAAATGTTTGGAGCGGTAATCCATATCTTGCAATGAACATATATATAACCGTTGCTGATATTGATAGCATTGATTTAATTGAAGGAGATGAAATTGCTGTATTTGATGGGGATTTATGTGTTGGTACTGCTGTTTTAACTGATACGCTTAGCAATGGCTCCATACTGAATATAATAGCTTCGACTGATGATCCGGGCACAACTGAAATAGATGGATTTCAAGTAGGAAATGAAATTACATTCAAGTTTTGGGATTCAAGAAATCAAAAGGAAGTTGCAAATATTACTCCAACTTACTCTACCGGAGGACCATTGTTCGTATCTCAGGGAACTGCCGTTGCAGAATTAAATGGAACATTTGATGTGGATCAGCAGATAGAATTAATTGCAGGATGGAATATTTTATCTTTGATGGCAACACCGGATGATTTGAATCTGTTAAACATTTTGAATCCATTAATAACAGATAGTGATTTATTAAAAGTTCAGGATGAAACAGGAAATGCAATTGAGGAATTACCTGCACCAATTGGATGGATAAATAATATTGGTGATTGGGAAAATACAGAAGGATATTACGCAAAAGTAAGCTCACTTTGCACACTTACTGTTTCAGGTCCGCCAGCAGATTTACCTCTCGATATACCACTTGCAAACGGTTGGAATATTATGGGTTATCCTGTAGAAGGTTCACAAGATGGTATGACTGCATTAAATTCGCTGATCACTGCTAATCAGTTAATTAAAGTACAAGATGAAGCAGGTAATGCCATTGAGGAGTTGCCCGCACCGATAGGATGGGTAAATAACATTGGTCAGTTTGAAGTGGGTGAAGGTTACTATATAAAAGTTAACACAAATACTACTCTAACTCTTGACGAACCTACCACTTTACCAAAAGAACCAGTTTATGTTAAACGAACATCAATGCCAAAATACTTTAAGAATGTATTTGAAGGCAATCCATACCAGCCTATGAATATATATGTAAATATTGATGACTTTTTACCCGGTACTGAAATAAGTGTTTTTGACGAAGGATTATGCATTGGCGCAATGGTTATCACAGACCAAGATAAGCAAACAAATATTTTACCATTAGTTGCAGGTAAAGACGATCCCCTAACAATTGAGAAAGATGGATACACTGAGGGAAACAATATATCCATTAGAGTTTGGGATGGTGAAAGAGTGAGAAATATTGAATATGAAGTTACAGGAAATATGAAATTTGTATCAAGAGGATCCGCTTTTATTAATCTGTCTTCAAGTAGTTCAATTAATATTCCAACAGAATATTCACTTAGTAATAATTATCCTAATCCATTCAATCCATCAACAATTATAGAATATGGTTTACCTGCATCAAATAATGTCCAATTATTTGTATATAATATTCTTGGTGAACAAGTTGCAAAGTTAGTTGATGAGTATCAGAATGCAGGTTATCATAAAATAGTATTTCATGCAAATGATTTGCCAAGTGGTGTTTACGTTTATAGAATAATCTCTGGTGATTTTATCACAAGTAAAAAAGCAATACTAATAAAATAATTATAGTGAAGGCATAAATATGAAATTTAATTTGAAAATATTTGTCACAATCTTTACTCTGCTTTATTCCGTTGTGTTTAGCCAAACACACTTTACACCTATTTGGAGTGGAAATGGCTATCTAAATATGAATATATATATCACTTCAGCTGAACTAGATGGAATGAATCTCGAAGCCGGGGATGAAATTGGAATCTTTGATGGTTCAGATTGTGTAGGAGCAATAGTTTTAAATGGACCGATTCAATCATTCGTTTCAATACTTGCTGCAACTGATGATCCCGGAACAGGAACGAAGGATGGATTTACTTCAGGCAACCCAATTATAGTTAAGTTATGGAAGGATCAATATTCAACAGATGTGTTTTTAGATGTTACATCAGGCTCTGAGAATTTTGTTTCTCAAGGAACATCAGTCTGTAAAGTTATTGGAACAACTATAACAGAGGTATTACCCTCAGCAGTTGGAGACAATAACTTAGTTTATCCAAATTCTAAGATTGTATTAGAATTTAATACAGGCAGTGTTGAATCGATTACCTCATCATTCTATAATTCTTTTCCTTTTTTAGGTTTGTTACCGGATGGCTATGAAAATATAAGTAATTATTTTTGGACTGTAGATGGTAATGGAATTTCATTTACAAACGGCAAAATTAAAGTGTTATTATCAGACTTAGCTGGAGTTGATGATCCTAATGATCTTATATGGGTCAAACGAGAAAACGTAGGTGATAATTGGACAAATATTGGGGGAGCAATTGCTTCAATCTATTTGGAATCAACAGTTCCTTTCACCTCCTTTTCAGAATTTGCACTTGCCTCTATCGAAAATATTCTTCCTGTTGAAATGTTAGAATTCAATACTACAATAGGCAAAAATTATATTACACTTCACTGGTCCACTGCTACCGAGATAAACAATTATGGTTTTGAAATTGAAAGAGCAAAGTTTAATTCAGTAGGGGTTTGGAAAAAATTAGCATTTATAAATGGAAATGGTAATAGCAATTATCCTCACAACTATGAATACACGGATAAAACTGCACGGCATGGAAATGAATATTTATATAGATTAAAGCAGATTGATAATGATGGCAATTATTCTTACTTAGAAGAAATAAAAGTAAATTTTGGTGGAGCATTATCATATAGCTTAAATAAAAATTACCCAAATCCTTTCAATCCAAGTACAAAAATAAGTTTTGAAATTCCCCAAAAGAGCAAAGTAACATTAAAAGTATATGATTTGTTAGGCAATGAAATAGTAACACTTATTGATGAAGAAATAGAAGCCGGTATTTATGAAACTGAATTTAGAGCAAGCGATTTGGCTAGTGGGATTTACTACTACAGAATACAAGCTGGGCTTTTTGTTGAAACGAAAAAGATGATGTTATTAAGGTAAGAATCTGGTTGCAGGTAGGCAGATATGCTGCTATTAACATTAATTAGTAATGCCCGTCAAAAGGTGGGTTTAAATCCATTATGTAGTTTTCAAATAAAATATAGCTGAAAAAATTTATTTCAATACTACGCAACCTTTTCCAATTCAAGATTAAAATCAATAAGTGCATCTTCCAATGAGCTGTAACAATTCATCTCTCTAAAAGATTTTGTAGTAACAAACATTTCCCATATATCACCGCTGCTTTTTCCGCATACAATTTTTGCTTTATGATTTCTATTCTTATAATGCTTAAAGTAAACAACCAATGCACCGATGAAAGCAGAATCAATAAAAAGAATATCTTTCAAATCAATAATTATCTTGCCATCCGTATATTCATGCAAATGAAATAAGTAATCCTTAAACTTTGCTGCATTAACAGATGATGTGGTGGTACAAACAAATTTTATTATTGTTAATTTACCTATGATTTCTTGTTTGTAAGGTATCATGTTCTCTCAGAATAATTTTTAATTATCTATTGTGACTAACCTACCCAATTAAGATGCCATTAAAATTTACGCTAAATGGCACTTTTTTATTATTTTTTTTAAAAAATCTGAATCAAATTGGGAATTACGAATTAATGTGATACAGATCAAGATTGGATTTATTGTCTTTTAGATTTACTGATATTCGGATAAAAAATAAGGTATGCGATTAACTATTTATATAATTTTTAATCAGAGCTAAATAAAATTAAATATCGAAAATTCAATAATTTTGTTTTCTATACATTATCGGGATAAGGAATCGGAGATTAAAATTTACCCTAAATCATTAAACTATAATAACTTAGGGCATAGCATCAAAGTGTAAAGTACATTTTGTATTCCAAAGGATAAGGCATCATAACAAAAGATATCATTTCTCTCTCAATAATATATTGCCTTACCAAAAAACAAAGCTTTAGAAAAGAGGGAGAAGTCTCCCCGTCCCGCCTGCCCATCGGCAGAGAGGACGGAAGAACTCATAATAACTTGTTACAATTTACATTAGAGGTCATGCAGCGTTTTTAATAATTAATTAAAAAATTAACCTTTAAAATTTACAGCCGCTAAACCGGGGAAAATTGCCGATGTATCTAACTCTTCTTCAATTCTTAAAAGTTGATTGTACTTTGCAACTCTATCTGTTCTGCTGGCAGAACCAGTTTTAATTTGACCGGCATTTGTTGCAACTGCAATATCAGCAATAGTTGCATCTTCGGTTTCACCGCTGCGGTGACTAATAACATTAGTGTAGCCCGCACGTTTAGCCATTTCAATTGCATCTAATGTTTCTGTCAATGTGCCGATTTGGTTTACCTTAATTAAAATTGAGTTCGCAATTCCTTTTTGAATTCCTTCGGATAATCTTTCGGTATTGGTTACGAATAGATCATCACCAACCAACTGAACTTTACTTCCGATTGCATCGGTTAATTTTTTCCAGCCGTCCCAATCATTTTCATCAAGTCCATCTTCAATTGAAATAATTGGATATTGCTCAACCATTTTTTTGTAAATCTCAACCATCTCGTCTGAGGACTTTTCAGATTTATCTGATTTAAAGAATTGGTAAACGCCTTTATCTTTCAAATACATTTCTGATGAAGCAACATCAAGCGCCAAACTGATATCAACACCGGGTTTGTATCCTGCTTTTGTAATTGCTTCAAGTATCAATTCAATAGTTTCATCATTTGATTTTAAGTCAGGTGCAAATCCGCCTTCATCACCAACAGCCGTGTTGTACCCTTTTGATTTCAATACAGCTTTCAATGCGTGGAAAGTTTCCGTTCCTGCTCTTAAAGCTTCGGCAAATGATGTAACTCCGTGAGGCATTACCATAAACTCTTGAAAATCCACAGTGTTATCTGCATGACTTCCGCCATTCAGAATATTCATCATCGGAACAGGTAAGGTTTTTGCGTTTGTTCCGCCAATGTATTGATAGAGCGGCAATCCTAAAGTTTCGGCGGCAGCTTTTGCGCATGCTAATGAAACACCTAAAATTGCGTTTGCTCCAAATTCACTTTTATTTGGTGTACCGTCAAGGTCGCACAAAAAATTATCAATACCTACTTGGTCTGCTGCGTCAAAATCAATAAGTTCATCGGCAATTTTTTCGTTTACATTTTCTACAGCTTTTAAAACACCTTTACCAAGATATCTTCCTTTGTCGCCGTCTCTCATTTCCACTGCTTCATGCTCTCCGGTTGAAGCGCCGCTTGGTACTGCTGCTCTGCCTATCACTCCGGACTCTAATAATACTTCAACTTCAACAGTCGGGTTGCCCCTGGAATCTAAAATCTCTCGTCCTAATACATCAACAATAGTTGTCATTTATATACTCCTGCTTATAATTAAAAAATCGAATATTAAAGCTATTAAAATAGACGTGTAAATTCAATTTTATATTGTTGATTGAACATTAATTCTTGTAGTTGTTTGTAGAAGGATTGCCAAATAATTATATTTGCACTCTGAATTTTCCCAAGCAAATTAGTGTTTATGAATTTGTTTCGAACTTATGTTGTTGTCATGCTGAAATTTTTTCAGCATCTAAATCGTCGACAAATTTTAAAAATTGTATTTGGAAATAATTGCCCCGGCATTCATGCCGGGGAAAAGAATAGAAAGACCATTTGGCTTTAGCCATCAATTGTTAGTTGAGGGGTTAAAACCCCAATTTGTCGGGGTGCTATTGGTCACTGACATGAATGTCGGCGCAATTATTTGTTCTGTAAATTTTCTTAATGAAATCACATTCTTAGTGCAGTTTTTTATTTATAAAAATTATGCCCACGTAGCTCAGTGGATAGAGCACCGGTTTCCTAAACCGGGTGTCGCAGGTTCGATTCCTGCCGTGGGTACTCTTTCCAAATGAAATTATTTTAACAACACAAATTTCATTGTCTCTGTAAACGCTCCAATATTCAATCTATAAAAATAAACACCGCTCGAAAGGCTGCTACCCTGCTTATTCGTCAGGCGGGTATCAAATTCAACCTCGTATGTGCCGGGCGGTTTTTCTTCATTTACCAGGGTTGTAATTTCATTGCCGAGTATATCGTAAATTTTTAACAATACATTTGTAGTTGACGCATTGAATGCATCCGCTACCTTTGCCTGCCCGCCGTGGCGGGGCAATGTGAATGTAATTGTTGTAGTTGGATTAAAAGGATTGGGATAGTTTTGATGCAGTGTAAATTCCGTTGGGTTAATGGGGGTAGGCTCAACATCTGTAATTGTTCCATAAAGAGTATCATTTATTATACAGCCTTTTAATGACCAATAATCAATCTCTTCTGTATCGGCACGGTATTCGTAACTTGCATATCCAAACTTATCCGCCAATTTAATATCTCCGAAAAGCAGTCCGCCAAGGGCATAAGAATAAAAATTGGTTTCCTCTCCGAACAGAGTGCCTGAATTAAAAAGACGTGAAGTTGCTGTTATAAATCCTCCCCAATTTATTATCATTTCAGAATCGGGAGGTACTGTTGTATCAAATACAAGTATTTCTTTGTTCTCTAATCTACTCCAATAATAAACACAATTTGAATCACTTCTAATAAATTCTTCGTCAAACATGTTTCGTGGAGAAAGTTGATAGTAGGTTTTTCCATTTGTCATAATTGTATCCCCAACTACACTATATGTAAATGTCCTGGATGAAATTGGCGGAAAATATAAATAGTAATTTATTTCATACTGCCAGGTGTTTCCAATTGCAAGTGGAAAAACTGTTTGTGATTTGCTTTGAGCTGTAATAAAGATAAAAATTCCTAAAACTATTAGTGCCCTATATTTACTCATTTGCAGCCTCCATCAGACAAATCTAATTAATGTATAATTATTTTATATCCTCTAAATAAAAACTATCAAATGATCACAGTTTTAGCAATCACTATTTTAATGACCTAATGAATCATAAAAGCAGCAATTAAAAATAAATATTTTCGGGAAGATTATTTTTGATGGGATGGGCATTAAATGAAATTGAAACGAAAAACCCAATCCCGAATATGAGATTGGGTAAATTTTGAATTATCTATTGTTAATTCAAACCGCACATTCCGGTTGAGCAGCTTCCGGGTGCAGGAATTTCGCAGCTCCCGTCAGAGCATGAAGAATAATCACTCCTTCCGCCCATTGATGGACTGAATGACGAGAATAACTTTTTATTTTCTTTTGAATTACAATTCGGGCATGTTACTTCACTTAAGTTTGATGATGACTTATGTAGAAAGTCGTGTTTAGTTCCGCAGTTTTCACATTTGTATTCATAAATAGGCATTCTACTTTCTCCAAAAAAAAAATAATTTTCTCACAGAAGTTTGATTCACAAATTAGAAAATAGATTCAATTTAAATTGACAAAATTGAGAGATAGTTACAGTAAAAAATTAAATTTTTCAGCACTTTTAGGGATTTTACATGTAATTATTGCTAATCCCGGAGTAAATCCCTTAAAATAAAGGTCGTCCTATTAGCATCATCCTTATAATTCCGGTAAAATTATTAAGAAGCATGTAAAAATTATTAGTGGCATTAAAAATGATTAAGACAATATTGAAAGACAGGTAGGTTTATTCAAAACTCCTGGTAAAATTGCAATACTCTTGAATTCCTCTTCATCCTCTTCTTCTCGTGCAATTTGCCTATCTGTTTTTCTTTTTTTATTTAGCTTCAAATTTTATCGACCAAGCCATTTTTGCAAATAGAGAAAAGCACGTAGAGGAAACATGAGTAAAAATATTTTCAATGTCAGATTTGCAGATAAGTGTCCGAAGTGCAATACTTACTTTAGAACACCAATGGAAATATGCCCCAATTGCGGAAATGAAAATAATGAAGAAGAAGTATCGAATGAGATGGATCTTAGCAGTGAAACATTCGGTGATGAAGATTTTATAACTTGTCCTTCATGCAGAGTATTAAATTCGCTGATGCAACAAAAATGCCAAACCTGCGGACAAAAACTATTGGAAACTAAAGAATTCAGGTCCGCAAAATAATTTTCAGTTAATCAATCAACTCAAAAATTTCATTCAAAGATTTTTTCTCTTTCGGCTTTACATCCCCCAAAGGTTTACCAATAGCAATGCAAGTAAATAGTGAGTATGGTTTTTCAATACTTAATAGATCTTCCAACTCGTCCTTTGCAACCATAAGTCCCGAAAGCCAGCACGCCCCTAAATTCTTATCAACAGCAGCAAGTAAAACATTTTGAACCGCCGCACCAACTGATTGAATATCGGGATAGTTTCTCAGTTTATTTAATTCTTCGGCACTTAATGAATTTTCATCACTTATCTTATCAGCAACGGCATTGTAGGGTTTGGTTAAA
This sequence comes from Ignavibacteriota bacterium, assembly GCA_013112585.1. Classification (GTDB taxonomy): domain Bacteria; phylum Bacteroidota; class Ignavibacteria; order Ignavibacteriales; family Melioribacteraceae; genus IGN16. Next base: position 77,789 of record JABFGH010000005.1, on the reverse strand, counting down.
ACAGCTATTACTGCAGGCGCCTCGTTAAAAAAAGTTGAATATCTATCTACTGTATCAACAACTTTTTTGTCGGCATTTTCTTCTTCTACGGGAAATAGTTGTTCAATTTTTTTATGAACTATTTGCGACATTTTTTCCAGCAGTTCACTATTTACAATTGCTAAAAACTTCCATGACTGCGAATTGTTTATACTTGGAGCTTTACCGGCTAAGCTAATTATTTCTTTTAGGTCATCAATCGGTATTGGTTCACTTTTAAATCTTCTAACACTTGTTCGTTTTTCAATAGCTTCTTTTAATTCCATTTTTTCCTCTTGTAATAATTCGCTTTTAACTTTTTCGTAATTCTATTTGAATATTTCGTTTTTCATAATCCTAAATGTATCTTCTATCGGCATTGGTTTGTAGCCGATTTCTGATTCAGCTTTTAAAGTTATCAATCCCGATTTTAATGGACGTGCAGCGGGCTGATTCAATTCGGCTGTTTTTATTTGCTTTATTAATTTTTTATCCAAATTAAACCAGCCGGCAATTTTAATTGTAAACTCAAACCTCGATAAGAATTCCGGTCCGCCTATATTATAAACTCCAAGTTTTTTGAATTCCCCAATTTTATTAATTGCCGCAACTAAGTCATCTGTAAAAGTTGGATTATTAATTTGATCGTTTACAATATTAATTTCTCTGCCGCTGCTTAAACTGTCAACAACCCACTTTACAAAATCGGGTCTGCCGTACTTTGCAATTCCGTAAAGCACGTTTGTCCTTATAATTGTATTATCCACGCCGGAAGTCTTTAGCGCATTTTCACTTGCCAGCTTTGTTCTGCCGTAATAACCAATGGGGTTTGGTTTATCTGCTTCACTATAAGGTCCGTTTAATCCGTCAAAAATATAATCGGATGAGATATGAATTACATGAGAATCGAAAGCCTTAGCCGCTTGTGCAATATGTTCAACTGCCGTTACATTTATATTCCAAGCCAATTCCCTTTCCGATTCAGATTTATCAACATTTGTGTAGGCTGCACTGTTTATTATTATATCGGGATAAAAATTTCCAATCGTTTTTTTAATTTCTTGTTTGTTCTGCAAATTTAATTTTGCGTACTGCAATTTCGGCATGTATGATTCATCTTCAAGCGAGGTGCAGAGTAATTCAACATTGGGCAGTTCATTATAATAATTTGCAAGTCTCTGACCCAGCATACCATTTGAGCCGATTATTAATATTCGTTTCTTAATCATTTTAAAATTTTTCTATCCTTCAATTCATTAATTAAATCTTTTTCAGAATTTGTTTTTGTTGATAAGCCGGCGATTGTGTTTGCAAATTTCGCCGCATCGACAGCATTTCTGTTTAATAAATAATTATAAAAAAATGCTGCACCAAAAATATCTCCGCAGCCTACCGGGTTAATTGTTTTACCAATTACAGGTGTGCAATATAAAGATTTTATTTCATTACTACTTTTATAGTAAACGCTTGCTCCTTTGCTGCCCTTTGTTATAATAAATATTTTTGGTCCGCTACTTAATACAAATTCAGCAATTTCATTATCATCGGTTTTACTTATAATTGAACGTGCTTCAAGTTCGTTAGCCTGCAGAATATCAATATTGTTCAGCCATTTTTCAACATCGGGAATTTGCCTTAGCTGCATTTTATTTTGTGCATCTAACTGTTTGGCAAGAGAGTGTACGTCCAAATAAATAAGTGAATCATATTTTCTTCGCAAAGAACTCAAATCATAAACAGTAATATCGTTTCCTGTTATCATGTTTACTAAAATGCCGTCAAAGTTTTCCGTCCCTTGCAATTCCTTTAAGTCAATTTTATTTGCAAAATTTAAGTACTGTTCCTCCCGCTCTTTATCTTCAAATAATTTTATTTTTACTGTCGGCACTTTCGCTACCGGTTCAATTAGCGTTGTATCGAAATTACTAAATACGTTTTCAAATAAATTTTTTCTTAAATCATCTAACTGTGTTACTAATTTTAAACGGTCATTTTTATTTGATAAAAAGCTCAATCCAAAAGCTGAGTAATAAATTCCGCCCGGTTTTATTATTTCATTTTCACCCGATAATATTTTATCAACAACTGAATGACCTATAAGCAATAAATTCATAATTACTTTTGATAAATAATTAAATTAGTTAGTTTGGAATGCTATTAAAAAAGATTCTTAATTAATAGCAAGAGCAATATAAAATTCAATAATTTTAATGATAAATCACAATAAATAAGTTTATGAAAATTGGAATAAATTGTTACCCAACCTACGGCGGAAGCGGTGTAGTTGCTACTGAACTTGGCAAAGCATTAGCACTTGAAGGTCATCAAGTTCATTTTATTAGTTACGCAATGCCTCATCGCTTGGATTCTTTTGTAGAGAATATATATTATCATGAAGTTGAAATGAGCAACTATCCGCTGTTTGAGCATCAGCTTTACGGGCTGTCACTTACCAGTAAAATGCTTGAAGTAATTGAATATGAAAAATTAGATTTGATGCATGTTCATTATGCAATACCCCATGCTGTAAGCGGTTACCTGGCAAAACAGGTTTTGAAGAAAAATAACAGCGATATAAAATTGGTTACTACTCTTCACGGTACCGATATTACACTCGCCGGATTAGAACCTTCTTTTTTACCATTGGTAAAATTTAGTATTGAAGAAAGTGACGGAGTGACAGCAGTATCCAGATTTTTAAAGGAAAAAACTTTAACAAATTATCATATTGAAAAAGATATTGAAGTAATTCATAACTTTATTGATACCGAGATTTATAAGCGTGAACCTAATGAGGTTTTCAGAAAACATATTGCGCCCGAAGGTGAAAAGATTTTAGTTCATGTTTCAAATTTTAGAAAAGTAAAAAGGGTAACTGATACAATTTTAATTTTAAAACGTGTTAAAAAGAAATTACCCGCGAAACTTCTTTTAGTTGGTGATGGACCCGATAGATCGGAATGCGAAAGATTAGCACGCGAATTAGATTTACAAGATGATGTTAAATTTTTAGGCAAGCAGGATAAACTTCCTGAAATACTTTCTGCGTCCGATTTATTTTTAATGCCTTCACAATCCGAAAGTTTTGGATTATCGGCTCTTGAAGCTATGGCTTGCGGTGTGCCGGTTGTAAGCAGCAGTGTCGGCGGTCTGCCGGAATTAATTCTTCAAAATGAAACAGGGTTTATTGCTGAATTTGGTGATGTTGATAGAATGGCAAAATACTCGATTGATTTGCTGAAGAATGATAGAAAAAGAAAAATCTTTTCGCAGAACTCAAGGGAACGGGCAATTAATAATTTTGAAATTAGTTTAATTGTTCCGCAATATATAAGATACTACGAAAAGATTTTATCGTCATAAATTAATATTTACCGTCAATTACCGGACCTTTACCAATACTATAATGGAGAATATTTTTTGCGGCGGTAACTCTTCTGTTATAAATATTTCTACCGTCAAAAATTATATTGTTATTTAATCCTTCCTTCAGCTTTTCAAAATCGGGGTTTCGGAATTCATTCCATTCAGTGAGTACCAGTAATGCATCTGCGCCATCTGCGGCTTCATATTCATTTTCGGTGTATGTAATTCTATCCTGCAGATAGAATTTTGCATTCTCCATTGCTTCAGGATCATACGCTTTTATTTTTGCGCCTAGTTCCAAAAGCTTATTAATGATAACAACAGCCGGCGCTTCACGCATATCATCTGTGTTCGGTTTGAATGCTAATCCCCAAACGCCAAATGTTAAACCTTTTACATCATTGTTAAAATGATTTAATACTTTATCGACTAAAACTAATTTTTGAGCTTTATTTATTTCATCAACAAGTTTTAAAAGTGACATCGGAGAATCATGTTCTATTGAAGTTTTAATGAGCGCATTAACATCCTTAGGAAAACAAGAACCGCCGTAACCGATACCGGGGAAGAGGAATCTCTTGCCAATTCTCGCATCCGAACCCATCCCCTTTCTAACTAAGTCGACATTTGCCCCTACCTTTTCACAGAAGTTTGCAAGCTCGTTCATATAGGTAATACGCATAGCCAGATATGAGTTTGCCGCATATTTTGTTACTTCGGAACTTTCTGGATTCATCTCAATGATGGGATTGCCTTGACGAACGAATGGTTCGTACAATCTTTTTAATCTTTTAATTGTGGCTTCTGTTGAAGCACCGATAACAATTCTATCCGGTTTCATAAAATCTTCAACTGCAAAACCTTCGCGTAAAAATTCCGGGTTCGAAACAACTTCAAAATTTTTGATGTCATATTTTTTCAAAACACTTGTAACGCCCGCGCATGTACCAACGGGAACAGTACTTTTATTAACAATAATTTTGAAATCTTTATCACCGGCTTCTTTTAATATTTTTCCAATATCTTCGGCAATCCCGAACACATACTTTAAGTCAGCCGAGCCGTCTTCGCCTTGCGGAGTAGGCAGGCAAAGAAAAATCATTTCACTTTCGAGTACTGCTTTTTTAAGATCATCGGTAAAAAAGAGTCTTTCTTTTTCAATATTTCTATGGAATAAAACATCCAAGCCGGGTTCAAAAATCGGTACTTCCGCAGCCTTAAGTTTTTTTAGTTTTTCCGGATTATTATCAACGCAGATCACATCGTTTCCCATTTCTGCAAAACAAGTTCCTGAAACTAATCCGACATAACCTGTTCCTATTACAGCTAAATTCATTTTTCCTCCTAAAGAAAAAACTTTTATAAGTTATTTATATAAAAAATCTTTGTTAATTTTTTTGAATGGAACACCGAGTAAATCTTTTTCAGAAATCAAGGGTTCATCTAAATGCCAATAAATGTTTAGGTCTTTATCACTATAAAGAATTGTTCTTTCATCTTCTTTGCTGTATGGTTTAGTGCACTTATAATGAAATATCGCTTCATCCGAAAGCACGGCAAAACCATGTGCAAATCCCGGCGGAATCCAAATTTGATTTTTAGTTTGATCCGATAAAATTACTGAAACATGTTTGCCGAAAGTTGGTGAACCGAATCTGATATCAACCGCTACATCTAAAACTTCGCCGGAAAAAACTGTACAAAGTTTGCCCTGGCTGTTTTCACCAACCTGATAGTGAAGTCCGCGGATTGTACCACGTTTTGATTTTGAAACATTATCTTGAACAAAACTAATATCTTCGCCAAGTTCTTTATATTTTATTTTGCTGAAAGTTTCAAAAAAGTATCCCCGGTTATCTTCAAAAACATCGGGCTCAATTATTTTAATTCCATCTATATCAGTTTTTTTTATTTCCAATTCTTCTCTCAATACTTTGGATTTTTATGCCAATTTAAAGCGTGTAAAATAATATCACTTAACTTATTCTGCGGTGACCAGCCTAACAGTTTTTTTGCTTTTTTATTATCTGCAACTAAAACCGCCGGGTCCCCTTCCCGCCTATCTACAATCTCAAACTTAACAGGAGCGTCTGCAATTTTTTCAACTTCTTTAATGATTTCCAACACTGAAAAACCCGAACCGGTTCCGAGATTTATTGCGGTTGATTCATTTCCATCATTTAAATACTCCAATGCTTTTAGGTGAGCATCGGATAGATCATTTACATGAATATAATCACGAATACAAGTGCCGTCCTCAGTTTTGTAGTCATCGCCGAAAACTAAAATTTTTTCCCGCTCGCCCAGCGCTGTTTGAATTACAAGCGGTATCAAATGAGTTTCAGGTTCGTGACTTTCACCGATGCTTCCCGATGGATCAGCTCCGGCAGCATTAAAATATCTCAAGGCAACATAATTTAATCCGTATGCTCTGTTAAAATCAGCAAGAATATTTTCAACCATCATTTTTGTTTTTGCGTAAGGGTTGATCGGCTTGATCGATTCTTCTTCCGAAATTGGAATAGAATCCGGATTGCCGTAAAGAGAACATGTAGAAGAGAAAACAAACTTTTTAATTCCAATTTCCGCTGCAGCTTTGATCAAGTTAAAACTGCCGACCACATTATTCTGATAGTATTCTGCCGGAGATTCAACAGATTCCCCCACATAAGCAAATGCAGCAAAATGAACAATGGCTTCAATTTTATGTTTTTCAAGCAGCGGCTTTAATTTATCGGCATCAAGTAAATTTATTACCTCAAGTTCAACATTTTGAGGAACTGCTTCTTGATGTCCGCGGGATAAATTATCAAGAACAACAACTTCATGACCTTGTTCAAGAAATTTTTTAACGCAATGCGAGCCAATATATCCGGCACCGCCGGTGATGAGTGTTTTCATTAATTTTTACAAAAATGATTAAAATTTGAAATAGGAAAATAATAAAAAATGGTGAAGATTCAGCGAATTATTGGATTAATAATTTGTTAATAAAAAAGCCGCTGATCTTTTAAGAAAAGCGGCTTTGAAATAATTCTCTTTTTTCTTTTATACTGCCTACTGAATACTGGCTTCTTATTTTAGCAGAATCATCTTCTTACTTGCTGCATAATCATTGGCTTGAATCCTATAAATATAAACTCCGCTTGAAAGTTGACTCGCATCGAACTTCACTTCATATCTTCCTTCTGATTGTGTTGTATTAACAAGTGTCATCAATTCAGCACCAAGAACATCGTAAATTTTAAGACTAACATTCCCGGCATTTGGGATTTGATATTTGATTGTCGTTGTTGGATTGAACGGGTTTGGATAGTTCTGTGCCAGATCATAAGAGGTTACCGGGGCTTCACCTTTATATGTTATTTCTTCAAAGTTATCTTTTTGAAGCTCTCTGCCCTCGCTTATCACCCGGGTAGTAACTGTGTAATTTGTTTTTTTCTTAAGCCTATCCTTCACCTTTATTACTAATTTTACTTCTCTCTCACCTATACCTGATGTGTTGACAAGAAGATTATTTATACTGCTTTGCAGTTGCGTACTGCCGTCTAAAATTCTCTCTTGCAAAACACCTATTGTTTCATCGGTTTGTGCATCAATTAGTTTAATTTTTATCTTAACATCATTCGAGGAACTTAAAGCAGAGGGACTGAGCAAAGATGCATCAAAGTATGTTGAAAAGCTGAACTCCGAGTTGTTTGTTAATGTGAACGATTCTGTTTCTAATTTCGAATCAAAATTTTGAACTTCCGTTTCCAGGAATGATCCCTCTCCGGCAAATGCAACTCTTCCTCCATCAACTCTTATATCTGAAATTCCGGATCTTACTGTAAGCCCTTCATTTAGCAGATTGAATTCTCTGCCGACGCTTACAAAATTAGAGGAATTTGATTTTAACATTCCATCAGTGCCTGCTAATGTAAAATTATGCGGTGAATTATATTTATCAAATGATTGAATTCTCATTCCGCTGAACCCGTTACCGTTGCTTACTTGAACATCACCGCTTGTAGTTAATGAATAAATATTTGTTGTTGAGTTACTTTTTAGATATTTATCATTATTTCCGTAGCCACCCCATGCTAAAATAAAATCATAATTTCCGCCTTCGTTTATATTGGCAATATCAACGTCGTCACCACCTCCGTATCCGTAGGAATAAAATTGACTCCAGGAAGTTGGTGAGAATCTAATTCTTAACGCACATTCTTTTATATATGTGTGAATATTTTGCCGTATCCAAACAACAACAGGGTACTCGCCATATAGGCTAATTGACGGCTGAAAGTTTGAAAAACCCGTTGCACCTACCGAGGGTGTTTCTACAGTGCTACAAGTAACTTCTTCTCTTTTGAAATTCCAATATAATTGTTGATAATTTATGCTAGATGTACCGTTTTGATATGCTAAATAAATCATGTTTGCTGATTTTACAGCCGTTATTGTTGGATTGATAGAATTATCATCTGTATAACTTATTTTTTGACCGTTATATTGCTGTACGTATTCCTTCCATAGTATCGAATTATTAGTAGGCTGATATTCTCCAACCTGAATATATAATCCTGGTGTCATGCCTTGGTCAAATACTTCATAAACCACTGCTACCCAGTGATTATTAAACCAAGTTACAACAGGATCTGCAGCGCTAGCCTGAAAAGTATTTGAGTCTTCTACAGTTCCATCTACAAATAATTTATATTTTATTGTACTGCCATGTTGGTAGCTTATAATTGTAAGAAGTTCACTTCCATTATCGTTAACAGATATTGAAGGATTTTTACCACTGGCAACCGGAGTACCATTAACTAATACCCAGGTTGCTCCATTATCAGTTCTGGTTTCATACCAAACACTGCCCATGCTGGAATATACATGATGCATTGTTCCATCTTTATCTTTAACAAATTTTCGTTGACTGCCTGATGAAAATGCATCGGTTTCATTTGAAAGTTGTGTGCCTTTTAGTTTGGCTTTTACTTCTGCATTCGCACTTGTAAACACTACTCCGGTTTGTAAATCTGATGCATCTTGAAAAACTGCATTTATAGCGCTCCAGTTTTGAAAGTAAAACTTATGTGTTTTACCTGTTTGGCTTAAAGATATATCCTGAGGTGAGATTGCTTTGACTGAGTAATAGGGTGGGCTTCAATCAGTTCCTTGATTCAAGAATACACCTTTTGCCGCAGCACTTTCTTTCCCCGTGGGTTCGTATGAAGAAATAAAACTAATCCAATAGTTGCCTGGTTGTGAAGCATTACTTAATACGTACCATGGGTCTTGGAACTGACCTAAACCTTTATCGAGGAACGTTTGTCCTTCCAGAATCAGTTCAACCTTACTATGTTCAAGTTCCTTAAAGTGAGCAATTTGATTATCATCACTAGTTATAGATACACTACGGGATAAGAATTTATCTGATGATGTCAGATTCCAGTTAATATGTTTATAATTAGCACCGCTACCAAGGTAATTTACAAATCGTTCATTATCTGTCCCGATTGTGTAAACACCATCGTCAACTGGTACATATTCACCTGAATTATAATCAGTAGCTTCTAAATGCAAGGCTCCACCAGCGTTATTATTTTCGATGTCATTTTTCAGAAGTACTAAGTTTTGGAGTAATAGCTCCGATCTGTGTAATAAAAGAGTTTCATTCATTCTATCTTTTTGCTGTTCTGTAAATGTTGTTCTACAAATTTTTAGCTCGGTTATCATCATATTATTCGTCAGGGGTGCATAATTAGTTGACCCACAACCATCTGGAGGAGGAGGTTTCTTAGGATCGTATTGACAATTGTTGTTGATGTAGGAAAAGCTCACACGACCACCAAAATCTGCAGGCGTATCCTTTAATAAATCTCCTGAATAACTCCAGTTTGAACAACCACCTGTTCTGGCTATATTTTCAACATTAAACAAGGTTTCATGCGTATGAAATAGATCAAAATAGTGGCCCATTTCGTGAGGTAATGTTGTTAAAGAAGCATTATTTTGAACTAATATACCTTGAGTTTGTATCAATACAGGTTCCTGGATTCTTGGGCTAAAACTCGATAAACCTTCCAATGAAGCTAAGAAAGGAACAAAATAAACATTAATACATCCATTTATGTGGTTGATTTCTCTTAGAGAATTTGCCTCCTCCATATCAGTAATACTTGCAAAATTATCATTATCAATGTAATCGATCTTGTAAACATAAAATTCAAAAAATGCTTGTTGAAAATCACTATTTAACCCAGCTACTTTTTGATCTAACTCAGCCTGACTGATACCACCGCTACCGTTTGAATATCTAACAATATGGATTGCTAATCTTAGTGGGGGTGTAATAGTTGTCCTTTTATAGAGACTTAGGTCCCCTGATTGAGCATACTCAACTAATACATTGTCCGGTATTAATGTCCCACATGTATCAGTTTGCGCGCTGATATTTGAGCTAATAAATATAGCACAAACAATTAAAATTAACTTCCTCATTGTACCTCCCTTTGTTAGTTTGTTTTTATTAGAACTGCCTTATGGAAAACAGCATCAATCACTTCTGTTCCAACCGCAATAGTTACACCTTCTTTTGTTTTAACTGAATAAAGTGATGAGATGTTTTCATTATTTTCATATACTTTTGCCCAACCTATTCCATTGAACTGCCATACCTTTGAACTGCTGCCTACAGTAAATATTTTGTTATCAGTTTCTCCACTCAAACAGTATTTTCTCCATTGAAAATCTGCTCTGATCTGTTCCACCGGTAGATCTAATTTTATTTTTTTTCTAAATACACCTTCATCACTTAGTAAATACAAGTTATTATTTGTTGAATAAATTCCATGTATTACCTTACCATAAGGAGGAATTTTTGAACCGCCTGTTATATTTTCCCAAAGTTTATTTACTTGGTTATTTTGAACTTCAAGTAAAATGCTTTCAAAGTTATTAACTGATGAACCACTTATCCATATTTTGTTGCTTTCTGATGTACTACAAATATTATTCAAATCTATTTCTGTTTCGGTTTCAAACTTCTGCCAATTGTTTCCATTGTAATAAACTATATTACCTTCATTACCCACAGCATATATATTATTACTGCCTGTGCCCCAGAGTTTGTTGAGTGAACCGGTAAGCAAGGGTCTAATACTACAATCTGGCAAATTTACAATTCCATCGAACCAACCAATGCTCCCACCACTAGATACAACAATATTATTTTCAGAAAAAGACGATATTGTTTTTAGTAGCGGATATGTTACTGGATTACAACTGCTTTGCATATTTATTCTTTTCAGTTCCCATCTTTGTCCATCCCAATGAATAGCATTATATGCATAAGGATCGGGCTGCTCAAGTGAGTCTTTAATATAAATTTCACCAACAGCCCAAATATTGTTCTCATCTATTATTGCTACATCGTAAAGTATGCTGCTGCTGTGTTCACCAAAGCTAAATGTTTCCCAAACAAAATTATGGCTTGTTGTATCCATTGTTATATCATTTACAGTGTTGCTGCTAATGTTGTTACTTATAGTGGCTTGAAAAGTATAACTGGAATTTGGCTTTAGTGAATCAATAATAATAAGAGAATCACTTGTTGTAAGCGTGTGTTGATTAACGGGTTGGGAATTAGCAGTTACATTTATTTGAGCCGGGAGTGAAATGTTATTTGTTTGTATGTTTAGCCATGCTTCAGTGCATGATACATCTTCTACTTTTAAAGTAAGTTCCCGGTCATTTTCAGGTTCGGAAGGATTACATGAAATAATTGTAATAATAATTACAAACAGTGTGGGTAATAGATTTTTCATTGCTTTGCCGTTCCTCTAAACGTTTGCGAAACAATTTTAAAGAGTTTAATCTCTCAAAACAAAATAAGTCAAAAAAAAAACTTGCAAGTCTTTTTTAATAATACGAGTTGTCCTTTGTAATTTGCTTCAACAAGGCTTCTCTGGCAAACAACCTATATTTTATTATTGATGATTTATTATTGATGATTTAAGCCTTGACCATGCCTGAATAGGCTTTACTGATTTTGATTTAAGAACACCGATTAACGATTTTTGATTTTTGATCTTTTTTTTACTTCTCAAATCCAAAATCTGCAATCAGCAATCGTAAATCAGATTCTTTAAGATTCAATTATAGTCGATTTTGATTTAAGAACACCGATTAACGATTTTTGATTTTTGATCTTTTTTTTACTTCTCAAATCTAAAATCTGCAATCAGCAATCGTAAATCAGATTCTTTAAGATTCAATTATAGTCGATTTTGATTTAAGAACACCGATTAACGATTTTCGATTTTTGATCTTTTTTTACTTCTCAAATCTAAAATCTGCAATCAGCAATCGTAAATCAGATTCTTTAAGATTCAATTATAGTCAATTTTGATTTAAGAACACCGACTAACGATTTTCAATTTTTGTTCTTTTTTTACTTCTCAAATCTAAAATCTGCAATCAGCAATCGTAAATCAGATTCTTTAAGATTCAATTATAGTCGATTTTGATTTAAGAACACCGACTAACGATTTTCGATTTTTGATCTTTTTTTTACTTCTCAAATCCAAAATCTGCAATCAGCAATCGTAAATCAGATTCTTTAAGATTCAATTATAGTCGATTTTGATTTAAGAACACCGACTAACGATTTTCGATTTTTGTTCTTTTTATACTTCTCAAATCTAAAATCTGCAATCAGCAATCGTAAATCAGATTCTTTAAGATTCAATTATAGTTGATTTTGATTTAAGAACACCGACTAACGATTTTCAATTTTTGTTCTTTTTTTACTTCTCAAATCTAAAATCTGCAATCAGCAATCGTAAATCAGATTCTTTAAGATTCAATTATAGTTGATTTTGATTTAAGAACACTGCCTGCCTGTCCCAAAGGGATACCTATGGTTCCGGTAGGCAGGATTTTCGATTGACGATTGACGATTTTAAAATCCAACTGTAAAATGACGGATATATTTTCATTAATCCATTTCATCCCTATAAAAATTTATTTTAATTTGCAGTAAATACCACGGAGGAATAAGTGAATAAGTTAATTGCCATACTTTTTATCATTTTTATAATTTGTGCTGGTTCTCTTTCGGCGCAGGAAACAATAACAGTTATAGGCTGGAATGCAGAATCCGGTGATGCCCACCCGGATACTGTTGCGAAGCGGATTGAAGAAATTGACGGCTGCGATATTTGGGGAATGTGCGAAGTTGAAAGCCCGCAATGGGCAAACACTTTTGAGAATGGAGCAGAGATAGATGAGGGTTCCGATTTTAAAACTATTCTCGGTTCTACCGGCAGAAAAGATATGATGCAGATAATTTATGATTCCGATAAATTTGATCTGATCGAAAGCTATGAACTGCATAGAATAAATGTAGGAGGAAGAGTAAGAGCACCGCTTGTTGCACACTTAAAATCAAAAAGCAGCGGCACAGAATTTTTATTTATGATCAATCATCTTTACAGAAGTAATAATCGAGCGAGACATTCACAAGCTGCTCTGCTAAATAAATGGGCTAGAGAACAAGAACTGCCGATTATTGCCGTTGGCGATTACAACTTTGATTGGGAAGTTATTGACGGCGATGCAAATCATGACTACGGCTATGACAACATGATTGAAGACGGAGTTTTTTATTGGGTACGACCCGATGAATTAAAAAAATCACAGGCAAGCAAAAGGTATAATAGTGTTCTCGATTTCGTTTTTCTTGGCGGAGATGTTTGGACGTGGGAAGCTGAATCGGAAATAATGAAACGGGATAAGAATGATATCAATGACAACGATTTCAGCGATGATGAATTTAATACCGATCACAGACCGGTGAAAGCTGTGATTACAATTCATTAATTGAAGCCTTTGAATAACCTCTGAATAAAACTGGTTCGGGTCATTGCGATCCCGATGTTCTCCCTGATTAAGACATTCGTGAACAGGTTTATCGGGAGAAGCAATCTGACAGAACATATGTTATTCAAAGCTTTCTAATAGATTTGTATTTAAGTTAATATTATTGAAGCTAAACCTTTTAATTATCATTTGATTATATTTGCGGTAGTTGAAAATCGGCAATTCTGCTTACCGGTGCCATGGGTATCCCTTTGGGACAGGCTGGCGCTAGTCGGTAGTCGGTAGTCGGTAGTCGGTAGTCGGTAGTCGGTAGTCGGTAGTCGGTAGTCGGTAGTCGAAAATAAAAAAATGAATTAACAAATTTTGAATTTATCATCTTATAAAAAAAATAACGGAGGAAATTGTGAAAGCAGTAAAAAAGAAAAGTGATACAATGATTAAGTTGATCACGAATATTGCAATACTTTTACTGGTTGCATTATTTACCAGTCAGGCATTTGCGCAGGTACAAACTGAAAAAGAAAAAGAAAGAATTAGAAACGCAAAAATTAAGCTTTACACCGAAATGGAACACCTTTACAAATTTGGCGAACCAACCGAGAACGGCAGAAAAACAATTGAGATCAGCTATGACAGTTTTGGCAATCTTACTGAGCAGTCAGTCTTTGGTGAAGAAGGTGAATTGGTTTACAGAAGTACATTTGCTTATGATGCCAACAATAACAAAATTGAAGAAGCCCTTTACAGCGGCGGCGATCTGGAATATCGATACGTGTATAAATTTGATGGTGATAAGCTTAAAGAAAAAGTTGTTTATGATTCCGGCGGTGAAATTGAAGCTAAATTTACTTTCGATTATAACGGCTTTGGAGAAATTGAAAAAGAAAGTGAATTTACAGCCGATGGCGAAATTGTTTCACGCAAAAAATATGAATACACTGACGCACATGAATTAGATAAAGCAGTAAAGTATGATGAAGAAGGTTTGCCGATTGAAAAATTTTCTTACAGATATGATGATGCCGGAAATTTAGTTGAAGTGATTTCTTACGACGAAGAAGGTGCTGTTCTAAGTAAAAATCAAAAAAAGTTTGATGATGCTAATCGCTTAACCGAAGAATTAGTTTACGACGGTGACGGATCGCTAGTTAGTAAAAAATCATTAAAGTATGATGATGCGGGTAACGTTGTTGAATCAACCACATTTGGAGACGACGGAAGCATGCTGGAAAATATTAAATACAAATACGATGATGCAGGGCGAGTTGCTGAAGAAACTAAATTTGAAGAAGGTGATAGAATTTATACTAAGAAAATGACATACAATGCCAAAGGCGATGTTAGTGAATTATTAGATGATAGACCTGAAGATGATATTTATATTAAAATTGAATTTAGGTATGATGATTCAAGAAGAGTTATTGAAAAAACTGTTTACGATAGATTGAATGAACCGATGAAATTAATTAAAGTGGAGTATGAACTTTTTTAGGACAGAATTCAGAATCCAGAATTCAGTAGTCAGAATTCAGTAGTCAGAATATAATTTTTTTAAAGGGTCAATCATAAATTTGGTTGACCTTTTTTTAACCTTAATGCACCGTGTAAAAGAAAATTAGTTTGATCTGTTTTATCTCCGATTCATTTGCCCTTGACCGCATAGCGGTCAAATCTTTGTAGAAGAGAATTGAAAAAATAATTCAGAACCGCGTTAGTGGTTCAATAATAAACAAGTATTTACGATAAATTATTATTGACAACGATAATTTAAAATCCACATTTTTATTTTTGTGCATTAAGAATCATATCTGCAAATTCTCTAAAAGCTCCGCAGCCGCCATTTTGCGGTAAAACAAAATCAACCATATTTTTTATTTCGGGCATTGCGTCAGCGGGGGATGCGGTAATACCGGCAGCTTTAATAATTCCAATATCATTTACATCATCGCCGATAAATGCAGCCTCATCTTCAGAAATATTCATGATCTCGCAAATCTCTTTCATCTTCAAATCTTTTTCCCAAGTGCCTGTATAAACAAAATCCATTTTTAATCTTTCTGCGCGCTTCTTGATTATGGAAGATTCATCAGTGGATATAATTGCTGTTTTAATCCCCTTCCTCCTAAGCAGTACCACTCCCATTCCGTCCTTCACATGAAATTTTTTCATTACTAAACCTTCAGCAGTATAATAAAGACCGTTATCAGTCAGCACACCGTCAACATCGGTAATTACTAATTTAATTTTTTTCAATCTTTCAATTGTATTCATATTTTTTCTATAGTATATCGTTAATGAATAATTTTAATTATTTAAAAGGTAAAAATGTAAAAATATTATCAGAATTATGACTTAAAATTTTAATAAACAGAGTATAAAATCTTTTTATTTTATTAAAAACTTTACATATATTAAAAAAGAAATTTGAAACTAACAGACAACTTTATTAGTTTTTGATAGCACTATAAAAAAATAATTACAATATCTAACAATTAAGTTATTTGAAAACTTTGTGTTATTTGTTACAAATTGGTCTTGTTATATTAAATATTTGCTAAATTAACAGAGCCACTTTTAGGAAAACAAATAACTACTAATTTTTTTTGATAAACACTTTAAATAATTTCTAAACAAATCAAAGGAAACCATATGAAAAGATTCAACTATTTACTACTTGCGCTAGTGCTTCTCACAGGTGCAATCAGCGCGCAAACTTATACCGTATCCGGTAAGGTCGTTGATTATTCTTCCGGTGAGGTATTAATTGGCGCCAATGTTTTTATTAAAGGAACTACAATCGGTGCTGCAACCGACGAAAATGGTGAATACAGTATCTCTATTGCATCCGGCGAATATGTTATTCGCTGTAGTTATGTCGGTTTTGATGCTAAAGAGTACTCGATTGAAGTAACTAATAATATGGAAGTAAATTTTGAACTTACTGAATATGAATTTACACTCTCAGTAACTGTTCTTGCAGACAGAGCAAAGGAAAGAGAAACCCCTGTAGCTTTTGCGAATATTGAAAAAGAAGAAATGGAATTTGAACTCGGTTCACGAGATATTCCGTTAGTATTAAATACAACACCCAGTGTTTATGCAACCCCGGGCGGCGGCGGTGCCGGTGATTCAAGAATTAACATCCGCGGTTTTGATCAGAGAAACTTTGCTGTAACAATCAACGGTGTGCCTATTAATGATATGGAAAACGGCTGGGTTTATTGGTCTAACTGGGATGGTGTCGGTGATGCTACTTCTTCAATTCAGGTTCAAAGAGGTCTATCTACAACAACATTAGCTACCGGCGGTGTTGGCGGTGTTATGAATATTATTACCGACCCAAGTGCTCTTGAATCAGGAGTTTTATACAAAAGTGAAATTGGCAGCGGTACTTTCTTAAAGCAGTCATTATTTGCACATAGCGGTTTGATTGATAAAAAATTTGCTATCAGTGTCGGCGGTGTTCGTAAAACCGGTGAAGGCGTTGTTCACAGAGCCTGGACAGATGCATGGGCATATTATTTAGGAGCATCATACCAAATTAATGACAAAAACAGAATTGAGTTTTATGCAAATGGTGCTCCACAGCGCCACGGACAAAGAACTTATGCTCTTAATGCTGCAACATTCAGCCATGAGTTAGCACGTGATTTAGATTTCCCCCAAGAGGTTTTGAATAACCCTATTTATGCTGAACAAGGTCTTAATTATAACTCTAACTGGAGCGGTGTTTCACCATCCTATTTTGGTCAGCAATATTTAGGCAACACACGCGGTTTAAGATATTCACCAAGTTTTCTAAACGAAAGAGAAAACTTTTATCATAAACCAATTTTTAACTTAAACTGGTACACTCAATTATCAAAACAGTTTAATGTTTATACTACTTTATATTACTCAGGCGGACAAGGCGGCGGTACCGGTACTTTTGGAAGCATAAGATATAATTACGGATTAAAACAAAGAGTAGTTGATTGGGATGCAACCATCGCAAACAACGCAGGCAATGTTGTTTTTGATGATCCATTCGGTGCAGGTGATTCATCTAATTATGCTATTTCTACAGATAGAAGAAGTGACCCGATGTACAGCAGAGGCGGCATATTAAGAAACAGCCGTAATAATCAGTGGACTATCGGTGCTATCTCTAAAGCATTTTACAAAGTTGATGATAACTTAAAAATTTCTTTTGGTGTAGATTGGAGAACTGCCGAAATTGAACATTACAGAGAAGTACGTGATTTACTTGGTAACGATTACTTCCATTTTGACGGAAATGAGTTTGATTCACCTCTTCAAAGATTCAAAAAACTTGGCGATAAAATTGATTACTTTAATATCAATACTGTTAACTGGTTAGGCGGTTTTGGTCAAGCAGAATATACCAATAATCAAGTTACTCTTTATGGTACTGCAGGCTACACAATGGTTAAGTATGATTTTACAGACCACTTCAAAAAAGGTCCTGACGGCGGAATGCTATTTACAGAAACCGATTGGATTGGCGGATATCAGTTTAAAGGCGGTTTAAGTTTCCGTGCAAATCAAGAATTTTCAGTTTACGTAAACGGCGGTTACATTTCTAAAGTACCAATATTTGACCAGGTTATTGATGACTCAAACGGTGCTAAAGCTGATGACCCGAAAAATGAAAAATATATTTCCGGTGAAGTTGGTTTTAACTGGACAGGTTTATCAAACTCATTAGTTGTTAACGGTAATATTTATTATACAAGTTGGACAGATAGAGCAGTTTCTGTATTCACATTAAATGCTGACGGCTCTGATGGTCTTACTTTCTTAGAAGGTGTAAGCCAAACACATATGGGCGTTGAACTTGATGCTAGATGGATACCTGTAAGATTTTTAAGTTTTGAAGCTGCCGGCTCTGTTGGTAATTGGGAATATACCGACGATGTTCAAGGAAGCTATAGACCAAATAAAGACACATCAATTGCATATACATACTACTTAAAAAACTTGAAAGTTGGTGAAGCTCCTCAAACTCAAATTGCTGCATCTGTATCTTTTATGCCAACTCGCGGTATGAGAGCTCAATTAGGCTGGAGATGGTATGGTAATTACTATTCCGATTTTGAACCAACCGATAGAACTGATGGAACCGATAGAGCTCAGGTTTGGAAAGTTCCTTCATACAGTGTATTCGATTTCCACTTTTCTTATAACGTACCATTGAACATCAAAGGTGTTGATGTAACTGTATTTGCTCATGTATTTAATTTACTTGACGAACTTTATGTTGCTGATGCCACTGATAATAGTGCATTTAATAGCCATAAGTATGATCATGATAATGATCCAAACACCGATGATATTATTAAATATCCGCATACGGCTAGTGCTGCAGAAATTTACCCGGGATTAGAAAGATCCTTTAATGTTGGATTTTCTGTAGGTCTGTAAGTTTAATTATTTTCTACAAAGCCCTTCATCTCGAAGGGCTTTTTTTTTGATTAAAATTTTCATGAATAATTTTTTAGTTATTTTGTAAGAGTAAATTTTTAATTATTAGAATAGACATCTAAATGAAGAAACTTTTATTCATAATTTTTCTTACTGCTTTTTTAAAAGTACAAAGTCAAACACCTTACACAATCTTGATTTCTTTTGACGGCTTTAGATGGGATTATTCTGAAAGAGAAATTACCCCCAATTTAGATAAGCTTGCCGGGCAAGGAGTATCAGCATTATCTCTGCGTCCATGTTTCCCGACAAAAACTTACCCCAATCATCTTTCAATTATTACAGGATGCTATATTGAAAAGCATGGAATAATAGCTAACAGTTTTGCTGATCCCTTAACAGGCGAAGAATTTTCTTTGAGCAATAGAAATACCGTTCAAAATGAAAAGTGGTATAAAGCAAAAACATTTTGGGAATTAGCGGAAGAAAATGGTATTAAATCTGCCAGTTATTTTTTCCCCGGTTCAGAGTTGAAAAATCCAAAACGCAGACCTTCATATTTTCATTATTACGATCATAATTTGCCTTATGAAGATAGAATTGATGGTGTAATTGATTGGCTGAAACTGCCGATAAAAGAGAGACCAAAATTTATCTCTCTTTATTTTCATGAAACTGATTCATACGGACACAAGTACGGACCCGATGCGCCGGAAACCAATATTGCAATAGCCTTACTGGACAGCATGCTGGGAATATTAATGCACGAGTTAGAAAATATTGATCTAAGGGACAGCACAAATATAATTGTCCTATCAGATCATGGGATGACGGAGATAAGCACGGAAAGAGTAGTTAATATTGAAGAACTGTTAAATGAGTATGAAGTAAAAATTCAGGGCGAAAAACCATTCATGTTAATTGAACCTGATGGTGATGAGATAGATGAGGTTTATGAAATATTAAAACTTCACGATGAACATTACTCTGTTTATAAAAAACAAAAAATCCCGGAATGGTTTCATTATAAAAACAACAATGCAATTTCATCAATATTGGTTGTTGCAGAAAATGGATGGTCGCTTGTAACAAATGACTGGCTGGAATCTTTCAATAAATATGCGGGTAAAGGCAACCACGGATATGATAATAATCATTTTGACATGCATGGAATTTTTTATGCGGCAGGACCATCCTTCAAAAATAATTACAAAACCGGCACTGTTTGGAATATTGATATCTTTCCCCTACTATGTGAAATTTATATGCTGCCGGTATCTGAAAACATTGATGGTAAATCGGAACGAATTAATTTTATTCTAAAAGAAAACAAATGAAGAAATTTTTATGAACAATATATTAAATGTTGAGTACGAAAAATTTAGACTTAAAAACGGATTGGAAGTTATACTTTATATCAGAGATCGTTTGCCGATTGTATCGGTGAATCTATGGTACAAAGTCGGTTCGGCAAATGAGGTTGAAGGTAAAACCGGCTTTGCTCATTTATTTGAACACATGATGTTTCAGGGTTCTGAAAATGTGCCTAAAGAAAAACATTTCAAATACATTCAAGAAGCCGGGGGAAGTTTGAACGGCTCGACCAGTGTTGATAGAACAAACTATTATAATACTGTTCCTTCAAACAGTTTGGAACTTGTATTGTGGCTGGAATCGGATAGGATGGGTTACCTGCTGCCGGCATTAACCGAGGAAAAACTAAGGAACCAGAAAGATGTAGTGATGAATGAGAGACGACAGCGTTACGAAAACCAGCCTTATGGAATGGCGTGGGAAAATATATTCGCTAATCTTTACGATAGCAAGCATCCCTACCATTGGCCGACAATTGGCTGGATGAAAGATATAGAGGCTTTTAAGCTTGAAGATGTTATCGATTTTTTTGAGAGGTATTACTCGCCCAAAAATGCAAGTCTTGTTATTGCAGGTGATATAAAAATTGATGAAACAAAAGCCCTGGTTGAAAAATATTTTGAAGATATTCCAAACAGAAAATCATTCTTAACACCGCAGCCGCAAAATGTTTCGTTACCCGAAAGCAAATTAGTTGAATTAAAAGAAGATGTTCAATTACCGCGGCTGTATATGGCGTGGCACTCCGATAAACTTTACGGCGGCGATGATGCTAAACTCGATGTGCTTTCAGATGTTCTTTCAGGATCAAAAAATTCACGTTTGTATAAATCGCTTGTATTCGATAAACAAATTGCACAAGATGTTTTCAGCTTTCAATATTCTGCTAAAATTAATGGTTCGTTTTTAATTGTTGCAACAGCAAAACCGGGTGTAAAGTTAGATGACCTTAAAAAAACAATTTTTACTGAAATTGATAAACTGATTGATGAAGGTGCAGCCGAGAAAGAAATCAACAGATCAAAAAATGGAATTAAATCTTCATTTATTTATTCACTTCAGAATATTGAAACATTTGCCAACCATCTAAATAATTACAACTGCAATTTAGCCGAACCGAATTCCTTCATTTATGATTTAAGCAGGTATGATAGTATTGGAGTTAACGACATTAAAAATTGTGCGGAAAAATATTTAACAAAACCGTTTGTTGAACTGCATGTAAACCCAAAAGAGAAAAGCTGATATGAAAGTTGAAAGAAAAAATAAACCTTACGAAAGAGAACAGATTACATTTCATTTACCAAAAATTAAAAAACTAGAAACACAAAATGGTTTGTCAATTTGGTTTGTTAATAAAACTGAATTACCAATCGTTCAAATTGGATTGTTTGTATCTGCCGGAAGTAAATTTGATCCTGATGATAAAAAAGGTTTGTCATATTTAACATCGATGATGCTTGATGAAGGAGCAGGTAATTTAACGGCATTGCAGCTTGATGATGAGTTTGAACAAATGGGAACAATATTAAAAATATCCGCCGATCATGATTCCATGGCACTCAATATGTTATCCCTTTCAGAAAATTTCGAGCGTTCATTTGATTTGTTTTCAAAAATTGTTCTTCAGCCCAAGTTCAGTGAAGAAGATTTTTTACGGGAACAAAAGAAACTGATCGATAAAATAACTCAGCTTTCTGATGAGCCATCCTACTTAGCTTCGGCAGTTTTTGAAAAATTAATGTTCGAGGCAAATGCTTATGCATTCCCAACTGTTGGTTACGGAGAACATATTAAAAATATTTCAACGGATGATCTGAAACATTTTCATAAAGAATATTTCGTTCCTTCAAACTGTAACTTAATTGTAGTTGGTAATATTGAAGAGAAAGATTTACTGAATAAAATTGATGATGTATTCAGCAGCTGGATTGATTCAAAAGCGGCAGCAAAGAATTTTGCAGAACCCAAGCGGGGTAAGCTGAAGGCTTTTATTATTGATAAACCGGGCGCAGCTCAAAGTGAAATTAGGATTGGGCACATTACAGGCAAGCGTGATACGGAAACTTTTTTCTCAAAGTCATTGCTTAACACAATTCTCGGCGGGCAGTTTTCCAGCCGAATTAATTTGAATCTGCGTGAAGATAAAGGTTATACATACGGCGCAAATTCTTCATTCAGCTACAATAAATTAAGCGGATATTTTGCTGTTTCAACTTCTGTACAAAGTGAAAATACAGTTCCTGCTGTAAATGAAATTCTTAAAGAATTGAAAGGAATTAAAAGAGGAATTAAAAAAGAAGAAGTTGAGTTTGCCAAATCATATCTAATTAAACGCTTCCCTTCTCTTTTTGAAACGTACTCGCAGATTGCAACACATTTAAGTTCAAAAATTTTGTACTCGCTGCCGGATGATTATTACGATACTTACATCAAGAAAATTGAAAAGACGAGCATTGACGATATTATGAATGCAGCAAAGGAAAATATTTTTCCCGGTGATGCGGCAATATTAATTGTTGGTGATAAGAAAATGATAGAGGAAGATTTAAAAAATAAAATTGGGCAGGATATTATTGAGTTGGATATTAATGGAAATAAAATTGATTAATTATTTAACTCTGAAGGCGCTAAAATTTTATATCCCCTTTTCACAATCTGTTTAATTCGGTCTTGAATTTTCAAAAAGTCCTCAGCACTTATTAAAAGCTGCTTACGCTCATTCTTTTTTATTGATTGATGATAAAAATCAAAAAGTGATTTTAAATCTTCTTCGGAATCAGCCTCAATTTTGTTTATCTGATGGATTAGCTTTAAGTATTTCCCTCTCTCACTAAATTCATCTTTAACAAAATTGTATGATGTAGATTTATAAATATCAGAACTCTTATTTATGTAAAAGTTTATTGCTCCGCCAAAATTATTTACAATATTTATTACCGATCTTTCCAAACGGCTTGTAGCATAGTCAGGCTCTAACTTAAAAATTTCTTCATCAATATCGTCACTTAAAATAACAGAATATTCTTTTCGGGCTTTATTAATTTTATTCAGCAAAATTTTACTCTTAGATGAAGGGGTTATCAATAAACCGAAAGAATAAGGTGAGAAGAATAATTTCTGAGACTGTTTTTTGTTTAATTGATTTACGTCGGTAAGCAAAAAAACAAATGCTCCTTTTTCACGTTCTAATTTTGCATCTCTAGTTAATGTGACCCAATATTTTAAGGTATCAGCGGCATACACTTCAATATCAGAATCCCCGTTTATTTCTTCCTCATCAATAATAAGTTTAACATCATCAAAAGTAATATTAGAATTAAACTCCGCAATAAATTCAATAGTAGAAACATCGTTCGGCAATGTTACTTTGTGCTTTACTTTCAACGGCGGTTTCTGATTACTTCGTAATTTATATTTTTTATGCCACTTATTTTCAAATCCAAAATCAGCCAGGACTTTGCTAAGAACAGAATCAATTTGGATTGTAGAAGTTGATTTTTTTGGGGGAGTTTCAATTTCCGTTTCTACCGAGGAAATAAATACATTGGCAATTACTAATGCAGCTATAAAAATTAATAACGAATAGATAAGTCTTTTGCGAGCGTTTTTGTGTTCCAACTAAATACTGCTAATGATAAAAGAATTCTAAAAATAATTAATTAAATATGATGATTAAAAATTCAGTTTACTACTTGCCTTCAAACTTCGGCTTTCTCTTTTCTAAAAAAGCAGATGTACCTTCTTTAAAGTCTTCGGAACCGCAGCATACCCCAAACAGGCTAGCCTCAAAATTCTGCCCGGCTTGTTGTGATAATTCCTCTGTGCTGACAACTGCCTTAACTGCCATCCTAATTGCAACTTGTCCTTTTGATGAAATTTTTGAAGCAATTTTATTAACTTTTTCCATCAATTCATTTTGAGGTACAACATAATTGACAATACCAAGCCTGTAAGCTTCGTGCACATTAACCATATCACCTGTTAAAATCATTTCAAGCGCTCTCCCTTTGTTAATTAGTCTTGCAAGCCTTTGAGTTCCGCCGTAACCGGGTATAACGCCAAGGTTAACTTCCGGCTGACCGAATTTGGCATTTTCAGAAGCAATGCGTATGTGGCAGGCAAGTGCGAGTTCGCATCCGCCGCCGAGTGCAAAACCGTTAACCGCAGCAATTACGGGCTTCTCTAAGTTTTCTATCAAGTCAAAAACTACTTGCCCCTTTTCTGCAAACTCTTTTCCGCTTATCACATTCAATTTGTTCAACTCGGCAATATCGGCGCCGGCAACAAAAGCCTTTTCACCTGCTCCCGTTAATATTGCCAGGTTGATTGCGTCATCTTTTTTAATTGCGGTAAATACTGTATGCAGTTCCGTCATTGTTTCGCTATTAAGGGCGTTAAGTTTTTCGGGTCTGTTAATTGTTACTGTTGCTATGCCATCAGTTTTGGAATAAATTAAATTTTTTAAGTCCATTTTACCTTCCTAAATTATTGCATAAATGGGAATTCTTACTTTTATATCTGCCGAAATATATTGATTATTTTGAAAGAAATTATAATAAACAATTACATCTAACAAAAACATTGAAAAGCCTGCGCCGATATGTGCGCCCATTTTTCCAACATCTTCTGTAAAATTCTCTCTACCGCTGCCTGCTTTAAAAATATGCGATTTTTCAAAATAGCCGAATGAAACTCCGCCTTCCATTACAGGCATCAGCAGCACTAAATCTTTTATAATCGGTGCAAAGTAATACCGTGCACCGGCATTTAAAATTACAGCATTACTAGAAAATGAAGCATAGTTAGTTGTCTTATAAAAATCTTGATTACCCGGATAATGCTGATAACCAATTCTACCATAAATAAAAAAGGGAAGCTTTTTATTATCAGTGTATGAAATTGTTATATCACCCCCTACACCGAGTATAGAGGTATTGGAAAATTTTCCTATCGGAAATCGGGGACCTATTGCAATATCTAAAAATAATCCCTTCGCTTGTCCGGGTTCAAAAAACTGCCCGTAACTTATTGATGAAAATAGTAGTAGTATTAGAAAAAATTTCTTCATGATTTTTTATTATTTAAATAAAGATGTACCAACACCATATTTATAAACAAGATCGCCGCCAAGTTTGCCGGTTACTAAAATTAATATGCATCCGATTATTGCTAATGCTGCAAACATATATTTTATATTTGCGGTTATTTTTTTTTTGATGAAAAAATAAAATCTTAATGCCAGCAAAAAGATAAAATACCAAATTGAATAAGTAGCAAATGATTCATGCTGCTCAATCAGTTCTTCGGGATAAACAGCAGCATCTGTTACAATTTCTGCTGCTGAGGCGGCAGCTTGGTTGCCGGTTAACGCTGCCAGTACTGCGGCTATAACAACAATAAGCAGCAGAACCATTGCCGTATTACCAAACATTTCCTTTTTTGAAAATACATTCCAAATTTCGATAAACGCATAAAATGTAAAAAGCGCAATCGGAAAGTGAACGAAGAAAGGGTGAAGTTCAGATAATATTTCCATGCGTTAAATAATTTATTTTTTTAATCAGCAATTTTGCAATATTTATTTGCGGCTTATTTATAACTCAAATATAAAGTATTGATTTTACTTTGGAAAGAATATAACGGTGATGTTCTCAATTATTTAATTTTCTGGAACAAAAATAATATTAGAAAAAAACTGCTAAGTTCTACGAATTACAGAAATAATTAATTCATATTTGAACTACTCGGTAGTTCATTCTTGCTTGTCATCTTTTACCGCTGATTTTTTTCGTGGTTATTATTTTTTTTTGCCTCTCCGATATAATTATACTCGACTATGAAGTAGTTAAACATAAATAACCATAGGTGAAACCTATGGAATAAAATTAATTGCAGCGAACCGCAACCCCAGCGGGGTTGAAGAATAATTGCTGTTATAATTATAATTTTACCCCTCACAATAATTGGTTGAACCGCTCTGCGGTTCGATGTTTTTCTTTCTTCTTTTTTCTACAAACATTTAACCCCTAACGGGGTTATAAACTTTGCGGTGTTGAGTAATTTATCAAATATTTTTTAGTTCAAGTAAATTTTTAATAGGTTAAACTCTTACTCTCTACTCGTCGCAATAACTTCCCGACTACGAAGTAGTCGAATATAAATAGCCATAGGAGAATCCTATGGAATAAAGGAACTAGCACATAATACAACCCCAGCGGGGTTGAAGAATAATTGGTGCTATTATTAGAACTTAGCCGAAAAAGCGAAAGATTTAATAGCGTACTTTAAAAAGATATAAACCTTTACCGGGCACCGCTTCCGCAGCTGCTTCTCTATCTTTCGCTTCAAGTACGGCTGTAATGTATTTGTTGTCTTTTTCTTTTCTTGCAGCAAAAAGTAAGGTGCCGATTATTGTTCTTACCATTCCATGTAAAAATCGATTTGCTTCTATATAAAATATTACCCGTTCTGCATTACTTTTCCAATGAATGTTGTGAACATTGCAAATTTTATTTTCAACTTCGGTCTGCTTACGTGCAAATGATGTAAAATCATATTCGCCGACAAGTTCGTTTGAAAGTTTTTTGAGAAGTGAAAAATTGAGTTCATCAAAACGCGGTAGAAAGTAGGAGTAATTAAAATAGAACGGGGACTTCTGCTTGTTCATCAAATAAATGTAGCTTCTTTTTTTCGCATCGAACCGGGCATGAAATTTTTCATCAACTTCATTCATTTCGCTTATTGAAATTGAATTTGATAACATAGAATTAAGAGCATGTTTAATTCTATATAAATCTAATTTTTGTTCAACTTTAAAATTTGCCGTTTGCCCTAATGCATGAACTCCCGCATCAGTTCTGCCGGAACCAATCAGGTTAATTTTTTCTTGTAATATTTTTTCTAGAGCTTCTGTAATTTCCTGCTGAATGGTTGGAACGTTATTCTGGATTTGCCAGCCGGAGTAGTTTGTACCGTCGTATTGGATTGTGAGTTTGTAGTTGTGCAAAGTAAACTAAAATTAATTATGAATGATTAATGAGAGTCTATAAAATGCCGCAAGGCTTAAACGCAGTAAAATTAAAACCGGCTGTAAAAACTCATATTTAATCCCGTAGGTAAATCAGGGTTATTCAATAAACCAAAGCTTAAATTCCAGCTAAGTTCTTCATCAATATTTTTGTTATAGCGGGATACAAGTCTAACAGCATTAATGGCACTAACTACACGATTCAATATAAGTGCGCCTACTGCAAATCTTATATTATTATTTGCCTGCTCGCTCGATGTCCAGGTACTTCGAAATTCCTTTCTTTTATCCGAAGTTCCCCAATCCCAGTAATGAGTTTCAACGTCATAAACCTCTTCAAAATTTCTGTTAAGTTCCTGTTCGTTGTTATATTGCTCAATACTAACATAGTCGCCAATCACTGCATAATATCTATCGTCTTTACCTGTATTATCAACTCCGCCAAAACCGGCAGCGTATGATTTATAATTAGATTCCATTCGATTACCGTAAACAGTAAAGCCGGTAAAGAAACCCCAAATAGCTGCATCGGCAATTGTAAAATATTTACCGGAGGCATAATTACCCGCATACATTTCTCCCATACCGGGCAAAAGCAGTGAGTATATTATTGCAAGTCCTGCGCTCTTTTTTTCTAATTCTAAATTAAGCGGCTCTGTTTGATTGGAATTATAAAGATTTGTACTAATCTGATTTTTAAGGTTAAGTATCGATTCACTTTTTTCTGATTGAGAATAAACGATTGAAAATGAAATCAAAAGGAAGGCAAATATTTTTCTCATATTAATTTATCCGGCTATACTTTTAGTTGATAATTTACTTTCTGAAACTTCGGTAATACATTCGTTATGGTCAACATCTAAAATTTTTACCCTCAAAAATTTGTTTACTTTTTGCTGGTCGTAACTTTGCTTTACTCTTACATAATTTGATGCAAATCCTTTCATCAAACCATTTTTTTCATCATGTTCAAAAAGAACTGTTAAATCTTTACCGATCATTGTTCTATAGAATTCATTTTTCTTTTTCTCGCTTAAAATTCTCAGCATGTTGTTACGTCTTTTTCGTTCAACAACATCAACGGAATTACCCATCTCAATTGCTTTGGTGTTTGGTCTTTCGGAATATGTAAAAACATGCAGATAGGAAATTGGCAGATCCTTAATAAAATTATAAGTATCCATAAAATCATTTTCAGTCTCGCCGGGAAAACCAACAATAACATCCACGCCTATACCAAGGTCATAAATTTTATCAACTGATTTATGAATCACATCTGCATAATCATCAGCGGTATATCTGCGCTGCATAAGTTTTAAAATTTTTGAGCTGCCGCTCTGCAGGGGAATATGAAAATGATTGCAGAGTTTATCATTAGAGGCGGTTAGTTCTATAATTTCATCAGTCAGCAAATTAGGCTCAATGGAGCTTATCCGCAATCTGTAATCACCTTCTACTTTAAGTAATTCACTAATTAGACAAACTAAATTGTAATTTGAATTTGTTCCATAGTCGCCCACATTAACACCGGTTAAAATAATCTCTTTGTAACCCTTGTTAACCAAATCTTTGAACTGTGCGGTCACTTCTTCAGGCGCAGCACTTCGGCTTTTTCCCCTGGCAAGCGGAATGGTGCAGAACGAACATTTATAATCACATCCGTCCTGAACTTTAAAGAATGCACGTGTTCTGCTGTCGGCATCTGTTGAAGCTGAAGTATAAAATGAATTTAAGTTTTCGGTTGGTGTGACATGAATGCAAGAAAGAGACTGTTTGTGAAACTCTTCAAAATATTCAAAGATTTTAAATTTTTCATTACTGCCTAAGACAGCATCAACACCTTCTATGTTTGAAATTTCATCCGGCTTTAATTGAGCATAGCAGCCAATTACAGCAACAAATGCTTCGGGATTTGTACGTAATGCCCGCCTAACAATTTGCCTGCATTCCCGATCGGCATTTTCTGTTACGGTGCAAGTGTTTATAATATAAATATCTGCAAATTCATTAAATCCAACAACATCATAACCGTTAGTTAAGAACTGTTCGCCAATTGTAGAACTTTCAGAAAAGTTTAATTTACATCCTAATGTATGAAATGCAACGGTTGACAAAATTTTTCCTTTCAATAAAAAAAGGCTTTATGAGTTACAATAAAAGCAACAGCATAAAGCCCAATTCAAACAACTACTTTTTATTTATCTTCTTTTTTTTCTTCCTCGGAAGAACCTTCAGCTTTTTCTTCTTCTTTTACTTCCTCTTTTTTCGTATCAGTTTCTTCTGCTTTCGGCTCTTCTTTTACTTCTTCTTTTTTTGTTTCAGGTTCTTCTGCTTTCGGCTCTTCTTTAGCTTCAGGCTCTTCTTTAGCTTCAGGTTCTTCTTTAACCTCAGGTTCTTCTTTAACCTCAGGTTCTTCTTTAACAGGTTCCGCTTTTTCGAGCTCTTCTTTAGCGGGCTCTACCTTCGCAGCAGGTTTCGATTCTGCCGGTTTTGGCGCCGGTGTTACGGGATCAGCTTCGTACATGTTAAAATCTGAAGAATCAAATTTACCTAATTCAGCTTGTCTTATTTTATCAACTGTAACTTTTTCTAATTTATAATCATTGATGTATGCGTTTATTTCATCATCAGTCATATCTTTAAGAGCAGCTAATGCACTAAGAACAATTTTTTTATTATCCTTATCAAACTCAACAACTTTTAATTGTAGATTTGAATCAATTGGAAATGAGAAAGCCAAGTTTTTGATTTTACCGGGTGAAAGTTGTGAAGCAGGAATAAATCCGTCAACTCCAAGCGGAAGTTCGGCAATTAAACCTTTCTCAATTATTCGTACAATTTTGCCATCGGTTGTTGCACCGGTTGCATAAACATTTGCAAAGTTTTCCCATGGGTTTTCATTAATTTGTTTATGACCCAGTGAAATTTTTCTCTGTTCGGTATCAACACTCAATACCGATACTTCTATTTCTTCGCCTTTTTTAACAACTTCTCCGGGGTGGCGAATTTTCTTTGTCCATGATAGGTCAGAAATGTGAATAAGTCCGTCTATGCCCGGCTCTAATTCAACGAATACACCAAAGTTAGTTAAGTTGCGTGCAACTCCTTTGTGCTTAGATCCCACAGGATATTTTTTAAGCAACTCTTCCCAAGGATCGGGAGTAAGCTGTTTCATTCCAAGTGAAATTTTCTTTTCATCTTTATCTAAGCTTAAAATTACCGCTTCAACAATTTGCCCCATTGAAACAAATTGAGAAGGATGATTTATATGCTGAGTCCAGCTCATTTCCGAAATGTGAATTAGTCCTTCAATTCCTTTTTCAATTTCAATAAATGCACCGTAATCAGTTAATGAAACTACACGACCGGCAACTTTATCACCGATGTGATATTTTTCATTAATTTCCTGCCATGGATGCGGCAGCAATTGTTTTAAGCTAAGTGAAATTCGTCGTTTTTCCATATCATAATCGGTAACAACAACTTTAATTTTTTCATCAAGATTAACAACTTCACTTGGATGATTAATTCTTCCCCAGCTTAAATCTGTTATATGAATCAATCCGTCAACACCGCCAAGGTCAACAAACACACCAAAATCGGTAATAGCTTTTACAATACCTTCAAGTATCTGACCTTTTTCTAATCCTTCAAGAATTTCTTTTCTCTGATCAGCAATAGTAGCTTCAATAAGTATTTTATGAGATACTACAACATTTTCGGTAGGTATATTAATCTTAACAATTTTGAAGTCCATTGTTTGACCAACGAAAGCATCAAAATCTCTAACAGGTCTAATATCAATTTGAGAACCGGGTAAGAATGCTTCAATGCCCATAAGGTCAACAACCATTCCGCCTTTAATTCTTTTTAATATTTTACCCGAAAGCACTTTTTCATTTTCATGAGCATCAATAATCTGCGACCAAATTTTAAGAAAGTCGGCTCTCTTTTTACTAAGAACCAAATTACCTTCTTCATCTTCTACGCTTTCGATAACTATATCAACTTCGGCGCCTATTTTAATTTCTTCTGTTGCATTAAATTCATTTTTAGGTATAGAACCATCGGACTTAAAACCAACATCTATCACAACATTATCATCAGAAATACCAACGATTTTTCCGGCAATAATTTCGCCTTCTTTGATATCTCTAAATGAACTGTCATACAAACCTGCTAAGGTTTGTAACTCTTCATCCGAATATTCATCTGCGTTGATAAATCTTGATCTGTCAAAGGGAGCAGCTTTCTTCTCTTCGACTAATTCATCTTTTTCCTGCTCTGACATTTACTTCCTCCAAAAAAAATAATTAACCGCTGTCATTTTCTGCCATCTAAAAATTTTGGCGGCGGGGTTTACTTTTACATTTGTTAATTATGATGGCTTATTTTTTCTTGTTTAATTTTATCTCGTATTTCATCTACTTTACTTAAAATCAATTTTATCTCTTCTTCAATGCTCATTGATGTGCTGTCAATTTCAATTGCATCTTCCGCTTTTGTTAATGGGCTTGTATCCCTGCTGCTGTCAATCCTATCACGTTTTGAAATATTATTCCTAACAACTTCAAAACTTATATTTTTATTCTGTTCAATAAACTCTTTATACCGCCGCTCACTTCTTTCATTAAGGGTAGCAGTTAAAAATATTTTTACTTCAGCTTTGGGAAAAACAACCGTAGTTACATCTCTGCCTTCAGCAACAAGTGAATTATTACTGCTCATTTCACGCTGAATTTTTACCAATTGTTCCCTCACTTCGGGTATTACACTAACCTCACTTACTTTTGAACTTACTTCCATTGACCGGATTTTATCGGTAACCTCTTCTCCATTCAAAAATACCCTGGTTAAACCATTTTCAAATTTCAGGGATAAGTCTGCATTTTGTGCTATTTTGATTACTTCGGCAGCATCATCAACTACATTATTTTTTAAAGCTGCATAAGTAATAGCCCGATACATGGCGCCTGTATCAACATAAAGGTAACCTAATTCTTCAGCTACTGCTTTTGCTACTGTACTTTTGCCCGATCCGGCGGGTCCGTCTATTGCAATGGTAATTTTTTCTGACATAGTCTTGAAATATAATAAAAATTAATTTTTACATCAATAAAATTAAAATTAATTATTTGGTCTAAAATGTTGAATAACAATAAATTAGAAAGATATCTAGATATGAGAGGAATATAATTCAAATATTTGAAGCAGTTTAATATTTATTCAGAATCTTCAGCATATCTGCATGTACTAATTTATTGGTTGCAAGAATTTGCTTAGAATTAATATTTATAGATTCATCAGCAAAATTTGTTACAATTCCGCCTGCTTCTTCAACAATTAGCTTGCCCGCACAAATATCCCAAGGGTTTAGTGAAACTTCCCAAAATCCTTCAAAAACTCCCTCGGCTACATAACAAAAATCAATTGCTGCCGAGCCGAGCCGCCTAACTGCTCTGCTGTTTTTTACAAAAGCACCAAATTTTTCAATAACTGCATTGGGGTTTTCGTAAACATTGTAGGGAAATCCGGTTACTAAAATACTATGTTTAAGATTATTCTCTTTACTTACGTTAAGTTTTTCGTCACTGCAGAAAGATCCTGATCCAAGTTCTGATGAATAGAGTTTATCTCTCATTACATCATAAACAACACCGGCTATTGTTTCGCCATTTTTTTGAACCCCGATAGATACTGAGAAAATCGGTAATCCGTGTGCAAAATTTGTTGTGCCGTCCAAAGGGTCAATTACCCATGAGTATTCGGAAGTAGTTTTATGCTCTCCGCTCTCCTCGGCAATAATTGCATGACCGGGATATTTTTTCTTAACAAAATCAATAATTGCATCTTCAGCTTTTTTATCAATTTCAGTTACTAAGTTGGATTCGTTGGTTTTAAATTCAATTGAATGATTTGTTCTAAATCCATCTCTAATTATTTCACCGGCAGTTTTTGATATTTCAATTACATCGTTTATCATTTTTAAAGTCATTTATTTTTGAATTAACAAAGCTAACTAAATTAACCAACTTTGTGTACTGTAAAGTAAATTGATTTATGTTTTAATTGATAGCACAATCTTAATTTGGTATATTTAAAGTCTTAGTTTTTAAAATTTAGGAGTAATTTTTTAGTAATGGAAATGAGAATTAAAAAAGAATCTAACGAGACTTCAATAATTGAAGATATCCCTGATGTATTGCCGGTATTGCCTTTAAGAGATAATGTAATTTTTCCATATATGATCTTTCCTGTTTTGGTTGGACGTGAACAATCAATCCGGGCGGCTAATTATTCATTGGAATCATCAAAGTATATATTTCTTTCAGCTCAAAAAAAATCGAGCATTGAAGACCCGACTACAGATGAAATTTATACAGAAGGAACAATTGCAAAAATAATTCAAATATTAAAACTGCCCAACGGCTTAATGAAAATTTTAGTGGATGGTTTAATACAGGGTAAAATTGTAAAGTTTACTGATAACGATAAATTTTTTGAAGCAAAAATAAAAGTAATTCTGCCGAAAAATGAAGATAAGCGCGAAATGAATGCGCTGATAAGACAGATGTCTTCTATGTTTAAGGAGTATGTTAAAATTAATAGGACAATCCCTTCGGAAGCTATAAGCGCTTACGAAAACATTGATGAGCCTGACAGAAAACTTTACTATGTGGCAGCCAACATTAATCAATCCATTGATGTAAAGCAGTCAATCTTAAAGAAGTTTTCACTTAAGGATCAAATCTATGAAACGATAACTATTCTAAATTCCGAAATTGATATTTTAAAAGTTGAAAAAGAAATTGAAACCAAAGTTCATGAAAACATTGCAAAGACACAGCGTAAATTTATCATTCAAGAACAGATAAGAATATTGCAGGATGAATTAGGCGATGATGAGGAAACATCACCGGAATTTGCAAAGATAAAAGAGAAAATTAAAAAAGCTAAAATGCCTAAAGCCGTTGTTGATAAAGCGACCGAGGAATTAAACAAATTGAAAAAGACTCCTCCCAGTTCACCGGAATCAACAGTATTAAGGAATTATTTAGATTGGCTGACCGATGTACCCTGGACGAAAAGGACAAAAGATAATTTAGAAATTAAAAATGTAAAAAAAATATTAGATGAAGACCATTACGGGTTAGAAAAGCCAAAGGATAGAATAATTGAACACATAGCAGTACTTAATTTGGTTAAGCAAATGCGCGGTCAAATTTTGTGTTTTGTTGGACCTCCCGGAGTTGGTAAAACTTCGCTCGGCAAATCCATTGCACGTGCCATTGGCAGAGAGTTTGTACGTATAAGTCTTGGCGGTGTTCGTGATGAAGCGGAAATTCGCGGGCATAGAAGAACCTATATCGGTTCAATGCCGGGCAAAATTATTCAGTCAATGAAAAAAGCAGGTTCAGTTAATCCTGTAATTCTACTTGATGAGATAGATAAAATGAGCATGGATTTCCGCGGTGATCCCTCTTCGGCAATGTTAGAAGTTTTAGACCCCGAACAGAATCATACTTTTAACGATCACTACCTGGATGTGGATTATGACTTATCGCAGGTGATGTTTATTACTACTGCAAATGTACGTTATAATATTCCTTTGCCTTTACAAGATAGAATGGAAATAATTGACTTACCCGGCTACTTGCAGCATGAAAAACTTGAAATTGCAAAACGGCATATTATGCCCAAGCAGTTAAAATTACACGGACTTGATAAACATGAAGTTATTGTAAATGATGAAACAATAAATAAAATAATTACAGGCTACACGAGGGAAGCCGGTGTTAGAAATCTCGAACGAGAAATTGCTTCGGTATATAGAAAAACTGCACGGGATATTGTTTTAGAGCAGTCAAAAAATAACCGGCGGAAAAAAACAAAAATCAAGTATCCGGTTAGTGTAGAAAAAATTGAAGAGTTTTTGGGAACACCAAAGTACAGACCGCAAAAAGCTGAAAAGAAACCGAGAGTTGGAAGTGTTACAGGTTTAGCATGGACAAGTGTCGGCGGTGAAATTCTTCACGTTGATGCTACCGTAATGACAGGCGGTGAAAAGTTAATACTGACGGGACAAATTGGCGATGTGATGAAAGAATCTGCAATTGCTGCACTAAGTTATTTAAGATCAAACAGTAAGGATTTTGGACTTCGCACAAATTTTAATAAAGGAAAAGAAGTTCATATTCACTTACCGGAAGGAGCAATTCCTAAAGACGGACCTTCAGCAGGAATAACACTGGCAATGGCTATCTACTCTGCCTTTAGCGGAAAGCCTGCAAAATCGGATGTTGCAATGACAGGAGAAATTACTTTACGAGGCAATGTACTTGCAATTGGCGGACTTAATGAAAAACTACTTGCGGCAAGAAGGAGCGGAATAAAAACAGTTTTAATTCCAAAAGAAAACGAAAAAGATTTGAGTGAAATAAAACCTCAGGTTACCGATGGACTAAAGATCATTCCAATTGATAATATTAAACAGGCGATTAAACATGTTTTTACTGTAAGCAGAAAAACAGCAGCAGTAAAAAGGAAAAAATAATTGACAGAAAATATTTTAATAAATAAAAGTGCCGGAACGGAAGAGATTTACAAATGCTTACTTCCGCAAATCAAATCTCTCCTTAACTCGGATGAACCGATCATCACAGGTTTAAGTAATTTTACAGCTATTTTAAAAGATGCATTTGATAAAATTAGCTGGATAGGTTTTTATCTTTTAAAAGATGACAAACTTTATCTTGGACCTTTTCAGGGTAAAGCCGCTTGCACAGTTATTGAATTAGGTAAAGGGGTATGCGGAACCTCTGCTGCTAAGCACAAAACAATTATTGTTGATGATGTTAATAAATTCACCGGTCATATTGCATGTGATTCAGGATCAAAATCTGAAATTGTAATTCCCTTAATTCAAAATGAAAAACTGATTGGAGTGCTGGATTTAGATAGTTACGATTATTCGGCATTCGATTCAACTGATAAAATATATCTTGAAAAAATTTGTAGCTATTTACTAAGTACTTTTGATTTTAATAAATTTGAATTGAAATGACAAAAAGCAAATGACAAATAACAAATGACAAATAGCAAATGACAAATAGCAAATAACAAATGACAAATAGCAAATGACAAATAGCAAATGACAAATAGCAAATGACAAATAGCAAATAACAAATGACAAATGATAAAAAGCAAAAAACAAATTTTGATGGTTAGTTTTGGACTAATGATTATTGACTGATGAAAAAAAATATGACTTAGAGGAGAGAACTTATAAATTTGCACGAGATGTATATAAGATATGTAAGAAAATAAAAAGTAAATACTTTGGGTTTGAGTATATAAATCAAGTTATTAGAAGTTCAGCTTCAATTGGGTCTAATTATATTGAAGCAAATGAATCATTGAGCAAAAAAGATTTTATCTATCGCACAAAAATCTGTAGGAAAGAAGCAAAAGAAACGGAGTATTGG
This sequence comes from Ignavibacteriota bacterium, assembly GCA_013112585.1. Lineage (GTDB taxonomy): Bacteria > Bacteroidota > Ignavibacteria > Ignavibacteriales > Melioribacteraceae > IGN16. Next base: position 41,225 of record JABFGH010000005.1, on the reverse strand, counting down.
TTAAGATTATTATTAGAAACAGCAGAAAAGAAAAACAGTGAATTAGAGACTTTATATAAAGAATCAATTGAATTAAAAAAAATATTTTCAGCAATAATAAACAAAACCACATTAAAATAGATTTTCATATTTGCCATTTATCTTTTCGTTAATTGATCTTTTAAGATTTACCTGTTTTGTTATTTGTTTTTTAGAATTTCAGTCTTTTTTGGTATTTGTTTTTTGTGATTTGATTTTTAGAATTTCAGTCTTTTTTGGTATTTGTTTTTTGTGATTTGATTTTTGGAATTTCAGTCTTTTTTGTTATTCAGTATTTGATTTTTGTGATTTGATTTTTGGAATTTCAGTCTTTTTTGTTATTCAGTATTTGATTTTTGTGATTTGATTTTTGGAATTTTAGTCTTTTTTGTTATTTGGTATTTGTTTTTTGGAATTTATGTTTTTTTTGGAATTTATCTTCCTCTATTAATTGATTTTAATAATTTTCTAATAAAATAAAACACTATGAACTTTCAAGTTACGGCACGTAAGTGGAGACCACAGACTTTTGCAGAAGTTGTTGGTCAGGAACATATTACAACAACTTTAATAAATGCATTCCAGAACGACAGAGTTGCACATGCATATATTTTTGCGGGTCCGCGGGGAGTTGGTAAAACAACTACCGCCAGAATTCTTGCCAAAACATTAAACTGCTTAAGTCCTGTTAACGGCGAGCCGTGCAACAAATGTGATATGTGTAAATCTTTTTTAGCTTCGCAATCCCTTGATATTATTGAGATTGACGGTGCATCTAACCGTAGAATTGAAGAAATAAGAACACTGCGTGAATCTGTTAAGTATGCACCGACGAAGGGAAACTATAAAGTTTATATTATTGATGAAGTTCACATGCTTACAACAGAATCATTTAATGCTTTGCTGAAAACATTGGAGGAACCGCCGGAGCATACGGTTTTCATTTTTGCCACAACTGATATTCATAAAGTTCCGCCTACAATTATTTCGCGCTGCCAAAGATTTGATTTTAGAAGAATTGAGCTACCTGCAATAAAAGCACTGCTTAAAAAAATTGCCGATGCAGAAAAAATTGAAATTGATGATCAATCCCTTACCCTAATTGCAAAAAAAGCTGATGGTGCTTTGCGTGATGCACAAAGTCTTTTTGATCAAGTAATTTCTTTCAGCGGAAGTAAAATTGAAGCTGATGAATTATCGACTATGCTTAATCTTATTGATGAAGAAGTGTACTTTAAAATATCTGATGCGATGTTAAGTAAAAATTTTGCAGCAGCTTTTGAAGTTACAAAGGAAGTTTACGAAAAAGGCTGGAATTTTTTGGACTTTACAAATGGAATGATTGAACATTTTAGAAACATTTTGACAGTTGTAATTAAAGGTAATGCCGATTTAGTTGACTCTGTTGATGTTTATAAAAAACAATATATAAAATATGCCGGTTCTTTTTCTGAAGGTGACCTACTTAGAGTTTTAGATTTTCTGAATAAAGTTCAATACGAGTTAAAATCTTCACCCAATGAAAGATTGAAAATTGAAATTTCATTAGCCCACTTAATCGGATTGGAAAAATCCGGAACAATTTCTCAACTCCTTTCTAATCTGGAAAATCTTGATACCACCAAATTAGATGATTTGCTGACGGGTTCTAAATCTAATGCAAATTACTCTGCTGAAAAAAAAAAGATTGAACCCATAGTAAAACCTGCCAAGCCGAAAAATGATCAACTCGGCAGAGACTTAACATCAAAACTTGAGAATAGAACCGAAGAAAAAGTTATCGAGGAAAATATCAAGACTCCCGATAATGTTGATATAAACTATATCAAAAATAACTGGAATGAATTTATGGAAAGTGTGAATAAAGAAAAATTTTCAGTTGCCTCACATTTACATAATTCCAAACCAATTGATTTAAATGACAGAAATCTTGCTGTTGAATTAAATACAAAAGAAGATTTAGAAATAATTTCAGATAGTTTCAAAAATATTGAATGCTTACAGGAAGTTGCTAAATCTTTATTCGGAAAAAGTTTTATTTTTAAATTTTCCGTTAGTGAAGCTAATTCTTCTGAAAGCAGTAAATCAAATTTGAAAACATCTAAAAAAAATATTGATAGTCCCATTGCCGCAGCAATAAAAAAAGAGTTAGGCGGAAAAGAAATCAATTCGCACTGATAAGTTTTTTTAGTCTCTCAATTTTTAAGTCAATGCTGAAACAAATAATATCCATAATCCTTCCCAAAACTAAAAAGCTAGCAAATAAAAATCGAAAGAGGGTTTAAAATTATAAGAACCGCGATTATAAGAATGCAAAAAAAGAATACAGAACACTTAGGCAGTTTTACAAAGCAACTAAGGAAGGAAAAGAAGCTTCTTACTTTCTCGGAAGAATAGAATCTTTTGATGATAAAATTGAAAAGGCAAAAAAACATTATGAAGATTATCTCCAAGAAGATCCAAATGGATATTGGAAAGAAGGTGCAAGCTATTTTCTAATACTTCAATACTTGCACTTAAAAGATAATCGAGCTTTGCCTAAAATGAGAGAGTTCTTAAATACTTTCTCGCATGATTCAACCTATGCCAACCATGTACAGTACAGAATAGTTCAACACTATTTATGGAATGACGACTTAGAAAATGCAATAATTGAGGGAAGAAAATTAGTAGAAGAATACCCAAATTCAGTATATGCTGATGATATAAGCTACCAGATGGGTGATTGGTTAAACAGAATCAATAGAAAAGAGTTGGCAAAGGAACACTATAGAAAAATTGCAAATAAATCAACTCCCAATACAGAGAGGGCAGCAATAGGTCAGTTTTTGCTTGCTGCAACAATAGATAAAGAAAAAGATTACGAAGGAGCAAGAGCAGAATACGCAAAAGTTAAATCAGAGCATCCATCAGTTTTGAATTGGTCTATTCTAAGTGACTATGCAATTGCTTTAAGTTATTATAATGAATGGCTTGAAGATATGGATACAGTAAAACAAAGATTAGCTGAAAATAATTTGTATAAATTTATTACCACATATGCGACTGATAAAAGAATTCCTAATGCTATAATGACAATGGCTAATATGCGCTTTATATTGAAGGATTATTATGAAGCTATTAGTAGTCTTGATATGTTGGCTAACTTTAATTCAAATCAAATGACAAATGTTGCTTCAGGACACTTGGAAAAAGAACTTGCTGCACATATGAAATTGAAAACAGATGGAAAATTATTGAAAGCAAATATTTTGAACTTTAATCTTATGCAATTTGAAGCTGCAATAAGCACATATAATGAAGTTTTATCAATTGATGATTTAAATGAAGTTGCTTTACTAGGAAAAGCAAAAGCAATGATATCACACAATAGTATGGTTGAAGCCGTTCCAGTTCTAGAAAAGATAATCAACAACAATCTATCAAATAAAGAGATAGCTCAAAGACTACTAAGAAAAATTGAACATTAATGTTGAGAAATAACATGAAAAACAAGAATGGAATTATTAAATTATTAGTAACAATATTTTTTGCAGTTAGTTCACTCATATTAGGTACAGATATGACTCCGACCTCAATGGGTTCATGTACATCGGTAACATTGATACCCGGAATTGAAATATCATTTACCGGCTTAGGTAGTCATGATAATGACAACCAGTCAGAGCCGGCTCAGCCAAAGTGGGAGTGGAATTTTAATTATGATAAAAATGATCCATGGAGTTATGATATAAGCACAACCAGTATTGATGTTGAGTGGGTATTTAGTAATGACGGGCCTTATAACATTGCTGTGAAATACTATGATGATGATGGAAGTGATGGAAACATCTATAGATTTACCATAACTCTGAAAAGTACGCGACGAACATATTATGTTAAAGATCATTTGGGTAGTATAAGAATGACATTAGACGAAAACGGTGAGATTGTTAGTGCACAGGATTATCATCCATATGGAGAGATATTAAGAAGTATTAATAACAGCAGTGTGAATGAGAAGTATAAGTTTATTGAAAAGGAAAAAGATACTGAAACACAATATGATTATATTAATGCAAGATATTTTAATAGTGAAATTGGAAGTTGGGGTCAAACAGACGCTATTAATCAGTACACTTCACCATATACCTATAGTGGAAATAATCCTGTAAATGAAATCGATCGCAACGGATTATTTGGAGAAGATGTACATTTTGATCTGACGTTATATATGGCAATGGCAGTAATGCGTTTAACGATTGATGATGCGCGTGAAATAGCAGAGGCTAATCAAAGTGTTGATGAGAATATATTCACAAGGTCTGAAAATCCAGCCAATTATAATAATGTTACTAATTTTCATTTCGAGTCGACTTTTTCAAGAATAGTTGTTGATCGGTTGGTCCAAGATCCTTCATCTTTATCAAATTCAGAATTTGGATTTGCTTTGCATGCATTTCAGGATATTAATTTTGCCCATAAAGGCTTCAAAGCTGTTGGAGGAAACGGTGGATTTGGACATGTGTTTTCTCCAGGAAGAGATCTAGTTGCTGTTGAGGGTAAACTTAAAGATTATTCTTTGGAAATGATTAAAGCAACATATGAACTAATGAAAGAAAAAAATGGTGGAGTGGCATTTATTTCTTTTGAAGATTTAATGGAAAACCTTAATAATTATGTGATGAAAAAAGGAGATTTCTTTGGTATAGCACATACAGTAAAGGAAAAGTATGATAAGAGCAAAGTTGGACCTGTGAGTGGTCTTCATAGTCCAGTAGCAGATTTTTACAGTAAAATTTATCCTGATTATATAATTATCGTTGATGGAATAAGATATTATTAGTGTTAGTTTTTTGAACTTTTACTCTAAGAAATTGAAAATCTTGTCAATGTAATTAACATATCGCATTATATTTTGACTTACTAGCGAATAGACATAATAATAAAATTTGAGGATTCATAATGAAATCATTTTATATAGCAATGCTGATGTTCATAGTGATTAGTTTAAGATGCAGTTCAAATGAGGACACGAACAATAGAATTTCGTTGCTTCTTAGGGAGAATTCTGAATTAAATGAACTAATTTCAAATAAAGATTGGGACGAGATTTATGACATGTTACTTAAGACTAAGGAAATGAATCTAACGGAGAGAATCCTTCCATCACGCGCTTCGTTTAATAGACAATATAATCAAGGAGAACCTGCTACTTACAATATAAAATATCTATCATATATTTCGTTTAAAGATACTGCATTAACTTCAAATCAAATTCGTACTGAACTCAAAATTAATTATTTAGGAATTGATACAGCTGCCGTAGATACATCATATCATTTTTGGAAATATCGTGATGGAAATTGGTATCTATTGAATTTTGAGTTAAGAGAATTATCTGATCGAACAAAAAATAAGTTCAATCAAAACTAATAAAAGGTTCCGAATAAAAAATAAAATAACTTAGTGATTAACTTCAACCAAGTTTTCGAGGCTAAACAAAAAATATTTAATTGTAAATCATATTTGGTATATATAAACAAGAATTATCACCCTTGTATTATACTCGATAGTAAATCATCAACTAACAATAATCATGGAAATTAATTATTGTGCTAAAAATGGATTTTCACTCTCTTCTATTTTAATAATTGCATTATTAATAATTAGTATTTTTTTGTGTTTAATTTATTTATTGTTCTCTGAAAATATTTTGGTTCTAAATCAGCGTAAGAATAATAGTCTACAGCTAAACACACTTAACGCTATAAACGAAAATTATTTCTCTTCTCAAGGTAGTAGTTTACTTGTTGGAGAAAATGATGATTCTTCTTTTAAGAAATTAGCAAATGTAGCTAATAGTTTATACTTGGGAATTAAAGTCGAAAAAAAAATAAATGATTCCTTAATTGTATTTATTTCTCATGGCACAAAGCCAGATCAATTACTCGGTAATGCAATTATACTAACTAGACCCGAATTAACACCAACAGTTGCAGGCAAAACAAATATTACCGGTGACTTATTGACAGCAAAGAGAAAGATAAATCAAGGAAGATTATTTGGTGTGCCTCCGCTTAATCCTAAATACTTGAATGGAGAAATCATTGTTAATGAGGAAATAAATTCAAGATTATTCAACGATTCATTGATTAAAAACATATTTAACTTTACTACTTATAACGAAAGTAATGAAGAACTGAATGAACCTATTGAGATTATGAATGACTTAACGATAAACAAGATTAAAAAACGAGTGCTGCAAATTCCAACTGATATTTCTATTGAAGGGTTTTTAGAAAAAGGTAATGGTTTAGAAACACTTGAATTATATGTAAGTGGATTAACTCATTTTACGAATGAGACAAAATCAACTTATAATCTTCAAATTTACTCTGATTCTACAATTTCCATTGGAGATAATGTAAACATAGAAAATTCTGTCCTAGTTTCACAAACCAGTATTGATGTAGGTTCAAACTGCAGTTTTAAAAATGTACAACTTTTTGCAAAAGACAGCATTACTATATCAGATTCAGAATTTTTGTTTCCTTCAGTTATTGGGCTGTATGTTGAAACAGATAGTAAAAATAAATACGATAATAAAATTGATATCAGCTCTTCAGTAATCAACGGAACGGTAATGTTAGTATCCTCAACAGTAGGTTTGGATGAAAACAAGAGTAAGATAAAAATTGATGAAGAAAGTGTGGTTCATGGGTTAGTCTATAGTGAGAACAACCTTGAACTTTACGGAGAAGTCAAAGGCTGTGTTTACACCTATAATTTTCTCTACATGGATGGAAAGAAAGAATACCTTAACTGGTTAGTTAATGTTAAGGTAAACCGTCACGAACTTGACGACCAGTTTTTATTGCCAATGGGATTTGTTGAAAATCCGGAATACAGCTTGATAAAAGAAGAATGGTATCACAAACAAAAATTCTATGAATAACCAAAGTGGTTTTAGTTTAATGGAGACATTAGTAAGTATGGTAATCTTAGGATTGTTGGTAGCCTTCACATTAATGCTCTTTAACAATATTTACAGCAATCCAAAATTGTTATTACGAAGTGAAGTATTGTCATTAAGTACTTTATTCGAGCATACAAAAAAAAGTTTAAAATAAAAAACCCCAACTAAAAAGTCGGGGTTAAAAAATAAATCCTGGCGGCTACCTACTCTCCCACAAAGTTGCCCATGCAGTACCATCGGCGTTTAAGGACTTAACTTCTCTGTTCGGAATGGGAAGAGGTGTTTCTCCTTAGCTATAACCACCAGAAAACTTTGCCATCGCATAAGCGAGGACTAAAATAATCGAACAAAATTTAAGAAAATAAGAAAGAGTTGAACTGAAACAAAAACAGACCTTTAATAAAAAATAAAAATATTGGTTAAGCCTCACGACTTATTAGTACTGCTCAGCTAAATACGTTGCCGCACTTACACCTACAGCCTATCAACCTTGTCATCTCCAAGGAGTCTTTAGCTATTACCGAAGTAATAAAGGGATACTTAATCTCGAAGTATGCTTCGCACTTAGATGCTTTCAGCGCTTATCATTTCCGAACGTAGCTACCCAACGATGCCACTGGCGTGACAATTGGTGCACTAGAGGTTCGTTCACTTCGGTCCTCTCGTACTAGAAGCGACTCTTCTCAAGTATCCTGCGCCCGCATAGGATAGGGACCGAACTGTCTCACGACGTTCTGAACCCAGCTCACGTACCGCTTTAATTGGCGAACAGCCAAACCCTTGGGACCTTCTTCAGCCCCAGGATGCGATGAGCCGACATCGAGGTGCCAAACCTTGCCGTCGATATGAACTCTTGGGCAAGATCAGCCTGTTATCCCCGGAGTACCTTTTATCCTTTGAGCGACGGCACTTCCACTCGCTACCGCCGGATCACTAACTCCTGCTTTCGCACCTGCTCGACCTGTATGTCTCGCAGTCAAGCTCCCTTATGCGTTTACACTCGACGCATGATTACCAACCATGCTGAGGGAACCTTTGAGAGCCTCCGTTACATTTTAGGAGGCGACCGCCCCAGTCAAACTACCCGCCTAACACTGTTCCGGATCCAGATTCATGGACCGCGGTTAGAATTCAAATAAACCAAGGGTGGTATTTCACCATTGACTCCACCGAAGCTAGCGCCCCGGTTTCAAAGTCTCCCACCTATCCTACACATGACCTATCCGAACCCAATGTTAGGGTGCAGTAAAGGTTCACGGGGTCTTTCCGTCCATATGCGGGTAACCGGCGTCTTCACCGGTACCACAATTTCACCGAGCTCGTGGTTGAGACAGTGCCCAGATCGTTGCACCATTCGTGCAGGTCGGAACTTACCCGACAAGGAATTTCGCTACCTTAGGACCGTTATAGTTACGGCCGCCGTTTACTGGGGCTTCGGTTCACAGCTTCTCCGTCAGATGACGGATAACCACTCCCCTTAACCTTCCAGCACCGGGCAGGTGTCAGTCCCTATACATCGTCTTAATTGACTTCGCAGAGACATGTGTTTTTGTTAAACAGTCGCCTGGGCCTTTTCACTGCGGCCTCTTTCAGCTCCATCAGTATTAATTTCACTTACTTGAGGCACTCCTTCTCCCGAAGTTACGGAGTTAATTTGCCGAGTTCCTTAACCACGACTCACTCGAGCGCCTTAGAATACTCATCCCGTCTACCTGTGTCGGTTTGCGGTACGGACCGATAATACTCTCC